>NZ_JAAHGH010000044.1 GCF_010672525.1 Okeania sp. SIO2B3 | reverse complement strand
GCCAGAACCAGAGCCAGAACCAGAGCCAGAACCAGAGCCAGAACCAGAGCCAGAACCAGAGCCAGAACCAGAGCCAGAACCAGAGCCAGAGCCAGAACCAGAGCCAGAGCCAGAACCAGAGCCAGAGCCAGAACCAGAGCCAGAACCAGAGCCAGAACCAGAGCCAGAACCAGAGCCAGAACCAGAGCCAGAGCCAGAGCCAGAGCCAGAAGTCAACGTTGTTATCAGTAACTCAAATACAATTGTCGTCAGCAGTGAAACTACAAACGTAGTTCAGTTCAATTCCTTAGAGGAAATTGGTGGTACCGTTGTTGGTTTTAGTCCGTCAGACTCATTATCATTCAACTCATCACTGTTCGGTAGTTTCAGTAATTCCAGCTTCACCAGTGTAGTTGTCACTGAGTCAACTAGCAGTACTGATATCGAAGGCCAAGGTCTACTAATTGTTGAGCAACAAATTAACTCATTACAAGAGCTACAAGCACTCCTAGTTAATTTAGAAGTAGACAGCCCAGTATTCATTGAATACACTAATTCCGCAGGTAATACCGTAGTCGCCTTTGCACAAAGTAGTAGCGAAGTAGAAGTTGTCAGCCAATTTACATCCGAAGTACAACTAACAGAGACCAACTTTAACTTTACTCAAGTAACCACAGCAGCAGCAGAAACAGAAATTACTGCTACGGCAGGTTTAGTGGATACTATTTTATTCGAGTCACTGGTTGAAGAAACCACTATTAGCGACTTTGAGGTAGAAACAGATATACTTCAGTTTAAAACAGGAGTATTTGGCAACTTCAAGAATAGTAACTTCACTCAGGTTACTGTGAATGAGTCAACCAGTACTGTTGAAAGTAATGTAGGTCTAGTGAAGCTGACTCAAGAATTTTCTTCTCTAACAGAAGTGGAAACACGATTAGAAGAACTTGATGTTAATGGTGTCTTTGCTACCTATACTAATGCCCAAAATCAAACTGTCCTCACATTCTTCCAGGAAGGCAGTTTAGAAGTTGTTACTACCTTTAATGCAGAGATAGAATTAAACGCCAGCAACTTTTCTTTTGCTGGTATACTCGCAGGTAGCGCGTCAGACGACTTCCTTTCTAGTGGAGTTGCTTCAGATATCCTCAATGGTTTTGCAGGGGATGATACCATACAAGGTCTTGGTGGAAATGATACCCTGCGTGGTGGTGATGGTAATGACATTCTCAACGGCAATTTAGGCGACGATCGCCTCAATGGCGGTGACGGTAATGACACTCTCAACGGTGGTTTTGGTAACAACTTTATCCTGGGAGGTGCTGGTGACGACCTTTTGATCGGTCGTACTGGTTTTGATATTATGCTAGGTGGTGATGGTGACGACACTCTAAGGTCTGGCATCGGTCGCGATCGCCTCAATGGTGGTGCGGGTGATGACGAACTTACGGGTGGTGCAGGTATTGACCGTTTTATCTTTGCTACAAATCAGACTTTTAGTCAAGCAGATATCGGTACAGACACAATAACTGATTTTGTTGTAGACCAAGATATTATTCTCCTGGATAAAACTACTTTTGCTGCTCTTACCAGCGTTCAAGGAGAAGGTTTCAGTGTGGAAACAGAGTTTGCGTTAGTTACCAGTGACGAAGAGGCAGAAAGTTCTGATGCGTTTATAGTTTACAACAGTGAAAATGGTAAATTGTTCTATAACGCTGATGGTAGTACTGCTCATTTTGCCACCTTAACTAATAATGCGGCAATTACTGCTGAAGATTTCTTCCTGCGTTAATTTAGCTGTCAGCTGTCAGCTTTCAGCTTTCAGCTTGGGTTGAAATTTCTAAGGCCAATCTAAGCTGTTTGCTGAGTGCTAAATTGCTCAAGGCTTTTGAATTAGAACTAACAAAAGACTATAGAGCTTATAGTTTTACCTTGATAGGATAATAGAATTACTGGGAAATTCCTGGTAATTCTATTATTTTCAGGACTTATATCATGTCCAGATAATTAGTTATAAAAAAACTTTCTCCTTCAACTCCTCTTTCTTCCCTCCTTAGTTCCCCTCCCCTCCTGGGAGGGGTTAGGGGTGGGTTGGGAGGGGGAGGGGCGAGGGGTGGGTTGACTCCTGAGGACTCCGTAGTTATTTATCACTGTTCAACCGGACATGATATTACGCAATTGCACCAATCATAGTTTTTATATCAGCAATAATGACAAATAATACACTATATGTAGCGGTAATGCGTAAGTCCTGATTTTGAAAAAATTGTAGTTAATTTTGGGTAGTTATGGCTAGAAAACGTTTAATTATTGAAATGGGTATGGGGATAGACCAGCATGGCCAGGAGCCAACAGTAGCTGCAGCTAGAGCTGTCAGAAATGCGATCGCTCATAATGCTTTACCCGGAGTCTGGGAAGTAGCAGGTTTAAGTCACCCCAATGAAATGATTGTAGAAGTACAGGTAGCTGTACCTTACCCAGAAGAGGTGAAGGTAGAAGAGGTTTTGGCAGTATTGCCTTTTGGCCAGAAAAGTATTACTATTGAAGATGGAGGTATGGTAGTCCAGGGTCGGGCGATCGCTGAGTTGGAAGATAAAAATGATGAAATGTTAATTGCGGTAGCAGCAGTAACCGTGTTGGTAGATACTTGACATACTCCCGACGTTGCGCAAGCGCGACAAAGCGGGATTCTTCAGCCAGATAAATCTTGGCCGCTGTTTTAACAGAGGTGATGTCCTCCCCCTGTGTTGGTAACAATTATAGTGACTATATTTGCAATTGTCAATAACTATAGTAAAATAACTATAATATGTATTCTATAAAGAGAATAAAGAAAAAATTCGCTGAGGAACAACAAATACAACGCCCGGCTTTCCCATCCCTCCGCTCCCCTAATAGCTGCCGCACTTGCTCCGCCTTTTCCTGACGGAATGCTCCGCAAACATGTCGGCGACAGCCGTTAACGCAGTTCTGCGCTAGCAAAACGGGAGAGCGCGGGACTTCCCGCCGGGGGAGTTAAATCGGTTGTTTGGGTTGATACAGATATGATGTACTTCATAGTGTCTGCAAGAATAAAAAATCTGCTATGCTTGACTACAAAAGACATAACAGATATATCTAGGTTACTTAGTTGAGGTTACTATAAGTTAGTTGAAATTCATACTTACTATTATTAACTTTTTTTTTGAAAAAACATCAATTTTTTCTCATCTTCATCAAATCTTTAAATAATAATGAATTCTTGTAAAGATTTGATGAAGATATTTATATATCAATAGATATTTATTATTTTTACAGATGTTTTTTTCTTAAATTTAAGACTTTTGGCAGTTGACAAATCAATCATTCAAGTGTTAAGCAAATTTGAAAAAAGAATGTCACCAATTTTGTATTTGCTCAATTATGTAGATGATGAGGCTGATCGTCGTCGCATTTTAACCCAACTCAATCGTGGTGAAAGTCGTCATAGTTTAGCAAGAGCTTTAATTTTATGGTCGTCGTTGTGAGGTATGTCAGCGTTACCGTGAAGGTCAAGAAGAACAGTACAGGAAGAAGGAGTCAGGAGTCAGGAGACAGGAGACAGAATTTGAGAAGAAAATCATAGCTGTCGCGATCGAGTACACCATCGAGCAAGTATTTATGCGTAAATTTTTTACTCAGAATTTGATCGACGAAAAAAGTAATTGAGATGATTTGCATAGTATAAATACCTACCAAGCTACGGATTTATATACTACTTTTAATGCTACAAATTGACGTGCGGAATGTGGGTTTTAAGATTAATCTTTTTTTCCCTACTCCCTAAAGTCCTAAAATTTTGTACCTCATCAACTCTAAAACTACTTTAAGTATTTGTAGGAAAAAGTGAATTAGACAATTTCCAGAAAAAAGGAATAATCAAGCAATAGGAAATAGTACTTCTAATGCAAGAATATTAACTTTAGTTGAAAATTGCTATAAACTGTATATTTTGTAACTAAAATACTTGAGTAAATATGCACTTTGAATTTATTTCTTGATCTGAAATACTAATTATTTTTGAAGATGGCTAAATTTGATACACAATTTACTTTTGCTTAATGTATCATTAGCAATTAAGTTCCACTAATAAATGTATAACTTGATAGATTTTAAACATTTTTCACACGAATATCCTTAAGGGAAGCATTGAAAATCAAATACTGATTTGCTTTCGATCAGCAGAATTACTTATGCAATTCAATCATTACTACTAATAGTCAAAACTTAATAATTATCTAGTTATAACTAGATTTTTTCATATCAGTATTCTCTGAAACTAGAACTACGATTAACAGTTTTAGTAATCTAGCCAATTCAATCTTAGAAGAAATGTAGAAACTTTATTTCAGAAAGTTTAGTTAAATATAGTTATCCCAATGACTGTAGTTCTTCCTATCAATTTTTCATTCTCTCTAAATACAAACCTTACATTAAATAACTTTTGTATTTAGAAATAATTAGGGTTTGCGCTTCACTAGTCTTATGGATGAGGGTAGGAGACAGGAGACAACCCACCCCTCGCCCCTCCCCCTCCCAGGAGGGGAAGACAGGAGACAGGAGAAATGGGTACGAGCGAGGAGGTAGGAGTAAGAATTGTAAGAATGATTTTTCTGCCCAACTATGCGCCTAACATACGCTCCTTTTTGAGGGTTTTAGACGTAATACCAGGCACTTTTTAAAGGCAAAAAAAAGGCTCAAACCTTTATCTGTAAATACTTTTAGAATTAATCAGCAAGCCCTAATTAACTAAACTTTCAATTTAATCCTAAGTTTTTTTCAGTTTGTGAAGTTTGAAAATAATCATAATTTAGCCATGAATAACTGTCCTTGTTGCTCTACTCAAATGCTGCGTCATAGTCGTAATTCCCAAATTTATTGGTATTGTTCGCACTGTAAGGCAGAAATGCCAAATTTAGTAGATCAGCTCAAAAAACAAATTATTTTAAACAGTTTTCGTGAACATTCTTGTCAAGTCGCAATCAAAACTGCCTACAGAAATGTAGAAACCCACTTGCATGAAGAAAAAACAGTTATGAACTTACTTGGCATTGCCTAATATCATGTTCGGTTGAATACTTACACTTTGGAGGAAGGAAGGCAGAAGGCAGAAGGCAGAAGGCAGAAGGCAGAAGGGAAGAAAAGGAAAGGTGAAAAGGGATAAAGTTTTTTTATCATATCATGTCCGTTGGTATCGTTTGTGTATAAAGATTGGAGAAATATCTACCGTCATATTGTGAAGTAAACTGCTGTTCGCCCCTACTTCTTCCTTCTTCCTGACCTTCTCTATGCAATACCGATGCTACCGGACATGATATCACTGATTATCCGAACATGATATAATAGAAATAAAAATAATAAAACTCCTGTATGTTAATCTCATAACACAGTGTCAATTGTATAACCAGATTTCAGGAGTTGCATAAATGCGGGATGATTTTAATAGTTTTGTGAAATGGGCATCTTGCCCGCGATGGGGTGTACCTCAGGCTTAATAGAATCTGCTGTAACTACTAACTACTAAAAATCATCAAATCATTCAGCAACGCCAATTATTTTAAAGTAATCACAGTTCTCACCACACCCGCACGTTGCCCCCGCGCCGTCATTTCAATTTCACAACCAGCAAAACCTTTAATCACCCACTCAACATGACAACGATAATCATTACCTCCAGCAGAATTAGCAAAAGCTTTATTCGATCGCCCCTCCAAATGACCTATTTCCTGTAACTGCTTCCCACTAAGCAACACTACATTTTCAGGCAAAGTCAACATCACCTCTATAGGTCGAACACTTTTTCCTTCCCTCGCTTTTTCACTGGTATAAGTAGGCAAAAATCCCTGATTTTCCAACTGCACCACTACCAAATAAATATCACCACCCTGATGCTCAACTACCGTCTGACTAACTGCCAAATGAGGTGACATCAAAGCATGAGAAATAGCAAACTGACAATGTTGCTCGCACAACTTTGGTAAATATTCTACAGGAGCATTTTGCCAAACCTCCTTATGATTCCATCCACCAATTTCTACAGTACCTAGTTGTGGATGTTCAAACAGTTGCCAGTCAATAAAACCCTTCCCACCTAACTTTTCATCATTCCACTGCATCAATTTCAAATCGTCTGAAACAGGATGGCGTTGTAACCACTTAACATAATCTTCCTTCTGAACACCTGCTGCCGTAGGTGCATCCCAAAGCTCTATAACAAAACCAAACCAACCAAAGCGATCGTAACAATAATCATCCATCCCACCATAAGTCTTCCGGTTAGCAGGATAGCAAAAGTTATGATAAACCGAAACACATTCATAACCAGTAATTTCAGTACCCTTTTCCCCAATCAACTCGTAAATTTCCAAATCCTCCACAGGTAAGCGGTCATCTGGATAAATACTATAAGGACGTAAAATTACCGCAGAAAAGGTATGATAACTAATGAAACCATTAATATTAGAATGCTCGCGCCAAAATTCTGCTACAGCACGAGTTTCCGGTTCAGAAAAAGGAAAATCTCCAGCACCTGTTTGTTTTCCCTCCGGTTGCCATTCATAAGGATAGTTGCGATTAAAATCCATTCCTTCTAGTACAGGAGCAATTTTAATATCGTAACCGTTATAGTTTTTGATGATTCCCTCTTGGAGAATAGTGTAGTAAATGCCTCCAAATTCATCGGGTTCACGACGCACCATTATTCTATGGTCTTCTGGCGAAATTTTCCACGCTCCACAGTCATCCTTGAGTCGCATCTGCAAAATTAACCCATCCCCATTTACATCTTCCCAGTGGAGTCCGTCGCGTTCTTCGGGATATGGATAATGACGAATACTCGATCGCAATCTTTGGGGAGTTGTTAAATATTGTTCTGCTCCATCAACAGCAATACGAGGTAATACATAAACTGTGTAGTTGTCTAATAAACGAGTAATTTGAGGTTCCCTAGCGTAATTATTAAGTAGGTGATAAATAATATATAGAGCAACAGCAGAACCTGTAACTTCTCCAGCATGAATATTAGCATCAATCCAATATCCAGGTTTTTCTTTTGCTTTTCCTGTATTTTGGTTAGTAACAGTAGCTAAGAAAATATCCAGTCCGCCGTAGCTTTTACCAATAACTTCTAACTCAATCAAATGGGGATTACTTTCACTCATTTGATACAAAAAATTCACCACTTCTTGATATGTATAGTAGTGGCTAAAGTCAAACCCTGATTCTGTCATTTTAAATTATTAAATCTCTATACATAGCAATCTTATTTGAGTTGTGAGATATTGTAAATCTTAGGGAATAGGAAATAGGGAATAGGGAATAGGGAATAAGAAACACCAAAACAATAAAATTATCGCGAATGATTTAGGATTACTATAATTAAATTAGAAAGCCAAATCTGAGAGTAAAATTATCAGTTTGAACCATAATTATTAAACTTTTTATCAAAATAATATAGGTCGCGCAACCCCCGCCTTTTAAGGCCAAATATTTTTTGGAGTGAAGCTCAAATCCCCTACTTCCCCTCCACGGTCATGGTTAGGGGTGGGTTAACTTCTGACTTTTAACTTCTGACTTCTGACTTTGTTAAGACTCTTGGTAATTATGTTCCCATTTCCACATACTGCTAGAAATCAAATTTGTCAAAATGTGCGCGATAATTGGTATTAATAAATTACCTGTTACTAAGGCACTATATCCCAACACCATTCCAACTATTGTTGCCCAAACCATATAAGGCCATTGTTGCTTACCGCTCAAATGTAAAACACCAAAGAAAATACTTGAAGCAATTAATGCCACTGTATCCAATCCCAAGGCAGACAAAATTACACCTCGAAATAATAATTCTTCACTCAATCCTGGTAGTAATCCCAACCAGATTAAATCGGGCCATAACAAAGGAGTCACAACTAATTTAAGATATTGATCTGCACTACGACGATAAGTTGGCCAAATGCGATAAACTAAGGAACTGGCAATAGTAATACCTAAAGCGATCGCTACTCCCCACAATAATGCTCTGGGATTCCAACTCACAGGTAATAAATCAACACCAAGTAGCAAACAGGTTTTAGAGATTGCCAGTAATACTAATGCTGTTACTCCCATTGCCACCAATACTTGAGTACGAGTTAGAGGCTCGATTTCTGGATTTTCAGGAATTTGCTCTGTCACTTGTCCGCCATTAAATTAAGTTTAGATTTTATATTTAACTATTGTATAGGATGGTATAGCAGTGCGTGCTGGTATATTTACAAATTGCAGGAACTACCCAATAGCTAAAAGTCTTATAAGATAAGTTTTTTATTCCCCTCCTGGGAGGGGGAGGGGCGAGGGGTGGGTTGCCTGTTGCCTGTTGCCTGTTGCCTGTTGCCTGTTGCCTGCGCGAAGCGCTGTACTACTGAATTTTGGCAATAGGTAATATTTCTGGCCTTAATGCTTCTGAACTAATACCAGCTCGATGAGCAACTAATACCCCCAACGCCTCCAAATATGAATTAACCTCTAATGCTTTTATCCCCAAACTTTCTGGTGAAGCTTGCATTTGAGTTTGATTTTCTCTGACGGCAACAATTTGCGCTGGAGTTTGACTGAAACTCATTATTGCACTACCACCACAAGCAGTAGCAGGTACAACTACAGCATCTACTTGTTTTGCCAAAATAGTATTAGGGGGTAGGGGACTATCTTTTGTTTTTACTAATTGTGGCGCTCGACTCAACCCCACCAATACACAAGGCAAAAATGTGTAACCAATTTCTTCGGCAGCAGACCGAGGCGATAAGTTAGGGTCTAAGGGTAGAGGTAATAAAGCAGGAGCATGAGCGCAGGGAACCTGAAAAGTTTTGACAATCAAATGACTAATAACTGCTTCTGCACCAGCTAAAGGGTCAACTCCTTGTCCGTGGCGATATAGTTGTAATCCTGTACTACCTTCATCATCGGGAAATCTGGCAACAACAGCGATCGCTTCTGCTTTAGCTTTGTGAATTAGAGTTTCCGCAGCTCGTAGCAAACTATCTGAATTAGCTATGGTGCCCCAGGATGCTCCAGAATCAGATTGTTGTAATTGTACTTCTAGTGGGACATCTGTAATTATATAATCTGTGAGATTTAGCCCTAAAGTTGCTCTAGTCGCATCCGCAGCTTGTAAATGGCGCAGTTGCAATTCTGGTTCAATGCCTTGGTCAAGGATTAAACCCACTCGGTTTTGATGTACAGGTTGTAATCCATACCATCCCTGAGCAAATTTGTCAAGGGCATAGCCTTCTACATAGAGAGTATTAGATAATGGCCAATAGAGTTGTGCCCCATTCAGAACATTGGGGTGAGTAATTAAGAGGTCGCAAGTTTGCGCGATCGCTCGTGCCACTGGTAGACCATCTCCAGCATAACCACCAATAGATGCACCGATACCAGTGGGAATAATTAAGACTACTGTATAAGGTTTTAAGTCGAAGGTCAAAAGTCAAAAAGTAAGTTCAAAAGTTTTAACAAGTTTTTGATTCAATAATTTCAGCAGGAAAGCTAATTTTTCAACTCTATTAAAAATAATTTTAGGTTAGGTTTATTTACGATAATACCTAACCCTACACTCAACAATTATCAATCAAAAAGCATGAATAACTAATTAAGAATTAGTGCTTAAACTTTCTGATTCAATTACAACAGCTTCTACATGAGCTTGTTGTTTTTCTGTATCTATCTTTGTCACTGCCCAACGTAGAGGTTCACCACGTTTTTCTAACTCTTTTTCAATTTCTTGAGTGAGTTTATTTGGTGATTCTTGTAGGTCAATTTCAGCATTAATAAAGTGAGTAGTCATTTCAGTTATCAGTTATCAGTACAATTTTAATTTAATTAGTTTACGAAATAAACTTTATTTACCGAATAATTAAGGTTTAAAGTCTCTCCTTTAAAGGATAAAAAAGCGGTCGAGGAATGGGGGAGTTCTCCTCGCCATATCCAATCGACCAAGAGAAGAAAAAAAAATCCCTACCGCGTCAATCCTCTCCTTGATAAAGAAGAGGTAATTATTAATTATTAATTATTAATTATTAATTGTTGAAGTCTTCCTTTTCATTCATTTTGAAGCTATTTGTGAAGCACCAAATTGACGGTCGTAAACCTCATCTTCCTTTCCAGTTTCTATCTTTAAATTAGACCGAGGATAGGCAACACATAATAAAACATAACCCTCTTTTTGAAGTTCTGGACTAACTCCCATACCATCAGCTTGATCTACAGTACCCTCTCCAAGAATTTGGGCTGCACAGGTTGTACAAACCCCTGCATTGCAAGAGTTAGGCAAATCTAGTCCATACTCCTCCTCAGCAACCTTTAATATTTTTTTATCCTCTGGCACCTCAATAGTGTGAGTTTGTCCCTGGTGGTGAATTTCAACAGTATAAGTCTTTGACATATTGTAATTTGTAGATTTAATTCCAGAGAGGAATTTAGGCTCCTTGATTTTATGAAATCCTATGTATATTAGCCCTTTTAGAGATTGAGGGCAACGTTAATTCTCCAAAATGAAACAAAATTTTACAATCCTAATAGTGACAAAATTTTTCAATATTCAAAAATCACTTAACTGAGAGAAAACTTATTTTTATCTTTAGAAGTATTTTTTATTCAAATAGAATTTTTATTAACAGCAGGTATTACTAATTCAAGAAAATCTAAAAGTAATTTTATCTAGAAAATAAATTTCAAAATCATCTTTGATTTATGATAATTTTTTATTTCTTAGCTTTACTTCAACACAAACTTAAATAGCCATGCTAGAAATATACAGCAGTCGAAGGAAAGGGCGCAGACATATCAAAAGCTAAAACTCAGACAAAGCAATATTTTTCCTTCTTCCTTCCCTCCTAGATAACTAAATTCCTTCTTCTTTATTCCTTCTGCTACACTATAAAAAAACCGTGCAATATTAAAAAAAATAAGTTAAGTAGCTAGACATAATCCAAAGCAAAATAAAGTAATTTAATTTATTTCATCAAAACTATAAACTATTATCTAGTTCATAAACCTGTCAACTTCTCTATCTATAATCTCCTGATTAAAATTAATTTCAAAGTCAAATAATATCATGTCCGGTTGAACAGTTATAAATAAACGACGAAGGAGTCAGGAGTCAACCCACCCCTCGCCCCTCCCCCTCCCAGGAGGGGAACTCAGGAGTCAGGAGGGTAGAAAGAAGAAGAAAGAGAAAGTTTTTTTATCACTAATTATCCGGACATGATATAAGACCGTTTTTAATATTTTTATTGCTTGTTCTCTGTGTAGCGATCGCCACAATTTTTTAATCTTATTTTCTAAAATTGATATAATTGACTTCAATTCAATTTTCATTATCTCAGGGAAAAAAATGGAAGGTCAACAATACGAATTCGAGCATTCTCAAAATGAATTGATTTTAGACTTATCCAACAAAATGCGCTTTGTGAGCTACTTTTTAATTGCTATTGGAGTTCTTTCTGGAATAATTGGGTTGTTGAGTATAAATCCAGGTGCTATTATTCAAGGGGTTGTTCAGACATTTATTGGTACTTGGACTCTAAATGCTGCTTCTTCTTTTAAACTAATTGTTGATACAGAAGGTAATGATATTGTTAACCTGATGGGTGCTTTAGGTGAACTCCGAAAACTATATCGACTACAATATTGGTTATTAGTTAATGCTCTAGTTTTTATGGCGATGGTACTTGTTATAGGTATTATTGTAGTTATTTTTAGTAGAGTTGTCGCTAAATAGAGGGAAAAAATTGCTCCAACCTAGACAGAGCAATAATCCCAAGGCATTTTAGAAGCAAATAGCTACAATCCTTATCGAACAAGGATTTTGGGGATTTTTTAAGTTATAAAGCGACAAGTCTAGTAATTATTGACATCCTCCCCGGCCTAAAGGCGCGGGGATTCCTACTGAGCCGTAGCTCCTCGGTGGGTTGACACTTCACAGGGTACTGCTTCCTTGGCGGTAGTCTAACGCTTTCCTCCACGTCCGTTTAGAGTTTCCGAGTGCCCCCCGGCAACTAAAAACACTGTAGCATATATTCCATTCACTTGCAAATAAAATAAAAAGTCGCCCTACAAGGGCGAGGCTTTAAACCCAATTTTTCGGTAAATGCTACTTTAGCACTTGCTGGTAATGGGACTTACACAAAATTAACCCTGAAAATAGGCTCAAATATATATGGGCAGAGGCTTTTACGTCAAAAAGGTATAAATCCTGAATTACCAAGGTTTCTAGCCATTTCTAAGACATCGACGTAATTCCCTTGACTAGACTGACTTTGAAGCATTTGTTCTACCAAAAAAATGTCTAAGTACCAGTAATAGTTAGTAGAGAATAATTTAACGTATTGCAAAATCTGACTTAGCAGGTTTTAGCAATACCTTATTACCTGCTTCTCTAAATATTATTTCCCTTTTTTTCTTCCTTTTTGCCTGTTCCCTCTTCCCTCTTTCTTCTGCTATTAAACCTTCCTAAATACGATCAAAAATCCCCTGCTATAAAAATCTATAGCAGAGGATAAATGCAATTTAAAAAGCGTTTCCTGGTGGAATGCTGTGCAAACAGCAGTTCAGTAGTCAGCTTTGTAGATAGCTAATTCCATGCACTACCTTTTGAGGCTGATAACTGAGGCGCTAATAGCTGATAGCTAGTTAACTGCGGTCAGCTATAGCTACAGGTTCAAAACTAGGTATAACCAAATCATCATTTTGCTTAGTTAACTGGTTATACAGTCTTTCAGTATTCGGGAAATTAGCAGCAGGAAGAGTCGGGAAGCGACGATAAGGAACAGTATCCTCCCCAAACATCTCAATATACTCAGCACTATTTACCATAGCGTTGATAAAACCTTTAATTCCCAAAGTCGCCAGAATCTGATTATACTTACGAATCTCAACTTGATTGCGAGGAGCGCGTCCTAAGAAATGTTTAGTACCAAGTTCAATTACCTTAGTATTAGGATAGGGTGTATAAAACTCCTTAACATAAAGTTTAGAACAACCTAACCCTTCAATAAATTCCTTGAGGTTGATTTCATCATTCCCTAACTTACTTTCTAAGGAAGAGAACTCACTCTTAACAACGTAAGGATCGATATCGCGTTCAAAAATCTGACGATAAGCAGCAGCAATAATCAATTTCACCTGTTGCTTATCTTGGGTACTTGTCAACTTAAATACCTTAGACTGCTCTCGTTGCTTGTTAACACCTTGAAGAACTCGGAACTGAATATCAGGTTCGCTACGAACTTCCTCAGGAGTACCCAACTCCACGAATCTTGGCGTAACTTCTTTCTGTACAAGTAGATTCTTGTCAGCAATACTACCAACCCTAGTATTTCGCAATGACAAACCACCAGGAGTCAGATAACGTTCATAAGGAATCGTATCTTCTCCAAAAGATTCATTGTATTCTTGACTATCAATAATCGCATCTACTAAAGTATAGAAACCTTTCTTAGCACAAATATCGAAGTAAGAATTAATTTCCTTACGTCCATAAGTCGGACGACCTAACAACCTTCGGTGAATATACTCAATTGCCTTGCACACATACAAGGAACTCCAGTACATATTACGGAAAGTATCAGACTTCGCCAAAGCACGAATGAACTCGCGAACAGTAATATCGCCGTTTTCAAGTCTGTTCTCAGCACTCTTTAGACGCTGACCATCATAAACATCACGACCAAAGACCTGACGATAAGCAGCAGTAATGATCTTTTGAGTAGAACTTTCAGAGAACTTGATACTAGCACCGTTGCTACCACCAGAGTTACTGAAACCACTACTAACATAACCTCCAGGCAGTTGGTCAAGTTTGAAAACCTTTGGACCAAGAGAACCAGGATTTTTAGCTCTTGCACCAGGATTACTAATTTGGCTATCAATACCAGCACCCTGACGAATTAGAATCCGGCGAGTATCTTTGCCAAAAGGTGCAGGACGATTTTTGGGACTACGGGTTTCTTTCGGGAAGATTGCCCCAAACTGGATTTCTAATGAGTCATTACCTCTACCATAAACGTGTTGATCTGGCAAGGGCTGATTGTAGTCAGCAAATAAGGTAACAAATTGAGGTACTTTTCGGAAAGGGGCACTGTAGTTAAACAGATCGATTTGTGGTCCCCAGTTACGACATTCCTGAGCCTCTTGACCTAGACCACGGAGATATGGTACTGTCTCTTCGCCAAAATAATCGGAGTATTCTTGAGAGTCCACCATGGCATCTACCAAAGCTGACAAACCACCTTTGGTAACAATGTTAAAGTATTTGCTGAACTCTTGGGGTGAACTCAAACCCCTACCCAGAAAGTGACGAGCTGCCAATTCCACAACACGACTATTGACAAAACCTTCATAAAACTGTTTCCGGTACAAAGGAGATTTACCCAAACGACGGATAAACTCTTTCATGGAGATTTCACAATTTTTGGCTTGAGATTCCAGGTAGGAAATATTCAGACTATAAGCTCGGAAAATATCCCTCTCAAATACTTGGCGATAAGCAGCTTTAATAACATCCTGTTTCTCGAAGTTAGACAAACCAGGTTTCATCACAAATTTTTGTCGCTTTTCAGCAGCATTAAAGTAAATTTGTGGTAGTTGTAAACCTTGTTGGTCTGAACTTTGGCCCCGGCGTTGCTTACTAGAGGGTGTTGAACCACGGAACTCAGTCAAAAGGACATCAAAGTATTGAGCAACAATTTCTTTTGCTTCCTGGTCTTGAAAATACTTAATCGAAGCTTGTCGCATCTGTTGGATAGCTACAATTGTAGCTGCAGAGGAACAGGCATTCTCAATTATTTCTCTTAAACCACGAACGTTGACTGAGATAATATTAGGGTCTCCCGCCACAATAGCGTAAGTAATATAGCGTAAGAACCAGGATAAATCCCGCAAGGATTTGGTCATATTAACTGGACCATACCGAGACACACTAATTGGCCTAAAGCCGGCAGGTACAGGGCCAGCACTACTAGCTCCTAAATTAGTGAACAGCGAGCGTATACCCTGCAATGGGTTGTTTCCTTTCTTGTTCTCTACATAAGTAACAGTACCTAGCTTCATGCCTTCAGAAACTGCTGTTGTTGCAGCCGGAACAGCACTCATGGCCATTTCTTGATCATCTGGCTTTTCTAAAAAGGCTAAAGGCGAACCACCAGTAAAAATAGTATTGGCAGCAACAGAAACAATTCTTTCTGAATTATTAGTCAGTATTTGAGCAATTTCTAAACGTTTTGCTCCTGAACTAAAAAAAGTTGCCAGTTCATTTAGTTCTCCTTTTCCTAAAAAGCGGTCTTGTTGTTCCGCTTGAGAAATAGTTGATACTGGTAAAGTTTGATATAGTTGCGGACGTGCAACTGAGCTTCCACCACTTGCTTTGACAGTCATTCGATTATTATTGCTCCCTATTTTGAAGTTTTTACAGCTTCTATTCAGACTGTTCGCTTGAATTTTTATGACATTTCCCGGATACTTTCTTTAGTTAGTAAGTATGGGTTTTTATGAGGTTGCAATGAAAATTTCTCCTACTATAAAAGCTGTTTTACACACAGGAGAAAATATTTTTTACTGTCTGTGCTTGTTTACTTTCATCAGCAACTTAATTGATATTTGAGGCGATGCCCCACCTCAAATTTTATGGCTCATTTAGCCTGCTTTCTATGGTTTATTCTGGATTATTGCTGAAAGCATAGTTGTTTTTTATTAACACCACACTTGCTGAATTTACACAGATAAACTACTGTAGCTTTACATCAAAATTTTCCTTTGAGATGTTTCTTACATCAGCATTAAAAACTTATACCTTATTTTTGCAGATATTCTAACAGACAGAACATCTTTAAAAACTAGGCTTAATTTATATTAAGTATTGCCTAGCCCAATGTACCTGCTTTATTTCTAATCCTGGCTTGGTTATTTAACCTGAGGTTTTGTAACACTAACCCGATAGAAATATTGAGGCAAAATAAAGTAGGTATTTTTGCTATTTTTACTTTCTAGCTTTTCCTTACTTTGTTTCAAAGGTAAAATATTTTGGGCTAACTACCCGCGTTTGTTAAAAACCTTACAGAATTTTATTTTATAGATTTATGGTCATTTATCTTAGAAAAAATAATAATTTTTGTTAAGTAACTTTTGCTCCGAGGGTTTTAGTCAAAAGTCAATACTTAACAGCCAAAAGTTATATAAGTCTTTTTTAATCATTTTTTAATCGGATTTAGACAAAGGCGCTATCTTAATACCAATTTTATGTAAAGCTGCACAGAATTAGGTATTAGGTGGTAGGTTTTAGGTCTTAGGTGTTAAGTGCCACAGAATTATGAAATTTATTAACTTGTCTGTCTCAATCTACAGTCAACTCTGATAAAAATATTATTCTACACAACTTAGAGATGAATTTATTATTAAAACTATAGCGCTACATATATATAGGTTTTGGGCATGGTTGTGAAAAAACTAATAAGTAGCAGTTCAACAATTAATAATTAGGGTTTGTTGAAAAAGTCTTATGGGTGAGGGTAGGAGTCAGGAGTCAGGATAAATGGGAATTATAGAGGAGATAGGAGGAAGAATCGTCCCTTAATTTTTCTGCGCAACTATGAGCCTAAAATGCTAATTTTTTGAACCTAAGCAACCGAAAAGCTTGGATTTTTTTTAACTAAAAAATGCTAAAAACTTTATATGTTAATGCTTTTAGATTTAATCAACAAACCCTAATTACCTCTGATATCAAGTCCCCAGTATTGTCAGGTAAGAATCAGAAATAAGGAAGATAAAAGAAGGCTTAAAAAATTGAAAAAACTTAAATTTCCTGTAGATATTCACCTCTGGGTTTACACAAACGATCAAGTGCGGACATGATATTATATGATGCTTAAAATAAAAATAAGTATGATTTTTTATACTTTAACTTATTACTTTTTTTACTATTACAAGAAATACAAAGAAGTTGCAGATTATCCCAAGTTGTTAAACCACCTTTGCTGAAAGGATAAATATGGTCAGCCTTAAGTTCTTTATCTAATTTTAAGATGGGTTGGATTCTCCAATAAATTTTTCTATAGCATCAGTAAAATTATCCCAAGGGTTAGATAGCCCTTGTTTTTTAGCTATTTCAACCATTCTCTGAAATGGCTTATGACGATCTTCATCATTTTCACTATCCTCATCATTTATAGTAGTATAATTTTTGTGAATACCGACTAATCTAATGAAAGTAACTGATTTAGATTCACTATAGTAAGCTAACCTAATATCTTAACCAGAAAGAGGTGTTCCACCTTCATTTATTCTTCTGAAGATTTCCAGTTTGGTTTCTAATTTTAAATCTTTGGGAAGATAAATAATAGTCAAAGGATAATTTAAGAATATTTTTTGTAGCTTTTTATCTAACTCCTTAAATTTTTTACCACTGTATAAGATTGATTGAGGTGCTATATAAGAAACCTTATCATTAGCATTCATAGTCAAATCATTGTTATAAAATTTATAGATAGTACTAAGACGTTGTTGACCATCGACTACCTCATCATTCAAGTCTTCACCTTCACAAAAAAAGAAAGCTGGTACATTCAACAATTAATAATTAATAATTAATAATTAATAATTAATTATTACAAACGGATAGGATTGACTCAAAGGAAATTTTTTTCTCTCTTGGTCGATTAGATATGGTTAGGAAACCCATCCATCCCACCCTACGGGAAAGCTGCGAAGAGAGAACTCCGTTCCGCTGTCGCGTTTCTCGTCAGCGTTGCGAAGCAAACGACCGCTTGTTTCTCCACAGCGAGTGAGAGGCTTTAAACCTTAATTATTCGGTAAGATTATTTAGTAAAGATTCTATAAATAGAGATTGTTTACGATAATCCCATTGTTCAGAATCTCTTTGATAATCAGGAATATATACCTCTCCATCATCCAATTTGCCCACAATAGTTCTGATACTTTCATTTTGAGCTTTTGTCGTGTATTGTACTAGAGGCGAGAAAGAATTTGTCATATTATTTATAACTTTAAATATTAGGAATTGACGCAATTATTGTATCTTTGTAATAAAAAAAATCAAAAATAATTTGTCATATTATTTATAACTTTATATTAGGAATTGACGCAATTATTGTATCTTTGTAATAAAAAAAATCAAGATGAAAACGGCAACACTAACAATAATTTGCAAATTTATCAATTTAAGAAATTACATATACTAATCCTATTTCACTTATCAGTTATCAGTTATCAGTACCTCTGCAATAAGGAAGCTACGAAAATACAGAATTCTCTGATTTTTCGGTAAAAATATCTTTTAATTTAGGCAATAGGGAATACCGTATCTGGGAATACTGGTAAAAGTCTCATAATTTTTATCTATCCTTAGATTTTTTGACAAATTATTTGGGATTGCTATATATAGCACTATAATTTTTAGCAAATATATTTAGTAACTATTAAACCCAAAACAAAATGAAGGATAAATTAGATATTAGTTCTGCTGTAGAGGGACTGTACGATACTTTTCCATTTCCCCCAGACCCTTTAGTAGATGAAGCACCACCCGGATATAACTGGCGCTGGAGTTGGCCAGTAGCTTACAGTTTTTGCACTGGTCAAACACCCCAAAAACAAAATATTAGGATTTTAGATGCAGGTTGTGGCACTGGTTCTAGTACAGATTATTTAGTTCATCTTAATCCTCAAGCATCTGTAGTTGGAATTGATTTAAGTAGTGGAGCTTTACAAGTGGCCAAGGAACGGTGTAGTCGTTCGGGAGCTTCACGAGTAGAATTTCATCATCTCAGCATATATGATGTAGGCCAAATAGAAGGAGAGTTTAACTTTATTAATTGTGTAGGAGTGCTGCATCATTTACCCGATCCAATTAGAGGTATTCAAAATCTGGCTTTGAAATTAGCTCCTGGTGGAATTATGCACATCTTTGTTTATGCAGAGTTGGGTCGCTGGGAAATTAGACTCATGCAACAGGCGATCGCTATCCTTCAAGGTAATGAACGTGGCAACTATCAAGATGGAGTGAAAATCGGACGTCAACTTTTTGCTTCTCTACCAGAAAATAACCGTCTTGTCAAATATGAACAGGAAAGATGGGCTTTTGAAAATAAAAGAGATGAGTGTTTTGCAGATATGTATGTCCATCCCCAAGAGATTGATTATAATATCGATACTCTATTTGAGTTAATAGAAGCATCTGGTTTAGAGTTTCTGGGATTTTCTAATCGTGAATACTGGAATATAGAGAGACTGGTCGGAAAATCTTCCGAGTTGCTCGATAGAGTTGTTGGTTTGGATGAGCAAGAACGTTATCGTTTAATTGAATTATTAGACCCCCAGATTAGTCATTATGAGTTTTTCTTGAGTAGGCCACCTTTGCCCAGGATTAATTGGTCTGACGATCGCCTTCTCTTAGCAGCAACACCTAAATTAAGTCCTTGTATTCAGGGATGGCCGAGCGAGAATATATTTGATGGAGATTATAAATTGGTAAATTTGTCAAGGGAAGAATATGAATTTCTACAAGCTTGTGATACTAACTCTAACAGCCAATCTCCATCCACAGTAGGAGAAATATTAGCTAATGTACCAGTAGGATTAGAAATTGTGCGATCGCTTCAGTCCAGACTTTTGATTCTACTTACCGAATAATTAAGAATTAAAGCCTCTTCCTTATAGGAGAAAAAAGTGGTCGAGGGATGGCGAGGTATTAATTAGCCATAATAAAAATCTTTTCCCCGATCAATTTCTCCCTGTTCCCTATTCCTTCAATTTTTTATTGTGGGTATTCAAAGAAACATGATATTATATCTTGTTCTGAATAATTAGTGATAAAAAACTTTCTTCTTCTCTTCCTTCTTTTTTCCTCCTGACTCCTGACTCCTGAGTCCTGACTCCTCAGACTTATGGCCTCTAAATTTTAACTTTTGACTTCTGGGTATGCTTGCTCCAACATGGTATGATGACTCTTGGCATATAGAAAAAGCCTACCACTTGTGATTAGTATCTAAATTTTTGTGAATACATCTGATACATCACCAGAAACCATAACTGTTGACGATAGTAATACTCCAGAAGTTGAAACTGCAGCGGCAGAACCAAACACTTCAATGCAAGAGTATTACAAACTGCAGCAGGAATTATATGTAATCACCTTGACAATTACAGGTATAATATTTATCTTTGTCTGGGTTTTTTACTCCCTAAACATTGCTCTTAATTATTTGATAGGAGCAACTACAAGTGTGGTTTACTTAAGAATGTTAGCTAAAGAAGTTGAGAGTATTGGCGGGGATAAAAGAAGTGTAGGTAAAACCAGACTAGCAATATTTGTCGGGCTAATAATATTAGCAACTCAGTTAAATCAGCTCAAAATTTTGCCGATTTTCCTAGGGTTTCTGACTTACAAAGCAGCACTAATAATACATGTACTGCGAACCACTTTGATGCCAAACTCATAGCAATTCAAGCTAATTCTAATTGTTGAAAAATCCACTTGATATAAATCGGGAAGCCTGAGAATCAAAATGCTAGATATTTTGCATACTATTAACTATTTACCTCTGGCTGAACTAGAAGTTGGCCAGCATTTTTACTGGGAGCTAGGCAGCCTCAAAATACATGGGCAAATTTTACTCACATCCTGGTTTGTAATTGCCTTGATAGTCTTGGCTGCCTTAACAGCAACACTAAATGTGCAGCGAATTCCTAGTGGGATGCAAAATTTCATGGAGTACATCCTAGAATTTATACGCAGCCTAACAAAAGACCAAATTGGTGAAAAAGATTATCGGCCTTGGGTGCCATTTGTTGGTACTTTGTTCCTATTTATATTTGTGTCAAATTGGTCAGGAGCGCTAGTACCATGGAAAGTAATAGAACTACCTGCGGGAGAACTAGCTGCCCCCACAAGTGACATTAATACAACAGTGGCATTGGCACTACTGACTTCCATAGCATATTTTTATGCAGGTATCAGCAAAAAAGGCTTAGGATATTTTGCGGGCTATGCTGAACCAGTACCATTTATGGTCCCCTTTAAGATCATAGAAGATTTTACCAAGCCTTTGTCCCTAAGCTTCCGTTTATTTGGTAATATTCTTGCTGATGAATTGGTTGTGGGAGTGCTAGTTCTGCTAGTACCTCTATTTATTCCTCTACCACTAATGGTTTTGGGTCTATTTTTAAGTGCTATTCAGGCACTAATTTTTGCAACCCTAGCTGCTAACTACATCGGAGAAGCGTTAGAAGAACACGGCGCAGAACATCACGATTAAGAGTTAGTTAAGTAGTAGAAAAAAAATTTGCTTAAAAGTAACTCAAAGTCTGGTATTCTAGGCAGTGAATGGGATGAATTCTCGCCAGATTCACGGAAACTGGAAATGGTAGAGCAATAAGTCCCCCAAAACAACAAAACAAGTAAACTTCAGAGTTGACGAGTGATGTGAGATAAAAGCATGAAACTTGAACTTATTGAGTTTCGGATTTCACTTCAACCATCACATCAGTTCATCGAAAAAAGTGACAATTGTGTATGTAGTTGATTACGCAACAGTGTAATCAATATAGTTCTAGTTAATCGTCAAGTTTGTACTTTAGGTTAAAAAAGGAAAGAAAATTATTATGGATCCATTGATTGCTGCTGCTTCCGTCGTTGCTGCTGCCTTAGCTGTAGGTTTAGGTGCGATTGGTCCTGGAATTGGTCAAGGAAATGCAGCAGGTCAAGCTGTAGAAGGTATTGCCCGTCAACCAGAAGCAGAAGGAAAAATTCGAGGCACATTATTGTTAAGTTTGGCATTTATGGAAGCTTTAACAATTTACGGTTTGGTGGTATCACTGGTGTTGCTATTTGCCAACCCCTTTGCATAAACAACCCTCATTATAGAAAATAGGGATTTTAGATTTTTGATTTTGGAGATCGAAAATCTAAAATCTTTAAAAAGCATTCAGCAGTTCAGCAATTAGCAGTCAGCTTTGCGCATTTGCAGAGCATTCTGAACGGAAAGGGGATTTAAAGCAACCCCTAAAATTAAGCGAAAAGCTAGAAGTCGGGGATGTTTTACCCAAGCTTTTTCTGGCGGAATGCTACGCAAACAGATACCTAAATTATATGGGCAAATTTTTAGGCTGATAGCTGATAGCTGATGGCTAGTTAAACCCAACCTAAACTATTGGGAACCACCTAAAAATTAGAGAAAATGATAAATTGGACAATATTACTAGCCGTTGAAGAAGTAGCAGAAAAGGGTGGTTTGTTTGACATTAACGCAACTCTACCCTTAATGGCAATTCAGTTTCTGATTCTGGCTTTTGTCTTGGATAAAATTTTTTACAAACCACTGGGTAAAGCTATAGATTCTCGTGCAGATTATATCCGCGACAATCAAATAAAAGCAGAAGAGGGTTTGGCAAAGACCAAAAAATTAGCTGAACAATACGAGCAAGACCTAGCAGAAACTCGTAAAAAATCTCAAGCAATTATTACTGAAGCTCAAGCAGCAGCTCAGAAAATAGTAGCCGAAAAAGTGGCTAAAGCTCAACAAGAAGCACAAGCCAAAAGAGAACAAGCAGCTCAAGAAATAGAACAGCAAAAGCAAGCAGCTTTGCAACAGTTAGAAGAACAGGTAGACTCTTTGAGCCGCCAAATTCTAGAAAAACTATTAGGACCAGAATTGGTCAGATAGCCAAAGAAAATTCCAGGTTGAAAAGTTGAGCTATTGATCGTAAAACTCAGCATACAACAAGATAATTTAAGGCTAACTATCACAGGATATCATGGTAAATGTTTTATGGCTAGCCACAGAAGCTAGCGCAGAAGAAGGTTTTGGTCTAAACCTGGATATTTTAGACACTAACCTAATTAATTTAGGAATTTTGATTGTAGTTTTAATTTATTTTGGGCGAGGCTTTATAGGGAAAATTCTTAGTGAAAGACGCGCCACTATTGAACAAGCAATCAAAGAAGCAGAAAAACGTCAACAAGAAGCAGCATCAGCTCTAGAAGCTCAACAACAAAAGTTGGCTCAAGCTCAAGTAGAGGCCAAAAAAATTCTAGCCACTGCTGAAACAAGAGCACAGGAAGTCAAGCAAAAAATTGAGCAACAGGCAGAACAAGATATTGAGCGGATGAAAGCTACTGCTAGCCAAGAGATGGACTCTGAAAGAGATAAAGCAATTGCCCAACTGCGCTCAATTGTAGCATCTAAAGCATTGGCACAAGTAGAATCTCGCCTCAAAGAAACTTTAGATGAGAATTCCCAGCAACAATTAATAGATCGTAGTCTGGGGTTATTAGGAGGTCAATCATGACTGTAATTGCTGGTGAAATTGTAGAACCCTACGCAGCAGCTCTAATGTCCTTGGCTAAATCAAAAGACCTTGCCGAGAGGTTTGGGGAAGATATACGTTCCCTGATTAATATTATGGATGAATCCCCAGAATTGAAGCAATTTATGGGAAATCCAATTATTAAACCAGAAGACAAAAAAGCAGTACTGCAACGCATGATGGGCGATGAAGTCAATCCCTATATGCGTAATTTTTTAAAGCTGCTAGTTGATAGAGGTCGGATTATTTTTCTAGAAGAGATAGGGAAAAAATACCTAGCACTATTGCGAGAACTAAATCAAACTGTTCTAGCAGAAGTGACCTCCACAGTAGAATTAAACGAAGACCAAAAAAATACAGTCCGCGAACGAGTCAAATCAATGACTGATGCAAGGGATGTAGATATTGAAACCAAAATCGACCCCAGCTTACTCGGTGGTGTCATTATCAAAATAGGCTCTCAGATAATTGACTCTAGTCTGCAAGGACAACTACGCCGAATTGGGAATAGCCTCAAATCTTGAAGAAGGCAGAAGGCAGAAGGTGTAATTGCATGGGGATAGTCAACGACCGGCCACTCCGTGTCTTATAACCCCAAGCAATTTTAAGCACCGCAAGTGACGGTGGGGTATTAAACCCGCAAAAGATAACTCACTCATTTTTTGTAATAAAGACTGGACAATAAAAAAGAAAAATGGTATCAATCAGACCTGACGAAATTAGCCAAATTATTCGCGACCAAATAGAACAGTACGACCAAGATGTCAAAGTATCTAACGTTGGTACTGTTCTACAAGTGGGTGACGGTATTGCCAGGATTTATGGCCTAGATAAGGTAATGGCAGGAGAACTGGTAGAGTTCTCAGATGGCACAGTAGGCATTGCCCAAAACCTAGAAGAAGACAACGTCGGTGCAGTATTGATGGGCGAAGGCCGGGAAATTCAAGAAGGATCTGCTGTAACTGCCACAGGTAGAATTGCCCAGGTTCCAGTTGGAGATGCCATGATTGGCCGGGTGATTGATGGTCTCGGTAGGCCGATCGATGGTAAGGGAGATATTGCAACTACTGATAGCCGTTTGATTGAATCTCCAGCTCCAGGAATTATCGATCGCCGTTCTGTTTGTGAACCTATGCAAACAGGTATCACGGCGATCGACTCCATGATCCCCATCGGTAGAGGCCAACGGGAATTGATTATCGGTGACAGACAAACAGGTAAAACAGCGATCGCCATCGATACTATCATTAACCAGAAAGGCGAAGATGTTATCTGTGTATATGTGGCTATCGGTCAAAAAGCTTCTACTGTAGTTCAGGTAGTAAGTACCCTTGAAGAAAAAGGTGCAATGGATTACACCGTTGTAGTAGCTGCTAATGCCAGTGACCCTGCAACTCTCCAATACTTGGCTCCTTATACTGGTGCAACTATTGCTGAATACTTTATGTATAATGGCAAAGCAACTCTGGTAATCTATGATGACCTTTCCAAGCAAGCTCAAGCTTATCGCCAGGTATCTTTGCTACTGCGTCGTCCACCAGGTCGTGAAGCATATCCAGGAGATGTATTCTATCTCCACTCCCGTCTCCTAGAAAGAGCTGCTAAACTCAATGATAACTTAGGTGGAGGCAGTATGACTGCTCTACCAATTATTGAAACTCAAGCTGGTGACGTTTCGGCCTACATTCCTACCAACGTTATCTCTATTACCGACGGTCAAATCTTCCTCTCCAGTGACTTATTTAACGCAGGTTTCCGCCCAGCAGTAAACGCAGGTGTTTCCGTGTCTAGGGTGGGTTCGGCCGCTCAGACCAAGGCAATGAAAAAAGTTGCTGGTAAAATTAAGCTAGAGCTAGCACAGTTTGCTGAATTAGAAGCGTTCTCTCAATTTGCTTCAGACTTGGATAAAGCTACCCAAAACCAACTGGCAAGAGGTCAGCGCTTGCGGGAGATTTTGAAACAACCTCAAAACTCACCTCGCTCTCTTCCCGAACAAGTAGCAGTGATTTATTCTGGTATTAATGGTTACTTGGATGATATTCCTCTTGAGAAGGTGACTAAATTTATTTCTGGTTTACTAGATTACTTGAACAACAGTAAGCCCAAGTTCGGTGAAATTATCAACACTGAAAGAGTACTCACTGATGATGCTCAAACTGTCTTAAAAGAAGGCATTACTGAGTATAAGCAAACATTCTTGGTATCTGCTTAGTAAATTAGTTACTTTCTAGGTATTAACATTTAGTGGTTAGTTGTTAATGCTCAAAAGCAACTAGCCACTAATTATTAGTTATTAATACTTAACTATCAAAAATGGAGCTTTGAGGACTTCCGGTATAATCTCCGATTTACCGGGAGATGAATCGCGACCAAACAAACAATAAGCACTCCATTGAGATAGAATGGTGTCACTGCGACCTTTGCAGATCGTGGTTCAACAAATTGACGCTCGTTGGCGTACTGTCGGGGGTTGTTTTCAATCTAGATAAGTGCCACTCAAGCAGTAAACCTAAATCGTGAGGTTTGGGAATCTCCCGTTATAATCGCTCTTATTTAACGGGAGAGGATGTCAAACTACCTAACTTTGAAGACTAATTCGCACTTAATTTATAGGCCAATCTCTATAGACTTATAGAAAATAGACTTATAGAAAAAAAGGGTTGAGAGTTCCCTTCTTCTTTCTTCATTGTTACTTGTTACTCCTTCCTATACAAAATTATGCCTAATTTAAAAGCTATTCGCGATCGCATCAATTCGGTCAAAAACACTAAAAAAATTACAGAAGCAATGCGCCTAGTGGCTGCGGCCAAAGTACGTCGTGCCCAGGAACAAGTGATTAAAACTCGGCCTTTTGCCGACCGCCTTGCTCAAGTTTTATATGGACTTGCCGAACGTTTACAATTTGAAAGTGTAGATTTACCCCTACTAAAACAAAGGGAAGTTAAAACAGTAGGGTTATTAGTCATTTCTGGAAATCGTGGTTTATGTGGTAGCTATAACAGCAGCATCATTAAACGCGCAGAAACCAGAGCTAGTGAACTCACTGAGCAAGGAGTTGATTATAAATATTTATTGATTGGACGTAAAGCGATTCAATATTTCCAACGTCGGGAAGCTCCAATTTTAAACACTTATGATAATCCTGAAAAAATTCCGACAGCTGATGATGCTTCAGCAGTTACTGATGAAGTACTTGCTGATTTTCTCTCAGGAACAGTAGATAGAGTAGAGTTAGTTTATACCAAATTTATTTCACTAATTAGCTCTCAACCTGTGATTCAAACTCTCTTACCTCTCGATCCTCAAGGTTTAGAAGTTCAAGATGATGAAATCTTCCGTTTAACTACTAAAGGTGGTCACTTTGAAGTATCACGGGATAAAGTAACAGCACCTACTAAAAGCTTTCCCCGCGATATGATTTTTGAGCAAGACCCAACTCAAATTTTAGAAGCTCTCTTGCCATTATTTTTAACTAACCAGTTATTGAGGGCGTGGCAAGAATCATCTGCTAGTGAGTTAGCATCTCGGATGACAGCAATGAGTAATGCTAGTGATAATGCTAGTGAATTAGTTGGTACATTAACTCTTTCTTATAACAAAGCTCGGCAAGCTGCTATTACTCAAGAAATTCTGGAAGTTGTGGGTGGTGCTAGTGCTTTAGAGTAATAGGCTACTTTGGAAAATTATTTATATTGTTAATACGTCTGGGATGACTCAGGCGTATTTTTTTTCTTATTTATTCAGAGGAGGGAAAAGGCAGCAGCAGTGCTACTCCGCAGGGTACGACAAACTTATTTTGCTGACTGACCGAAAAATTGGGTTTCAAGCCTCGCCCATAAGCGGGCGACTTTTTAGTTGATTTTTGTCTGTAGATATGTCATCATATTGTTAGTTGTAACGGCTTGCAAACAAAAACACCTCGGCTCGCAAACAAGGCAATTTTTCCTACGGAATGCTCCGCAAACAGCTCACATTAACTGCAAATAAAAACACCCTTCGGCTCACATTATCTGCAAACAAGCTCACATTAATTGCAAACAGCTTGCAAACAAGATTTTCAGCTCACATTAATTGCAAATAGGCTGTAAGCTTTTTGATGCCTAGATTACAGGCTTTAAAAAATATAATGTCTCAACTGCGAAGACAAATGTTAACAGCAACCCTCAGTCCACAAGGGCAGAGTAGTACTAATACTCTGTTCACAACATAAATTCTGAGTTGAAAAAGTATGTATTTTATATACTTTTATTACAGCAACTATTAAAAGAATTTATTCTCTGATTTACTTAAAATATTTAAAGCTTTATGTGCAGCGTCTTCTGCACGAAGTGAAGTAACTTTTTGATACCGTTGCGAGAAAATCAGCAATAGCTCGTTTGGCTGCTATGATATTTGGAAATGTCAGCTCCTGAAAGGGGTCTGGATCGACAAATGGCTGCACTGGCAGTTCAAGAATCTCTGTGAAATTGGGAAAATTGATGATACCATTGACGTTACTAGAATTGGAAAGAGATAATTGCTTGGCTAAGGCTTCTATTCGGTCTGCCCTTTTTTGAGTGCGTGTTTTTTTGAGGTTACGGTAACGATGTAAAGGGATAGGACCACTGATAGGAGAGTAAGGTCCGTAGCGTTTGTCAGTATGTTCCACATACAGTTCATTGTCAAATAGTC
Source organism: Okeania sp. SIO2B3 (assembly GCF_010672525.1). GTDB lineage: Bacteria > Cyanobacteriota > Cyanobacteriia > Cyanobacteriales > Microcoleaceae > Okeania. Next base: position 26,036 of record NZ_JAAHGH010000044.1, on the reverse strand, counting down.
CCCACCAAAAGGTGACTGTCTCTCCGGCTAAGTCTGAGTCTACTTCATAAGCAACTCCATCAATACTGACACGAGCATCAATACCAACTTTACGACGTTCGGGTTCGCGAGCAAAGGTACAAAAACGTTCCCAACTACACATTTGACGTATGTTTTCTGGGGGTAGGTTAGCTAACCAGTCTTCTATTCTAGAGTGAGGTTCGTTGCGGTGAGGTTGACTGTTGTAGTAGTGGAGAAATTGCATTAAACCTACATTAGCTTCTTTTTCAGTTTCTGGTTCCTTCAGATGGTAAAGGGTTTCGTGCATTTCTTTGACGCTGCGGAATGGTCTTTCTACTTTTCATGCATGAGCGGGCGGTGACTCGTCTTCCGTCTTTTCCTTCAGGAAGATGAGTAACAACTTCAACGCCTAAGCAACTCATTTTGAAATACTTGAGACGGACGTGGAGGCAAGCGTAACCCACCCCCATCCCCTCCCGGGAGGGGAGCAAGAGGGGTGGGTGCAGCAGCCAATGTTAGCGGAGCTTTGCGGAGCGCAAAACGTCAACCCGCCGAGGAGCTTAGGCTCGGTAGGAATCTCCGTACCTTTTAGGCCGGGGGGGGATGTCAAATGAATCATGGTTGGCTTCTGTCGCTGTCGATGGCACTACATACCTTTAGGACCTCTAGTCCCTGGTATAACAACAGGCATTTGGCCATAAAGAGGAATTTGCCAAAATCCCTTGTGTTTATAAGCGCCTTTGATTCTACCTTGAGAAAGTAAAACTCTGACGCGTTGACAACAAATACCTAATAAAAAAGCTGCTTCTCTAGTTCCAATAATAGTCATTTTTACTATAGCACTATAGTTTTTGTTGTTTAATTTCTATAAAATAAATTATAGCAATTTTTACTTATATTTCCCAAATGATTACAGGTAAAACAAAATTATTAGGAGTCATTGGCTATCCCGTTGAACATTCTTTGTCTCCAGTAATGCACAATGCTGCAATTAAAGCAATAAATAATCAACAAAACTTAATAGATTATGTTTACCTACCTTTTCCAATTAAACCAGAAAATTTAAAAACAGCTATTGCTGGGTTTTCTGCTATTGGCATTCAGGGTTTTAATATTACTATTCCCCACAAACAAACAATATTACCACTTTTGTCAAAAGTTTCAGACCTTGCTCAAGCAGTGGGGGCAGTTAATACTGTTTATCAAACAGATAAGGGATGGGAGGGGACAAATACAGATGTGGAAGGATTTCTTTCTCCACTAAAAACTTATAATTGGGATTGGCATCAAAAGGTAGCATTGATTTTAGGTAATGGTGGTGCATCTCGCGCAGTAGTGGCTGGTTGTGCTCAATTGGGTTGTGCAGAAATTCATGTTATTGGTCGGTCTCAAGAAAAGTTAGCTGCTTTTAGGCAAAGTTGGATTAATTCTCCTTTACCAGTAAATCTAAAAATACATAAGTGGGATGAAATGTCAAGATTAGTTTCACAGGCAGATTTGCTAGTGAATACTACTCCGATTGGAATGTATCCTAATATCGAGCAGTCTCCAGTAGATGAGAAAGTGTTCAATCTATTATCACCAGGAGCAATAGTCTATGATTTAATCTATATTCCCAACCCTACTAAATTTCTTCAACAAGCTCTGGTTAGAGGAGCGATCGCTATTGATGGATTAGAAATGTTGGTTCAACAAGGGGCTACTGCCTTGGAATTATGGTTACAAAAGTCTGTCCCAGTTGATATTATGCGCCATTCTCTACGCCAACATTTAGGCTTTAACGATTAGACCTGTAATATCATGTCCAGTTGAATACTTATTATATAGTTTTTGGAGATGGGGAGATGGGGAGATGGGGAGATGGGAGATGGGGAGATGGGGAGATGGGGAGATTGAAGTGTGGATAGAATTATAAACATAATACTGTATAACCGGATTCCATATTAGAGTGGGATAGAACTCCGTTCCGCGCTCCGCGTTTCCAGTCCTTAATGGTATGCTTTCCATGTTGAACAGTTTTTTACTGTTTTGATTCTCTTTCATATAAGAGCTTTGACATCCTCCCGACGCTGACCTGACGGTACAGCGCGGGATTCCCATCCATCACTCGAACAGACTAAGCTGAACAAATGACTCAGGGCGGGTTGACACATCATTGGAATCTGCTGGCTTGCCAGTCTGAGGCTTCCTCCGTGTCCGTTTAATCGTCTCCGAGTGCCCCTCGGCGACTTGATTGAAAAGTGATAGTTGTACAGGATTCTCCTGTTTAACAGTTTCTTCAACTTTGGTTATCGGTTGAGTTACTGTTTCTGCAACAGAAGTATTAAGAATATTTACAGCAGCATTAATATCTCTATCATGGAAAGTGCCACAGTTTAAGCAAGTCCACTCCCTAATATTTAACTCTTTCTTCCCACCTTTAAACCCACAACAACTACATTTTTGAGAAGTGGGTTCCCATCTGTTTATGACTCTAAATTCTCTACTATATTTCTCGCACTTAGCCTCAGTTAAAGTCCTAAATTTTCTCCAACCTAAATCACTAATTGCCTTGGCTAATTTGCGGTTTTTAACCATACCGGAAACATTTAAGTCTTCTAATATAATTGTGTCTAACTTTGTCTAATTATTTTAATACTGTTGATAGCCCCTCTTGCCAATCATACATTTCTGCGTTGTTCCAATAGGTTTTGATAATATAGTACACATCCAAAAATGATAAATTAGTACCATCTTCAAATGCTACATCCAAAGCTCTATATTTGCGATCGCCTGAAATCAATTTTTCTCGACAACTTTGCACCAACGTTATTAAAAATACGATCAAAAATACTAACCAACTCCGGCTCTTTCTTTGATGGTTAGCAACAAACCATGCTTCAATACAAGTACCCCATGTAGGGACGTTGCATACAACGTCCCTAGCCACTCCGCTGCTCAATAAAATGATAAATGGTACTATACCTTTGCTACTTGGTCTGATTTGCTGTACTTAAACAACGAACCACAAGCTACACGAGTCCTCCCTGCTGCTACACTCCATAGTTGCAAAGCCACATCTTCTAAATTTTGCCCATCAGCTTGAAGCATCCGGGAAATCATGCCAATTCTACCGAAAGACCAAAACAAACCAGCCTCCAGCAGATATGGTTCGTTGGTTTCAGCATGGACTCGGAAGTCATACAAAGAATAATCGCGACAACCTAAAGCAACATGAGCTTTCTTGGCAGCATCTGCTAGTTTCTCGAATAGTTCTGGTGTGACATTAGCTGGACATACTGGCTTTACTTCTGGTTTCTCAGGTTGTTTTCCAGGGGTTCCGTCTGATTTTAGCTCCAACTTATCATGTACAGTTCTAATAGGGTTTTCCTCCGTCACTAAATACTCTATCATCGGCAAGACGGACAACTTACCTTCATATTCAACCACACCTACACGGAGTTCCCTTCCAGGAATATAATCCTCAACTAACAAAGTCTCGTCTAGTTCAAACCCAACTTTCAATGCTGCCTCTATTTGAGATTCATCCCGCACCAATGTCACACCCAAAGAATTGTCTTCTGAGGTTGGTTTCACGACAAAGGGCGGCTGCATTGTTAATTTATCTCCCTGACGTAATTGTTGTGCTTTGGCAACCCGAACACCTGATGTAGAAACAATATTTCTTGTATGGGCTTTGTTAGTTGCTAATGCTGTGCAATGGGATGGTGAGCCAACTATGGGGATACCAATAATATCCTCAAATAAAGCCCTGAAACTGGTCATTCCAGGAAAGCAGAACATATGGGGAACTACTACGTCAATCTGAGGTAGTCGAGGAATCATATCCTGGAGAGACATCTTTTCCGACAAGGAATCTAAGGATGTTCCTAACTGCCAAAGACTGTCAGGGTGTACCACTGCATAGTAGCTACTGACACCCACTGGTTGTACTACTTCTTTTGCATAGAGTATTGATAAATTGTAGTAAAAGTCAGATACAAGGGAACCTGCTAGGTGCAATACTCGTAACATTGGCATTGTGGTTAAGGATGAAGGTTGAATCTGAGGAATTTTTTCTAATGTCATATTTGTTTCTATTCAATTAGTTAAGGGTTTTTGGGAGGTTTTTACAGCGCTTTTCAGATTGATGAACCACATCGTCATAACCAAAACCCTGTAGGGGCGATTCGCGTAATTAGGAGCATTCCGTAGGAAATCGCCCCTACTGTGGTCTACTAATCATGAAAACCGCTGTAAGTTATAAAGCGACAAGTCTATTAAATATATTACCAAAAGCTGTTAGAACTTTTCTAGGTGGCGTTGCTGAATTGAAGTATGAATGTGCGATTGTTTGGTTCTGGTAAAGCCCCCGCGCATCCCCCGTTCAACAAAAAGCGCAGCAACATCTGGCTTCCCCCGATCCTGCGGGGGACGGGAGGGGGATCAAGGGGGACTTTTAGAGTTTTATTCCCCCCAATTTTGGCTTGCTCGGGGGGCTTGCATCATACCCATAATCAGCAACGCCTTCTCGGTGATGATGAGATGTCATTTAATTCTAGCAAAGCTCTCAACTTTTGCCTTCAAATCGTGATACTTTATTTGTAGCGTCCATCTTTTTTCCTCTTCATAAAACCGATACAAAGTAGTATAATTTTTTTATTGACTCAACTCTCTAGAGTCGATCAAAAAATGAACAATTCCATAAAAAATAAAGCCTGCAGCCATACCGGGAAGAACTTCATAAATAGCGCTAGATAAACCAAGTCCTAAATTCCAGGCAATAGAAACAATAATACCAATAATCATCATAGCGATCGCTACTGGCACACTTGTAGGTTTTTGCCAAACCCGCAATCGAGTTACGATATTATCAGATGGTTGTTACGATCAGCTTGAGTTGATCGTAACCTGTGGCAACTACATACTTTTAACAGTGGAGTTTTTGCCTAATTGGTTGAACTTTTCAGTTAGTTCAGAGACAACCAATGTTTGAATTGTATACATGGTAGACAGCTGTTCTAAAGGGAAACGCTTTATTTCCCAATATCCGTTTAACTGTGAGCCAAAGTTATTAGGGTAAAAGCGTCCCTTAATCCATCCTTCAAATTCTTCTTCAGTCGTTGTCTCAATGCGTATGAACTTCCATGCCATATCACAGACATCATACAAACGAGTCTTAGGATCGGTTGGTTGTGGTTTCATAAAGCCAATCCAGCATTCGGGATTTTCTGTATCAGCCACATGAGCATCATTGTACCCTATCCACGTCCAGACAAAAGCCAAATGCATAACTCGATCTGTAGGATAGTCATCAATAGAGATATTACTGAGTTCTTCTCCTAAAGAATCTATGTCAACATAGAAACGACCGTGCCAAGGTGGCAGCCATATATCACATGGGTATTCCGCTTTACTATATAAAGCATAATCATTTGAGTTTGCAAAAAGCCTCTTTTTTGAGACAGGTAAAAGTCGCTTCCCATTTTCTCCATATTCAAAGCGATTGTCTAAGGTTTCAAATAACTTCTCAATATACTAATGATAAGCTAACATATTTTTGTAGCCTTCAACAGCTTTGTCTATTGTACTTGTGTCTACAAACATTCTTCCTATCTCTATGACAAATTTTAATTGTAATTCTAGCAGAGTTTGGACATAAAATAAGGTAGTATAATTTTTTTATTGACTCAACTCTCTAGAGTCGATCAAAAAATGAACAATTCCATAAACAATAAAGCCTGCAGCCATACCGGGAAGCACTTCATAAATAGCACTAGATAAACCAAGTCCTAAATTCCAGGCTATGGAAACAATAATTCCAATAATCATCATGGCGATCGCTACTGGTAGACTCACTGGCTTTTGCCAAACCCGCAATACCAATAACGGTCCTAAACCACAAGCTAAAACTGACCAAGAGAAAATTACTAAAGCGAATACGTTATTGTCTCCTGTTAGGGCAATTGCTAATACAATAGCTGTGACAACTAACGTAGCAATTTTAGCCATTCTATAAGAATCAGCTATATTAGGAATCAAGTCTTGACTGAGTGCAGCCGAACAAGATAGTATCTGAGAGTCTGCTGTAGAAATCGCTGCGGAAAATAATCCGGCTAACATTAACCCCACCATAACTGCTGGTAACAGTTCCATAGATAGATAAGGTAATGCCAACTCTGGGTCACTGGATGTGATTAAATCTGGTAACAATGCTCTTGCTGTTAACCCAATACCAAAAGCTGTGGCAGAGTTCATTTGACCGCAGACAAATTTGATGTTTCGAGCCAAAGCTACATTCTCTGCAGAGTCAATTGCCATTGCTCGCACTAATATTTGAGGCTGACCGACGGCGCCAAACCCTGCCACTACCCATCCTAAAAAGTAGGGAAAAAATCCCCAAGGTAGATTGGTAGGAATCCAATTTGTGAGTGTGGGGTCAATTGCATTGAGTTTTGTCCAAAGTCCTCCAAAACCACCACATTCTATCAAACCTACTGCACACAAAACCAGCAATGAGCCAATCATCAAAATTGCCTGCACTGAGTCAGTCCAGATAGAAGCACGAATGCCTCCTGAAAAGCAATATATCACTACAATTATAGCTCCAATGATAACTCCTAATTGATAGTTCCAGCCAAATATTGCATTTAGTCCTTTGCTTGCTGCTACCAGTTGAGCGGAGGCATAAGTACCGAGAAAAGCAATAGTAATTAAGGCTGAAATTATTGTAATCCAGCGCCCATTATTTTTGCCTTGCTCTAGATTTTCTTGACCGAGGAATGAGGACACTGTATCTGAATTAGTTTGCTGAGAGACTAATCTCAACTTTTTGAATATCAGCCACCAAGCAATATAGTCTCCTATGGCCCAAGCAACAGGTATCCAAATGGAAGCAACTCCCACTTTGTAAGTAAAGCCAATTACTCCAATAAATAAATACCCACTTTGACCTGTTGCCATTGCTGATAGTGCTGTCAGCCACGGATTAACATTTCTACTTGCTAATAGGTAATCATTTGTTGTGTTTTGTTTTTGGGTTGCGGAGTAAATGCCTACTACTGTAAATAATAGTAAAAAGGCAATAAATGTTATTGCAATCCAAATTTGTCTATCCATAATTAGGTAACATACTGGGCGGAACTCAAAAGTCAAGTCGCTTCGCTACAATTCAAAATTATCAATTATCAATTCAAAATTATTACCTCGCAGCTTCAGCTACCTAATAATTTTATTATTTACTCAAATTTTTAGGCTCAATCAGAAAATTAGCAATTCCATAAACAATAAAACCTGCTACCATACCGGGAAATACTTGATAAATAGCACTTGATAGGTTAAGTCCTAATTTCCAAATAATGGAAACGACTATGCCAATAATCATCATTGTTATTGCCACTGGCACACTTACAGGTTTTTGCCATACCCGCAATACCAACAACGGACCTAAACCGCAAGCTAAAACTGACCAAGAGAAAATTATCACAGCAAATACACTCTTGTTTGTTGTTAGAGCGATCGCTAACACAAGAGCGGTAACAACCAGGGTGGCAATTTTAGCTTTTCGATAAGAGTGAGTAGCACTAGGAACTAAATCTTGACTTAATGCAGCAGAACATGATAATATTTGGGAGTCTGCTGTCGAAATAGCTGCAGAAAAAAGTCCTGCTAACATCAACCCTACCAAAACTGCTGGTAATAATTCTATAGATAAATTCGGTAATGCTAACTCTGGGTCCCCAGATGTCATTAAGTCTGGCAACAATACTCTGGCAGTTAATCCTATACCAAAAGCAGCCAGTGAATTCATTAGACTGCAGACAACTTTTATATTACGAGCTAAGGCTATGTTATCTGGGGAGTCAATTGCCATTCCTCTCACTAATATATGAGGTTGACCAACTACAGCAAACCCTGCCGCCAACCATCCCAAAAAGTAAGGAAAAAATCCCCAAGGTAAATTGGCAGGTATCCAATTTGTTAAGGTGGGGTCAATGGCATTAAGCTTAACCCAAAGTTCTCCAAACCCTCCACAGGCAATTAAACTTACTATAAACAAAACCCACAAAGATACTATCATTAAAACTGCCTGCACGGAGTCAGTCCAGATAGAAGCACGGATACCTCCTGAAAAACAGTAGGCAACCACAATTACAGCTCCAATAATAATCCCTATTTGATAGTTCCAGCCAAATATAGCATTCAATCCTTTGCTTGCTGCTAATAATTGAGCAGAGGCATAAGTGCCTAGAAATACTATGATAATTAATGCTGAAATTATTGTAATCAACCGCCCTTGATTTTTTTGCCCCAGATTTTCTTGACCCAAGAATGAGGAAACTGTCTCTGAGTTTGTTTGCTGAGAAACTAACCTCAATCTTTTGAATACTAACCACCAAGCAATATAGTCTCCTATACGAGGGGCGATGGCGATCCAAATAGAAGCAAATCCAACCTTGTACGTAAAACCAATCGTAGCAATAAATAGATAGCCACTCTGATGTGTTGCCATCGCTGATAATGCTGTCAACCAAGGATTAACATTTCTACTTGCAAGCAGGTAATCAGTTGTTGTGTTTTGTTTTTGGGTTGCGGAGTAAATACCTACTACTGTAAATGACAGCAAAAAGGCAATAAATGTTATCGCAATCCAAATTTGTTTCTCCATTAGTTAGTGGGTTAGCTTTTAGTTTGTTGCTAATGTTATTTGCAAATAAACTTTGTTTTTGCCTCAAAGCAAAGCCGAAAATTAAAGAATATTAAAGCTAGATTTTTTTTCAAAATCTACCTAAATTTAATCCCTAGCTACTGGAAATATTTGTGATTTATTTCTAGAGTTTTTTTTAGTATATTAGAGGATTCTTCACAATATTTATTCTTCTTGCAATTCGACCAGTTTCCCAATACAAAAGTCGATGCTCACCCAGCTTTTTAATTTTCGTAGATTCCCCAACAATAGTAAAGGTATTTGCCAATGGTGTACCATCAAAAATGGTAATGGATCATTCACCTGAAAAATTGCATCTGTTCCAGTAGTAATTCTCTTTATCCAACTTTTTAATTGCCCCAAAGACCTGATTTTTCTCAGTCGCCATAGTTCATGGTAAGTCCAATAAGTAGGTTTACTATTTTGCAGTGGTATTAGTGAAGCTTCATTTTCATTTTTACTATCTTTTAAATAAGTATCTGCTACCCCTGGATGGTCGTGAAATGTGGTAATAGCTGAGTGAGTTCTCGGATTACATTCAATAGGATAAACTCGACCATCTTCTGTTTCAATAAAGTCAAAGGAAATTTGCCCAGTAATATTTAATTCTCGGACAAATTTTTCTACCCACTCATAAATTTGAGGTTTATGAATATGGTGATAATTGACTTGAAATTCTGATGATTCACAACAGCAATACAGTCGAATTTTTCCTTTTCTGACAGTGCTATGGGTACAATATTCTTTGCCTTTCACAAATTCCTGCATAATCCAGGGATTCTCTTCACTAATTGGTAAACTGTTGATAAATTCCTCCATTTTTGATTTGGAATTCATCGGCAGTTTTGTCATATTTAAACGACGCACTGAGTCGTAAGAAATACTTTTGAGAATATATTTACTCCCATCAGTAGCAAAGTCAAAATTGAGAATTTGTTCTGGATCTGTAATCAAAAATGATTTTGGTACAGACAAACCAAAACTTTTAGCTTTTTCAATAAAAGTAAATTTATTATCTAACATTTTAGTAATGTCAGGGTCAAAGTGAAATACTTCACAATGGGGAGATAAAATTGGTTTTACCAAAGATTCATAGTAGCAAACAGCAGCACCCGAGACAGGGATAAATATATCTATCTTTTCTTTCTTGACAATCTCCAGTAATTCCTGGCAATAACCATCCCAATTTTTCTTTGGTGCAGGTACAGTGTAAAAACCTGTAACGGCATTAGAAAACCTATTTCCTGATAACCAATATTTATTAGAATCTAATAGAAAAACTTTGTGTCCTGCTGCATGAAATGAACGGGCAAGTTGCAAAGATTTTGTCATTTTTGCACCCGTAATTAAGACATTTTTCTGGTCTTGAACTACTACTTTTTTTTGAAAATTTTTACCGATAAAATTCCAGATAATTGATGGTATTACTATTAGTAAATTAAAGGGTAAAACAATTAATAATAAAGTAATAGTACCAATATTTTGGCACAGTGCATAAGCGCGCCCTTGAACAAATAGTATGAGTGCCATATTAGTAGTTTGGTAAAGACATTATTTTACATTAGAACTGTTAAGCAACTTGAAGTTTTTGACAGGGAATAAATTCTATCAATTTTAAATTCCCAAATTGTAATTTTTCATAGAGACAATATTAATATTGCCTCTATGAAGGTTGTCTAATGTAGACTTGAGTTAAGTAAGTGGATTGTTGTTTTCATCCACCAGAATTACTTTCGGACGATGTAAAAGTGCCTCATCTTCTGTCATTTGAGCGTAGGCAATAATTATTACTTCGTCGCCTACAGAATTCATTCTGGCAGCAGGACCATTAAGACAAATAGTTCGGCTACCCCATTCACCAGGAATAGTATATGTTTCCAGTCGGGAACCATTATTAACGTTAACTACCTGTACTTTTTCATGGGCAAGAATACCCGCAGTTTTTAGTAGTTCTTCGTCAATAGTAATAGAACCTTCATAGTACAATTGTGCTTCGGTTACTTTTACTCTATGCAGTTTGCTCTTCAAGCTTGTAATTAACATTTGATTGTCCTCCGAAAAATTAGAATGATTTTACCTAAATAAGAGAAATTATTTGTCCTTCGATAATTGCTACTTTCGCCTAATAATAGTTACCCCATCTCGCAAAGGCAATAAAACTTGTTCAACTCTGGGGTCTTCTGCAACAAAACGGTTAAATTGAGCGATCGCTTCTCCATTGGCAGTACGTTTTTCTGGTGGGAGATAAGGTTGCCCTTGCAGTAAAGTATTATCAACACAAATAAATCCATTTGGTGCTAATAAATTTGTATCTAAGAGCATTTTCAAATATTCTATATACTCTTTTTTATCAGCATCAATAAATACTAAATCAAAAGTTTCTCCTGTATCTGCCAACTTTTGCATTGTTTCTAAAGCTGGCGCTACTTCCACTGATATTTTCTTCCCATCAGGAGACTTTTCAAAACAAGATTTGGCAAAGTCAGCCACATATTGATCGACTTCACAAGCAATTTCATATCCATCTTCTGGTAGAGCTTCTGCCATTGCCAATGCAGAATACCCAGTAAACATCCCAATTTCTAGGATACGTTTTGCCCCAGTCATATAAACGAACATTTTCAGGGTTTGCCCCTCAATATGTCCAGATAACATTTCCTGTTCCAACTGACGTACAGTTTCACCATCAGAAAATCGTAAATTCCAGGGTTCCTGGCGAGTCTTTTGTGCTAAAGCTGCCAGCGCATCTGACTCCTGGGTAGTATTATTTTCAATGTAGGGGTCAAGACCTTCTGCTAATTGATAGGCTTCTTTTATCGCCTCAGCAAGTTCTACAGGTATATCTGCGGTCTCTGCCATCTTGACAGTTTTCTCAAGTTGTTCTACCAAAATACCCAATGGTGTAACTGGTCTGGCAGTTTCTATATTTACAACGGTTGTCACATTTCTATTCCATTACTTATTGAACAAGTAGTCAGTACTCAGTAGTTGTTAATTGTTAGTCAATGAGTCACTGAGAATGTTCGATGGCGACGATCGCTCCACCAACCTCATTGACAGCATGAGTGACGCGCGTGGGTTAAACCCATCAGGAAAAAGATAACAGTAAGGTGGGGTAAAGATTGAATTATCCATAATAGCAGTAGAAGGAAAGATGTTTGACAGTTCAAAAGTTGAAAATTCAGACAAAGTAATACTTTTCCTTCTTCCTTCTTCCTTCTGCTATACAATGAAAATTTTGTGATATTTGTCCACCGTCGCTCTTTTTTGAAAAGGGAGTAGGGAGGAATTTCTTGTTTTCTCTACTCCACAACAAAATTGCTGTTTTTTCTACTCCAAACCAAGGTCACTCAAATATATCTGTTCGCCTTTTCCTTCATTTGGCAAAGAGGTACAAAAATTCTTATGTTCCTTCACAGTAGATATTAATAAGTCTGGAGGTACTTCTCCAGCAAAACTACAAGCACCAATACCTGTAGGTAAAGGTGCCCATAACCCACTACTACCCCGCTTGCGACGCATATTTTTCTGTCCTTGAATCATCAATTCACTGTCTTCAAGGATAGGATGATAAACTGATAAACCAAGAGAGCTACACAATGCCACTATTCTGTCGCGATCGCCTTTTTCTAACCAACCCATTTCCATTGCCAAGGTTGCTCCAAAAGCCATACCAATAGTAACAGCATGACCGTGCATCAATTTGGCAACTGGCTCAAACTTGGGACTCCAAGTGTGACCGTAAGCGTGGGGTCTGTCTTGATAGGTCTCGAACATATTTGTTCCCTCATGCTTCATGTAGGAATACAATGCTCGATAAATTACTTCATCAGCTACTTTAATCAGTTCCTCATCCGCATCAAAGTTAGCAAAATGGGTTTCAAGTAACCGTGGACCGTATTCTTCTAGTAAATCGAATAACACTGGGTCATCAGTTACTGCCATTTTGATAATTTCTGACATCCCATTGCGGATATGACCTTTTGCCAAAGTACGGAATAAGCTACGGTCTACTATGGTTATGACGGGAGGGTGATAGGCACCGATACTATTTTTAAATAGCTGACCATTTGTGCAGGTACGAGGCGATGGTCCGGCGTCAATAGCTGCAACAATTGAACTTCCAATCATTACATAAGGTGTTCGTCGGTGCTGCAAAGCACAGGCTAAACCTGCCACATCGCTGAGTACGCCACCTCCGATAATTAATACCGGTTCGTTGCGGGATACATCACAGCCATCTTTACCTAAGAATTTGAGTATGTGCTGGACTGTTTCTGGAGTTTTGTCTGATTCCCATGCGCGACAGACTAGAGTTTCTAGAGGAATCTCATTGTGCTTAAAGTAAGCTTGCAGTGATTCTCCGTACAGTTCATCCACTGTTTGATCGACAACTGCTACACAACGACCGCGACTTTTGTAGATTTCTGCTAAAACTGGATTAGATGGGTCTAAGACTCCGTTTACCAACTTTACTTCTGATTTGAGGGTAAAGGTTGCAGAAATCTCAAATGAGCGACCATCTTCTACTGCCTTTATTTCCCCACGACCGTCGTACCATTCTGAGGTTCGGTACTTTTCTGCATGATTACGCCGAATACTGGGGTCAAATGTGAAGTCTGGTTTGCTGATTTCTTCGGTGAATGATGTAGGGGGTGAGGTTGTGTTGGTCATAATTTTAGTTAGTTAATGGTTTGCTCTGAAGTTTTACTTCCGATCACACAATAGAAGTTTCTGCTTGCACTTAAAATCAGTTTATCAGCACATTATAGTACATGACTGAGGTGGTGTTTAGGGTTATTGTTACTTCCTTAGAGGAGTTTTTTTCATTAAAAAGCGTTTAGCAGTTCAGCCATCAGTGGTCAGCTTTGTGCGTTTGCGTAGCATTCTGGTACGGAAAGGGGATGCGCAACCCCTCCTAAAATTAAACGACAAGTTAGAAGTCGGGGATTTAAACCCAAGTTTTTCCGTTCCGGAATGCTCTGCAAACTGATACCATTATCTATGCACAAATTTTTAGGCTGATAGCTAATAGCTGATAGCTAGTTAATGCTAATTCAACAATTAATAATTAATAATTAATAATTACCTTTTCTTAAAAAGAAGAGGACTGACTAATACCAGTTTTATACAATATTGCTACAGTAGTTTGGCTGGTGGAAATCTAGAGATTAATACTGTAACTATCTTTGTGTGAATTTGGTATCAAAAGACATAAGAATGATTTTTTTTCCTTAACAGGAGAGGTTTCAAACCTAAAATTATTAATTATCAATTATTCAGTGAATTATTTTTGTTACTACAGTATTTCTGAGCAGTGCCTTCAATACTTAATACAAATAGTTTAGTACATTGACAGTTTTTTTTGATCGCTACTAGGAAATATCAATGAAATTCTTAAAATACATTGAAGCAATTTTAGACATCATAAATATAGACAATCTTTGTATAATCTCAAGATTGACTGATGCCATAGACTTAGGAAGTCCTCTTGTAAAAGGTTAACCAGATGCTAATAATTACTATTTTGTCAACACCAAAACCTATGACAGTGTCTTTATTTGATAGCAAAACTGAATTTATGCCTTTATTGGTGTTTTATTGTTATTTTACTTCTTCTCAAAACTATAGTATAAAGCCGATATTCTTGTCTATCTCCTAACTTCCACTTCAAAGTACAACCGTGATTCACGTTTTGATCTGGATTTAACGGCTGCTTGGTAGGTATTATGTTTAGCATAGTTGTCAAATCCTTATATTTGTGACTAATTGACTGATTTGGTAATTTTCATTATGGCGACGTGAATCTAACTTGTGTTTACGATCACTTTTAATTCTTTACCAGTTTGAATTATAAATTACCTCATACTGAAGGAGTATTTTAGTAATGCTACTAAAATAACCAGCTTAATCTATGCCTGAAGGCAGGCAAAGTTCTAAACTTTCAACACTTTTAGGAGGTTGAAATTTTCTGTCTCATTTCAGGGAAGCTATCCTAAGAGGTGCGTTTTCTCCCACTTTCCAGACTTCATTTGACTATCTTGGAGTTTTAGCCAACACATTCTACAGGTTTGCAGTGTAGCTATTTTCTCCATTCATCCAATAAACTTGGCAGAGCCGTTTGATCACCAAGATGTGCTGACGTTTTTAGTAATATCCTTAAATCAGGGACATTCATTTTTTTGGACTATACTAATAATTTCACTTTCGGTTTGCAATGGCTAGGTCATGGCTCTTCAATATGTTGATTTTTGTTCTTGTCTGTTAGTTTAACTCTTGATTCGTATCATTTTACTTAATATTAAGTTAATCTTTGTTAATTTTCAACAATTATATATAAGTTTAATTAATATTCTGTATATTTGTGATTTTATGTGATAAAATAAGGTCTTTTATATTTTATCAAAATAAAACGGGTCTAAAACCCCGCCTTTTAAGGCGCAATATTTTTGGAGCGGAGCTCAAATCCCCGTTACAAAAATAACTTCTGACTTCTGACTTCTGACTTCTGACTTCGTTAACTTGCGGGTTGAATACCCCACCGTCAATGGGGGTGCTGAAAATTGTTTGGGGTTATAAGACACGAAGTGGCAAGTCGTTGACTATCCCTTCGCACTCTAGACGATCTAATATTTATTTGATAGACACTCTCTCATATCATGTATCTTTAAAAATGCCCACAATAAAAATTTTAGGGAACAGGGAACAGGGAACAGGGAGAAATTTATCAAATCAAACATTTTTATTATGGCTAATTAATGAGACTTGATATTATTACAAAAATCACTATAAAATATTTAGTTGATAGTCATATAAATTTATTTATATATATTTTATGTAAAATAATAGACTAATTGTATGGAAGAAAGTTAATTATTAAATACCCTCTTTCCCAAAGAAAAGCGCAGGTTTATTTTTCTATATAGAGTTACTACTAATTTTAATAATATAAATAATAATTGTAAATTATAGTTGTTACTCCATAGCAGAAATATATAAATATCTCTAAGAAGTTATCGAGCAAAAAATGGCAAATCAAGAATATCTAGCCCTACTTAATCGGGGTATAACTTCATGGAATGAATGGAGAAATAAAAATCTACATCTACAACCAGACCTTACTAATGCCAACCTCAGAAGTATTCACCTGCAAAGTATTAATTTCCAAGGGGTAAATTTAACAGAGGCTAATCTCTGTTTAACTCAATTAAAAACAGCTAACTGTAGTGGTGCTAATTTAACTTCAGCTCAACTAATTCATGCTAACCTTACTTCTATTAATCTTCAGGGAGCTAACTTAAGATATGCTAATTTGATTTCTGCAGATCTAAGACAGGCTAACTTAATAGATGCTGATTTAGTGAGCGCAAATTTGATTGGAACTGATTTACAAAATGCTATTTGTCGATATGCTGATGCTACTTCAGCAGACCTGAGAAGAAGCAACCTAGCAAAAGCAGACTTAATGGAAGCTAACTTCAGTTATGCTAATCTTAGTCATGCTAATCTCCATGAAGCTGAATTGATTGGGGCTTATTTTTATCAGACTAATTTAGACAAAGCTAATCTGATTGAAGCTCATCTTAGTGGAATTCATTTATCAAATGCTTCTTTAAAGGAAGCAAATCTTTATAAAGCAGATTTTAGGTTTGCAAACCTCAAAAAAGTTAATTTTCTAGATGCAAATTTGAGGAGGGCTTATTTCCGAGGAACTAATCTAAGTAAGGCTATTTTAATTAGAGCAGATTTGAGAGGTGCTGATTTGAGAGGTGCTAACCTAAATAAAGCTAATCTTACTGATGCTTTGATTAATGATATTAACTTTTCTGAGGCTAATCTTCAGGAAACAATTATGCCTAATGGTAAAGTCAATCATAATTATTAACCTTGAAGTTTTTAGTATTTTAACTATGTAATATAAATACTATTTATGTTTGAGATATTAGCAGGAAATTCAATATTTTAAAAGATAGGGAAGAGCGACAGATTTGAAAAAGTTTTTGTAAGTAAAAAAAATAATAATCTAATTGAATAACTCATCTAAAAGGATGATAGAGCATATTAATTAAATTTTAAAATTAAGTCTAAGACCAGGAAAATCAAAAAACTGAGTGCTAATTAATAATTACAATATTATTCACTAGGACCTTCTAGTATTTCTTGTACCTCATTATTAGTTTTGCCTAAAATTCTTGCTATAGGTCCTACTAAGTTTGTATCTACTGCTTTACCTGCATAAATATCTTTAAGCTGTTCAGGAGAAATTTTATGAATATCACAGAATTTAATAAACTCATGGCCACTAACCTGTAGTTGTTCTTGCCTTTCTCGCAACAAGAGGGCGACCGCTCTTGGTCCATATTTAGGTCGTTCAGCCAGGGCGATATATTTCTGCATTAAGTCATTGACTCTACTTCTTTTTCCTCCCACCCGTCGCAGTAAATCTAGACAAGCTAGTCTTAAAGCCTTGCGTAGCCTTTCCTGCTCATTCATAACTTCTAGAATTTCTTCGGCATATTCAGGTTTACAAATGCCCACTAATTCTCCATCATTTAAAATTGGCACATAGAAACCCATTCCACATTCCCAAGATAATTCTTCATTGGTAGTCATGCCCAAATCTCCTACTTTTCTTTAATTTGCTAGAATTAGAATAGTTTACTACGTTAATACTTGCTAATATAAGCGTATTTTATAAAAAAAACGAGAACCTTGTCCTCGCTTTTTCACTGATATTGATATTATTTGAATAAGTCCATTTCACAAAATGTCAATTAGACTGACATTGGAGTAGATGTGGATGCTGCCAACTCTTGCAAACGTTCCTGCTGATCTTGGGTAATACAAGCTTGAATTACATTTTCTATATCTCCCTCAAGAAGAGGTGCAAGGGAAAAGTTCTGACTCAAGCGATGGTCTGTAACCCTATTATCCTTATAGTTATAAGTCCGAATTTTTTCTGAGCGGGAACCAGTACCTACTTGCGATCGCCTCATCGAACTAACTTCTTGTTGTTGCTCCTGCAGCTTCATCTCATAAAGTTTAGCTCGTAAAATTTGCATTGCCCGCTCTCTGTTTTGTAGCTGACTGCGCTCCTGAGTACAGAAAATTCTAATTCCCGTGGGTTTATGAAATAAATCTACAGCAGTTTCCACCTTGTTCACATTTTGTCCACCTGCTCCACCAGAACGAGCAGTTGTCAGTTCAATATCTTTTGCATCTATCTCAACTTCCACATCATCCACTTCTGGCATAATGGCCACCGTTGCCGTTGAAGTGTGTACCCTCCCACCGGCTTCTGTCACTGGAACTCTTTGAACCCGATGAACTCCTGCTTCAAACTTCAGCTTACTATAAACCTGTTCCCCTTTAATTTCTAAAATTGCCTCTTTAAAACCGCCCATATCTGCTAAAGACTCACTCAGCAAACTCACCTTCCATTTTTGAGTTTCTGAATAACGGGAGTACATTCTCACCAGGTCCCCTGCCCAAATACTCGCTTCATCCCCTCCTGTACCAGCTCTAATCTCCAACATGATATTCTTATCATCGTTGGGGTCTCGTGGTAGTAGGGCAATTTTCATTTGAGTTTCCAGAGATTCCAGTTTGGCTTCCAATTCCTCCACTTCCATTCTGGCCATCTCTTGCATTTCTTGGTCGCCACCAGCTTCTTTCAATATTTCCTTCGCATCAGCTAATTCTTGCTGACTATTCTTCCACTCTTCATAAGTATTGACCACTTCTTCTAATGAGGAGCGTGCCTTAGCTACTTTTTGGAACTCAGTTGGATCTTTGGCAATATCTGGATCGGCTAAACGTAGAGTTAATTCATTGTAGGTTTGCTCAACAGATTTTAATTTTTCCAGTAAATATGTTTCAGCCATTGTCAGTTGTCCCTTGTCTTAATTAGTATTTTATTTATGGGAAATTTTTATTGAGATTTTGATATTAATTGTTGTCCATCTATTACCGAAAAGCGACGTTGAAAGCCCCCGTGTTTTAAGCGGGGAATGAAAACAAGCGAGTCGTTTAGACTAGACAACTTTAGTTGTCCTGTGTTATTATCTGGATATATAAACGTTTAGACAAAAGTAAGCAGAAAGCTAGGGTTAAACTTAAGCCGACTGTGTAGGGGCACTTTGACTTGTCCCCAAAGAGTAGATCTTTGGTCAGCTAAGAAAAAACAAAGCAACATGGATTTATCCTGTTGCGTAGTATCAACTTAGAATCCCCTAGGCAATAGCTGCGGGGAGTAGTCAAAGACAACTAATTAAGGACAATTGACATTCCAGCTATTTTTTATCCTTACTCTTTTTAGATTTAGAGCTTTTCCCTCCATCTTTCTTACTATATTTACGCATAAATCTCTCAACTCTTCCTTCAGTATCAATAATTTTCTGAGTACCTGTAAAAAAGGGATGATTTCCCGACCAAACATCAACATTAATCTCTGGTTTTGTGGAACCAATTGTCATTACCACTTCACCATTACAGTAAACTTTGGCTTCTGGATACCACTCAGGATGAATACCAGTTTTAGGCATTTTCTTTACTCTACTTAAAATTACAAATATTTTTTCTATATAATATTTTAGCTTATTCTACTGAATTGACACAGTTAATTTTGTGCATTATGTTACTGGGTTGGGGATAGGTTTGTCATCAATTATTTCTCCCTGTTTCCTATTCCCTGTTCCCTCTTTTGCCAGAAAATTTTTGCCAATTATCACAAATTTGTAATAATTGGCAATCTCGTTAAAATATCATCGTTTGGAATATTGAGGTGCTTTACGAGCTTTGCGTAAACCATACTTTTTCCGTTCTTTAGCCCGGGGGTCTCGAGTCAAATATCCTTCTGTCTTCAGAGGTTTACGATTATCTGGGTCTAACTGGCACAAAGCCCTAGCAACTCCTAATTTAATAGAATCAGCTTGTCCTGTTAACCCACCTCCTGTAGCTTTCACTAGAATGTCATACTCATTTTCCAAACCTAAAGTCTCTAGTGGAGCTTTAGCAGATGATAAATAACCATGATTATATTGTAGGTATAACTCACCATCTTTACCATTAATAATCAATTTACCTGTACCTGGAACTAGGCGTACTGAAGCGATCGAAGACTTACGACGACCAGTACCCCAATACATAGCACGGCCACTTTCTTTTGCTTGCATTATTTTTATTCTCCTGGAGTAGTTTCAATAATTAACGTTTCAGGTTTTTGAGCTTGGTGAGGATGGTCAGGCCCTGGATAAACTTTTAGTTTAGCATGAAGTTTTCTTCCCAGAGAATTTTTTGGTAGCATTCCGTAAACTGCCTCCTCAATAATTCTTTGAGGCAAACGAGCTTGCAACTTAGAAAAAACCTCTGTTTTCATACCTCCTGGCCTTCCAGAATGGCGACGATAAAGTTTCTGACTACTTTTTTTACCAGTTACATTCACCTTTTCAGCATTAACGACAATTACAAAATCTCCTGTATCGAGATGTGGAGTATAAGTAGGTTTATTCTTACCCCTAATAATCATCGCAATAGCAGTAGCTAATCGCCCTAAACGTTGTTCTTTAGCATCAATAACATACCATTTTGGCTCTAGAGAATTCAGTGGTGGAACGTATGTTGTATTCATAATTTACTTAATTTAGTTGTTTTTTTTAGAAGCGTTCAGCAATCAGCTTACAGCTTTCAGCCTTTTAAAAGGGGCATTTAATTAAATCAATTCAAGATATGAAATCAACAATTTCATCCCCCTATTCCCTGACTCCTGCAAGAAGTTTATTTAACTAGCTATCAGCATTTAGCTAGAGGGCTAAAAATTCAAGGGTTTAAATCTCCCATTATAGATTCAACTAGAAGCTGATAGCTAACCGCTGACCGCTGACTGCTATTTCAATCAATAAAAAATAAATTTAGGCATATTATTATACCAAACTTCTTGATTAAAAGGAAATTCCAGATAACCAACCCGCAATAAACAGAGGCCACTAGCCGGAGCTGAGTGCTTCACAACTTCCCTTCTTTGATTAACCCAGATATCTGTAAAACTTTCCAGAGATAGCTGCTGTTGACCCACTTGAATAAGTAACCCCACCAATAATCGCATCATTCCATATAGAAACCCACTAGCTTGAACCTCTATATGAATAAATGGTCCCTGACTTTCACACTTCACCTCTTGTACATCTACCCAAGAATGAGGACGAGAAGAGCCAGCTCTTTGAAAAGCAGCCAAGTGATGACGGCCAATTAAAGGATTCAAAGCTGCTTGAATCAACAATGGATCTAATGGTGCTTGATAGTAATGCCAAACAAAAGGCATCACAAACAAATTAGGCCGTTTTTCTGTATATAAAGTGTAGCGATAACGCCGCGAAGTTGCAGAAAACCGAGCGTGCCAGGTAGATTCGACTTGAGCAGAACTTGCGATTAAGATATCATTAGCTAGTCGTGAATTGAGTATAGTAGCCCACTTATGGGCAGGAATTGGGCCTGGAACATCGAAATGAGCTACTTGTGCTGCGGCATGAACTCCCGCATCCGTTCTTCCTGCACCATGTAATATTACAGGCTGGTTAACCACAGAAGAAATAGTATTTTCAATCTCTTCTTGTACAGTTCGTTGATTTGGCTGTCTTTGCCACCCATGAAAATGAGTGCCTTGATATTGAATTACAAGAGCAACACGCTGAAGTGATATACTCCCACACTGATTACAAGAATCAGATGTAGGCTTCTCAGGGACTTCTCTATTTATGATTGATTTCCCAACTACTTCTATAAGTATATACCTTAAACCAGTTCAATAATTGCCATTTCTGCGTTATCTCCACGACGGCGAACAGTTCTTAAAACACGGGTATAACCTCCATTACGAGAACCGTATCTCTCCTGTGCCCCTTCAAATAGAGAGTGAACTAGCTTTTTGTCAAATATATAACCTAAAGCTTGTCGGCGAGCTGCTAACGATCCATCCTTTGCCAAGGAAATCATTTTTTCTGCTTCTGACTGTACAGCTTTAGCACGGGTTTTTGTGGTAGTAATCCTACCATGACGGATTAATTCAGTGGCTAGAGACCGCAGAAGAGCGCGACGCTGATCTGCTGGTTTTCCTAGCTTTGGAACACGACGACTATGACGCATGACTACTTTGAGTATCTAAAAAATTTGAGCTAATGTTTTTGATTTGTGTTTCCCTACTGCTACTAACAGCTTCAAAGACTCGGTCGATCATCTTTGAAAGCATAGTATTTCAGATTTACATTTTTTATGCCATTGACAAAAACTGGTTTGAATTCCTAACTTTTGGCCTCTAAGTAGCTTTAGCAACTTTTTCTTGAGGTAAAGTTATTCCCAAGCGTTTTTGTAAAGCTTCTATAACTTCCTCAGCAGATTTTTGACCAAAGTTTTTGATCTCTAAAAGGTCTTCTTGACTGTACTCCAGTAGGTCTGCAACAGAGTTAATTTGCGCTCTTTTCAGACAGTTATAAGCCCGAACCGATAGTTGTAATTCTTCTATTGGAATTTGACTTGTTGGATCTGTAGGCTCTCCTGATGGAGGCTCTGCCATATTAGTAATATCTTTGAGTGGCTCAAACAAACTCATTAAGATACCAGCAGCATGACTCAAAGCATCTTGAGGTGTGTAACTGCCATTTGTCCAAACCTCCATAATGAGTCGGTCTTCTTCTAAAGATCCACCTATACGAGCTTCCACTGTATAGTTAACCTTACGAACTGGCATGAAAATAGCATCAATTTGCAGAAAATCAAGAGCTGTAACATCATCGCGAGTACGATCTACCGCTCTATAACCAGTCCCTTTCTCAATTCTAAACTCCATCTCCAGAGTTGACCCAGGAGATAGGGTAGCGACATATTGGCTGCGATCAATTATTTCTACCTCCGAAGGTACATCAAAACGATCTGCAGTTAATGTTGCTGGCCCTTCTATCCTGACTCTACCAATTTGTGGTTGGTTGGAATGGCTTTTGAGAACAACCTCTTTCATGTTCAGTAGGATCTCTAGAACATCTTCCCTTACCCCTTTGATTGTGGCAAACTCATGATTAACCCCAGCTATCCTCACTGATGTAATGGCTGTTCCTTCTAAGTTAGATAGTAGAACCCGCCTCAGTGCATTACCTACTGTTGTCCCTTGACCGCGAGCTAATGGCTCTATAATAAATTTTCCGTACTGACTACGATCTTTGTCAGTTTTAGATTCTATACACTCGTAATGAAACTGCGCCACGGAGTGACCTCCCTTGAACATTAAACCCCAGAGTTAATAATTTGATTAGACTCTACGCCGTTTTGGTGGACGGCAGCCATTGTGAGGAATTGGGGTAATATCTCGGATCAAAGTTATCTCTAGTCCTGCCCCTTGTAAAGCCCTAATAGCAGTTTCTCTTCCTGCTCCAGGACCACTAACCATCACTTGAATCTGACGCATTCCTTGGTCGTTAGCTCGGCGTGCTGCACTTTCTGCCGCTGTTTGTGCAGCAAAGGGAGTTCCTTTTTTTGCTCCTTTGAATCCACTAGAACCTGCTGATGCCCAAGAAATTACTTCACCATTCAAGTCAGTAATAGTTACAATTGTATTATTGAAGGTAGACTGAATGTAAGCTACCCCATTAGGCACATTCTTTTTTTGCTTTTTTGCACCTGTTTTTTTACCTGGTTGTCGTGCCATATTTGTCTTTATGAGTGGTATCTCAAGTTAGTAATGTACTTTTCTCAGAGCAACTGGACTTATTTCTAATTTCAATCCTATAAGAATTTTTTGCTTTTATATAGCGTTAAAAGCTATGCTATATCCTTAAAGTTACTAGAAATATTGTATTTTGGTCTTACATCACAGAATGTCTGAGAAATAAGCTTTTCTTTTGTTGGCTATTGAATTTTTAAATGCTATAATTTTAATAGTACCAACAGCCATATTTTATATCTGAAAACAAAATCTTAGTATACATAGTCAACTCATTAATGTGATGATTTTTTACCTTGTCAAGTTTTTACTTTTAGTAGTATAGCTATGAGTATATAATTGTTTTAATATCTGAAATAGCTAATTTTTTTGTGTTTCAAAACCTGGTAAAATTTTCTCACTTAAGTCAACCAATTAGATTAGAAATATTTTTTTCTCCTTAATTTAAGAGTTATAATTAGACAATAACAATTTACTTTCAGAGTTGATAATTTAATTCGATGAATTTACTTTTAATGTGAATAAATCACATCAATTTGTTTGTACTCAAGTAAGCTATATAGAAGTAGAATTAATAGTTAAGTAGATTATCAAATCAAATAATACTCAGTAGAAAGTAAGGTTTTGACTCAGTTTTTCCCACCCTTTAGTGAGCTAGATATCTACGTAATTTAGAGTAATAGCTTTACATAAAGATACAAACAAACTTCTATTTCTTAGCACTAGCTTTTTTCTTACCAGCTACAGTTCGACGTACACCTCGACGAGTTCTGGCATTAGTGCGAGTTTGCTGTCCTCTAACTGGCAGACCCATCCTGTGCCGACGACCTCGGTAAGTACCAATATCCATCAACCGCTTGATGTTCATGGCTTCCAATCGTCTCAGGTCTCCTTCAACTTGGTAGTTATTCTGGACCATAGAACGAAGTGCTGCTATATCAGCATCACTTAAATCCTTAACACGGGTATCAGGATTTACACCCGTTTCATCTAAAATTTCTTGAGACCGAGATAGTCCAATTCCATAGATGTATGTCAGACCAATTTCTATACGCTTATCGCGTGGGAGGTCTACTCCTGCAATTCGTGCCACTTTACTTTATCTCCATCACCTTAAAATTAAACTTAAACTAGGTTAATTAGTAGTAGGCAACAATCTGATGCCTGTGTCAAAATATGCTTAACCTTGGCGTTGTTTATGTTTGGGATTAACGCATATAACCATTACTCGTCCTTTACGACGAATAACACGACACTTTTCACACATTTTTTTGACAGATGCTCTAACTTTCATGCCTTATTATGGCAATACTACAAATTTAGTATTGTATCATTTACTAATGTTTTCAGCAAGTAGATAATCTCTCTACAAATTATTGAGTAGAGACTTTGATCATTACTACTTTTTCCTTAGGCGATATGTAATTCGACCTTTTGTCAAGTCATAAGGTGTTAACTCTACCTTGACTCGATCTCCTGGCAGAATTTTGATGTAATTGCGACGGATTTTACCAGAAATATGAGCTAGCACATTAAACCCATTATCTAAGTCTACTCTGAACATAGCATTAGGAAGGGATTCCGTCACTGTACCCTCCATTTCTATGAGATCTTGTTTTGCCAACTGTTAATAACCTCAACGCTGCAAGTAACCAATTTTTTATATTGGGAACAGCCTGTTATTTCAGGTGATTCCCCTCAACATATCCTATCAAAAAGTTCTTAGATTTTCAGAGGTTATTGAGCATGAGCCAGACATAATATATCTCTAAAATATTTAGTTGGCATTTAGAGAGCTACAACTAGATATTTAAGGTAGAAAAAATTTATCAAAATCTAATTCTTTTTTACCCTATGATGATATATTAACCGATAGCTTGAGAGAATTAGTCACAGCATCAACAGACTGATTTCCATCTATTGTAACTAGCTGCTGACGTTCTTTGTAAAATTCAATCAAAGGTTGTGTTTGTCGGTCGTAGACTTTTAAACGGTTTCTAATAGTTTCCTCATTATCATCTTGCCGACCTCTTGATAATAAGCGACCGACTAAAACCTCATCTGGCACTTGTAAATTTATGACCATCAAAGAATTACTAATTTCAGCTTTTTCTTCTTGAGTGTCATTTCCATTTTTGCTTGCAGATAAAAGTTTTTCTACAAAATGTGCTTGAGCCACATTTCTAGGAAAACCATCTAGAACCCAACCATTTTGAGCATCATCTTTTTTCAGTCTTTCTTCAACCATGTCAAGGATGAGTCCATCGGGAACTAAATCACCTTTGTCCATATATTCTTTTGCTTGTAAACCCAGGGGTGATTTCTGTGCCACATTATTGCGTAAAATATCACCTGTAGAAATATGAGGAACTTGGTAAAAATCTGCTATTCGAGATGCCTGTGTTCCCTTACCCGCCCCTGGCGGACCTAAGAATATCAGTTTTACCACTATTGCTTCACCATTCCTTCGTATCTCTGAGAGATCACATAAGTTTGAATTTGCTTTGCTGTGTCTATAGCTACACCCACTAGAATTAATAGAGAGGTAGCTCCTAATCCTCTAAAAGTAGGTACACGAGTCGCACTTTCTACTGCCGTAGGGATAATTGCTACTAAACCAAGGAAAATAGCTCCTAGGAAAGA
>NZ_JAAHGH010000043.1 GCF_010672525.1 Okeania sp. SIO2B3 | reverse complement strand
TGGGGAGATGGGGGGATGGGGAGATGGGGAGATGGGGAGATTAAATATTAGATATCTGCTAAAATTCAAAATAAAATCAATTCTTATCCATCAATTGTCAATTATTTTTCCCTGTTCCCTGTTCCCTCTTTTCTGAAGATGTCTATTGTAATTATAGAATTATAAATCTATACTATATAACCGGATTATATATGACAGAATTAGGACGACTGTATGGATTAGGCATTGGACCTGGCGACCCAGAGTTGCTGACTTTGAAAGCACACCGCATTTTGACTACTGTTCCGGTAATTGCTTACCCTATTTCTGAAAATGGAAAGGCTTTAGCACGGGCGATCGTCTCGGACTTTATTCGTCCCGACCAGATAGAAATTTCTATGTCTTTACCGTTTGATATTAAGCGATCGCCACAACCTTATTATGATATAGCTGCTGAAAAGATTGCCGAACACCTAAAAATTGGGACAGATGTGGCTGTGTTGTGTGAAGGGGAACCAATGCTTTATGGCTCATTTATGTATATTTTTCAGCGACTTTACAGACAGTTTCCTACTGAAATTGTACCAGGAATTTCTTCCACAATGGCAAGTGCTGCTATGCTCGGTGTGCCAATTACTTATGGCAATGATGTATTGAGTATTATCCCCGCTACTTTGGATGAAATTACTTTGAGCGATCGCCTTGCTGTTGTTGATGCAGCGGTTATTATCAAATTAGGGAGGCATTTTACCAAAGTCCGTAGGGTTATTGATCGCTTAGGGTTATTGCATAGGGCGCTTTATATTGAAAGGGCAACTCAATCAAATCAGCGAATTGTTGACATTACTGAGGTTGAGCAAGGGGATGTTCCTTATTGGTCTTTGATTTTGATTCCCAGTCAAATGGAGTAGGGGAGTGAGGAAGGGTGGGAAGTGTGGGAAGGGTGGGGAGATGGGGGGATGGGGAGATGGGGAGATGGGGAGATCGAAAAAGATTTGGTAATGGCGTTGAGATGGAACATTGGTAGTCCCAATAGTAATGGTATACAGGAAAAAGGAATACCTGGCACGGGAGCAAGATGCTCCCACTGCTGTGCCTCGTAACAAAAATAATGACGATGCACGACCATTACAATGCACCACCACCAGAACATTTAGGGAGGGTGGCATTCGGAGCTTGGCGGAACGCCAATACCATTCGCCCCTACAAATGGTGGTTTCAAAGTCAATTTGCGTAAGTCCTGGTTATATTATGTCCATTGAATTCGCGATCAAACACTTTCTTCTTTTCTTCCTTCTTCCTTCTGCTATAAAATTGAATGGGCAAAAATAGCAGCTTGAGTGCGATCGCGTAAATTTAACCTCCTGAGAATATTAGTGATATGATTTTTGACAGTCTTCTCAGAAATATAGAGAGTTTTTGCTATTTCTCGGTTATTTGCACCAGAAGCAATTAACTTTAAAATTTCTTGTTCTCTTGGTGTTAATTCTTGCCAATTTTGGGAAAGGTTACTAACAGGAATTGCCATTTGAGAAATAGCTTTTTTACCTATACCTGGTCCTAGTTGTGTATAACCTTTAAATACAGCTTGAATTGCTTGACCTAATTCTTCTGAGGGTGTGTCTTTTAGTAAATATCCTGCTGCTCCATATTTCAATGCTTGAGTGACATATCGATCGTCATCAAATGTAGTTAATATTAATATTTTTACTTCTGGGAAACGCTGACAAATTTCTTTAGTTGCTGCTACTCCATCCATTATTGGCATTCGCACATCCATTAAAACTACATCTGGCTGTAGATTTTCTATTTGATTTATTGCCATTTCTCCATTTTCGGCCTCTCCTACTATTTGTAAATAATTTTCTAACTTTAATAAAGCTTTTAATCCACGCCGGATTAAGTTTTCATCATCTACTAATAATACTTTAATCATAATTTATACCAATTTTATCTAAGGGAATAGGGAGTCGGGAGACCGAAGTAGGGAAACCGGAGTTGGGAGCAGGGAGAATAGATAAATTTAGTTAGGGTCTGTTTTTTTATCGACGGACATAACATAACATTTTATCTTTTCTCTTACTGAGTTTAATACCCTAAACTTCACCCGTTGTGCCTACAATTGGTTAGGGTTTGTAGGCGAGGAACGGCAAATTTTTAGTATCCTCATTCACTTTTACCTACTTCTTTCTTCCTTTTTCAACACTATTTATCCACAAATAACATAAAAATTAAAATCTACCTTTAGTTGTAAGCATTCAGCTAGCTTGCGGCCAGCTATTAACTGTTTCACAAATAATAAATATACACTCTAAAGTCAAGGTCAGTTTTTTCCAATACTTTTAATTTTACTTAAATATATCAATACTAATTTCTGATATAAAGGCAATAAATTAATAGCTAATAGCTGACGGCTGTTTGCGCAGCATTCCGCAGGAAATGCTTACATTTAGTTTATACGAATCAAGGGAAAATTAGCAATTATTTTACATCCTGTATTAGGAGAGGTAAGAATCTCGAATTTACCTCCTAATGCTAAGGCACGTTCTTCCATTCCCTGTAAACCAAAACCAGTAGTATTTTGGCTTAAATTAAATCCTTTGCCATTATCTTGAATAATTAAATGTAAATTTTTTGTGGTAAAAATATTAATTTCTACAGTGGTTGCTTCGGCATATTTATAAATATTAGTTAATGCTTCTTGTACTATACGATAAACAGCAATTTTTAATTCATTCTCAGGAGAATAATTGAGATTTATATTGCTTGTGGGTAAAATACCAGTAGATTTATGAAAATCTGCTATTAAAGTAGCGATCGCTGATTCTAAAGATTGATTTTCCCACCAGTTAGACCGTAGAGTTGCTACTGACTGACGTACTTCATTTAATGCTTTTGAGCCTAGTTGTTTAGCATCTGCTAAAAATTCTATTGATTCTTGTGGTTCTGATTTTCTCAGCTTCCAAGCTGCTTCTAAACTAACATTTAAAACTGTTAAATAATGCCCTAGGGAATCGTGAATTTCTCTGGCAATCCGATTTCGTTCTTCTAGAGCAGCAATGTTTTCTATTTTTAGGGCATATTGTCGTAGTTTTTCATTGGCAATTGCTAATTGTTCTCGACTTTTTCGTTCTGACATTATTGCTTTTACTAATAATTGTAAGAAAACTATTACCAATCCAAATAAAATTATTGAACTTAATAGAACTAAGATAAATCTTTCTCTAGCAAATAATGGTAATCTTGTCAGTTTGTGTAATCTTTGAATTTGGAGAAATGTAAATAAAGAAAAAACAAATATATTAATAATTAAATTTTGTTTTCTTTCAAAGATAAAACAATCTCGAATTACCAAAATTATACATAATATTGGAGATAGACGCAAATTACTCAGGAATGACATTAAAATAATTAAACCAATTTCGACAGTAGTATAAATAATTTTCTTTGAGCGGGATTTATTGATAGGTAAAAATAATCCCATCAGGCTAAATATTAGCAGGAGAAAAAGATTAATAGAGAGTGAATTGGAAACTTCTGTTGTGTAAATATGTCGTATTTTTCGCCGACCACCATAGAGAGGAAAATTCAAAGTTTCACTCATGGCAATAATCATCAGCAAAATCCATTCTAAGTAGAGTAAAAAACGGATTGGATGTTTAGTTATTTTTGGAAAAATATTCATAATTTAATTTAGTTATATATCTATTTGTATAGTTATATATAATAGTATTAGTTAGTAGTTTAGGAGCATAATATTACAGTAGCATGATTTTTTTTGTATGAAATGAAATTATAGTCACTCTAAATATTTTGTAAAAAATCAAAAAAATATACATAAATTTTGAAATTCTTGTCCGAGTTATTTTGTTCTATTTTTCCCTGCTTGCCAGATATTTTTATACAACTGTTATGAGGGTTTATATAGCAATAATATTGTTCAAAAATTAATAATTAATAATTAATTACTAACAATTACCTCTCCTTGAAAATAAGAGGATTGACTAATCATGAAAATTTTTCTTCTCTTGGTCGATTGGATATAGCTCCGAGACCTCGCCATCCCATCCTAAGGTCATGCTCCGCAAACGACCGCTTATTATCCCCTTAAAAGGGGAGGCTTTAAACCACAATTTTTCGGTAAGATGCCGAAGATCAGGAATTTTATTAAAACCTTAAAATAACAAGACTTACGCAAAGACACTGTGTATAGAGTCCAGTAACTATTGTCCAATAGTTATGAGTACTATATATAGCGTATCTGCGTAAGTCCTAAATAAGTAAAGTTGGGGACACATTTAATGTAAGCATTTCCTGCGGAATGCTTACCATTTAATTATAGCAGTCGCAGGAAAAGTTAGGAAATATCAAAAGCTTAAAACTCAAACAACGTAATATTTTTCCTTCTTCCTTCTTCCTTCTTCCTTCTTCCTTCTTAGGACTAAAGTCCTAGATGAAATTAGGACTTTCAGCTCTAGTTGTTTATGAGCGATCGCCTGTAGGATAAAGACAGTAAACACCTCATACATGGAGTTGTAAATAAATCTAATGAAACGTCAATCTTTCTCTCTATTATTATTTGGCATCGTTGCCACTATTCTATTTGCTAATCCTTTAAAAGTTAATGCCCATCCTAAAAATTTGAATCTGACTCCTGAACAAAAAACTCAATGGGAAGAAATTCGATCGCAAAGCAAAGCTCAAATACAAAATATTCTGACTCCCGAACAGCAGCAACAGCTCCAAACTTTAACTTCACAAGGTCAACGCCCCCGCAGAGCAATGAAAGAGTTAAATCTCTCTGAAGAGCAAAAAACTCAGATGCGCGAAATTATGCAGTCATCTCGCGAGCAAATGGCGAATATTTTAACTGAAGAACAACGAGAGCAGTTTCGTCAACAGATACAAAGACGAGGACAAAACAATAATTGACATACTCCCGACGCTACTCTACGAGACAGCGCGGGATTCTGAGCGCCAGAGAAACCCTGACCGCAGTTTTAACAGAGGTGATGTCCTCCCTCTGTGTTGATCACAATCCTATCCACCCCCATCCCCTCCCAGGAGGGGAGCTAGAGGGGTGGGTGAGTTATAGTCCCTATCTAGCTCTTGCCCACAATCACTGCAATAATGCCAACGCTCTGATAGGTTTTTAGGGACTTTACCCAAGCATTCCCAACAATGTTGGATGGGGCAACACCCATCAAACTTAGGTCACTACACTATATCAGGACTTATATTATGTCCGGTTGAATACTTATAAATAAACGACTGAGGAGACAGGAGACAGGAGTCAGGAGACAGGAGGGAAGAAAGAAGAAGAAAGAATAAAGAGGAGAAAGTTTTTTTGATCACTGATTATCCGGACATGATATTACGCAAAGACACTATATATAGCGCATGGCAAATAGAGCGATCGCTTAAAATTTTATAGTCAGGACTTACGCAGGGACTCTACAAATAGCTAGTGCGCCATTCGGCAGCTCTGCGGAACGCAAATGCCATTCGCCCCTACAGATGGTGCTTTAAAGGCAAATTTGCGTAAGTCCTGATAATGTCTTTGCGTAAGTCCTGATATATTTAAGTAGATAAAAATATCAGGACTTACGCATTAGCTAGGAAAAACTAGGATTTGAGATGGCTTCCCTGTGGGTCGCTTCGGACGAAAATGCGTCATACTACTTGACATCCTCCCCGGCCTAAAGGCGCGGGGATTCCTACTGAGCCATAGCTCTTCGGCGGGTTGACGCTTTGCTTCGCATAGCTGCCGCTAACACAGGGTGCTGCTTCCTTGGCGGTAGTCTGATGCTTCCCTCCACGTCCGTTTAGAGTTTCCGAGTGCCCCCCGGCAACTAAAAACACTGTAGCATATATCCAATTCACTTGCAAATCAAATAAAAAGTCGCCCTACAAGGGCGAGGCTTTAAACCCAATTTTTCGGTAAGTCCTAATATATTTGATAAATGATAAAATAAAAAAATTTATTTGCTATAAAATATATTAAATGAGTAAAACTTCTATTCGCTCTGCTCTAATAACTAAAGTAATTCCCGACTCCATTGGTGCCGAAATTGGTTTTGAACCAGGAGATGCGATCGCTTCTATCAACGGACAACAACCACGAGACTTGATCGACTATCAATATATTTGTGCTGACGAATATTTAGAAATAGAGGTTATCGATGCTAAAGGCAAAACTCACCACATCGAAATAGAAAAAGATTACGATGAAGACTTGGGTTTAGAATTTTCTACCGCTCTGTTCGACGGTCTGATTCAATGTAATAACCGTTGTCCGTTTTGCTTCATCGACCAACAACCACCAGGTAAACGAGAAACTCTCTATTTAAAAGATGATGACTATCGTCTTAGTTTCCTCTACGGTTCATACCTGACTTTAACTAACCTTCCCCAACGGGAGTGGGAGAGAATAGAGCAAATGCGACTTTCGCCACTCTATGTTTCTGTTCATGCTACTGAACCAGAATTGCGATCGCGCCTGCTGAAAAATTCCAGAGCAGGTAAAATACTCGAACAAATTCAGTGGTTTCAAGAACGACGACTGCAAATACACGCTCAAGTTGTAGTTTGCCCAGGAATTAATGATGGTATTCATCTGGAACGCACATTATTAGATTTAGCAAAATTTCATACTGGGGAAATTCCGGCAGTAGCATCTGTGGCAGTTGTACCAGTAGGTTTAACTCGCTTTCGCCCTAGTTCAGATGAACTAATTCCCGTCACTACTGCAAAAGCAGAGGAAGTTATAGACCAAGTGCAAGAAATTCAAGCTAAACTGAGACAGACATCTGGGACTAATTGCATCTGGTTAGCTGACGAATGGTTTTTGATTGGCCGTCGAGACTTGCCCCCTGCTTCAGAATATGAAGATTATCCTCAAATTGGCAATGGAGTTGGTTCAATTCGGCAGTTTATATCACAATTTGAAGCTGCTGTCAAAGAAATTTTAGATAGCAACATTTGCTTGAGCACCCAGAGAAGATTAACCTGGGTAGTAGGAAATGCAGTAGAGAAAGCATTTGCAGCGATCGCCGAGCGACTCAATCAAATTGAAGGATTAGAAGTAAATATGGTAGCCTTATCAAGCAACTATTGGGGACAAAGTATTAGCGTCACTGGATTATTAACAGGCCAAGATTTGCTAGAGGGTTTACAGGGGCGAGACCTAGGGGAAGGAATTATTTTACCCTCAGTAATGCTCAAACCAGGAGATAATCTATTTTTGGATGATATGACCCTAGAAGAATTAGCAGAGCGACTGAAGAAACCTATTTGGCCAGTGGCAGGAGTAGAAGAACTAATTTTGACTGCTGTGGGCGATCGCTGATTGAATTTTCAACTTTTGACTTTGGCAAAGCAGTTGACCTGTTAGTTTAAAATATCAGTTGGACTTGGAGACGAATAAAAAAATCCATGAGTGTTTTTCGTAATGTATTGGTAGTAGGAGCGATCGGAGTAGTTATTTCAAATGCGGGACAGGGGTCTACGGCCCCACCACCTATGCACTCCCAAGGTAATACTCCTAAAGATTTTATTTTAGACCCAGAAGAGGTCAAAGAAAAATCTATTGAGGTAACAGAAACTCAAGAAGTCAAGTCAGATACTGATTCTTTAGAATATATTACTCAATTAAGACCTCAAGGCAGTTTATTAGAAAAGTTAAATTCAAATTCTTATTCTCCTTCATTAGGTACAACAGTACCATCAATAAGACACTCAGAAGTCAATATCAATCAACAATTACCTCAGTCAAAACCTAATCAAGAGATTATTTCTTCCTTCAAAAAGATTGAAAATATATACAAAAATACAGGTAGTTTATTGACAGAACTAAAGTCCCATAGAAAGGGAGAAAATGTTTCGTCCTCAGAATTACCATTTAAACAAAATATTAATCGCAATTTTGCAGCTAACAAGAATCAAAATTTTAATGTAGACTCGAAAAATTTGGCTGAATTAGAGAAATCAAATTCGAGTTTATTGGATTTATTACAGTCAAATTCTGGCAATTCTGAGGTGGCAAATGAAATTAATTCTGGTAATGAAACCGAATTTGAACAGTCAATTACTCTGGCTGGTAAAGATGCTGAAAAAGTTGATGTAGAATCTAAAAATTTGGCTCAGTTAGAAAAATCAAATTCTAGTTTATTAGATTTATTAGAGTCAAAGTCTGGCAATTCTCCCAGAGCAACAGAAATTAATCCTGGTAATGAAACCGAATTTGAACAGTCAATTACTCTGGCTGGTAAAGGTGCTGAAAAAGTTGATGTAGAATCTAAAAATTTGGCTCAGTTAGAAAAATCAAATTCTAGTTTATTAGATTTATTACAATCAAAGTCTGGCAATTATGAGGTGGAAACGGAAATTAATCCTGGTAATGAAACCGAATTTGAACAGTCAATTACTCTGACTGGTAAAGGTGCTGAAAAAGTTGATGTAGAATCTAAAAATTTGGCTCAGTTAGAAAAATCAAATTCTAGTTTATTAGATTTATTACAGCCCAAATCAAGTAATTCTGAGGTGGCAAATCAAGTCAATCCTGGTCATAGAACAGAGTTTCAACAGTCAATTACTTTGGCTGGTAAAGGTGCTGAAAAAACTGATGTAGAATCGAAAAATTTGGATGAATTAGGAAAATCAAATTCTAGTTTATTAGATTTATTAGAGTCAAAGTCTGGCAATTCTCCCAGAGCAACAGAAATTAATCCTGGTAATGAAACCGAATTTGAACAGTCAATTACTCTGGCTGGTAAAGGTGCTGAAAAAGTTGATGTAGAATCTAAAAATTTGGTTGAATTAGAGAAATCAAATTCTAGTTTATTAGATTTATTAGAGTCAAAGTCTGGCAATTATCCCAGAGCAGCAGAAATTAATCCTGGTAATGAAACCGAATTTGAACAGTCAATTACTCTGGCTGGTAAAGGTGCTGAAAAAGTTGATGTAGATTCAAAAAATTTGGTTGAATTAGAGAAATCAAATTCTAGTTTATTAGATTTATTACAGTCAAAGTCTGGCAATTATGAGGTGGAAACTGAAGTTAATCCTGTCAACGAAACAAATAATCCCAAAACAACATCGGAAAGAAATTCAATCCTAGGAAATTCTTACCGAGTAATGACAAGCATAAATCGAGCACCAATAATGGAAACAGTCAATGATTTAGCACAGACTGAAACCCAAGCATTAGGCTTAACTAATCCCCTAAAATTACCCGGTAGAAATAATCGAAATTCAACCACAACTATTCTTAACCCACCTACTTTTGGCAATACTTCAACACAGAAAAAATCCGCCCAGATAACCACAGGTCTCAATCAAACTCCAAGCAGCAATACTGTTCCTAATTTAGCCAGAATAGAAAATCAAAAACCTTCATCAAGAAATAGTGGCTTGATCATTGTTCAACAAACAACAGAAAGTTTTCCTCCATCAGTACCAGACGGAACCTTACAAACAAATCCTCCCCCTCAAATTCAACCAAAATCTTCCAACCCATTAAACTTTCCAATTACCCCTGATGAAGTACAGATAGAAGAAACCATACCAATTACTTTAGAGCAAGCCATTGACTTAGCCAGACGCAATAATCCAGAAATAGAAATTGCTCAATTAGAAGTAGAAAGAAGCAGAGCAAGTATGCGAGAAGCTCAAGCCGCTTTGTGGCCCAGCCTAACTTTTGACTCAAGCCTACAACGTACAGAAAGTGCACAGGGTGATTTGCAAGCTAAAGCTCAACAACGACTTGCAGAAAGTAGGGGTACAGAATTTATAGACACAGATATTCAAAATTTCCCCACCACAACTTTTATCAATGAATTTCGATTTGACTATGACCTTGGCCTTGGTAAAGCTCGTTCTGCTAGAATTGGAATTGCTAGAGAGCAAATGCACCTCCGAGAACTAGAGTTAGAAAGAGTTTCGGAACAATTGCGCTTTGATGTATCTGACGAATACTACGATCTGCAGGAAGCAGATGGACGAGTCAGAATTGGGGAAGCTGCTGTGGCTAACGCTAGAAAAAGTTTAGAAGATGCAGAAGCATTAGAAAGAGCTGGAGTCGGAACTAGGTTTGATGTACTGCAAGCTCAAGTAACATTGTCAAACGAACAACAAAACCTCACAAACGCATTTCGAGACCAGCGTACTGCCCAACGTCGCTTAGTAGAAAGATTGAATATAAGTCAGTTAATCAATTTAACGGCTGCTGACCCAATTGAACCAGCAGGGTCTTGGCCTTTATCTTTAGATGAAACAATTGTGTCTGCTTTTCAAAACCGAGCTGAGTTAGAACAGCAGTTAGTGCAAAGAGACTTAAGTGACGAGCAGCGAAAACTAGCTCTCTCAGCCATCAGGCCAAGCTTAAATTTCTTTGCCACTTACAATGTGCTGGCGTTAACTACTGACAACTTAAGTCCTTTTGCCGCCAGGGGTTGGGCCGATGGAACTACAGTAGGATTCAGCTTTAGATGGAATTTCTTTGATGGTGGTGCAGCTAGGGCGGCTGCTAGACAGAGTATTTTAGATCAAGATATTGCAGAAAATAGGTTCGAGCAAGTTAGAAATCAGGTTCGTCGTGAAGTTGAACAAGCCTTTTTTGGTTTAGAAGCTAGCTTTGAGAATATTTCTACAGCAGAATTGGGTGTGGAACAAGCTAAAGAGGCTTTACGTTTGGCGCGATTAAGATTTCAAGCAGGTGTGGGAACTCAGTTAGAAGTAATTAATGCTGAGACAGACTTGACCAGAGCAGAGAATAATTTGTTAACTGCAATTATTGACTATAACCGTTCTTTGTCAGAGCTACAGCGAGCTGTTAGTAATCTTCCTGGTGGAGATTTGTCGGATACTCCTTGAAGAAGGAAGAAGGAAGAAGGAAGAAGGAAGAGGGAAGAGGGAAGAAGGAAGAGGGAAGAAGGAAGAGGGAAAAATATTGGGTGGTGGTGCATAGTAATGGTAGAGAGTGTATGGGGACCCACCCGCGGGGCCCGACCGTGGAGGGTAGGGCTGTTTCATTCTCGATAGACACGGGGACACACCAGACACACCAGACACGGGGATGGAGGCTTTTAGGCGCCATTGACCCAATATCCTCTCAGAGCAAAAAGGACGCTTATTGGCTCTCAAAATCGGCAAATTTTGGCAAATTTCACTGTTCCACTATCCCCTCATCTCCTGTTCTCCCGCTCATCCTTAATCTACAATACTTTAAAACAGCCCTGCCTCCCTGGAGGGGAATGTTGGGAGTGTGATCAGAAATTTTAAAAAATATATATCTTTACACGTTAGCGAGCAGGACAACCAAATATTACTTTCTCTGAGTTTTATAGTGGCTTTTTCTTCTGTTTTCTTCCAACAGAACATCTTATATAAGATCAGGCTATACAATTAACGAACTTTCTACTTCCATTCAATGCAGACATAAAATGCCGGAATATCCCCAGATAATTCCCACTCTCATCCTTAATATTCCTACTGACT
Source organism: Okeania sp. SIO2B3 (assembly GCF_010672525.1). Classification (GTDB taxonomy): domain Bacteria; phylum Cyanobacteriota; class Cyanobacteriia; order Cyanobacteriales; family Microcoleaceae; genus Okeania. Next base: position 42,777 of record NZ_JAAHGH010000043.1, on the reverse strand, counting down.
CTTGACTCCTGAGGACTGACTCCTGACTCCTAGCTAAGTTATTTATGAGTATTCAACCGAATATGATATTAAACTTCTCAACATTAGTTAACATTTTTTTAGAATTACCAATCTCAATATAAGTTAATAATTCATAATGGCCAACATCAAATTTGAACAAGAAAACCAGGAAATAATTGCTGCTGATGGAGCAAATTTAAGAATCAAGGCTCTAGAAAACCGTGTTGACCTCTACACCTTTACAGGCAAAATGATGAATTGCGGAGGCTATGGACAATGTGGCACCTGTGTTGTAGAAGTTGTCGAAGGTCTAGAAAATCTTTCACCCCGCACTCCAGTAGAAGAACAAAAGTTAAAGAAGAAGCCCCCTTCTTATAGATTAGCTTGTCAAACCATGGTTAACGGTCCTGTAACTATCAAAACAAAACCAAAGCGCAAATAGCAAATAATGGTATTCTTAACCTTGTGGTTTTTTCAATTCAAGGTGGGTTAATCATGGCAGTTAATGATTTAGGCTTTGTGGCAACCATTTTGTTCATATTTGTGCCAGCCGTTTTCTTAATCATTTTGTATATTCAAACTGGCAACAACGAAAGCTAAATTAGCAGTTTACACATTCAGAGTAGGAGCATAATTTAAAAAATTGTCCTCCTACTTTGCTGTTTTTGTCTAATTAGGGTTTGCTGAAAAAGTCTTATGGGTAAGGGAAGGAGACAGGAGACAGGAGACAGGAGACAGGAGACAGGAGGAACGGGGAATTATAGAGGAGGTAGGAGGAAGAATAATCAAGGGATTATTCTGCACAACTATACGCCTAAAATGCGCTCTTTTTTGAACCATGACGACCATTAAGCTTGGACTTTTTTTAACTAAAAAATGCGCTCAACCTTTTATATGTCAATGCTTTTAGATTAGATCGGTAAACCCTAATTAGCACTTGCTGAATAAAGCTAAAAGTCAGGATAGCTGAGGTAATGGAGCTTTTTATATTCAGTTTATCTCCTAGTTACTTGCTCTTATCTGGCTCAAAATACCGAAATTTTCTGCTGAAATTCAAGAAAATTTCTTCACATATAAATGGCCGAAACCGTTGCCTCTTCCCCTCATCTCGGCATCTCCCCGTCCCCGTGTCCTACCCCCACCAACCAATTTTTTCGGCAAACCCTAACTAGCACTCTGGCGAGCTAACAATACAGGACAATTGGCATAAACCCGCACATAGTCCGATAGAGAATTTCCTAATAGTCGATCGAGGTCCACAAGATTCTTAGCACTGGATGGACGGCGGTCTGGTGAACCTAATATCAATAGGTCTACATTCAAATCCTGGGAAATTTTACAAATTTCAGGACCAGGTTTTCCACTTGCAGAAACACAGCGATATTTAATACCCATTTTTTTTGCTTCTGCTGCAGCTTCAGCTACAACAGGGTCTTTTTCTGCATCGGCAGTATAATCTTGCATTGATTTTCCACTGGGGTCTTTCTTCACGTGGCTCAAAATTAATTGTCCCCCAGGAATTTGATTCACTAAGGAAATAGCCAACTGTAGAGAACTTTTTCCTCCTTTTGATGAGTCTAAAGCAACCATCACATTTCTAATTTTTTTGACGTAGATATCGTCTTTCACCAGTAACATTGGATGAGAAGTTAACTGGAAAACATATTGACTAACTGAATTTTCTAGAATAGCTTGCAGTTTGCCTAAGCCCCGGGAACCCATAATAATTAGTTCAGATTCTTCTTCATCAGCCACTTGACAAACAATATCCTTAGGGTCTCCTTGTTTGAGTCGGGGATTGACTTTTTTTGGATCTATGTTTAAAGATTGGACAGCCTCTGCCAGAATTTTTCCACCTTCTTCTAATTTAGCAGACATACCTTCTGCACTAGCTTGAGGGGGGACAACGTGCAAGACAGTCACAGATGCTACTTGGAAGTAGGGGATTTCTATCAACATATTGAGCATCTGTTCACATAGTCCCCGACCAGCAACAGCTAGCAAAATTTTGTTTATCATTTTTTAATTGAGTCAATCAGCGAATAATAACCTTTAAAACTAGCATAAATCTCCCGTGCCCATGGTAACTTTGAGAAATGTAGCGTTTTAGCAAATTTTGTAAAGTGGCCTCATCAGAACAATCTCAATCTCAGTTACCCACAAGTGCGATTCAAAATCAATCTACTCAGAAATCAGATGCTTGGTTTGAATATATAGTCCGAGTTCATCCTCACCACACTGACTATGCTGGTGTTGTTTGGCATGGAACTTATATTTCCTGGATGGAGGAGGCAAGAATAGAAAGTTTGCGTTCTATGGGTATTGAGTATGCTGAGTTGGTTAATCTTGGTTGTGATTTACCAGTGGTAGAACTTTCAGTACGTTATCATCAAGCGGTAAAGTTGGGGATGGTAGTTGCAGTGAGGACTCGGATGACAAATACTGAAGGAGTCAAACTAGACTGGGATTACCAAATTCAGTCTTTGGATGGTCAAGAATTATATGTTACAGCTAAAGTAACGTTAGTAACTGTTGACCGAGAAAAAGGCAAAATTATGCGCCGTTTACCTCCAAAAGTAGAAGCAGCTTTAACTAAGCTTTATTAATAGTTGAGATTGATTTTTTATGATTATTATTAGGGAGATAATAGAGGGATTAAATTTGCAATTAGCTCCAAATTTAGCAGCTACTAATAAATTTAAACACTTTTTTACTATTATAGGATTAAATTTTTAATATATAACATTTCTCAGGTTACTGAAGTATAGTTGTTTTTCTTATTTTTATTCCCTATTTCCTGAATTATATCATGTCCGGATAATCAGTGATTAAAAAAGCTTCAAAGGGAGAAGGTTTTTTTCCCTTTTGCCCTCAGCTCCCGCTGCCTTCTACCTTACTTCCACCAAAGTCTAATTATTCAACCGGACATGATATTACTACTCCTTACTCTCTACTCCCTAAAAACTCAGAATTTTGTACCTCGCGCTTCTCTGTCAAAATATACTTAATCATAAATGAAAAATTTTGAAATTTTCCCCAAAATTCAAAGATTTAAAATTCGACTAGATGACTGGTTTTTAGCAAAAGAAATTATCAAAGGTCAAGATAAGTATCAAAAATTTATTGTTCTAACTCGTGCCAGAACCGGTTCAAATTTTTTAATGAGCTTATTGCAATCTCATCCTAAAATCCGTGCATTTGAAGAAGTTTTTACAGAACAAAAAAGGAAAATTCATTGGGGTTACGCAAAGTATCCTCGGTCTTCTAAAGTTCTGAAAATTAGGGAAGAACAGCCAAGAAAATTCATAGATGAAGTTGTCTTTCGTAAATTTCCTCCCTCTGTCTCGGCCGTAGGTTTTAAATTATTTTATTATCAGGCTCAATCTTCAGAACTACAAAAGATATGGCAATATTTAAAGGAAAATAAAGAAATCAAAATTATTCATTTAAAAAGAGATAATTTACTCAAGGTATGCTTATCCTCTCATCTGGCAAAAATTACCAATCAATGGATTTTGAAGGATGAAAAATATCGACATAATTCTGCACCAGTTCGACTAAATTATGATGATTGCCTGAAACTTTTTGAAGAAACTAAAAAATGGGAAGAGGAGTATGATAGCTTTTTTAACGAACATCAAAAAATTGAAGTAATTTATGAAAATTTAGTACAAAAAACTCTGCAAGAAACTAAACGAATACAGCAATTTTTGGGAGTTAAACTACAAAGATTATATTCATTAACGCTCAAGCAAAATAAAGGTACATTACCTGAAATAATTTCTAACTACTATGAGCTAAAAGAAAAATTTGAAGGTTCTCCTTGGAGCAAGTTTTTTACTGAATAACTGAAGTTTTTTGAATAAACAGTTAAGCGATTCAAATAATCCTTCAGGTAAACTTAAATTTCCCACATCTATCGACCTGCATAAACTTTTGGTGGCAATGGTTAAACCGAATAACTATTGGTATTATGAAGTCTCTAAAACAGCGCCTCAATATGCTTTGAGGTATTTATCAAATGCTTGGAAGCGAAGATTCAGTAAAGTGTCGGGAGTACCTAAATTTAAGAAAAAAGGTAAAGACGATAGTTTTACTTTAGATTGTTCAATTACAGTCGGTTTTAATCATATAAAACTGCCCCGAATTGGATGGATTAAAACTTATGAAATACTGCCAGATAATGTAACTCCTAAGTCTGTAACTTAAGCCAAGAAAGCTGATAGATGGTTTGTCTCTTTAAAAGCAGAAAGAGAATGCCAAATTACTGAGAAACCAATAGATGTAGTTGGTGTAGATTTAGGAATTACAACTTTGGCAACATTGTCCACAGGGGAAGTGTTTGACGGTGCTAAATCTTACAAAAAGTTAGAGTCTAAGCTATCACGACTGCAATACCTAAACAGGCATAAAACTAAGTTTTCCAATAACTGGAAAAAAGCACAGCTAAAAATAGCGAGACTACAAACAAAAATAGCTGACATCAGGAAAGATACGTTGCATAAACTAACAACCTATTTGGCTAAAAACCACAACCCACCCCCATCCCCTCCCGGGAGGGGAGCTAGAGGGGTGGGTGAAGACCTAAATGTATCAGGAATGATGGCAAATCACAAGCTAGCTAAGGCTGTTGCCGATATGGGTTTTTATGAATTCAGAAGACAGTTAAAGTATAAGTGTCAACTGTACGGCTCTGAGTTAATCATTGTTGATAGATGGTTTCCTAGCTCTAAAACTTGCTCTAACTGTAGTCATGTGAAGTAGTCTCTATGCTTATCAGAACGTGTTTTTGAATGTGAAAAGTGTGGTTTTAGTTGCGATAGAGACTTAAATGCAGCGTTAAATTTAGCTATGGCGGTCAGTTTGCTCCGCAACGCTAGCGCGTTTCGCGCCAGCGTTGCGAAGCAAACGACCGTGACAGCCTGTGGACTGGATAACGCCGACGTTGCCAGATTGAAGCAGGAATAGAACAGATTATTTAGAGAAAATCATAGATTTATATAGATAATCGTAGGTTTCTAAGAGCGGATTAAAAGACAAGTGCAGGAGAAGCAATTTTGACTAAAAAGATAAATTCAGACCTAATAAATGATATAAAAGCTATTCCCAGATAACTCGGTCCTCCTGAGTGCTCCTCCACGGTCGGGGGAGGGGCGAGGGGTGGGTTGACTCCTAAGAAATAACCTAACTATTTGTAGCAAAAATTTATCAAATTGGTATAACAAATATTTATCAAATTGATATTAGGTGTGCCACTCCACTACTAGAGAATAAATTAAGCATTAATACTTGATAGAGCTACCTACTGACTTCTGAGGACTGACTCCTGACTCCTGACTCCTGTAAAATCATTTATTCAGCAACACCCTTATCCTTTCCCTTTCCAGAATTTAAAAGCTTCACAGCAGAACCATCCTTCAACTTTTGCACCCCTGAAACAATCAACTTATCACCAGGTTGTAAACCAGATACCACCTCAGTCACATCACCCTTAACCAAACCTAACTCAATTATTTGACGTTTTGCTTTCTGCTCTTCACCCGCTCCCTCCAACAAATACACAAACCTTTCTTCTCCTAGAAAACCTACCGCCGTCATTGGTACAACTACAGTTTGGCGTCTATCCCAAATCATATTTACCCGCACAAACTGACCATCTTTTAACTTTCCAGCACTATTCTCCACATCTGCTTTGACTAAAATAGTTTGAGAGTCACTACTAACAGTAGGAGAAATAAAACTAACCTTCCCCATACCCAGAACTTTCCCTTCTGAATTATTAATTTCCACAGGTAAACCCAATTTTAAATCCCCTCGTCGCTCTAAAGGAATTGGTAAATTGATTTCCAATACTTGATTTGCCGTCACAGAAGTAATAGTGTCATCGTCAGTAACAAAATCTCCAATTTTGACAATCATATTTCCCACAATTCCAGCAAAAGGAGCTACAACTACCGTATCCTGTAACTCCACTTCTAAACTCTCTACCTCTGCTTGTGCTGCTGCTACCTCTGCGGTGGCCTGAGCAATTTCTTCGGGACGAGTACCATTTTGTAACTCCTCTAAATTACTACGAGCTTCTGCCACCTCCGCCTCTGCTCTGGCAATTTCTTCGGGACGAGTGCCATTTTGCAACTCTTCTAAATTACTACGAGCTTCTGCTACCTCCGCCTCTGCTCTGGCAATTTCTTCGGGACGAGTGCCATTTTCTAACCTTCTCAATACTTGCCGTTGTTGTTCCACTGCTGCTTCTAATGTCTCAATTGTAGACTCTCTATTTCTTTGCAACTGGGTCACTCGTCTCTTTGCTTCTTCTACTCTTGCTTTAGCTGCCTTTTCTTCTTTGAAAATTTCCTGAAACGTTAATTCAGCGATCGCTCCTTCATCTCTCAAATTTTGATTTCGCTTTACTTGTTCGCTAGCTAATTCTAATTCTGCTTGTTGTACCTCTATTTGGGCCTTAGCTTGAGCAATTTCTTCTAACAGACTACCTGACTTGGCATCGGTTAGTCGTGCTTCTGCCTCTTGTAGTTGTGCTTTGGCCTCGGCAATTTCTTCATTACGAGTACCTGCTCGTAGTTCGTCTAAACTTGCTTGAGATTGATTAAGACGCGCTCTAGCTGCGGCAATTTGTTCTGGCCTTGCTCCGGTTTTGAGTTCTTCTAAACGTGCTTGAGATTGATTGAGACGCGCTCTAGATGCGGCAATTTGTTCTGGCCTTGCTCCGGTTTTGAGTTCTGCTAAACGTGCTTGAGTTCGCCGGAGGTTTGCTTTAGTTCTCCTTAAGTTGGCTTCTACATTATCACTTTTGAGTTTAGCGATCGCCTGCCCTTTGGATATAAAGGTTCCTTCCTGGGCTAAAATTTCTATTACTCTACCATCTATTTCTGGTCTAACTCTGACTGAGCGTTTGGCTTCGAGAGTCCCGACAAATTCTGAGGTTTCTTGGAGGGAGGTAGTTTCTATTGGTATGGCTTTAACTAGGGTACTTCGTCGTCTACCTGGAGCTGCTGTTGATGGTTTGTTGGCTGTTTCGCTACTTTGAGACTGCCACCATTGCCCTCCTAAAAATCCTATTCCGAGAGTGGTAATAATTACTGTTGCCCAAAGTACGCCAGGAAAATTCTTTTTGTCAGGTTGAAACCATTCCGGAACAGTTTTTTTCTGGTCTTTATATAGTTCTATTGTGGTATTTTCCTGGATCTTTTCTGGTGGTTTAGTTTTGTCTTTAATTGCTGAGTTTGATGAGTTGAAATTTGACATTTTTTTTGATATTTATTGTTGATTTTTTTGATGAATTATTTCTCAAGTTAATATCTAGTTAAAATGAGTTTTTTTTACTTGATTAGATTCAAAAGTTTATCTTTTTTTTTGTTTAAGACCCCACCGTCTACAGGGTGTTGACAATTGGTTGGGATTTGAGTCTCAATCCACTTTTTGCTTATTCCTTCTTCCTTCTTCCTTCTTCCTTCTTCCTTATTCCTTATTCCTTCTTCCTTCTTCCTTCTTCCTTCTTCCTTCTTCAACAGTTCTAATTCTTTGACTAATTCTTCTGTTAGCCATTGCGTTTCTGAATTAAGCATTGATTTTGCTCGATTCCAAGCCGAAAATTTATAGGGGTCTCGTGGTATATTTTCAGATTGTTGACTCTCTAAATATTCTTGACGTAGTTGACAAGCTATTAAACGATGCTCAAGAATTTTTACTCGTTCCGTGGGTTCTAAATCACTGAAAAAGAAAAATTTAATCAGAAATCTAGAGCGACCTTTTACCCAACTTTCTTTGAGATTTTCTAGCATTTTTTCACGCCAGCGATCGCGTCCTTTTTCTGTTATTTGATAGATTTTACGACTACATCCTGCCTCCCCTGGTTCTTCTGTAACTACAAAAACATAACCCCGCTCTTCTAATCGTTTCAGCAAAGGATATATAGCACCATAGTTGATACTAATACAGCTACTCATAAATAACTCTAACTGTTGCTTTAAACCATAGCCGTGCAGAGGTTTCTTTTGTAGTAAACCGAGGGCAGATAACTCAAGCATTTATATCAGTTTGATATATTTGTTTATTTTTTAATTATATTTCAATTAATTTTATCTGGCCAAATAAAAATTAAAAAATCTTCAACTTATATTCGGTTGTGCATCAGTAAAGTGTGGGATAAGTAAGTAGGGGTGGCCAATATAATCTAAAAGCACTGATATATGAAGGTTGAGCGCATTTTTGGAGCGAAAAAAGTGCAAATTGTTCAGCTTGAGCGACTAAAAAGTTAGGACGGGTGAGAGACACTGCCCAAAAAGATACAGGTACAATTATTCTTCCTACTTTCGAGCGTCTTCCCACCCTCCCCACACTTCCTGAACGCACTACCTTATATTCTATAGTTCTGGGAGTTGGGTAGGGGAAGCGTCATATTGGCGGTGTATACAAGTCATAAGTCAAAATGGTTGGGTGTAAGTTTGGATAAGTTCAGTAGAACGGAAACTTACTTGTTTGATATCTTTATCCCTTATGGGTTAAATACCCACAGGCATCATGAACAGTGCCAATGGGGTTGGTGAGGCAGAGGATGAAATACTAAAATTTTGGCCACAAATACCCACGGCTGTTTCCAGGACTCAGGCAGCCAAAAGCACATAGCGCGGGCTAATATTCCAAATGGGTTTTATAAAGCTCTTAGTTAACATCTTCCTTCTCTTTTATTGCGTATGTCGCAATATTACAATGTAAGACAAATATGTTTCAGGCGTTGGTTGAGAGACATAGAGCGATCGCTTGATTTAGATATAAAACCCTGATGAGAGCTATTTAAAAATAGAGGTACAGAATTCTGTGAGGCAGTTCTATTTCAACTAAGGCAGATACCTCATACCATTTCTCAAAAACTTTTCTACATTTTCTTGAGCTGAGGAGTAGGGGCAAACGACCATTTGCCCCTACAGAACTTTATGAACAGTGCCAATGGGGTTGGTGAGGCAGAGGATGAAATACTAAAATTTTGGCCACAAATACCCACGGCTGTTTCCAGGACTCAGGCAGCCAAAAGCACATAGCGCGGGCTAATATTCCAAATGGGTTTTATAAAGCTCTTAGTTAACATCTTCCTTCTCTTTTATTGCGTATGTCGCAATATTACAATGCAATACAAATGTGTTTCAGGAGTTGGTTGAGAGACATAGAGCGATCGCTTGATTTAGATATAAAACCCTGATGAGAGCTATTTAAAAATAGAGGTACAGAATTCTGTGAGGCAGTTCTATTTCAACTAAGGCGGATACCTCATACCATTTCTCAAAAACTTTTCTACATTTTCTTGAGCTGAGGAGTAGGGGCAAACAACCATTTGCCCCTACAGAACTTTATGAACAGTGCCAATGGGGTTGGTGAGGCAGAGGATGAAATACTAAAATTTTGGCCACAAATACCCACGGCTGTTTCCAGGACTCAAGCAGCCAAAAGCACAGAGCGTGGGCTAATATTCCATAAGGATTTTATAAAGCTCCTAGTTAACATCTTCCTTCTCTTTTATTGCGTATGTCGCAATAATACAATGTAAGACAAATATGTTTCAGGCGTTGGTTGAGAGACATAGAGCGATCGCTTGATTTAGATATAAAATACTGATGGGAGCTATTTAATAATTACCAAAAATGTCATTTGGCTTGTGTTAATTACTTAATAATTGAAGTGCGACTTAAGTTAAGCATTAATGCATGGTAATTGGTATCAGGTATAAATCAAACTACTACTATTGCAAAGATAATAGACCTCTCCGGAAAAGAGGGTGTAGGGAGTAGGGGGAAATAATTGATGATTTATGCGTATGGAATTGATTTTATTTTTGATTATCGGAGATATCTAATGAAAATTACCAGCTACTTCACCTTTGAAATACGTTATTGATTATAGATATATACCCTTAATATAGATAAAAGGCCACCACTCAAGAATACTAATGAAAAATTTCTGGAAACAAATAAAAACAGATGGGCTAAATAAAATTAACAACCATCACCCATCACCACGCAACCCTAGAGCTAATACCCAAAATACCAAAACTATTATTTTTCAAAAATATAAAAAACTTATATGGAGAATTTTGGCGACTGGGATAATTACTCAAGGTGCGTTACTAGGAACTCCAGCTTTTGCTAATAAAACGAATACTCAAAACACTCTCACCTATACTCAACTATTAGAGAAAATTAATGCTGGAGAAGTTACAGAAATAGATGCTTATCCCTCTCAAGGAATTGCTAAAGTTAGCCTGAAAGGGCAAAAAAGTAATGAATCTATGTATACCGTCAATTTATTTGAGTATAACCCAGAGTTACTGGACCGAGTTCGCGCTCAAAAAATTGACTTTGAACTGAAGCGCTCTCCCGACAATAGCGCTGCTATGGGCATTATATTTAATATCCTCATCGTCTTTGTAGTTATCATTGTATTGTTAAGTATTCTGCGTCGTTCTAGTCAGTCACAGGGGAATGCTTTAAACTTTGGCAAGTCCAGGGCGCGTTTTCAGATGGAGGCCAAAACAGGAGTATTATTTGATGATGTGGCAGGTATCGAAGAAGCAAAAGAAGAACTTCAGGAAGTAGTCAGTTTCCTCAAAAAGCCAGAAAAATTTACAGCTATTGGGGCAAAAATTCCTAAAGGTGTACTTTTGGTAGGACCTCCGGGAACAGGTAAAACTCTATTGGCAAAAGCGATCGCTGGAGAAGCAGGAGTTCCATTTTTCAGTATCTCTGGCTCAGAATTTGTGGAAATGTTCGTGGGTGTGGGAGCTTCTCGTGTAAGAGACTTATTTCGCAAAGCTAAAGAAAATGCTCCTTGCATCATATTTATAGATGAAATAGATGCGGTGGGTAGACAACGAGGTGCTGGTATTGGTGGGGGTAACGATGAACGGGAACAAACCCTAAACCAGTTACTCACAGAGATGGATGGGTTTGAAGGTAATACAGGCATCATTATTATCGCTGCAACTAACCGCCCTGATGTCTTGGATGCTGCATTATTACGTCCTGGTAGGTTTGATAGACAAGTAACTGTAGACTTGCCTGCTTATAATGGACGCTTGGGAATTTTAGAAGTCCATGCTCGGAATAAAAAACTAACTCCAGAGATTTCTTTAGAGGCGATCGCTCGACGGACACCTGGTTTTTCGGGAGCAGATTTAGCGAATATGCTGAATGAAGCAGCTATTCTGACTGCTAGAAGACGTAAGGAAGCAATTACACCTTCAGAAATTGATGATGCTATTGACCGAGTGACCATCGGTTTGAGTTTAACTCCATTATTGGATAGTAAGAAAAAACGGTTAATTGGTTACCATGAAGTCGGACACGCTTTGTTAATGACTTTGCTCAAAAATGCCGACCCTCTGAATAAGGTGAGTATTATTCCTCGTTCTGGAGGAGTGGGTGGTTTTGCTCAACCAATTATGGATGAGGGAATGGTTGACAGTGGATTATATACCCGCTCTTGGTTAATAGATAGAATTACAATTTCTCTAGGTGGACGTGCTGCGGAGGAAGAGATTTTTGGTCCTGCGGAGGTAACAGTAGGAGCTGCTAACGATATTAGGAGTGTGGCTAATTTGACTCGTGAAATGGTAACTCGTTATGGAATGTCCGATTTAGGGCCAATTGCTCTGGAGAATCCTAGTGAGGAAGTCTTTTTGGGTCGAGGTTGGCAGTCACAGTCAGAATATTCTGAGGAAGTAGCTACTAAGATTGACCATCAAGTTCGAGCAATGGCTGTTCATTGTTATGAGGAAGCTCGCCGAATCATTAGAGAAAATCGTGTGGTGATGGACAGGTTGGTAGACCTTTTAATAGAAAAGGAAACTATTGAGGGTGAAGAGTTCCGGAGAATTGTTTCGGAATACACGACATTACCTGAGAAACAGGCTCTTTCTGTTAATTTAGAAAAGAAAAGGTAAACTACCCGGCATCAAATCAGATATTATGATGCGGGCTTTTCGTAGCCCTCCAGTATATCCTATATAGTTAGCTGTCTTGGTACGAAATCAAGACAGCTAACTTCACAGGATAACCAGGGACCTCCAGGCTGGTTTACACTCAACCCCAAAGCAGCTATATTTTTGGCACCATTATAATCAGCATCCCCTTTCCACCCACAATGAAAGCAGTGGTAGTTTTTACCTTTCCTATATGTAGTTTCTTTTGTCGGACTTATATGCAAACATTTGTGGCAAGTAAGGCTAGTATATGCTGGATTAACTAATATTAATTTCACGCCATGTAACGCACATTTATAAGCAAGAAATATTCTGAACTGATCAAAAGCCCAACTATTAGATAATCTTCTTTCTTTCTTACTTCTTGGTTGCTGATTAGTTCTTTGTCTAATATTAGTTAAATCTTCTATGGCAATAGAACTTTTATTAGTCGCTGCTTTTGTGACTAAATAAGTTGTTATTTCGTGATTAATATGTTTTTGATAGCGTCGTTCTTTACCGAAAAATTGTGGGTATGCGCCTCCCCTTTTAAGGGGATAATAAAGAAAAAAATTCATTATTAATCAATCCTCTTCTTTCAAGGAGAGGTAATTATTCATTATTCATTATTCATTATTCATTGTTGAACCGATAACCGTTGCTGTAGTTGCCGACATCTCCACTGACAAGCATTAGCAAACATTTCCATAGTGGCTTCCATTTCTTTTGCCACTTCTGGGCTGACCTTCAATTTACAGGATATAGTTGTTATTTGCTTCATTATTATACGATACTTCAAATGGCAAAAATATCAATTAACAATGAAGCTTCATTTTATTTGAAATTAAAAATTCCTCCCGGCACTGAATCATAAGACATCTCCAGAAAAGAGGCAGTAGGCAGTAGGCAGTAAAGGGAAATAATTGATAATTTCTGTGTGATAATTGATTTTATTTTTTATTATTGGAGATGTCTATAGATTACAATGCGGGACTCCTTTTTGAAATTTAGTTGAAGATCGAAATTTGAAGTTTTCGATGAACTCCTACCCCCTTTTTTTCCTTTTTAAATAGCTATCAGCTATTAGTGCTTCAGCTATCAGTCGAAAAAGGTAGTGCATATAATTAGGTATCTGTTTGCGCAGCTTTGCGCGGAAAGCTGACCGCTGAACTGCTCAATTGCTGTTTGCGCAGCATTCCACCAGGAAAGGCTTTTAATTATCTACCTTGTAAGCCTGATAGACTCCTAGTTTGTTGAGCATACATCTCTCGTAAAATTAAACCAGGGTCTACCCAACGACCCCCATATTTCAAACCCCAATGAAGATGAGGGCCACTGGTTCTACCAGTCATTCCCACTCTCGCTATTCGAGTCCCGGCAGGTAGTACTTGACCTTGAAGTAGCATAATTCCACCACCACGATCTACTAAATAACGACGTCCGCCATGAGTTTCTACGCCTCCTTGAACGTGGCAGTAAACGTGTTCCCAATAACCTGACTTAACTACAATGCCAGTCCCACATCGTCTATCTTCCCAAACTTCTACAACTTTGCCTGCCCACCAATTTCGGATGTAGCTTCCTTGAGGTGCTGCTAGGTCTAACCCATAATGAAATCCCCCTCCTCTAGGGCCAAAAGGGGATGTATATCCTTGAAAGTTTTCGACTGGGAAGGAAGCATTTTGCCAGTTATTGACGTAGGCTATTTGTTGATTATTAATTGTGGGTTCTTGAGCTGTGACTAATTCTTGTTTGAGTCCTGTAGTGGTGAAGCCAGCTCCGATAATTCCTAGTAATAGTAAAATTTTTTTTGATTTATTAAAATACTGCTTTATAGGATTAGATACCAAAGGCAAACCAAGAGGGATTGGATTTGACATGGTTTTTATTCACTCCTCAATTTCTTGTGACCAGGGATGATTTGACGCACCTGAAGATTCTGAGGAATTGTATCATAATTTAACCATATTGCCATCTGTCAAAAATTAGTTTACTGAAAATTTGGGTTTCAAGGCCCGTCCCTTAAGGAAAGCTTTTTGAAACTATAGTGCTATATATATTGATATACTGGATTTAGTGTTTCAATCCTGAAAATGGAAAATTCTAACTCATTTTTGTTGAGTAAATTTATAGGTATAAGCTATTGAGTAACTGAGAATTTTCAGTAGTTTATATCAAAACAGGATTTAGGAAATTAAGGCTAAATATAGAGAAGAAAAACTATAGTGCTATATATATCTAGTGTTTTAATCCTGAAAATGGAAAATCCTGAGTGATTTTTGTTGAGTAAATTTATAGGTCTGAGACATTTAGTACCTGAGAATTTTCAATAGTTTATATCAAAACAGGATTTAGGAGATTAAGGCTAAATATAGAGAAGAAAAACTATAGTGCTATTATACCTAGTGTTTTAATCCTGAAAATGGAAAATCCTGAGTGATTTTTGTTGAGTAAATGTAGAGGTCTGAGACATTTAGTACCTGAGAATTTTCAGTAGTTTATATCAAAACAGGATTTAGGAGATTAAGGCTAAATATAGAGAAGAAAAACTATAGTGCTATTATATCTAGTGTTTCAATCCTGAAAATGGAAAATCCTGAGTGATTTTTGTTGAGTAAATGTAGAGGTCTGAGACATTTAGTATCTGAGAATTTTCAGTAGTTTAAAGTTATACCCAAAAATGCAGTCAAAAAATGTCAAGTTGGTATTTCAATCACAAATTCCGCTCCTTTTTCAGGAGAAGAAATACATTTTATTCTTCCTTTATGTTGTTCAACAATAATTTGATAACTTATTGATAATCCTAAACCTGTGCCTTTACCAACTTCTTTCGTAGTAAAAAAGGGGTCAAAAATTTTAGAACTATTTTCCTCTGTCATACCCAAACCATTATCAGAAATATAAATCCCTATCCAATTATTTTCTAATTTTTTTGTGTTGATGCGAATTGTTGGTTGCTCTTCTGTAAATTTATTTGGAGAAAATTTTGTTTCTAGTGCATCAATGGCATTATTGATAATATTCATTACAGCTTGGTTTAATGCACTAGCATAACAATTAACTAGAGGTAATTCACCATAATCTTGAATAACTTTAATCTGAAACGGTAGATTTTGTAAACGAGCTTGAAGAATGAGTAAAGTACTATCAATATCTTTATGAATATCTACATATTTTATCTCTGCTTCATCTAGGCGAGAAAAAGTTCGTAATGATTTGACAATGTCACTAATTCTATTTGATCCGCTTGCCATGGAAGCTAATAGCTTGGGTAAATCTTCTTCAATATAATCCAATTCCATCTCTTCAATTTTTGCTTCAACTTCATCTGGTAAATTTGAGGAATTTTTTTGAAAAAGATGAACTAAATCTAATAAATCTTTTGTATAGGCGTTAACATAATTTAAGTTACCCGAAATAAAGGTTACAGGATTATTAATCTCGTGAGCAACTCCAGCAACCATTTGCCCCAAAGCAGACATTTTTTCAGCGTGAATGAGTTGAGTTTGAGTCTTTTTCAACTTTTCCAGAGTGTTTTGTAAGTAAATATTTTGCTGTTTTAAGGCTTTTTCAGCTAATTGACGCTCAATTTCAGCTGCAGAGCGAGCTGCAAATATTTTTAAAATAGATTCTTGTTGAGCATAATTGTATTTTAAAGGTTTAGTATCTAAGCCTGCAATATGACCAATATTTTTTCCATGACTATCTATAATAGCAATTCCTAAATAACTTTCAGCTTGCAAAGTTAATAAGTCTTGATCTTCTGGAAAAAGCTGTTGAATTGAATTTGGATAAATTTGCAGACCTTTTTCATAAACAATACCACAGGGAGTTCCAATTAAATTATATTCAAAATTAGACCCAAAACAATCTCCTGTCCAAAAGGCTAATATCTTAGCTTTTGGCTGATCGTCGTCTACAAACTCTGCAATTATTGCATATCTAATTTGCAACACTCGAGCCAGGTATTTAACACAAGCCCGAAAAAATTCTTCGCCGATTTTAGATGCTATTCCTGCAACAATGAGTTTGAGATTATATTCCGAGTCAAAATTATGATTTGTCATAACATCATTATATAATTTTAGGTATTATTTCTATATATTTGTCTTGAATTGTAAATCATTACTAGGCTATTTATTCCAGTTAAATTAGTATTATTCCTGAGATATTTAGTAATCATATTTGACTTGATTGTTGTCTTTTTAAGTATCTTCAATATAAGATAGAATCTAGAGCTAAACTTCACCCGTGTAGCTATTTTAATATCGCCTAATTTAGGTGATTTTTTTGCTTGAGTAACAACAGAAATTTGCAAAGTTATGCTCAAAAATGTCGTCACAAACTTTCAAGTTGGTATTTCGATCGCAAATTCCGCTCCTTTTTCAGGAGAAGCAATACATTTTATTCTACCTTCATGTTGTTCAACAATAATTTGATAACTGATTGATAGTCCTAAACCTATGCTTTGACTGACTGGTTTAGTTGTAAAAAAGGGGTCGAATATTTTAGAGTAATTTTCCTTTGTTATACCCAAGCCATTATCAGAAATATAAATCCCGAACCAGTCATTTTCTAATTTTTTTGTTCTGATAGAAATTTTTGGTTGTTCTTCTCCAAATTTATTCTGAGAAAATTTTATTTCTAGTGCATCAATGGCATTATTAATAATATTCATTATTGCTTGCTTTAATGGGTTAGGATAACAATTAATTAAAGGCAGTTCACCATAATCTTGAATGACTTTAATCTGAAGCAATGGATTTTGTAAACGGGGTTGAAGGATTAGTAATATACTGTTAATAATTACATGAATATCTACAGACATTACTTTTGTTTTATCTAAGCGGGAGAAAACTTGCAATGACTTAACAATTTTACTAATACGGTTTGCCCCTCCTTCCATTGAATCTAATAACTTGGGTAAATCTTCCTCAATATAATCCAATTCAATTTCTTCAATTTTGTCTACAACTTCATCGGGTAAATTTGAATAATTTTTATCCAAAAAATAAACTAAATCTAATAAATCTTTAGTATAGCGATCGACGTGATTTAAATTACCCAAAATAAAGGTAACAGGATTATTAATCTCATGGGCAACTCCGGCAACCATTTGCCCTAAACTAGACATTTTTTCAGCATGAATGAGTTGAGCTTGAGTCTTTTTCAATTTTTCCAGAGTTTCTTGTAAATAGATATTTTGCTGTTTTAATGCTTTTTCACCTAACTGGCGCTCAATTTCGGATGCAGCTCGAGCTGCAAATATCTTTAATATAGATTTTTGTTGTTCATAATTGTTTTTTAAAGGTTTAGTATCTAAACCTGCAATATGACCTATAGTTTTTCCATGACTATCTATAATAGCAATCCCTAAATAACTTTCCGCTTCTAATGTTAATAAATCTCTATCTTTTGGGAAAAGTTGTTGAATTGAATGGGGATAAATTGCTAGACCTGTTTGATAAACAGCATCACAAGGAGTTCCATCTAAATAGTATTGAAAATTGGATATAAATTTGTCTCCTGACCAAAAAGCTAACACCCTAACTTGTATCTGAGGACTGTCTAAACATTCTGCAATAAATCCATATTTTATTTGTAAAACTTGAGAAAGGTATTGAGCACAAGCGTAAAAAAATTCTTCGCCAATTTTAGATGCAACTCCCGCAACAATAAGTTTGAGATGATATTCCCAGTCAAAATTTTCAATATTATCAATTGTCATTAAATTTATTGAGGATATCTAGTTAAGAATTTACCTATAATAACTTATGTAATTTGAGATTTTTGATAGATAATATCTCTGTTGTAAAAAGTCTATTCTTTTTCGGAGACGTCTACTTGATAAATCAGATATAACAACCTTTTTTGATCGGGTATAATTTGCCAAAAATTTTATACTTTTCTGAAATTTGCTATAATCCAAGGATTTAAAATTTTTTTGAATAAAATAATTTAAGATTTTAAAAAATGATTCTAGAAGAAATTTTTCCCTTTAGATTGGCCATAGATGCCACAGCGATCGCAGGTGCATCTCTCTGGTCTTTGGCCTTATATTGGGGTTTTTCCCCTCTCAGTGAGTGGGTGAGATTACAACTTAACCGTTGGTTTAATTTTGCAGAAAGAGCATTGTATACATCCGAGGAGGAATTTGAAAAGACGCGTAAAGCAAGAGAATCTCAAAATGCTTTTTATGCTTCTATTTTTAGTATTGTGCCTTTTTTAATTGTAGGCAGTTTATGTAATTGGGGTGTAGAAATTGGTTTAGATAAAAGTTGGTCAATTAGTATAGGGATAATTGTTTGTGTAACTGGTGCTGTTTATGAGTTAGGAAGAAGAGATAGTACATCTTCTTAAAGAAGGGAATAGTTTAATAATTAATAATTATTAATTATTATTTTCAAGGATAGGAAGGAATTTTTTTTCTTGTTTATCCTTGAAAGGAGAGGCTTTAAAGCTTAATTATTCGGTAATATAAGGAGCAGAATAGGAAACAAGTAAAAAAATATTTACCCCGTCAACTGTACCTCATAATTTTGGAAATTGCTGTAGTTGAATCATCAAGACTATATATATGAAAATAGACCAAAATTTTCCTTTTCCTAGGGATGTAGAAACAGCAATCGCTCTGCAACAAAAACTCCGTCATCAAGTAATAACTGAAGACCAATTTGGAACTATTAAATATGTAGCTGGTATTGATGTTGGTTATAGTGATTCAGATCAGATTACTCAAGCAGCAGTAGCAGTTTTAAGTTTTCCAAAATTAGAATTATTAGAACAGTCTATAGTTAAACGTTCTACTTCTTTTTCTTATGTTCCTGGATTATTATCTTTTCGAGAGATACCTGCTATTTTAGATGCTTTAGAAAAGCTAAATATTACTCCTGAATTATTGCTTTGTGATGGTCAAGGATTAATTCATCCCCGTAGATTTGGTATAGCTTGTCATTTAGGAGTTTTAGTTAATATTCCTAGTATTGGTGTAGCTAAGTCTCACTATATTGGTCAACATAATTCTGTTGGTTTAGAAAGGGGTAATTGGCAACCAATAATAGATGAAGAAGAAGTTATTGGTGCAGTTGTGAGAACTCGTACTGGGGTTAAACCAATTTATGTTTCAACTGGTCATAGAATTAGCTTAAAAACTGCCATAAATTATGTGTTGAAATGTACTACTAAATATCGCTTGCCAGAAACAACTCGTTGGGCAGATAAATTAGCTTCTCAGTAAGAAGGAAGAAGGAAGAAGGAAGAGGGAAGAGGGAAGAGGGAAGAAGTAATATCATGTCTGGTTAAATACTTATAAATAACTACGGAGGAGTCAGGAGAGAAAAAGAAGGAAGAAGGAAGAAGAAAATAACCCAAAAAATTGTACAGTAAATTCTAGATTAATGTTGTATAGTTAACGGGATAAATATTTTTTGCTTGTTCCCTATCTTGCTCCTTATCTTACCGAATAATTAGGGTTTAAAGCCTCTTCTTTAAAGTAGAAACAAGCGGTCGAGGGATGGCGAAGTCCCCTCACCATATCCAATAGACCAAGAGAGAAAAAATTTTCCTTTTAGTGGTACTTAGACATTTTTTGATAGAAAAAATGCGTCAAAGTCAGTCTAGACAAGGGAATTACGTTAAAGCCTGAAAAATGGCTAGAACCCGTGCTTATTCAGGATTTATGCCTTTTTGACGTGAAAGCCTCTGCCCATCTATAATTTGAGTCTATTTTATGTTTATTTTGTGTAAGTCCCATTAGTCAATCCTCTCCTTGAAAAGAAGATATAATTAGGGCTTGCTGATTAAATCTAAAAGTATTTACAGATAAAGTTTTTAGCCTTTTTGATGCCTTTAAAAAGTGTCTGGTTTTCAGTTCTTCACGCTCAAAAAGGAGCGTATTTTAGGCTCATAGTTGGGCAGAAAAATCAAGGGACAAAACTTAGCTCCTACCTCCTCTAAATTCCTTTTTCTCCCCTCCTGGGAGGGGTTAGGGGTGGGTTGTCTCCTGTCTCCTGTCTCCTACCCTCACCCATAAGACTTTTTCAGCAAACCCTAATTATTAATTATTAATTATTAATTATTAATTGTTAAACTATTCCTATAATTGTTCAATCTTTAAATACTTAAAAATCTACTGTGGAAGTAAAATATGCTCTTGTTCATGAATGGTTAACACCTAAAGCAACTGGTGGTTCGGAACTGGTTGTTAGGGAAATTCTCCAGCATATTAATGCAGATTTATACGCTTTAATTGATTTCGAGTCAAGCAATCCTGAAAGTTATCTTTATCAACGTAAAATAGGCAAAACATTTTTACAACATTTGCCTTTAGCTCGTAACGGAGTACAAAAATATTTACCTCTATTACCAATAGCAATTGAACAATTAGACCTACGAGAATATGATGTGATTTTATCTTCTTCTCATGCAGTTGCTAAAGCTGTTATTACTACACCTTATCAATTACATATTTGCTATTGTCATACTCCTATGCGTTATGCTTGGGATTTAACTTTTGACTATCTAAATAGTAGTAAATTAGGCAAAGGTATCCCTGGAATTTTGACCAGATATCTTTTACATAGACTCAGAGAATGGGATGTAATTTCTGCTAACCGAGTAGACTATTTTATTGCTAATTCTCAACATACCGCTAGAAGAATTTGGCGTTGTTATCGACGCGAAGCAGAAGTAATTTATCCACCAGTAAATGTCGAAAAGTTTCCTTTTAAATCTCAGAAACAAGACTTTTATCTAACAGTTTGTAGATTAGTGAGTTACAAAAAAGTATCTTTAATTGTTAAAGCTTTTAATCAGTTAGGACGAGATTTAATAGTTATTGGTACGGGTGAAGAATTAAATAAATTACGTCGTCTTGCTAAATCTAATGTGAAAATTATGGGTTGGCAAACTGAAGAAGTAGTTACTCAATATATGTCAGAAGCTAAAGGTTTTATTTATGCTGCTTGTGAAGATTTTGGGATGGCTTTAGTAGAGGCACAAGCTTGTGGTACGCCAGTTATTGCTTATGGGGTTGGTGGGGCGACAGAAACAGTATTAGATATGAGAAAATATCCGGATTCGGCAACTGGTTTATTGTTTTCTGAACAAACAGAAAAAGCATTAATAGAAGCAGTAGAAAAATTTGAAAATTATCAGGCATATTTTCAGGCAGAAATTATTAAAAAACACGCCTATAAATTTTCTAGAGAAGTGTTTCAAAATAGTTACTTGAATTTTGTGGAAAAGTGTTACGAGGGAAAAGGTAATGGGTAACGAGCAAAAGATTTATTATCATAAAAATCAAATTAGAGACTGTTGGTCATTTCAGTTATCAGTTATCAGTTATCACTTATCAGTACCTCTGCAATAAGGAGGCAAGAAAATACGGAATTCTCTTTTTTTTTTCCTTAAAAGGGGGGGCTTTAGACCACGATTTTTGGGTAAAATAACTATTAAGAAACTTGTTGTTCGACTCCTATTGCACAAATTTGCTTTTGAATTAAAAATAGAAAAAATGGCAGCAAAAGATATTTTCCATGAAGCTGTAAAACGAGCTTTAGAGAAAGACCAATGGATTATTACCAAAGATCCACTAGAATTAGAATGGGAAGAAGTTCTAGTTAAGATTGATTTAGGTGCGGAAAGATTAATTGCTGCTAATAGAGGCAACGAAAAAATTGCTGTGGAAATTAAGAGCTTTGTCAGTATATCTGCTATCAGTAGTTTTCATACTGCTTTAGGTCAGTTTTTGAACTACCGCATTATGCTAGAAGTGAATGACCCAGAAAGGTTGCTTTATCTAGCAGTTCCTGTTGAAGCTTATCAAACTTTCTTTCAGAGTCGTTTAGCTCAGGTGGTAATTAAGCCTTATCAACTTAAACTTATTATTTACAAACCCAAAACGGAGGAAATTATTCAATGGATAAGTTAGAAAGTTATCGTTCCTGCATTGAAATTTTGTGAGAAAAGTATGCTCAATTTCAAACTGAAAATAAAGAGGTAGAAAATCAACTATTTTTTGACCCAATACGAAATCATTATCAATTTATGCGAGTAGGTTGGAAAGATTTAGAACGAATTTATTATACCGTTTTACATTTTGATATTAAAGATGGAAAAATTTGGCTTCAGCAAAATGCAACGGAGAGTGATGTTGGTCAAGAATTAATAGAAATGGGCGTTGATAAAGAGGATATTGTATTAGGGCTACATCCACCTTATAAGCGTCCTTATACAGGCTATGGTGTTGCTTAAATAACCACCTAAAATACACCTAAAATAGAACAAAATTGATAATAATTGACTATGAGAACTGTTTTAGATTTAACACCATTAATTACATTAACAAAAGAAGATTTTTATCAACGATTTAATTTATTAATCTAAGCATTCAGCGGTCAGCTATCAGCTATTCACTATTGCTTTTGATGGCTGAGAAAAACTTTATTAATTCAACTTAATTTCTGACTTTTGACTTCAGCTATCCTTGGGCAAATTCTGTATATTTTCTCAGATTAGGTGGATGATACGCTAAAACAATATCCTGCACAGGTACTCCTTTTTCTATTAATTGGTCGGCGATCGCTTCTTCAGTCCCATCATATTGCACCCAGATTTTTCCATCAATAATATCGACATGAATAGCACAACCATAAATTCTGGTGTTGTTATTTTTCCACCCCAAATTAACAAGTTGATAGTGGTCTCCTTCGCGGTCAAAAACTGTTTGACTTTTGATAGGGTCATTAGGAGAACGCAACTTAGCCCTTGCTGTTAGTAATTCCTGAATTAATTGACGATATAAATCTAATTTATCCATTGAGCGATCGCCTCCTTTTCAACATCATAAATAATTAAGGGAATTTGGTTACGGCTAATTACAGTTTGAATAAATGGATACTTAAAAAAGGGTTTATAAACCTCTAAAGGAACTGCTAAATACAACAGTCTTTCTTCCTCCTGTTCTTCCAAAGCAATACGATAATTAATTAGGACTTACGCAGATACGCTATATATAGTACTTGTAACTATTGGACAATAGTTACTGGACTCTATAAATAGTGTCTTTGCGTAAGTCCTGTTAATAAATTGTCCGACTGCAACATGAAATTCGGAAATTGTTGAAGCTGCCAGAAAAGTTTTGATTTCAACAGCAATTTTTTCATCATCTTTTATTGCAGCAATTAACTTTTCTGCACCTAACTCAATATAAAAATCAACAAATCCTAAATCAATACGATAGGGGTCTTCAACAATTAACAATGAACAATTAATAATTAATAATTATCCCTTCTTAAAAGAAGGGGATTGACGCTTAAGGAATTTTTTTGATTTTATCCCCTTAAAAGGGGAGGCTTCAAACCTGAATTGTCCAATTATTAATTATTAACTATTAATTATTAATTATCAGGTGAGTGATTATCCAACCCTCATTCTCAAGAGCAGTTCTAACTAATTAATGAAAAATATCTTTAGCAGGCATTGTACCGTTTTACGGAAGTTAAAATTCAAAAGTCAAAAGTAAGATTTTATAGGCTCAAAACTTTGACTGATAACTGATAACTGATTTGTTGGGTTGCGCTGGTGCTTAACCCAACCTACAATATAATAAATTTTTAAATTAATTATCACTATGTCGGTGCAAAACCAAGCAAAATTTAATCAACCATCTTTAGAAAAACATCTAAAAAATTACTTTGGTTATGATTCATTTCGCCCTGGGCAAAAACAAATTATTGAAACAGCACTTCAACAAAAAGATATGTTAATTGTTATGCCTACTGGTGGGGGAAAATCTTTATGTTTTCAATTACCAGCATTACTCAAACCAGGCTTAACAATAGTAGTATCTCCTCTCATTTCTTTGATGCAAGACCAAGTAGCAAGTTTACAAGATAATGGTATTGCTGCGACATTTTTAAATAGCAGTCTTGGACTGACAGAAACTCGCAAACGAGAAACAGATATTATGCAGGGCAAAATCAAACTTTTATATGTTGCTCCAGAGAGATTATTGTCAGAGAGATTTTTACCATTTTTAGAGTTAATTAATGCTCAACAAGGTATCTCTACTTTTGCCATAGATGAAGCTCATTGTGTTTCAGAATGGGGTCACGATTTTCGCCCGGAATATCGACAGTTACAAATGTTACGAGAAAGTTATCCAAATGTGCCGATGATGGCTTTAACTGCTACGGCGACAAAACGAGTCCGGGGAGATATTATTGCTCAATTAAATTTACAACAACCTTATATTCATATTGCCAGTTTTTTCCGTTCAAATTTATATTATGAAGTCCGTCAAAAAACTAATGCTAAAAATACTTTTGCTGAAACATTGCAGATAATTAGAAAGCTTGGCGGTTCTGGAATAGTCTATTGTAATAGTCGAAAAAAAGTTGATGAAATTGCTTATAAATTACGACAAAATCATGTATCTGCATTACCTTATCATGCTGGAATGAGTGATGAAGAAAGAACTATTAATCAAACTAAATTTATTCGAGATGATATTGATGTAATTGTGGCAACTGTGGCTTTTGGTATGGGTATTAATAAGCCAGATGTCAGATTTGTAATTCATTACGATCTGCCTAAAAATATCGAGAGTTATTATCAGGAAACTGGGAGAGCAGGTCGAGATGGAGAACCTGCTAAATGTACTCTATTTTTTAGTTATGGGGATAAGAAAAGTATTGAATATTTAATCGCTCAAAAAACTGATGAGCAAGAAAAAAGAATTGCCGAACAACAGTTAAGAAGAATTATTAATTATGCTGATGCTACTGAATGTCGCCACCGAATTTTATTAGGCTATTTTGGTGAAGATTTGCCCCAAAATTGTGGAAACTGTGATAATTGTAAATATCCTAAACCAATAGAGGATTGGACTATTGAAGCAATGAAGTTTTTGTCCTGTGTGGCGAGAACTAAAGAACGGTTTGGTATGAATCATATTATTGATGTTTTAAGAGGTTCTAAAAATCAGAAAGTTTTAGATAAAAAACATGACAAACTTTCTACTTATGCTATTGGTAAAGATAGAAGTGCTGATGAATGGAAACATTTAGCAAAATCTCTCTTACATCAAGGTTTAATGGATGAAACAACTGATGGTTATTCAGTGTTAAAACTTAATCAAAATAGTTGGGATGTAATGGGGCGAAGAAAAAAGGTAGAAATTGCCATAGAAAAGAAACGTAAAATCGAAAAAACTACTACTTCTTTAGCCGCAGATGAACAACGATTATTTGAAGAATTGCGGGCATTACGGAAACGAATTGCTGATGAAGAAAATGTGCCTCCTTATGTAGTTTTTCAAGATACAACATTACAACAAATGGCACAGAAACGACCTCAAACTTTAGATGAATTTATGAATATTTCTGGAGTAGGTAGTCGGAAACAAGATAAGTATGGAAAAAAGTTTATTCAAGCTATTAGAAATTATTGTGCAGAGTCTGGTTTACCTACTAATTCAGAACCTATTCGAGAATTAGCAAAAGTTGTAGATAATGTTCCTTCTTTTACTCAAATAGAAACATTAGAATTGCATAAACAAGGATTAAGTATTGATGCTATTGCCAATCAAAGAGGAATTAGTTCTGGTACTGTTACTGGTCATTTAGCTGAATTAATAGAAAAGGAGCAACCAGTAGATATTGATAAATTAGTAACACCCGAACATCAGGAAAAAATTATTGCTGCAATAGAAGAAATAGGAGATGGAGCATTAAAACCTATTTATGAATATTTACAAGAACATTATAATTATAATGAAATTAAATTAGTTAGAGCATATTGGCGGAGCGATCAGCTAGATTTTTAGGTTGCAGCAGAAGGAAGAAGGAAGAAGGAAGAAGGAAGAAGGAAAAGCTATTGGTAGGGTGTGAAGCGCGGTAGCGTAACTGAGCAAACCCTACATCCAAGGGAGCAAGATGCTCCCACTATTTTTGTTCTTGACCAAAATAATTACACGGAACTTACCCATGCTTCACCTTAAAAACGCCATATGTAGGGGCGAATGGCATTCGCCCTCAGTGGGAGCAAGATACGACCAAGGGAGCAAGATACGACCAAGGGAGCAAGATACGACCAAGGGAGCAAGATACGACCAAGGGAGCAAGATACGACCAAGGGAGCAAGATACGACCAAGGGAGTAAGATACGACCAAGGAAGCAAGATACGACCAAGGGAGCAAGATACGACCAAGGGAGCAAGATGCTCCCACTATTTTTGTTCTTGACCAAAATAATTACACGGAACTTACCCATGTTTCACCTTAAAAACGCCATCTGTAGGGGCGAATGGCATTCGCCCTCAGTGGGAGCAAGATACGACCAAGGGAGCAAGATGCTCTATTTTTGTTCTTGACCAAAATAATTACACGGAACTTACCCATGTTTCACCTTAAAAACGCCATATGTAGGGGCGAATGGCATTCGCCCTCAGTGGGAGCAAGATGCTCCCTATTTTTGTTCTTGACCAAAATAATTACACGGAACTTACCCATGCTTCACCTTAAAAACGCCATCTGTAGGGGCGAATGGCATTTGCGTTCCGCAAAGCTCCGCTTTATATGTTGCGGAGAAAAACGCCCTAAGTGTCCGTGCGTAAACCCTGTTGATGATATACGGCATATTTCGGGCAAATGATTTACAAGTGTAAAATTTTGGTAGTGCAGGCATCTTGCCCGCTAGATGTGTACCTCACGGATGCACGAGCGAACCGCCGTTTGCTTCCCATAACTATCATTAACGCCCCTACTGACTCTCTACCCAACGCCGAAATAATTCCACTGCAAACCGCAAATTTCCCTCAGTTTCAATAATGACATCGTGGCGAGCAAGAGTTTCAAGTGCATCATTTAATATACTTTCTTCTAAACCTGTAATTTCCTGGATAGTGGCACGACTACAACCTTCTGGATAGTCAGCTAAAGCTCTAAGAATTTCTTGCTGTCCCGGTGCATCTTGAGCCGCTTGACCCCAAACTCCTGTGAAATAATAACGCCCATTCTGGAATAGTTCATTTTGATGAATAATGGCTTCCACATCTGCAACAGTAAAAATAGGTTCTCGTGGTTTTCCCTGTTCAAACGTTTGGTCGTTGTAGCGACGGACAAGTAAAAATCCCAGTAGTTGTACTAGGTAGGGTTGTCCGAATGTTAGGTCGTAGATGCGGTCTATTGCTTCTGGTTCGTAGGTTAGCAGGAAGTCTGGGTTTGGGTTAGCAAGGAGTTGCCTGGTTGTTGCTCTATTCAAAAAACCGACGCGGATGGGAATAACGCTGGCAAAAAATGGCTGAAAGTAATCTTCTGTCATTTCTTCAAGAGTGTGCAACCCGGCGAAGGCAAAGGCAATTTTCGGACTCATCTGCACGAACCCCCGTAATACTGCCATGAAGTTAAGGGGGAGTTGTTGTGCATCAATTAGTTCTTCAATGGTTTCAAACTCATCCAGGGCAATAATTAAGCCTTTGTTCTCTAATTTTTGAATTGCCTGTTGTAAGTAGAGCTTAAAAGTTCGTTGGGGAAATCTCAGGAGTTCCTCTGTGTCGGGTGGGGGAAAGTTGAGAGCTACTGAAATTTCATCACCTATTGCTAAAAATACCTCACCCATTCCCTCGGAAATAGCTGCTAAATTTTGGAGGTTGACATAAACAACTTGAATATCTGAACCGGAATAGTTAGCAACATTCCGCAGAATAGATGTTTTTCCCATGCGACGATGACCGTAGAGAACAACAGACTGCTTGTGAGAATTCATAACCCACAGTTCCTCAAGCTCTCTCATAATATCTTCCCGACCTACAAATAAGTCACTCTCTACTGGGTCGCCAATGACATAAGGATTTTTTACGGGTTTAGTAATAGATATATCTCCGACATTGTTGGCAATGGTTTCTAAAGCTTTTTGCCAAGTTTGAGCAATATCGACAATTAAACCTCTTTCTGCTTGGGGAAGTGCATCAGCATTATCTAGGATTTCTTTTAATTTACCTATAGCTCTGGCAAGGGCAAATGCACGAGCTGGCCTTGAGGTAGCTTTTACAATAAGTTGCGTATCTTCAACAACGCGACGCAAACCTTTGAGCGCTTCCCAGGTTGTAGGGCGTAGATGAGGTCCGGGTGGAAAGTTGGGAATTTGTATTTCGGCAATGGCATCAGGAGATGTTGCTGTTTGAAACTGAGTTAGGGTTTGAGCTAAAAGGAACATTTCTTCGCCGTAGAGGAGAGAGCGTACTTTCTCAAATGCTGCTGTTGCTTCTTCGGCTTCTTTCTCGTGGAGATGCCAGAAACCTGCAGCTATTGCACGGGATGGAGTATCTAAGCGAGTCGGTGCTGATGAGACTTTTGGAAGGCGGAAAACAATACTTAATCCTTTAAAAAACTCTAATTTAAACCCTTCTACTAGAGATGTAGAGGCAAATTTTACAAGTTTCCAATCATAAGGATTTTCTGCTACCTGAGAAATTCGATAAATCATCTGTTCTGGGGGAGTTTCTGCTAGCACCTGATTAAAAGCATTAACTATTGGAATAAACTGTAGGCTATATCTTAAGAGTTGATCGATGTTTTCTAGACCTAGTTGCCAATCTTTTCTCAACCAAAATTTTAAGTGAGTTGTTAGTAAGGGTAAAGGAATAGGGGTGATTCTAGGTAGGAGAAAACTACGATTCTGAATTGAGATCGAGTTGAGTGGTACACCAATTAACCAGTTTTCTGGATGCCAACTCGCCACGCAGAGCGCCACACCAGATGCCACACCAAATGCCACACCAGATGCCACACCAGATAACACACCTATCACTACGCAAATTACCATGACTCGCGCTACGCGGACTGCCACACCTCCCACCATGCCTGACGCAACGCCAAACACCACGCCGAGCGCCACACCTCCTGTCACACCTCCTGCCAGGCTAAAGGCCACACCAAGCGCCACGCCTGACGCAACGCCAAACGCCACACCTGACGCAACGCCTCCTGCCAGGCCAAAGGCCACACCAAGCGCCACGCCTTCCCAATCAATCATAAAACCTATCTGCTCAAGCAATCCACAAATCAAATAAGGAACACAAACAGTCAAAATTAATCCCTGAAATAATAATTTCAACAGGTTAGGATGCTGGCGCAGAAATTCTAGCTTGCTTTGCCAGGTTGTTTGTTCCGCTAAACCTTCTCCCCCCCCGTAATTTTCCACATACCACCGCACCGCCTGGGGAAAGAAAAACACCCAATACAACAACCGCAAATAATCCAAAGGATTCCAAATAGAGAGGGGACGCTTCAGTTGTGGCGCTAGATCGAGACGGGGAACAGAGTCGTTGTTTTTTTTCATTATTGTTTATCGAATCTATTTGGATTAGGACTTATGCAGATATGCTATATATAGCGCTCACAACTATTGGACAATAGTTAATGGACTCTATAAATAGTGCCTTTGCGTAAGTCCTGAGAATAAGACTTATATCAAATCTGGATAATTTGTTATTATAGTCATTGCGACTGGAACGGAGTGGAAGGAAGCAATCTCAGAGGTATCGAGAGATTGCCTCGCTGCCGCTCGCAATGACAGAATTACATTTTTTTGGGAGTTTGAGATTGCTTTCCTGACGGAATGCTGCGCTAACGCTGCCGTTTGCTATCGCAAAGCTGCGCTAACGCAATGACAGAACTACTTTTATTCCAAAATTCCCACCAGCACATCAACCAAAACCTCCACATCCCCAGGAACTCTCAAAGAATCAATATTTTGCTGAATTAAACGTTGTTTTTTATCCAAAATACCAAATATCCAAAGCTCCTCCATAGTCACACAACCAAAAATTAAATCTTGCTCCGGTTCCCATTCAGATAATGCAATTAATTCCACAGCTAACTGCGTAAAACTTCGCGTCATATCCTCATATTTTGCCTCAATTACTAACAGTTGAGAATTAGATTGTAGCAAGTAATCAAGATTACCCTTTAACCTTTCATTCACACTCAAAGGATATTCAATTCTGAGCTGACATTGACAGTAACGAGCAACTTCTAAGAGGTTGTCTGAGAAGTCCCTTATGCTACATCACTCGCCCCCTAAATCCCCCAAAATTGGGAGACTTTTACCAGCTAATAGATTCTTGTTCCCCCCATAATTGGCTTGCTCGGGGGGCAAAATTCAGTATTAAACAACTTTTCAAACATCCTCTATTCGCTGACGTAACTCAGGCAAACGTTCCAGTTGCCGACTTGATGTAGGCAAAGATAATCTTGCTCTTTTGAAATTGTAGTCAAATTCAGCTAAAATATCCTCAGTTTCGTAAGACAACTTCATAATGGATAATGGATAATTGATAATTAATAATTGATAATTAGGGCTTGCTGAAAGGAAGAGGATTTACTAAAAGGAAAAAATTTATTTTCTCTTGGTCGAGGGGAGGCTTTTAACCTGAATTATTTAATTATTAATTGTTCGATAATAATGAACCACATTAAAAAAATGATAACTCTGTAGGGACGTTCCATGGAACGTCCCTGCCACATTATTACTATAATTTCATCAATTTTCACCTCCAAATCTTGCTAATAATTCGTCACGAGATAAGTGAGATAACTGTAAAATTGTCCTGTTAAAATCTTCTTTTGGCAACTCCATAATCTGTTCAAGAATTACCTCTAGTTGACTATCTAATTTGCCAAAGCGAAATACAAGCAAGCTTTCGAGCATTTCTTGATACCCTTTTTGTCTTCTTAGTTGTATATCTAGTTGTATACCTCGTTGTATACCTTGTTGTTTTCCTTCTTGTTTTTCCAACTGATTAGCCTCTTCTAAAGGTTGAGTAAAAAGTGGTGATAATCTCATTTTTCTCCTCCAAATCTAGCTAATAATTCGTCACGAGATAAGTTAGATAACTGTAAAATTAGCCTATTCAAATCTTCTTTTTCCAACTCCATAATCTGTTCAATAATTACCTCTAGCTGGTCATCTAATTGACCAAAGCGAAATACAAGTAAGTTTTCAATCATTTGTCGTATTCCTTGTTGTCTTCCCGACTGAATAGCCTCTTCTAAACGTTGGGAAAAAAGTGGTGATAATCTCATAATTAACTCCCTATCTTCTGGACTTTTATCTGGATTTACTTCTATATTACTCAGCAAATCTGCTAATAACAATAAAGTATTTTCACGGTAGGGATTATCCTTGGGTAATGCTTCTAATTCATCAATGGCTTGAGACTGAACTTTTTCCCTACCTAATATTCTCAGCCATATTGTTTCTGGTATTCTTGGTAATTGATGAATCACTACTATTGCTGTGCGGAAATATTCTCCTAAAAAGTAAATTCCCGAACACCAGTTTTCTTCATCTAATATAGCTCTAAATCCATCTAATATTTTCTGAGAAGCTGTAGGAATTAATATCCATAATTTCGGATAATTATCCATAGAAATACGAGTGTTATTTCGGTTAGCTTCCCGTTTAATTTCTCCTTTAACTTCTAGTAATTTGAGAAGACAACTATCAATTTCATCAGGAGTTACAGGATTACGATAAGGTTCAAATAAAGCTGAAGTTGTAGCCAAGCGACCCCATTTCAGTTATCAGTTATCAGTTATCAGTTATCAGTAACTCTAGTTAAAGTCAGAGGCTTGAAATATTGAAGTTTATTTTTTTTCATCCCTTTGAAAGGGGAGGCTTGAAACCTTATTTTTTCGTCATCAAGGAATATAGTCATTTTTGTTATTATAGGAGAGAATAGGGAATAAAGAATAGTTGAAACTATACCTCATAGATTAAAGAACTGCTATAGCTTTTTCCTCTCGAATTGTTCATAACATAGACGCATCACTTTACCAGGATAGCCACCACTTGTTTTAATAATCTCTGAAATCTCATCCTCACTAAACTTAATTTCTTGATATTCTGGCTCCAAAAAATCAGTCTGAAGGCGACTTTCAATAAAAGCACAAATAGTTTCCTCATTCCAGGGTTCCAAAGTTTCTGGAGTGTAAATATTTTTAAATGGAGAAGTTTTATCCCCACTATATGGAAATAAAATATCCAGTGGTTTAGAAGCAGCAACTACCAAACGTAAAGGAGGAACTGTATCACTTGCTAATCCTCGTAACTGACCACGAAGTTGATTGGTAAACCAGTCATAACTCATATTTTCTACCACATCAAGCAATAGTAAAATTCGATATTTCTTGATATTTCTATTTAATTTATAACCGCTACACTTTTCAATACCAATTTCATCACAAAGTGCTGTATAAAAATCATTATCACTATGAATATGCTGCAAATCTATATAAATTGATTTTCTAGGTTGCCTGAGATATTGACTAGCTTTTTGAGCGATCGCCTTCAACAGAGAAGACTTTCCCACTCCACTCTCACCAATAATAGCAACACTACTACCACTATTAAGTACCTCAAAAATTCTTTTAATTTCTAGCTCTCTATTAAAAAATAATTTTGGATTATCTATAATTCCTGTCAATGGAATAAATGGATTAGAAACTTGTTGTTGAGATTCTGTTGAAACATTGGGGTATTTAGGAGAGTCAAGTTCCTGTTGAGATTCTGTTAAAATATCGGGATTTTTTTGTTCAGTATACCAAGTTTTATATTCTCTTTCCAGCCAATTGAAAATTTGTTTAGATTTACCTTTTTTATCGTGGTCTATATCTTTACAAATAATTTTTAATTTACGAAAAACTGCTTTTCTGTAGTACGCAAGTGTTTCTTTCGAGTAATTATTAAGGAATTGATCATAAAATTCTTCTTCCGTCAGATTATTATTTTTATTTTTTATGTCAAATCTCTTTAAAAAAAATTCTCTATCTTCACGCTTTAAATCAGCTTGGTTAGCAATAGTTATTAAAAATTTACCCCACTGTTCATAGTTTTCCATCAGCTCAATTGGTACTTGTTCCTAATTGAGTATAGCTGAAAATGTGCTTTTTAACAAAAGGGTAAATTGTTTACCCCAAATTACCTCAAATTACCCCAAATTACTCTTAATTAAAATTAGGGTAAAGTCAAAAAGTCTACCTGTAAAGTCAAATAACAATTAGATATCCTGAAATTGCAGATTAATTTTAGGAACAAAAAAATTATGCAAAAAGAATGTAACCAAAATAATTGTTTGTGGGTAAAAGATAACAACAACAGCAACCATTATATGTGTCTTAGATGTGGTAGAGAACGTTGGTTAAACAAGAGAAAATGGGGATTATATGGGCTATTGATTGTACTCAAAACAGTTGTTTCTACCCTTTTTCTGGATTGAAATTACACGAATAAACAAAAGTTAAATTTAGAGGTAAGTAGGTAGGTCTAATTAAAATAGGACTTACGCAGTACAAAGTATTTCCGTCCCAAGCGACCTACAGGAAAGCAATCTCAAATCCTAATTTTTCGTACCTTATGCGTAAGTCCTGTAAAGGTTAAAAAAAATGGGCGTTGCTGATTCTAGGTATGATGCAAGCCCCCCTAGCCCCCCAATTTTGGGGGGAATAAAACTCTAAAAGTCCCCCTTAATCCCCCTCCCGTCCCCCTTAGAAAGGGGGAAGCCAGAGGATGCTGCGCTTTTGAACGATGGGAAGCCAGAGGATGCTGCGCTTTTTGTTGAATGGGGGATGCGCGGGGGCGTGGACCAGAACCAAACAATCGCGCATTCATACTTCAATTCAGCAACGCCAAAAAATGTAGGGGCAGGTTGAACCGAAAGCTTTAACTTAAGCGCGATCGAGTTCTAAAAACCTGCCCTCTAGCATTGCTTATAAGTTAGGAACAAATGGGAACTAAGCTCGCAAAACAAAGTCGTCTGCAGTTAAAGCAGGAAGTACATTAGCAAATTGAGCACCGTTACCAAAACCTTCTGCAGCGCCATTTGGATTATAGAACAAATTACCAGCTTCTGTACTGTGAACAATTAAAGCTTCAGAAGTAGCAGCAGCTTCATCCGATTCAACCACAGCAAATTCGCCATCAACACTAAATCCTTCTCCAGCATCACTTGTGATAGCAGCAAAAGTACTCAGGTCAAGGAGTATCAAGTCTTGCCCTTGATTGAAATCAGTAATTGTATCTATACCTAAATCATCCGTCGAAAATGTATCATTAGTGTTGAAGATAAAGCGGTCAATACTCGCACCACCAGTTAAAGTATCGTTACCAGCACCACCATTGATGCGATCGCGACCTTGACCACCACTTAAAATATCATCACCATCACCGCCAAGTAGAATATCGTTTCCAATCCGACCTGCCAAAATATCATCGTCATCACCACCTCTGAGCAGGTCGTTACCTCCACCACCAACTAACCAGTCTCTTCCACCAAGACCATTTAAAGTATCATCACCTCCAAGACCGGAGAGAAAATCCTCTGTCTCGAAACCGTTGATAAGCTCGCTGTCAGAACTACCTACCGTATTTTGTAAAACACTGATGCGCGCTATTTCATTACCTTCACCATCATCTTCTGTTGTGAAATCAGCGTCAGGACGTGCTTGTAAAATATTCCCTTCTTCGTCGCTACCTTCTCGCACACTGCCAATAAAACCAGGGTGTAATAAAACAGTTCCATCTTCATCTACTCCTGTATCTGGAACTGTTTGACCTAGCGCTGCTGTATTGTCAGGTTCTTCGTCATTTTGTTCTGTTCCTGCATCCCAAACTCCCTGTCCATCAACAACAAAATCAGCTCCTAAGAAATCACCATCCTCATCAAAAATCTCAAAAGCAACGGGATTGCCATTACCAATGAAAGCATCATTACTAGGCAGGATCATGGAAGCATAACTAAAGTAGCTACTGCTGTCAGCATCTTCATCCACAGTAAATTGGGCAACACCAATGTCTCCTTGGCGAAAGTTCCTAAAATCGCTCCCCTCAAGAACTGGCCCTTGAACTATTCCTTGAACAGTACCAGCTCCACTATCGTCAAATTCAGTAGATAAAGTAGTGTCAAAGTCAGGTGTTGGTTCAATAATAGCATCTTCAGCTAACCTTTCCAAACCAGGAGTAGCAGCTTCACTTGGATTTGCTGAATTAAAAAGATCAAAGTTTCCATCCTGAAATCCTACCCACATCTCGGAGAAGAATACACTACTTTCATCTGTTCCAGAAGCTACGTTCTGAACTAAAACTGTAATATCAGCCATAAATTTTTTTCCTCAGTAATGACCAGATTTATCCACAAGAGTTTAGCATAACAAATACAATTTGTGAATAGATAGGATATATTTTTGCCTAGTTTTGATACGTATAAACTAATTGAACTTGATTCAAATCAACTAATTAAGGCTAAATTAAAATGGGACAAAATAGAAATAATGTCTAAAAGGCGTTGCTGAAGCGCGTGTCTGATATTAATCTTAATTACAGGACTTACGCAAACTCACCTTTTTCTACTATTGCAGGGAAAGAGATACTTGGGACATTTTTTATTCCCTATTTTCTGTTAACCGTTTCGTTTTACCTTTGACTATTGCCCTAAGCAACTATTTCTTTACTATAAAAAAAATATTTGACGCTGCTGAATACAATTTAAGTCTCATAAATAGCGCCAAATAAAAAGGATATTTTCAAGAGGTACAAAGTTTTACGGGTTGAGGGAATAGGGAATAGAGATTAGTATTCAACTGTACCTCACGCTTCCTCAAAAGTGCTGTAAGTAGATAAATATACATCTCCAATAATCAACAATTAAATCAATTATTTCCCTATATTCCCTACTCCCTAACTAGATACATCAATTATTTCTTCAATAGTATTAGAAATACTTTTCCCACAGATGAGCTGTTCCCTGTTGTCTGTTTCCTGCTATATAAGTCAAGCTACAGATTCAGATTGAACTTTTACTCTTTCCACTTCTAAACAAACTTGCTCTACTGTCGGAGTAAAACCCAGAAATAGTTGCACCTTTTTGGCAAATTCTTCTGGGTTACCACTGACATAGAAGTTAGTACAGTGCGGAGGGCGATCGCTTGATATCCCCAAACGTTGAAGCTCCCGAGCAGCAGTGCTAACAACAGCGATGGCAGGGTCTACTATTTGGACTGAATTACCTAAAATTTGTCTAAAGAAATGAAGTAGATGGGGATAGTGAGTACAACCTAAGATCAGGGTATCTATCTGTTGTACAATTAGGGATTCAAGATATTGTCGCACTACTTCAAAAGTATACACATCATTAATGCGACCTTCTTCAATTAATGGTACTAAAGCAGGTGCTCCTACTTGAAATACCAAAACTGAAGGATCTAATTTAAGAATAGTATTCAGATAAGCATTGCTGTTGACTGTCTGTCGAGTGGCGATGACACCTATTTTTTTGCTACCTCTGTTGACAACTGTATTTGCACCAGGTTCAATCATACCAATAATGGGAAAATTGTATTCAACTGCTACTCGATCTATTGCTGCAGCAGTAGCAGTATTGCAGGCAACGATCGCCATTTTTACGCCTTGATTTTGCATCCATGTTAGCACTTGACGTACAAATCTTACGATATCTGTCTGAGATTTTGTACCATAGGGGAGTCGTGCTGTATCGGCAAAATATATAAAGGTCTCTCTGGAGAGTTGGCGATATGATTCTTTTAAGACACCAATTCCACCCACACCACTATCAAAGATGCCAATTGGATATCTTTGTAGTTGTCTAAATTGAGTTTTCCCTGGGTAAGAGGTAATATATTTACCCTTATTAAATTGATAAAAAATATTTGTCATTGTTACAATAGAATTGACAAAAAATAGCAGGTTTGGAGCCAAACCTTTCTAGATAGGAATAAATTAGGGTTAGCATCTGAATTTGCTGCTGACCCTTTACCTTTAAGCACTATAGTGTCGATCGAAACCGGATTTAGTATGAATCTTAAATCTAATTGTTGAGATTACTCATCTGAGCCAAAATTTAAAAAAAAGAAGTCAAAAGTCAAATCTTAGGTATTACTTATGGAAAACACAATGGCAAAATTTTTTCTTAAGAAGTATTTGATGTAGCTGGTGCAAACAAGAAATCTTATATCAAATCCGGTAGCATCGGTGTAATTAGATGGGGAGATGGGCAGATGGGGAGATATTTGTTCATTAATTGATAATTGATAATTACCTCGGGTTTTAACCGTTACGGAATTGAATATCAGGAATATTTTCTTTTCTTGGTCGATTGGATATGGCGCAGGTTTCGGAGCCATCCCACCCTGCGGGAAGCTACGAAGAGAGAACTCCGTTCCGCTGACGCGAAACGCGACAGCGTTGCGAAGCAAACGACTCCTTTTTTTCCCCTTAAAAGGAGAGGCTTCAAGGCGCGAATTATTTAATTATTAATTATTAATTATTTGGTAATGGTTGAAGATGGAACATTTTTTTTTACCGAATTAAACTGATTTGATATTACTCTATTTTGCGAATTAAGTAACTCTAAATAATTTTATTAATAATCAATACTATTTAGCTAATAATATTCATTTATATTTAGAGATATCTAATACTTTTTTTTATTGAAAATAGCTATAAATTGTCTGAGATTATCATATATAAATAAATTTTTATGGATAATTATGTAGAGATAAATAGCTCAAGATAATTTGATAAAAATAAAGATCAAGATTATTTTTAGGTAAAGGAAAGGTTAAGGATATGATGAAAACTATCAATAAACTTAGAAATTTTAGATGTTAGCCTAGTATAAATACTGAATTTGAAGTAAAATACAAAAATACATAGTTTATAATTTTTGTAAAATATGTTTATATCTGTAGACCAGAATATTCAAGAATCTTGGCAATTAGCTCTTCAAAAAACAGGCAACGGCATATTTGATTGGAACCTCAAGACAAACTAAATATTTTATTCCATAAACTGAAAAGCAATTTTGGGATATTCTGACTCAGAAATTGTCTACTTGGTTTCAAGGTGATAGAGGTCAGCAATGCTAAACAGGGTTAGGAGCAAATTCAGGTTTTTTATCCTCAGTTAATAATTACTGATTTGGTAATGCTTTTAGTGAATTAATGTAAATAATTTGGGCATCAGAAAACCATCAAGATTTACCAGTTATTGCTTCATCTAGAAGTGTATTTGAATTAGTTCGGCATCTTAGCTAAAAGGATTTCAGAACAAATTACTCAAATTTTACAATAGTCATGAATTATTCTTTACTACCTATGTTTCCTTACTTAAATAACCATCTTGATTTAGGCTCCACTGTAAAAGATTTACCACTTCATAGTATCCGAGTTGAAATTGATGAATCAGGAATTAGATTAGCTAAATTTTTTGAAGAAAATCCTCTACTTCCAGGTATTATTTTAACAAGTTCTGGTAGATTCATTGGTATGATTTCTCAACAGCAATTTATCAAAACGTTGAGCCGCCAATATGGAAGAGAAATTTTTTTAAATCGTTCTGTTAAGGTCTTATACGACTTTATTAAGTATGAATTATTAATCTTCCCAGGAGATACACCTATTGTGGATGCTGCTGATAAAGCAGTAAAGAGACCTCAAGAATTTATTTATGAACCAGTTATTGTAGAAAATTCTCCAGAAGATTATCAAGTCTTAGAAACTCAAAAGTTACTGATTGCCCAATCTTATATTCATCAACTTGCTAAAGATTTATTACAGAAACAAACTCAAGCACAACTAATTCAAACTGAGAAACTTGTAATGTTAGGGCAAATGGTGGCAGGTTTAGCCCATGAATTGAGAAATCCAATTAATTGTGTGGCAGGTAATTCTAAGTTTATGTCTGGTTATTATCAAGACTTTCTTAAATTGATTAATACTTATGATAAAAATATTCCTGAACCGATAAAAGAAGTTGAAGATTTAAAAGAAGATATTGATTTTGAATTTGTTAAACAGGATTATTTGGAGATGATGAATAGTATAGAAATTTCGGCTGACCGGATGATGCAACTGGTTAGTAGTCTCCGCAATTTTTCTCACATGGAAGGTACTAAACACAAAGAAACAAATATTAATGAATGTTTGGATGGTACTCTATTAATTTTAAAGAATCGTTGGAAGATTAGTGGAGTTGAAATTATTAAAAATTATGGGGATTTACCGTTGATTTTGTGTCATTCTGGTCAAGTTAGTCAAGTTTTTATGAACTTGATTACGAATGCTCTTGATGCTCTAGAAGAATATCAAGAAAAAGAAACTGATAGTAGAACTGGTAAAATATGGATTCATACTGAAGTTAAAAGTTTATCTAAAAATACAGCTCAAAATGTGGATAAATCTGCTAATGACATAGAATTAAATTCTATTTATGAAGTGAAAGGTAGTGTGATTCCTACTAAAGAAACTCAAGCAATTTATGGTTGGCTCTCAATTCGTATCGTTGATAATGGTCCTGGTATTCCCTACGAAATTCAAAAGCAAATTTTTGATAGATTTTTTACTACAAAAGCTGTAGGTAAAGGTACTGGTTTAGGGCTGGCAATTAGTTATCAAATTGTTGTTGATAACCATCAGGGAAAGTTACATATTAATTCAACTCCAGGAGTAGGAACTGAATTTGAAATATTGTTGCCTATAAAGTAAAATTTATTAGGTTAATTAGTTGTTTTTGATTTAGCAAAAAATTTGAACCTATGTCAATTCAGTTATCAGTTATAGCGTCTGCATTCAATTGCCTTTATATCAGAAATTAGTATTGATATATTTAAGTAGGGTTTGCTGAAAAAGTCTTATGGGTGAGGGTCGGAGACAACCCACCCGCGGGTCTCTCCCAGGAGGGGAAGACAACCCACCCGCGAGGCCCGACCGTGGAGGGGAGGGGGAGACAGGAGAAATGGGAATGAGCGAGGAGCTAGGAGTAACAATTGTCAATTTGGGATTTTTCTGCCCAAATATTGCTTAAAATACGTTCCTTTTTGAGCATTAAGAGCTGAAAACCAGGCACTTTTTAAAGGCTCCAAAAAGGCTAAAACCTTTATCTGTAAATACTTTTCGATTTAATCAGCAAGCCCTAAGTAAAATTAAAAGTATTGGAAAAAACTGACCTTGATTTTAGAGTGTATATTTATTATTTGTGAAACAATTAATAGCTGACCGCAAGCTAGCTGAATGCTTACGTTATAGCATAAGGAAGAAGTAAGAAGAAGGAAAGTTAATTATTAATATTCCGTTGTTTTAGATATTTCATAAGTCAAGAGTAGTCATGGCAATTCCTATAGAAGTCTTTAATATACGATTGTATAAAAATATATTAATTAATGATGATACAGCTTAATTTCGGGAAGAATTTTAGATTTTTTCGTGTAAATTAAAAAGCGTTTCCTGACGGAATGCTCCACAAAATTTTACAGGTATTGCACAGATTTCTATATCATGTTCGGCCTAAATAATTATTAGAATATAATAAAACTTTTAGTTGCACTTCAGTTATTTCTTTTACGGAATAATTAAGGTTTAAAGCCTCTCTTTTAAAAGAGAAACAAGCGGTCGTTTGCTTTTGCTTCGCAAAACTGGCGTAACGCAACGCTGACGCGAAACGCGACAGCGGAACGGAGTTCTATCTTCGCAGCTTCCCGTAGGGTGGGATGGCGAGGTCTCCTCGCTGTCCCACCATCGACCAAGAGAGAAAAAATTTTCATTATTAGTCAATCCTCTTCTTTTCAAGGAGAGGTAATAATTAATAATTAATAATTAATAATTAATTGTTGAAAGTATGGTTAGTACAACTCAATTACTAACTGCTATCTTTAATCCATTTCCTAATTGAAGTAGGGCTAAAAGGGTTATTCTTACGATTTCTATAACCCTCAAACTCTAATTTTTCAGCTATATCCTGATAATTAAGCCCATCACTATAAAGTTCTAAAGCTCTTTGTTTGTGAAGTTTTGTAGGACTATATTTTGAAGAGAGAGGTTGATTTACCTGATTGGACAAATAATCTCCAATCAGGCCAGTAACTTTCCCTCAGAAATCATAGATTTTTTTTGCTCATCTTTAGACTCAAGAGAATCAAGCCATTCCTCAATAATCAGTCTACAAATTTCTGTTGTAGACTTTCCGCTCTGTTTCGCAACTTTCTCTAATTTGGGCATCTTCTTTTTACTAATCCTCAGACCTATAGATTTTTTAGTCAAGGCTTCAGGGTCTTCTTTAAATGTCCCATCAGAGTTTCTCGGTCTTAGTTTCTTCATACCTTTAACCTTTGCTAGCCATTGCTAAATTTTATTTTAACAGGGGATACGGAGTTTAAGAATTATACTTGTTTATCTAGACAAATACTTGACATCCATTGCTAGCCTTGGCTATCATACAAATAATAGGTTAAATAAGGGTAAAAGTATCTTCACTCACCAGTAAATTGAGAAACTGAATCTCTTTTTTTTATCTATTTTTATCTATCTGAGTCAAATAACTCAATTATTAAGGAGAAATAAAAATGAATATTCAAGAAATAGTTATTGAGCAAATCTGCGAGGAGTTTAAAATCGATCCCAATAACCATAATCAGCAACTTTCAGTAGACAACCTCAAAGATATTATTCGATGTACAACAAATAAAATGCTGATGGCACATTTTCAAATTTTACTAGATAACTATCTCGAAAATAGTGATAAAAATTCTGCTCTAAATCAACTCAGTGTTTTCGCGAATATAGAATCTGAAAATGATGTCAATGACATCAAAAAATTAAGTGGTTTTCACGATATAGGCAAACAAATTGCAAATATTGAAGTTAGATTTCTAGAAACCAATCTTGGCTTAAGAACTTAGTTTTAATAATTAAATAATCTCTTTGAGCTTGAAGAAGGAAGAAGGAAGAAGGAAGAAGGAAGAAGGAAGAAGGAAAAAAAAGTGTATTGGAATAATCTTTTACAAGACACTCCGCATCTACCCAATTATAGACATCATGTAGACAGTAAATAACAAAGAGTAACAAATTTTATGATAATTTTTGTTTGACAAACTTTCAATAAATTTATCTAACTGATTTTGATGAAGTTAATTATTCGCAAAAAAAACTACTAAATAATATAGAAAAATAAATAATTAATTAAACTTAATTTCCTAGTGGAAGTAAAAAAAACAAAACAAATCAGAAATTGTGGCTCGAAAAAACTAGAAAATTCAACATCTTTCCTCAAATCAGGAGGTTGAAAAGCTCAAACAATTTTACTACTAAGAATACCTAAAGCTATTAATCCTGAATTTACTCCTCTTTTAGAAGAAAGGCAGAAGGCAGAAGGGAAGAAAAGGTTAAAAGGGATTTTGAGAGTAAGCAATAATGTTATCCATCCCTCATTAAACTTTCTTTTAACCAAAAAAAAAGCCCTCCAAATAGAGGACTTTTTTTAATTCAATCAATCAACTAGAAATTAACCATTGATAGAAGGAGCTTCTACAGCCGCCAAATCTAATGGGAAGTTGTGAGCGTTACGCTCGTGCATTACTTCCATACCTAAGTTCGCGCGGTTGATGATGTCTGCCCATGTATTTACTACACGACCACTAGAATCAATGATAGACTGGTTGAAGTTGAAACCATTCAAGTTGAAGGCCATTGTTGATACACCTAGAGCGGTGAACCAAATACCTACTACTGGCCATGCTCCTAGGAAGAAGTGTAAGGAACGGCTGTTGTTGAATGACGCATATTGGAAGATTAAACGACCGAAGTAGCCGTGAGCTGCTACGATGTTGTAAGTTTCTTCTTCTTGACCGAATTTGTAACCGTAGTTCTGAGATTCTGTTTCAGTTGTTTCACGTACTAAGCTGGAAGTTACCAAAGAACCGTGCATTGCGCTGAACAATGAACCACCGAATACACCTG
>NZ_JAAHGH010000042.1 GCF_010672525.1 Okeania sp. SIO2B3 | reverse complement strand
GGGCATACGGGAACAGGCTCTTGGAATAGAGCAAACGCGCAGGCGTGAGAACCATCTCTGGCTTAGGTATCGTAAGGTATCTGATTTAAGTGGACTCATTGAACCAAGAATCCTGGTTTCAGGAGAATCCCCGCACCTTTAGGTCGGGGAGTATGTCAAAGAAGAAACTTCCTGCCAAAGTAAAAATTAAATCCCACATTCCGCACTTCAATTTGTAGCATTAAAAGTAGTGTATAATTCCGTAGCTTGGTAGGTATTTATACTATGCAAATCATCTCAATTACTTTTTTCGTTGATCAAATTCCGAGTAAATAATTTACGCATAAATACTTGTTTGATTGATTACTCAATCACGGCAGCTATGATTTTCTTCAGAATTGCTGTCTCCTGTCTCCTGATTCTATACTAAATTTTGGGGGTTGCACATTATGGAATGATACTGCCAAAAATAGGTGTTCGACTTTGACTAAAAAAACCTAATATTAATCGTTCTAGCAATTATCAAATCCAAAA
The DNA here is from genome assembly GCF_010672525.1 of Okeania sp. SIO2B3. Classification (GTDB taxonomy): domain Bacteria; phylum Cyanobacteriota; class Cyanobacteriia; order Cyanobacteriales; family Microcoleaceae; genus Okeania. The sequence continues at coordinate 57,443 of NZ_JAAHGH010000042.1, read as the reverse complement.
TCCAATTCAATCAAAAATCTCAAATCATTCGTCACTGTGCAACGCCAAATTTTGTGGTGCGGAATGTGGGTTAAATGTTTCTTTTTCTGATGTTTATTTTTCCTGTTATCAATTTTTGCCAGAAATTTCTTTTAAAGAAATAGAATCTGAGCATATTTTATGTAAGGGTGATATCTGACAATAAGTTAGTTGATCAGATAACTGATCAACGTCCATTAGCTGACATAAAAGTCATTGAAACTGAAGAAAGTTATACCAGTAAAACATCGGTAATTGACGTATAAAAACCTTGTCAAAATGAAACTTATGTAGGTAAACGAATCAAACCTGGTTTATTCAAGAGTGGAACTGTTATAGTCATTAATATCAACATTAATGGCAGTCTTCAGATAATTAGGGCTTGCTGATTAAATCTAAAAGTCTTTATAGATAAAGGTAAGTGCCTTTTTAAGTATCAAAAAGTGCGAGGTTTTAAGTGGTAATGGTTCAAAAACTTAGGATTTTGGTCAAGATTTGGGCAGAAAAATTAAGGGACAAAACGCCCGCTCCTACCTCCTCGCTCATTCCCCGCTTCTCCTTTCTCCTGTCTCCCCCTCCTGGGAGCTATCCCTGATAAGGAACTCCTGAAACCCTTGTAGGAGGCTGGGGAAGAGGGGGAAGAGGGGGAAGAGGGGGGAGTAAGAATTTTGTCTACAGTCCTCACACTTGCGTGTATTTTTCAATACAATTTTCTCCCGAAAAAGCCGCTCCCAGACTAACTCATAACTTGTCTTTTTTGTCTACGTTTTATGTTAAGAAAGATGTTTATAAAGCATAGCTCCTGGGAGGGGGAGGGGCGAGGGGTGGGTTGTCTCCTGTCTCCTACCCTTACTAAAAGACTAGTGAAGCGCAAACCCTAATTAGAAATTTATAGAGGCGTTTACTGCCGTTTCCATAGCATTCCTGATAACGGGAATAGTGAACTGCGCCGAAAGCACCAGTATTAGTTAATCCAATATCTATCAAAATATTAAGCTGTAACGATTTTCTACAGTCTTTTAAACTACTTCTTAATTTAACAAATGCTTCATAGAATTTGGCAATGGCTCAAAAATTTATGGACAAAACTTTTGGGGTTATTTTCTCAGTCTCGTCTAGATGTATCTGAGAACACTCAACAAACTTCTGAGTCTTTGCCCACACTGACAGATACAGATTACGATTTTTTGTTTGGTCAACTATTGGAGGGTGTTGCCCAGGGTTGGCAGTCTGAGCGCGTGCAAAGATTTTTTGATGAATTAGGAGAAAGAGGCAAACCTGAACTTTGGCAGGAATGGTTGCAACGGTTTGGAGAAAGGTTATTAGTTTCCCCTAAACCTAATGATGAGTTGGCTCAGAGAATGGTAGGGTTTGCTGAATTGACGCGATCGCTACCCTCTCTACAATCTTTGGGAGCAATGGCTAATAATATTGGTACTCAACTTTTAAGTAGGGATGATAGTGGGGCGATCTGGGAATATGATGGACCTGATGTTGGTGTTTCTCCACCTCCACAAACATTCGTGAGTGAAGAAAAAGATGATGACACCATGACAGAATTAGTAGTTAAACTTCAGGAAAATCCTAATTTATTAGCAACAGTTGCACAACAGTTAGGGGTACAAACGAGTGACCCTAGAGTAGTTATTCAGGCAATGGTTAGTCAGCTTGGGATAGGGGTGGAAAATCAAGCACAGTCTGCTGAGAGTAATGCTGAAATATGGGCGAAGTTGGGTTTGGAGCAGGCAAAAGCAGGAGATTTAGTTGGAGCAGTTGATAGTTGGGAAAGCGCTCTGACTCTAAAGCCAGATTACCATCAAGTTTGGTACAATCGAGGAAAAGCTTTAGTACAACTAGAAAGGTGGTCAGAAGCGATCGCTAGCCATGACAGAGCAATAGAAATTAAGTCTGATGATTATTTGGCTTGGAATAACCGTGCTGAAGCACTGGGAAAGTTAGGAAGGTGGTCAGAGGCGATCGCTAGTTGTGAGCGGGCGATAGAAATTAATTCTGGTTATTATTTGGCTTGGTATAATAAAGCTAGTTTTCTCGTTAATTTAGGAAGTTTAACCGAAGCAATTGGTTGTTATGATCAGGCTTTAGAAATTAAACCTAATTTTGACAATGGTTGGTATGAGCGGGGGAATGTTTTGAGAGATTTAGGTTTTATAGAAGAAGCTAATAAAAGTTGGGAGCGTGCTAGGGGAGTAGGGGAGTAGGGGAGTGGGGGTTCTTGAGGACACGGAGAGGGGGAGTGGAGAAGACGCGGGGAGGGGGAGAGGGGGAGACGCGGAGAGGGGTTGTCACCGTGTCACCGCGTCCCCGTGTCTCCGTTTCCTCATGGGGAGTGGCAAAGAAACTGAAATACATCCTCTCTCTTTGGCGTTGCACAGCGACGAATGATTTGAGTAAGAATTTTGATTGAATTGGATTGTGGATTAATCAATTGCTAGAATGATTAATTAATGGTTATTTTTAGTCAAAGTCTAAACTAATTTTTGGCAATATCATTCCATAATGTGCAACCCCAAAAAATAAGGTCTGAAGCCTCCCCTTTAAAGGGGATGAAAAAGCGGTCGAGGGATGGATAGGTTACCTAACCATATCCAATCGACCAAGAGAAAATCAAGTTCAATATTTCAAGCCTCTGACTTTAACTAGAGGTACTGATAACTGATAACTGATAACTGATAACTGATAACTGAAATGACACAACTGCCAGGTCCAAAAGCTCCAGCTTTGATTCAACTCCTTCAGTGGGTAGCCAAACCCTTGACATTTATGGAAAAATGTGCAAAGGAATATGGAGACGCATTTCAAATAAAATTGAATTATCCAATGGTATTTATTAGTCATCCGAAGGCCATTGAAGAGATTCTCAAGACTAATCCAAAACAGTTTGATTCTGGTTATGGGAATAAATTGTTGGCACCACTGGTGGGGGATAATTCATTATTGTTGTTAGACGGCGATCGCCACCAACGTCATCGTCAACTTTTGATGCCACCTTTTCATGGAGAGCGAATGCAAGCTTATGGTGAGTTAATTTGCGCGATCACTGAAAAAGTAGCTAGTAAGTGGGTAGTAGGGCAGCCATTTTCTATGAGAGAATCAACTCAAGAGATATCTTTAAAGGTAATATTACAAGCGGTCTTCGGTTTAGAGGAAGGACAGAGGTATGATAAATTAGAGCAACTTTTGAATTCAGTTTTAGAATCACTCGCTTCTTCCTGGAAAGCAAGTGCGCTATTTTTAAAATTTCTCCAAATTGATTTGGGTTCATGGAGTCCGTGGGGTAAATTTCTCAGGGAACGGCAAGAAATTGATGAGTTAGTGTATGCAGAAATTGCCGAACGTCGTCAAAAACTAGACCCCAAACAAACTGATATTTTGACAATGCTGCTGTTAGCTAGGGATGAAGCAGGGGAAGCTATGAGCGATCGTGAATTGCATGATGAGTTAATTACATTGCTTTTAGCTGGACATGAAACCACTGCAACAGCTTTAGCATGGGCTTTTTATTGGATTCACCACCAACCAGAAATCTATAACAAGCTATTGTCAGAATTGGAAGACCTTGGAGATCACCCAGACCCAATGGCAGTTATCAAGCTGCCTTATCTGAATGCAGTTTGCTGTGAAACCTTGCGTATCTACCCAGTAGCGATAATTACATCTGCGCGAATAACTAAATCACCAATAACAATTATGGGTCAAGCATATCCAGAGGGTACTGCTCTGGCTCCCTGTATTTATCTAACTCATCACCGGGAAGATTTGTATCCTGAACCAGAAAAATTTAAACCAGAACGATTTTTAGAAAGGCAATATTCTGCTTATGAATTTTTACCTTTTGGCGGTAGTAGTCGTCGTTGTATTGGAGCAGCATTTGCTATGTTTGAAATGAAACTGGTATTAGCAACTATTCTCAAACGTTATAGTTTGGCTTTACTAGAGAAGCGATCGCTCAAAACAGTTCGTCGCGGTGTAACTTTAGCTCCTGCAGGAGGAGTAAAAATGGTAATGACTGGGAAGTGTATGCTACAAAAACAAGAATCTCCTTCAGTTGCAACTGTATAGAAACCATTTAATAGCTATAGATAGGGAGTAGGGGAGTAGGGAGCATTTTTTTGTGGTAGTGCATTCTCATGGTTATGCATTGTCATTATTTTTGTTACAAAAACAGTGGGAGCATCTTGCTCCCGTGCCAAGTGTCCCTTGTTCTTGTATACCATTACGGCTGCATGAATACTCTTTTTCTACCTTTTTCCCTATTCTCGTTCCTGAATCTCCTGACTTCTGATATCATGTCCGCTCTGAGAACTAATTATGAACAACGAAGATTTTGTAGATGAGGAAGACATAGAATATGAACATTTTTTGGCGTTGGTGATTTTGGCTATGATTTTGCTTTAATGGCGATAATGCTCCGCATCGCTACCGCGAACGCTTAACTATTAACTGAAAAGCATTTTATACTTGGCAAAATTTAGGTTTCATAGCTTGATTCACCAACATCCAAAATTGAAATCAATTGAACCCGCACCTACAAAAATTATTGCTGTACAACCAGTACCGAACATTTCGCCCGGTGAATTACATAACTGCTCACACTACCTATAACCATTTCGCTGAAAACAGAATGTCCTCTGCGTCCCATAACTATTAGTTCAGCACCCCACTCCTCGGCTACTTTACATATCTGCTTTCCAGGTGCACCTTCAGTTTGAAGAAATTCTGTGTTTACCCCTGCTGTTGTCGCTTCGTTAGCCCGTGACTGCAAGATTTCTAGACATTTTTTGTCAAAATCTTTCCATTGTTGTTGATATTGCGCAATCAATTCTTTGTTGAATTCCCGGGAAATTGCTCCAAATTTAAGGGGAGTTTCTGCTTCTTCGGGAGATAAAACGTGCAATAGTTTTAAGTAAGAATTATTGAGTTTTGCTAAATTGAGAGCAGCGGCAAATACGCGATCGCCTGCTGCCGATGTGTCCATTGTTGCTAGAATTTTTTGATACATAATCTTTTGATGAAAATCTAATTATTTTATTTGATACTAATATTGTATCCTAATTATCTGAAAAAAATATAAATTTTAATGTTGATTTCACTATGGTCAATCTCAGACTAATTATTCTTAGTGAAAACGGAAACTATGATTTTGAGTAGCTTTCTTGATAGAGTTATACCAAGCGTGAAAAAAGAATGTTACGAATTAATTTGGGCAATTAAAAGACACATGCAGGAGATTTACCTTGGACGAAAAAAATAAATTCCCACCTAATAAATGGTATCAAAGTTATTTATTCTGATTCCTGAATCCTGATCTCCCATCCAGGGAGGGGGAGGGGCGAGGGGTGGGTTGAATCCTCAGAAATAACCTACTTATTTGTAACAAATATTGATCGAATTGATATTAGCTACTACCAGAGTATCCATAAGCAATTATTCATTGATATCTATGAATACTAATGAATAACTGCTCATTACTAATAAAAAAAAGCTAATCTTGTACAATATGAACAGAACAATGAGCGCGATGAATCACATAATTACTAACACTACCCAATAGCAGTTCATTAAAAACGGAATGCCCACGGCGTCCCATAATGATTAAATCAGCATCCCACTTTTGAGCTAATTTACATAGTTCCCGACCAGGGTTGCCTCTGAGTTGGGTAAATTCTGTATTGAACCCAAGTTCCTTTGCTTTATCTGCTTTTGATTTCAACATTTGTAAACATTCTTGCTCAAATTTTTCCCAAAGCTGATGATATTCTTTCATCATCTCTGGGTTTGTACCAATGTCAGTACCAATCATTGGCCAATAATTTATCGGACTTTCTTCTGCTTCCTCCGAGAGAATATGAACTAACATCAGATTCGGATGACCGATTTTTGCTAACTTTAGGGCTATGTCAAACACGCGATCGCTAATAGCAGAGGTATCGACAGCAACTAAAATTTTTTCATACATAATTAATACTTCCAATGGTTTTGTTAAATATCTATTTACATTGTATAAAATTACCAACGTTATCTAATAATTAAATAAGTCAAAAATTATGAATCTTAATATCTTACCAGGTCATAGTTTTCCCATTGGCGCAACAGTCTCCAAAGACCCCAAAGGAGTAAATTTTTCCATCTACTCTAAAAATGCTACAGCAATAGAATTACTATTATTTGATGAACCCCACGCAGCTAAACCAAAGCAAGTAATTTTACTCGACCCTAAACAACATAAAACCCATCATTACTGGCACATATTTATTGATGGTCTTGAGGCAGGGCAAATATATGCTTACCGAGTTTATGGACCACTTGAGCCAGAAAAAGGTCATCGATTTGATGGTACAAAGGTATTACTAGACCCTTACGCCAGGGTAGTAGTGGGACAAGAAAAATATAGTCGTGAAGCTGCTACTGGTTATGGTGATAATTGTGCCTATGCCCTCAAAGGGGTAGTAGTTGACCCAACTGCTTATGACTGGGAAGATGATATACCTCTAAACATACCCTACGCTTATACAATTATCTATGAAATGCACGTTGGTGGATTTACTCGTAACCCTAATTCTGGCGTTTCTTCAGAAAAGCGGGGTACTTTTGCCGGACTAATTGAAAAAATTCCCTACTTGAAAGAATTGGGAATTACTGCTGTAGAATTATTACCGGTACAGCAATTTGATGAACAAGATGTGCGCGAACCTCTAATCAATTATTGGGGTTATAGCCCGATCGCATTTTTTACTCCTCACCACAATTATAGTTCTCGCAAAGATATTTTCGGACCGATGGATGAATTCCGAGATATGGTAAAAGCTTTGCACAAAGCTGGAATAGAAGTAATTTTGGATGTGGTTTTTAATCACACTGCAGAGGGGAATGAAAACGGACCGACAGTTTCTTTCCGGGGACTGGAAAATTCTACTTACTACATTCTGGAGACAGACGACTCCACTTATTACAGTAACTATAGTGGTTGTGGCAATACTTTCAATACAAATAATCCTTTTGTACATCGCTTAATTGTTGACTGTCTTTGTTACTGGGTTAGAGAAATGCACGTTGATGGGTTCCGGTTTGACTTGGCATCTGTTATGTCTCGGAGTATGACTGGCGATCCGTTGGAAGATCCACCTGTGTTATGGGCAATTGAATCCGATCCTGTTTTGGCAGGGACAAAAATTATTGCAGAAGCTTGGGATGCTGCGGGATTATATCAGGTGGGTTCATTTATTGGCGATCGCTTTGCTGAATGGAACGGACATTATCGTGATGATGTTCGTCAGTTTGTTAAAAGTGACCACAAGATAGTTGATAAGTTAGCGGCTAGAATTATGGGTAGTCCGGATATTTATCCTCAACCAGACCGCGAACCCAATCATAGTATTAATTTTATTACTTGCCATGATGGTTTTACTATGAATGATTTGGTTTCTTATAATGAAAAACATAATGAAGCTAATTGTGAAGATAATCGCGATGGTGCTAATGATAATCATAGCTGGAATTGTGGAGTTGAAGGATTAACTAATAAGCAGGAAATTGAAAGATTACGACTGCGACAAATTAAGAATTTTTTCACCATATTATTTTTCTCCCAAGGGACACCAATGATTTTAATGGGAGATGAAGTAAGGCGAACTCAACTGGGTAATAATAATGGTTATTGTCAGAATAATAAACTAAGTTGGTTTGATTGGGAACAAATTGAGAAACAAACAGATTTACTGCGATTTGTGAAAGGGATTATTCATTTTACCCAAGAATTAGAAATTATGCGGGTAGATAAGGTTTTAGCTACAGTTGGTGCGGGTACTCCAGAGTCATCTTTAGCTAGAGAAGAAGGGGAAGTTTACCCAAATGAACTGCCTAATATTAGTTGGCATGGAGTACGTTTAGCTAAACCTGATTGGCATCTAGATTCTCGGACTTTAGCTTTTAGTTTGAAGCATCCAGAAAGTGGTGAATATTTTCATATTATTTTGAATGCTTATTGGAAACCTTTAATGTTTGAGTTACCACGTTTAAAAAAAGGGGAAAGTTGGTATTTAATTATTAATACTGCTTTTCCTTCTCCTAAAGATTTTAATGATTTAGATACAGCTACAAAAGTTATTGGTGTTAGGTATCGGGTCGAGGCGCGAGCTGCTATTGTTTTAATGGCAAAAAGGGAGTACCAGAAGTCAGAAGTTAGAAGTTAAAAGTTAGAAGTTAAATTCTTGGTATGACTATTTCTGCACCATCAGTAGAATTGCTCGTGGTGCAAATATTCAGGGTTGTCAAATCCAGCTAATATTTACCATTAAATACAGGAAAAATTAGGAAACACTATCCTTAGTATAACACCAATTTCAAAAAATAATGCTACATTAACTTTTTTTGTAGTTAGGGAAAACCTGGATTTTGCCATACTAGGAAAATTAAATAGAGAGCAATGGTTTTCTCTATTCCCTACTCCCTACTCTATACTGCTTTTTTTACTGTAACGACCTTTTTTGAATTTGGTATAATATCATGTTCGGTTGAATACTTATAAATAACTGTTGTGAGGAGTCAGTCCTCAGGAGTCAGGAGTCAGGAGGGAAGAAAGGAGGAAAAGAGAAAATATGGGAGATGGGGTATTGATAATTTCAGTATTTATTTGGTACTGTCAGCCCTTAAATTTTATTTATAACTGATTATCCGAACATGATATAACACAGCCTGAATTCAACGATCTCCGACACATCCCTCGTTGAATATAAATTTATATAAATAGGGCTTGCTGATTAAATATCAAAGCATTGACATATAAAGACAAGTGCCTTTTTGGGGCCTTGAAAAAGTGCCTGGTTTTCAGCTCTTCATGCTCATGCATGGAGCGTATTTTAGGCGCATAGTTGGGCAGAACAATCTTGGGACAATTCTTACTCCTACTTTCTCGCTCATTCTTCTGTCTCCTGTCTCCTGTCTCCTGTCTCCTACTAAAAGACTAGTGAAGCGCAAACCCTAAATAAATATATCTTTAAAACTTACAAATATAAACTTTTATAAAAAATGCTAGTATGCAATGGCAACTTAAAGATATATGTAAAGGAAATAAAGTTGGTTCTTCCGAAGGTTATGCAAAGGCACTTGAGAATGCAAAATCCTTGCTATGAATGCTTTTGGGTACGACATCGGATATATGTAAGACACCTGTAGATAAGGAATATAAAAAAGCAAACACCTCCTAAGATCGATTTGATTGAGCATTTGAGGATTTAGAATATGAACGGAACAAACAATGGCTATCAGTGGATAGCCACACCAGCACCATTGGCAGGTCGTTATGACGATATTTATTTCATCAATCCTGATGTTGGTTGGGCTGTTAACGGGAATGGACAAATTCTAAAAACAGAAGATGGTGGAAAAAAATGGGATATCAAAACACAGTTAAAGGACGTTTACTTTCGCTGTATTGGGATGACTCAAGATGGTGAACATGGTTGGGCAGGTTGTACGACCCCAGGGAAACAACTCTACCACACCAGTAATGGCGGTAAAGACTGGGATTTGGTAAATAACCTGCCCGCCGATGCCCCCTCAGCCGTTTGCGGACTTTGGGTACTCGACGAAAACAACGTATTCGCATCAGGAACTAACTACCCCGAACGACCGGCACGCTTCTTCAAAACACATAATGGTGGTGAAAGCTGGTTTGTGAGGGATATGGAGGATCTAGCTAGCATTCTAGTGGATATCTACTTCCAAAATGATCAGATAGGTTGGGTTGTCGGGGGTCGTTCGGTTCGGCCTAACCCCCGTCGTGACGATGTTGTGCCGACAGTCCTGAAGACAGAGGATGGTGGTCACACTTGGAAAGATATGCTCGAAGATATCAATGTTCCATTAGGGGAATGGGGCTGGAAAATCCAATTTTTAGAGGACGATCCAGACTTTGGGGTAGTTGCCTGTGAGAACCTGAAGGCAGGAGCAATTTTCATTACCGAGGACGGGGGAGACTCCTGGCGACGACAAGAAATTCGCGACAACTGTCATATGATTAATGAGAACCTAGAAGGCATTGGTTTTTGGGATCGTAACCTTGGTTGGGTTGGTGGTTGGGGAGATGCCACCTTTGACAGTGGTCGCACTAGCGAGACAAGAGATGGGGGTAAAACCTGGATAGACCTGACTGGCTCTTGGCCTAAGCCCATTGACGGCTATCCCTGTCCCCCTCGTTGCAATATAGGCCAATATATCAACCGATTTCGCTTTGTTGGCGAAGGTGAGAACCGTGTTGCTTATGCTTCCGGTAACACTGTTTATAAATACACCAATCAAGAGTTATGGGGGCCAAAAGAAGGGGAAGTAGCTGGTAACCGCTTGCTCGGAGCAACGGAACTTAAAATCGCTGCCGATCGCGCACTTGTTCCCCTCACCATACCCGAGGGTGCAACAAGCTTATCTGTAGTTGTCTACGATCGCTTTGCGGGACAAGTACGAACTTTGCTAGAAGAACAGAATCCCGCAGCAGGCGATCGCTCTCTCTCCTGGGATTTACAAGATGACAACGGCCAAAAGTTACCCCCCGGACAGTTTATGGTGCGCGTCACCTGTGATGGCTATGCAGAAAGCCGACTGATTTTCCCTGAACGTACTGGAACTCAAATCCCCTTAACTGCGAGTATTCCCCATCAACTTCGAGAGGATTAATGCAATGAAAAAAAACTATGATATCCCCCTAGAGGTTCTAGCTTGTCAACCACCATTACAAGACAAATCTGAGATTGCCAGCCTCGATCTCACAAAATTGTCCCTGAGTTTTGAACTCCAACGTAACCCGCGAGATGAAGCCGCCTTATTGCTGACGGTAGCAGCGGAAGTGGAGCACGCTTTAATGGTTCAGTACCTCTATGCTGCCTATTCCGTGCGCGACGACCAAGAAAATAATGAGACAAAGGGACGAGTGAAATCGCTCTATCAGCGATTAGCTCAACTAGCACGGGAAGAAATGGGGCATCTGATGACGGTACAAAATTTGCTGCACCTCATTGGCGCTCCCCTAAATTTTGAGCGGGAACATTCCCCTTTTGAAAGCGAACTTTATCCATTCCGTTTCAAGCTCGAACCCCTATCAAAGGATTCATTAGCAAAGTATATTACTGCCGAACGGCCTGCCGAACAGGGGGATATTCCTAGCGAAATATGGAAAAAACTCCAAAAAATTGCCAACATAGCTCAGCGTGCTAATGATGGTCGTCCTATTCAGCACGTGGGAGCGATTTACGAACGTCTGCTCGAACTTTTTGGCAATGAAGATGAAATCAAAGATCAAGACTTTCTGACAGACCGGATCGACCTCCAAGCTACCTGGGATGATTGGGGCTATGATGAGGGTCTTGGCACTGATGATGAGACTGAGTCTCGACGAGTTTATGTGGATGCCTTTGAAGGATCTCATCCGGACACCTTACGCCAGGAGGCCGTCAAAGCTCTCAAAATCATTGCCGAACAAGGGGAAGGCTATGGCTCTACGGTTGACTCCCATTTCGAGCGCTTCTTTCAACTTTATCAGGATTTCTGCAAGTTGAAGGGTGAGGGGGTCGAATGTGTCTGGCCAGTGGCAACTAACCCCAGTACCGTGCCGCCACGTCCCGTACCTTACGATGGGCTTGAGGAGTCTATCCGGGCGGCCTTTGAGGAACGGGGCTATATAGCAAACCCTCGCGCCCGTAACTGGGGACATTTGTTCAACTTACGCTATCGGTTACTGCTGGCTTTTTTAATCCATTTCTTGAGAACAACGGGTCGTCGCTACATATCTTCAGGGCCTGATAAAGGCGATCGCACCCCCCGTGGCTTCTTACTGTTATGGGCTTTTGATGAAATGCGCCATCTTAAGAAAATTGCCCAGAAGATGGTGCGACTGCCACTAAAATCAGACTATAATGGGGTGACAGCTGGTCCTCCTTTTCAATTGCCCTATACCCTCGATCTAGCAGACAACGAACGCGATCGTTGGCGAGTCCATTTAGATGTTGTCCAGGCTTCATTGTGCTTAGTGGAAAAAATGCTTCAGGATGGTTCAGACAAAGAAGACCCATTTTTGGAGGATTTACAGAAGTCTGACCAAGGACGGGAGAACATTTTAAAGGCTTTGGCTGCGGGTCAGACTATCCCCACAGATGCTCAGACAAAAGCTTTTCAGAAGGTAGCTCATATTCTGGAAGAAGCAGTACGGGGGTTTTCTATCGATGGTCACACCAATTTCTGGGCGGGAATCAATCGCGAGCAATTTGTGCAATTGCATATGTTTAACCGACCTTTCCTCAATCGCAATGAAGACGAGAACTGCAATTTAACCGCAGAAGGCTCGGAACTGGTAAGTCGATTAGAGGAGAGTTCTAGTAAAACTGGTAAAATGCCCCGCTATCGACCACAAGTGGATAGTTCCAGGCAAGAGTTTGTCCGGGAGTGGGTTGACGATCAAGCACCAGATAACGAGCCACCAAAGCAGATTGGTGTCCACCACGAACAAGAACCAAATCTCGATCTCCTTCCCCCAAGGCAAGCATACCGACAATCCGATGGGGTGGGTTACAACGTAGATATCAGGCCACTCTTTCGAGATTTTGATGTAGAAACTCTGCAACAGTTAGACGGAATCAATCTCAATGATGTAGAAAATGTCCGAGCCAATGCGGAAAAGCTTCGAGAAGGACTCAACAGGGGTTCTCTTCCTTATGATGCTTGCTGGTCTGACGATCAAATAGAGCTGTTTAATCGCTGGATAGAGAGCGATATGAAAGACTAAGATTGCAAATGAGAAGCTAGAGAGCGATCGCCACAGTTATCTCGAATGCAGCGATCGCCCTCATTGTATTCCAGATATTCTGGAAATCTACTTTGTCAAGAGTCTCACAGAGTCCCCATCCCCTAATACACTGGGTAGGAGAGCAAATAATAAGATGCACCCTAGAGCTTTTAATCTTTATCTCCTCTTAGTAAGTCTCAAATCCATATTTGTCGGGAAGTACTGCACGCGGTCCTAAGGGAAGTTGCTCATACCCCCCACTTGGTTCATCTAGTTCCTTGAATTGGATTTGGTTACCATCATTCCATACCTTTTTCAGGAACTCCTTGATCACAAAAACAGTGAATAATTCCCCTGGGCAGCGACGGTATCCGAAACCGAAGGGCGCGTACCCTGCATAGTCAATCACAGGATATGTTTTGCCCTCAGTAACGTTATAAACAGTACCAAATCCACTATTAGTCACCTGAGCGTTTCGTCCATCATCCACGTTGAAATCCGCCTTGTGGAAAGGACATTGGACAAATCCGATTTGTTTGCACTTCTCCTCAGTAATTTCATCGCTAGTCGGAACATTTTCCTCTTTGTAGCGATCGGGATTGAAATCTCCAGGGTCTGTCCAATGTATCTCATAGTCGCTGGTGGCCTCGTGCGGAGTTGTATGGTAGTTATATAAGTTGATTCCTTCGTAGATTCCTGGGATTGAGAAGATTTTGTTATCTTTTATATTAGAGATGCTTCCACTGTTTGGCGAAATCCAGCGGAATAACTCCATTACAAAATAATCAAGGGGGCTAAATCCCTTATCATCAGGTTCTTCTGAATTGCCAGCATTCATCATTGTTTCAAATTTCGTTTTAATATTAGCCTCGTTATTGATGAACCTCTCGATGATATTGTAAATAGTATTCCCCCACTGGCTAAAGGCCAGAAAATTGTGGAAGCACTCGAAAATAATATCGTCCTGATTAAAATATTTCGAGTTGTCATCTTGTTCGCTATTCTTGAGCCAGTAATGTACGAATGTCTTTTTCTCCTCTTCGCCTGAGCCTGAACTGATATTGTCTTTAATCCAATCATTCAAGGACTGGCGCTTTTCACGCACATCCATGTAGCTTGTGTAGACAATAGATTCGAGCGGATTTAGATAACCAATGACATTCATAAAACTCCTTCCTATATCTAGAACATCTTGAATAATGTCACCGCGTTCGACTCCAAGATGCAAGTCCCAGTATAGGTAGAAATACAAGTCTAGGTAAAGTCCCATCAGTGGTTTATTGGCATTGCGGTTATCTAATAGTTCCTCCCAAAAACCAACTACCTTGTCTTCATATTTCGGGAATAGATCGGGAGTAAGAGCTGAATAGTAAATCTTTTTCTTCTCATTGTTCTCTCCCCGAATTGTAGGAACATCAGATTTTTGATCGCCGTTTTGGAAACCAGTAAAAAATACTGTAGTTCCTTCTTCAGGTGTTGGTTTCCAACTGTCGTAGAACATCCCCCACAAGAAATAGGGAATTGCATCCTGTTTGTCAAGAATTTCCTTGTCAATTAGTGGCAGGGTTAACTTCGCTCCTCCATTTATATTTGTTAACATGGCCGGTACTACTGCCTTGAAAATGTAATCCTTAAAGTCCAACAACTCGGGAAAAAAGCGACCAAGCAACTCCTTCGATTCTGGGGGTAACTCTTCCCCTTTATCGAACTTTTTCTTATACTCAACGAAGCGTAATAGTGTTTCCTGGTCTAGGGAGGACAAAAATGATTTGGAAAAAATAGGAAAGGTGTACATAGAAGTAACTCCTGGTTGTGGTTGTAAAGAATGAGTGAAGTGGGGACAGAACCTTCCGCCACCTTCAGGGACAGCTAGTTGATATTGATCGGATGGCCTGTTGTCGATCCCGATAGTGGTAAGAGCCGCTATCAGGTTGCTAGGGCCTTAGTATGGCGATCGCTACTTATCCGTTCTTAGAAACTTATGACTATCTATGATAAATCTATGATTTTCTCTGGATAGTTTGTTCTATTCCTGCCTCAACCTGGTAACGTCAGCGTTATCCAGTCCACTGGCACACACGGTCGTTTGCTTTTGCTTTTGCTTTTGCTTTTGCTTCGCAAAGCTGGCGCAACGCAAAGCTGGCACAACGCAAAGCTGGCGCAACGCAAAGCTGGCGCAACACAAAGCTGGCGCAAAGCTGGCGCGAAACGCGTTAGCAGAGCATAGCTCTTACTGACCGCAATAGCTAAATTTAACACTGCATTTAAGTCTCTGTCTGAGCTAAAATTGCAGCGTTCACAGCTGAATACACGCTCCGATCAAGACAGAGACTCGCGATTCAGTTCCACAGTTAGAGCAAGTTTTAGAAGTAGGAAACCATCTATCAAAGACGAGCTACACCAGGGTGTTTGGCCAGCAATGTTTTTTGCTAGTTATTTGGATGTAGTTCAGTTTTGAATTCTAGTAGGATCAAACAGATAATTGTTGATTTTTGTAGATCATATCAGATTACAGCCAACAGTGACAACCCCTGTATAAATTTAGCTAGGGTTTGCTGATTAAATATCAAAGCATTGACTGATAAAGGTTTTAGCATTTTTTGGTCTAAAAAAGTATCAGCTTTTCAGCGGAACAAGCTCATGCATGCTAGTATTTTGGGACGATTATGGCAGAAAAATCAAGGGATAATTTTTCCGACTACCTCCTCTATAATTCCCATTTCTCCCCTCCCAGGAGGGGCTAGGGGTGGCTTGTCTCCTGTCTCCTACCCCTACTAAAAGACTAGTGAAGCGCAAAACTTAGCTATTTCAGTCAGCTTTGTTGATTAGAATTAAGTTAATACAAAGATTATAATCTAACTATGCAATTTATTCAAAACTAATGACAAAAAGAAATAGATAATATTATGTCTATACCTCATCGGACTAAAATAGTTGCAACTATTGGCCCTGCTAGTAACTCTCCAGAAGTAATTAAACAACTAATTGAAGCAGGTCTAAATGTAGCAAGACTAAATTTTTCTCACGGTAGCTATGAAGACCATGCTTACACAGTTTCTCTATTGCGCTCTATTTCTGAAGAATTAAATACTTCCATTACTATTTTGCAAGACCTCCAAGGTCCGAAAATTAGAGTGGGTCAACTCCCTGATGGTGCAATAACTTTAGAAGAAGGGGCACAGCTAGCTCTAATACCGTTAGCTGATGATACTCATCAACCAGAAAAAGTAGGCATTGACTACCCATATTTAGCAGAAGAAGCAAAACCAGGAACTCAGGTATTAGAGTTGTTGGGTTATTAGAATTAGAAGTGGAGTCAGTAGAGGGAAATGCTGTTAGTTGCAAAGTGATTACAGGTGGGTTACTCAAAAGTCGTAAGGGAGTTAATTTACCAAGTTTGAATTTGCGCTTACCTTCAATGACAGAAAAAGATAAAAAAGATTTAGAATTTGGTTTGTTTCACGGAGTAGACTGGATATCGTTGAGCTTTGTGCGTAGTGCTGAAGATATTTTGACGCTAAAATCAATCTTAAAAGAAAAAGATGCAGATGTGCCAGTAATAGCAAAAATCGAAAAACCACAAGCGATCGCTAACTTAGAAGCTATTGTCAAAGAATGCGATGGTATTATGGTGGCAAGGGGAGACCTGGGGGTAGAAATGAAACCGGAAAAAGTACCGATGCTGCAAAAACAGATTATTTGGATGTGCAATAAAAGAGGTATTCCGGTAATTACAGCTACCCAGATGTTAGAGAGTATGATTCACGAACCTCGCCCCACTCGTGCGGAAGCTAGTGATGTGGCAAATGCTATTGTTGATGGTACTGATGCAGTAATGCTATCTGGGGAGTCAGCAGTGGGTAAGTATCCGGTTAAAGCAGTAGAAATGATGGTGCGTATTGCGGAAGATGTGGAGAAAGATACGCAGTTTATTAATTATCCTCCAGCAGAAACGGATGAAACTCATGCTATTAGTGAAGCACTTAATATTATAGATAAGATTTTACCGTTGCGTTGTATTGCTGCTTTTACGAGTTCTGGTTATACTGCACGTTGTTCCCAGTACTAATCAAAGAATAAGCAGCTTCTATGGCTTCTTCACGAGTAGGTCTAGCAATGATAGAACCACGCAGACCTACCTCTATTCCTTGTTCAATTATGCTTTTAATACGCGATCGCAGTTTATCTGGGGTATCAAAAAGAAGTAACCAACAATTACCTTGCTTGACAGCGAGTTCCTGTGCCTGGGGCGAACCCCCACCGATGTAGATTTCAGGAGAATTTCTCTCTGATGCCACAAAAGGAGTACCGACTTGCCCTTGTTCAATATTGTAATAAGTGCCTTTGAAGGTAAACCCGCCATTTTTTTGCCAAAAAGCTTGACAAATCTCTAAAAACTCTTCAGCTCGCTGATAACGTTGATCGTGTTCGAGAAAATCACCATAGTAGCCTTACTCTTTTTGAGAATGACCCATAATTATATTTAAGCTGACTCTACCATTGCTTAAGGCAGAAAGGGTATTAATTTGTTGGACAAACAAGGTCGGTGAAATTGCTCCAGGTCGATAGGCAACCATAAATTTGATCTTTTCGGTTGCCATTGCTAAAGCAGTAGAAAGTACAATTGGATCTGGTCTGTAATAGTTGAAGGCAGTCAACAGGGAATCAATGCCAATTTCTTCAGCACGGCGACAGAAGAAAAGATTATTCTCGATATTTGGTAAATGCGCTTGTTGCTCAGGTGAATTACCTGCCTGGAGTTTAGCATTTTGTGAGGCAACTCCTAGCCTATTTGCTTGTGCGGCTAATCGCCAGTGGAATCTCAATAGACATCTCCAGAAAAGAGGCAACAGGCAACAGCTCATCTGGCAACAGGGAGAAATAATTGATAACTTATGGATAAGAATTGATTTTATTTTGGATTTTTGGAGATGTCTAATGAGTTCATCTTAAAAAAAAATCTCTAGTTTGGAAACTATTCGGCTTTAGCTACTGGAGGACAATTGACAAGATTTACTGCCACGTTTAATCATAGCAGTTTTTTTTTGCCTTAACTGAATAAGTATACATTATTTTTCTGCTATTTTTTTGACCAATGTGATAGTTGGTCTTCCTGCTGGTCACTCTAGAGCAGCTTGAACCTGGTTGACAACTTTCCTGGCAGTGTGGTAGTATAATCCCTAAGACTACCTTGACCGTGAATACCTGTGAATGAGGTGCTTCTAGCTAGGGGAGTCGTCGGATTAGCGACGTACTCAGTTGAACCAAGAAGTAAAGTTCAAAATGTCACAATGAGTGGCGCTTTGTATGAGTTTTATCGAGCAGAAAATGCGTATCTACATATCGAGTAATCATCAATATCCAGCTAAATTGACTGGAACTGCATCTCAGCATATCACAGACCTACTTGCTAAAGGCTTGGGAGAACTAGGACATGATGTTTTTTACGATCTCAGAGATAATCAAATTCTAGAACCTTTGCCAGACAGTGTTAATCAGGTTAGGGAGCGAATGTTTGATGTTGACATTTTACAGCCTCATGATGTTCCCCTATATGGTTCTTTTGATCCCTGTGGTAAGCCTTGGGTAAGAACATTTCATGCTCCTTTTGGGAATCATGATGTTTCAGCTTTTTCAAAAGAGAATTGGATTTTTGTTTCACGCTCCCATGCCCAGAGTTATGGTTGCGATCGCTATGTTCATAATAGCATCGATCCTGCTGAATTCATCTATTCTGAAACCAAATCTGATTATTTCATTTTTTTGGTATCTGGTTTAGAAAGAGCGGTGTTGAAAGGATTTGGTATTGCCTTGCTTTTAGCCCAAGAACTAGGTATCAAGCTGGTTGTGGCAGGCTCCAGTAAGGACGAATTTTATCAACGTCAATTTGCTGCCATGTGCCGGGAGCAAGGAGTTGAATTTGTTGGTGAAATACGGGGACAACAGAAAGCTGAATTAATAGCTGGTGCTAAAGCACTCCTTGCTCCAACACTGATCCATGAACCTTTTGGCTTAGTTGTGGCTGAAGCATTAATTTCGGGGACTCCGGTAATTTGTAGCGATCGCGGAGCTTTTCGGGAATTAGTTTCACCTGATGTTGGCTTCATTTGTCGCCGACAGAACGAATATATTGCTGCTGTAGAGAGACTCAATGAAATTTCGCCTCAAGCTTGTCGGCAAAAAGCCATGAGAGACTTTCATTATCTAACAATGGCAGCTAATTACGTTAAGGAATATGAAAAAGAAATATTATTTACTGAAAGTCAATCTGTAAATTAATTGTTCTAGCAAGGAGAAATATAAAAATATAATTAAAGTTAATTAAAAAGGAGCATGATGATTCAACCCAGCGAACAGATAAAATCTAAGAATGAAAAGAATAATCAAGATGATTCTGAGGAAGTAACAACAGCTAGTGAAAACAACAATGATCAGGAAAATACTAATCAAAATAACGAAGAAAAATTAATTGCTAAACTCAAGCAATCTATTACAATTTTCATCAAAAGTATTAGTTTTTCTCTATTTTTATTGTGGACAACTGCGCCAAAAGCAACGGCATTTGTAATCATCGTATTGTTGTTGCAAAGTTTAATTCCTGCTATCACTGTAGGAATTCAAAAACAAGTGGTGGACACGGTCGCTTCCCTAGTCCCAGGAGGAGAATATGACTGGAAAATCATTGCCGTGCTGGTGTTGCTTTGGGTGGTAGCACTGTTCTTAGAGAATCTTCTCAACCCTTGGGTTAACATTGCTTTTATGAAACTGTCAGATAAGCTCATGGCTAGTCTTAACCTAAAATTAATAGACAAGGCTAATAGCTTTGCTGATATTAATAATTTTGAGAACCCAGAGTTTTACGATGAATTAGAAATGCTTCAAGAAAGCATAAGTCACGAACCAATCATCCTGTTAAGGGGTTTTTCAACAGGTTTAAAAATACTGGTAACCCTCACAACCATGTTAGCTTTATTGTTTACTGTAGACTGGTGGATTCCCCTATTAATTTTATTAACATACCTACCGCAAACTTATGCTTCTTTGAAACTTGAGTCAGGGATTTGGCAGGCAATTTTTCATAAAAGTCCTCAAGCTCGTCGCATGAAGTATTACTCTGGATTAATGTTAACAGATACCTATGCTAAAGAAGTACGCCTTTTTGGACTGAATTCTTTGTTTAGTCAGCGTTATTTAGAAGCTTTTGAAGATAGGCATCAGCTCATTCATAGTCTGCAAAGCAAACAAGCTTTGATTTTAAGTGCCCTGGGAATATTAAGTGTTTTTGGCAATGGATTTTGCTTTGGTTGGGTAATTCTGCAAGCTCTAGCTGGTAAGTTAACTCCGGGAAGTATCTTGTTGTTGATTCAATCACTTGGTTACGTTCAAAGCAATATCAACCAATTGCTACAGCTTTTTACAAATATACAAAGATCTATATTGTTTATGAAGCTATTTTTCAAATTTATGGATTCTCAATCTATGATGCAAACTCCTATTCCCGGTCGGCCAACACCCAAACCAATTAAGTCAGGAATTGTTTTTGATGATGTGGAGTTTGCTTATTCAGATGGTAGGGTGGCTTTAAGCAACATTTCTTTTCGGTTAAATCCTGGTGAAACCGTCGCTATAGTGGGCGAAAATGGTGCGGGGAAAAGTACCTTAGTCAAACTTTTGGCACGCTTGTATGACCCAACTAAAGGAAATATTTTTGTAGATGAGGAGAATATCAAAGATTTTAATATTGAAAAATGGCGACAGCAAATTGGTGTTGTATTTCAGGATTTTTGTCGTTATGCTCTCACTATTGGTGAAAATATTGCCTTGGGGGATACTTCAGCAATGGATGACTTAGAGAAATTAAAATGTGCCAGTGAAAAATCAGAAATTGCGACTAAAGTGGAGAAACTTCCCGAAGGATATGCA
This sequence comes from Okeania sp. SIO2B3, assembly GCF_010672525.1. GTDB lineage: Bacteria > Cyanobacteriota > Cyanobacteriia > Cyanobacteriales > Microcoleaceae > Okeania. The sequence goes on along the minus strand of NZ_JAAHGH010000042.1, from coordinate 36,712 downwards.
ACGCTTTTAGGTAAGCAATTTAATGGTACTGAACTGTCTGGAGGAGAATGGCAAAAAATAGCGATCGCAAGAGCTTTTGTTCGGGAAAAAGAAGCCCAAATCATGATTTTGGATGAGCCTACAGCAGCTTTAGACCCCCGTAGTGAATACGAAATCTATAGCAGTTTTGCTGAGTTAGTCAAGGGAAAGACTGCTATTTTAGTCACCCATAGACTAGCTTCTGTACATCTAGCAGATCGAATTCTGGTGCTGAAAGCTGGCAAGTTAGTTGAAGTGGGTACTCACGAAGAACTTTTGCAGCAAAATGGAGAATATGCTACCCTCTGGAATATGCAAGCAGAGCAATATAAAATGGAGATAGAGAGCAACAAAGTTGAAAATTTCAATTTCAGCATTACTGGTTAACCATTAACATGACATGAAAAGAGCTAGTCACTGTTAAAGCTGTAACCCAAGTATTCAATATCTTCAGCATATAGTTCTCGAACAATTTCCACTGTTTCGTCATCATAATATTCACTATAGTGTTTTGTATTTTGACTATTTTTAAAATGAGGTAGAGTTTTATTTTCTATAGCTAGTAACTCACAAACTGCTGCAAAATCCTCCTTTAAATTTTCAAATCTACCTATAAAATTACAATTATCTTTTGTTTTTCTGGGGATACCAAACAAATCTTCCTTATTGTAGTCTAATATGAACTCTACTTGTTTTTTTGAATGATATTGGTCAAAACCACTTAGCTGTTTTGGCTCCCCATCTCTAATTAACTTTGCGTATTCATTAAGGCTCAGATTTCTCTCAGGTCTGTGGAAGTAAGTATTTGGTCTATTGTCGGTGTGTTTTATTGTTCTCTCACTATGTTTCCATACAGATATAAATCTATCAAATGGATTTCTAATAAATGTCAAGGTAAAGTAATCAGGATATAGGTTGAGGATCTGAGCTAAACCATCCATTCTCATAGTGTATTCTAGTCCTGTTTCTTTTTGCCATCCTAATGCCTTTACTTCTTCTTTGAAAAAAACTTCCATAGACGTACCAGCACATTTTGGTATGTGTATGAAGATAAATTTCTTATCGTGTGATATCATTAACTGCAACTTCCTTAGTTTTTTTGATTACCGAATAATTAATAATTAAATGATTAAATAATTAGGGTTTGCTGAAAAAGTCTTATGGGTGAGGGTAGGAGACAGGAGACAACCCACCCCTCGCCCCTCCCCCGACCGTGGAGGGGAAGACAGGAGAAATGGGAATTATAGAGGAGGTAGTCGGGAAAATTGTCCCTTGATTTGTCTGCCATAATCCTCCCAAAATACTAGCATGCATGAGCTTTTTCCATTGAAAAGGTGACACTTTTTTAGACCAAAAAATGCTACAACCAATATCAGTTAATGCTTTGAGATTTTTTCAGCAAGCCCTAATTAAACAATCTAAAAGGGAGAGGTAATTATCCATTATCCATTATCCATTATCCATTAATGAATCCCTGGTCTTCAGTCACCTTGAAATAACTGTAAACCTCGGGCGTTGAAAGATTCTAAGTTTTCCAGCAACTCATAATCACAATAATATCTTTCCTTTATCTCTTCCTGAAGAGATTCTTCAATATCATGGAGATGAATGTTCTTGACAAAAGATTTATTTAATTTGGGAATTGATAATGTATCTAAACCTAGTATTTTTTTAATTCGAGATAAATCTTCAGTTAGCCGATCGTATCTCACAAGATAATCTACTCTAATCTCCTTAGACTTGGTTGAAATAAAAACATTTGACTGAGGTTTCGCTAGATGAGGTACTGAGTGAAAAAATTCAGCAAATGTCATATCTTTCTTGCGTGCCAGTTTGTGATTTGGTAGTCCAGAGCGATAATTATACCAGCTAATAACCCAGTCTAAAGGATCTCTAATAATGCCAAACTTAAAGAACTTATTAAACTCAAAATTTTGTTTTTGGAATATAAAATTAAACGTCTCGTATACTTTATCTATAGACATATGTCTACCGATATGGACATCAGTAACCTTGATTTCTGCAATTTCTGCAATGTTTGAGTTGACAATAGATGTCGATGCGCTTTTCGTGTTGGCAATAAAAATAAACTTATTTTCTCCACTGTATTTTATTAACATTTAGCACCTGCAACTTCCTTAGTTTTTTTGTTACTCCCTCTCAGTTGTCTTGAAATAACTGTAAACCTCTGGCGTTGAATGATTCTAAGTTTTCCAGCAATTCATAATCACAATAAAATCTTTCTTTTATCTCTTCCTTAAGAGATTCTTCTAGGTCATGGGGATAAACTTTTTTAACCGATGCATTTAATTTGGGAATTGATAATGTTTCTAGACCTAGTATGTTTTTAATTCGAGATAAATCTTCAGTGAGTTGGTGGTATCTCGCCAAATAATCTACTCTAACCTCCTTGTACTTGGTTGAAATCAAAACATCTGACTGAGGTTTGGCAAGATGGGGTGATGAGCGAAAAAATTCAGTAAATGTCATCCCTTTCCAACTTGGTCGTCCAGAACGAAAATTATACTTACTCAAGGCCCAGTCTATGGGGTCTCGAATAATGGCAAACTTAAAGAACTTATTAAACTCAAAATTTTGTTTTTCGAATATAAAATTAAACGTCTCGTATACTTCCTCTATAGTCATGTGTCTACCAATTAGAGGATCGCGTAGCTTTATATCTGCGATTTCTGCAATGTTTGAGTTGACAATAGATGTCGATGCACATTTCTTGTGACCAATAAAAATAAATTTATTTTCCCCACTGTATTTTAGCAGCATTTAGCACCTCCAAGGCTTTTAATTTTCTTTGTTGTCATTTGTGGAAATCTTTATCATTATAAAACTCCCTGGCAACTTCAACACTATATATTTTCGGGAAACCTGATGCTAAGGCAGCAGCAATGCTAAGGATAAACTAAAGGAATATTACCCAGAGCTGCAGCATATTCACTAAAGCTTGAATGATAAGAACCTATAATTTTTTGGCTTTTAGAGAGCAAGTATAAATCTATCAGAGAATTTTCAGTAGAAGTTTGGCGCTTTTGTGAATCGTCGAAAGTTTGACAATAGCTAATTATTTGCTCTGGAAATTGCTTGGAGATTAAACTTTTTGTTGCTGCGTTATCTGTAGCCAAGAAAAAGCGCGAATAACCATTAGATATTTCTTTCTTTATAGCTTTTATAAACTTATCATCTGAAGAAAATTTTGACTCTAATCCTCTAGATTTTAGGTGTTTCCAGAGGTCTGTGCGTCTAATATGTATCCCAACAATATCATTGTGCCAATACTTTTCCACAAATTTTTCTATTTCCTGAAGCAAGTGATTTTTAAGTTTCATTTGCCTCACAAATTTCAAATAATGTTTTCTATATGTCTCATTATCTATATTGCCCTCAAGATATCTCTGGTGGATTGAAGGCCATTTGTGTTCAGTTACATATAAAATATTGCAGGAATCTTCATTTCTGAACAATTGTAAAACTGATTGAGGAGATATAGTTTCACATACAGTTTCATAAAGATCCTCAAAATAACAGTTACAAGCTTCCTCTGGATGCCAGCACATCAGTAGGGGAATATCCCAAAAGTAGCTCAAACAAAGGTAGGCGCATAAAGCACGCAAACGGTTGCAAAGACCACCTATTCCTGCATAGAAAATAATTTTTTTATAGGGTGGTTGATTAATTGTAGCAATAGATGCTGCTTGGTAGATTACTTTTCTAATATATTGAGCATCTGATATAGATGTTAAATTAATGCTTTTTTGATAAGCATTTAACGCTTCCTCTATTTTTCCTTGGTCTTTTAGTTGCTCACCTCGTTCAAAATAAAAATTATTTGTCATTTTTTCCGAGTCAATTATCATAGCCATTAACGAAGTCAGAAGTTGTTTTTGTAACCGGGATTAGAGCAACGCTCCAAAAACGTTTTGCCTTAAAAGGCAGGGTTTTAGACCCAATTATTTTGATAATTATATTTTATAAATATTCCCATACAGAAATGATATGATAGTTATGGTTCTTCTGGATATTTATTAATAACATTCTTCCTTACAGATTCACTCACAAAAAGTGCATCTCCTTGTCGTATTTGCCCATTTGTTGCTCTAGACAAATTGTAAATATCAAAAAGGGAATAGTTGAATTTGGAGAGAAATGACCAAATTTCATGGAAAAAAGGAGCGCCTTCGTAGTGGGGTATAAACATTATTTCCGTGTATATCAGGGCCGTACTTCCTGCTTCTAAAAGGGACTCTGCTCCATGTAAAGCATTTAATTCACCACCTTGAATGTCAAATTTCAATATATCAACAATTGATATATTGCTTTCCTTTAAAAACTCATCAAGGTTGATAACTTCTACCTCAATAGTCTCTTTTGGCTTTGCTGATTTTGGATAATATCTTCTTGCAGAACTAGGTCGAGGAAGAAGGGAATTAGTTACATTACGCTCGTTAACATAGAAAGTGGCAGTCCCCTTTTCTTGGGCCACAGCCTTGGGCACAATGTGTATTTTTGGGTCATCAGAAAATTTTCTATTTAACTCAGCTATTGAATCTGGAAATGGCTCAAAGCAATAAATTTCTGCAGTCGGAAATTGGGAACGGTATATCTTTGCCGTTTGACCCTTGTTTGCACCTACATCAAAAATACAAATATCAGTCTTGTTTAAGTTTTTTATTAACTCGTGTTGAACCTCAAACATATTTGATGGGAAAGAATTTCTTGGTCTGCTTGGTTCCATTTTTTTCCTTGATTCATAGCCAGAATCACTTCCGATTGCCTTAATCAATTTCTCCATCAGTTTTTAGTTTTCGATTACATCTATTGGGCGAAACCACCCATCTCCCCTTAACCGAGTAATACTGGCGAGGCGACCTCTACATAGTATCAGATATGAGAAAAAAAAGTAGAGACCTTCTATAGCAGGTCTCTACAATTAGATAACTTCTGGATATCTCAAATAGCCTTAAGGGACAAATTAAGGGTTCAGAATCAGATTCGAGAAGTTAATATTCTTCTGGAGCTATCGCATGGAAAGCTACTTTGAAAAAGGCTCAGGCACCAAAGGCTCGTAATAGGCATTGGGATCTACAACTTGTAGATTCTGCATCATGCCCATATCTTCATGTTGTAGTATATGGCAGTGATAGACGAATATACCAGCAATAAATGGATTTACGAAGGGAATACGAATTGTAGTTGTACTCATTGGGGGTAAGTTAATTACATCCCTGTATCCCTGAGTTTCTAAAGGACAAATATAGTTTTCACCATCATCCGTACATTCCCCATTTTTTATGGTGTAGTTATTGTAGGTTCCCTCTGGCGGTCCGTCAGGGTATTGACTTTTGGTCAGACTAACCTTAGTAACTAAGAAATCAAGCTGGTGTATGTGGAAAACGTGGGGAGCACCAGTAGTATTGACCACTTCCCATTCTTCGGTATCCCCGATATGAGAAATTTTATCGATCCGGTTTCCACTGTATACTTTATCGTTTATAGCAAACTTCCCTCCTCCTGGTGCTTGAAAATTGAAGGTGCGCTCCTGAGTAAGTGGATCGGAATAGGCATCACTTGGAGTTATGCAGGCTTTCTCCGGTGCTGGTCCGCCAGCACGTGCCGTAAGAAATTCCTCCGGCTCGCATTCCTCAAAATCAGCTAAAATATCAGGATCTGGTAGTATCCTGTCTACTTTATATGGTGTCTGGGTTTTGATGTAGTCATCTAAAGTTTGATCTCCTTCTTCGCCACATATATATGTGCCGCTTTCATCCTGTAGAGAAAGTGGGTTGCCCTCATCATCTGTGTAGCATACAGGAGCATCCGTTGTTACTCCAACAGTTGCTAACTTGTAGCTTTTTTTATTTGCATCGTTAACCCACTGTTGCTGCTTTGTGGTCAAGTGGGTGTCAAGATCGGAAACTAGATGATATTCACTATCTGTCTCACCCCCTACTACCAGAAGCTCTACTCGAGCAGCAGGTGGCAATAGAACTGAGTTAGTTGCTACTGGTTCCTTAACAACATCACCATCACGGGCCAAGATATAAAAATTGGTGTTGCCATTGGGTTCAGTAAATGAAGGGATGTTTGTATCAGATGCGATAGTTTCTAGGGCAATATTCATATACCGATCCGCCCCTATATTGGCAATCCGCCAGAACTGAATCTCTCCAGGCTTAATCGTGATTTTTGGGTTGACTTGACCATTGAGAGGGAAACAATCGGCCTGTTTTGTGCCTAGAACATCATTAAAGTCCTTGAACATCATCACCTTCTGAGGTACAGACAAAACGTCGAATTCCTCGTCTTGGAACTGACGCCGACTAGGGTTGAGATACTTGATTCCTCCCTTAATCCCTTTTTTGAAGCGATTAAGCAAAGGGAAGAACTCCTCAGTTTCTTTAATAACAATTCCACCAGACAGACCACCCCGAACTTGATTATCGCTCATTGAGTGAGCGTGGGAATGGTACCAAAATAGTCCTGACTGATGGATGTCTGGAATACTGACTCCCATCTGGTAATCAGCGATCGAACCATATGTAGAGCCTGGGGGATCATCATCTGGATAATAACCACCATTGTCTATAAATTGAGGAGGAGGAGCTGGATTTGGTGTCACATTCGAGTGAACTTCCACCAACACATCATCAGAACCGAGTAAAGGAGATACGTTAAAGCCATGATAATGGATGTTAGTGTATTGAGATTGGTTCTCTAAATTTTCCTTTGTTGGTGGTAGACTCCCTGCCAATTGAACATTTACTGGTAAGTTATTTTCAAGGGTTAAATCAAGGCGAGTACCAGGAGATACCTCTATAGTTGGTGGGGTATAGGTTGGGTCTAAGGTTGTTTCTACTCTTCTCAAACCCGCGTAAGTTGCTCCGTAGAGGTAGCCTTGGTAAGAAGTTTCGCCAGTCCCATCTCCCTCCAACGTGAATTCACCCAAAGTTGCATTTAAAGTGACTGGGCCTTGATCCGCATTTGCAAAGGGCGGATTTTGAAAATCTGGCTGGGCAATACCGTCACCATCTGTTCGCTCAAGTGTACAGGCATTGACAAACTCATCAACATTACCAGTAGCATCAATTTGCTGTTCTGATTTGAATTGAGTAGCTGTACCTGGTACTCTATTAAGTGGTACACCATTAACATTAATGTCAAGTTCTGGTACACCATTAATATTAATGTCAATTCTTATTGGAAAATCACCCTTATCAGCGATCGCTTCTCCTGTAAAGGTACTGACAAAAGTAAACGTGCTCACTAAGAACACAATCAGTACCCTGCGTAGGAACAGGCATAAATGGTTCATAAATTTAATCTAGAGAATAGTTCACTAGATTTAGTATGACAGCCTGTCAAACTTGATGCCAAGCTTTGTAATAAAACTTTGCATTATTGTTGACTACTGGATTTTTTGACTAAAGAAATGGACTGCTTTTGATTAACCATGGCCTCCGTATACCAAATCAGTTCATTAATAAAAGATTCCAGTCTAGTTTTAAATTTTAAGTCAGACAAATTACCATTTTCATCAAATAATTCCTTCACATTAGTAACAGGCAATTTATCGGGAATTGGTAAAGCTCCTAAAGCAAGGCTAACTAATCGTAATTGCGCTAAACAATCTAGTCCTCCAAATCCTCCAGAAGAGACAGTACAAATACCAATAGGTTTATACTTTAAAGCCTGGGGTTCCAGATAATCAAGGGCATTTTTTAATACTCCAGGATAGCCATTTTTGTATTCAGGAGTAACAAGTAAAATCCCATCTGCTTGACCTAATTTGGAGCAAAACTGTAGGACATTATTAGAAGGATTTAAACTATCCTGTAACCGCTCTTCTAACATAGGTAAATTATACTCACCAAGGTCAATAAGTTCAGTATCTATTCGGTCTTGCTCAACTATTTCTCCTAATATAAATTTAGCTACTTTTAGACTTTCCTGACCAATGCGGCAACTCCCTAAAAGAAGAGTATGTCAACAACTACTCTAAAAATAACGTAGAGACTTTCCATGGAAAGTCCCTACAATAGTTTAATCTCTAAATGTTTGAAGGTTAAGAATCATCTTCTAATATAAGATCCGGATAATTACTATAGCCAAGTCATTACGACTGGAACGGAGTGGAAGGAAACAATCTCAGAGATTTAGGAGATTGCTTCCTACCGTCCCAATGACGACTGTTCAACCGGATTCTATATAAAAATCTAGACAACTCTCGACACACTCCTCATCTTTGGCCTCGCGATCTCTGTATTAATAGTGGTATCACCTCTTGTTCTTGATACCCTTTTGTATTTTCCGCACTCAGATTATTCATCATGCCCCGGTCTTCGTGTGCTAGTATATGGCAATGATAGACAAATGTACCAGTAATAAAGGGATTGACAAAGGGAATACGGACTGTAGTTGTACTGTGTGGAGGTAAGTTGATTACATCCCGATATCCTTGAGGTAATAGAGGACAAATGAAATTATCACCATCTTGTCGGCACCCATTATATTCTGGATCTTCTCCTTCTCCTTTATAAATCCCTACTTTGTAGTTATTGTAGGTGCAGGTATCTAGGGAGCCACTATCACATGGATTTTGATTGAGAGTAACCTCAGTCCCCACGAAATCAAGCTGGTGTATGTGGAAAACATGGGCAGCTCCAGTGACATTGACCAAGTGCCATTCTTCTAGGTCCCCTATCTGGGATATTTTATCAATTCGGTTGCCATCATATAGTTCTTGGATTTCAGGGTCTGTATTGCTTGCTTCTTGTGCTTTCTCAAATCCTTTAAGGAAAAACTTCTTATTATCTTGACTGAAATAGAAGTAACGTTTCTTAGTAAGCGGATCGCTATACAAAGTCGATGGAGTTAGGCATGAATCATTGACAAAATCTTGCTTCCTGTTTGCGCATATTGGTATACGACCAGAGGGATAATAACCATTGAAGAGTTCTTCAGGATCTGGCAATATCTTGTCTACATCAGGATCGCCATCTCCTCCAGTTGGAGTTGTTGGCACCTGTGCTTCAATGTAATCATATAAGCCTTCAGAGCCACCTGAACAAAGGGATGTCCCATTCCAATCATTAAGGTTTAGTTTGTTATTACCTGGAGATTCATAGCATACTGGATCGCTGTTTTCTACGTTTACAGTTGCTAACAAGTAGCTACTCTGCGGAGAAGATACCCACTTTTGGCCTTGAGTCAAGCCAGTGGTAAGGTCGGAAACAAGATTATATGTGTTATTTCCTTGTGCTGTCTTACCTCCTACAACAAGAACCTCTACCCGACTAGCAGGTGGCAATAGAACTGAGTTAGTTGGTACTACCTTTTCAACAAAATTACCATCCCGTGCCAAGATATAAAAATTTGGTTTATTGTTGGGGCGAGCAAGGGCGGGATTATTCATATCTGCTTCTTCCAGAGCAATGTTCATGTAAGTATCTGCACCAATATTAGCAATGCGCCAGAACTGAACCTCCCCTGGCTCAATACTTATGCTGGGATTGACTTGACCATTAAGAGTGAAACAATTTTGTTTGTTGTTTTTTGAGCCTAGAACATTATTAAAATCCTTGAACGTCATTACCCTTTGAGGTACGGAAAACCGCTCAGGTTCTGGTGGTATAATTGGTGCGTTCTGATAGGCGTGAATTCCTTTTGTTGGATTGGGACTGAGAATTTCGTAATACTGATCGCTCCCCTTAATAATAATTCCACCCGACAGACCACCCCGAACCTGATTATCGCTGAGTGAGTGGGCGTGGGAATGATACCAAAATAGTCCTGACTGATGGACGTATGGAATCTTGACATCCATCGTGTACTCGCTGATCGGACCACCATATTTAGTAGGCTTGGCTTCACTACCTGGATAATAACCACCAGGAAGATTGCTTGCTGAACCATCGCTTGAATCAGGTGTTGTTTCGCCAAGTGGGGGGACTGGTATTAACTTGTAATTGTCATCAGTAGTGACACCTTCAGTATATAATTTTGCTTTTTTAACTAGACTATCTTGAACTGGTATCGTAATAGGAGTCGGGCTTGGAGTTTGTGAAAATTTTACAGGTTTTGGTGTCACATTAGAGGGAACATCCACCAAAACATCATCAATTCCCAGTGAAGGAGGTACGTTGAAACCATGATAATGAATGTTAGTGTATTGAGATACACTCTCTAAATTTTCTTTTGTTTGTGGCAAATTTCCCGCCAATTCAACATTTACTGGTAAATCATTGGTGAGGTCTAGGTTAATGGAATTAGGTCTACTAAATATCTTGTTACTCTCACTAGGAGATACCACTATAGTTGGTGGGGTAAAGGTTCCAACCATATTGTTAGGAGGACTGTCTGGATCGTAATCTACTACCTTAAGCTTTCCAGGTAGATTCCCTCCACTATCGTCTCTAACAATAGTCTTTTGTTGAGGTGGATTTGTACTCTGACCATAGTAAGTAGTCTTGTAGAGGTAGCCATCGTATCCATTGTCAGCAGACGGACTTCCATCTCCCTGCAGGTAGAATTTGTCCTCAACTGCATCGAAGGTAACTGTACGATATTCTTTGACCTCTTCAGAAGTTGGTGAAGTATATATTGTATCTGCGTACGCAAATGGTGGATTTTGAAAAACTGGCTGAACACTTTTAGCTGTATTAAGTGTACATGAATCCACAAAAGGTTGAGTATCATCAGCGATCGCTTCCCCAGTAAAGGTACTGACAAAAGTCAACGTGCTCACTAAGAACACAATCAGTACCCTGCGTAGGAACAGGTATAAATGGCTCATCAATTTAACCTAGAAAATACTTTACTAGATTTAGTATGACACTCTGTAAAACTTGATGTCAAGCTTTGTCATAAAACTTTGCATTAGTTTGGACTACCGGATTTTTTCACAAAGAAATACATCGCTTTTGATTAACCATAGCCTCTGTATACCAAACCAGTTCATTAATAAAAGATTCCAGCCTAATTTTAAATTTTAAGTCAGACAAATTACCATTTTCATCAAATAATTCCTTCACGTTAGCAACAGGTAATTTATCGGGAATTGGTAAAGCTCCTAAAGCGAGGCAAACTAATCGTAATTGCGCTAAACAATCTAGTCCTCCAAATCCTCCAGAAGAGACAGTACATATACCAATAGGTTTATACTTTAAAGCTTTGGGTTCTAGATAATCAAGGGCATTTTTTAATACTCCAGGATAGCCATTTTTGTATTCAGGAGTAACAAGTAAAATCCCATCTGCTTGACCTAATTTAGAGCAAAACTTTAGGAGATTCTCAGGAGGATTTGAACTATCCTGTAACCGCTCTTCTAACATAGGTAACTTATACTCACCAAGGTCAATAAGCTCAGTGTTTATTAGGTTTTGCTTAACAAGTTCAGCTAATATAAATTTAGCTACTTTTAGACTTTCCCGACCAATGCGGCAACTTCCTAAAAGAATAGGTATTGATAGTTTTGTCATTTCAGTTATCAGTTATAGCGCTAGGCAATAGGGAATAGGGAATAGTAGAGTTTCAAAGGGTTTTCGGTGCGGAAATGCTCCGCAAACAGGATTTAGAAATGTCCTAACCTTAATGCGTAATGCTATATCAGTTATTACTTATCAGTACCTCTGGGTTCAGCCAGAGGCTTGAAATACTGAGGAGAAACCCTGTTTTCTATAAGCTTTAGCAAGCTAATATAACTTAGGACCTTCTGCTTGTAGTGTAGCCTTATAAATAGCTTTATCTGCCATCATATAAAGAATGTTATTGTCCGGTCCCCCAAAAGTAAAATTAGCTACACCATCATCAACTAATATTTTTCCAATTAGGTCGCCTTGCTGGTTGAAAACCTGTACTCCGTCCCCAGCAGAAGAGTAGATCCGACCTTTTGTATCAACCTTCAAACCATCAGGAATACCAGGAGTAACAACGGCAAATAACCTGTCATTGACCAAATGGCGATCGTCCTTTACATCGAAGGCACGAATATGATGGGGTAGATCCACATAATAGGAACCAGGTTCTTGAATAGCACCGCTATCATTGATGTACAAAATGCTTTCGTCGGGGGAAAATGCCAAACCATTTGGTTTATTGAAGGAATCAGCAACAACTGATAAAAATCCTGTTTCAGGATCGTAACGGTACACGAAGTTGCCAACAAGAGGGGGATTTTTGAGTCCTTGCAGATATCCGTAGCTTGGATCAGTGAACCAGATAGTATTATCGCTTTTGACTACTATATCATTGGGAGAGTTAAACGGTAGCCCCCACCATCCATCGACTACTGTCTCGTTATCCTTATTGTAAAGGTTAAAGCGACTGATCCGAGCCAGAGTTGATTTTGTTCCTTGCTCACAAACAAGTAGATGTCCCTGGCGATCGATAGTCATACCATTTCCCATATTGGATGAGTCGCGCCAAACCGAAACTTTATTGTCCTTAAGAGATAGCTTCTTAATGGCAACTCTTTTAGTCGGTATAGGAATGTTTGTTGACTCTGGAAGAGTAGTAAATAGAATAGCGTCCTCATCCTTCCAATACACAGGTCCCTCATGAGCATCAGTTTCAACTAACTTCTTGAATTGGGGAGTTGCTCCTAATACATCCCGAAATTCGTCAGCACAAATTACGAAGGGACAGTTTTGATCATATGGATCGAGCTTTTGACAAATTTTTGGGTAGTCCATGGCTTCAATTTTCATGCAACGATTTATCCTTAGTCAGTAGTCAATAGTCAGTAGTCAGTAGTCAGTAAAAAATGCTCAACCAGTTATTTCTAGGGCGTGTCAAGAAGAAAGAAACTCAACGTGCAGATCGTCAACGTTAATTGTTAAAAACAACGATTTATCCTAAAAACCCGGTTTCTTTGCGTAATATCATGTCCGGATAATTAGTTATAAAAAAGCTTTCTCCTTCTTCTTCTGTTGTTATTCTTTCTTCCCTCTTTCCTCCTGACTCCTGACTCCCCCGTAGTTATTTATTTATCACTGTTTAACCGGACATGATATAACTCCCGTGATTTTTGGGTTTATCCTTTGCCTTCTTCCTTCCTCAATGTTCCATTTCTCTAACTAATGGCAATACATATTTCCCAAAAGAAATCATTGCACTTTCCTTAGGCCATCCCGATAAAATAAAATGGGTAATACCAATCTCCTTATATTGAATAAATGCCGAAGCAACCTCCTCATAAGAACCCACAAGGGCAATGCAAGAAGGACCAAAAAAAGGTATAGCTCCGCTCCAGAGATGATCCGAGAGCCATTCATTTGCTGAATGTTCGTAAATCTCCTTGATAGAGACAGAATCACTTTCTTTAAAAAAAGCTCTCGCTTTTTCTTTTGCATCTTGAGGATGACTATCAATAAAATCTTTAATTAAGTTGTTAGCAGTTTCGATCGCTTCTTTTCTAGTTGACCGAGGGATAACACAAAGTCGCAAACCTACATCTTTCCCTGCATCTAACATCGGCTGAATAGACTCCACAAGCTTCTGTGGAACATCAGCAAAACGCATCCAACAATGACCTGCATTAACGGTTAATTTCTTAGCCGCCTCTGAACCACCTGAAATAAAAGTATAGGGACGAGAATAACCCTCTGATTTGAAAGGAGTTGCCAACTTGCCATCTTCAACTTGAAAATAACTACCATTATAATTTACCAGCCCATTGTTATCCCAAAAGGCATTACATATAGTCATAAATTCTTCTGTACGCGCGTACCTTTCATCATGAGACAAAAAGTCACCATAGTACCTTTGTTCCTTCGGAGAATGTCCTGCAACTACATTTAAGGTGACGCGATCGCCTGAAATGAGAGTCGAGAAAGTATTGACTTGTTGAGCAAATAATGTAGGGGACATCAGTCCCGAACGAATGGCAATCATAACTTTCATCTTCTGTGTCTGTAAAGCCAGAGCAGTTGAAAGCAAAATTGGGTCAGGTTTGCCATAGCTAAAATCAACCAGTAATGAGTCAATCTCCATTTCCTCTGCCAGTTGACAAAATTTTAACTGAGCTTCTATCTCTGGAAGTGAAGTCTGTGCAACTTCATGCTGGCGGGCGATCGATTGACTTTTTCCTGTCCCCCCCTGCAACAATCTCCAGTGAAATTTTAACCTTCGGTCTTTTCCATTTTCCATAATTATCTGATAGATAAACTCAAAAAATACTATAGACTTCTTGCAGAAGTCAGGGAATAGGGAATAGGGAATAGGGAATTATTTATTTCAGCTCTTAAATTGATTTAATTAACAATTTTGCAAGAAGTCTTATTTTCCGGCAAGTAAAGGAACTACTCCCTCAGAAAAATGGGTCATCTCTTCAATATCTGGCCAGCCAAGAAAGAGATATTGAGTAATACCGATAGACTTATAATCCATTATTGCTTGGGCAATGTTTTCATAGGAACCAACTAAAGCAATAGAAGGGACACCCAGATAGGGAACAGCACCAGTCCAAAGGTAGGGAGTAATCCAAGGAGATTCTTCTTCAGACCAGGCAAAGACTTTCTGAAAGCCCTCAGAATCTGACTGCTGATAAAATCTCTGATTAATTTTTCGCGATTTATCACCAAATCTGGCAATCAGAGCTTGAGCTGCTGCTTCTGCTTCTGCTTGAGTTGGACGAGTAATTAATGCCACGACCAAACCCACTTCTTTGCCACTATCCAAGACAACTTCGATTTGGGGCTTAATATTTTCTGGGGAGTCTGGAAACCGCCATAGGCAGTCAGCGTGTTGACTAGCAAGATTCGCTGCCTCTAAGGAGTTTCCACCAACAAAAATTTCTGGTCCTCTACCGTCGGGTGACATAAAGGGAGTCTTAATTTGGCCTTTTTCAATCTGATAGAAATCCCCAGTAAAATTAACTTCCCCATCTCCCTGCCAAAAGGCATTACAAATGGTTAAAAACTCTGTTGCTCTGTGATATCTTTGGGTATGATTCAAAAAATCACCATAATATCGAAGTTCTTGGGGAGAACGACCACTCACCAAATTTACGTGTACTCTACCATTTACCAGACAAGATAGGGTGTTAATTTGCTGCACAAAGAATGAGGGAGAAAATAAACCTGGCCTTACCGCAACTAAAAATTTAATTTTCTCCGTTTTTTGACCTAACATAACAGATAGCATCATCGGATCTGGCCTACCAGAACCAACTGCCATTAACATGGAGTCAATACCAGATTTTTCTGCTTGTTGACATAAGGCAAGTTGAGCTTCTGAGCTTAAAATACCTGATTGTTCCTCAGATGATTTTGAGCGTCTAAAATTATCTCCAGCTTGAGAAAGACTCCAATGAAATCTTAACTGTTTTTCCATTAATCTAATTTATAGTAAAACTCCCGACTGAGAAAATTAGGGCGATCGCCATTCTTAAACTTGAGAAAAGTAGCAATAATGCACAAACCTTTATTAGTATTAGCTGCTAATAAGGGTTCCACTCCATCAAGATCATATTGGCCACTAAAACCTGTTTGACCGAGATTGTCTACATAAGTTGTTACCTCAATTTTGCCCCAATTTTCCGGGGAGCTACCAGCATAAGCATCGATAAATACTTGCTCACCCTCCTGAGTTATGGTAAACTTTCTAATCCATTCAGTTTCTTGATTAGAATTGATCCATGTACCCAGTATGGTACTTAAGTCAATTTGAGCATTGCTATTAAGTTGAGAATTCTGAGTTTCACCGTAAACTTGGTTCGATTTCATCCTATTTCACAGCTCCTATACTATTTTTGGGGTTGACATCAGAAGACTATTACATTCTTTGGCGTTGCTGAATGATTGTATGATTTTTAGTAGTCAGTAGTCAAAATATAGCATTTCTCACCCTTTGTGAGGTACAGTGCTGGAGTTCCCCCCTAACCCCCTTCTCAAGGGGGGGGGACTTCCAGTTCCCCTTAAAAAAAGGAGGATTTAGGGGAATAGTTGACGTACCTCACCAAACTGAAAACCGCTATAGCTTTTTTCTTTACTATCAATCTTACTCCAATACGAATTTCATACCTGATTTCAGCAATGCCCATTTTTTGAATCTAAACCCTACTTACGGTAGAAAAATTCACGACCAAAGTGCTTCGGACGACCACTACCATCTAAGTAGCGAGTATAGGACTGAATCACGATTATCCCTAGTTTGTGATTGGACACAAGAAGACTTTCTATTCCGTCCAGACTATAAAGAGCATGGAACCCTGCTGCTATGAGCGGTGATTTATCAGTTCCGTAGGGTATAGCTTCCGCTTCTCCCCAATCAATTAAGTCCCCATCGCTAGTTCCGTAAGCATTGACAATTAAACTACCATCGCGATCGCTCAAGATTACTTTCTTGATGTAGTTAGTATCCGACTTGGTATTAAACCATTCTCCCAACAAAGATGAAAGGTCTATCGAGCCATCTACAGATGGTCTTTCATCCGCTTTCATGTATTTGACAAGTTGCTTGGTACTTTCCATTGTTTGAATGTTAGTTTAGTTTGTTCATTTTCTTCATAGAACCAATTGAGAAGTCAAAAGTCAAAAGTCAAAAGTAAGATTTTAACTGTTCCCTGTTCTCTATTCCCTGTTCCCTGTTTCCTGCTATATCTAAAACAAACTTTTCACAAATCCCCCGTCAACTTGAATACAGGTTCCAGTGATATAACTAGCTTTTTCCGAAGCCAAAAATACTGCTAAATTAGCCACTTCTTCGGCTGTTGCTGGACGACGGAGGGGAACACTTTTCATCCATTGCTGGATAACTTCTTCACGAGAACTTCCCTGTCTCCTCGCCACTTCATCAGCTACTTCATAGAACTTATCTGTAACAGCAAAGGACGGGCAAATACTATTAACCAGAATATTATGTTCTCCCAATTCATTAGCAAGGGTTTTAGCATAAGCAACAACACTTGCTCTTTGAGAATGGGCAATCAGCATACCTGGTTGTTTAGCACCTACTGAAGTTACAAAAATCATCCTACCCCAAGACTGTTTTTTCATCAAAGGAAGTAACGCTTCAGCTATATTCACCTGACTCATAAAAGTCAGATCGAATGATTGCTGCCAATCTTCCTGGTTTAGTTCATAGTGGCGCTTGTAGGGCATCCCACCCACGTTATTGACCAAAATATCAATAGTAGAAAATTGATTGGTAATGCCCTTTAGCAATTGGGAGACACTATCTTTTTGCTCAAGATCCACTGGGATAGGTGTAATTAATTGTCCCGTCTTGGCTTCTATTTCCTGGGCAACTTTGAGTAAATTATCTTTATCTCTGCTGCAAATAATCACCCGACACCCTTCTTTGGCCAAGCCCTCGGCGATCGCTCTACCGATGCCTCTACTGGATGCCGTTACTAAAGCAATTTTGCCTTTTAATCCTAAATCCATCACAAAAATAGTAGAATTAATTAGCTATCAGCTTGAGCGCATTTCCGTTCTGGAATGCTCCGCAAACAGCTAGTCTCCTTAGGAGGAACTGCGTTAACAACTTTTAAGAGATATGGGTTTAAATCTCCTTATAAACGTTAAAAAAATAATCTTGCTGAATGCTGACCGCTGACCGCTGAATGCTGACTGCTGACCGCTGAATGCTGACTGCTGACCGCTTCTTTAACATCTAGCTTCTAAAATCAACCGTTCTTTTTCTCCTGTAAGAGGACGGTTATAGATGAAACTTTCGTTTTCAACAGCTTTAAAACCAGCGCTAAGTAACTCCGAACGCAAATAATCTGCCGAAAACCAATAAAAGTCTTTCACTACTGGGTGAGGATGTACAGGGGCGTCGATCGCTACTGCATCATTAGAAATCAGCAGAATACCCTGGTTAGAAATCAACCAATCTCGTAAACGACTGAAGAGCTTAGTTAAACCTGCTCCAGGTTTGTATAGATGTCCAACTACTCCATCACAGTAAATTAAATCAAAATTTTTTGGTTCCGGTTCCCACTGATTTACATCAGCAAAAACCACGGGTAATCCTTTGTTTCGAGCAATTTCAATGGCATCTTCATTAACATCATTGGCTATGACGTTATACCCTTTTTTATGTAAATCACTTTCCACAAAAGCATTACCACTGCCAATACTTAAGATATTGCTCGTGACCTCATAGTTAACCAAGGATTCAATTTTTTTAGTAATGAATTCCCGATAGTTGGTATCGTAAATTGTTGGTGTGATCGAATCTTTGTAGGCTTTTCCTTCCTCCCAGATAGTGTAAATACTTTTACCTTGCTCCCGAAGTTGGGAATAGTAGTTATCTGTGGACAGCTGTAAATTTTGGTTCATCTTCTTTACAATTAGCCTTTTGGGATTTTTCGTGTGTGGTAGAATTCTGCTTGATCAAACTGATACAAAGCATCACAATTGACAATGGATAATTGATAATTAATCCCCAGAGGTTAAAAGGATCTCTAATACCAATAGGGATCTCCAGAGCAAGAGGGAACAGGTAACAGAGAACAGGGAACCCACCCCTAACCCCTCCTGGGAAACCCACCCCTAACCCCTCCTAGGAGGGGAATAATTGATAAGTTATGGATAATAATTGATTTTATTTTTGATTTTCGGATATATATAATGCCTAATTGATAATTAGAGATAGTTTTCATTATCAATTATCCATTAATTTAGTTATCCACGCTGACCATTGATGTATTCTGCTGTAATGGAATGTTGGGGATTCTGGAATATTTGCTCGACTGGGCCAAATTCAATTAAGCGTCCACTGCCAGACTGAACCCAGAATAACACCACATATAGCGCTGTGCGCAGGCAACAGGCAACAGGCAACAGCTCATCTGGGAGAATAAAAGGCTAATAATATAAGACTTTTAGCTATTGGACATCTCCTGTAATTTGTAAATATGCCAGCGCACATTGCTATAGTCTGCAATGCGTCGAGCTTGAGCCTGGTTGTGGGTGACGATCGCCACAGTGTATTTCCCCCGCAAACTAGCAATCAAGTCTTCCACAACTCGACTAGAAATGGGGTCTAGGGCACTACAAGGCTCATCCATCAAAATAATTTCTGGAGCCAAGGCAAGGGTACGGGCAATGCAAAGACGTTGTTTTTGGCCTCCAGAGAGGCGCAACACTGAGGCTGTAAGCCTATCTTTAACTTCGTCCCAGAGCTTAACATTTTTGAGCACCCGCTCAACAATTCCATTAATTTTCCGACACTCTATAATACCATGTTCCTTCAACGGAAAAGTAATATTTTTCCAGATTGAAAATGGGAAAGGATTTGGTTTGTGCAAAACCATACCGATCCGACGGCGGAGAGCAATAGTATCAGTTTTAGGGTGAAGAATATTGAAATCACCTAACCAAACATTACCATAAACTAGGCTGTTGGGGATGAGATCCGTTAAACGATTTAGATAATACAAAAAGCTGGTCTTACCACAACCAGAGGGGCCAATCAAGGCAGTGATAGTGGGACTTACACAAAATCAAGCCTGAAAATAGGCTCAAATATATATGGGTAGAGGCTTTTACGTCAAAAAGGTATAAATCCTGAATAAGCACGGGTTCTAGCCATTTTTAGGGCATCGACGTAATTCCCTTGCCTAGACTAACTTTGAAGCATTTTTCCTACCAAAAAATGTCTAAGTACCAATAGAACCCTGTGGAATTGACAGGGTTCTATTCTCTAGTGCCTGTTTCGAGCCATAGTGTAAACTGAGCTGATCCGTGGATCAGCTAGGAAAGCCCCATATACATCTATTGTAGATGATGTTGATGCTCATGCTGAACAAGCTCGTAAAGCTGGGGCTAAATTTGTCTACGAACCTTTTACCCACTTCTATGGTGATCGGGTTTATGAGTGCATCGATCCAGAGGGACACCGTTGGAAGTTTGTTCAACAGGTCTTTGATGTTGAGATGAAGACTTTAAAACGCCCTACCTACCTGCTAAAAAGACTTCTCTGGAGACTATTTATTATCCTTGTCTTGGAATTCCTTAAACCATTTGTCCCGCAAAGCCCGAGGAATATAGCTCTTGGGATTCACTACCTTGATATTCTGCATCATACCTAAGTCTTCGTGACCTAAGATATGGCAGTGATAGACGAATACACCAGTAATGAATGGGTTCAAGAAGGGAATACGGACTGTTATTTCGCTGTTTGCGGGTAAGTTAATGGTATCCCGATACCCATGTTTGTATGTTTTTAGTGTACAGTGAGATCCGTCCTTACCGTCAGGAAGTGTAGCTGGATTATCATCACATATAACTGGGTAGTTGTCATAGAACTTACGACCATCCGGATCTTCTAGTAGATAATTGTTAGGCACTGTAACTTCAGTCATTATGAAATCAAGTTGGTGAATATGGAAAGCGTGATCCTGTGTGTCTTTATTTACCAACTTCCAGTCTTGATTAGTGCCTACATTAACGATTTTGTTGATCTGGCTACCATCATATAACTCCCCATTTATAGTAAAGACCATGTCCTGATCGGATGGATTCAGGTAACCCCGATTAAAGATGAATTCAAATTTATCGTCTGGGTCACTTGAACTAGAGACTACACATGTATCATTTGGTTCCCCGGTACATATCTTATAACTAGCTAACGTATTAGGGTTGGGCAGAATTTCCCCTCCTGCTAATTGCCCTAATTTTAGGGACTTTAGGCAAGCTGCCAATCCTTCCTTAGAATTACTGCATACTTGATCAGAAAGTAGTCCTTTGAGTAATTGAGATTTTGAGGCCGTCGGAACTGTTACAGAGGCTAAGTAGTAGTAATTTTTATTCGGTTTTTTCACCGCTGAGATCCACGTTACCCCCTGGTGTATAGGGCTGAGGTGTTTTACTCTTGTCTACCGATATAAGCTCATAGGTTTCTCCTGGTTGGCCTCCAACCACAATTAGCTCAACTCGACCAGCAGGAGGTACCAAAATTGAATCAGTCAATGAAGCATTTGCGAAATAATTTTCGCTAACATCACGGCTTAAGATTAGGAATTTTGGTAAACCCAGATCTGGGGTATGGTTGGGATTACTGCCTGGCTTGACAAATGTTAAGTTAAGGTACTTATCTGCACCAATATTACCAATACGCCAGAATCTGTCCTCAAATGAGTTGATTGTTATTTCAGGATCTTTTAAGTCATTAAGGACCCAAAATTTGGTCTTTGCAGTACCAAGAGAGTTATTAAAATCCTTGAATAACATTATTTTTCCATAGCTATTGACATTTTCCTCAGTAATATTCATCTTTTGAAGCACAGGGAATGCTGTTGCAATACCCTTAACCACAACTCCACCTGACACCCCAGACCTAACCTGGCGATTGCTACTACCGTGCTGATGGGAATGAAACCAGAATAGTCCCTTCTGATGTCCTTCTGGCAAGTCAAAAATCATATGGTATTTGTTGATGGGAGCAAAATCATTGTTCCCTGGAAAATTGCTACCCCTTGAGTCAGTATATTCTTGTGGTAATTCCTGGTTTTTCCCTGTTTCTATCGGTATCACATCCAAGCTATCAAGAATATTGTCTTGTATCTTTGGTGTATTACTAGAGTGAATTGGGACAATTACATCATCAGCACCCAATAATGGCGATACGTTGAAGCCGTGATAGTGAAGGTTAGTATCCTGAGATACAGCCTCTAAGTTATACTTTACTGGTGGTACATTTCCTTGTTTTAGTTCAGGGCTGAGTACCGGTAAGCTATTATCAAGAGTCAGGTCCATAGTTTCACCAGGACTAACTACTATTACTGGCGGATTATACTGAGGATCGTACTCACAATAGCCCCCATCTTCGTTAAAGGTACTATTCCCGGTGCAATCACTCTCTTGGGTCTCACCCTGCTTTTTAGCATACCTACCCCCATAGAGTAAACCAGCATATGTGTTTCCACTATCACCACCAATGGTGAACTCACCGTTAGTAGCTTCTAGGATAATTTTGTATGTGTCAGCATCTATGAAATCTGGGTTTTGGAATGCTGGATGATCTTGAGCTTCAGCTTGCCCAGTAAATGTTCCTACGGCAATAAATATTGCTACTAAAAATAGTATAATTAGCTTGCGCAGGAAGGTAAATAATCGTTCCATAAATTTCTTGTTCTCCAACTTTTTAAGGTTGCTATTGGGACTTACACAACTTAACTGGCAAAATTAGACTATAATGCTTGATTGACAAGGATTTTACGTCAAGGAAGTTTGAGATGAGAGAAACAACTTTATAAAATTTGGTGGTGGTGCATCGTAATGGTCGTGCGTTGCATTATTTTTGTTACGAGGTACAGCAGTGGGAGCATCTTGCTCCCGTGCCAAGGGTCCCTTGTTTCTTGTATACTATTACTATGCAGGACTACCTAAAATTTAACTATTGACTATCGATCTAAATTTAGAGTAAAACTTGTGGCAGAGGAAATTAGGGCGTATGTCCAACTTTTTCACTTTTTTAGTTAGCCCTTATCCACGCTGACCATTGATGTATTCTGCTGTAATGGAATGTTGGGGATTCTGGAAGATTTGCTCAACTGGGCCGAATTCAATTAAGCGTCCACTGCCAGACTGAACCCAGAATAACGCCACATAGTCTGCAATGCGTCGAGCTTGAGCCAGGTTGTGGGTGACGATCGCCACAGTGTATTTCCCCCGCAAACTAGCAATCAAGTCTTCCACAACTCCACTAGAAATAGGATCTAGGGCACTACAAGGCTCATCCATCAAAATAATTTCTGGAGCCAAGGCGAGGGTACGGGCTATGCAAAGACGTTGTTTTTGGCCTCCAGAGAGGCGCAATGCTGATGCTGTAAGCCTATCTTTGACTTCGTCCCAGAGCTTAACATTTTTGAGCACCCGCTCAACAATTCCATTAATTTTCCGACGCTCTATAATACCATGCTCCTTCAACGGAAAAGCAATATTTTTCCAGATTGAAAATGGGAAAGGATTTGGTTTCTGCAAAACCATACCGATCCGACGGCGGAGAGCGATAGTATCAGTGCTAGGGTGAAGAATATTTGAATCACCTAACCAAACATTACCATAAACTAGGCAGTTGGGGATGAGATCCGTTAAACGATTGAGACAATACAAAAAGCTGGTCTTGCCACAACCAGAGGGGCCAATCAAGGCAGTGATAGAACCCTGTGGAATTGACAGGGTGATATCCTCTAGTGCCTGTTTTGAGCCATAGCATAAACTGAGCTGATCCGTGGATAAGCTAGGAAAGCCCCAGTTGTCCATGGGAGGAGAAGTGACTGGTTTTGTCTGGGATGAAAACTGACTCATTAATGTTAGTTATGATATATTTTCACTGCTGAATACTGCGATTATGCCATTGCTTTCCTAGGTAAATCGCTGTGGTATTGATCAACAGGATAAATATAACTAATATCATAGCTGAGGCATAAGCATGATCATCCCCGCCAGGGACATTCATCGATAGCTCATAAATATGTAAGGACAAGGCCCTTCCAGAGTCAAATAAAGAGGTAGGTGTGCGATCGACATAGCCACTGGTGTAAATCAAGGCCGCTGTTTCAGCTATTACCCTCCCCACTCCCAAAATTAGGCCTGCTACTAAACTGGGAACAGCAGCAGGTAACAGTAAATGAATGAGGGTGCTAGTGCGTGAGATGCCCAAGGATGCAGCCCCCAAACGGTATTCGTCAGGAACAGCCCGCAGTCCTTCTTCAATGGAACGAATCAAGATTGGTAGGACCATACAGGCCAAGGTCAATCCTCCAGAAAGGATAGAGAAGCCAAGGCCAAGGGTGACACAGAAAAAGGCATTGCCAAACAAACCAAAGACAATTGAAGGAACTCCTGCCAACATATCTAAACTGCGTCGTACCAACCGACTAAATAAGTTATTGGAGGCAGTAAATTCTGCTAACAAGATGCCAGTTCCCAACCCCAGGGGAAGGGCAACTCCCAGGCAAACCCCTAAAATCAATGCTGTTGAAACCAATATGGAGGCAATACCTCCTTCTCGACCAGCATTTTGAGGGTTTGTGGTCAGGAATTCCCAAGATAGATGGCTGGAACCATGCCAAAGCAGATGCCCCATAATTAAGGCAAAACTAGCTGCGACAGACAAAGCGACAAACCAGATAATGATGCTCAATACTCGGTCTCGATAAGCAATCTTGCGCCGATGCCGATGATTTTGAGAGTCTCTCAAAAATTCCCGATTTTTAGAGCCTTGAGAAGGATGGGGACCATGAGAGTTAAAAGGAAAGAGAGCCATAGGGTTTTTAGGAGTGGGGGAGTGGGGGAGCTTACAAGGGTAAGTTTTTCCAATTTGAGTGGAGAGGACGCGGGGAGGGGGAGACACGGAGACGCGGAGAGGAAACGGGAGGGGGAGACGCGGAGTATAGATGGATGGGAGTTTTCTTGAATGAATAGAGAAAATAGATTGAATTAATTACTCAATTATCCAATCTCCGTGTCCCCGTGTCACCGCGTCTCCGTGTCAAATCTTAAAAACGTACCCTTGTAAGGTGGGTGAGTAGGGGTGGGTATCTTACTCCCTACTCCCTAATATATGTGTTTTTCTTCAGCGATCGCTTCTGCCAAGAGTGCCAGAAACAGACTAACTCCCAGTAACAACAATCCACTGACAAACAGGGATGAACGATGATTTCCCAGAGCAAAAGCCATTTCCAAAGCAATGTTAGCTGGTAAGGTCCGAATTGGATCGAACAGCGTATCTGGAATCTGAGGCACATTACCGCAGACCATTAACACCAGCATTGTTTCCCCTAGAGCCCGTCCAATACCTAGAATAATGCCAGTAAATACCCCCAGTCGTGCCGCGGGTAGCATGATGCCTAAAATAGTCCCCCAACGGGACAATCCTAGAGAAGCAGCTCCCTGCCAATAAACTTCGTTGATTTCTGCTAAAGTCGCGTCCACGGTGAGGGCAATGGTAGGAATAATCAGTAGAGCTAACATTAGTATTCCTGCTAGTAAACTGGTTCCTGGTGGATGGAGGCGATTAATCAGTGGCACTAACACGACCAATCCCCAGAGTCCATAAATTACCCCGGGAAATCCGGCCATTAACTCTAGTAAGCGACGGTAGAAACTAGCTAGGAAAGGAGGAGCGTAATAGTGGCAGAACAAAGCCGACAAAATTCCAACGGGAGCCGCTAGCACAACTGCTCCTGTTACCACCAATAGGGTACCGACCAGCATAGGGGTGAGGTTATAGAATCCTTGAATGGGACTCCAGCTAGCATCGGTAAAAAAGGCTAATATCCCGATGTCATCAAAAATTGGTAAGGATTCAACGATCAAGAACGCTGTAATAATTACAACGAGTATACCTACCACAGAGGCAATTCCTTGTAAAGTTAATGCTAGAATCCGATCAATTTTCCGGGGGCACAAATTTTTGTAGCCGAATGATATCATAATTTTCTTCACCCTGAACAAATGCGATGAACTGCTTTGCTAATCCAGTGGGCTGTCCTTTAGTCACCAGAGTTAACTGCCTCAGCAAGGGAAAACGGCCATTAGCCACTGCTTCACTGGTTGCTTCAACGCCGTCCAGTGCCAAAAGTTTGATGGATACACCCTCTTGCATACTATATTCCGCAGCACCAATGGAGACGTAACCAATAGCATTAGGATTACCTGCAACAGTTTTTATGCCTTGTTGATTATCTCCTATTACCACATCCGCTTTCACTTGTGAGTTATTCACTCCAAAGTATTCCAGAAATTTCTTTAGTGTTGAGTGTCCTTCTGCTCTGTGAACAAAAGTGATCGGGGCATCAATTTTATTTAAGCTTTGCCAATTTTGGATTTGACCAGTGCTAATGGCCTTGACTTGTTTGCTATTAATTTCTGTTAAGGGGTTATCAGCATGAATAATGATGCTAATTCCATCCCGTCCAAGGAGAAAAACTTCCATCCCAACGGCTTCCTCTGCTGTCAGAGTCCGAGAAACCATACCAATATCAGAAAGTCCTTGTTGCACATCTGCTAGTCCACGAGATGAACCACCTGTTTGTACATCTATACGAATCCCTGGATTTTGTTCTTCAAATCTTTTACCTAAAGCTGAAACTAAAGGAGCAACAGTGCTTGCTCCTGTTAAAGTTAGTTTTTGTTGCCCAGATTCTCCATCTCCTGATGGAGTACAACTCTGCAAATATAAGAATAATAGAAGTAGGATGAATGAACCTAGTCTAAATTTCATGAATTTATTCTTTATTAGTAGGCTCTTGGAGCAAGTAAATCATCAGTTTACATGATGGTTACATCAAGGATAGTATATCAATATAATGAGACTTATACAACTTAATTAGCAAAATCTGAAAATACCTATATACAGTTTTAGGTAAGACTTCTGGTTGTATTTCTACTACAAAACTCAAGAAATATCTCTGTAGTGATGGAGCAGCAGGTAACTCTCTTGACCATACAATTTTCAGCTTTCCAATCTTGGCTAAATAGATTTTATGTTGACCAACTTTAAACCCTCATGCATGTAAACCTAGCAGTTTGCGCGTGACTTTTTATATCAAATCCGTTTAATTCGGCACGTAAAAAATGTTCCATCTTCAACGATTACCAAATATTTCCCCATTTTCCCCTCCTGGGAGGGGCGGGGGGTGGGTCCCCATCTCCCCATCTCCCCACATTCCCCTCCTGGGAGGGGCTAGGGGTGGGTACTCCATCTCCCCATCTAATTACACCGATGCTACCGGATTTGATATTACTTTTAAATTGAGGAGGTTTAATATCATGTCCAGTTGAATAATTAGACTTTGGTGGAACAAAGGCAGAAGGCAGCGGGAGCTGGAGGCAGAAGGTTTTCTCAAGAGTGTCACCTTAATTTTATACACGCTCCGATGCTACCGGACATGATATAATAGGTCTATCTCTTCTCTGACCTTGAGTTGATTTGAAAAAGTTTTGATAAGCCTAGTTTAAATCATTTAAAGATTGCTGCAACGAAGCGTTGATTAAAATCTGAATTTTACTTAGAATCTAATATCATGTCCGGATAAGAGCATGATAAAAAACTTTCTCCTTCAACTCCAGTTCTTCTTCTTCCTTCCCTCTTTCCTCCTGAGGACTGAGGACTGAGGACTGACTCCTCCGTCGTTATTTATTTATAACTGTTCAACCGGACATGACATAACACCTGACTTGATTTGTATCAGACTTTCTTTAGATTATCTTTAGATTATCTTGATAAATTAGCTTTTAGGATAATATTAACTAGCTATTAGCTTTCAGCATTTAGCTATCAGCTAAAAATCCAAGGTTTTAAGTCCCCCACTATATTTGAAAAATTAGCGGTGCGCCTTTTATGGGAGTTTTAATCCTCCATTATACACGCAACTAGAAGCTGATAGCTGACCGCTGACTGCTGACTGCTATTTAAATAGTAAACACAAAAATTTTCTGCTAAATAAACTGTGCAAACTCATCTTATCTACAATCAACAGGCCGTGCTTGAGCGTTTAAGCCAGCTAACTCAGGAGCAGTTTGCCTCCCGTGCAACTGAGTACGACAAAACAGCAAGCTTCCCTGCAGAAAACTTTGAGACTTTGTTTCATGCAGGCCTTCATGCTCCAGCTGTACCCGTTAAATATGGTGGTTTAGGGTTAAGTCACAGCAGTGATATTCTCACCCTCTGGATGATGACACGAGAATTGGCAAAAGTAGATTTAGCCTTCACTCGTTGCTGGGAAGGACATACTAATATACAAGTATTATTGACAGCCAATGCTAATGAAGCTCAAAAGCAACGTTGGTTTGAAGGGATTGTCCAACGAGGGGAAAAATGGGCGGGTTGGAGTGGGGAACCTCTCTCCAAAGTCCCTGGGCAAACCACTGGTATTGGTACCACAGTTAAAATTGTAGAGGGGGGCTATATTGTTGATGGCTCCAAGGTCTTTGCCACAGGAGCAGATGGACTACAATGGGCGGTCTTGTTTGTGAGTACAGCAGGAACAGGAGCTGTTCGTCATCACGATGGACCAGCGAGTTCGGTGTTGATGTTAGCCTGTGATTTATCAGACCCAAGTGTAAGCTTTGATTCAACCTGGTGGAAACCAATTGGGATGCGGGGAAGTGTAAGTTATCGCGTGCAATTCGATCGCACGTTTATTCCTGACGAAAATCTAATTGGCTATCCAGGGCAATACTTGCTGGAAGAGTGGCAAACTCGCTTTACTCCTCAGTATGGGGCTGCATTTTTGGGGGCGGCAGAGGGGGCTTATGATTATGCCTTAGCTCATATCAAAAAGCAAAGGAGAGAACAGGATGCTTATGTGCAGCATCGCATTGCTCAATCAATGATGAATCTTGAAACCATGGACTTGTGGCTGCGAAAAGTGGCTAGCTTGTGGGAAGCAGGTCAACACCAGCAGGCAAAACAAGCTGGTAACCGCTTTCGTTATTTGTCAGAAAAATTCGCAATGGAGACCTTGGAACACTGTACTCGGATGTGTGGTGCTCGTGGTATGATTGAACCCAGTCCTCTGGAACGTATTTATCGAGATTTGTCCTTTTATACCCTCCATGATAATTGCGATCGCGTCTTGGCCTCAATTGGTCAGGAAGTACTGGGGCAAGAAAGCGACCGGGCGTTTTTTAATTCTTCGGGGAAGAGAGAGCATTGACTTATATCATGTCCGGTTGAATACTTATAATTAAGATAGTAGGGGAGTAGGGGAGTGGGGGAGTAGGGGAGTAAGGAAAATAGAAAGATTTATTGTTGAAGCACTCATGATAAGTTTTTTCATAACTAATTATCCGGACATGATATTAATCAACGAATAACAATATAATACGTTAATCTGAATGCCAGTATTAATTTAAGAGATGCGGTCGGGCAAGACCCGACAGTTCCGGTGGACGGAGTGCTGCCGACAGTTCCGGTGGAAGCAGGAAGTAAACATTAAAATATCACGCTATGTGACGTTTTATATCATGTCCGGTAGCATCGGAGCGTGTATAGAATTAAGTTTCAATTATAAGAAACCCTTCTGCCTCCAGCATAGCTGCCCTCTGCCTTCCTTCCACCAAAGTATAAGTATTCAAGCGGACATGATATTATATCAGTTTTATGAAGCAGTAGAAATTAAATTGATGATTTCTGTGTTTTTGATATCCCCATACTTCCCAACCTACCTACTCCCTACTCCCTACTCCCTACTCCCTGCTGAATGAGAATCTTTATTATCATCTGGATTGGACAATTTCTCTCCCTGGTAGGTTCTCGCTTAACTGAGTTTGCTTTCAATGTTTGGTTGTTCCAAGAAACTGGCTCAGTTACGCAGTTTGGTTTACTGGTTTTATGTGGTAACTTGCCTAGTCTACTTATTTCCCCAATAGCAGGAGGGTTTGTAGACCGCTGGAGCCGTCGCTGGACAATGATTATTGCTGATTTTTGTGCTGGTCTTTGCACTTTAAGCATTGCTTGGTTATTCATTACAGGAAACCTAGAAATTTGGCACTTGTACATCATCGAAGCTCTTAGTGCTTGCTTCAGTACCTTTCAGGCTAATGCTTATGCTGCTGCCACTACTCTGTTAGTACCAAAGGAAAACCTATCCCGTACCAGTGGCTTAACCAGTTTGGGGCGGGGTGTATCTAAACTAATTACACCAGTTTTAGCAGGTATATTGCTTCCTATTATTCACATCCCAGGCATCATTGTTATTGACTTTGCTACTTTATTTTTTGCCATTGTTCCTTTGATGTTAGTTAAATTTCAGGAATTAAACAATCCAGATGAAGAGACTTTGGACAAATCCTTTTTGAAGGAGATTATCTATGGTTGGAATTGCCTCATTACTAAACCAGGATTACTGGGATTATTAATTTTCTTTGCTACTTATAACCTATTTATAGGAATATTTAATGTTCTTACTACTCCCCTAGTTTTATCTCTCACGTCCCCCACTGGTCTGGGGATTGTTTTATCTATTGGCAGTTGTGGATTAGTATTAGGTAGCCTGATGATGAGTATCTGGAAAGCTCAGGAGCATTACATCAAAATCATATTTGCCTTTACCCTTCTGGGAGGTCTTTTCATTTTCTTGGCAGGTTTACAACCTTCCCTGTTTCTATTCACAGTTTCTTACTTTTGTTTGTTGGGTACATATCCTGTTATTAACGCTTTAGTGCAAGTTATGTTTCAAAAGAAAGTACCTCCAGAAGCTCAGGGAAGGGTTTTTGGTTTGAAAGCTCCCATTGTTAGTGTGAGTTTAACTCTTGGTTATGCGATCGCTGGTCCTCTAGACGATTTAATTTTTGAACCTCTGATGACTCCTGATAGTCTTTTAGCAGGAAATATAGGAAAAATAATTGGAGTTGGCCAAGGTCGTGGAGTTGGTCTTCTAGACATTGTTATAGGTTTATTAGCAATTGTGGGAACCATTGCTGCTTATCAGTATCCTCGCCTCAGATTACTGGAAGAGGAATTGCCCGATGCCATTCCTGACTAATCTCTTGATAGTTCTATAGTGTGAATAAGGAGTCAGGAGGATGGGGAGATGGGGAGATCAAGAAAGATTTGGTAATGGTTGAAGATGGAACATTTTTTTATACCTCACCGTCAACGGGGGTTCTCAAAATTGTTTGGGGTTAGAATTCCCATGCAATTTTCCCTTTTGACTTCTGCCTTCTTCAATATACAAAATCTTAATTGAAGCCATTCATTCTGACTCCTGAATTCTGCTCCTGGGAGGGGTTAGGGGGTGGGTTTAATCCTAATAAATACCCTATGTATTTGTAGCAAACATTTATCGATTGGGTATGACTTCTGACTCCTAATATTATTCAACCAGCCATTGAAACAGGCTGGCTAATTTCTTTGTGTCAGTTTTTAGGTTTATCCAAACAGTTGTGTTTGTCCTTGAATTTCCTCAGATCCCCGATAAATTGTTCGACTACCTTTAGGAATGTAAATCCAGCCAAACTCTTGCAGACGGTAAGTTAAGTTAGAAATGCTGACGCCTAACTCATCTTTAATTTTATAAAGATTTGACCATTTAGTTAAATCTTTGCCTTGTCTTTTTTCTTCAAGAATCGATTTTGGCATCAATAAACAGCCTGCAAAATATTGAGCTTGCCATTCAATAGAATCAATTTTGCTGCCACTTGCACCCCGACAAACAAAAGGTTGTTCTGAATGATTTGGCGTTCCATAATCACCTAGATCGAGTTCTAACTGTTTCGCAACTCCATCTGCTTCATCCTGATTAATATGCAGCACCCAATGACCAATTTCATGAGCGAGTGTTGATTCTTGAAAGCCTTGGGGCTTATCTAAAATCTTTTCATTGAGTTCAATTAGTCGTTCGGTTGGTAAAATTCGGGCAGCGATCGCTCCCCCTTCATCAGGAGGAATTTCATCCCAAACTACTCCCAAGTCTAAAAAATCAGCAACTAAAGAAGCTTCAAAAGGCCACCTGGGAGCAAAATTTGCGGTTTTATGCATTCGCCTGAGAATATCATTTGCCCGACGCTCAATCGACTCTTTGCGATAAAAGCAATACGGTTTGAGGATACTCACGTTTTATTCTCCCTCTGTTGCAGCTTGAGATATTGTTTGAGCGAACTCAGGATTTTCTTGCATTCGTCGGAACAATGCTAGCATCTCTTTTGGATTTTGTTTGAGAATCTCCTCATACTGTTGAGGAATTCTGCCAGCGAGGAAAATTAATTCCTCTTCATCCAAATCAAGATTCCTCGCTAACCCACGAATCACTTCTTCTTTTGGTGCATAGTCGGCGCGATCGTTCTCTAGCTTGGACAAATATGTAAAGTCCACTCCTAAGTACTTGGCCAACTCTCGTTGGGAATATCCTTTGTCTTTACGGGCCTTTCTAATTAACTTTCCAAAACTTTTTTCCACGGCTTTTACCTCCTAATAAGTATTTTAAGCAACTTTGACGAAAATTTCAACTAAAGCCTTGACGATAAAATCAACTAGCGCTACAATAGATTTAGTTGAAAGAAAAATCAACTTACGAGACACTACTGGTAAGGTTGAAAATTAAGTCAATTAAATTTAGGCTCTATATATGGAGTCATGCTCAAGTTGACTAATTGTAAATTTATGAGAGTCTCAACAAGTACCGCTCACCTGGAGGATAGCATTATGCTGAGAACCTGGACAGATACACACTACAAATTGGAAGACGAAGACTGGCTGTATATTGCCACCCATGAAGAACAGAGTTCAGCTTCTCTTGTTTGCCCAGGCTATGCAAGAGATGGGGAAGGCTTCAGTATTCACTTTACTCCTAGTCATATAGAAATGTTAGAGCATTTGTTGGGAGCATTGCGAATTATTAAAGCGCAGCAGGAAGCAACTACAAATTATCAATATCCACAACCTGCAAAGGCGACACATCTAATTAATTAGGGTCTGCTGAAAAAGTCTTTTTCAGGAGTAGGGGACCCACCCCTCGCCCCTCCCCCTCCCAGGAGGGGAAAAGGGGAGTGGGGGAGTAGGGGAGCAGAGAGTAGTTAGGAGAAACGAGGTATTAATTAGGAGATAGTCGAATATATTTGTCAGAGTGATTTTTCTGCTATCCCCCCTGCCTTTTATTCTAAGTTTTTGAGGGTTTTCAACGTGATACCAGGCACTTTTTTCGCTCCTTTATCAAAAGAGTACTTTTAGATTTAATCAGCAAGCCCTAATTAGTTTGTAAGAAGGTTTTAGGTATTAGGTTTTAGGTGATTTTCTTCCATAGACTTACTTACTTAATTCGTGGGTTTTAGGATTTAAATAATTTTTTTTCTTCTATAACTTACTACTTTCTTCAAAGCAGGTAAAAAATCAAATTAAAGGAAATAAAAGATGTCTAATTCTAATGTTAAAGCAAAAATTTATGTGTTTGGAGCTAAACCAAAACAAGCTTTATTAGTACCAGAAATTCCTATTGCAGTTCGTAATAATTGTCAGTCAGGACAATGGGTAATTGGAGACACAGATTATGGTTCTAAAGTTTCAATGACAATTATCAAATTTAGCAAATTTTTCGGCAATTTAGGTCAAACAATTAATACATTATGGGGTCAAATTTGGTTTGTTGCTGAGTCAGGAGAATTACCTCATGGAGTGTTAATGGTGACATATATTAAAGGTCGTTCTTTGAATGATTTTAATCGTTTAATTGCTTCAGTTCAAAGTCAAGGAGTGGAGCCAGCAACAGGAATTTTTCTGCCTGAATTTATCAAGCATAGCGGTCAAAAACCAGATGAAAATGGAGTGGTCAAACCTATCAATTATTACAGTTTAAAATGGCGTTGGCAAGAACGTACAGATTGGTCGATTATTCAGCAGGCAGCAGCAGTGCTTTCTGACGAAAATAATCTATCAAGAATGATTGACTTAGAAGGAACCATAAAAATGGTTTGCTTAGATAATTTATCTGCTGAAGAAACGGCTAGTTTGATGGTAGCTCATACTAATAGTAATCAAAATTCTTCTTTACTAGGTTCAAATATTAGTAATGATACAGCTTTACTACCAGGAAATGAGTCTTGAGCTGCTGCATTATCTTCTTGAAGAAGGCAGAAGGCAGAAGGCAGAAGGCAGAAGGCAGAAGGGAAAATTGTATGGGGATAGTCTTCGACAAGCTACTCCGCGTCTACTTACCCCAAACAATTTTAAGCACGACCGTTGACGGTGGGCTATTAAACCCATAAGGGAAAAGATAAATATGTAGAGACGCAATATTAATATTAATGATTTTTTGGTGTCTCTATTTACAGCTTTCAGTTTTAAAGTTTTTGTGGTTTTATGATGAAAAAAAATTGGAAAACTTCAAGAGGTACAAATGAGTGAAATTGCTAAATTCAGGATTTATCAGGGTGTAAAAACACCAAAAACCCAGCAATGGGAAGATAGTTTACGGGGAAAGTTAGAAGTTAAGCATCAAATTAGAACTGATACTATTAATGACCTGGAAAATTTCAGTCAAGATTTACAACATATTAGTTTAGTTGTTGAATCTATTCAAAATAATTACCAGGCATTACTAACAGAAAATAATTGCTTAAAATCGACTCTTTTAGAGTTAGTAGATGACTGTTATTGCTGGAAAGGAAATCGTTGTGAAAAATGCCAGAAAATCCTCAAGTCATTAGCTCCAGAAATGACTAGGAAAAAATTAAATACTGCCCAAGAATATGAAGATATTTTGAAGCAGCTTCGGAAACTGGGGTGAGTAGGAAAGTAGGGGAGTGGGGGAGTGGGGGAGTGGGGGAGTAGGGGAGAAGTAAACATCAGAATAATTAATACACTACTGGTGTGCTAATTATCAAAAATGTCATTGCGCTTGTGTTAATTACAGGACTTACGCAAAGACACTGTGTATAGAGTCCAGTAACTATTGGACAATAGTTATGAGTACTATATATAGCGTATCTGCTTCATTAATGGATAATTGATAATGGATAATTGATAATTACCTCTGGTTAAAACCGCTACGGAATTGAATATAAGGAAATATTATTTCTTCACAGGAGTCGATTGGATATGGTTAGGAAACCCATCCATCCCATCCTACGGAATGCTCCGCAAACGACCGCTTTTTTCCCTTTAAAAGGGGAGGCTTTAAACCAGAATTATTTAATTATTAATTAGTTAATTATTCGGCAAGTCCTAAATTACTTAATAATTGAAGTTTTACCTCACAAAAACATTCTTTTTTCACTCTTGGTATAACGGTATCAAATTAAAAAGCTTTTAGTCCTGAATGCTACGAAAACAGCATTTAATTAGTTAGCATTTCCTGATTTAATACTCCGAAAAAAGCTTAATTTTAGACTTAAACCAAGAGAAATACAATTTTAAAGGGAATTTCAACCCCTCTTAAATTATCCGATACCTATAAGTTTGGAATTTCAACCAAAACTGTTAGCCCAGGGCTAGTTAAAATTATCAACATTAGGGAGAAAAAAAATGACACAAACTGCATCAGAAAGTAGCAAATTTAGAGTGATGAAATCATTTGAAGAAATTTTAGCTGCTAAGAAAAATCTTGCATCAAAAGTGGCAACTAAGGAGGAAGAAGCAGAGAAGGAAAAAGGGAAACAAATCTTAGAATGAGTAGGGAAGTAGGTGAGTAGGAAAGTAGGGGAGTGGGGGAGTGGGGGAGTGGGGGAGAAGTAAACATCAGAATAATTAATACATTACTGGCGTGCTAATTATCAAAAATGTCATTGCGCTTGTGTTAATTACTTAATAATTGAAGTTTCACCTCACAAAAGCATTCTTTTTTCACTCTTAAACCAAGATAAATGCAATTTTAAAGGGAATTTCAACCCCTCTTAAATTATCCGACACCTATAAGTTTGGAATTTCAACCAAAGCTGTTAGCCCAGGGCCAGTTAAAATCATCAAAATTAGGGAGAAAAAAAATGACACAAATTGCATCAGAAAGTAGCAAATTTAGAGTGATGAAATCATTTGAAGAAATTTTAGCGGCTAAGAAAAATCTTGCATCAAAAGTGGCAACTAAGGAGGAAGAAGCAGAGAAGGAAAAAGGGAAACAAATCCTAGAAACTGCTGCTACCTATACCACAGATAGTATTGTTAAAGGTTTGGCTGATTTACAATTAGATTTTGGTAGTATTGTTAATCAGTTATTAGACAATTTGCATCAAGAATCTACTAAACTTGAAGAATTAAAGCTTGCCATTGAA
This sequence comes from Okeania sp. SIO2B3, assembly GCF_010672525.1. Classification (GTDB taxonomy): domain Bacteria; phylum Cyanobacteriota; class Cyanobacteriia; order Cyanobacteriales; family Microcoleaceae; genus Okeania. Next base: position 1,022 of record NZ_JAAHGH010000042.1, on the reverse strand, counting down.
ATTGAAAATCAACATTTGCAAGAGTTACAAAAAGTTCGTATTGTTGCTGATGCTTTGCATATTTTAACTCAAGAACATCAAGAAAAACTAGGATTTCTAGATCAGAATTTTAGCGAGCATCAAGAAAATATTGCCAAGGATATGACGACTAAGCGAAAAGCTTGGCAAAAGGAACAACAAGAGTATGAAGCAGCAATTGAAGAGGAAAATCAATTGTTAATTAAACAACGAGAAAATGAAGCTGCTGACTATCAATATGAATTGGAACATCAGCGTAAAATTGAAACGGATGAATATGAAGAAATGAAGCGGAATTTGGAACGAGAATTACAGGAGTTAAATCAAGAGAAGGAAAAACAATGGCAGGAAAGAGAAAGTTATTTGGCAGAAAATCAAGTTGAATTTGAAGAAAATAGACAGAAAGTTGAAGGTTTTGAAGAAGAGTTGAAACAGGCTTATGTTAAAGCGAAAGATGACGCAATTAAAGAAGCAAGCCGACAGGCAAAAGTTAAAGAAGATTTATTTGCCAAAGAGTGGGAAGGAATGAAGAATGGTTATGAATTAAAGATTGAATCTTTAGAAGAAACAATTCAGCGACAAACTGAACAAATTAACGATATTTCTACTCAGTTACAGGAAGCAATGAAGCAAGCACAAGATTTAGCTATGAGAGCTTTTGCTAGTTCTAATAATGGTTCTCAAGCTAAGTAGTTGTTGTTGAAAGGAAGAAGGAAGAAGTAAGAGGGAAGAAGGAAGAAGGAAGAAGAAAAAATCTTACGTTTTCTGAGTTTTAACCTTTCCTTCGACTGTGATAAAAGCTATAAACTACATTCATCATATAGCCATTCAGCAACCCTAAAATTTGTCTACTCTATCCAGTAGCTCTTCAACAATTAATAATGAATAATGAATAATGAATAATTACCTCTCCTTGAAAAGAAGAGGATTGACAAAGAGATGAAAATTTTTCTTCACAGGAGTCGATTGGATATGGCGAGGAGACCTCGCCATCCCTCGACCGC
>NZ_JAAHGH010000041.1:43751-58813 GCF_010672525.1 Okeania sp. SIO2B3 | reverse complement strand
TTGTTTTAGAGGACTTGAATGTTTCTGGTATGGTAAAAAACCGTAACCCACCCCCATCCCCTCCCGGGAGGGGAGCAAGAGGGGTGGGTATCCGATTTAGGATGGAGACAATTCAGAACATTCCTAGATGGAATTGCTGAAAAATATGGTCGTGATTTTAGAGTAATTAATCGTTGGGATCCCACATCCCAAGTTTGTTCAAATTGTGGCTTTAAAGGTGGGAAGCTAGACCTTCAGGTGCGAGAATGGGAGTGTCTCAATTGTGGTGCAAAACATGATAGAGACGAGAACGCAGCAATAAATATATTAGTCGCGGGCGGGCAGTCCGAGACATTAAACGGACGTGGAGGCAAGCGCAAGACTACCGCCAAGGCAGCAGCAGCCAATGAAAGGTCAACCCACCGAGGAGCTTAGGCTCGGTAGGAAACCCCGTGCCTAAAGGCCGGGGAGGATGTCAACAATATATCGCGACAGAGCTTACAACTATTACATCCATGTCCACTCTAATCGAAAAAATAGCCTCCGACGAAGCGATCGATACTGCTTATCAATGGTTGTGTAAACAACGCCTACATTATCATCCGAATGCCGATGTCTGGCAGCTCAGACGATGGTGGCACGAGAAAAAGCCCATCCTCCAGGCGCAAATTCTTTCGGGGAATTTTCAATTTCGGGAGTTGCGCTTGATTCGAGGTGAAGAGAAATCAATAGAATGGTGGTCGTCTTTGGATGCTTTGGTGTTAAAAGCGATGACTATTGTTTTGACCGAACACTTGAAACCTGTCCTTTCACCTCGATGTTTTCACTTAGCCGGGAATGGTGGGTTGAAGGGGGCGGTGCGAGAGGTTGCTGCTAATGTTGAGGAGCATCCATTTGTGTTTCGCACTGATGTTAAGGGGTATTATGCCAGCATCAATCATGGAATTTTGATGGATATTGTGGGGAAATACGTCCAGGATGATGCTGTTTTACGTTTGTTATGGGGTTATTTGCGTCGCTTTGTTTCGGATGGGGGTGAATATATTGATATTACCCAGGGGATATCTTTGGGGTGTCCCTTATCTCCCCTGATGGGGGCTTTGTTTTTGAAGCCTTTGGACGACCGCATGGCTCCCCTCCTGGGAGGGGTGGGGGTGGGTATGGGCTGCTTTTACGTCCGGTATATGGATGACTGGGTGATTCTGGCTCCGACACGGTGGAAGTTGCGGAAGGCCATCAAGGTAGTGAATGAGGTGATGGCTGATTTGCAAGTTGAAAAGCACCCAGACAAAACTTTCATCGGGCGCGTTTCCTCGGGTTTTGAGTTTCTCGGCTATTGGTTTACCCCATCGGGTTTATGTGTAGCTCAGAAGACGCTGGATAGAATGAAGGCGAAGGTAGCCCAGCTTTATGAGCTAGGTGCGTCAGATCAGCGCATTGGTGACTATCTTCGCAGGTGGGTGAGTTGGGTTAGGGGTGGTTTATTGGGAGTTGAGTTGGGGTTTGGTGGGGTTGAATGGTTAGGGATGCCATATCGGGTAGTTTCGGTGTGTTTACTACCCAATTTTCAGTACTCCCCCGCGGGTTGAACTCTACCTTCCCATTGGTCAGACCTTCTCACTCTCTTCCGGACTTCTCAAGACGTCACGGTCAGCTTTCCTGTTTTTGGTTGCGGCCGGGTTCATGCCACTCCTTCCTCCGTATCCGCAAACTCGCTTGCTACATGATCTACTTGAAAATTACTGACCACTGCGTCATTCGCACCCCACTGTACAAAAGGCGTTTTACTTGCTTAGGAAATCGTCCATCATCGAAATCTGCCGCTACCACACCAGCCGGGAGCGATTCGGACTCGGGCTCGACCTGCGTTCCATCCAGGGGTAGGTCCACCAGCTCCCACTTCGATTCAACCGCACCCTCGGCTGGCGTCTTCGTCTCTACCAGTTTTCGCACATCCACGATGAGCAAACAGGAGCATGGGTGATCGAACGAAGCTGATTACTCCTGCCCCAAGTCCCATCACGCCACTTCCACCCATTTCGCCACGTTCCCAAGAACACCAGTGACATCTTTTTTCGGGTCCATTTCTTCCTAGGCATGCCTTGCCTCCTTTACCTTTACAAAAAACTTCTTTACCTCTACCACACCCGTCGCGGTGAATGCTCTCGCTCGGCTGGGGCATTTTGGGCCGTATCCAGGCGCAGGTTCCACACACGGACAACTATTTTCAATCTTCACATCCCATTCAAGGCACATTCAATTCCGCACTTTTTTCCTATCTCCCACCACCCTCACGCCCTCATGCTACATCCTCCAGTGGATAATTTGAGTCTAAGATTCCGTAGGCGCCCGTTAGGTGAACGGCGAGGCCTGAGCACGGGCGTTGTGTCGTCCCTGGTTGGCATTACCATTATGCTCAGCTTCCTGAACAAGCCACTTGCCTGGAACCAAGGTTCGCGGGTCATAGAAGGTGTCATCACCGCCTCCCTAAATGGCTCGTTCCTCATTGGATTAGCCTAAACCAATGAGCCGGATAATTTTCAGGTGACTCAAGGCCAACCAGGCAGAACCCAGGCCCACGCGAGCTGATAGGGCGACAGAGACACGCACATCACAGTAACCGCGAGCGGAAAACAGTGGAAACTCTCACTCAACGTCCAAGAAATATGACATATCCTAAACATATCTGAATTCCTCCTGCTAGTCAAGAATAGCGGAACTTTCACATTGTGAGAGTCGTACAACCTAAGCACAGCCTTTCATTCAACCGCCACACGAAAAAAACCCCCCACCATCCAGCTGCCTTTTCGTATTTTGTTGGCTCCGCAAACATCTCGGCGACTGGCGTTTACGGAGTTGTGCGCTCTTCTAAACGGGAGAACGCAGTATAACCACCCAAGGGAAGTTAATCGTTGGCCTGGTTTTAAACGCGAGAGGTAATGAAAAAGTCCACGAGCTGTTGAATGAAGATGATTGGGATGGGTAATAGGCGATCGCTAAACCCCAAGTCCAAGAAGGCGCACAAATGCTGGACGTAAACGTAGATTACGTCGGGCGTGATGGAGAGAGGGATATGCGAGTACTCGTATCACGACTGGTGACATATACGACTCTTCCACTGATGCTTGACTCCACCGAATGGACAAAAATGGAAGCCGGTCTCTAGGTCGCCGGGGGCCAATGTGTGCTCAATACCTCCTATTATAAAGATGGGGAGGAGCGATTTTTTACAGTCCTGCAATTGGCAAAAGAAAATATTGTAGGAGTTGTCATCGGCTGTATCGATGAAGAGGGAATGGCTCTTATGAATAATTATCCCAAGATTGATCAACTAGAATCCGTCCAAAATCCGCTCCTTTTTGAGCTGTCTACAACCAAAACCTTGTACTTTTTCAATACCGAAAAAAGCTACAACCAATATCAGTCAATGCGCGCGATCTTTAATCAGCAAATCCTAAATAGACAACTCCCAAGCCAGAACTTACCATCACCCATCTCAAATGATCATCTCCATAATTAAAATAGGGCCGCTCCAGCTTCAGCTACGGCATGGTCTTGCTCTCCCGACCCCCCACTAACCCCAATTGCCCCCACTACTTGTCCCTCACTGTAAAGGGGTATTCCCCCAGCAAAAATCATAATTTGGCCATTGTTAGAGGCATGAATCCCAAAAAATTGTCCTCCTGATTGACTCTGTTCGGCTAAATCTTTCGTGGCCAGATTGAACGCCCGCGAAGTATACGCTTTTTTAATAGATATATCGATACTTCCGATCCAAGCTCCATCCATTCGTACATGAGCTACCAGATTTCCTCCCCCATCCACTACTGCGATATTCATGGGTTGACCAATTTCGAGTGCTTTTTTTTCAGCAGCACTTATTACTCTTCTGGCATCTTCTAATGTAACCATTAATCCCTCCATTGGACTTGACCTTAGATATCTGCTAATTTAGCTGATTGGGTAAACATATACAGGACTTACGCAGAGACTCTATATATAGTGAGGGCGAATGCCATTCGCCCCTACAGATGGTGCTTAAAAGGTCGATTTGCGTAAGTCCTGATATTGAGACTTTAAGTAGACTAGCAAATTACAGGCTATTAGACAATACAATTTTTTGTACTCCAAGTTTCAGTCAATCTCGCCATCAATATAGCCCAATTTCAGTCTAAGCTAGGTGTAACTTTTTCTTTGAACTCAGAAAATATCAGATCTGGTAATGTTTATTTAGTTTATAGAATGAAAAATAAATGCAAAGTCATGCACACAACAGCAATTGATTTTATACAGCGTTTTACAGGAAAAGATTTCAGCAATCGAAATATACTCGAAGAGTTTTCAGATCAAGTCATATTCTCTAGTTGGTTAAAAAAACAATATCCTAATACGTCACAAGAAATATACAATGCCATGCTGTTAGTGGCACGACCATATTTTGAGTATAAAGATACGCCCGTATACATTGTATCATTGGTCGATACACTTTTTATTACCGGGCGTAGTGACTCTAGCATCAGCTTTATCCGACCTAGTACTTTAGGCACTCAAAAACAAATGATACTTGATGTACCACATGCCGGAACCTTACCACCTTCTTGTGTTGATGGGCTATTATCTGATGACGTAATTGCTGATGAATCTCTATGCTCTAGCAATCCTTACACAATTTGGAATCAAGCAGATGTTGGGGTTTTGGAGGTATCTGGAAGTATTTGGGAAAATCATCAAAATTTTGTCTGTGGTTCGGCAGTATTGACAAATTTAATTATCAGCAATGGCAATCGCGCCCCAGCAAAAGAAGGTAGAACTAATCAGGTCTACAATACACACACTTATCGTGGGACTCCTCTATACAAAGATATTTCTCAGCCTACGGTCGAAACAAAACTAGGGTTAAAAAAGAATCATGATTTGAGTATTGCTGTAGCTGGAGCATGTCGTGCTGCTGCATATATGACAAATCCGAATTATCCTATTATCTGTTTAGAACCACATAGTTATTCAGCATTTTCCCATGAAATACTCGATGCGTTATTTTCACCAAAACTAGATGGTATGAACTTAACTAAATTTGCACCGCACAATGGTGGTACAGATACCAAAGCACTACTAGATTATCTGCGCAATACCTATGACTTGAAATCGTATCAAGAGTTAGTTAGACCATTGGTGTCAGTCCTAGATGTCTCAAGTCCTGACGAGCCAGAAAAATACAGTACTGTTAATCGAACTCAAATGGAAGCTTTTGTCGATCCCTTTATCAGCATGATACGGGAGACTTCTAACAGACTACCCATTAATATTGATAATTGGGAAAAATCGCGTCCTGATGTTTATGGTGCTACCAATACCATCCTGAAAAGGTTAGAAGAAGTGATAAAAAAAGCCAATTATTATCTTGACATTAATGATGACAACCTAATATCAAAAACCATAAATACGGTGACAATTGAATATAATAGGGCACTAGTAACATCCAACGAAACCTCTAACATCCACACCAGTGAACAAGATTTTTACGAGCGTTGTCAATTGCTCGGTGCGGCATTTGTAGCTGGCATCAAGAATATGCAAAATCTGTTTTAAGGGATTAGTCAAGAATTATGATACACGGGGTTAAAACCCACGTTCCCAAGGGGCTGTGGGGAAAATCGAATTCGCCCCCTTGTAAGCCCCGCTCCACTGCGATCGCTTAAAACGGGATGGCTTTCTCTAGCTCACAGTTTTTTGACATACTCCCGACGTTGCCCTTACGGGATCCATAGGGATTCTTCAGTCTGGGAAACCCTGACAGCTGTTTAGACAGAGGTGATGTCCTCCCCCTGTGTTGACATTGATAATAACAAAATGCTCCTAGCTTGTCAAGGGCATATGAACGTTTAGCTGATGAAGGTGTCCGAATCCTGGCCCTGGCTTTCCCATACGACGCTCCCCTCCCCCCTTTCCAAGGGGGGTTAGGGGGGATGGAGAGCAAGGGACTTCCCGCCAGGAAAGTTAAGTAACAAAGCGATCGCCTAATCATTTCTAAGTTTCAGTCAATCTCGGTATCAATTGAGCCAAATTACAAGGACGATTACGAGAATCTAGTTGCTCTTTGATAATACTCCATCCTGTTTGACAAGCACCACTAGAACCAGGTAAACAAAAGATATAAGTACCGTTAGCTACGCCAGCCAAAGTTCGAGACTGAATGGTAGAGGTTTTAATTTCTTGATAGGAAATCATCCGAAATATCTCACCAAACCCTTCAATTTCTTTGTCTAAGAGTGGTTTAATGGCTTCTGGTGTACCATCTCTTCCTGTCACTCCCGTACCACCAGTAGTCAAAATTACTTGGACAGATAATGATGCAACCCATCTAGATACTACAGCACGAATTTGGTAAATGTTATCGGGAACAATAGTTTTTTCTGCTAATAAATGACCTGTTGTAGTTAAATTATCCACTAATATTTTACCCGATTTATCATCAGCTTCGGTTCTTGTATCAGAAACTGTTAGGACGGCGATTTTTAAGGGTAGTAAAGATTCGTTTTGGTTCATTTTTGTTATTTTTTAATTAAGCTTTAACGGAAATAATTTTCTACTTCTAAAACACTTTTACCAAAACAACTATTAACAATTGTTGTCACGCGATCGCTATTTAAGTTAGGCAGAGAATTGCTGATTGTTAATTCTAAATATCCTGAATCACCATAAACAAAGAATCTAACTTTATTGTTTTCCCATAGCCAAACTTCAGGAATTTTTAAGTATTGATATTTAGTTAAATCGTCGATACTCCCTGATGTTAGATTTATTTCTACTGCCAAATCTGGCTTGTCTTTGTCTCTTTCAAAACAGTAAGCTACATCAGGTTCTTTCCCTTCTTTTCCTTCTTCTTTAAGAGTAGTTTGATTGAAAGGAAACAGTGCAAGGTTGTTTTGACGACAGTAAGCCCAAATAATTGCTCTAATATAATCACCAATTAATTCATGGTTACGTCCTGGGGACACGATAGTAATAACTCCATTGCGAAATGAGACTCGTTTACTGGGCAAATCTAAACTAATATATTCAGCCCAAGTTGTATTAGTAATTGTGCTAATTCGATCGCTTTTTTGTGTTCCAATAGTTAACATTTTTACTTAGGGGATATAGTTATTTCGTTACTAATCTAGAATATCAGACTAAAAAATCATTCATATTAGCCTTATTAGCGGTCTTAAATCTTTGTGCCATCGCTAAATGTGGCAAAGGTTTTGATACCTAAATCTATACCTACTGAATTATCAGTTTGAGGCAAGATTTATGGTTGTATTTCTACTACAAAACTTAAGGAATATCTATTAGCTGAATCTTTAATTACTGTTACTGATGATGGAGCTGTAGGTAACTCTCTTGACCATAGTATTTTCAGCTCTCCAATCTTAGCCAAATAAACTTTGTGTTGACCAACTTTAAATCCTCCCTTTGTAAACCTAGCAGTTTGCGCGTGACTTTCTACTTTTAAATTTAGGAGGTTTAGCAGGTCTACCTTTTCTCTTGCCTTTTGTCGAACTGAAAAAGTTTTGTAGGGGCGTTAACGATAGTTATGGGCAAGCTTTCGGCCGTTCGCCCCTACGGTTTAAATCATTCAAAGATTGCTGCAATGGTTACGATACTTAAATCTAGCTTTCATAATTTGACTCTTAAGCTAATATTTAGGATAACATATTTATTGACATAAAATCAACTAAAAAGTCGCCCGCTTATGTGCGAGGCTTTAAACCCAATTTTCTGGTAAATACTTGAAGATTACACCTGTATGTTAGAATTAACTACTATCAAACAAACAGCCCTCGATTATCTCTTGTCCAATCTGGAAGTATTTCCAGAACATCATCACTTGTTTGAGGTTGTAGGTGCAACCTGTTTTGATAATAATGAGTGGATGATTAATATTAGTATTGTCGGTTTAATAGGTAAATATTGGAATGTTTTTGTCGATGGCAACACGGGAAAAATTTTACCAGACTGCGAGTTTAATACAGATTGCCAAGACTTGAATGAACCCCATCAATATTCCCATCTGCCCGACTATTTAAATCAACTGCTCGATCGCCTGACTGCAAAAGTTTCTAGATAAATTAAAACCTGTTTTATATGCGATAATGATTGTCAAAATTACAAAATTTAGCTAATTAGTAGCTTTGTAAAAACAGATTGAAGTGCGGAATGAAAGCTATAAAAAAATATTCTATTATCAAAATAATATGGGTCTAAAACCCCGCCTTTTAAGGCGCAATATTTTTGGAGCGGGGCTTAAACCCCCGTTACAAAAATAACTTCTGACTTCTGACTTCTGACTTCTGACTTCGTTAAAGCGCCATTGCCAAATCTTTCTCGATCTCCCCATCTCCCCTACTTCCCCACTCCGCTCTCCAAGACAAAACTCCACAAACTATGAGCCATCTCTAACTTACTACAAGACGGAATATCTTGCCGACGACCTTCAGCATCCAGAAAAATTCCTTGATTTGTATCACTACCAAAACCAGCTTCCTCCCGGTCAATAGGGTTAGCAACAATAGCATCTAAATTTTTCACCTGCAACTTCTCCAACGCAGGTGCAACAATATCTCCAGTCTGTGCCGCAAACCCAATCAAATATTGTTGGCGCTGCTTTAACCGTCCTAACTCCGCCACAATATCCGGTACAGGTGTCAAAGGTAATAAATCTGGTAGCGATCGCTTTGGCAACTTCTCACTACTATACTCAGCAGGTTTAACATCTGCAACTGCTGCACTCATCACAACAATATCTGCTTCACCAAAATTAGATAACATTGCTTGTCGCATCTGAGCAGCACTCACCACCTCCACAGTTTTTATCCCTGATAACAGCAACTCTCCCAAAATACTATGCACCAAAGTAACACTTGCTCCCCGATGCAATGCCGCCTTAGCCAAAGCTATACCCATCTTACCCGTAGAAGGGTTGCCAATATATCTCACAGGGTCTAAATGCTCTCTCGTTCCACCCGCACTAATTAATATTTTCTTACCTGCTAAATCTCTTTTACCTGCTGTATATAACAAAGATTTTATATTTGTGACTATTTCCGTTGGTTCCGCCATTCGGCCTTGACCAATGCGATCGCAAGCTAATATTCCCATACTTGGGCTTATACCATAAAATCTTTTTTCAGTCAATATTTGTTGCCAATTTCGCTGTACCGTCTGTTGTTCCCACATATCAGTATTCATTGCCGGAGATAATAAAATTGGGCAACTAGAAGCCAGCACTGTATTAGTTAACAAATTATCTGCTAAACCGTATACTAATTTGGCCAAAGTATTTGCTGTGAGAGGAGCAATGACTATTATTTCTGCCCATTCTCCCAACTGAATATGCAATGGACGTCCGTGAGTAGACTGCCAAAAATCTCGATCTGTATAAGCTGGATAACGACAGAGAGTAGATAAAGTCAGAGGTGTAATGAACTGTTGAGCAGAATCTGTCAAAATTGCTCGCACCTCAATACCAGATTTTACGAGAGTAGAAACTACTTCACAAATTTTATAAGCTGCTATACCACCACAAATACTGATTAAAACTCTTCTAGCCATAATATTTTTTTTGTAGGGAACAGGGAACAGGGAACAGGGAATAGATTTTCACTGCCAATGATTACGAAACATGATTTTGTATAGTGGCTATTACTTCTGTTCCTATAGACATCTGTTCAACAATTAATTATTAATTATTAATTATTTCTCCCTCTTCCCTATTTGAAAAATAAATAAATAAATAAGAGTGTTGGGTAAAAACTATCCAAGCTAAAAAATACCTTGGTTATTTTTTTTCTAAACCAACACTCTCAAATTTGATAAAATGATGAAATTACTAATTTATGCGTTCCCCATACTTCCCTCAAGCCTCATCACAAGGCTCTAAATCTAATAAATGGATATAAGGATCGATTAACTCTGGACGTTGAAAGGCGATCGCTCGTAGCAGGTGCCAATCACTCAACCCGTCAAAAGGATTTTGATAATCATCTTCCTCCAAACGTAAAGCCAACTTAGCTACATCCTGTGCAGTTAAATTAGCAACCTCGTGTAAAGAACGGGCTATAGTTTGCATCAAAACCGACCTCCCTGAAATGGCATCTGCTGAAAGCATCAATTAAAACGGAGTGTTATTCACACTTCCATTTAATATAATAGTCTTTCTAAGCTTTTGCCATAGTATCTATAACAAAACTTCGCATTAACTTCACAATTTCTGGGATAATCTCATGTCCCATATTAAATTCTTGGTATTGTATATTTGCCCCCAGATTTGTGAAAGTATCGCGCGTTCGTCTCCCTTCTTGAATAGGTAAAACTGGGTCTTGTGTACCATGTGTAACTAGAACAGGTGGTAATTTTTCTGTTGATGGTTGAAGTTGAGAATGTAGATATCCACTTAAAATCATTAAACCTGCTATTGGCAGAGTTACTCCTACATCCATAGCCATCGCCCCACCTTGAGAAAAGCCACATAGAATAGTTTTAGATAAAGGTATCCCCGTTTTACTTTCTAGAGAAATTAGCCAATCAATTAATACTTGGCGACTTTCAGGCAGACCTTTGAATTCTAAATTCTCTAAGTCATACCACATTTTTCCTCCTGGAACTTGAGGATGAGGTAATGGAGCATCTGGAAATTCAAACCAATAACCAGGCAAATTCAACTGTGTTGCTAAAGGTGTTAAATCATTACAGTTAGCTCCCCAGCCATGTAAGAGAACAAGTAAACCACTAGGTTCTAAATTAGGTGAGATGGTAATTGAACTTAATTGGGTCATTTCAGTTATCAGTTATATTAAGAAGGAAGAAGGAAGAGAGGGGAAGGAAGAGGGAGGAAGGCTGAAAAATCTGATTAATATCATGTCCGGTAGCATCGGTCTTGTATAGACAAGGTAAGGAAGAAGGAAGAAGCTTTAAGAAAAGGAAAAATTTTACTTATATGGCGGTAGATATTTCCCCAACTTTTACACGGGACTATACCAACGAACATGATATAATTCGTATAAAAAAATGTTCCAACCGATGCGCCATTGCCAAATCTTTCTCGAACTCCCCACATTCCCCTCCTGGGAGGGGGAGGGGCGAGGGGTGGGTCCCCATCTCTCCACACTCCATATTACCTCGGCGGTAAGTTTTGAAAAATACCTCTACCTCCACCTCCAGTCATAGGAGTTATAGGTGTAGGTGATACGCGATCGCCAGAGCCACCACCAGCAGGTTGAGAACCTCTCATCATTCCACCGCGAGGGGAAGATTCAACTCCACGAGAGGGGTTAGAAAATTCTGCATCAGATGATACATTTGATACATTTGGAGACATGGTAAAATCAGAACCCGGTGCAGTACCGCCACCCATGGGGTCTCCTGTACCACCCACAGCATCATTTAAAAAAGTATTAGAAAAGTTGGTGAAATCTTGTTTTCTTTCTTCTTCAAAAAACGGTACCTTTATTCTACGTTGTTTTGCTGGTTCCCTAGAATTTTCTTCTTGAGCGTAAGCTACAGATATTAAGCCCAGGGAAAAAGAAGAAAAAAGAAGGAAACATATCAATTTATTAATTGAATTTATTCCCAAATATTTTGCTCTTTTTTGTTGCATCTTTACTCTTGTTTGTTCTCTATTTCTTACTGTTATCAAAAAGTTATTATTCATAGATAAATATAGTTGTTCTAATTTTTTTTTGTTAATTTTACTTATCTTTTTAATTTGGGTTGAGTGCCCCACCATCTAAAGGATATTGATAATTGCTTGGGGCTTGATATCATGTCCGGTAGCATTATTAGTGTATAACATAAAGTTACAACTGGAAAAACCCTTCTACCCTCTGCCTTCTGCCTTCCTTCCTAATTATTCAAGCGGACATGACATGAGTCCCCATCCACTTCTTCCTTCTTCCTTCTTCCTTCTTCCTTCTTGAAGGTCAAAAGCGGAAAGTTGTCCGTAAAACTCCTATAACAATTGTTTCATTATCTTCATTATGTTCTGGATTAGTCACTACAAAAACTCCGGGAGTAATTGTGATATAATCGTTAACTTTATATCGATAAAAAGTTTCAATATGATAAGAAGTATCCTCATCTTCTTCAATGCCATTATCTCCATCAACTAATTTTAACGGTTTACCAAATAAAACAGCAAATAAATCTCCTTGACGACCAAAAGGGTCAGACATACCGACAGAAAATAAATAAGTATTAGAGGTAGCATGAGCATCAGAATTAATATAATTTGTAAATACCCATCCTCCCCAAGCACCTAGAGTTATTTTCTCCCAAACTCGCCATTGCACTGTACCACCCACAGCATTAATATTAGCAGGTAGACCTAACCCTCCAGAAGTATCAGCATTTAAGCTGCCAGTAAAAGTATCCAAATAACCGTCTTCTGAATAAGCATTAATATAAGTCACACCAGTCAATACATTATCAAATGGAACAGTTAAAAATTGGACTCCCACCGCACTGTGACCAGCATCAGTAATACCACCTTGGCCTGTAGGACCATTGCCAGGGTTTTCGCTATCCCGCGTACCGTAGGCAACTTGCAAACGTACTTTATCAGTAACTAACCAGTCAAAACCCAAACCAGAATCTAATCTACCTATCTTAAATATGGGACTAGAGTCAGTAAACCGGGAAATAGACCCACGACCTGCATCAAAATAAGGGGAGTTAGCTGTGAGGACACTATTTAAGCTGAAGTTGACAGGACGGAAAGTGAATACCACGCGATCGCCAAAAGCGGGAAAACGATATTCCAACTTAAATATCTGAAATTCATCATCTGTATTTGTTTGATAAGATAAAATTGCCATATCTGTATTAAATGACTGGCTACCTGCAAAACCAGTACTACTGAAATTTGCCGCACCCAACTCTATTCGTAGACGGTCTTTACCTGTAAAGGTTGTAGCTGTTTGCAGTCGTACTAGATAATTAAAAATTGTGTTGTTGTCTCCGTCTCCACGTCCACCAAAAGCATTGACGACATCCTCGCCACCGAAACCATTGGTTAAGCCAAATATTACTTCTCCGCCAAATATTGTCGTAGTGCCATTAAACCTGTTTGCTTCTAATTCTGCGGTGCGAGCTTCAAGTACATCTATTCGACCACGGAGGGTAGCTAACTCTGGGGCAAATTCTTCGACTAAACGTTGAACGGAAGCCATATCCTCGCGGCTCGCTAAGTCTACTGTAGACTGATCAATTAATTCTGTCATTCTATCTAAGCACGCATTTAACCCAGCAGCAAATTCGTATCGTGTCATAGCTCGGTTGCCTTTGTAAGTGCCATCTGGATATCCTGCAATACAACCGTAACGTTCTACTAATGATTGTAATGCTTGAAACGCCCAGTCTGTAGGTTGAATATCTGAGAGTTGGGATACGGAGGTTACTTGGTCTAGTTCTGAAAGGTCGTCATATTCATCTGATGCTTGTGCTAATTGTAGGGTGTTTTTTCTAACTGTTGAAGAAACAGAATGGGAGTTATTTAAACTTTGTAATATTGGTGGTGATAGTAAATGGGGAAAAGACTTGTCTTGAGGTTTAACTTTTGTTGAATTTATTTGTGTTAATCCAGTTGCAGATTTTCCCCATGTTAAAGGAAGTCCTAAAATAAATATTGAGATTAAAGATAATAAAAATTTACTTCCCACTTTATTTTGTCCTCATCTTATCGGTATTTTTATTTAAATTGGAGTACTTTAGTGTCAGTACATAATAATTTAAGACGTTTATATCATTAATATCTTTTTCCAGCAACCGTAGGGGCGAATGGCATTCGCCCTAGCTAATACCATTCATTTCTCAAAAACTTTTTAATCCGTATCTTGAGCAAGGAAGTAGGGGAGTGGGGGAGAAATAAAATTTAATATTATTTTTATTGCCGTTGTGTTAGTTATTTATATATTATAAAATTCACAAATCAAAAAAAACTAAGCAGTATAAATACTGGTATCAAGAGGTTGTGGTCATAACAATTAATAGCGAATTAGCTTTTCTGAATATCGCCAATTTATTTGATGCAGCCTTTAAACCCGGTCTTTCGCACGCAAGTTATACAAAATTTACTATCCAATTGGTCAGGAAAAATCCTCAGAGAAAAACAGATTAACAAATATTTACCATGAACTTTTTAACCCCAAATTACAACCAAGAAATTCTCGATAAAAAGTTAACAATTGAAGAAGGAGTCAGGAGTCAGGAGCCAGGAGTCAGGAGAATGGGGTCGATGGGGTGTCTCACCCCACCAACTGCATTTGCACCGTGCAGAAGGTGGGGTATTAAATCCATAAGGGATAAAGATAACAGACATTGTGTGAGAATTTGGCCACCTGGTATGGGAATGTTGGTAATTATTGACCCTACGGTAGAAAATTATCAAATGTTAGCATCAGGGGTTTTGCCAGGAGCAAAAGTTATCATTCTGAACTCGGAAGAAGATGAGGTCAGGCAAATAACTAGAGCTATTTTGGATTATCCAGTTAATAGTCTGCATATTGTTTGTCACGGTTCTCCTGGTAGTTTGCAGTTGGGTAACATCAAGTTCAGTTTCTCCAACTTAGGCGAATATGGAGCAGAGTTTAAAAGGTGGGGTGAGGTCATTGGAACTGGTGGGATATTTTTGTATGGTTGCGAGATAGCTGCGGGAAATATTGGTAAAGCTTTTGTGGTCAGGTTCCATGAGTTGACAGGGGTAGGTGTTGCTGCTGCTATCGATCGTGTTGGTTGTGCAGAGTTAGGTGGTAGTTGGGAACTTGGGGTTAAAGTTGGGGAAGTGGGAAATAGTTTGGCGTTTGAGCAAGAGGTTTTGGTAAGTTATCCGGGAGTTTTGCAAGAAGATTTGCTCTTTGCTTCTCAACTCAACAACCCACCAGTAGCAGGAGATGATAATGTCAGTACTGCGGAAAATACCCCAGTCACATTTCCATTTCTGAGCAATGATACTGACCCTGATGGGGACATCGTACTCATTGATAGCTTTGATCTTAGCAGTACCAATGGAGGTAGTGTTTCTCTCAATAATGATGGCACGTTTACTT
>NZ_JAAHGH010000041.1:37480-43651 GCF_010672525.1 Okeania sp. SIO2B3 | reverse complement strand
CCAGTCACATTTCCATTTCTGAGCAATGATACTGACCCTGATGGGGACATCGTACTCATTGATAGCTTTGATCTTAGCAGTACCAATGGAGGTAGTGTTTCTCTCAATAATGATGGCACGTTTACTTATACACCACCCACTAACTTCAGCGGCACAGATACGTTTAATTATACTGTTAGTGATGGCAATGGTGGCACAGATACGGCAACGGTGAGTATCTCTGTTACTGCTGCTGCTCCTACTAACAGTCCACCTACTGCAGGAGCAGACTCTGCCACTACTACTTCTAATACTTCGGTTACTATCAACGTTTTGGCAAATGATAGCGACCCTGATGAGGACGATATTTCTCTGATTAGTGCAGATAGTACTTCTGCTAACAATGGCAATATTACTGTTAACTCAGATAACACAGTTACTTATACTCCCGCAGATGGGTTTACAGGTACAGATACGTTTACTTATACTATTGATGATGGTAATGGTGGCACAGATTTAGGCACGGTTACGGTTAGTGTCGCACCTTCTGAGAATAACCCACCAGTAGCAGGGGATGATAATGTCAGCACTGCGGAAAATACTCCGGTAACATTTCCATTTAGTAGCAATGATACTGACCCTGATGGAGACACCGTACTCATTGATAGCTTTGATAGTAGCAGTACCAATGGTGGTAGTGTTTCTCTCAATCTTGATGGCACGTTTACTTATACACCACCCACTGACTTCAGCGGTACAGATACGTTTAATTATACTGTGAGTGATGGCAATGGTGGCACAGATACGGCCACGGTGACTATTTCTGTTACTGCTGCTGCTCCTGATAACAGTCCACCTACTGCTGGAGCGGACTCTGCGACTACTACTTTCAATACTGCGGTTACTATCAATGTTTTGGCAAATGATAGCGACCCTGATGAGGATAACATTTCTGTGATTAGTGCAGATAGTACTTCTGCGAACAATGGTAATATTACTGTTAACTCAGATAACACAGTTACTTATACTCCCGCAGATGGGTTTACAGGTACAGATACGTTTACTTATACTATTGATGATGGTAATGGTGGCACAGATTTGGGCACGGTTACGGTTAGTGTCGCTCCTCCTGACAACAACCCACCAGTAGCAGGAGATGATAATGTCAGCACTGCGGAAAATACTCCAGTCACATTTCCATTTCTGAGCAATGATACTGACCCTGATGGGGACATCGTACTCATTGATAGCTTTGATCTTAGCAGTACCAATGGAGGTAGTGTTTCTCTCAATAATGATGGCACGTTTACTTATACACCACCCACTAACTTCAGCGGCACAGATACGTTTAATTATACTGTTAGTGATGGCAATGGTGGCACAGATACGGCAACGGTGAGTATTTCTGTTACTGCTGCTGCTCCTACTAACAGTCCACCTACTGCAGGAGCAGACTCTGCCACTACTACTTCTAATACTTCGGTTACTATCAACGTTTTGGCAAATGATAGTGACCCTGATGAGGACGATATTTCTCTGACTACTGTAGATAGTACTTCTGCTAACAATGGCAATATTACTGTTAACTCAGATAACACAGTTACTTATACTCCTGCAGATGGGTTTACAGGTACAGATACGTTTACTTATACTATTGATGATGGTAATGGTGGCACAGATTTGGGCACGGTTACTGTTAGTGTTAATTCACTACCGCCCTCTTTTACTTTTACAAACGACTTATACAGTATTAATGAAAATGGTACATTAGCAGGTGATTCGATACAAGTTCAACGTACTGGAGATACGAGTAATCCTGAGACAGTACAAATACAATTAACTGATGGCACAGCTACAGGTGCAACTCCGCCATTAGATATAGGATCGGACAATCAGGATTTTATTAGTAATACACTAATTAATGTTACTTTTGAGAGTGGTGTAGCATCTGCTGACGTTACTGTTCCCATTAATACCATTAATGATGATACCGTACCTGAACCTACAGAAGAGCTGATTCTTAACTTAGTTGCAGTTAATGAAATTATCGAAGGTTCACCAACAACTCTCCTTGACAGTGCTACTCTACAAATTATTGATAATGATAATGTCAATACCAATATATCAATTAATGATGTCACAGTTAACGAGAATGAAGGTACAGCCGAATTTACTATCAACTTATCTCCAGTTAGTACTCAGGACGTAACAGTTACCTATAGCACCAGTGACGGTACGGCAATAGCAGGTGAAGACTATACTGCTGTTAGTGATACAATCACAATTACAGCAGGTCAAAATAATTTTCCAGTTACAGTACCTATTCTTAATAATGATGATAATATTGACCAACAGAGTGAAACATTTAATGTCAATCTTAGCACTCCTATTAATGCAGTTATCTCTGATAGTATTGGTGTTGGTACAATTATAGAGGATAATGTTCAAATTAACCCCTCCTTCACTGTCAACAATATTGGAGATGTAGGAGACCTTAACCCTGGGAATGGAATTGTTGATACCGCTCTTGGTAATGGTGTTGTCACATTGAGAGCAGCAATTCAAGAAGCTAACGCTTTAGCAGGTGACAATACAATTAATTTCGATCCTAATTTATCTGGTCAAATTATTCTATCTAATACTGATAGCGAGTTTGATGGTAATGCAGACCTAGATATTACTAGCAATATTATTATTGATGGTCTAGGAGCAAATAATCTTACTATTAGCGGTGGCAATATCAGTCGTGTTTTTGATATTCAAGCACTAATACCGCCAACAGTTACTATTAATAACTTAACTATCGCTGATGGATCTGTTATTGGTACTGAAGAGGGAGGCGGTATCAGAAATATTGAGGGAAATGTAACTCTCAATAATAGTACCGTTAGGAATAATCAAGGATTCAATGGTGGTGGTATCTCCAACACTGGAGGTGTAGTAACAGTAAGCAATAGCACTTTTGCTAACAATAGCACCAATAGCACTGGTAGTGGTGGTGGTATTTCTAACAATGGAGGTTTACTAACAGTAGATAGTAGCACTTTCTCTGGCAATAACAGCACTGGTAGTGGCGGTGGTATTTCTAGTCAGGGTGGAGCCAATAGTGGACTAATAGTTAATAATAGTACAATTTCAGGTAACACCAGCAGTGTTAATGGTGGTGGTATATACATAAATGCTCCAGCATCAAATAACACTCTTACTAGCAACACAATTGTTTTAAATACTGCTAGTAATGGTGGAGGAGTTTTCCGTGGAGGGGGTTCTACTCGGATTAACCAAAGTATTATCTTGGGAAACAATAACAATAATATTTCTAATGGTTTAGAAGGAGCAGATACCGAGAACTTAAGTAATGATTTGGATACTCCTATTCAGTCTGTACTAGATACTAATCTGCAAAATAACGGCGGTCCTACAGAAACCCATGATTTAATTCCAGGCAGTCTTGCTATTGATGCTGCTCTGGGCAATACTTTTAATCTGGATCAGAGGGGAATTCAACGACCTATTGATGGAGATGGAGATGGTAGTGCTATTGCAGATATTGGTGCAGTTGAAGCATCTCAAGTCGCTCTTCCCATTGTATCCATAACCGCCACAGATGCAGTCGCAACAGAAGGAGGCAATGACCCCGGACTATTTACTGTTAATATAGTAGATAATCCTCAAAATAATCCCATTACTGTTAATTATACAATTAATGGTACGGCAACAAACGGAATAGACTACCAACCATTAACAGGTCAAGTTGTTATTGATGCAAATCAAACTAGCGCGGATATTAACCTACTTCCCATATTAGACCAAGATTCAGAACCAGATCCAGAAACAGTTGTTCTAACTTTGGCAGCAGAACCAAATAACAGTTATCAAATTGACCCAACAGCTAATACAGCGATCGTTAGTATCAATGATACACCGCCTATAGTACCAGGACAAGGTACTATAGGCGGTACAAAGTTCAATGATATCAACGCTAATGGAGCTTTTGACCCTGGTGAACCTGGAATACAAGGTGTAACAATTTACCTAGACTTAGATAATGATGGAGTATTTGACCCAAACGAACCATCTCAAATTACGGATAATAATGGGAACTATGGTTTCAATAACCTACCTCCTAATACATACTTTGTTCGAGAAGTTGTACCTCCTGGTTCCATACCAACTCTCACTCCAGGTCAGCTTATTGTTACTACTCTAGGAGAAGATTTCACAAATATTAATTTCGGCAACACTGCTGCTATCGTTCCCGGAATTTCTATTACTCAAACAGGTGGAAGCACTGACGTTATCGAAGGGTTAACAACTGATACTTACCAAATAGAACTCGATAGCGGTCCTACCGATCAAGTTAATATTACCATTACTTCAGAAGGTCAAGCTCTTCTCAGTGATAATAACAATCAAATACCAAGCAACACAATTAACTTGACATTTAACCCTGGTAACTTAGGACCTCAAACTATTACAGTTACAGCAGCAGATGATAATATTGCAGCAGGAGACTCTATTGATAACATTATTCATACTGCTACGAGTAACGATCAAAATTATAATGGTCCTACTGCACCATTTACGGTAGATGGTACACCATCGAATTTCATTGCTGCTAATATCAGAGATGACGAGATTCCTAATGTTGTGATTACCCCAACTACAACTGACGCAACAGAGGGAGGAGCAACAGGTAGTTATCAAGTATTCTTAACCACACAACCTATTGGCGATGTTGCTATCAACTTTAATACAGACCAGCAAATTCAACCAATAGATCCTATTACTTTTGACCAAACTAACTGGAATGTTCCTCGAACAGTTACAGTTACAGCAGTAGATGATAATATTCCAGAAACAGAAACTCAAAATATTAGCACGATCGCTCATCAAGTTTTTAGTCAGAGCGACCTTAGCTACAATAATCTCAACATATCTCCAGTCACAGTAAATATTGATGACCCCGAACCTACACAAGTCATCATTACAGAAACTGATGGAAATACGACTTTTACTCCTGGAGGGTCTGACAATTATACGATACAACTAAATAGTAATCCCACAACTCCTATTGAAATAGCGATCGCCCCGCCTCCAGAAATCAATCTTGGTAGCGGTCCTGGAGTTCCTATCACCCGAGAATTTAATGAATCAAATGGAACTACTCCGCAAAATGTAACAGTTACGGGAGTTAATGATGGTAACTTTAGCATTTCTCACAGTGCAACTCTTGATGGTATTGACCCAAACCTACAATTTATTGTAGATGGAGTACCGACAAATATTGTTAATGCTAATGTAACTTCTCAACCTCCTCCTCCTCTTGGCAACATTAGTGGTACAGTATTTGACGACCTCAACAATAACGGTCTTCCTGACACCACTGAGGGAATAGGAGGAATTACCGTTTTCATCGACTCCAACAATAACAACATCCTCGAACCGAACGAAACAAATACTGTAACCGACTCCAACGGTAATTACAACTTCTCGGAACTAGAAGCTAATACTTATAATATCCGAGCAGTACCTCAAGGTAATTTTATTCCTGAACTTATCGCACCAGTCCCCCTATTAGCTGGTCAAAATGCTACCAGAAATATTCAAAATAATATCTCTCCAGGAAGAATCAGCGGTACAGTATTTGACGACCTCAATAATGACGGTATTCCTGACCTTGGGGAAACTAGATTCAATAATGTCACTGTAACTCTCAGTGGAGTTCAAAACGGTATTCCGATCCAACAAACAACTGTTACCGACCCTAACGGTAATTACAACTTTTCCAATTTACCGCCAAATATTGAATATACTCTCACAGCAGTTCGTTCTCCCGACCTACCTCTTCAAGAGTTTCCATCTACTGTAACTATTCCTGCTGGTGAAAGTGTTAGCAATATTAACTTTGCCTACGATGTATCAGACCCAGGTACTCTCCAATTTAGCAACCCCACTTTTAACGTTGCGGAAAATACACCTACCGCTACAGTCACAATAACTCGTACTGATGGGAGTGATGGAGTAGTAAGTGCTAATATCAACCTTTCCAGTGAGACGGCAGTTCAAGGTGTTGATTTTGGCAACCCTTTTCCTAACCCTATTTTCTTTGCAGATGGAGTAACACAACAAACTGTCAGTATTCCAATTTTTGATGATTCTATAATTGATGGAAATAAAACTGTTAATTTG
>NZ_JAAHGH010000041.1:0-37380 GCF_010672525.1 Okeania sp. SIO2B3 | reverse complement strand
TCAAGGTGTTGATTTTGGCAACCCTTTTCCTAACCCTATTTTCTTTGCAGATGGAGTAACACAACAAACTGTCAGTATTCCAATTTTTGATGATTCTATAATTGATGGAAATAAAACTGTTAATTTGAGTTTGACCAACAATGTTACTGGTGATGCAATTATTGGTCAACCTGCTACTGCTACTCTCAACATTCTTGATAATGAAGTTCCACTCCCTCCAATAGCTAACCCCGATACTGCAAATATAACTCAAGGGGACCCACCTATAACTATTAATGTCTTGGCAAATGATCAAGGAGAATCTCTAGAGATTATTGGTTTTGATAATTTTAGCCAAGCAGGAAATAACGTTACTATAGATGGTATTAACAACCAAATTATCTATAGTCTCGCTCCAGGGTTTACAACTACCCAACCTTTCACAGATACATTCAATTACACTATTAGCGATAATAACCCAAATACTCTTGACTCTACGAGTACAGTTAGGGTTGTAGTTAATCCGCAACCTGAATTTCCAGGAAGTATTAGTGGAAATATATTTAACGATATTAACCTTAATGGTTTATTCGATTCAGGAGAAACAGGATTAGGAGATATTACTGTTTTCCTAGATATTAATCAAAATGATACTCTTGACCCCAACGAACCACAAGCTACTAGAGATGGGTTTGGTTTCTATAGCTTCTCTAACTTATTACCAGGTAACTATACAGTCAGAACAATTTCTCCTCAACCTAATGCTACTCTCACAACTGCAGCAGAGTTTCCTGTTTCCTTGTCTTCTAGTCAAAATGTTAATGATGTTAACTTCGGTTATAGCATTGCCAACTCAGGTACTCTCCAATTTAGCAATCCCACTTTTAGCGTGACAGAAAATGACACCGTTGCTACAGTCACAATAAATCGTACTGATGGAAGTGATGGAGTAGTTAGTGCTAATATCAACCTTTCCAGTGAGACGGCAACTCAAGGTGTTGATTTTGGCAACCCTTTTCCTAACCCTATTTTCTTTGCAGATGGAGTAACACAACAAACTGTCAGTATTCCAATTTTTGATGATTCTATAATTGATGGAAATAAAACTGTTAATTTGAGTTTGACCAACAATGTTACTGGTGATGCAATTATTGGTCAACCTGCTACTGCTACTCTCAACATTCTTGATAATGAAGTTCCACTCCCTCCAATAGCTAACCCCGATACTGCAAATATAACTCAAGGGGACCCACCTATAACTATTAATGTCTTGGCAAATGATCAAGGAGAATCTCTAGAGATTATTGGTTTTGATAATTTTAGCCAAGCAGGAAATAACGTTACTATAGATGGTATTAACAACCAAATTATCTATAGTCTCGCTCCAGGGTTTACAACTACCCAACCTTTCACAGATACATTCAATTACACTATTAGCGATAATAACCCAAATACTCTTGACTCTACGAGTACAGTTAGGGTTGTAGTTAATCCGCAACCTGAATTTCCAGGAAGTATTAGTGGAAATATATTTAACGATATTAACCTTAATGGTTTATTCGATTCAGGAGAAACAGGATTAGGAGATATTACTGTTTTCCTAGATATTAATCAAAATGATACTCTTGACCCCAACGAACCACAAGCTATTAGAAATGGGTTTGGTTTCTATAGCTTCTCTAACTTATTACCAGGTAACTATACAGTCAGAACAATTTCTCCTCAACCTAATGCTACTCTCACAACTGCAGCAGAGTTTCCTGTTTCCTTATCTTCTGGTCAAAATGTTAATGATATTAACTTTGGTTATAGCATTGCCAACTCAGGTACTCTCCAATTTAGTAACCCCAGTTTCAGCGTGAGAGAAAATGAAACCTTTGCTACAGTGACAGTTATTCGTACTGGTGGAAATGATGGAGGAGTTAGTGCCAATATTAATCTTTCCAATGGTACAGCAACCCAGGATATTGATTATGGCAACCCTGTTCCTCAGACTATTTTCTTTGCAGATGACCAAACCGAACAAACTATTAATATTCCTATTGTTAATGATGACTCAGTCGAGAATACCGAAACTGTCAATTTAAGTTTAAGTAACGTTACTGGTGGAGCGAATATTGGTCAACCTGCTACTTTACAAATTATTGATGATGACGAGCTACTCCCACCACCTCAACCTTTTATTACTAGGGTGTTGGGTTTTGATGGTGAATTTAACAATTTTAATGATGTCGAGTCTGTTCCAGTTACTCCCCCTCAAGATCCTCCTAACCTACGATTTTCTGATAATACTGTAGCTTTAGTAAGTAGGAATGAAATAGGAGGCCAAGGAAGATTTGATGGTACTCCTAGTAATAATACTGTTATTGCCTACGATATACCAAACCGAGAATTAGGGTTCGAGCTGGATGCTATTGTGATTGATTTAGCTGAAGTAATTGGTCAGATAGGTGAAATTGAGTCTGGTAATCTTGCCTTTGACTATGCTTCTCCTAACAGAAGTCACAATGTGAGGTTTTTCAATGAAAATCGTCAGGATATTGGCCAAGGAGCAACTTTAAGTCCGACTATTCCTGTTCCTGGCCAACCAAATAATTTTAGTAACTTTAGCCGTCAAAGTATTTCAATTCCAGGGGATACTCGGTTTATTAGTATTGGCAGTGAATCTACCGAAATTGGTATTGATAATTTACAGTTGACATTACAACCAGAAATATAGCGCTATACACAAGTCATTTCAGTGATCAGTTATCAGTACCATTGCTGAATAATCAGGCGATCGCTACCTTGTGAGTATCCTCTCAATACTATTGGACAATAGTTAAATTATAGTCATTGCGGAATAATCAAGGCGATCGCTACCTTGTGAGTATCCTCTCAATACTATTGGACAATAGTTAAATTATAGTCATTGCGGAATAATCAGGCGATCGCTACCTTGTGAGTATCCTCTCAATACTATTGGACAATAGTTAAATTAAGAGGCTGTTTGTAAAGAATTATAGTCAGGACTTATATCAAATCCGTTGGCTTCGGAGTAATATAATTCCCTTGATTATTATACAATGCGTAGGGGCGAATGGCCATTCAAAGGTAGGTCATCGAGACTGTTGCGACTGGAGTTTCCTGAGCTATGCAAACTGCCTAGTTTATGGACTCACAGCTATTTTTATGACACTACGGGGAAGGTCAGCACCGCTAAGATTTTGGAATACATTAATGACCCTCATCACGGCGGTTGAAACCGCCGCTCGTTTTTCCGCCCCGAACTAAAGTTACGGGGCGTGACCTTACTCCCGAAATTTTTCCGTGTTGTTTATCTTTCAGGATTAATATATAATCTTTATATAAGCAATTTATCTTAGTTATTTCTACAGAGAAAACTAAGTAAATATATCTATTTTTAACTATTTAGGAGTTATCAAGAGTAGTTTATACCAAAAGTTATTTTATTCATACTAATTAGATTCATAATAGATCTAAATGTATGAAGCTATTAACAAGCTATCAGCTAAAATCGGCGGGTTCGGCGTCCCCCACGCTTATTTGAAAAAGCGCGTGGTGTGCGTGTTCTGGGGGTTTGTAGACGCGGAGTGGCAACTCTAGAGTATCCCCCATCATACGCCTTGAGAGCTGACCGCTGACCGCTGACTGCTATTTTCAAGAGTGAGGACTAAAATAGCCGAAACACCAATAGGGACAAGGGGATGACATGGCTCTAAAGTCCCAATGTTAAAATTTTGCATAACCTCCCGACTGTTATAAATAATTAAGTTTATAACTTAAAAATGATCGGTATTATCCTGGAGGAACTAATATATATTTAATCTTTTGAGGCTATTTTGAAGGTATTGTTTACTAAAGTCCTACTATCCAGTCAAAATTTTTGAGAAAGATTTTGTAGTAGATTTATTGAGGTGTTAATCTATGCGTTATTGGATCAACTATCTTGGAGTTATTACCACTGCTTTAGCCTTAAGTTTCCCTACATTTGAGGGATTACACCAAGGAAAAGAGTGGAAAATTTCACCTGTATTTGCTCAGGATATTTCTTATAGTAGCTCTAATAATCAATCTGAAATAAGTAGGCTGTTAAAAGAGGGTGAGAAATATTATCAAAATGAGCAATACGAACAGGCATTAGAAAAATTTCAGCAGGTATTAAAATTACGACGAGACAAAGGAGATTTACTTTCAGAAGGTCGTGCTTTATTCTATGTAGGGGCAACTTATGAAAAGCTAGGCGAAGGTGAGAAAGCTAAGGATTACTATTGGGAAGTTGTAGGAGTATCTGAAGAAGTTGGAAATTCCGATACAGCTACAATTATTCATAAATATTTATGTAGAACTCCAGCAGGAAAAAAATACTTGAATAAAGATGGACTTGATGTTATTCAATACTGTAAAGGAATTGAGGGAGACTCTGGTAGTGTAACTCTTTTATTTGATGAAGATGGCAAAAAAGAAGAATAATAACTCAAATCTATTTCTCCAGAAAAGAGGGAGTAGGGGTTCAACAATTAATAATTAACAATTACCTCTCCTTTAAAACTAAGAGGATTGACGAACAGGAAAATTTTTCTTTATTATCCCCTTAAAAGAGGAGTCTTTAAACCACAATTTTTCGGTAAATAATTAATAATTGATGTAGGATAATTGATTTAATTTTTTATGACCGCCAGATGTCTAGTAGACATCTCGACCAAAAGAGGAAGTAGGGATGTTCCATGGAACATCCCTACGAGAGTAGGCGGAAAGAATTAATAAATAAGAGTTCGATAATTAATTTTATTTTTGATAATCACCAGATGTCTAATAGACTCACCAATGAATTAATGGAACTAAGTAATAGCTTTAGCGATCGCCCATTATTTGGTAATTGCTAAAGCTGAATATATAAAAAATAGAAAAAATGTTTAAAAGTAGTGGAAGGAGAGTAATTAAAAGACTCATAAAATTTTTTCTAATCTGCTGCTTAAGTTTAACTTTTTACTTATGCTACGAAACAGTATTTCCTCAAATATTAAATGCTGACCAACCTCAAAATCAGCTAATATCTCAAACTCCACAACAAACTGAAGCAGAAGAACTTTATCAACAAGGTCAACAGTTCTACAATGATGGTCAATATCAAGCAGCTTTAGAAACTTATCAAAAAGCTTTAGAAATATTCCAATTATTATACAGATTATCAGATAATTCTACTCATTCTCTATCTCTAAAAATAAGTGAAACCTTTCACAGTATTGGAGCCACTTATCAAAAACTAACTGACTATCCCCAAGCATTCGAAAATCATCAACAAGCATTAAAAATACGTCGTGAAATTAATGACAAACAAGGTATTGGTAGTAGTCTAAATAGTATTGGTGCTATTTATCTTCTCCAGGGAAATTATGACCAAGCTTTAAATTACTTGCAGGAAGCTTTAGAAATACGTCAAGAATTAGGAGATTTAGTTAGAGTTGGGCGAACTCAGAATAATATAGCAGCAATTTATCAAAATAAAGCTCAATATTTTCCAGCATTAGAATATTATCAACAAGCTCTACAAACATTCCAGGAATTAGAAAATTTTCAAGGTGAGGCAGCAGTTACTAACAACATCGGCTTAATTTATCAAGAATTAGGTCAGTATGAAAAATCCTTAGAGTGGTATCAAAATGCTCTAGAAATTTATCAAGCAAATAATAATAAAAATGGCGAGGGAAATACAATAAATAATATTGGACTTACCTATAAATTGCAAAAAAAATATGACCAAGCATTAGAATATTATCAACAAGCTTTAACAGTTAGAGAACAAATAAATGACAAAGCAGGAATAGGGCAAAGCCTGAATAATATCGGCTTAATTTATGATGAAAAAGGCGAATACCAAAAAGCACTAGAATATTTGCATCAAGCATTAACAATTTTCCAGGAAATAGGCAATAAAACAGAAGAAGGACGTATCCTAGATAGCCTCGGCACAGTTTATAAAAGCCTCAGAGAATATACCCGAGCAGAAGACTACTATCGCCAAGCTTTAACTATCCAAAGAAATGTAGGCGATCGCGCCAGTGAAAGAATAACTTTAAGTAATATTGGAGATTTGTTAGTTGCAGAAAAACAGCCAGAATTAGCCATTATTTTGTATAAGCGCTCTGTCAATGTCACAGAATCAATTCGGCAAAATTTACAAAATTTTCCCCTAGATAAACGGCAATCTTATGCCGAAAAAATTGCTGATACTTATCGTCGTTTAGCAGATTTATTATTACAGCAAAACAGAGTCATAGAAGCTCAACAAGTTTTAGATTTATTGAAAGTTCAAGAACTAGAAAATTACCTCAACAATATAGAAGATAACGAACAAACTTTTGTAGGAATAGAATTATTACCTCAAGAACAAGAAATATTGGATAACTTTACCGCTATCCAAGATAAAGCAGTACAGGTGAACAAAGAACTCACAGATTTACAGAATATATCACCCACGGATAGGTCGAAAGCTCAACAACAACGTATTACCGATCTAGAAACAGAACAAAAGCAAATTCAAGTAGAATTTCATAACTTTATTTCCAACGAAAATATCGTCAAAATTATAGAGCAACTTAAGCAAAAAACTGGTGGAGAAAGTATAGATATTACTAATCTAAGTAAATTACAAAATATACTCAAAATCAAGCAAAATGCTGTACTACTATATCCATTAATTTTAGACGATAGGATAGAATTAGTATTAGTCAAAAGTACAGGATTACCAATACATCGTTCAATTCCGATTAATAAAACACAGTTAAAAAATGCAATTATTGACTTGAGAGCAGCTTTGACATACCCGAGAAAAATAACTAGCAACGAGGTAGCACAAAAAGCAGGTCAAAAATTATATAAATTGTTAATAGAACCTTTAGAGACAGATCTATTTTTAGCGCAAACTAAAACTATTATTTATGCTCCTGATGGTTTATTACGTTATATTCCAATAGCAGCTTTATACGATGGAAAAAAATGGTTAATAGAAAGGTTTAACATCAACAATATTACTGCAGCAAGTCTGACTAATTTCAACAGTAAACCTCTAGGTAAACTCCGAGTATTAGCCGCAGCTTTTAGTCAAGGAAATTATAAATTTCTTGTGGGTTCTAGAGAATTTAGATTCTCAGGACTAAAATTTGCCGGACAAGAAGTAGAAACCTTAGCCAAGATGATTCCTAATACGACAAAACTACTGAATCAAGCCTTCAATTGGAATGAAATTATTTCACGGGTTAATAAATACAATATTCTACATTTTGCCACCCATGCAGATTTTGTCAATGGGCAACCAGAAGATTCTTTTATTTTATTTGGTGATGGCAGTCGTTTAACTTTGCGGGATATTACAAACTTATCCTTACCTAATATTGATTTAGCAGTTTTGAGTGCTTGTCGAACAGGAGTAGGTGGTATTTTAAAAGATGGTTCAGAAATATTAGGGTTGGGTTATCAGATGCAACGTGCAGGGGTGAAAACATCTTTGGCAAGTTTGTGGCAAGTTGACGATCTAGGAACGCAAGTGCTGATGATTAAATTTTATCGAGCATTGAAAACAGGCAATATCACAAAAGCAGAAGCATTGCGAAAAGCACAGCTAGCTTTGATAAATGGGAGTATTAATGAAGAAGAGGCAAAAAGGTTGAGACATCCTTATTATTGGGCACCATTTATTTTGATTGGTGATGGGTTGTAGGGGAGTGTGGGGAGTGTGGGAGGTGTGGACAGATAATCATAGATTTTTATAGATTATTGTAGGTTTCTAAGAATCGTTGTTTTGTTCAACAATTTAAGTATCATTCAATTTCAAGGGAAAATCATTGACAGTTACGGACAAAGTTTATTGTCATTTCTGACCATTAGTCATTGCACTTTTCGGTAATTCTCAGAGGATATTTGAAAAGTCGAGTATTTTGTAAAAAAGCTCTCTCAGTATAGGCTGTAAATGGATATTAAACAGCACTGAGAAAGCAGCTATGAGTAAAGTTTATGGTATGTCATTGATTAGTCCGGAACTATGAGTTATGACCCAAAACATCTGAGACTCTTTAATATTTTGCTATGATCCGAATCATGGTGAGACGAATAGTATAATATTTGACTTCTGAAAAGTTTTCAAACGTCCTCTGAGTTTGGAACAATATCAATCACTCATTTTTAATATAAAAAGTTAGATATTGTTTTTTCTGAACCCAAAGTATACTGTAAATCTTCTATATTAGTTAATGCTAATTTTACGATAAAATCTTTAGCTTTTTGATGAAATTCTCTAAAATGTTCCTTTAACAGTTTTTCTTGTTCAAGTTCAGCGCCTGTATAAAATATATAATTAACACTCGCGAGCATTGCTAAAGTAGAAGTAACTGCTACTACAATAGCAGGAAAATCTAAAACTCCTGTTGGTGGAAAAAATGATTTTACAGCTAAAAATAGATTAGAAACAGGAGTTTC
Organism: Okeania sp. SIO2B3; assembly: GCF_010672525.1. Classification (GTDB taxonomy): domain Bacteria; phylum Cyanobacteriota; class Cyanobacteriia; order Cyanobacteriales; family Microcoleaceae; genus Okeania. The sequence goes on along the minus strand of NZ_JAAHGH010000041.1, from coordinate 28,926 downwards.
AGTTACAAATACTGGAACTACCGTAAACTTCATTGAGCATAGTTAAATAATACAGGAAATAATACAGGAAAAACATCGGCAATTACGAACAAAGCCTGTGGTAATTTCTCACCATTATATCATGTCCGGTTGAACAGTGATAAATAAATAGCTACGGAGGAGTCAGGAGTCAGGAGTCAGGAGGAAAGAGGGAAGAGGGAAGAAAGAAGAACAACAGGAGAAGAAGGAGAAAGTTTTTTTATGACTAATTATCCGGACATGATATTAGTCATTACACTTTTCAGCAATTCTCCTACCTTCCAAGAGAGTTGGCAAATTACCCCTCCCTTGGGTAAAGACTCCTAACAAAATTCTCCTCCCAATCTTTTCGCTAATAAATGGCTGTGCGTTGTAGCCCGTCATGTCTACACCAGGCTGTTTAGCCATAATGATAGTTGTTGGCTATTCTCTATTCCCTGTTGCCTACTCCCTACTCTAAAACAAAAGATAAAGGATTACTTTTATTAAAAGCAAAATCTAGAATACCCCGATCGCAATGTTTGTACAGCAAGTCCCCCTGACTATCAAACAGAAAAGTTGCACCTCTTTGAGTCAAATAAGCAGAATTAGGCACATAAGTTGACCAATGACTCAGAACTTCCGTCATATTTCTTAACCTCAGTGTCGCTAGTTCAAAAGGACGTTGAAAACCTGTTCCACCTGCTAGCTTAAAAAATGAACCCTTTAGAGGTGGTAAAGGTTTAGCATGGATAACTTCATCATCACCAATCAATTGAGGTGCTTTTTTATCCCCAAGATAACCTCTAAACACCTCCCCTAAAGTACCAGGACTACCAATACCAGCACACATCAACATTAAATTGACCCAAGCACTTTGACCTGTAGTTAATAAAGGGAATTTAGAAGTTAATCCCTGATATAGTTCTAATTCTTGATGTAATTGAGCATCTGGGTCAACAAACAGACATTCCGTAGGAAACCCAGTATATCCACAAAATTTCAAACCTGAAGCGCGATCGCCAATACCAATTGCCCGTATTGTCACACCTTTAGCTTGCAACTTTGCAGACTCTCGTTGTAACCACCAAGCATATTCTAGATTATCAAAATCGCCCAATTGTGACCAAATTAACACTAAAAGACGATTAACATTCTCACAACCACTGAAGATAGGTGAAATTTCGCCATCACTAATTCTGAGACGTTGACTTTGCTTTAGGATCTGGTAGATATTCATAGAATTTAATGTTATTTATAACTGATTATCTGATTTTATATCATGTCCGGTTGAATACTTATAAATAACGAGGGAGGAGTCAGAAGGAAGAGGAAAAGAAAGTTTTTTACCCCACTATTAAACGGAGATGATATTAGTTAGGAAAAAACTCCTTTCTACCTCTCTGATAACTGATAACTGAAATGACTTTCGACTCTACTGACTCCTGAAATATCATCAATTTATTCAGCAACGCCTTTTTTTCAATCAAAGCTATGATAAGCTGTTATGCATTTAAACGACATAGAGCAATTACAGACACAACTCAAAGAATTACAAGAAGAAAACCAACGCTTAAAAGACGAAAACAACCGTCTGAAGGGAGAACAACAACAGCCAAAAATTAAAGCCAAAAAACCAAGAGGATTTTCCCAAAACTACTCATCAGAAAAAGAAAGAAAACAACCTCAAAACCATTCAAAGGGCAGTAAAAAATCTCAGCTCAAAATAGATAGAGAAGAAATATTAGAGTATCCGATGGAATTACTGCCGATGGATGCACAGTTTAAAGGTTACAAAGAAGTAATTATTCAAGATATTTCCTTGGAAACCGATAACGTATTATTCCTGAAAGAGAAATACTACTCACGCTCTACGCGAAAAACCTATTTGGCAGAATTACCAATAGGTTATGAAGGAGAATTTGGCCCGGGGATTAAAGCCTTAATCATAAGTTTGTACTATGGGGCAAATATGACCCAAGGCAAACTGTTAGAGTTTTTAGAGGATATAGGCATCTCTATTTCAGCAGGAAATTTGTCCAATTTATTAATCAAAAACCAGGCTGTTTTTGAAACAGAAAAAAGCGAAATCTATGAAGCCGGACTATTGAGTAGTCCTTGGCAGCACTTTGACCAAACAGGAGCCCGTGTGGGAGGGGTCAACTATACTGCGAATGTAGTGTGTAACCCTCTTTATACGGTTTATTTTACCACTGCCAACAAAGATCGATTAAGTGTACTTCAAGGTTTACTTGATGGACGAGAACTAGAGTTTATTCTTAATCCCCTGACCAATTCACTGTTGGAGACCTTACATATACCAGATAAATGGAAGAGGTCTCTCAAATTGTTGCCCCAAGAAAAAGTATTGAATTCCACAGAGTTTAATGGGCTACTAGATAGATATTTACCATTATTAGGACCTCTTCAACGTAAACGTATTTTAGAAGCAGCAGCAATCGCTTTTTATCATCACCAAACTGACTGGCCAGTTATACAAACTCTCTTATGTGATGATGCACCGACCTTCAAGTTACTAACTGATGAGTTGGCTTTATGTTGGATACATGAGGGACGACATTATAAAAAGTTAACTCCCAAGGTTAATTATCATCAAAAACTCCTGGAACAATTCTTGGATGATTTTTGGGTGACTTCCCGAGACTTACTTGCTTATAGAGATGCTCCCACACTTTCAACAGCCCATAGATTACGCTCTGAATTTTCTCGACTTTTCACTACTGAGAGTGGTTATCAGCAGTTGGATGAAAGAAAACGATTAACTGCGACTAAAATCTCGGAGTTGCTGTTGGTGTTAGAGCATCCGGAATTGCCATTACATAATAACCCGGCGGAGTTAGCTGCTAGGACTATGGTGAGAAGACGCCATATCAGTTATGGAACTCAGACGATTGAAGGGACTGCATCTTGGGATACTTTCATGTCCCTTGTTGCTACTACTCGTAAGCTGGGACCCTCGCTTTTTTGAATATGTACGCGATCGCATTTCTAATCTGAGAAATATTCCCTCTCTGGCAACTATTATTTACGATCGCTCTGTTCTTAATTCCTTTGGTTGGTCTTGGCAACTATAAAATCATTGCCTACCCCATCATATTGAGTGGATACACTTTCTGGATAAATAATTTCTGGTTTAGTATTAGTTGTTAGTTCTTGTACCATACTTTTTGATTATGATTTTTTCGGTGGGAAAATCTTAGACCAAGTTCGATCTATCAAAAATATTTTTAATTATTACCTTTTCTCTGTTATGGCGTTTCTCAAGTTACTGAGGTACAGTTGTTTTTCTTATTTTCTATTCCCTATTCCCTACTCCCTACTCCCTACTCCCTAAAATCAAGGAATTTTGTACTTCACGCTTTTTGGGAATTGCTATATCTTAATTAATTAGCAAAAACTCCATATTTTATATTACAGTAAATTTCAGGATAGTAAGGTACAGTTTAAGACCAATCTATAATTTTTATTCATTCCCTATTCCCTACTCCCTACTCCCTACTCCCTAAAATCAAGAAATTTTGTACTTTATCAACTAGAAAACTGCTGTCTAATACCATTTTCAAAAAAGAATGTTACGAATAATTTGGCTGATTAAAAGATTTTATAGGAGATGTCCCTTGAACTAATATCATGTTCGGTGGAATACTTATAAATAACTGCTGTGAGGAGTCAGGAGTCAGGAGGAAAGAAAAGAGGAAAAGAGGAAATATTGGAGGAAAGTAAAGATAATTTCAGTATTTATTTGGTACTGTCGGTATTGTCAGTCCTTAAATTTTATTTATCAAAATAATATGGGTCTAAAACCCCGCCTTTTAAGGCGAAATATTTTTGGATAGTTGCTCAAATCCCCGTTACAAAAAGAACTTCTGTAAGTCGCCAATCCGGCGACTCCCCTATCTGACTTCTGACTTCTGACTTCGTTAAAACTGACCCGTCCGAGCATGATATAAAAAGATAATTTCTGACCTAAAAAATAATATTGAAGCCATTCATTCTGACTCCTGACTCCTGACTCCTAAGAAGTAACCTAGTTATTTATAACAAATATTTATCAAACTGCTATAATAAACTATTAGTCTCAAATAAACGTTCAATTTTTGACTATTTGAATCTACAGTTCACAATTATATCTCAATAAATATGAGTCTGAAAAAGAAACCAAAAATTCCTAATAAGCGTCAGATTGGTAGTGCATTATTAATTTTGGCAGGTCTGTTCTTAGTATTAGCAGTATATACTGCTAGGCCACGCCGTAAACCTCCTCGTGTTCCTTACAGTGTCTTTATTCAACAAGTAGAAAACGGACAGGTAGTGGGAGTTCAAGTAGATGAAGAAAAAATTTTATATCGTCTCAAAGGAGAAGAAGGTAAACCCGGACCTTTACTTACTACTACTCCAATAAATGACTCCCAACTACTTCAGCGTTTAGAAGATAATAAAGTTTTATTTCAAGCTGCACCACCTCAAAGTCGCTGGGTTGCTATTCTCTTAAACTGGGTAATTCCGCCTATCATATTAGTATTAGCATTTCAGTTTTTTATGAATCGCGGTTCTCAAGGTGCTCTGTCAATGAGTAAAAATAAAGCGAAGGTTTATGTCGAAGGAGAATCAGATAAAATTACCTTTGCTGATATTGCTGGAGTGGAAGAAGCAAAGACAGAATTAACAGAAATTGTAGACTTCTTAAAATCACCTCAACGCTTCACTGAAATTGGAGCCAGAATTCCTAAAGGTTTATTATTAGTCGGACCTCCTGGAACAGGTAAAACTTTATTAGCAAAAGCAGTGGCAGGAGAAGCAGGAGTACCTTTTTTTAGTATATCTGGTTCGGAATTTGTAGAGCTATTTGTTGGTACTGGTGCTGCTAGAGTTCGTGACTTATTTAAAGAGGCAAAAAAGAAGGCTCCTTGTATTATTTTTATTGATGAAATAGATGCAATTGGTAAGTCAAGAACCAGTGGTAATTTTCACAGTGGCGGTAATGATGAACGAGAACAAACTCTCAATCAATTACTAACAGAAATGGATGGTTTTGGTGCTGGAGATTTGACAGTTATTATCTTAGCTGCTACTAACCGTCCAGAAGCTTTAGATGCTGCTTTATTACGTCCGGGAAGGTTTGATAGACAAGTATTAGTAGACCGCCCCGACTTATCTGGTCGTGAAGCAATTTTAAATATTTATGGCAAAAAAGTTAAGTTAGGAGAAGATGTAGATTTACATAAAATAGCAGTAAGAACCTCTGGTTTTGGCGGTGCAGATTTAGCTAATCTTGTTAATGAAGCTGCTTTATTAGCTGCTAGAAATCAAAGGCAAACTGTGGCACAAAAAGACTTTGCTGAAGCTATTGAAAGAGTAATTGCTGGCTTAGAAAAAAGAAGTAGGGTTTTGAGCGATCACGAAAAGAAAATAGTGGCTTATCATGAGGTTGGTCATGCTTTAGTTGGGGCGATAATGCCTGGTAGTGGTAAGGTGGAAAAAATATCTATTGTACCAAGAGGAATGGCAGCATTAGGTTATACTTTGCAACTTCCTACTGAGGATAGATTTTTAAGAAATGAACAAGAAATTAGAGGGCAAATTGCTACTTTTTTAGGAGGACGTGTAGCGGAGGAAATTATATTTGGAAATATTACTACTGGAGCTTCTGGAGATTTACAAAAAGCTACTGATTTTGCCGAGCAAATGGTAACAACTTATGGCATGAGTAAAGTATTAGGACCTTTAGCTTATGAACGGAGTGGTAAAGGAGGATTTTTGGCGAATGGTGGGATGAATTCTCGTCGTTTATTGAGTGAAAAAACTGCTGAAGCAATTGATAATGAAGTTAAGGAAATTGTAGAGAAAGCTCATCAACAAGCTTTAGATATTTTGAATCATAATCGAGATTTGTTGGAAAAGATTTCTCAGAAAATTTTAGTACAAGAAGTCATAGAAGGTGAGGAGTTATATAATTTATTAGACCAGGCGCAACCGCCTTGGGAAAGGCAGCTTAATTTGAGCTAAGTAAAATTCTCAATGACAGGAATATTACAGAGCAAATAGAAGCTTGGTTTTTAATAAACTGGGCTTTTATACCCATATTATTTAGTTTCGCAACACTTAGCTATAGTGATACCATTTCTCAAAAAGAATACTATACTTGATGATGCTATCATATATATGTTATATGTAAAAAAAATTAGTTAGATATGCAATCGCATACTGGTTTTGCGAGTCGAAACAGGTCTATAAAAATTTTTAAATATACCTGCTTTCTCTAAGGCTTCAATGATGAACTGCCATTATATTAATGAAGCTACAAAATTATGGTTAATATTTTGTCTGATTTTGTCAATAAATTGTCTTAAGTCTGATAACTGCTCTATAAAACTGACACAAAGCGTCACATAACGTAACAAATTGATAGCGTAGCTCCGACCTAGGAGGCTTTTTACTTCCTGCTTCCACTGAGGCCGTCGGCGGTTACTCATCCACAGGCATTCACGGTCGTTTGCTTTTGCTTCGCAAAACTGGCGTAACGCAACGCTGGCGCGAAACGCGTTAGCGTTGCGGAGCAAACCGACCGCATCTCTCGCTCTTTATACTGGCGTTTAAATCTCAATAAGATTGACAAGCCACATTCTGGACAGTCATAAGTCCTTACATTTAAGGGCATATCTTGAACATGACCACAATTCGAGCAAGTTTTTGATGATGGAAAAAACCTATCAACTATTACTAATTCAGAACCGTACCACTGTGTTTTATATTCTAGTTGACGCTTGAATTCATAAAAACACTGTCTACTAATGGATTTAGGTAGTTTTCGGTTAGCTTTTCATGTCGCGCAGCGAAACATTCCACTAACGTTTAAATCTTCTATGACAATAGTGCCGTGGTTTTTGGCTTGCGTATGTTGTCAATTTATGAAGTGTTTCTTTACGGATGTTAGCTACTTTTGCGTGTAGCTTGGCAATTTTGAGTTGTGAAGAACGCCAATTAGCTGAACCAATTTCTTTATTCCGGTTTAGATATTGTAGAAGGGATAGCTTGGCTTCAAACTGGCGGTATGACTTGACAATGCGCAAAAACTTTCCCATCACTTAAAGTTGCTAATGTCTTAATGCCTAAATCTACACCTACAACTTCAGTAGTTTTTGGTGTTGGATATTGAGTAAATTCATAACTCAAACCTTTTGTACCAATCACCTGCGTGTTTACTAATAGTTATTTTTTTAGTTGTTGCTTCAATCGGTTCATAAGTTTTTACCCATCCGATGAAAGGTAATTTATGATTCCATCCATTTAATTCTATTGGTTTTCCACCGGTTTTCTATTGTGAATGAATCAGACCTACCTTTCTTCTTAAACTTTGGATATTGACCTAACCCTTGAAAGAATCTTTTAAATGCTTCACCTAAGTTTATGTTTGCGCAGCATTCCGTAGGAAAAGCGTATTGATAAACTCTAGACGACAAGTTTTTCATCCAGGGATAGAGTGGTTTTGTGTGATTGGTAAACACCTCTCTTAGCTTACGTTTGCGCAGCATTCCGCAGGAAGCATTTGGCTTGTAACCATCTTTATATGCCTGATTCCATAAACTTAAACCCCAGTTATAACACCATCTGCTATAACCTGCGTGTTGAGCCATCAGAGTTTTCTGCTTATTATTAAGTTTCAGCTTTGTAATGATAGATTTCATATATGGGTGAGTGCAACCTGTCTAAAAGTATGCTTATTGACGCATTATATCGTTATTCTCTGATTAAGTCAATGCTCCTTAAATATTATCCACTTCAATTTCTGTTTAATTGCTAACCATAACCTCTCTATCGGATTAACTTCACCCACAGTAACTTGGTTGAAATAATCACATAATATTATCAGGAATTGTTAAGTTTAATGATTGATGGCTCCCTGCGTTAGAAAGCGTTTATAAAGTAAATCTTAAGGAAAAAATCTTTCTATTTGCTGGGTTAGGGCTTGTATTGATCGCGAAAAATTACAGTCCTATGGCTGCCTAATACCAATTTAAAAGGTGATAAAAAGACTTTTCAGTAGATGTCCCTTTGACTAAAAAGATGATTTATGGACTAATAAATGATATCGAAGACATTCATTCTGACTCCTGTAGAGGCGAATGGCCATTTGCTGACGCAAAGCTGACGCTTTACATGTTGCGGAGCAAAACGCCCCTACGACTCCTGACTCCTAAAAAATACCCTAGCTATTTGTAGCGATCGCGTCATATTAAAAATCTATGTCTGGAATACTAAAAATTAATATTACGGAGTCAGAAGAAGTCCTAAAAAAGACGTTTTTGCCCAGCATAAAGCCAATCTGGGATTTGTTTGGGGATAGGCTCAGGTATAATCTCCTTTCGATCAAAGATTGAGATAATTTTATTTTACTTTTTTCCTAAAGTCTAGATATTAACCCTCCAATAAAAATGTAGAATAAAATATAGATAATTTTAAGTAAGATGGAACTATGAATCTAACACTTGAAGAAGTAAACACCATTGATGAAAAGCTTTCTAGACGTCATATAGACCTCGATTCAGGTGGTTACTTTATTATTTTTATTGACCGAGAAGCAGGTTTAATATGTGCAAAACACTTTACTAATATTATTGACGACCGTGGTTTGGCTATAGATCCAGAAACAGGAAAACCGATTCCAGCAAAAGGCAAAGTAGAACGTACTCATACGAGAATATTTACTGCGAGAACTGCAAAAGAAATATGTGTAAAAATATTGGAAGAAACCCGCCCCTGTCCAGTTACAATGTTAGATCATGCTGCTTATTTGGGGCGGGAATTTGTGCGTGCAGAAATGGCTTTATTAACTGGTAAGGAATATATTCAGGATTAATTGAATTAAGGATAAGGACCCGAAATTATACTTTTATTATTCTCCTTAATTTCTATCAAGAAAAACCTTGATACCAGAAATAAGTAACCATTGGTACAATGGTAGCTACAACTAACAATACAACCACTAAAATAGTTGCACTTTGATCGTCAGTTTCTTCTGCTGATTTAAAAGTAGCTACTACTTGTGTTGCCAGCTCATCCTTAACTTCCGGAGGGCCTGGATCGGGTTCTCCAGATAATACAGTACTCAGGCGATCGCTAGCTGCTAAAAAAGCTTCATTGTATTTGTTGCCATCTCTAATCGGTACTTGAATGGTTTCATCAACTACACTCTGAGTAATTTCATCAGACATCAGTTCTTTAACTGCATTGCCGATCTGAATAGCATCATTATTGGTAAGAGTATCTAATACTATTAAAGTTTGATTAGCTTTTGTTTCTAGAGTGGGAAACCATTTGTCAAATAGCTTTTCCGTAAAACTATCCACGGTCTCACCATAGTCTAGGCGACGGATAGTCACAAATCTAACTTCATTACCAGTACTATTGGCCAAACTTTCTAAGGTATTGTTCAGTTTACTCTTTGTTATTCGACTGAAAACTTCAGCATCATCAACAATGAATGTGTGATCGCCTGCCGCTAAACTTGGCATTTGATAAACTCCAGTTGCATATGCAGAAGATACAGGCAAGATAGTAGTCATAATAATTAATAGCAGAGATACTATTAAAGTTTGGAGATTTTCAAATTTGAAGGTTTTATTGAATAGTTGTACCATCAGATACTTTTCAGTTTTTGGTAAAAGTTAATCTTTTTGAGAGTTACAGCTTTTTGCCATAGTCAATGACAGTGGGAAAGCTTTACTAGACTTTACTTACTTTATCATTATTATTTATTTATAGACAGCAAAAAACTAAACAGAACCCACGCACTGTTACTCAAATCATCTTTTCGAGGCTAATATTGATCTAAGTAGAGCAGGCTAAAAAAAAGAAGTTGTATTTTTAATCAAAAAACCCCTAAAGGTAATAAATATAAATTTTTGAGCTAATTTACAATTTTGATACATAGCACCAAAAATTTACCATGTTCTACTTAGTTGGTTTCCCTAACTTTTAATGTTTGACTTTTTTTTATCTTTTCTGTGGCGAGTTTAATACCTCACCGTCCACACGGTGCTTAAAATTGTTTGGGATTTGTAGGCAAGAAGTGGCCTTTCGTTGACTATCCATAAGCAATTTTCTCTTCTACCTCTTTTGGTGCGCATCCCCTTTCTTGGTCAGCATTCCCTCTCTTGGTGCGCGTTCCCTCTCTTGGTGCGCTACCAGATGCGACTGTCGTCGTCGCGGGGTCGCACCGCTTCTGCCTTCTGCCCTCTACCTTCTTCAATTTTGACCTCTGCTGAACTACTTCCGGTGGCGGACCATAATCTCCATTAGAGAAATATTTTCGCTCCACTAGAACTTCTGGTTCTACTTCAATCCACAGACGGGCACCCCCGGCTTGACTTTTATTCGGTTGATGGGGTTGATAAACAATTTGACAAGGTCCGTTAATTTTCAGGGCATGGCAATAATCCTTTTTATCTCCCACTTTAACGGCAACTACTGGGTGAGAAGTTTTATTGTCTCGGTTATAGTCAATAGTTTTTCGTAGAACATGAACAATAGTCTTGGCTTTACGTCGAAGTTTATTCCAAGTCCCTTGCGGACCACGACTACCTGATTTAATTTCTGGCATTCCCCGATGATTGAGGGGAATCATCCAAAGTCTTTTGATTTTATGAGCACCTTGAACACGGCCTTGATTAAGCAGGGTTCGCAATCTACCTGTTGAAATATTAAGCAGAAAAGCTGCTTGTGTTGTAGTTACTATTGAGATAGTCATAACTATAACGTCTGAGTTTTTTTAAATTTTGACGTAAATGAGGATTTGATTTTTATTTTAGATATTGCTAACTATAATAGCAGAAAAAGTCCAGATTTGACAAGAGGAAGAGTAAAATATTTGCTCAGCATTTCCTTACGCCTGATGGTGGCGCGGGATCTGACCACAGTTTTTAAGGTGCGTTATCGGCTAGATAGCTAGGTTTTTAGAGTGGTTGATAGGATGTTATACCAATTTTAAAAAAGAATGCTACAAAAAGGTAGACCTTGATCGGATATGCTTAAAAATAGCTATTCCAGTTCATTTTAGATAGTTATTTATATTGTTTTTCCCTTTTTTTCAATATTTATCCCTTCTTCCTTCTTTCCTCTTCCTTCTTTCGTAGGGACTATGCAACGTCCCTACCATTTGTAACAAACATTGATCAAATTGGTATTAGATGTGTTGAAGTTGAGGGTTTATTGAGGAAATCCTAAATCACAGCAAAAGTAAAATTCTTGCTTTTTGCTTTTAAATATAAAAAAAATATTAATTATATTGACAATAATAATAAGTCATGCTAGCAAATCGTATAAGGTAATTACTAAATTAAAGCTTATGTCCATCAAAAATATAGCTGATTGCAGATAAGTTAATTATGAACATAGAGCAAAACCCAGAATGCTCTAATTCTCCGTTCTCTGTTAAGTAAAAATCTAAAAACCCAGTAACTTAATATCTGAATTAATATCTGATAAAGTTGCAAATTGCTATAGATTTTGGCAGAAACAAAAAATTAAGATAGCGTAGAAAAAATAGGACTTTATCCTGTAATGCCTAACCAAACTAAACAATAAAATTCTATTTCTCCTGACCCATTGACCACTGGTGCATATCATTCCTAACCTAAATATAAAATCCCAGCTTGTAACATCCTAAATAAAGTTTTATGTCAACCCTTGTTATTGTCGAATCTCCCACTAAAGCCCGCACTATCCGTAACTATCTACCCTCCGACTATCGGGTCGAGGCATCCATGGGTCATGTGCGTGACCTGCCACCTTCTGCTGATGAAATACCAGAAAAATATAAAGGAGAAAAATGGGCACATCTAGGTGTAAACGTAGACTCAAATTTTGAACCCCTCTACGTAGTCCCTAAAGACAAAAAGAAAACCGTCAAAGAACTGAAAGATGCTTTGAAAGAAGCTGATGAATTAGTTCTGGCCACAGATGAAGACCGGGAAGGGGAAAGTATTAGTTGGCATTTACTGCAACTACTAAAACCGAAAGTTCCTACCAAGCGGATGGTATTCCACGAGATTACCCCAGAAGCTATCCGTAAGGCGATCGAAAACTGTCGCAACATAGATGAGCAGTTAGTCAGGGCACAAGAAACAAGGCGTATTCTAGACCGACTGTACGGTTATACTCTCTCACCTGTACTGTGGAAAAAAATAGCTTGGGGTCTCTCTGCAGGAAGAGTACAGTCAGTAGCAGTTCGACTATTGGTAAACCGAGAACGTCAACGTCGAGCTTTTAAACAAGGAGGTTATTGGGATTTAAAGGCTAGTTTAGAACAGGCAAAAAAACCTTTTGAGTCTAAACTTGTTACCCTTGGGGGTACAAAAGTAGCTACTGGTAGTGACTTTGATGAGAATACAGGCAAAATAGCTGAGGGTAGAAATGTTGTTTTGTTGGATGAGGCTCAAGCAGAAGCTTTAAAGGAAAGACTGCAAGATAAGCCTTGGACTGTTAGTAATGTTGAAGAACGAGCTGTTAAACGTAAACCATCCCCACCATTTACCACTTCTACTTTGCAACAGGAATCTAACCGTAAACTAAGAATGGGTGCTAGACAAACAATGCGGACAGCTCAAAATCTATACGAACAGGGTTTTATTACCTATATGCGGACAGACTCAGTTCATTTGTCCGATGAGGCGATCGCTGCTGCTCGGAATTGTGTTGAGAAAATGTATGGTCTAGAATATCTTAGTCCCCAACCACGACAATACACTACTAAAAGTAAAGCTGCTCAGGAAGCCCATGAAGCTATTCGTCCTGCTGGTCAAACTTTCCGCACGCCCCAGGAAACAGGATTGAATGGTCAAGAACTTGCTCTTTACGACTTAATATGGAAACGGACAGTAGCTTGCCAAATGGCTGACTCTCGTCAAACCCATATAACAGTTAACCTGCAAGTAGAAGATGCGGGTTTTCGTTCTAATGGTAAGCGTATAGACTTTCCTGGTTTTCTCCGGGCTTATGTTGAAGGTTCCGATGACCCAGAGGCAGCTTTGGAAGATCAAGAAGTACCTTTACCTCCTTTGAAACAAGGCGATCACCCAAGTTGCAAAGATATAGAAGTGGTGGGACATGAAACTCAACCACCTGCTAGGTTTACTGAAGCATCTCTGGTAAAAACTCTGGAAAGTGAAGGTATTGGCCGTCCGAGTACCTATGCGAGTGTTATTGGTACTATTGTTGACCGTGGCTATGCCAAACTTCAGAATAATGCTTTAGTTCCGACTTTTACTGCTTTTGGTGTAACAAGTCTATTAGAAAAGCACTTTCCTGAATTTGTCGATGTTAAATTTACCGCCCGTATGGAACAAACTCTGGATGATATTTCTACTGGTGAAGTTCAGTGGTTACCTTATCTAAGAGAATTTTATTCTGGAGAAAGTGGGTTGGATACTCAAATTAAGGAACAGCAAGAGCAAATTGACCCTAAGTTAGCCCGCACTATTGAATTGGATAATTTGGATGGCGAACCAGAAATGACTTATCGTATCTGTATTGGTAAGTTTGGTGCTTATATTGAGGCAGAAAATGGTGAAGGTGTTGTCAAGGCTTCTATTCCTGAAGATTTAACTCCATCAGACTTAGACCCAGAACAAATAGAGAAACTGCTGAAGCAAAAAACAGAGGGTCCAGAGGTGGTAGGAGTTCACCCGGAAACTGGCGATACTATTTATATGACGACTGGTCGCTACGGTCCTTATGTACAATTAGGTGAAGAGTTGGAGGGTAGTAAGAAAAAACCAAAGCGAGCTTCTTTACCCAAGGGGGTGAATCTGGAGGATGTGACTCTGGATATGGCGGTAGGGTTATTGTCTTTACCTCGTACTTTGGGTGTTCACCCAGAAACGGGTTGCAAAATTCAAACTAATTTAGGACGTTTTGGTCCTTATGTTGTTCACGACCAAGGTAAGGAGGTTGGTAAAGATTATCGTTCTTTGAAAGCGGGGGATGATGTTTTGACTATTACTTTGGAACGTGCTTTGGAGTTATTAGCTCAACCTAAAGCTAAACGTGGTAGTCGTGCTAAGGCTGCACCTCCACTTAAAGATTTAGGTAAACATCCTGAAGATGGTGAGGCAGTGGGTATTTATGATGGTCGGTATGGACCTTATGTGAAGCATGGTAAGATTAATGCTTCTTTGCCAAAGGATACGGCTGTTGAGGATGTGACTTTGGAGCAAGCGATAGGACTTTTGAAGGCAAAAGCTGGAAGTAAAAAGTCTGGTCGTGGCAGGAAGTCTACAAAGTCAAAAGCGGAAAGTAATTAGGAGGTTAGGAGTCAGGAGTCAGAAGTCAGAATAAATGGGAACCATAGAGTGAAGTAGGAGGAAAAATCGTCCCTTGATTTTTCTGCAATGGTTTGTGGAAAAAAACTGTAGGGGTTTGGAGACCAAACCCTAATTATTTTCCTAGTCTCTACCCACAAGCTAACAACTTCAGGACTTAGACCAAGGTACTATAAATATTTTTAAATATTCTAATTATTGAATCATTGCTTAGATAGTGTTGATGGATAAAAACAAATTTTTTGGTACAGATTAAATTTATCCCATGATTATATCAAGTCAATTATTGAGTAGAAGAAGGATATATATCATCGGGTATCTCTATTTCTAGCATCTCGGAAATAATTTGAGATTTTTGACCATACCATTTGTAGGGTATTTGAGATATGGCAATTAATTTATCCCAAGATTTTAAAGAACTATTTTCTGAGGTTAATTCTGTTTTTTTTTGAAGTAAGATAGGGTTTCTCCTGAGCCAAGAAAAACTAGAGATACATCGGAAAAATAATGTCTCAGTCAACATTGGCGACCAGTTTTGTTTTAATAAGTTAAGCCAATATTCAAAGGGTTGACAATTAATATGTCCGTTTCCTGGTTGACCTATTTCTGCTGCTGAAAATATCAAAATATTGGAGGCATGATTGTTTAATGTTTCTATCAAGTTAAGTTCTTTGCCTGGTGGTAAATGTTCAGCTACTTCTAAACACATAACTAAATCAAATTTGCGTTGTAAATTTAATGGGTTAGTTAAATCATGGCAAATATATTGATTTGAATTTAAGAAACTTTGTTGTGGGATAAAACCATCTACACCGATAATTTCTGTAACTCCTAGTTTATTGAAAATTTTCAGATATTGACCTATACCACAGCCAATATCAAGAATATTTTCTGGCAAAAACCTCTGATAAATATACTCAAATGGTGGAATATCAATAAATAATTTTTCTAAGTGAAAATTTGGTTCAAAGACGCCATGTTGATGATTATCTGTTGATAGGGAAGTAGGTGATTCGCTAAAGGGAATTAAGTCTTCTCTGGAAATTAAAGGAGAGATTTTTATGATTTGATTTTCCCAAGATTTAATAATGGTTGTAATGACGTTGCTTTGGTCATCGTTTTTAGCTATTAAATCTGGATAAGAAAATTGGGGTGATTTGATTGTAGGAGGTTCTAGTTCAACATAGTTTAACCAGTCTTCTTTTACCTCAACTTCCTGTGCATAGTTAAGAGCTATATATGTCAAGTCTGAGTCAGAAAACTTTTCTCCTTGCATAATTTTATTGTACAAATATTTTTTTTGATAACCTTGTCCTTGACTATCCATACTTTTATATCTATCCACATAACCTAACCACCCTAATAGACTTTTTTTAATAACTTGATTAAAACTTCTAATAGGAAAGTGAGCTAGACAAATATCTGATAATTCAACACTGGGTATATCACTATTTTCGCTTGTTACTCCATGACTACCTTGATTGATTTTAAGTTGATAATTAATACTACCGCTAGTTCTGAGAATGACTTTAAAATACTGTGGATTTTCTTTTTTTCTTCTGTATTTAAAATTTGATAGTAAATGACTTGTGTTAGTAGGTTCAGGAATATAGGTTTTCCAAGGATAAAGACCTATCCCATTTTTAGGAATGACTTGAAGTGAATTAATAAATGATTCTTTTGATGGTGACTGAATTAATTCATCTGCATCAATTGGAACAATAAATTCTGGAAAGAATGATGTAGCTACTCTTCTGTAGAGATTTGTCATTTTATCAGTTTGAGTATAAGCCATTTTATGGTCATCAATTACACAAAGGTTGAGACCTTCTTGAATAAATTTGTTAATGATTTTTCTACTATTATCTGTAGAACCATTATCAGCTAATACTAAAAAGTCAAGATAGTTCAAGTTATGGTGAATGAAAGTTTCTAAAACGTCTTCCTCATTTTTAATCATGGAAATTCCCACAACCAAAAAATCCGAGTTAATTTGATTGGAAGGAAAATCAAGATTTTGCTCAAATTTCCTACTTTTAATTGTTTCCAGACTCTGATGAAAAAAATCTATATTAGGATTCAGTTCAATAGCTTTTTTATATTCAATAATAGCTTGAGCAAAATCACCTTTTTTTTCCAGAGCATCCCCTAATTCATAATAAGTAAAAGCAAAGTCTGGCTTTAAATTTATAGCTTGTGTATAGAGAGCGATAGCTTCATCTAACCTTCCCTCACGTTTCAGTTTATTTCCCTGTGTGATTAAATTTCCTGTAGTCATTTTTATTATTTTTTGACAATTATAAAGTATCTATTTGATAAATATTAACTTTGATTTTTTTCAATAAATTGATTCAGAGTATAACGAAAGACTAAATTGGAAGGATTTTTCTCCACCGCATTACAGTATTCTTTAGCAGCATCATCTATTAACCCCAATTTTTCTAGTGTTTCTCCCAACTTAAAGTAACACCAAGAAAAATCAGGATAGAAGTCGAGGTAATATCTATAATAATTAATTGCTTGATTGAATTTACCTTGTCGCTGAAGTTTCTGAGCCTTATTAAATAGGATGTTGGAGTTAATAATTTGAGGTTTGCTAAAATTTCCATTTGCTATATATATTTGCTCATATACCTGATTTTTTGTTAACTGCTCCAATTGTGAGTAATAAATTGGTTCAAAATCACTTGTTGTATAGGCTTTTGGGAGAATTAAAGAATTGTAAGCAATACTTTGTTTTATATTTTTATGAAAATTTGAACTTATATATTTTTCAACTAGAGTTTTCTTAGCTCCAAATATTACTTCACTGTGACATAGATAAGCTAAAGTAAAACAAGAATTAGAAGCAATAGTAATTACTTTTTTAAAACTAAGATATGAGGTAAATAGTTCTATAGAATAATATTCAAATTTATTAGGCATGAGAATAGCATTAAAACCATTTTTTACAAGTTCATCCACAAGTTTTTGTGACTGGTTAAGTTTTTGTCTTGGATGACCTTTTACCACTAATAATTCATCTTTAGTTACATAAGGAAGCACCGATAACAAATATAGTTCGACTTCAGCATCACAAGATGAAATAATATTAACCTGTGCCCAGTATGTAAGGACTATTAAAGTAATTGGTTGATTATTTTTTTTCAAAATGCTTTTGCAATATTGACTTAAACCAGGAACTTGCAAGGCACTTTTGTGAATAGTATCGACGAAATATTTAATATTGATAGTTTGGATTAGACCACAATAATCAAAAGCATTTTTTGAAGCTTCTAGAGGTACAATTAAGTAAGCTTCATCTACTTTGGCAAATCCTTGAGGATTAATACTACCAGGTTGATTCATGCTTTTTGAATCTAATACTCCTAAACCATCCCCATAACATATTTTGTGAGCGGTAGAATAAGCAGATAGAAATAGTTCATTAATGAACTGAAAATTACGACAAGTGTAAATAACATCGCAAACATTGATAGTTAATTTATTTTTTAGTAATTTTGTAGCTTCTAGGAAAGAAATAGTTTTCTGGCTAACTTTTTCAGAAAGCAAAACTACATAATCATGGGGTACAATAATATTTTTAAAAGACCATACCGTAGATATTTGTAAACAAGCATCAATTAATCCTTGATTCATAGTTGAATTCCTGCTGCCTGCAATAATCAGAAAATCTTCGCAGTTTTGGTATTTTTCTAAAGTAGATTGAAACTTTAATACAGAGACAACATTTAATAGTTGAATAATGCCTTGAGCAATTACTATTCTAATCATATATTAATCCATCATGTTTATCGAATTTAGCAAATAGCTGGCGCTCGTGTTTTTATTACCAATAAAATTTATATCTTATAATTTACGGTTACTTTCTGAGCAAGAAATATTGTTTAAGATTTGCAAGGTGTGTACTAACTGAGTATGCTTAAAAAGCAGCAAAAATCAGAATTAAATCTACTTTAAACATTCTCAAATACCATGATCAGTAGTAACTAGGGTTTCCTGAAAAAGTCTTTTTAAGGAGTAGGGAAGTAGGGAAGTAATTTTTTTTGTCCTTGTATGCCTTTTATGCTAACTTTTTGAGCGTTTTAAACTGAAAACTAGGCACTTTTTTCAACCCCAAATAAGGCTAAAACCATTAATAATAAAAGTTGAATATTTAATCAGTAAGCCCTAAATATATATAATAAATGTCAGGAAATAATAGCAAGTATATTTTTTAAAAGCTAGAGTCCTTAAGGTTGCTTAAGTCAGTTTTTTTATACTAACTGTTCCCTCTAGCTTTGAAGAATAATTGTTTGAAGCAAATATTGATAAATTTGCTCTTTTTGATTTTCAACACTATATCTAGTTTGAATTGACTATATAGTGTTTTTTATCTCTGTTCAATCATCAAGGAACTTGCCAAATACGTTGATGATATTGTTCTGGTTCCGCATAAGGGTCAACCACAGAATGATTATGG
Source organism: Okeania sp. SIO2B3 (assembly GCF_010672525.1). Classification (GTDB taxonomy): domain Bacteria; phylum Cyanobacteriota; class Cyanobacteriia; order Cyanobacteriales; family Microcoleaceae; genus Okeania. The sequence continues at coordinate 10,128 of NZ_JAAHGH010000041.1, read as the reverse complement.
TCGTGACTATGATGATGATGTGAGTGAGAATGGTCGTGATGACCGTGAGAATGTTCCTCATTACTAACAGCAGCTAATCGAAACTTACACATTTCACAATTCATTTGTACTTCTCCTAACTGTGTCTCTATTTCTCTTTCTCGCAATAATTCTAATAATGTTGGATGCGCTCCCATTTCTGACAGACAAGTCATAGAAATATCTGGATATTGTTCTTGTTGTTGAGCAGTAATATCAAATATTTTCTTTACCAAAACTCCGGTAAATAAAAAGTAGGGCAAAACAATAATACGCTTCGGTTGATATAATCTAGCTCGCCGAAAACCTTCTTCTAAACGAGGGTGAGTAATGCCAATAAAACAAGTTTCAACTGTTAGATAACCACTGCCTTCCCATAACATTCGAGCCAGTTTATAAACATCTCCATTAGCATCAGGGTCACTCGAACCTCGCCCTACAAATAATAAGACTGTTTCGGAGGGATTAAAATTAGTTTCCTCTAATTCTGCGAGACGCGATCGCCACAATTCTAAAATCTTGGGAGTAATACCAAAATGTCGCCCATAATGGAATTTGATTTGAGGATGTCGTTGTCTTGCCCTGTCTAATTCATTGGTAATATCAAATTTATTATGGCGGGCTGCAAATAATAAAATTGGTAAAGCAGATAATTCTGTGTAACCTTGTTCTACACATTTATCTACTCCTTCTTGAATAGTTGGACCTGTTAATTCTAGAAAGCAAGGTATTACAGGTCGAGATTTATCTAAATTTTGATATGCTGCAACAAAATCTAAAAAAGTTTCTTTTCCATCAGCATCTCGTGTACCATGACCTATCAATAATAAAGGTCTTTGTAGTGGTAATAGAGGTAATTTATAACTTGTAGAAATACTACTTATTTCTTCTGTTGAAGTTAGAGTGTTTTGTGTTTTGATTTCAGAGTTTTGAGTTGAATATTTCATTTATTATTCTTTCCCGTGTCAGGCAGGAAGTTAGAGTTTACAAGTGACAAGTAGGTGTTCTGGCTGATCGATTGATTAGTAAGTAGTTATTGATTTTTTCTATTAACTATTTTTGTCGATTTACAGTTGCCGCACAGCCCCGGAATTGCACCGGAGTTTCCCCACTTTTTCCGCAAAACATATATAGCAATTAGTATATCGCCCATAGGCAGTCAAATTTTTTTTCTTTATCTTGTCTAGTTTTCAAGTACACAAACTGCTATAAATTATTGTCACCAAAAATTGCCAGTATTTTCCTACAATAACTTAACTTTTAGTTATTTTAGCAGACTTAATTTTTTATTAATTCTTAAAAATTTATAGACAGCCATTGTTAAAGTCATTCATACCAAACCCACTGATAAAAAGCTAGTTTTTCCCAAGCCGTCCTCAACTTTTTGCCTCCTGCCTTCTGTCTCACTCTTGTAATTAACCAGATTTAGTATCACCTCAGCATAGTTTTTTAAGCCAAAGTCTGTATGTTATTTCAATCATCAAAGCTGCTGCAATAGTAATAATAGTTCAAATTACTTTTTACTTTGTTTTTCATTGTGTTAAGCACTCAAGCAAAATGGCGTGGCGGATTAAATTAAGGTTGCGCACCAGAAAAAATTTTGATATAGTAAAAGCATTAGGTTTAGTTCGCCTATGTACATGATTTTTTAGTCAATCAAAAAAAATAGCAAACGCAAAGATAATATTAGACTTGTCGCTAAATAGAGGGAAAAAATCGTTCAAACTCAGGCAGAATAATAATTACAGGCACTTTAGAATATTGACAACTATAATCCTTACATATCAAGGGTTTTGAGGTTTTTTTAAGTTATAAAGCGACAAGTCTATTACCTAAAAAAAGACAGAAGGCTCCCGGTATAATCTTTGATTTACCGGGAGATGAATGGTGGCAACAATAATTGTGGTTTCCGTTGGTCATGCTCCGCCAAGGATGCCATAATGATCTACAAATCTTAACAGTTTATCCAGTAGATATTTTAGGTAAACTTAAGTTATAATAATCTTATGTTACAAGGAGTTAATCACAACGAGTGCTAGTAATTGAAGCCAAATTAAAAGGCAGTCAAAATCAGTACAAAGTTCTAGATGAAATGATTCTCACTGGTCAGTTCATCAGAAACAGTTGTTTGCGCTATTGGATGGATAATAAAAACGTCAAGCGTAACGACTTACAAAAACTTTGTGCTGTACTAGCAAAGGATAAAAATTTTCCTTGGGCAAAGAAACTCAACTCTCAAGCCAGACAAGCGTCAGCCGATAGAACATGGCAATCAATACAACGATTTTATCGTAATTGTAGACTGAACAAACCAGGAAAGAAGGGTTATCCAAAATTCAAAAAATTCACCCGTTCTGTAGAGTACAAAAATACCGGTTATAAACTATCGACTGACAGAAAGAAAATTGAGTTTATAGATGGTTTTAAAGCTGGTGTATTTGAACTATGGACAACCAGGGATTTAGTCTGGTATTCTCAACAACAAATAAGTCGTGTTAGAGTTGTGAGAAAGGCTGATGGTTATTATTGCCAATTCTTGGTCAATGTAGAGAGAAAAGAAACTCATAACTTTGAGGGTAATACAGTAGGAATTGATTTAGGTTTAAACGCTTTCTATACTGACAGTAATGGAAATGCTGTTAAAAATCCTAAATATCTGAGAAAGTCAGAAAAACGACTTAATAAACTACAGCGTCGATTATCACGTCGCCATCAACTAGGTAAACCTCAGTCAAATAATTATCACAAAGCCAGAAAACAATTAGGTAAACAACATCTGAAAATCAGTAGACAGCGTAAAGACTATGCAGTAAAGACTGCAATGGCGTTAATCCAATCTCACGATTTGGTAGTCTATGTAGACGCGGAGCGGCGCGCCGAAGGCAGATTTAAAGATTGCTAACTTAGTTAAAAACCATAATTTAGCTAAGTCTATATCTGATGCTTCGTGGTATCAGTTCACAGAATGGCTTAATTATTACGCTAAATTACCGAAAAATAGGGTTTAAAGCCTCGCCCATAAGCGGGCGACTTTTTATTTGCAAGTAAATTGAATATATGCTACAGTACTAACAGTTGCCGGGGGGCACTCGGAAACTCTAAACGGACGTGGAGGCAAGCATAAGACTACTGTCAAAGTAGCAGCAGCCTAAGAAGCGTCAACCCGCCGAAGAGCTACGGCTCAGTAGGAATCTCCGTGCCTTTAGGCCGGAGAGGATGTCAAATGGAATTGTTTGTGTTTCAGTACCTCCACATTTCACATCTCAAAATTGTTCAAATTGTGGTCAAATAGTTAAGAAATCATTATCAGTGAGGACTCATAAATGTCCCCATTGTGGGTATATTGCTGATAGAGACCACAACGCTGCAAAGAACATTTTGGCAAAGGGATTAGAAATATTAGAAGCGATAGCAAACAGTACCGAGGGGCACGCCTCTTACAGAGGAGCTGCGCTAACGGAAACTGGGGTCAAAAGCCCAAACGCTACGGGAGAGTCCGACCTCTGGAGAGCGTGATAGCAATATTGCGATCTCTAAGTTGTCTTGATGAACGTAGAATCATCAATGATGAGAATCCCGCATTATAATCTTTGATTTGATGCTGGGAGTATGTCAATGAAAGGGATATTTTTAATAGAAAGTAGTCATAAAATACCCCTCACTCTTCTAAATATTCATTTAACTATTAAAAAAGTTTAAGTTGTCAAATATCAGGCCAAAAAAGTACTTTTAGTATTGATACTTATAAAGAATATCTACAAAAGAAAAAAGATTCAAAATGTGGACTTGTTAACTGCAAAAGAAAGTTCTGCGGGATATAGGGAAATAAAAAAAATCAGCTTTCAGATGATCTCTGTAATTTCAAGGAACAATGATCTCCTATTTATAGACGTAACTTTATACTATATTAAAACCAGTCTTAAGCTGAAAAAAAGTTGTGAAGAGAAAACAATCTTTCACGTCTAACGGCAATTCTCAGCCAGAGTTAGCCTAGAATATTCAAAACTAATTAGGCAAGATTGGTAACAAAACGATAGAATCGTAAGCCGTAGTATCTGACCACATAGTCTGAAAATTACCATGAATGAAACAACTAACGAATTACTCGAAAATATGCCCAGGGAGCAGAGGGTTGGGCAACTGCGCAACTTAATAGAAACCTTACACATAGCTGATGAAGTGGCCAATAAAGGCTATCTAATCACCAGCTCAGAGTTAGCAGATTTAATGGACATCAATGCCAGTGCTGTGACCAGTCGTGGAGACCATTGGGTCTGGCGAAACTGGGTTGTATCTAGAGTACGTCGTGAAGGTAACCAAAGTGCGATTCGTTTCTGCTAAAAGTCAAGGCCATCAGGTTATAGCAGAAGGCAGAAGGCAGAAGGCAGAAGGCAGAAGGCAGAAGGCAGAAGGCAGAAGGCAGAAGGCAGAAGGCAGAAGGCAGAAGGCATCCCCCCTTACCCCCCTTTGAAAGGGGGGAGGCAGAAGGAAAAATCTTGCCTGGCCTAAGTTTTAGATTCTTGAGCTGTCCCCACCTTATTGCTTCAAATGCTATAAGACGTGAGTAGAGTAAGGCCATCAGCCTTATAACTAAATGACCTTGGAGGTGAGATTCCTTCCGCCCAGGTGCAGGGTTGACAGCATTACCCCTACGGTAGCGAGTAGCCATCAATCCGTAAAGCGGGGTAAAAAGGTGGTAAAGCTCTTAGCTTAAGTGAGTTTCCATCGAGCACAATACCCATTGGATAGCTAAAAGCGAAGATGTAATTGAAGCGTCGTAATTTTCAACCAGTGAAAGAAGCTGTGACACTGGAGCCAAAAGGCACAGGATAGGGAGTTAGCGAGATTTGGTTCGACTAATATGCACTTCCGGTAAACCCGGCGTAAAGCATCATCCTAAAGGTATATAAATAAGGTCATTTGGAACGAAGTAACCCATGAAAAACTCTTGAATTATTTAGCAATCAGCTTTCAGCAATCAGCTTTCAGCTATGCTCACCCTTCTGTCTTCAGCTATAGGTATGGATAACTGATAACTGATAACTGATAACTGATAACTGAATCAAGTAGGTGCTAACCGGATGTTTAATTGGGAAGGATTGTGTCAGAAGCAAAGGCCCTTATTTAATGTAATGGGATAGGCTGACGGACACACGGTGATTTGGAATGTAGAGTTTGATTAGGTAATACAGATGTCCAATACGAGTTTGAAGACTACGGTGGAATGGGAGGAATGGCGCGATATTAACTGGTTAAAGGTTGAGCGTCACGTCTTTAAGTTACAGGACAGAATCTACAGAGCCTCTGAGAGTCGTGATTTTGTTGCATTTCGTAAGCCTCAAAAAACTTTGCTGAAGTCCTGGTACGCTAAGTTATTGGCGGTGCGTGGGGTGGTTCAAGATAACCAGAGTGAGAAAGTTTTGTCTTCGGAAAAGCTGTTTGCTTTGGCTGAAACTTTGGACATAACTGGCAAGGTTAAGTCTAGGAGAGGCACTATGGAGGACTACGCTCTACAAATACTTGTCAAAATGGCCCTGGAGCCAGAATGGGAGGCTATTTTTGAATCTAGTTGTTATGGGTTTAGGCCGGGGCGATCGCCTCAAGATGCCGTAGAAGCAATTTTTGGTTTTGTCAAGCTGGAGCCTAAGTATGTGCTTGAGGCTGACATTGCTAAGTCTTCTCAGGGTATTAACTACGAACTATTACTGGAAAAGCTGGGTACTTATCCTACATTGCGTCGAAAAATCAAAGCTTGGTTGAAGGCTGGTGTGATGGATGGGGAAGGCTTGTTTCCAACGGAGGAGCAGATGGCAAGGGGTGGGGTTATTTCTTCACTTCTGGCAAATTTGGCTCTTCATGGTATGGAGGAGCAAATCAATGAGTATGCTGAAACTTTTGATTTTCAATCTGTGGAAAGCGGGTATGAGGTATCAAGGGTGGATAGGAGTGAATACTTGGGTTTGGTTCGCTATGGTAGTAGTTTGGCGATCGCTCATAAAGATATAGATGTAGTTCAAAAATGCCTAGTAAAGGTTGGAGAGTGGTTGTCTGAAATGGGGCTGGAGTTAAAACCAAGTGAAACAAGAGTGGTTCATACTCTATATGGGTATGGTGGAGAAAAACCAGGGTTTGATTTCTTGGGGTTCAACATCAGACAATATGAGGTGGGCAAAAATCAATGTAAGCTTGGTTTTAAAACTGAGGTCAAACCAAGTGACCAGAGCATGAGGAGTCATTATCGTCAAATTGCTGAGGTGATCGACCGACATAAGTCTGCACCACAGGCTGTTTTAATTAGAAGGCTTAATCCTATTATTAGGGATTGGGTAAACTATTACTCGGCTGTAGTGAGTAAGAAAACCTTTAGGGATTTGGATCATTTAATATTCCAAAAACTCTGGCGTTGGGCAAGAAGAAGACATTCCAATAAAAATAATGACTGGATTTCTCAAAAGTATTGGCATTCTGGGGAAAACAGAAAGGAATTTTCGTGTAGTTATGAGGATGGCAGTCGAGTTAAGCTATTGAAGCACACAGAAGTTCCTATTGTTAGACAGGAGAATGTTAACAAGGACTGGTTTTATTGGAGCAGGCAAAAAGACTTTCAACCTTTGGACAAGTAGAGTGGTTGTATAGCAGAAGACAGAGGGTATCCCCCCTACCCCCCTTTGAAAGGGGGGAGGCAGAAGGAAAATCTTACCTTTGAGAGGGGGGAGACAGAAGGAAAATCTTATCTGGTCTAAGTTTTAGATTATTGAGCTGTCCACGCCCTTTGCTTCAATTGTTGTACGACTCAAAAGGTAAGGAGGGGAAAGTATTGGATGCTATTGAATTGCATAGAGATTGCTACGATCTGAAAACTGCTAAGAATAGTAGTAGAGGTGCTCATTTTGATTAGGGCCAAATCACTGAGGAGCCGGATGAGGTGAAAGTCTCACGTCCGGTTTTGAAGACGAGTAATTCTGGTGATAGAATTGCTTAGTTTAACTTCTTTGGCAATTAGAAAGGGTAGATTAAATTTACCCATAACTTCCCGTTTAATTGGGGATTTTAAAATAAGCGATCGCTTACCTTCATAAGTTGAGGAGCGATCGCCTCCTAAATATTTTTTGAATACTGATAAATAAGGGAGTAAGGGAGCGGGGAAAATAGAAATATTTGCTGTTGAAGTGAGAGGATAGGTTTTTTCATCACTAATTTAATTGAGATAATCAGGACTTACGCAAAGGAACTATATATAGATATAGGGTCTTGGTGTGTTAGCGCTAGCGTAACACACCTTACTAGCGCGTCAAGCTGAAAATGATGTATTAAATTTTTGAGTATAATTCTTGCTATGACTAAGGTTTGGAGAATTTTCCTAAAACACTATTTCAAGCTTGACGCGCCACTACCAATAGCGTTCATGCGTAAGTCCTAATAATATTACTCAATAATTGAGGTAATTGTTAATTATTAATTATCGAACTACTGACTACTGAATATTGATTTAATTCAAAATTAAGCTAAGTCTCACAGGTTACTCATGCCGTTAGTTTTTCATGGATATGGAATGAAATTACTATAAATGGCAGAATAATTTATGAGATATCAAATTAAGAAGTTATTATTTTTCTTACCGCTACTTATATTTTTAGCTGGCTGTGGTGGATTAAATAGTCCTACAAATCTAGGGGAAAACAATCAAGAGACACAAGAATCTACTGCTACTTCAGCTGAACCATTTAATTATCAAGATTACAACTCAATTTTAAAGGGGTATGTCAACGCAGAAGGGTTAGTTGACTACGAAAGATTAAAAGAAAATAGGCAAAAACTTGATGAATTTAATGCTGCTATTGGAGCGGTAATGCCAAGCATTTATGATTCTTGGACAGACCCAGAAAAAATCGCTTTTTTAGTTAATGCTTATAACTCTTTTACTTTAGAATCTATTATTGATAATTACCCTACTAAAAGTATTAGAAATATTATTGGTGTTTGGAAGATTCGTAAGTTCGATATTGCTGGAGAAAAGTTGACATTAGACCATATCGAACATCAGATTTTAAGGAAAGAATTTAATAAACCAGGAATTCATGTTGCCTTAGTTTGTGCTGCAATAAGTTGCCCTCCTCTAAGACAAGAAGCTTATACTGGTAATCAATTAGAACAACAACTAGATGACCAAGCTAACAAGTTTCTCGCCAATAATCAAGGCTTCCGAATTGACCGTGAAAATAATGCTGTTTATTTGTCTTCAATTTTTAAATGGTTCGGTGAAGATTATAAAAAAACTTATGGTCAAGAACCAAATATTGATGGCTTGAATGAAACAGAAACGGCAATCGTAAATTATGCTCATCAATATGTAAGTCCTGATGATCAAAAGTATTTAAAACAGGGTGGTTATCAAGTCAAATATTCTGACTATGATTGGTCTTTGAATGTTCAATAATACTTAAGCTATCAGCCGTCAGCTATCAGCTATCAGCTATTTTTTTAATGTAGTAGAAGTTAAACAAATGCTTGCTTAATTTATTAAAAAGCTGTTTGGGTAGCATTCTGTAGGAAAAGCTGACTGCTTCATTTTTCAGAAAAAAAAATTCAAACAAATGCTTTTAGAAAAAATATTCGTAAATATTGAAGCTTTCAGCGGTCAGCTATCAGCTATCAGCTATTTTTTAAATGTAGTAAAAGTTCAACAAATGCTGGCTTAATTTATTCAAAAGCTATTTGGGTAGCATTCCGTAGAAAAAGCTGACTGCTTCATTTTTCAGAAAAAAAATTTAAAACAAATGCTTTTAGAAAAAATATTCGTAATTATTCCTGTTTTGAATGAAGAATCTACCATCAAAAATGTAATTAAGTCATTACAATTTTACGGACTAAAAAATATAATGGTAGTGGATAATGGTAGCACCGATAGAAGTATAGAAAAAGCAAGAAAAGCAGGTGCAAAAGTTATCAAAGAACCCATCTCAGGTTATGGTAGAGCTTGTTGGTGTGGCATCCAAAATACACCTGTAGAATGTGACTGGATTTTATTTTGTGATGGAGATGGTAGTGATGATTTAAAACAACTACCACAATTTTTAACTGCTACTAATAAATACGATTTAATATTAGGCGATCGCCGTGCGACAAAAGCAGGTAGGTCTGCGATGACTCCCGTACAAAATTTTGGTAATAAATTAGCTACTTTTTTAATTGGTTTAGGGTGGGGATATTGGTATCAAGATTTAGGACCATTGCGTTTAATTCGGAAGTCTAGTTTAGAGAGAATTAGAATGGAAGACCGAGGTTTTGGTTGGACGGTAGAAATGCAAGCTAGAGCTGTAGAATGCGATTTAAAAATAACTGAAATTCCTGTTGGTTATCGTCGTCGTCAGGGTGGACGTTCAAAAATATCAGGTACTATAAAAGGTAGTTTTCAGGCTGGAACAATTATTTTGACAACTCTTGGTAAATTGTATTTAAAATACCTGTGGAAAAATAAAGAATTGCAGAATAAAACTAACAAATTTTTAAGGAGGGAAGTAGGGGAGTGGGGGAGTAGGGGAGAAGTCAACATAAAAACATAAGAATAATTAACATAGACAGATAAAGGTTGTAGCATTTTTTGTTCTAAAAAAGTGTCAGCTTTTCGGTGGACAAAGCTCGAAAAGTAGTATTTTGGGACGATTATGGCAGAAAAATCACTCTTACAATTTTTCCGACTACCTCCTCTATAAATACCAAATTGATAAATGTTTGCTACAAATAGTTAGGATATTTCGTAAGGAGTAAACCCACCCCTCGCCCCTCCCCCGACCGTGGAGGGTAACTCAGGAAGACCGAGTCGTATGGGAATAGCTTCAATACCATTTTTCAGGTCGGAAGTCATCTTTTTTGTCAAAGGGAATATTCTGAAAAGTCTTTTTATTCCTCTTACTATTCATAACATTATATTTTTTACCCTTGGTATAATTCCCCGTTCCTCCTGACTTCCCCTCCCCTCCTGGGAGCAGGGCTGTTTCATTCTCGCGAAAAACAGAGAAGGAGATAGAATAGATGGGTATAACAGGAAAATTTTGGAAAAATAGTCAGAATTTCGGCCAAATTTATCAATTATCCTTGAAGGTAAATTAA
>NZ_JAAHGH010000040.1 GCF_010672525.1 Okeania sp. SIO2B3 | reverse complement strand
AAGATTTGCAGGAGATACGAGATGATGTGTTGTTGAATTTAAGTTTGCTGGAACGAAAGGATGAAGATATTTATCAGTTACATCCACTGATTAGAAAGTTTATGGTGGGTAAGTTGCAGCAGTTTGATTCTGTGGAGGAATGGAAACGTAGTTTTTGTCGGGTACTGGTAGAGGCGGCAGGGGCAATTCCCAATAACATTACACTGGAGCAAGTTAAGGAATGTGAGGTTGATCTTCCCCATATTGAAGAAGTGGCGGAACATTTGACTGACTATTTGAGCGATCATTATTTGATTATTCCTTTTATTAGCTTAGGTTTATTCTATCTAGATCAAGGATTTTATCCAGAGGCACAACCTTGCTTGGAGAAGGGTAGAGAAATAGCAGAAAAACGGCTGGGTAAAGATAATCCTGATGTTGCAGTTATATACAGCAACCTGGCTTTATTATATTATTCTCAAGGAAAATACGAAGTAGCCGAACTATTGTACAAACAAGCTATAGAAATCGACAAAATTTCCCTGCCTTCTTATCATCCATTTCTTGCCAAAAACCTCAACAACCTAGCAGTATTATATAGATATCTTGGGAAATATGAAGAAGCGGAACCTTTGTTCAAACAAGCTTTAGAAATCAGCAAAATTGCCCTGCTCTCTCCTTATCACCCAGCCCTTGCCTCCAGTCTTAGCAACCTAGCAGAATTATATAGCTCTCAAGGGAAATACGAGGAAGCGGAACCTTTGTACACACAAGCTCTAGAAATCGACAAAATTGCCCTGCCTCCTAATCATCCAAAGCATGCCATACACCTCAACAACCTAGCAGAATTATATCGTTATCTTGGGAAATACGAAGAAGCAGAAGCACTGTACAAACAAGCTGTAGAAATCGACAAAATTGCCCTGCATCCTAATCATCCAACTTTTGCAACCCACCTCAACAACCAGGCTGTCTTATATTATTCTCAAGGGAAATACAAAGAAGCAGAAGCACTGTATAAACAAGCCATTGAAATCGACAAAATTGCCCTGCCTCCTAATCATCCAGATATTGCCAGAGACCTCAGCAACCTAGCAGAATTATATAGTTCTCAAGGGAAATACAAAGAAGCGGAACCTTTGTTCAAACAAGTTATTGAAATCGCCAAAGTTGCTCTACCTCCCAATCATCTAAATACTGCAACCAACCTCCACAGCCTAGCAGAATTATATAGTTCTCAAGGGAAATACAAAGAAGCGGAACCTTTGTTCAAACAAGCTATTGAAATCCTCAAAGTTGCTCCACCTCCTTATCATCATAATATTGTCAGAGACCTCAACAAGCTGGCAGAATTATATTATTCTCAAGGGAAATACAAAGAAGCGGAACCTTTGTATAAACAAGCTATTGAAATCCTCAAAGTTGTTCTACCTCCTAATCATTCAGGTATTGCTACCAGCCTTAACAACCTGGCTGTTTTATACTATTCTCAAGGGAAATACGAAGCAGCAGAACCTTTGTACAAACAAGCTCTAGAAATCGACAGAATTGCCCTGCCTCCTAATCATCCAGATATTGCCAGAGACCTCAACAACCTAGCAGAATTGTATCGTGTTCAAGGGAAATACGAAGCAGCAGAACCTTTGTTCAAACAAGCTATTGAAATCGACAAAATTGCCCTGCCTCCTAATCATCCAGATATTGCTAGAGATCTCAACAACCTGGCAAGATTATATTATTCTCAAGGGAAATACGAAGCAGCAGAACCTTTGTACAAACAAGCTCTAGAAATCACTAAAATTGCCCTACCTCCTAATCATCCAAACCTTGCCACCAGCCTCGGCAGCCTGGCAGAATTGTATCGTTCTCGTGGGAAATATGAAGCAGCAGAACCTTTGTACGAACAAGCCATCGAAATCACTAAAATTGCCCTACCTTCTAATCATCTATATCTTGCCACCCACCTCAACAACCTGGCGTTACTATACTATTCTCAAGAAAAATACGAAGCAGCAGAACCTTTGTACAAACAAGCGCTGGATATTTATGAGCAAAAATTAGGTGGGGAACATCCTAATACTCAGACTGTGCGAAAAAATCTCGAAGCCTGTCGGCAACAAAAACAGAGCCAGACAGGAATTTTGTCACAAATATACGGATGGTGGAAAATGATAACTGATAACTAAAAAGTCGCGATCGCCTGAACAGAGCTAAACACGGATTTGGCCATAGATACACAGATCGTGGAAAATGGTAACTGAATAACTGATCACTGAAAATTCGCGATCGCTATTGCCTAAATCCTGATCCATTCTCCTGTTTTTCATCTTCCTCTTCTACTAATTGAACTAAGTTTTCTACAGCACCGTAAACCCTGAGAAGATTATCTATGGTGAAATTCCCAGAATCTTTGATAAAAGTATCTGCTACAAGTTTTCCAAATTGCCATAAATTACCGTCTGTAACTATTCCATAGACTGCCCTTGAGAAGTTATCATTTATTTTTTGTGACGCCAATAACTCGGCAAGACATTGCCCCCAACCTTGTTCAAAATCATTTTTCTTAGCTTCAACAACGATAACAATTGGTTTTTCTAATACTGTTTTACCAAGTTCAGAACGTCGTGAAAAAAGATAGTCTGGTGTTCCTGATAGAATTTCATCATAAGAAATACTTTTGCGAATCCAAAATGAATATTTCTGATAATATTTTTTATATACTTCCCGCAATAATGGGGAGATTATAGTTTCGCTGCGAGATGCTTCAGAAGCAAACAAATCTATGTGTTCTTTATTAAATTCAAAATCTTTGATAAAACTGTCTGATGGTAATAATTCCTGACTAACTATAAAGTTCTCTTCAGAGTATTTAATTCTATACTTTTTTTGTACATCGGAGATTGTCTTAAAATCACTAAAAGCCATATTTCAACTCCTCATAATAAATTCCTAAATTAGAAAGTGAGTTTGTATATATATTATAATAAAAAGTATCTATTTTTGGCAATTTATGACTCATATTTTACCTATTTATTTATTAGGAATTATGCAGAAACCTGGTTTATCAAACTCTAGCTTTTCTTTTCCTCAATTAAGCAACTCCATAATCAGTATATTCCCGCATTTCAGGAGCTTGAAATCCCAGAACAATATCTTCTTTTGGTACTCCTCGCTCCACAAGTTCTTGAGCAATTCTGATTTCGGTCATATTTTGCTCTATCCAAATCTTTTCTCCTTTAATATCCAAATGTAAAACACAACCATAAGCTCGCCGATAACCATCCCATCCTACATTCATAACCATATAATGGTCTTGTTTTGTATCAAAAACCGTGTAATTATCTATCTGACCATTTGCTATAGGAATAGCAGCATAAACTGTTAATAAAGACTGAATAATATTGCGATAATATTCTAAGGTATCCATTGTACAATTACCTCCTGTTTTGGGTCATAAATAATTAGTTTTATTTCATATCTTTCTAAGGATATTTGGGCAAATTCCCGCTTAAAAAAAGTATTATAAGCAAGCACAGGTATTGCTAAATATAAAATTCGTCTTGGCTCACTAATTTCTAAAGCTAACCGATAATTCAAGAACTGTCCTAAAGCATTATGGTAATCTGTCAATGGCGAATCACTCAAAAAAGTTTTAATCTCAACTGCAATTTTTTCTTCACCACGCTCTGCTGCTAATAATTGTTCTGCACCTAAATCAATTTCAAATTTAGTTCCGCCTACTTCCAGTAGCAGGGGATCGTCGGTTATCTGCCATTCCTCCTTTTCCAAAGCAATTCTAACCACAGCATGAAATTTATCCTTAGCAGCCATTTTTACCCTTCTCTAATTTACTTATTATTGTGGTCTAATTGTAATTTTATAGAACAGAAAAGCGCTATAAAGTAAGAATACCAGCTTTTTTATCGACTACCAAGCGCCTGTCTTCTAACCAAGGCAAACCGATGATAATCTCTGGTATTCCATCACCAACAACAACAGGAACCTTCATTTCTTGACCATCAAAAATAACTGCACCTTGGTACAAATCAAAAGTTGCCACTCCCAATGCTGTCCGCCTTTCTTCTTGTTCTTGAAAAGACCATCCCAAGCTTTCTATATCTTGAGTATCTACTGCCAACCAGTCAGTACAACCAGTATCTAACAAAGCATCAACTATTATTATCGAACCGTCGGCAGCTATTAACTCTATTTCAAAAAATAACTCTCCTTTACTACCAAAGTATCCTTGAATCATATTTTCCCTACTGCTCCTGTTTCATTAATGCACATTGCCATTAATAAAGCACTAGGGTATTTTTGTTTAGCTTTTTGGCGGGCAACATTCCGATCACGATCCAGAAAATAATCTCCACTATCGGGTTCTATATAAATAAACCAGTCGTAATGTTCTTTCACCAAATCTGGATAAACTCGCCAAAAAATTTCCCGACACCGACTGGCAAAAGCTTCTTTTTCTGCTTTGCGTCTGGCTCTTTCTTCTGGGGAAAGAGGGGGGCGATCGCCATATATTGGCGTACCTCTGGGTACTTTTCTGCGTGTTGTTTGGGTCATATTTCCAATTTTTTATATTAATCCGATACTAATATTATAGCAGACATACTGAATTAACTTCAAAAAAAGCTAGACAAGGATTTTGCCACAGATACACGGATGATGCCAAATAATGAATCCGTTTATCCGTGCCCGAATCTTTGTCTAGCTTCTGTGTTTAGCCTACTGAACAATTAATCTACTCAAACCTTTTAATATTTGCAAAACATTCCACAAATCATTATGACGGCGACGCATCGAAAACAAATCTGACTCACTATAAACAAGTTTTTCTTGTTTAATTAACTTCAAAAAAATAAAATCTGTACCATTAGTAACAAAACCATAATTAGGCTTTTCTAAATTAGGACTTCCCAACATATAAGCTAGTGCTTGTGGAATCCCAACCTCCAGAGAATAAGCTGTTTTTTTTGCCTCAATTACTAACACCCAAAATTCAGGAGTAAAAACTAAAAGATCTAGCCTGCCAGTAATAATTGTTGCCTCATCTTCCGAGCTAATTCTTACCTCTTTTTCACCAGTAATAAAAAAAGGATATCGATAAAAACCTGCCCACTTCAACAATGGTGATAAAACTACCAATTTTACAACAGGTTCTAACAATGGATATTGAGATAAATGTAAATATTCTTCTTTGACTTCATCCATAGAAGCCATTTCTAAATCTGTCAGTTCGGGCAAATTTTCTTGCCATTCCTGAAAAAATTCTCCATCATTATTCCGTTCTAAACCAAACTTTAACTTTAAATCTAAAAGGTTAATTTTTTGAGATTGAATAGTTTCAACCATTAATTTTTTACTCCTTGCAAGTTTTGCCTATAACTGAATTTAACTTAGTTTTGGAATTATAATATCTAGAGAACAGAAAAGCGTTTCCAAGTCAATCTTTTTATATCAATCAGATACTAATATTATAGCAAGCATTGCTGAATTAACTTCAAAAAAAGCTAGACAAGGATTTTGCCACAGATACACGGATGATGCCAAATAATGAATCCGTTTATCCGTGCCCGAATCTGTGTCTAGCTGCTGATTCTTCCTTGATATTCCTAAGTTCAGTTCTTGCTTTTTTGGAATTTTCACGAATATTTTGTAGTTCAGGACATTCCTCTTTTTTGTAAAAATTCAAAGCTATATCAAAACAAGCGATCGCCTGCTGCAAATTCTCACGGCGCTCTCCCTGAAGCATTTCCAAATAACTCAAACCCAGACAGTTCTGAATATCTGCCCAATCTTTAGGAGTTTCAGTCGGAGTCAGAATAGAAGCTACTATATTGTATCCAGTCAGAGCAATTTCCAAATTAATCCCCCGCACCCCTCCATCAAATGTTCTAATTAGATCGCTAATAACAGTAACCCTCTTGAGAAATTCTTGTTTCTTTGCATCTCCTACATTGGGGAAAGCCTTATTAAACCAATTCTGCAACGCTTCAGGAAAGCGATCGTTTAACTTATCCAAATTTTCTCTTAAAAAATTGTGTACTGCTTGCTTGTCACCTTTGTTGACAAAACTTACACCAAGTAACTGATAGGGGAATTTCTCCATATCTTGATTTGAGGGAGGGAAAAATTCCATCAACTCAGGTTCAATAGCTTGCACTTCTAGTAGAGTAGATACTGGTTCAAAGTCTTCAGGAGAAGGGGGGAGTTTCATCAAGTCAGGTTTAGTAGCTTGCTCCTTTGGTAGAGTAGACTTTTGAACAAATTTAGGTACATTAACAACAGGAATTTCTGAGCGATCAGTAGCTTCCTCCGTTCTAGGAGCAATGAGTCCTCTTAAAACTTTAGCACCTTTAGTATTACCTTCTTGTTCTAATATTGCAGCCATACTTCCTATTAACTTAGGATCGATTATGCCTGGGTTATTTTTAACAACTTCTGCCTCCGAACCTTCTGGATGCTCAAGTATTTTATCAATCATACCTAGCTGGGCATTATTTGGGTTTGTTCCACTAGAATTAGCAGAAGTAGAAATTGGCTGGGATGCAGTCAGATCAGCTTGTTTGAAACTACCGAAAACTTGATTCCGCAATTGAGTGGGGCTAACTCCTAAATTCTGCAAAACTTTTATTGCCCTTTCTTCTGACTGGCTCAGTAAAGCTAGTAAAAAATGTTCGGTGTCAATTTTATAGTCTTTTAACTTCTCTGCCTCAACTTGAGAAAGCTCAAAGACTTCTATGGTATTTTGATTGTAGGGAATGTTTTCGTAAGACCCTACCCCTCGTCTCTGTATTTTTTCAACCTCTAAGCGGGCATTTTCTAACTTAACACCAGCATCTCTAAGTACCTGCGACGCTAAACCTTGTTCCTGCCTGATTAAACCCAAAAGAAGTTGTACTGGCCCTATTTCTCTATGACACAAGTGTTTGGCTTCATCGAAGGCTAGCTCAAGGACGTTATGGACTTGTTGTGTAAAAAAATGCCAAGGAGCTAGAGAATTATACCTATTTGTCGCTTCATTGGGGACGTTATCGTCTTCTTGTGTAAACCTATTATACATAGTTATTTTTCCAGTTCAAAGACTAATCATAATTTTCTGTTTGCTTCTTTACCTGACAAAAGACAAAAAAAGAGAGCGATCGCCTGAACAGAGCTAGACAATGATTTTGCCACGAATGCACGGATGATGACAAATAATTAATCTGTTTATCCGTGCCCGAATCTCTGTCTAGCTTTTCTTTTCCTAAATTAAACAACTCCATAGTCAGTATATTCGCGCATTTCAGGAGCTTGAAATCCCAGAACAATATCTTCTTTTGGTACTCCTCGCTCCACAAGTTCTTGAGCAATTCTGATTTCGGTCATATTTTGCTCTATCCAAATCTTTTCTCCTTATAATATCCAAATGTAAAACACAACCATAAGCTCGCCGATAACTATCCCATCCTACATTCATAACCATATAATGGTCTTGTTTTGTATCAAAAACCGTGTAATATCATGTCCGTTGGTATCGTTTGTGTAAAAGTTGGCGTGGATATTTGCAGGAAATTTAAGTTTTTTTCTTGCCTGTTGCCAGATGAGCTGTTGCCAGATGAGCTGTTGCCTATTTACTATACAAGACCGATGCTACCGGACATGATATAACAATCTATCTGACCATTTGCTATGGGGATGGCGGCATAAACTGTCAATAAAGACTGAATAATATTGCCATAAGATTCTAAGGTATCCATTGTACAATTACCTCATGTTAAAATAAACAACATTCAATTATCAATATAGGAGATAAAAATTGAATTGGGAAATACACGAAGCACAAGAAAATTTATCAGAATAAAAGCAATAACCCAAAAACCACAAAGGTTATTTTTAAATCAGTGAAATGAAATAATGTACCGAACACCAACTATCAAATTCGATCGCGGCACTCTTATCCTCCATCCTCCACCTCAAGGTAAAGCATGGGTAGACTATGCAACCTGGGATGACCGGGTGGAAAAATTTCGGGTTCGAGCAATAGACTATCGCCCTTTAGTGGAATCATTAAAAGCAGCAAAAATTGACTTTACTGACAAAGCTAAAGAATTTGAACCTCTCGAACTCATCCCTAGTTTGGAAATGCCTCCCTATCCCCACCAAGAGGCAGCATTGAAAGCTTGGAAACAGTCAGGCAGAAATGGAGTTGTGATTCTCCCTACTGCTTCGGGTAAAACATATTTGGCCCAACTGGCAATGCAGGCAACTCCCCGTAGTACCCTGGTAGTAGTGCCTACCCTAGATTTGATGCACCAGTGGTATGCGCATTTGAATGCAGCTTTTCCAGATGTGGAGGTGGGGTTACTTGGTGGGGGGTCTCGCGACAAAACACCAATTTTAGTGGCGACTTACGATAGTGCCACTATTCATGCTGAGGCGATCGGCAATAAATATGCTCTATTAGTTTTTGATGAATGTCACCACTTACCTACTGATTTTTATCGGGTAATTGCTGAATACGCGATCGCTCCTTATCGTCTGGGTCTGACAGCAACTCCTAACCGTTCTGATGGTCGCCATTCTGACCTAGATTATTTAATTGGACCTACTGTTTTTAGCAAGACTCCTGAAGAATTGGCAGGTGCTGCTTTAGCTGACCATAAAATTGTGCAAATAATGGTTAAACTTTCTGCACAGGAGCGGGAAGAATATAACAAGTTAATGACAGTTAGAAATGACTTTTTAAAGCAGGCAAATATTAAGTTAGGTGGGTTAAATGGTTGGAAAAATTTTGTTATAGCAAGTGCCCGTTCTAAGGCTGGACGTCGAGCAATGTTAGCTCATCGTCAAGCTAAGGAAATTGCTCTTGGTACAGATGGAAAATTACGAACTCTTGCTAATTTATTGGCTCAACATTTTCCCGAACGGACTTTAATTTTTACGGCTGATAATACAACAGTTTATCGGATTTCCCATGAGTTTTTAATTCCGGCAATTACTCACCAAACTCCTGTGAAAGAAAGGCATGAAGTTTTAAGTAAATTTAGAACTGGAGAATATAAAACTCTTGTGGCTTCTCATGTTTTAAATGAAGGTGTTGATGTGCCAGATGCGAGGGTGGCAATTATTTTATCTGGTACTGGAAGTGAACGAGAATATATTCAAAGATTGGGTCGAGTTTTACGTCGAGGTAGCGATAAAAATAAGTTAGCAATTTTGTATGAAGTTGTGACAGAAAATACCAGTGAAGAACAAACTTCTCGTAGACGTAGAGGTAAAATTAGACCTAAAAAATCTCCTAAATATCAAGAACAAAAAGAGGCTAAACCGGAAGTTAAGCCGTTAGAAATTGTGAAGCCAGAACCGATTTATGGAGTTAATAATTTTGTTGCTAAACGTGCTGCTGAACCAGGTGCAAAATGGGGAAGCGATGAAAAAAATGATGAAAATGATTTGGAAAATAAATCAGAAATAAAAGAGGATAAAAAATCTGTAGAAAATTCTGATGATGATATTAATATTGATGAGTTTTTCTGATTTTTAATATCATGTCTCTTTAAAGTTCTACAAATAAAGTTTATCACATCGTTGTCTTTTAAAAAAATAGAGGAGCGGGATTTTAATGCCAAACCTAGTAAAAGATGAATCAAAAATAAAGGCAGTATTTTCAAGGGATAGCCTCCTAGCAATAATAGCTTTATTTACTGCTAGAATTATCATGTCTTTTACTCCCATCTTGCTCAGATTAAGCAGCAACGAAATAGGTCCTAACGCTAGTGGGTTTTGGCGGGAAGCCGTGGCATTAATTTTTTTGGGAGCTTTAGGAGGAGTTTCAGTTATCCGCCGCGATCGCCAATTTCACGAGCAAAAACCTTACAACCGTCGGATATGGTTACTATTGGTAGTAATGGGAATCGTTGGAACCTGTCTAGTTCTTTTATTTGCATGGTCGGTAAGCCAAACGAGAATTTCTAACTTTGCGGTAATTGAGTCCTTGACTCCCCTATTTCCAGTGCTGGGGGGATGGCTGCTGTTCGGTCAACTCTTCGTAAGATGGCAGGCGGCTAACAAACAACCATCGAAGCTATTAGGGTGAATTATATAGCAATCCTATTTCAATTGTAATATTTCTGTGGTAGTTAGGAGTCAGGAGTCGGGAGTCAGAATTTTCAAAGTTTTTCGTCAATCTTAACTATTATAGAAATTTTATAGAAATTTTCACAAATCATTTAGGACTGCTATATCAAAAAAATATCTGTTGCATCGAACGAAAATTTATCAGTAACTGGACTTTTGGAAAAAAGCTAAATATAGTTAGCTACATTCTATGTAAATAGAAATACTTAAGTCTATCCCCAGAGAAATCTTAGAGTAGTTTTATGCTCAATAAAAACTTCTTGATGCTCTTGCAACCAACAAAAAAATTTGTAAGATACACCGATGAGAAATGCTTCCAATGTTTCCGTAAAATTTGTCAAAAGTTTGTGAGCATAACGTTTTTTTAGCTCTCCCATTAATTGTTGATAAATAATGAAAGTATGACGAATTATACTTATTTTGTTTTTGATTTGATATTCTTTTAAACCTAACCATCCCTTGGCTTCTCTATAGAACCCATTTGGAATCTTTGTCAGTGATTAAGTTCTTGCCAGGAGTTAGGAGATCGAGGGAAGGCATAAGTTCAATAATTAATAATTAATAATTAATAATTACCTCTCCTTGAAAAGAGAGGATTGACTCAAAGGAAAATTTTTTCTTGCTTATCCTTTAAAGAAGAGTCTTTAAACCTTAATTATTCGGTAAAAAGATTGAAAAATACTCCCCACCTCCCCATCTCTTTTTAAATAGTTTTCAAATGGGTTTTATATGCCAATAATCTAGTCATTATAATCACAATTATGATACAATAAAGTATTTTTTTGATAAAAAGTAAGCATTCAGCTATTAACAGTCAGCTCTCAGCAATAAAAATGAATGAAGCAAGTACTCGTTTAACTTCTACTACATTTTCAACTCTATGGAGGGAAATGTAGATGTGGCTCACACTTATTGCTAAGGTTAAGTAATAGGCTTTTCTTTGACTCATACTTTTAATTTTATAAAGCTGATAGCTGACCGCTTACGATAAAAACACCATAATAGCAGTTATAAGTCTAGATTAAATATCATAAATTATGTTACCAACTGACTTACTTTCTCATCGGCAAACAGGAGAAACAATTATTCCTCAAAAACTTAAAATTGATGCTAAAAATTTAGCCATTGCCACAGAGATGATTAACTCTTTTCAAGAAACAGTAGGCAAAACTCAAGGAGAACTTGATAAACGTTTACAAGAAATTGAAGGAGATGACCCCAACTATCGTTTCAAAAGAGGATTAGCACATATGCTGAGAGGCAGTTTTTCTACTTTTGAAATTATCAGTCCTCTGGAACCAATAGAATTAAGAAAACGTGTTTTTTCTACAGCAGCAGAAGTTGTTCCTAGTATCCAATCAACAGAATTAACTCTAGAAAAATTAGCCGCACAAATTAGTCAAGAATTAAACCGAGAAGTTCTGCCTGATGAAATTAAAAAAGGTCTCTATGCTGACTTACAAGAAAATAGAATTTTGACTCAATTTGATGCTCCTACATCAGAGGCTTTATTACATAGATATAATCTATCTCAAGTACAAGGTATTTTTTACAAAGCTAGTCATATTGAATTAAATGCTCATCGCAATGATCCAGGAGAATACAAACTCTTATTTAGGTATGTAAAACTCTTTCAATTAATGACTTATATTGAAGGAGATGCTGACCATGGTTTTACCCTCACAATTGATGGGCCTTATAGTTTATTTAAACCTAGTACTCGTTACGGTTTAGCACTAGCAAAAATGTTACCCGCATTACTACACGTTACAAAATGGAGTTTACACGCAACTTTACAAAGTCGTGATACCTATAGTGGAGCTTGGAAAAAAGGTCGATTTAGTCTTAATTCTGATTGTGGTTTAGTTAGTCATTACCCACCAGGAAAACCCTACGATAGTATGTTAGAAGCATCATTTGTAGAACGTTGGGCTAAGTCAAAAACCGAGTGGAAGTTAGAAAGAGAAGTTGATTTAATTCCAATTCCTGGTAGTGTAATGATTCCTGACTTTAGACTGGTACATCCCAATGGACAATCATATTTATTAGAAATAGTTGGATATTGGCGACCAGAATATTTAAAAAAGAAATTTTATCAGGTGCAAAGTGCCGAGTGTGATAATTTAATTTTGGCAGTTTCCGAACGACTAAATTTGGAAAAAGCTGGTGTAAAAGTGAAAGATGTACCAGTACCTATTGTCTGGTTTAAGGATAAGTTGTTACCTAAATCAGTATTGGAAGTTTTGGACTCTATTTAATGTTCGGTCATTTCAGTTATCAGTTATCAGGACCGACCACTAAAGTTGGAGGCTTTAAAATACTGAATTGAATATTTTTTCCCTTAAAAGGGGGAGGCATTAAACCTCATTATTTGGTAAAAAAAATGACTTAGATCATGTTTGGTAGAACAGTTATAATTAGGCTCGTAGTTGGACTTTAGTCCTAATAATAAGCATTTCAGAGGCTCAAGCGCAACTACAAACAAAAACTTTATTATAAGTAATTATCCGAACATGATATTATTGAACATAAAATCTACTATGAAAAATCTCAGATAATTACCTTATTCAAAAAATTACTCTAACTATTAAAAAGATGAAAATAAGTCAGATTATTAGATTAGTAATCATAACTTTAGTGGGATTAATTTTTAGCCTACTTCTGATGGGAAAAGCTCTAGCTTTAAGTCAAATTTATGATGGGAATAGTCAATGTATTTCTCAATCTAGAAAAACCTTAACCGATGCAAAAATTTGTGCCACCATTGAGAATGGTAATGTTGTTTTTCGAGGAGAAGGAAATAATAATCAGCAAGGAATTTACCTTTATATGAATGGTTATCTAAAAACTATAGCTAACCAAAATACTCCCATGCCAGAAGGTACAGGAAAATTTACTCAGTTTGGAATTTGCCCTGCATTTGATAAAGATAACGTAGTGTTTATTGCTCAAGGGAGTGAAGATCAGCAGGGAATATATATTTCTATAGATGGTTTTCTCTCAAAAGTGACAAATAGAAAAACTAGCATTCCTAATGGTAAGGGAACGTTTACCGAGTTTGGTTCTTGTCTAGCTATCGACAATGAAACTGTGGTATTCATCGCGAATGGCAACAATAACCAGCAGGGAATATATATTTATCAGGGAGGGTTGTTGTCAACGATAGTAGACCGCACTACCCCTATCCCTGGAGGTAAAGGCACTTTTACAGGTTTTGGCTCCTGTGCAGCTATTGACAATGAGAAAGTGTTATTTTTGGGTTATGGTGACAATAACCAACAGGGTATATACACTCACTTTAATGACTCTCTGTTCGCGATCGCCGATATAAATACTCCTATTCCTGGAGGTAAAGATAGTTTTACCAGTTTTGGTTCCATTAAATAAGGAAGAAGGAAAGTCTTGTTTTGTCTGAGTTTTAAGCTTTTGATCTGTCAGTTATTAAATTGACAGAGTATTGCTGTTTAGCCTTATTTCTAATTTTTTGTAACAATTTGTCTGTATTTTCAGTTGCTTTAATATTGAATAGCTTGATTCTTGAAAAAATTCTGATTATTTTGAGTTTCTGAAACCAAATTTAATCGTTCTAATCCTAATTTTACATACTCTTCTTCTATTTCTATACTAATAAATTTTCTACCCAATCTTTGAGCCACTACAGATGTTGTGAATGTTCCGGCAAATAAATCTAAAATTAAATTACCAGGATTACTACTAGCTTTAATAATTCTTTCCAATAAAGCTTCTGGTTTCTGAGTCGGATGATTTCTATACTCAGGCATTCTATATCTAACTCTGGGAATATACCAAACATTTCCAGGCACTTTTTGAGTATTATAAGGTGCTGGTTTTGCTTTGCGATAATCAATCAATTTACGCACTGCACCTGTTTTAGCTTCAACCATTATTTCTTCATAGTTGAATGTATAGTTCTTGCGGTCTTTTACACCAAATAAAATAGGCTCATATAACGAACCAAAGTATTTCTTTGCCTGAACTCCTGAACTATCATAATACCAAATAATTCGAGAAAGAATAGCGATTTTATCCCTTAAATATATATCTAGATATGGCATATATTGTGTTGCTGCCATAATGTAAATACTACCCGTCTTTTTCAATTTCCTCAAACATAAATCTATCCACTGATAACACCATTTTATATATTCATTATTAGAATCCCATTTGTTTTGTCTACCATTAAATTTCTTGCCAATATTATAAGGAGGATCGGCAAATATTAAATCGATACTACTATCTTTTACATAGCTGTCCAAAGCAGCGATCGCTTCTCCCCAGATAATTTGATTTTCCTCAATTTGCCATACTTTCATTTGACGATTTTAGAATTTATTGACCGATAAAGTATACTGTAGCTTCTTATAGCAGTTTTCATTAACATAGAATACAACTATTTCTGTAGCTTATTAAACTTTATGTATATCTATAATTTTTACTGTAGTCTACCTTTGTGAAAACTGCTATAACACCTTAGAATTCAAACCTAATATAGCGCTACGCGCAAGTTATACCAATTTAATAAATGTTTGTTACAACATGGTACGGACGTTGCATAAGGGCGTCCGTACGAAAGAAGGAAGAGGGAAGAAGGAAGAAGGGATAAATATTTAAAAAAATGGAAAAACGATATAAATAACTATCTAAAATGAACTAGACTAGCTATTTTTAAGCATATCCGATCAAGGTCTACCTTTTTGTAGCATTCTTTTTTCACGCTTGGTATTAGAAGTCAACATTCAGTAGGAGCGTTAACGATAGTTATGCGAAGCAAACGGCCGTTCACCCCTACAAAAGTAATCTCTGACGCTCGTTTTTCCTAGGTTAATGCTCCGCAAACAAGGTTTAGTAGTGTCCTAACCTAAATCCGTAGTGCTATATCATCCATACTCACCTAAGGTTAAAAAATAAAATTAAAAATAAATATATACTACCCAAATTTTGATTGACAAAAATTTGTTTATATACTACACTAAGAGTTTTGGCAGATAAATATTCTCCACTCAAGGCCGATATGACGACGCAAAGTCGTAAAGGGCCTTCCAAGCGGAGAAGTATTAAAAAGTATGCTCACAGTATAATTGCTTATTTAATTTTCTTACCCACAAGAAATTCCTACCTAAGTGTATGGATTTACCGATTGGGATCGACAAAATCAATAGTTATTCTGTGATAACTAGAAAGTAACAGAAATAACAAGCCGAAAGAAAATGATATTCCTCAGTATTACAGGAGTAATCTTCAAAAGATAACTCTGTTAATAGAGGGAATTAAAATTATCATCTTCTACTTCCTATACAAGTAGAATACTGCCAAATATTTATAGTTAATCCTGAAGGATATCTCCTTCATAAAAGCTAACTAAAATAAATTCCATCAAAGTCTATTCACTATATAAAACAGGAGGTAACGTCATGAAAATCAAAACTCAACTACACACCGAAGCAGTCAAAAAAGCTTTGCTTTCCCTATCAGAAATGGAACTATATAATATTATTCATCATTGGCTTGAACGAATATCTCAAAAAGATTGGGAAGCAGAATTATTAGATGAAATGCAGTTTGCTTTAGGTTATGAATTAGAGTCAGGAGAAACTCTACAATCTTATAGAAGTTGGGATGAATTGATGTATTGTGAACCTGACTGTGAAGATGTTTACTTAATCGCACCATCACCTTTGAAATTACACAGACATATAGATAAGATGGACTCACATTCTTTTTATCACAATATAATTTCTATTGCTGGAAAAGCTTATAGTGAAGGAGAAATGGGTTATCCACCAAATGCCTTTTGTGATGGGTATAAATTTATGGAAAACTTAGTTGCTAGCTTCAGAAAAAATCAACCTTGCCAAGAAGAAAATTCTCCTTCAGAAATTTTCAGAATTGTGAATCAAACTCCAAATAATGAACAGTTTTTCCAAGTATCAGAACATTGGCGGACTTACAATGGAGATAAAGTAACTGATTTTGTACTTTTGACCTCTCATTAGTAATTGCAGGAAGAAGAAAGTAAGTACATAAATAAGTTTGTTTATGGTATTTAGAATGGGTTATCTAATGTGATAATCCATATTCTTATTAACAATATTTCAGAAAATAATTTGGGATAAACTTTCTCAAGCGTACTCATAAATACTAAAAAACTGACTAATTATAGCAATGAGCGCTGGTATATTTTCCAAAGTATTTGACTATTTTTAACTTGTGGCAGATTTATTCTATTAATATTATGAAATTCAGAGTTTATTACCGAAAAATAGTGGTCTAAAGCCTCCCATTTTAAGCAAAGGTACTGATAACTGATAACTGATAACTGAAATGGCATTAACTATCAACGAACTATTTGATGAACAATTCTATTTAGAAACCTACCCAGAAGTAGCTGAAGCAGTCGCCAATGGTACAGTCAGTGATGGCTTTTTCCACTTTATTAGGTTTGGTCAATTTGAAAGTCGCGACCCCAACGCTATTTTCAATACTAATTTCTATCTTGATACTAACCCTGGAGTAGCTGCTGCTGTAGAACAAAATGTTTTGACACCTACAGAACACTTCATCAATTTTGGTCAATTTGAACAACGCGACCCCAGTACTTTATTAGACACCAGTTTTTATCTAGACCGTTACCCAGATGTTGGTGAAGCACTAGCAAATACCTCACTCACAGCAACAGAACACTTTCTCAATACTGGTCAATTTGAAGGACGGTTGCCACGTTTGTTATTCAGCGATATCTATGTGTTTGGCGATAGTTTGTCTGATACAGGCAATGCTTTTGCAGCTACTGGCGGTCTGTTGCCACCCAGTCCTCCCTATTTTGAAGGTCGCATTAGCAACGGTCCTCTATGGATAGAAACTCTTGCACCACAATTAGAGTTAACATCTAACCCCAGTCTCAATTTTGCAGTAAATGGAGCCACTACAGGATTTGTGAATAGTACCAATAATCTATTGCCAGAGGGTACTCCCCCACTGTTAATTGGACTGCAGACACAAATTGACAATTTTATAGCAGAGACTCCAGAAACTGACCCTGATGCTTTGTATGTAGTGTGGGCCGGTGCAAATGATTATTTAGGGGGTAGCACCCAAGATGTGCAGTCAAGTGTGGGTAATTTGTCAGTGGCAGTAAATAAGCTAGCAAGCATTGGAGCCAGAAATTTTATGTTGCCAAATTTACCAGATCTAGGTTTGACTCCATTCGGACAGAGTTTACCCCCGGAACAACAACAGGGATTAAGCTTATTAAGTGACGGTCACAATAGTGGGTTAGCAGCAGCTTCCCAAATATTAGAGCAAGACCCGAATATTAATATTATTAGCCCTGATTTTAGGACTATCTTTGACGATGTTATTGCTAACCCTACTGATTTTGGCTTTACGAATGTCACGGATAATTTCTTAGCTTCTGGAGCAATTAACCCCGATGATTTTTTATTCTTTGATGACATACATCCTACTACCAATGCCCATAATTTTGTGGCAGATACAGCAATAAAATCTATTACAGAGATTTCAGAATTGGTTAGTATTTTGGAGCATTGACTTAATCAGAATAATTGAGATTTTATTAAAAAAAATAAGGAATAATTCATTAATGGATAATGGATAATGGATAATTGATAATTACCTCTGGTTAAAACCGCTACGGAATTGAATATAAGGAATATTTTCTTTTTTTTTCCCTTAAAAGGGGAGGCTTTAAACCAGAATTATTTAATTATTAATTATTAATTATTAATTATTCGGTAAAATGTCATATAGTGACTTTGATTTAAAAAAAGTAAAAGCTGAGTTTAATTTGAAAATTATAGAAACAGAAGATTTATTTTCTCAAGTTGAACCTGTAGAGATTAGTAATTTATTAGCTGAAATGTTAAAGCAAAATGTTCCTATTGCTTTAGCGATCGCGACAGAAAAGGCAAGTTCTGAGCTAATAATTATTAATATTTTGCTGGAGATTAAAAGGCAACTTCAAATCAGTTTTTTTTCGGGTATAGATTTCTCAGTGGATCGAGATAAGGGATTGAATGGATTTTGTGATTTTATTATTAGTCAATCTTCGGAACAATTATATTTGGATACTCCTGTAGTTGTTCTTGTAGAGGCTAAAAATGAAAGGATAGTTGGTGGTTTAGGAGAATGTATTGCAGAAATGGTTGGGGCTGAAATATATAATTAACAAGATGGTAAAGATGTTCCTTTTATTTATGGTGCGGTGACGACAGGTCATGTCTGGAAATTTTTGAAATTGGAAAAGAATGTAGTGTTTATTGATGTGGAGAATTACTATATTAAAGATTCGAGGAAAATAATAGGAATTTTGGTGGAAATGGTTAGATCGGTTAAGTCTTTGTAATTAGGTATTAAAGTAATAAGTAGGGTAGGCAAATATTATAAATTTTACTGTTGATATAGGTTGGTCAACATTTGCCCACCATAACTAATACTAAATTCGGTATATCTAGCTTCAGGCAAAGTGAAATTTTTACTAGCAATATTTATTTCCATTAAAAATATACTTTATGCCAAATTAATAGATTGAATATTGTCAAATAATTCAAATTTCAATCAGCAGTTACAGTTATTCCGTTTTCTTCGAGGTCTTGTTCTACTTCTTGTTCTACCTCTTCTTCTATTTGTTGTTTTTGCGTTCTATTCAAGGTTCGCTTCATTCTTTTCATTTCTCGTTCAATCTCGTCGGCAATATGTCTTTCTACCTTCTGTCTTGAAATTTTATTCCCATTATTAATTGCTTCTTGTGTGATATTAAAAGATGCTGCTTCTTTAATAGACTTTTTTAACAGGGAAATTTGGTTTGGATCTAGGGTTTTTGACATTCTTGCTGCTTGTTTCGCAGCACCTGATGTTCCGTCAACTACTTCAGGCCCAATTTTAATAAGCTGTTTTGCTACTCTACATCCCAATAATGAAGGAAAGATAGTTAACAAAACAACCATTAATTTTAAATATTGATTTTTCATATTTATCCTTTATTAGTAAATAATTTGTGTTCATAAACAGCCAGTAAAATATGTCTTAATGCCTAATCAATTTTGAATTTTTCATAAGTTTCTTAATACCAATTCAATGTTACACCTAGCAGACTGTAACTCATCTAAGGTTAAATCGCTAACATCAATATATTCAACTTTAAGATATAATTCATCAAAATCTAGCTCGTTTAAACTATCTAATATATCAGTAAAACTATCTAGAACTGTCGGATCAATTTCATTAATGTCTATGTCATCTCCATCCCAATCAATATCCTCAAAAACGTCTGCTATTGCTGGTTCTGCCCATCCAATTATTGGTCCAAAAATTAGAGCTAACCTAACAGCTACCCAAAGGGCTTTCGGTATTTTAAATGATGGATTGTGTTGATTTTTTCTAACTGTTGATGTTTTGTTATTTAGTTGAGAAAGTAATTTAATTACCTTCTTAAGTTCTTCTTGTTTTTTGCGTTTTTTTCTATTGAAAAACATAGATGTAACTTTTGTGGCTTTCATAGATTAGATATTCTCTAGCGAAAAAAATTTTTATATTTTCGCCAAGTAATCTCATACTTAATAATTTACTACAAGTAATAATCAGAGCTACTACTTATAAAACCTCACAAAAAATAATGTACAACTAAGCATAATTATCAGAAAATATCAGATTTTTTTTCCGAAATATCAGAAAACATCATGTATAATAGGAAGAAATTCCTAACTAAATTTGACTAATGACTCTTAATGAAGTTTTAAGGTTTGTCGATGATGTGGTTTTTGACAAAACTGGCAAACACCTTGATAGTCTGCAAGAAGCTATTTTACGCGCTACTTGGCAAGGGGAAAAATACTCAAAGGTTGCTCAACAATACCACTGCACTAAATTTCATGTTGGCAATGTCGCTTCAAATTTATGGCAACTTATTTCTAAGGAATTAAATGAAAAAATTCATAAGTCAAATTTCCGCGCTGCGATGGAAAGATATCAAGTTTCTAACTTTTCAAATGTATTTAATTTAGGAGGAAATAATTGTCTAAAAGGTAATATTAATCTCTGTACAGACAACACTCATTCTCCAGAAACCAAACAAAAATTACCTACTACACAAACAACAAACGAAAATAATACCCCACTGCCAAAACTCGACCTCAGAGACGCACCAGATATCAAAAAAACATTCTACGATCGCTCCACCGAACTCACCACTCTCAAAACCTGGATAGTCAAACATCGCTGTCGTCTCATCACCGTCTCAGGAATAAGCGGTATCGGTAAAAGCACTATTATTCGTCACCTCATCCCCGAAATAGAATCTAATTTCCACCACATCATCTGGCGCACCCTCCGCACATCTCCACCTCTAAACGTAACTCTCAAAAGTTTAATTGAAATTATCTCCAACGTAACAGAAATAAACCTCTCCAATAACACCGATGCTCAACTGTCATTGCTCATTGAAAAATTACGGGATATGCGTTGTCTAATTATTCTAGATGACTTACAGCAAATATTCAGTAGTGGGGAACTTATTGGTAACTATAAATCAGGGTATGAAAACTATGGCAACCTATTTAAAATTATCGGCGAACTTCCTCACAATAGTTGTTTTATTCTTAACAGTTGGGAGCCGCCTTTAGAAATTTTCAATTTTACAGATAATGACTCAGCAGTATGTTTATTTCAGTTAACTGGTTTAACGGAAAAGGTGGCGCGTGAGATGCTGAAAAATCAAGGATTATCGGATGAGGAAAAATGGCAATAATTGATAAATTTCTATCAAAGTAATCCCCAATGGTTAAAATTAGTAGGACAGACAATTAAAAATTTATTTGGTGGGAGTGTCGCTCAATATTTGAGTTATCAACCATTATTTTTGTGCAGTGAATTAACCAATATTTTCCAGCAGCATATTCAACGTTTGTCTGAATTAGAAAAACAAGTTATTTCTCTACTGAGCGAACAACCAAAATCTGTTTCACTTTGCCAGTTATTAGAAAAATCCCAATTATCATCACCAGAATTATTTCAGACATTACTATCTTTAGAAAGACGAGATTTGATAGATAAAATTACAGCAGAAAAAGATATTTTATTTACAGTTAAAGCTATATTTAAGCATTATATAAAAAATTATACAGCTATAACCAACAGACCTAATATTTTATAGCAATTTACACACTGACAGGGGAATAGGGTCATTTCAGTTATCAGTTGTGATGGAATGGCTAAATATAGAATTTATTTCCCAAATTGATATTTATACAGTTATATCAAATCCAGTAGCATTGGTGTTATTCAGTATTAAAGAATTTTGAGTCAATCTTCTTCTTTTCAAGGAGAGTTCATCCATGGATAATGGATAATGGATAATTACCTCTCCCTAAAAGGAAGAGGATTAACTAAAAGGAAAAAATTTATTTTATTCCCCTTGAAAGGGGAGGCTTTAAACCTGAATTATTTAATTATTTAATTATTAATTCTTCGGTAATTGTTAATTATTAATTATTAATTATTTTGCCTATAGGCAGTGGGAGTATCTTGCTCCCGTTCTAAGTTTTGCTTGTCTCCACCTGCAATTACTATCTAGGACTACTAATTATTGAACCGGATATAATATTAAGTGTAGTAATCAATGGCATTGCTGAGGGGCGGGATGAATATAAGGTTGTTATTCTGCCTGCGGTGAAAATATTTGGAATGGGAAAATATTTGGAATGGGAAATATCTGGAATCGGGAAATATCTGAAATGACAAAATATCTGGAATCGGAAATATCTGGAATGGGAAATACTTGGAATGGAAAATATCTGAAATGACAAAATATCTGGAACTGGAAATATTTGGAACGGAAAATATCTGAAATGACAAAATATCTGGAACTGGAAATATTTGGAATGGCAAAAGATCTGGAACGGAAAATATCTGAAATGGCAAAATATCTGAAATGGGAAATATCTGGAACGGGAAAATATCTGGAACGGGAAAATATCTGAAATGACAAAATATCTGGAACGGGAAATATCTGAAATGGCAAAATATCTGGAACGGGAAATATCTGGAATGGGAAAATATCTGGAATGGGAAATATTTGGAACGGGAAAATATCTGCAACGGGAAAATATCTGCAACGGGAAATATCTGGAATGGGAAAATATCTGGAATGGCAAAATATTTGGAATCGGAAAAGAAAATATCTGGAATGGGAAAATATCTGGAATCGGAAATATTTGGAACGGGAAAATATCTGCAACGGGAAATATCTGGAATCGGAAATATTTGGAACGGGAAAATATCTGCAACGGGAAAATATTTGGAACGGGAAAATATCTGCAACGGAAAATATCTGAAATGGCAAAATATCTGCAACGGGAAATATCTGGAATGGGAAATATTTGGAACGGGAAAATATCTGGAATGGGAAAATATTTGGAATCGGAAAAGAAAATATCTGGAATGGCAAAATATCTGGAATGGGAAATATTTGGAACGGGAAAATATCTGCAACGGGAAATATCTGAAATGGCAAAATATCTGCAACGGGAAAATATTTGGAACGGGAAAATATCTGGAATGGCAAAATATCTGGAATGGCAAAATATCTGGAATGGGAAATATCTGGAATGGGAAAATATTTGAAATCGGAAAAGAAAATATCTGGAATGGGAAAATATCTGGAATGGGAAATATTTGGAACGGGAAAATATCTGCAACGGGAAATATCTGAAATGGCAAAATATCTGCAACGGGAAAATATTTGGAACGGGAAAATATCTGCAACGGGAAAATATTTGGAACGGGAAAATATCTGCAACGGGAAATATCTGGAATCGGAAATATTTGGAACGGGAAAATATCTGGAATTGGAAAATATTTGGAATCGGAAAAGAAAATATCTGGAATGGCAAAATATCTGGAATGGGAAATATTTGGAACGGGAAAATATCTGGAACGGGAAATATCTGGAATCGGAAATATCTGGAATGGCAAAATATCTGCAACGGAAAATATCTGGAACGGGAAATATATGAAATGGCAAAATATCTGGAACGGAAAATATCTGCAACGGGAAATATCTGGAATCGGAAATATTTGGAACGGGAAAATATCTGGAATCGGAAATATCTGGAATCGGAAATATCTGGAATCGGAAATATCTGGAATCGGAAATATCTGCAACGGAAAATATCTGCAACGGGAGATATCTGCAACGGAAAATATCTGGAATCGGAAATATCTGGAACGGGAAAATATCTGGAATTGGAAAATATTTGGAATCGGAAAAGAAAATATCTGGAACGGGAAAATATCTGAAATGGCAAAATATCTGCAACGGGAAAATATCTGCAACGGGAGATATCTGCAACGGGAAATATCTGGAATCGGAAATATTTGGAACGGGAAAATATCTGAAATGGCAAAATATCTGCAACGGAAAATATCTGGAACGGGAAATATATGAAATGGCAAAATATCTGCAACGGAAAATATCTGGAACAGGAAATATATGCAACGGAAAATATCTGGAACGGGAAATATATGAAATGGCAAAATATCTGGAACGGAAAATATCTGGAATGACAAAATATCTGGAATGACAAAATATCTGGAATGACAAAATATCTGGAATGATAAAATATCTGGAATGGCAAAATATCTAGAATCGGAAAATATCTAGAATCGGAAAATATTTGGAATGGCAAAATATCTGGAACGAAAAATATCTGGAATGATAAAATATCTGGAATCGGAAAATATCTGGAATCGGAAAATATCTGGAATAATAAAATACCTGGAATAATAAAATACCTGGAATTGGAAAATATTTAGAATGTGAAAATATCTGGAATCGGAAAATATTTGGAAAATATCTAGAATCGGAAAATATTTGGAATGGCAAAATATCTGGAACGAAAAATATCTGGAATGATAAAATATCTGGAATGATAAAATATCTGGAACGAAAAATATCTGGAATGACAAAATATCTAGAATCGGAAAATATTTAGAATGGCAAAATATCTGGAATGGAAAATATTTTTCCTATTATTCCCTATTTTCTGCTATAAAACTAATCACTTATCCCAACTTTAAAATAATTATGCAAAATCCACAAATTAAACCACATTTTCGCATCGAAATTATCGAACCAAAGCACGTTTACCTCTTAGGAGAAAATTCAACTCACGCCCTAACAGGAGAATTTTATTGTCACCTAATTCCCCTATTAGACGGTCAACATACCTTTGAAGAAATTTGCCAAACCCTATCAGAAATAGCAGACTCAGAACAAATCGAATATGTTCTCGATCGCCTCCACAACAAAGGTTATTTAACCAAAGCAACTCCCCAACTCCCCCAACCAGTCGCTGCATTTTGGTCATTACTCAATGTAGAACCACAACTCGCCTCCGAATATCTCCAGAAAATCTCAGTTTATGTCGCCTCAGTAGGAGAAACAACCACAGATTTATTAATCGAAAATTTGACAGCAATAGGTATTAAAACCAAGCTTTGGGAAAATTACCCACTAACATCAGACCGCAACGCACTATTAGTTGTTCTCACCGATGACTACCTACAACCACAACTTGCGAAAATCAATGAAACCGCAGTCTGCGCTCATCAACCTTGGTTGCTGGCAAAACCTGTGGGAGGGTTACTGTGGTTAGGTCCAATATTTGAACCAGAAGATACCGGATGTTGGGAATGTTTAGCTCAACGTTTGCGCGGTCATCGGGAAGTTGAAGCTGCTGTTTTGCGACAAAAACAGAAATCTCCTTCCACCAAAAAATCTAGTGCGAGTAAAAGAGAAATTTCTGGATGTCTACCTACTTCTTTTGGTTTCCTACCCTCAACTATGGCAACTGCTATCAATCTAATAACCACTGAAGTTGCCAAATGGATAGTACAAAGATGTGGGGTGGAAATGCCTAACTTTACTACCCTCGCGGGAAAAGTAATTACCTTTAACCAGACCAACCTGACCACAGAAACTCATATTTTGAGTAAAAGACCTCAATGTCAAGCTTGTGGCGATCCTAAATTACTCAAAGACATGGCATTTTATCCCCTGACTCTCACCAGTCGCCAAAAACATTTTACCTCTGATGGCGGTCATCGCGCATTCACTCCCGACCAAACAACAAAACGCTACGAACAACTGATAAGTCCCATTACTGGAGTTGTCAGTGCTTTAGTACCAACCTCCGACCCAAATAATCCTTTAATTCATACCTACAATGCTATTCATAGTTTCGGTAGTGCCAAAACTCTCAGTGCTTTACGTCGTTCCCTTAGTCATAAAAGTGGAGGAAAAGGCAAAAGCGATCGCCAAGCTAAAGCTAGTGGTTTTTGTGAAGCGATCGAACGTTATTCAGGAATATTCCAAGGAGACGAACCCAGAAAAAAATTAACTTTAGCTGAATTGGGAGAAAAAGCTATTCACCCAGAAAAATTTTTGCACTTCAGCCCTACTCAGTATGCAAACCGCAAAAAGTTGAATGCCAAAAGTAAAGTAGACTGCGATTGGATTCCCCAACCTTTTAATGCCAGCAAAAAAATTGATTGGACTCCAGTATGGTCCCTCACAGAAGATACTCGTAAATACTTGCCTACAGCTTGGTGTTATTATGCTTATAACTTGCCCACAAACCATAATTTCTGTATAGCTGATTCTAATGGCAACGCTGCGGGCAATACCATAGAAGAAGCAATTTTGCAAGGATTTATGGAATTAGTAGAGCGCGATAGTGTAGCAATTTGGTGGTACAATCGCCTGAAGCGTCCATCAGTAGATTTAGCCAGTTTTGACGACTCCTATTTATTGGCAGTGCAAGAATTTTATCAACAAAATCATCGCGAGTTGTGGGTGTTAGATTTAACAACAGATTTGGGGATACCAGCTTTTAGCGCAGTTTCCCGTCGAATTGATCGGGAGTATGAACGAATTATTACAGGTTTTGGAGCGCATTTTGACCCCAAAATTGCCATGCTGCGAGCGGTGACAGAACTTAATCAGATTGGTTTGGGAATAGATGAAGAAGATGTTAGTCAAATGGAAGAAGGGATGCAGGAATGGATCACCACAGCAACTTTAGAAAATCAACCTTATTTAGCTCCCCACCCAGAAATACCAGCCAAAGTTTATGGAGATTATCCTCTGGTTTGGAGTGATGACATTTATGAAGATGTTTTGACTTGTGTGAAAATTGCTCAAGCAGCAGGAATGGAAACTTTAGTTTTGGAGCAGACTCGCCCAGATATTGAATTAAATGTGGTGAAAGTTATTGTGCCTGGGTTACGCCATTTTTGGCCGCGGTTTGGGAGGGGTAGATTGTATGATGTACCTGTGAAAATGGGTTGGTTGTCTGAAGCATTGCAGGAAAAACAGATGAATTCAATGCCGATGGTATTTTAATATCATGTCCGAAATAATAGAGGAGTCAGGAGTCAGTCCTCAGGAGTCAGGAGGGAAGAAGAGGGAGTTTTAAGGTATAATATCAAGTCTCATTAATTAGCCATAATAAATCAGCTATCTTTAGCCATCTAAAGATGATATCATCTCCGTTGGTATAGTCCCGTGTAAAAGTTGGGGAAATATCTGCCGCTATATAAGTAAAATTTTTCCTTTTCTTAAAGCTTC
Organism: Okeania sp. SIO2B3; assembly: GCF_010672525.1. GTDB lineage: Bacteria > Cyanobacteriota > Cyanobacteriia > Cyanobacteriales > Microcoleaceae > Okeania. Next base: position 36,986 of record NZ_JAAHGH010000040.1, on the reverse strand, counting down.
TTCCTTCTTCCAACTTCGGTCTTCCTTACCTTCTCTATACAAGACCGATGCTACCGGACATGATATGACTTCTGCTGTGAGCCAAGAAATAAATTTCTTGGCGGATGACAAAGCCACACAACTTTATACCTGATGGCTCGCCAAGCCAAGCTTGACAGTAGTGACTTAGAAGCCTAAAATTCAAGCAAATTAAGCTCAAAATACACAGAGGAATAATCCGATGGCCAAGAAAAATCTGATGCCACAACAGAAAGAGCCTGTGATTCGCTTGAACGTTGAAAAACCTATAGAGGGACTTGAAGAAGAAAACCTGACTACTGGTTTCGCCTCCAGAGAGGGAATAGCCCCACAAGGTGCCAGGAGGAACCGGCCTTACAGATGTTCCTATGATGGTGACGCAGATTAACGAAGTCAGAAGTCCCCAAGTCAGAAGTCAGAAGTTAACCCACCCCTAACCCCTCCCGGGAGGGGAAGTAGGGGATTTGAGCAACTCTCCAAAAATATTGCGCCTTAAAAGGCGGGGTTTTAGACCCATGTTATTTTGATAACTCTGCTTCATCACAATAAAAGTTGCTATATCAAAGCCAAGGATTGAAATCCTTGGCTAATAGTTTACAGCGGTTTTCATTTCAGTAGACCACAGTAGGGACGTTGCATAAGGGCGTCCCTACAGGGCGCGTGGTTATGGCGATGTGGTTCATCAATTTGAAAACCGCTATAAGTCATCTTAAGATGACTCTTGAGGAGTATGCCATCTTTATTATGTTGTGATTAATCAGTGCAACTTGATATCAAAGGCCAAAGAAGTTACTCCTATATAGTTCCCGTTCCCTGTTCCCTTTGAAAAAAAACAAAACTCTCATGTTGCTACTTTGAGCAACAGAGCGATCGCTCGAATAAATAACTATGTTGATTAAGGATTAATTTCACTCTCACCTACGGTAGAAGCAGGAGTATCACCAATAGCATTTTGTGATGGTTGTATAAGTTGCTGCTGTTTATTGCGAAACTGTGTCGCTGCATCATTAAGACTGTCACGTTGTTCGAGCATATACTCTTTCATATTCCGGTTATTTCCCAGTCTAGAGTTATGAATAATGTCGAACATATTCAACCCACCGGAACCACTGAAAGGATCGGGGTTATCTACGGTTTGCAAATCCTTTAGAGGATTAACTGTATTAGTTTCATAAGATTCAGCAAAAGATGGTTGAGGTAGGAATATAGTTATTATTCCTGTGGTTAAGGTGCTGAAAAATATTTTTGTCAAAAGTTGGGCAGACATAAGTCGTATTGTAGTTTTTTTAGGAAACTTTAGATATATAGCATACAACTTTTTTGGTCTGTTTGAAGAAGAGAGCTAATTTTACGGTAGCATTAGATTATTGGGGAGGGGGCGAGTTTATCTGAATAATTTGTAACACCATTAACTTACAGCGCTTTTCATTTCAGTAGACCACAGTAGGGACGTTGCATAAGGGCGTCCCTACAGGGCGCGTGGTTATGGCGATGTGGTTAATCAATTTGAAAAGCGCGCCGAAGGCGGAACCCGCCCCTACTATTGCCACATTTTAGGTGTCTAACCCTACTACATTTTTAGCGTCAGAACGGTTTTAACCGGAGGTAATTATCAATTATCCATGATCAATTATCAATTAATTAACCACCCAATTAAATCAATTTAGGCAAACCGACGACGTAATAAAGGTTGAATTGCTACTAACGTCACTACATCAAAGACTAACAGTACCAACAATGCTGTACCAAAGGAAATATCAGCAAAAGGTGTTTCCATGATTATACTACCAATAGACCAGTCACTATGTAGATACAAATAGCGAATCGGCTCGATCGCGTAAGTCAAAGGATTTAAACTTGCCACTACCTGTAACCAATTAGGCATAAAAGATAGAGGTGCTAGAGCAGTACTAGCAAACAATAAAGGTAAGTTAGTTACAAAAATAACTGCCAAAAGTTCAATGTGACCAGGTAAAGCAAAGGCCAGACCCAAACTTAAACCAGTTACGCCCACAACCAACATTAGGACAATCAGGGCGATGGTAGCTAATCCTAATGTACCAGGTAATCCAGCGCCCAAAAATGCACCAGCACCGATAATTATTGCTGACTGAATAAAACTCAGGGTGACAATAAAAGTAGCTGAAGCTATGACAATAGAAAAACGGGATGTTAATGGAGCTACCAGTAGGCGGTTGAGAAAGCCAAATTCTCGGTCAAACATGACTGGCAAACCAGCATTAAGGGCACCAGCAAAAGCGGTGAAGACAATAATACCAGCACCGAGAAATTGTCCATAGTTTTGACTTTCACCAAATAAACCTTGAGGTACATTTTGGAAAAGTGCCCCAAATAGGATTAACCACATCAGGGGTTGGATAATTCCAGCTATTAATGTGGAAGGGCGTCGTTTTAGTTGGATAAATAACCGACGGGTTAATGCTAGAGTTTCTTGGAAGAAATCTCCTACTACAGAACCAGAGGTTAAAGGTGTCGTTTTAGTGTCAGACAACTGACTTATATTTGGTTGGGAGGGAGTAATAGTACTACTCATGTTAGATTTTAGATATTATTTAGTGCAGAATGTATGGACAAAAGATAATACGGTAATGTGGAAGTTAAAGATTTTTAACTTATTATTAATATTTTTCCACCGTATCCCAATGGCTTTTGCCCAATACACTCGTAATTTTAACACTGCTATTTAGAAATGGCAGAATAGGGGAAAAGTAGTGAGAATTATCAGGACTTGTGTAAATTGACCTTTAAACCACCAGATGTAGGGGCGAATGGCATTCGCCCTCGCTATATTGTAGAGTCTCTGGGTAAGTCCTGACTATTAAAAAATAATGTAGGTTGGGTTAAGCGCTAGCGTAACCCAACAAACCCAAAATGCTTCTTGTGTTTACCTGACTCAACTCAACCTACCGATACCCAACCTACACATATATCAGTACTTACGCACGGACAGTAAATTGAGTGAGGGCGAATGCTATTTGAGGGCGAATGCTATTTGAGGGCGAATGCTATTTGAGGGCGAATGCTATTTGAGGGCGAATGCTATTTGAGGGCGAATGCCATTTGAGGGCGAATGCCATTCGCCCCTACTGTGGGTTTTGCCACCCTTCAACAATAGCAACTCCCACATTAACATAAGGATTATCTAATAATTTTTTGAGTGCTTCTTTGCCTCCCGCTTGCAATGCTCCTACAAAACGTTGACGGTTACTTGGCGCAATGGAGGCGGTGACAAATGCTTGTTTTTCTGCATCGGTGGCATCGGGATTATTTGATTCCAACTGTTTCAATAATTTTTGAATTTCCTCAGCAGCTTCGGCGAGGGTTTGCTTTTCTTGGGAACCATAGTTATTTTGTGTTCCGCTTCCTATAACCTGATTGCTACTTTCGGCATTTCCAGACATATTACCATCAGTACTCCCATTTTGTTCTTGATCGACTATATTATTACGTTCAGCGTGTCTCTGGTCATATTTTGTTCTGTAAGAATCAGTCATTTCTTTACTCCTTATATTAGGGTTAAATTCAGTATTAGGCTTAGTTTCAATATTAGGATTAACTTCAATATTTATATTATTATTTTTTTCAACAATCAGCAATTTAATAATTTCCACTAGATTCAAATTCTCACCATCTTTGGATAATTCTGACCGAGAATTTAATCGTTGAATAAATTGGTCGCTGACAACATGGTCTTTGGTTTCGGCTGCATTTATTAATAATTTTTCTCGTAATAACAGTGCTTCGTTATAGGGTAACAAAGTTGCTAATAATAGATAAACTCCTCGAAATCTGGGGTCATTAATATGTTGTTCTAATTTTTGATTTTCCTCACCAAGAAATGTCTGGACGATAAAATATTCTTGAATTTTATCATGGCGGAAATACCATTGGGAACCTGAATTACCTTCTACATGGCGTTGACGGCGCAAAACCATTTTGTAGTTTTCCATGCAATTTAGCTCTTTTTTCCACTCCGACGGAATATTAATTTCATCATTGAGGCGCATTTGATATGCTGTTTTGGCAAAGTCTGTTAGGGGAAAAGAATCAAAATTAATCTGCTCGTATGCTGCTGCCATAACGTTGTACTGCTGTTGTTGCAGGTTGAGCAAGTCGGGGGTTTCCCCAAAAAAGTCGGGAGCAAGATGCTCCCACTGTTCTCGTAACACACATTGCCAGACAATGCACGACCAATAAAAATGCACCACCACCAAGCCTTCTTCCTCCTTCTTCCCTCTTCCTTCTCTCCTAGATAACTCAAGCCTTCCTTCTTCTTCTCTCCTGACTCCTGAGGACTGACTCCTAACTCCTTCTAATTACCCACATCACGAAGAATATTTAAAGGTTTATGCTCCTTAATAATTTTCATCTGTTCCTGATTTTTTACCAACAAAGCACCCGCAAAACCTAAACTATTAACAGAAATAGACTGAAAACTCTCATGCGATCGCGACACAACTAACATCCATTCTCGCGTCACCAAAAGATTATAACAGGACTTAGGCACGGACACTTCCAGTGAGGGCGAATGCCATTCGCCCCTACATATGTTGTTTTTAAGGTGGATATCCGTAAGTCCTGTATAATTACCAGACTGTTTCCCAGTCTTCTCATCACTATCTTCTATCCCCACAGCTTTGAGTAAAGCAAAATAAGATGCCAAAATCTCACCAGCACAGTCAACAGGAGAATTTATCCAACCAGAATCTAATTTAACCAAAGCGTGTCGAAAAGAAAACTCAGACGTAACACCTATACCATTATCAAAGGTAGCAGTAGCGATCGCTCTTTCTATAGGTATTCTCTCTCCGTCCAAAGCCATTGGCAGAGGTATCATTTGTAAATGTTTATGACGTTGACTGGCACCTGCCACTTTCCCAGCGTTGTAAAATGCCAAACCATCAAATTCTCCCATACAGCAACCCAAAGCCTGAAAGTCTTGCAAGTTCAGCAAATTTTCTTGTTCCTCAAACTCTCTAGTCACAATGAGTAGATGATTATCTACAACGTTATACTTATTCAACAAACACAAATGAGTTTTAGAGATATCAGCAACAAATAGATCCTGCTCATAAGGCAGAAAAGGGTTAAAATCTTTGCCAGTCTCAGTTTTCTTTTTTTTCTGCTGTTTTTTGGCATCATCTTTCCGGGATAAATTAGACAAAATGCGTACTAGGAAGCGAATATTATCCTGTTGCACAAACTCGTATTCAGTAGGTATAGGTTGAAGTGCGCCACATTCTAGAGCATATTCTGTTTGTTGTTTCAGCCTTTCCCAGAGAGTGCCAGGTGTAAATAACAATTGATTTTGGGACATAGTTTGGATATTAGAGTCAGTAGTCATCGATTATCATACTACCGATATTGATATGAGGAGGCGATCGATATTTCAAAATTTGAGACCCAAAAAAATGGGTAGTAGGGGCGGGTTCCGCGTTAAGTTAATGGTGTAACCCACGACTGGATCAACCCGCCCCCGCCCCATTAACGAAGTCAGAAGTCAGAAGTTAACCCACCCCTCGCCCCTCCCAGGAGGGGAGGGGAAGTAGTGGATTTGAGCTTCGCTCCAAAAATATTTGGCCTTAAAAGGCGGGGTTGCGCGACCCAATTATTTTGATAATCTAATGCTACCAATAGCTACCAATACTGTTGACGCGTAAGTCCTCAAGTTAATAATTGAAGTACTACCTATAGTTACAGTGCTTTTGCTGATTGATGAACCACATTAGTTATAACCAAAACCCTGTAAGGGCGCCATTCGGAGCTTTGCGTTAACAAATGGCCATTCGCCCCTACTGTAGTCTACTGAAATGAAAACCGCTGTAAGGTAATTAGTATAAAACCTTCTGCCTTCTGCCTTCCGCCTTCTTCCTTCTTCCTTCCGCCTTCTTCCTTCTTCCTTCTTCCTTCTTCCTTCTTCCTTCTTCCTTCTTCTTCCTTCTGCTATTAGTCAAAAAAAAAGTCCCCTCTAGAAACAGGGAACCCCTATAAATAGCAACTACTCTTAGAGCTTGATTTCACTAAAACGTTCGTTTCTGTTGGGAAATTCACGAACTTTATCCCTCATATTAATCCCCAAGTACTTCCCTACAAAATAAGTTATTTGAATCAAAACTTTGACCTTCTCTATTTGCTTTAGCTTCTTTACTTTCTAGGATGCTGGCAACTGAACCTTTAGCAAGAGAACGAGTTGTTGCACTGGCACTTTCATTAACCCAATCATTTGCGCCAACTTTATATCTGAAATTACATCTATACTGATCGTTTGCCGATCCTGCTTGTAAGAAAATACCGAGAGAAGCTAGTGCAGATAGGATTAAGTACCTTTTCATTATAAATAATCTCCTGTAATCGGTTTACTTTTTGGATAGTGAATTACTATCTATATTCTTTTTATATCTCTAAGTTTAGATCATTTATTGTTAACTACTATACTTTTTACTATCTTTTTTCTCATTTTATGAGCGATTAATGATTTTTTAAGTATAAATTCTCAATCCAAATATCGACATAATTAATATTAGTTTTTACTGTTTTAATCTCAATAAAAATTAATAAAAAAAATCAATCTTTATGATAAAATTACTCTTGGTTTATTGGAGCGATTATGTGAGTAAAATTTTACAGTTATCTACTAAAATTGTCAAGGTAATAATATGATTATTCTCCCAAAAAATTATATCTGCAAATATGCACAGTCAACAAACATTTAAATTGCTATTGGGGACGAAAGTAAATAAATATTAATTATGTTTCAACAAAGGAATAAATGGAGGAAAACTATTACTATATGACTTGATATGAGCTTTTAGCGGTAATTTTAAAAACGAGAAAAAGCAAAAATCAAAAGTGCTGCCAGCAAAAATTTACAAAATTAAGTCTATCGGGTATAATTGAATATGTGGTTTTTCAATCTTTGCCAAACACAAGAATCTTCACAGCAATTGATAAAAACTTTTCAGGCAAAGGTTATGTATGGAATGCGATCGCCATCACGAGACAAGTAGCTACAACAAATTCTGGCGTTGGTGAATTCTGAACTTTCTTCTGGCCATAAGCACATTTTGAAAAGTCAGATAAAATTATTTACTATGAAACTTTATATTTGACTGTCTAGTTGTTCGGAAAGTCAATAATATGAACAGGACTTACGCAAATTGACTTTTAAGGCACCATTTGTAGAGGCGAATACCATTCACCCTCACCATAAGTAGAGTCTCTGCGTAAGTCCTGTAATATGAAAAGAAACTGTAATAAACAAGGAGGCATAAATGCGTAGTAAACGCTCTAAACCCTGGATTCATAATAACTCACGTTTTATTATTGCTGGTATTTCCACAGTAGGAGCAGTAATTACAGCATATCTCGCTATAGAAAAATTCATGGGAGGAGCTGTGACTTGTCCTGTAGGTGGTTGTGATAACGTACTTGAAAGTCCTTATGCTATGATTTTTGGCTTACCTCTAGCTCTATTTGGCTTTATAGCTTATGCTGGCATGGGAACAATGGCGATCGGTCCTTGGGTAATTAACCCAGATTCTCAGAAGGAGTTACGCTCAAAACTAGAAAACTGGAGTTGGTTATTAATGTTTGTGGGTGGCGTATCCATGACTATCTTCAGTAGCTATTTGATGTACATCATGGCATTTGAGATTAAATCTCTGTGTATTTATTGCATCGGTTCGGCTATTTGTTCTGTAGCTTTATTTGTTTTAGCATTAATCGGTCGTGACTGGGAAGATATTGGGCAATTAATCTTTACCGCTATTATTGTTGGGATGGTTACTCTTGTAGGAACATTTGCGGTTTATGCTCCAATTCATAGTCCTATTGCTGAGACACCAGATATTTATGGAGTTACAACTACTTCGACTCCAGCAAAAATTGCTTTAGCAGAACATCTGACAGAAGTGGGAGCAAAAATGTATGGTGCTTATTGGTGCGGTCACTGTAAAGACCAAAAGCAGTTGTTTGGTCAAGAAGCTGTTAGTAAACTTAATTATATTGAGTGCGATCCTAAAGGCAAAGACCCTCAACAAAGCTCATGTATCGCAGCCAACATTACCGCATATCCAACTTGGAAAATTAATGGTCAGTCTTACGAAGGTACAGTTTCTTTGGAGGATTTAGCAAAATATTCCGGTTATAAAGGTCCAGCTGATTTTAACAATCTCTAATATCATGTTCGGTTGACTACTTATAAATAACTGTTGTGAGGAGTCAGGAGTCAACCCACCCGCGGACTCCTCCCAACCCACCCGCAGGCCCCTCCTGGGAGGGGAACGACCGAGTCAGGAGGGAACAAAGGAGGAATGCTTATGAAATATTGGAGATGGGGTATTGATAATTTCAGTATTTCTTTGGTACTGTCGGTACCCAGAGTCCTTAAATTTTATTTATAACTGACCCGTCCGCAATTCGTAGCTCCCCCTCCGGGGGCACATGATATAATATAAGCTGTGGGGGAGTGGGGGAGATGGAAGCATTTTTCTACCTGCTTGGTACGCGTTCCCTTGCGTCTGACGCCGACGTGGGATCTGACAGCTTGCGACTGTCGTCATCGCCGGGTCGCACCGCTACTCCCTACTCCCTATGCATGGAGGAGATGTCTATTGATTATCCAAATATCAAAATAAAGCCGAATTTTCTTAAGTAGTCTTACTCTTACCCTTCAACAATAACTTTCCTGCTGCTCCGAATACCAACAAACCAAAAATTGTACCAGGTTCAGGTACAGAATTAATTTCATAAATAGTAGTTGTACCACTAACTTCATTAGCCACTACTAACAAAGCTATACCATTGGGACTATCTTCTGCACTAATAAATGTTAACCCTTCTGGCCCTAGATCGCCAGCAGTACCAGCTTCAGGATCTCCAAAGAAATCACGATTATTTGTGTAACTAATAAACTTAGGAGCTAATGGATTACTAACATCGTAGGTCATAAAACCACCAATCCTTTCTAAACCAATAAAGGCTAAGGTGCTATTGCCTACCATACCAATAGCTACACCTTCAGGTTCAGGACCTTTATTATCGCTCCGATTATCAAAGGAATCATTCTCATCATTATTGGAGTTGAAGAATTCAGGAAATAACTCAGCAGTTATTTGTTCAAAATCATCTTCACTGTCAAAAACTAAAGCTCCCTTTTCATCCAAAATAGAGAAGGAACGACCGCCGAAAGCATATAGTTCATCAAAATCACCATCACCATCTGTATCACCAAGGGTATTTGTAATTTCCAAACGCCCTATAGTTTCATCTTGCTGGAGTATGGCAGCATTTGGGAAAGCCTGTGGGTCTAGTACCTCATCTGCCACTTCTGTTTCTTCATTAAACCCATCATAGTCACGGCTATCACCCTCATTGGCTGTCACCAAGTAAGTTTTTCCCCCCACTGTATAGCTAGCAATTTCATCTGGCTGGTACATCCCAAATACAGGATAATTATCAATATTAATTTCACCGTCTTGATCGCTACCATCTATTCCATTACCAAGTAGGCTATGATCTTTAAAACCAAGAGCAACAATATCTGTAAATGTAGCTGTTTCTATATCGAGTATACCTATAGCATTATTTTCCTGTAATGTTACCCAAGCTGTTGTTCCATCTTCAGAAATAGCGATCGCCTCTGGCTCCAAATCTTGGGCTACTGTTGAACCAGGGCCAAATATTCTCACATCTTCTGCTAGTAGTTGAGCTACTTGATCGTTAAAAGCCTGAAAACCTGCAACAGTTACATCATCCTGAGTAAGATTTCCTACGCCATTAGACATATCGATGATACTAACAGAGCCTTCTGGATCTATATCTCCTGCAAGATAACCATCTGGTTCAGCTTCATTGGCCACCAGTAGTTTAGTGCCATCTTGTGTAAAAGTCAGCATATCGGGTAAAGCACCCACTGTTATTTGATTTAATTTATTGCCACTAGAATTAAAGAATAAAACTTCTCCTGGATCTGTGATTATTGCACTTTCAACAGCAACTGCAAAAATACCATTACTATAGGCAACACTATTGACACCACCAAAATTTCCAAATTGACTTAAATCTATACTAAAATCCCGGTTTGGAGCGCTGGGGTTACTGATATCCAAAACATCTATTGCCAGTGAGTCGTCGTTAACAACAAAAAGCCTGTCACTGTTTGGATCGAAGGCTGTGATTCTGGCCGCACTCTCATCAAATACGCCTGTAGCATAAGTACCCACTGGTGTGAAACTCAAACCAATAGCTTTACTTGGTGCTGCCATCAAGGCGATCGCCATACTTGATTGTAAAGTTACTCTAATGATTTTTCCTAGTACATTAGTATTAGTATATTTACTTTTATCCTGATAGTTTCTCATGAATTATGTATCTCCTAACTCAATAGATTTTTGCAATTATTTCAGATTTATTCTAGATAAATTTTTTTCAATCATGCTATGGATTCGGGTAGTATTTTTAGAGCAAAGAAAATGTGTAAAAATTTTATATACAGGACTTACACATACAACTCCCTTTAAAACGCAATATGTAGGGGCGAATGGCATTCGCCCTCACTTGATTTAGTGTCATTGCGTAAGTCCTGATATATACATTTTCCTGTCTTAAATTACTAGCAATTTTCTCAATATTACTCAAGTCTAATCAGCTTAAGATGTATTTTAGTAATACGAGAGAAAGCTGTCAAAGACAATACTTAGTAGGGAGAAGCTTTTCAACTATCAACCCTACTTAATAAGTTAATATTCAGATACTCAATTTAAATGCTAAACAAGCTTACTACCAGGTCAAAACAGTTAAACTATAATATGGAATTGCAATGATAGAATAATCTCTCTGAACATTTTCACTGAGTTACCCATATTGTGATACAAGTTTTATGCGATGTTGCACAGAATTAGGTTTTATGTTTTATACAAATTTTATGTGAGGCTGCACAGAATGATGAAATTTATTAACTCGTCTGTCTTAATCTACAGTCAACTCTGATTAAAGTATTATTCTATGCAACTTCATTATGAATTTGGTATGAATACAAAAAACAATTCTGATTAAGACTTTAATAAATAATTGCATTATTAGTTATAAATATGCAATAGCTATGAGCCAACTTCATCAAATCTTCATATATTATTGATTCATTAAAGTAGTCATCCTGAGTGGCTATTTACAAAGAATAGTTGCATTAGGTCAATATAATGAGCGACTATATCTTGCCTACAGCCCTCCAAGAATCTTGTTAGGATAGTATAAATATCTGTGGTGCTGTCAAAAAAGTGACCATAAAAATACCGAACTAAGATCGATGGCCAAATACTAAACAAAATCAGTCAAGTGTTCAAGTTTAGTAACTAGACTATATATTGGCAATTATAGAGCTAAATACCATGCCGAATGTAGACATCGCTGGCCAAATAGCCATAGACTTGTGGAAAAATTACCTGATTAAAGCTTTTGTTCGTGAATTTATTTGAGTCATATCAGTAATATCCTTAAAGTTAAAACTATCAAGAATGGAGAAGTGTAAAAAATGTTACGCAAGCTTTTTGTGAAACTAGCACTCTTTGGCATGGTCATCGCCTTGGTCAGCTCTAGTTTAAAATCATCAGCATTAAACTCAAAGCTGTTAGCTAGCACTCAAGACCCAAGTACAGTAGTTATTGCTGATATTTCTAATAATCCTTCAAAAAAGATTAAACGCTACCAGCCCTTAGCAGACTACTTGGCAGAAAGACTAGGCCAATTTGGAGTAAAAGTAGGGGATGTCGAAATAGCTTCTGATTTGCAAGAAATGGCCAATTCACTCAAATCAGGAGAAGTAGATATTTACTTTGATAGTCCCTACCCAGCAATGATTATTGGCGATGAGTCTGGTGCTAAACCAATTCTACGTCGCTGGAAAGGTGGTGTACCAGATTATTATACTGTCATTTTTACCATGAAGGATCGTGGGATTCAATCCTTAGAAAATTTAAAAGGTAAGATAGTTGGTTTTGATGAAATTAGCTCTACCTCAGGCTATATGTTGCCTACTTCTTTGCTAATAGAAAGTGGTTTAAATCCTCAAGAGAAAAAATCTGCTAGTTCCACAGTATCCGCTAATGAAGTAGGATATGTTTTTACTGATGATGATGAAAATACTATCCAATGGGTAATTAGTGGAAAAGTTGCTGCTGGTGCAGTTGACATCGGTACTTTTATGGAAATTCCGGAAGTAAATCGACAAGCCATGAAAGTTTTAGCAAAAAGTGAAAAAGTAGCTCGTCATGTAGTTTTAGTTAGACCTGATATGAAACCGGAAATGCTTGAGGCCATCAAAGCTATTTTAATTAAAATGGATCAAACGGCAGAGGGACGAGAAGTATTGGAGAAGTTTGAAAAGACAGCCAAATTCGATGATTTTCCCCCAGAGTCAAGTATAGAAAGAATGCGAGAATTGTATGAACTTGTTGAAAACAGGTGAGTTAGATGGGCTTATTCAGGATTGGACAAGGGTCACTAGCCACCAAGTTAACGCTAGCTATGACAGGTTTGGTTGTCGTGGTAGTGGCTGGTGTCACTTGGCTATCTGTTCACCGTCAGCAACAAAATTTTCGTACTGAATTGGAAAAACAGGCGGAAATTTTACTCAATACTATATCAATAACAGTTAGAGATTCTCTCTACAGGCTAGATGCTGATTTTATGGAAGAAATCATGGAGCAGCTTGGAGAAGATCAAGTACTAGCGGCAGGCCGTATTTACGAGAAAGAGGGAAGAATAGTTGCTGATGCTTATGGTGAAGATGTTTTGGTTTACAATATTAAACCCGATGAATTTGGCCAGCGTTTACTGGAGAGCGATGAAACAATTTTTGAGTGGAAGTCTACTCAATTGCTTGCTGGTAAGGCAGTAGTTGTTGGACGGAAAAGACTGGGAGCTGTGAGTGTAGGTTTGTCTACAACTCCCTTAAATCAAAAGATTGCTGATGTGCGTAATCAAGGTCTGATAGTAGCAGCTATGGCTGCTACTGCTGGAACTTTTCTGGCATTGTTAATTAGTCGCTCTATTACTGAACCTTTACAGGAAATGACTGTAGTTACTAAACGTTTTGCTTCTGGAGACCTAACTCAGAAGATGGAGATTTGTACTGGAGATGAATTAGCTGTATTGGCAAAGTCTTTTAATAGTATGACTTATCAACTTAGAGAACTAATTCATAGCAAGGAGGAGCTAATTCGTAGTTTAAAACAAAGAGCAGAAGATTTACGTCAAAGTGAGGCTAAAAATAGAGCGCTGCTTGATGCTATTCCAGATGTAATTTTGCGATTCAGCAATAATGGGATTTTTCTCTACTATAAACCTTCTAGAAAAAATGATTTACCCTGGTCTAGTGATGAATTAATAGGTAAAAAAGTTTCCGAAGTTTTGCCAGAAAATGCTGCAAAACAATATTTACAATATTTTGAGGAGGCACTTCAAACAGGAGATATTAAAATATTTGAATATGAGTGGTTTGTTCATGGGCGACGTCATCATTTTGAAGCGAGAATATTGGCAAGTGGTCAAAATGAAGTTTTAGCTATTGTTCGAGATATTACAGAAAGTAAGTTAGCTAATATAGAGTTGAAGCAAGCAAAAGAAGCTGCAGAAGGTGCGAACAAAGCCAAAAGTATGTTTCTTGCTAGTATGAGTCATGAGCTGAGAACACCTCTTAACGCGATTATTGGGTATAGCGATCTGCTGCGAGAAGATGCTGAAGATTTAGGCTATGAAGATTTTGTTCCAGATTTGGAGCAAATTAAAAGCTCTGGTTTACATCTGCTCACAATTATTCAAGATATCCTAGATATTTCTAAGGTAGAATCAGGCGAGATGACTATATATGAAGAAGAATTTGATATCTTGACATTAGTAAAAGAAGTTCAGAGCATTGTACAACCACTGATTCTGAAAAATGGTAATTCTTTTGAGATGCATTGTAGTAGTGAAATAGGGACTATGTTTGCTGACCGAACAAAAATTAAGCAAGTTGTGATTAATCTATTGAGTAATGCTAGCAAGTTTACTCACGAAGGTATCATCACTTTAAAAGTAGTTCGGGAGCACAAAATACAGCAAAATGGAAATGGTAGTAGCACATTGGAAATAGGGTCAGCTAATATTTCAGATAATCAGACATTAAATCAGATAATTTTTAGTGTCACTGATACTGGTATAGGTATGACTCCAGAGCAAATTCAAAAAGTGTTTCAGCCTTTTGTACAAGCTGATAATTCTACGACTCGTAAGTACGGTGGGACTGGTTTGGGGTTGTCTATCTGTCAAAAATTTTGTGAAATGATGGGTGGAAAAATTACGGTAGAAAGCTCTGTTGGTGTTGGCTCTACTTTTAGCATAAATTTACCAACTGTTGTAACATTAAAAACTGACCATATTTTAAGTTCAGAGCGGTCGTAATATTATGTCCGGTAGCATCGGTGTAATTAGATGGGGTGATGGAGTGATGGAGTGATGGGGTGATGGGGTGATGGGGTGATGGGGTGATGGGGTGATGGGGTGATGGGGGGATGGGGTGATGGGGAGATGGGGAGATGGGGAAATATTTGGTAATGGTTGAAGATGGAACATTTTTTACGTGCCGAATTAAACGGATTTGATATTATACTAAATCCGGATAATTAGTAGACATCTCCAATAATAAAAAATAAAATCAACTATCGTACAGAAATTATCAATTCTTCCCCTCCTGGTCGGGGGAGGGGCGAGGGGTGGGTTTCCTACTCCCTATGCATGGAGGAGATGTCTAGCGATCAAAAAAACTTTCTCCTTTTCCTCCTCTTCTTCTTTCTTCCCTCTTCCCTCCTGATATCATGTCCGTTGGTATCGTTTGTGTAAAAGTTAGTGTGGATATCTACAGGGAATTTAAGTTTTTTTCTTGTCTTAAGCCTTCCTGCCTGTTGCCAGATGAGCTGTTGCCTGTTGCCTACCTTTGCTATACAATACCGATGCTACCGGACATGATATGACTCGGTCCTCGGTCTTTCCCCTCCTGGGAGGGGTTATATCATGTCCGGATAATTAGTTATAAAAAAACTTTCTCCTTTTCCTCCTCTTCTTCTTGCTTCTTTCTTCCCTCTTTCCTCCTGAGGACTGACTCCTCCGTAGCTATTTATTTATCAGTGTTTAACCGGACATGATATTAGGGGTGGGTTGACTCCTGACTACTCCATCATTTATTTATAACTGTTCAACCGGACATGATATTATTCATCTATATTTTCATTTTCCTTATGAGAATTCAGATGTTCAATTCCCCATTCGTGCATTTCATTAATCATCGGTTTAAGACTTTTTCCAAGAAAAGTTAAAGAATATTCGACTTTTGGAGGAACCTGCAAATAAACTTCCCGATGAACAATACCATCTGCTTCCATTTCCCGCAATTGTTGGGTAAGCATCTTATGAGTCACACCTTGTAAAGAACGATGCAGTTCATTGAAACGTTTAACCCCATCAAATAATTCCTTGAGAATCAAAAGTTTCCAACGTCCACCAATGACTTTGATAGCCATCTCTGCTGGACAATTTTTCTTCTTATTTGTACTTTTAATTTTCATCTCAAATTGTTGGTTGGCTGAATTTTTATATTAAAGTTTTATAGAGCCAATTTGATAGCTATATAATTATGGTAGTAAAGTATTTTAGCGCATCAATTTTTAGGAAAAATTTGAATAAGGAGTGTTGATTTTTTTGTATTATCTCTCCCCACATCTTCCCTCTTACCGAATAATTAATAATTAATAATTAGGGTTTGCGCTCAAAAGTCTTTTAGTAGGGGGAGGACACAGGAGAAATTGGAAAGAGCGAGGAAGTAGGAGCGGGCGTTTTGTAAGAATGATTTTTATGCCCAAATCTTGAGCAAAATCCGCTCCTAAATTGAACCATTACCACTTAAAACCTCGCACTTTTTGATACTTAAAAAGGCACTTACCTTTATCTATAAAGACTTTTAGATTTAATCAGCAAGCCCTAATTAAATAATTCAGGTAAAAAGCCTCCCCTTTTAAAGGGAAAAAAAGTGCTAGGATATTTGCTTATATTCAATCAAGAATGGTTAAAACCCGAGGTAATTATCAATTATCCATGATCAATTATTAATTAATGAACTCCTGTCTCCTGTCTCCTGAGGACTAGCTAAAAAAAACGCGCATATTTATGAAGATATGACTCGGGTGTTCTATATTAAAGCTACCAGTTTTTATGACAGCCATTCGACCGATACAGCAGAACACTAAGGGTGAAGTATACCCATGGCGGGGAAGATGTCCGCACTACAAACATTCAATTGTTAATCTCTGTACTTCATAACGCACGGAAACTGCTGTATAAGAAGCAATATTTTTACTTTTTTGTCTACTACCTCCACTCATAGTATCTTTTTAGGTACTATCTAACTTTAAAGTGCATACTACACATATTAACCTAACTTAAGCTAGATTATAAATGTCAAAACAAAATCTCAGTTATTAACTTCTATAGATTTTGTATCCAGAGATTAATTCAATAGAGAAAAAGACCATGAGTGAACCAATTATTTTGACTAAAAACTAATGTCTATAAAATCATAATTATGTAACATTAGTTGGGAGTAATAAAATATGAACCATCAAATAATTTTAGCTACTCGACGTAGTTATTAATTTTTTAGATTAAATTAATGTTAGTAATGAAAGTTTAATTTTCACAAAAAAATCAAATTTTATCGGAGGTAGTAATAATGATTTCTATACGAAAAGCTGAAGCAAGAGGACACGCAAATCATGGTTGGCTCGATAGTTATCATACATTTTCTTTTGCCAACTATTTTGACCGTGAATATATGGGGTTTCGTTCTCTCAGAGTAATTAATGAAGATAGGGTTTCTCCTAGTAATGGCTTCGGAACTCATGGACATCGAGATATGGAAATTATTACTTATGTTTTAGAAGGAGCATTAGAACATAAAGATAGTACAGGAAATACTGCTGTACTTTATCCTGGAGAAGTACAACACATGAGTACGGGTACAGGAATTATGCATAGCGAATATAACTACTCAAAATCTGAGGAGGTTCACTTTTTACAAATTTGGTTACTACCAAATTCTAGAGGTTTAAAACCAACATATAATCAACGTTCTTTTGATATAGAAAAAAACTCTGGCAAATTAAATTTAGTAGTTGCGAAAGATGGTAGAAATGGTGCACTAAAAATTAATCAGGATGTAGATTTATTTGCAGGTGTTTTGAAAGAGGGCGATCACTTTTCTTATTCTTTTGATTCTGAACGTTACGGATGGGTTCAAGTTGCTCGTGGGGAAATAGACCTTAATGATTTATCTTTAAAAGCAGGTGATGGTGCTGCTTTAAGCGAAATTAATGATGTTTATATTACAGCTAAGGAGGATGCAGAAATTCTTTTATTTGATTTAGCATAGTTCATTTCAGTTATCAGTTATCAGTTATCAGTTATCAGTTATCAGTTGTCAGTTGTCAGAAGGAATAGGTTTAATGCCAGTTTTGATGTCGTAAATTATCTTTTTTGTCAAATAGACATCTCCAGAAAAGAGGGAGTCGGGAGTCGGGAGTAGAGAACCCACCCCTCGCCCCTCCCCCTCCCAGGAGGGGAAGAATTGATAATTTGTGTGGGATAATTGATTTTATTTTTGATTTTTGGAGATGTCTAATAGACATTTCAGATAAAGTCTTTTAATGGCGCTTATTATTTGTAACATTCTTTTTTCAAAATGGTGTAATATCATGTCCGGATAAGAGCGTGACAAAAAAACTTTCTCCTCCTTATACCTTCCAACTCCTTCTTCTTCTCTCCTGACTCCTGAGGACTCCTAAAAGATAAATTTTTAAGTCGTTTCAGCAATTACTAATTACCTAAATTTTTGATCATTTTATTTTAGGTTTAACACCCCGCCTTCTACAGGGTGTTTACAATCACTTAGAGTTTGAGTCCCCATCCACTTCTTCCTTCTTTCTTCTTCCTTCTTCAATAGCTAATTTCTCTCCTATCCTAATAATTTGCCCTGCTAAAATAGCTGCTCCAAAACCATTATCAATATTCACAACACCTATTCCTGGCGCACAAGAATTTAACATTGTTAATAGTGGAGCTAAACCATCAAAATTAGCTCCATAACCTACACTTGTAGGTACTGCAATAACAGGACAATCTGCTAAACCTGCAACTACACTAGGTAAAGCACCTTCCATACCTGCTACTACAATTAGTACATCAGCTTCTGCAATTAAATGTTTATTGCTTAATAAACGATGTATTCCTGCTACTCCTACATCCCAAAGCCGCTTTACAGAAAAACCACAAAGAGTAGCTGTAACTGCTGCTTCTTCTCCTACTTTTAAATCAGCAGTACCCGCACTTACAATTGTAATTACACCTTGATGTTTTGGAGTAGGAAAATCAGAGATAATTGCACATATTTTTGCATCTCGATAGTAATAGAGACCAGCAATTTTATCCTGCAACTGTTCATAAATTTCTGGTTCAATTCTTGTTGCCATTACTACAGGATTATTTTTCCTCATTACCTCCATGATTTTGACAATTTGTTCTGGTGTTTTTCCTGGTCCCCAGATAACTTCAGGAAAACCTGTTCTGATATTTCTATGGTGGTCAATTTTGGCAAAATTTTCGACATTTTCAAAATCAAAATTCTTGAGCTTTTCTAAAGCTGACTCTGGAGTTATATCTCCTGTAGAAATTGCTGTTAATAACTGCTTTAAATCTTCTGATTTCATTAGAATTAAATTAGGGAGTAGGGAGTAGGGAGTAGGGAGTAGGGAGTAGGGAGTAGGGGAGATAGACACCTATAAAGAAAAATCGGCGTTGCTGAATACTGGGATGATTTCGTCTGACACGGGGACACGGAGACACGGGGATTATGGTTTCTGCTCTTTGACAAAATTATCCCGCAATTATGCAATGCCGAAAAATCTATTGCACAGTTTTAGCTGTGTCAATCTACTACTAGACTGACTTATTGCTTTGAGTATTGTAGCTAATCGCCTGCAAAGTTCTGTAAATTAATAATTGATATATCAGGACTTACGCAAAAAATGGAATTATACACCATCTGTAAGGGCGAATGGCATTCGCCCCTACTACATAAGGTGGTTATGTGTAAGTCCTGATATTAGACATCTCCAAAAATCAAAAATCAAAGGTCAATTATTTATCCCTGTTCCCTCTTTTCTTGAGATAATTTGTTTGACTTTCTATTTCACAGAGGTATACTTTTTATTTTTAGTTATAAGTCGAAGGAAAGGTTAGGAGAAATCAAAAGTTTAAAAATAAGACAACGTAAGATTTTTCCTTCTTCTTCCCCCCTTTCAAAGGGGGGTAAGGGAGGATGCCTTCTTCCTTCTTTATTCAGAAATTTGGAGTTCATATAAATTCCAGAAACCTCCGGAAAGTTCAGTATATTGAATTCCTTTAATTCGATTTCTTATCGCTTCAAATTCTAAAGGATTAACCATATATATAAAAGGTAATTCTTCAGCAATAATTTGCTGTGCTTGACCATAAATTTCTTTTCGTTTTTCTTCATCTAACACTTGAGAAGCTCTAATATAAAGGTCGTCTATTTCTTGTTCCCAATCATTAATTTTCCAACCTTCTATTTTCTCTTCTCCGGGTTGAGGTCCTTGATTAAAAGTGTGTAATCTACCATTAACAGACCAAATATTATAACCACCATGAGGTTCAATACCTCCTCCGAGAAAACCTCCTAGATAAGCTTCCCAATCTCTGGATAAAGATAGTCTTTCTACATAAGTATTAAAACTGAGAAACTGCATATTTACCTTAATACCTATTTTGTCTAAATCTTGATTAATTTGTGTTGCCATTTGTTCTCTAACTTTCCGACCCGCACTTGATAATAAATTAAATTCTACTCGATTACCTTCACTGTCTAATAATTCACCATTTTGATTATATTTAAAGCCAGCACTCAGTAACAGTTCTTTGGCTTTTTCTGGGTTATAATTGTAAACTTTTAAGCCTTCTTCAGGAGAGAAATAAAAAGGACTGGTGACCGGAATTGGTGAATATTGGGGCGCACCTAATCCACGGTATATATTATTAGTCATTGCTTCCCTATTAATTGCATAGGCGATCGCTTGCCGAAAAGTTTTATTATTAAACCATCGAGATTTAAAGGGTTTGACAAATGGTTGACCTTGAGCATTCTTTGCCTCATTCAAATTAAAAGAAATAAAGCTAGAAGCAGATGTCGGACCACCATTATAAATAGTATATTGACCGCGATTTTCTTCTCGTTTTAATAGAGGAAACATTTCTGGTTCTACCTTAATTGTATCTAGTTCGCCAGAACGAAAATTTAAGAGTTGATTATCTGTATTTTCGATGACTTGCCAGGCAATATTTTCAATATAAGGTAAATTATTTCCTTGCTCATCTTTTCGCCAGTAAAATGGATTTTTTTCTAAAATAATTCGCTGATTTGGTGTATAACTTTTGAGGCGATACATACCATTACTCAGAATTTCTTTCACAGGGGTATCAGTTCCCCATTTTGTGAGATAGTTTAATTCTCCTTTAGAGTTAGTAGTACGAACTGATTCTTTTAAAGCATGAGCAGGTAAAATAGGTAATCCTCCAGCATATCTGACAAAAGGAGCAAAAGGTTCAGGTGTAGAAAATTCTACACGGAGATTATCGATTTTTTTTACTGTTGGTAAAGCACCACTTTGACCGATTCTGAGAATGTCTTTAAAGCTAGTAGGAATTTTATCGCTGAGGTATATTTCATTATAAGAAAAAACTACATCATCAGCAGTTAAAGGTTCTCCATCTGACCACTTCAACCCTTCTTTTAAAGTAATAATTATTATTTGTCCATCATCAGAAACTTTCCAGGATTCAGCTAACCCTGGCTCCAATTCTCCTGTAATACCATTTTCAATAATTAAACCCTCATATAGATAGCCAAAAACATTATATGCTGACTGATTTAATGGATAGTTAAAAGTAGAGGCATCACTAGGTGTAGGTACAACAATACGAGATTGATAATTTGATGGCGCTGGTCTACAAGCACTGAGGAAAAATATTAAAATAACAGTGAATAAAATTGCTAATTTACGGTAGTTATTTTTTTGGGTATTAAAGTTAGTCATCTTCAGGTAATTGATATATATCTGTAACTAGATAATACCAAATTCAACAAAAATATTTCTGTTGTGAGCCAAGAAATTTATTTCTTGATGGATAACAAAACTACAAAACTTCGGTTTGAAAAGAGGTTTGTATACATAGACCCCGTTTATTTATAAGTCAGGACTTACGCATAACAAGCATACTTCGTAACGCCCCTACAGATGGTGTATTATTTGATATTTTGCGTAAGTCCTGTATAAGTATTTAACTAGGCATGATATAACTTCCAGAGATATTTTATCCATCCACACCCAAACTAAACTTTTGCAGTCTTTCGCAATGTCTCTGAAGGCAACTCTCCAAACATGGCTTTGTAATCTCTAGCAAAATGACCTGCACTCCAGAACCCAAATTGACTCGCAAGCTTAGTTATAGTAGAGTTCTCCGGATCGCTTGCCTTCAGGCGTTGTCGCAATGCATTGAGTCTTCGCACCTTGAGATAGCGCATTGGACTCATGCAAAATAACTCCTTAAAACCATAGGATAAAGCGGAACTACTAGACTCTAATTTTTGAGCTAGTTGTTTTAAGGTGAGAGGTTCTTCAAACCTGGCTAACATTTCCTGCTCTGCTTGGACAATCAATTTAGCTCGTCGGGAAGGTTTGAGGGAACCCTGAGAATTCCACTTAGTAGGAATCTTACTAATTAACAAAGGCAGAAAATCATTATTAACAATATCCACAACATGATCTTGTTGTAACCAACTTGGTTTATGTTCTGCTAACCAAAATATTTCCTGCAAGTAATCTTTAATTTCCCTCATTCCAGTAGGTAATAAATTCACATGATTTTTATTCAGGAAATTATCGTCGAGATCGTGGCGTTGTAATTGGTCTGCATAAGCATGAAAAATTTCCACAGGGATTAAAATGTTTGCGATCGTCCCACCTTGAGGAACTATAAAGTCTACTTCTCCTCTGTGGAAACCAAAAATAGTCCTTTGAGGATCGATAGGGCGACGGTGGGAGTAAAATTCTTCTTCATTCTCAGAGCAGATAATCACAAAATTTCGGTATTTATTCAAGTTCTCACCGCAAACTTGAATTCCTTGATTTCCATGATGGCGTATGAAATATAAGTTACCAATCTGGATCGACAAAAATTCACTTTGGAAAAACTCAGCAGTGAGTTGTATCATTTGCATTCTGCTATAGGAGAAAAACTCAGTGAAATGATCCACATCAGTAAAGGAAAGGGAAATAATCTGCTGATTATCTGTCCCAGATTTATCCTGGTTAATTTTATTCTTTTTTACACTCATCACCTGAACAAAAGTTTTGATAAATAAAATTCATGTTTGACTCGAATTAGTTTTTTCAAAATTATAACTCAAAAAGTTGGAATTTTTGAATGTTTGAAGAATCAGATGACTACTAGAGTTGAATACCAAAGTCACAAATTTGATTTTTGCTTATGAAAATTAGTTTTTGAATTTATCTGAAAGTTAAGGAGTTTATTTTCATGCAACGAGCCATAAAAATGGCGATCGCTATAGCGATGTCCTTAATACTTTGGGTGTCAGGGATGCTACCTTGGCTCCCTACATCTGCTGCATTTGCCGAAACAACTCAGCTTCCTAACATTTTGGTGATTATGGGAGATGATATTGGTTTGACAAATGTCAGCGCCTACGGAAAAGGTATTGTGGGTTACGACACCCCTCATATCGACCGTATTGCCAACGAAGGCGTGCTGTTCACCGACTACTACGCCGAGCAAAGCTGTACCGCTGGTCGAGCAGCATTTATCACCGGGCAAAGTGGCCTGCGTACCGGCCTGCTGAAAGTGGGTTTCCCTGGTGCACCCTACGGCATCCAAGACGAAGACCCCACCCTGGCGGAAATACTGAAGCCCTTGGGCTACGCGACTGGCCAGTTTGGCAAAAACCACCTAGGCGATCAAAACCAGTTTCTACCTACGGTTCATGGCTTTGATGAATTTTTTGGTAACCTCTACCACTTGAATGCGGAAGAAGAACCAGAGAATGTGGACTATCCGGGGGGTCCCGATGGCAAGTTCGCCAAAAAATTCGGCCCTCGTGGCGTGCTAAATTGCAAAGCATCGGATGTTTACTATGAAGAGCCGATTTTCGACACAGATGGAAATCCGATTGATGACACAACAGTCATTTATAAAGAGCCGATTTTCGACAAAGATGGAAATCCGGCTTATGACGAAAAAACACTCAAGGACATAAATCTCGATCGCTTCGGTAAATTGGGCTATCAATACTGCGAAGACACAGGCCCGCTTAATATCGAGCGTATGAAAGACGTGGATAGCGAATTCCTCGATCGCTCCACAGAGTTCATCACCAACGCTGTCAACAACAAGCAGCCTTTCTTCACCTGGTTCAACTCTACCCGTATGCACTTCTACACCCACATCGGCGAGGATTGGGAAGGCAAAAGTGGTCAGGATTTCTACGGTGATGGTATGTTAGAGCACGATAGTCATGTGGGCAAACTGCTGACTCTGCTCGATACCCTGAAAGATGAAAACGGCGTTCCGATCGCTGACAACACGATTGTGATCTATACCACCGACAACGGCCCCCATTACAATGAATGGCCCGATGGTGCTCTAAGCCCGTTCCGGGGTGAGAAGAACACCAACTGGGAAGGCGGCTACCGCGTTCCAGCTTTGGTGCGCTGGCCTGGTCATATTCCAGCAGGGGTGGTTTCCCACGAGATTTTCTCCCACTTGGATTGGGTGCCGACGCTGATGGCAGCTGTAGGTAAAGACGATATCAAGAAAATCCTCCTTCGGGATTGCCTTGAGAATGACTGTACGAAATTCTGCGGTACCCACCTGGATGGATATAATCAACTTCCCTATCTGGAAAAGGCAGATAAAGAAGATGCTAAGGGGGCGCGTTCGGAGTTCATCTACTTCAATGATGAGGGTCAATTGCCGGGGGTTCGGCTTGGTGACTGGAAAGTGGTCTATATGGAGCAACGAGCCCACTATTTCGATGTTTGGCGGGAAGAGTTTATACCCCTGCGGATTCCAAAGCTGTTTAACCTACGTCGAGACCCCTACGAGCGGGGAGATACGGATTCAAACAACTATAACCGATGGTGGGTTCAGCGCAGCTACTTACTCGCACCTGCGGGCGGAGTGGTAGAGAAATTCCTGGGTACTTTTAAAGACTATCCCCCCAGTCAGGCTCCTTTCAAGGCTAATCCCAACATAATTGTTGAAGAAATAATCGATAACATCCCTAAAGAGGAAGGAGCAGCCGATACTCGGTTCAATCAGATTGCTATTGATTAGTCTGTTGTGGGAATTTTGCCCATCAGTGATTTTCCAGGCAATTAAAATTGACTGCGATATTAATTCCATGACTACACTACGGTGTACACAAAAGTAGAATTTAGGAGGATCTTTTAAAGACTATTGTTGAAGATAGATCCTCCTATTTTTCCTAACAACAATTCGACCTACTTTATTTAAAGGTGTGTAAATCAATTATGAAGTTTCCCAACAGAAAAACTATCTCATTTTTTCTTTCGGTTCTGCTCTCAATCTTTTGTTTAGGTGGTACTTTAGGTTGTCTTCCTGCTCATGCTGCTGGTGAATATCACTTAAATTCTTGGGATGAGAATGGCAAAATACAAGATATCATAGACTTTGTGGAAAGAGTAACTACTAAGGGCAATGACTATTATGTTAAACGAAAAGATCGCATTGCTGTATTCGATAACGATGGAACTTTGTGGTCTGAAAAGCCTGTGTATTTCCCAATTCAGTTTGAACTGGAAAATGATGGTTTTGTTGGCTTAACAACAGACGAGTATATAGAGAAAGCTCGTCAATTTGTCTATAAAGAAAATCAGGTAAATTTTGGTGTTCCATATAGAGAACTTGTCTATAAACCTGTAATTGGCTTAGTTAAGTACCTCAAAGCTAATGGCTTCAAAGTCTATATTTGTTCTGGAGGTGATATTGATTTTGTTCGTTCCTTTTCTGATAAAGTTTATGGTATTCCCCCTGAACAAGTGATTGGTACTGCCGTCAAAACAAGCTTCGATCTAGAGTTTGGAGGAAACGTCAAACGTGATACCGCTTTTTTAGAAGCAATACAGGGTCATCAGGAGCTAGCTCACTATAACGATCAAGAGGGTAAACCAGTAGGGATTCAAAATCATATTGGCAAACGACCTATTATTGCAGTGGGTAACTCTGGTGGTGATTTTGAAATGTTTCAATACACTGATGCTGGGGTTGATAAATCCTTGATCGTGCTCATTAATCACGATGATTGTGAGAGAGAATATAAATACAATGACGTACCTGGAAGCACACATCCAGAATGTCAACCAAATGAGTACGAGTACAAATTAGTACCTGATAATGAATCTCTTGATGAAGCCCAAAATCGTGAAAATTGGATCGTAGTCAGTATGAAAAACGATTTCAATACTATTTTTGAGTCAGATCTATCAAGAACACCTGCACCAGTGTGTAACTAAATTTTAATCAGTAGTCGGTAGGGTGAGCAATGCTCACCTGATACCAAATTAAATCACAGCGGTTTTCATTTCGGTAAACCAAAATAGGGACGTTCCATAGAACGTCCCTAGAGAATTTTGTTTGTTACCATCTGGTTCATCAATCTGAAAAGCACTGTAAGACTTTGTACTATCGAAATATCAACCATTTTATGAAAACTTTTTGGCATAAATCACTTATTATCTGTTTCCTAACAATATCCCTGATTTTCCCTTTCTCCACACCAGCACAAGCATCCTCTACAGATAATAGTTGTCTAGAGGGAATGGTATTTATTCCTGGAGGAACTTTTACAATGGGATCGGATAATCATTATCCATCAGAAATTTCTGCTGAAGACGTCACAGTAGATAGTTTTTGCATCGATCGCCACGAAATCACCAACGCCGAATTTCGCAAATTTGTCAAGGCAACAGGCTATAAAACCATTGCCGAACGCCCCCTACCGAAATCACTATTTCCCAATCTAACCGACGACCAACGACAACCCGGTTCCCTCGTCTTTCAACCTCCCTCAGAAGGTATTCAACAAGTTGCTTACTTAAGTTGGTGGCATTGGACAGTGGGTGCTAATTGGCAACATCCCTACGGTCAAAAGAGCAACATCAGAGGGAAAGATAATTATCCTGTGGTTCACATCGCTTATGAGGATGCGGTTGCTTATGCTAATTGGGTGGGTAAATCTCTTCCCACAGAAGCTCAATGGGAATATGCAGCGCGGGGAGGTCTTCAAGAGCAAGAATTCACTTGGGGAAATCAATATTCTGCAAAGAAAGCGAACACCTGGCAAGGGATGTTTCCATTTTTCAATACTAAAGACGATAATTATTTAGGTACAGCTCCAGTAGAATCTTTTCCTCCCAATGACTATGGACTTTATGACATGACAGGAAATGTTTGGGAATTAACCTCAGACTGGTATCAAGTAGGACATCCTGGCAAAGACCATAGTTTCAACCCCGTCGGACCTGACGAAATCGCCAGTTTCGATCCCGTCAAACCCCAGGAAGGAGCTTTGCACGTTATCAAAGGTGGTTCTTACCTCTGTGCTAAAAATTATTGTAGTCGCTATCGACCTGCTGCCAGAGAGTCTCAAGCTCCTGATACCGGAACAACACACATTGGGTTTCGCTTAATTAAGTCTTTCTCATAGCTAACAGATACAAACCGTAGTCTCTTAGGGTGCATTAGAGGGCGCTAATCTGTGCTATCATTGCTTCTAGTCTGTTCTAAATTTTAATCCGTAGTGGACTGACACAGCTAAAACTGTGCAATAGATTTTTGTTTCTAGGTGTCTTGATATCCCCATCCCCCCATCTAATGCACCATTTAAGGTGTGTCACGCCAGTAGGGTAGGTAATGCACAGCAAAGAGCTATAGTTATTTTCTGAAGGTTTTTGAAGGAACCTCACCAAATAGCTTATAATAATCCTTTGCTAATTGTCCTCGATGATAAAAGCCAAATTCCTGAGTAATTTCTCTGAGATTATCCTGTTTATCTTTTTGTTGAAGTTCTTCATGCAGAGCATGAAGACGTAGATGTTTAAAATATTTTTGGGGTGACATTTGATAATAGTCTTTAAAGATATATTCTAAGGTTCTTTGACTAATTTTTAATTCCTCACATATATCCTGAGTTGTAATATATGATTTGAGATTACTAAGGTAAAAGTCTTCCGCTTTTTTTAAAATACGACTTCGGTTTATTTGTGGTTTTTTCAGTCTAATTTCTGTTGCTTCTGCGACCGCAACTATCAGAGTCTGAGCTATTTCTTCTTCTAATTTTTGTTTAAGGTAATGGTTAATGAATAAGGGGTTAACAGAAGAATAGGGTTGAGCATTGATTTGAAATAATAATTGATAAAGTTGATAACACAATCGCCGTATATAGTTAATCTTTTGGCGATCAGCTTTGATGACTGGGGGAATACTTTGTTGATTCAGTTGTTTTTGAAATTCAAATAATTCTAATGTTTCACAGATATTATTGAAAAATTTATCCTGAAAAAAGAGGAAATAATTACCGTGGAATTTCTGTCGTAAATCAGCTATTTTTTGTTCTGGATAAACAATGGTAATCATGTTTCTATCTGTCTTGTATTTATGGGAGAATAAATTACCGTAATGAAAAGCAGAAAAAGCAAAAGTAAAGCGATTTAGGCAAACTCCCCTATATAAAAACTGAGAATTTTGCTGGAATAAACCTAATTTTATATTATCAGTTAAAACCTCCGATACATAGCACTCAAAACTTCGATCTCCTAAGTGGAATATTTCACCAGTAAAGGTTTTCTCAAAACTTCTAAGTTCTGATAAATCCAGAAAATGAGTATGTCTAAAAGTTAGGTTTTTTTGTTCTAAAAGCAACTCTGATTTTTGTTCAAATTCAAACATATTGCGATATTCAAACTAACTTAGAAAACTATACTTCTAAATTCTGATAAATCCAGAAAATGAGTATGTCTAAAAGTTAAGTTTTTTTGTTCTAAAAACAACTCTGATTTTTGTTCAAACTCAAACATATTGCGACATTCAAACTAACTTAGAAAATCATAGGCTTAAGCTACCATCAAGGTTAACTTTTGTTAAGAAAAAAAACTTGCGTTTTTTAGATCGGTTTGAAGAATTGTATCGTTTATATTGGCGTTGTGTCCCAAAGATTCCAGCTAAAATTTAACTTTTTTAGGACTTACGCCGGACAACCTATTTTCTTCATTGGGATTGAATGAATCAGGGTAATTTGCTTTACTAACTACGCCGTTATAGTGGGCCTGATTTTTGCTCAAATCCAAATGATGTACTCATAACTCACCCCAATTCCGCTTTGGAATGTGGTCTGAGTTCTGTTAACCCTTTTTTTAAGTAAATTAATGTTTTTCAACCATACTTTGATCCGTATTGGGAGGTTGGTTGTGGTGTTTACCATCGCACTCTCTCTCCTGCTAGGTACGGCTGTCCCCCCTGGGATGGCCCAAGACCTGCCCCTTGAAGAACCTGATTTTCAAGGCTACATCGACAAAATTAACAAAACCTACGTCAACTCAGAGCCAGATCCAGAAATTCTCAGCTCGCCTACTGCCCTCCCTATAGGTGCACCTAACGTTGTGCTGATAATGTTGGATGACGTGGGTTTTGGTGCCTCGGAAACCTTTGGTGGCCCAGTCCATACCCCCACCCTCAACGAGCTGGCAGAACATGGCTTAAGCTACAACCGCTTCCATACCACGGCCTTGTGTTCTCCTACCCGCGCCGGCTTGTTAACGGGTCGCAACCATCACTCTGCTGCTACTGGGGCTATTACAGATGTGTCAACTGGGTTCCCCGGTTATACCGGACTCATCCCCCAGAGCACTGCTACTGTTGCTAAAATTTTGCAAGACCACGGCTATAATACAGCTTGGTTAGGCAAAAACCACAACTTACCTGCCGAGCAAAGCAGTAACGCGGGTCCATTCACCCGCTGGCCTAATGACCTTGGCTTTGACTACTTCTACGGCTTCCTCGGTGGCGGTGGGGAGACTGACCAATGGTATCCCGCTCTTTATGAAAACCGCAATCCCATAAATCAGCCTTCCTACCCTGACAAAAATGACCTTGACAATAGCTACAACCTCACCCGCGATCTAGCGGATAAGGCCATTAACTGGGTGAACTATAACCACTCCTTGTCTCCAGAAACCCCTTTCTTTCTCTATTTTGCTCCAGGAGCTACCCATGCTCCCCACCAGCCCCCTCCTTCTTATACCCAGAAGTACGAAGCCGGGGGAGAACATGCTATTGCAGCAGGAGTAAAGCACAGAGGGATGTTTGCAGAAGGCTGGGACAAGCTACATGATGAAATTTGTACGAATCAGAAAGATATGGGAATCATCCCTGAAGATACCGAATGTACGGCTCGACCCGAGGAGATTCCAGCCTGGAGAAGCCCTAAATTTACCGATGATCCAGATCATCCACTTCATGCACTCCATCAAGGAATCCGAGTTAACCATGAATATAGGGAATTGATGACCAAGCAAATGCAAACCTATGCAGGCTTTCTGGAATACACAGATGAACAAGTTGGCCGAGTGCTTGAGGCCATAGATGACTTGGGTGAAAAAGAGAATACCCTAGTTATCTACATTGTTGGTGATAATGGAGCCAGTGCCGAAGGTGGCTTAATCGGTGGCTGTAATATGAGCGCGACCTATGTTGGCCTTGACTTCACCACGGACGAGAACCTGGCCTGTAAAGATGAATGGGGTAATCCCGGAACAACTCCTCACTATGCAGTGGGTTGGGCTTGGGCTCTAGATGCTCCCTTCCGCTGGACCAAACAGATAGCCTCTTACTTTGGTGGCACTCGGAATCCAATGGTGGTTTCTTGGCCTAAGCATATTAAAGTCCAGATGTCCAACTCCAAAGACGATCGCTCGGTTAAGGAAGCTCGGATAGCGAATCTACGGGATCAGTTTCTCCATGTTATTGATGTTGCCCCAACAATTTTGGATATAGTTGGTATTGAGCCTCCCGAGTATGTCAATGGCATTGAGCAAAAGCCAATAGAAGGGGCTAGCTTTGTCAACACCTTCGGTTCTGATGGAGCAGATGCAATCCCACTTCGGGATACTCAGTATTTCGAGATGTTTGCCAATCGCGGCATTTACCACGATGGTTGGATGGCATCGTCGTTCCATGGGCAGCTACCCTGGGATATTTTTGCAAAGAGTACCCTGAAAGAAAATCCAGAGCTAGAGGATGAGTGGGAACTGTTCAATCTGGATAAAGACTTTAGTCAGAATAATAATTTAGCGGCAGCCTTCCCAGAAAAATTACAGGAAATGAAGGCGCTGTTTGATCGCGAAGCTGAAAAATACGATGTGTATCCTATTGACGATCGCTTTGGCGGACGCGTCAATCTCGATCGCCCGACTGTTTGGGAAGATCGTACCAAATTCACGTTTTATCCTGGGGCAGTCTTTCTGCCTGGAGATATTGCTCCCAACATTGCCGAAAACAATGGCTATATCATTACTGCAGACCTGAATATTACTGAACCGCGCCAGGTTAAAGGGGTTATCTTAGCCAGTGGAGGAGGAGATACTGGAGGCTATAGCCTCTATGTTAACAAAAACCAGAAGTTGGTCTTCGAGTACAAGTATCTCAATAGGAAGCGAACCAAGATCCGTTCCAAAGAAAAACTAAAGAATGGTCTGAATCAGGTTTCATTTTCCTTTAAGTTCGACGATGAGGGACCCATTCAATCCAAAATAAACCTCAAGCCTACTGGTAGTGGCGATCTCTGTGTCAATGGTAAGCAGGTGGCTTCCGGTGATATTCCCGCAATCCTTGACGGTAACTTTATGATGGATAGCCAAGATGTAGGAATGGATATGCGGTTTCCGGTGAGCAAGCACTATGAACCACCGTTCGAGTTTACAGGCGGTGAGATTAAAAATGTGACGATTAATATCGATCCATCTAAATACGAATATGCACTCGCGTCCGCTCAATACTGTGGTGGATTGGAGATCGCTCCATATGAGGAGGAATTTACGTCTTCAGAGCAAACAAAATCTGAGGATAAGCTGAGTCATGGAGAGCTAACCGATCGCATTATTCAGGAGATCGTTGAAAGGCTGGAAAAATAATTCTAGGACTAGATGATGCAAATCTAAGATAGAATGAAGCACATCCTTGATTCTATATTGCACGCTAACTTTCCTTTTTTCCCTTTATGCAAAGCTGTGGGGTGTTGAGATATTGACACTCCATAGCCTATCCCAAGACTATATTGATTAGCGATCGCGACGACACTACAGTGTATGCGCCAGCATAATTTGAGAGGACTGTTTCCAAGAAGATTGTTGAAAATAAATCCTCTTCTTTCTCTCAACAATAATTTGATCTACTTTAAGAGCTACTTTAAAAGTGTGTAAATCAATTATTAATTT
This sequence comes from Okeania sp. SIO2B3, assembly GCF_010672525.1. Taxonomy (GTDB): domain Bacteria; phylum Cyanobacteriota; class Cyanobacteriia; order Cyanobacteriales; family Microcoleaceae; genus Okeania. The sequence goes on along the minus strand of NZ_JAAHGH010000040.1, from coordinate 5,262 downwards.
TCCCAACATCAACAGAAAAACTATCACATTTTTTCTTTCGGTTTTGTTCTCAATTTTTTGTTTAGGCGGTACTTTAGGTTGTCTTCCTGCTCATGCTGCTGGTGAAAATTACTTAAATTCCTGGAATCAGACTGACAACAAACAAGCGATCGTAGATTTTGTGGAAAAAGTCACCACTGAAGGCAGTGACTATGTTGAACCAAAAGATCGCATTGCTGTCTTCGATAACGATGGAACTCTATGGTCTGAAAAACCTCAGTAATTAAGATTAATATCATACACGCGCTTCACCAACGCCAGAAATGTTTTTCTCACTGTTGTCTACTATCTGCTAACTGTTCTCTGTTGTAGATAAACGTTGCAGAGATATGCTTGCTGCTTGAGATACTTGAGAATGGCTATCTTTTTCTAAATATTTCAAGGCAGATATACTCTTAGGAGTAGGCATATTTCCTAAAGCTTCTGCTAAACGTTGGCGAATTAACCAATCTTCTGAAAGGGCAAATTTGAGAATATGCTCCACTGCTTCTAAGTCTCCAATTTCTCCTAAAGCGGCGATCGCTGCTTGTTGTATCACCATCTCCTGATTATCTAAAGCTTCTATCAATAAATTATGGGCGCGTGGATCTTTTAGGTTTCCCAGAGAAACTGCAGCACTGAAGCGTACTAACCAACTTGTATCTTCATAAAATGCTTTTGCTAAGGGTTCAAAAGCTCTAATATCCTCTAGATAACCTAACGCCCCCGCAGCATCAGCGCGAATGCCATAATCTGCATCTTTTTCTAACAATTCTACTAAAATTGGGTAGGATTCTTCTGTATGTTTTACACCCAGGGCAAATACTGCCATGGAGCGTACTGGTAAATTTGGGTCATTCAATACTTTTTTAATCAAAGGTACTGCCTTAGTAGCAGATACTTCTCTTAGATGGGCCAGGGCAAGGAGGCGATCGCGAGAATTTTCACTATCTAGTTGGACAGATATTTGCTCTAAACTCATATTTTGCATATTTGGCCTTTATTTGTAAAACTTTACATTTGTTATTATAGTTAACAGGGAAGAAGCAAGAGGGAAGAAGGCAGAAGGTCTAATATCATGTTCGGTTGAATACTTATAATATCTGTGGACAGAAGGCAGCGGGAGCTGAGGGCAGAAGGCAGAAGGGAAAGAGCAAGGTTAGAAGACAGAGAGTTTTTGATAACTGATTATCCGTTAGCGCAGCTCCCCTGGAAGGGGAACATGATATAATTACTTAGGGTTTGCTGATTAATTCTAAAAGCATTGACACATAAAGGCTTTAGCCTTTTTATGGCCTTTAAAAAGTGCCTGGTTTTCAGCTCTTCATGCTCAAAAAGGAGCCTATTTTAGGCGCATAGTTGGGCAGAAAAATCACTCTTACAATTGTTACTCCTACCTACTCTAAATTCCCCGTTCCTCCTGTCTCCTGTCTCCTGTATTCCCCTCCTGAGAGGGGCCCGCGGGTGGGTTGTCTCCTACCCCTACTAAAAGACTTTTTCAGCAACTCCTACTTATGTATAGTCTTCGACACGCCACATTAGTTAACGAAGTCAGAAGTCAGAAGTTAACCCACCCCTCGCCCCTCCCCCTCCCAGGAGGGGAGGGGAAGTAGGGAATTTGAGCTTTGCTCCAAAAATATTTCGCCTTAAAAGTCGGGGTTGCGCGACCTAATTATTTTGATAAATTATTCATAGCATTCTTTTTTTCTTTATATAGTTACTATGCAGGACTACCAATATTTTTAGTGGATAGAAATTATCTCAAATCGGTTTAATTCGGTATAAAAAAATATTCCATCTTCAACCATTACCAAATATTTCTCCATCTCCCCATCTCCCCATCCCCCCATTTCCCCATCTCCCCTTTTCAAATTTCATCTTCAGCAATTGTAATTAGTTCATCTTCAATAGTTAAGTCAAATTCAGTTTTCAAACTTGGTGCTATATAGATACCAAAATTCTTTTCTTTATCTTGAGATTGAGAAGTTATTTTCACTCCAATACAAATTTCATTACGAGATTGAGCAGCAAATACACAGTCAGCAAAAGATAATTTACCAAGTTTTTCAGGAGGGAAGAAAAGCTCTATAGGTTTAATATACATTTCGCTACCTTCTGCCGAAAATAAATAACGATAGACTAACATTACCCCTGGTTCTTGAGATACCTGGGCTAAAATTTTCGACACAAATTGATTAGACAGTAGGAAGTCTTGAACTCCAGCTTTAATTACCAGATCGGTTTCTTCAGAGTCAGCTAATTCTACTACTAATTCAGTTGTAACTGGGTTTCCAGTTTGCTCTGTATATTGCAAAAATATTTGCCTAATTTCTAATAATATTGTCAGAGTTTTAGCATCTACTTCTTCAGAGTTTTTACCTTTACTAGCTAAAATTGAGATGCTGTCATATTGATATGGTAGGAGTGTTTTAAGTTCCTCAACAACATCTACATCTATTTGCCAAATTTGCATTAAAACTTCAGGATAAGCGTCGCGAATTTCGTCAAACTTAGCTTCAATTTCTGATGTTAATTGGTGAGTAACTAGATTAATTTCTGAACCTTCAAGTACATATTTAGCATATTCTTGGAGACAGATTGGAGTTTTTGAGTTCCAACCAATAATTAAATGTTTTTCTGTTTCTCTTCCAAGAGTTTTTCGGAAGTCAACATAACCTAAAACTTGAGGTTTCACTGAAGGTTCCTGATAAAATTTAATTTGAGAGTCATCTTCAGCCAAAATAATTATTGATTCAGCATCTATTAAGTTGTAATTGTTATCTGGTTTGATAATTACATTGCCATTTTTATCTTGTACACCTAAAGGAATACTTTGATAAAAGTGAAATTGTAATTCACTAAAGTGGAAGTTTTGCCAATCAGATTCAGGACGATAAAAATAAATTTCATTTCCAGCAAAACCTACTACATTTAAGTATACTGTTGCTAGCCCTACAGAGCGTGAAGTTTGGACTAAAATTCTACCTAAAATATCAGCTTCATTCAAAGTTGTTACAGCTTCAGGAGCAATGCTTTGAGCTAAAATTCTATATTGTTCTGAGTGAATTTCAGCTACTATTGGTGGTAAAGATGATTTCTGTTCTTCATTAGCTGCTACAGTGGCTAAAATTGTTTTGACAACTCTGGAATCAGATAATTTTTTCAACTCTTTTGAATCTGAACCTTTAGCATCATTTAAAATAACTACCGATCTAGCAACTTTGACTCCTACTTTATTCAGATTATTTATATTTGTTACTGTTCCACTACGAGTAACTACTCTAGTAGTTTTTAAATCTCCTAATTTATCGCGGAGAAAATCATCCATTTTTTCTTTATCTTGTGCTGATAAAATCACAATTACTGCATCATATTCAGATTCATTTGCTATTACTAATTCACTAATAATATCTACAATTCTGTCATTAAAACCTAAAATTAAAGTATGGTTTTTTTCTACTACTAAACTTTTACCTTTTTTCAGTAAAGTTAGTCGCGATTCAAATTCTTGAGTAATAAAAGCTACTAAACTAGAAAAGAGTACCAAACCTACAAAAATAGTTAATACCCCTACAGTTTTAGTGGAGAAATTTGCTTCATCTCCGGTGTCTCTGAGACCTATCAGTTGAACAAATACATCCCAAAGTAAATCGCTTTCTAAATCTGTATTTGGGAATAGCCACTCAGAAATATAACGTAGAACAGTCATTAATAAAAAGGCACCAAAAAAAGCAGATACCAATGCTAGAAATACAGAAAATCCACCTCTTGACATAAAGTTGTCAAATTTATATTGAAAGCGTTCTTGCCAGGAAAATTTACTTTGAGCAGACATAGATTTTTTCTTCAAATTAATATAACTATTTTGCCTGTGGTTGAATATGGATCAACAAAAATTTATTCATTCATGGATGATTATACAATGAATGAATGTATGTTATGTTAAAAAAAATAGGAAGTTCTGCAACTAAGCAATAAAAATCAACACGGGTACTTAACTATTTGTTAAGATTATCTTCGGTTGAATACTTATAAAGTAAGCATTCAGCAGTCAGCTATCAGCTATCAGCTATTCACTCATTATTTTGGAAGGAAGAATTAGTCTCCAAGGAGAATTAAAAATTATTAAGAAAAAAGTCATCAGCTAACTTTAGTAAGTTATTACATTCATGCATATGTTTGCGGAGCATTCCGCAGGAAATGCTGTTTGCGGAGCATTCCATAGGAAATGCTAATAGCTGTTTGCGGAGCATTCCGCAGGAAATGCTTACCTGATAAATAAATAGACATCTCCTCCAAAAGAAGTAATACCATTTCTCAAAAATTTTTCTACATTTTCGCATTGCAGGGGGCTTACCTCTAACCTCTCCCAGGGTAAACATTCAGCTATTAGCTGATGGCTGACGGCTGAATGCTTACCTCCCAGGAGGGGAAGTAAACATAAGAATAATTAACATTAACTTTGCTCAAATTAGCAAAAAAATCTTCGGTTCTTTTTAATTACTTAATAACTGAAGTGTTACCGAATTATTAATTATTAGACTTGTCGCTTTATAACTTCAAAAATCCCCAAAAACCTTTTTCTATAAGGATTGTAGCTATTGGCAGCTAAAAAGCCTTGGAATTATTGCTCTGTCTAGGTTGGAGCGATTTTTTCCCTCTATTTAGCGACAACTCTATTAATTATTAATAATTAAATAATTCGCGCCTTGAAGCCGACCCTTTTAAGGGGAAAAAAAGCGGTCTCCGGATGGCTCCGAAACCTGCGCCATATCCATGAGACCAAGAAAAGAAATAATATCTCCTGATATCCAATTCCGTAACGGTTAAAACCCGAGGTAATTATCAATTATCCATTATCCATTAATGAACTAAGTTAAGCATTGAAGTATGGGAGTTGCTATAAAAGCAAACATGATTAAATAATGTTACCGAATAATTAATAATTAAATAATTCGCGCCTTGAAACCTCCCCTTTTAAGGGAAAAAAAGCGGTCGAAGGATGGCGATCTTCGGAGCGGCTCTGATCAGAGCGGGTCTCCTCGCTGGCCGACCATCGACCAAGAGAAGAAATAATATTTCCTTATATTCAATTCCGTAACGTTTTTAACCAGAGGTAATTAGGGTTTGCGCTCAAAAGTCTTTTTGCTCTTTGTAGGAGACAGCTATACTGGAGACAACCCACCCCTAACCCCTCCCAGGAGGGGAAGACAGGAGAAATGGGAATGTAGAGGAGGTAGGAGC
>NZ_JAAHGH010000004.1:304306-415963 GCF_010672525.1 Okeania sp. SIO2B3 | reverse complement strand
GTTGCGCAACCCCACCTTTTAAGGCGAAAAATTTTTGGAGAGTTGCTAAAATCCCCTATTTCCCCTCCCCTCCTGGGAGGGGTTAGGGGTGGGTTGGGAGGGGTTAGGGGTAGGTCAACTTCTGACTGAAATGAAGTGTGTCTTACATTCTGAGGTCTCCTCAGAATTACAAACTCGCTTCTGACTTCTGACTTCTGACTTCTGACTTCTGATTTCGTTAATGGGGTGGGGGCGGTTTCATCTAATTGGTTAAGACTAATTAATTTAACGTGGAACCCCCCCCTACTATTGCAACATTTTAGATGGTGACATGCTCCCACACTAAGCTGAAGCTATAGTGTGGACTTCTCGTTTCGCAGTCCCGGTACCCCGTCGGACAAGCGCGTGCTTTAAGGGCGGAATGCCCTGCCGCCCTATTTTTTATATTTATTGCTGCATTTCCGTTTGTCATGCTACGCAAACAAGTCGCGGTCAATCACAACACAGCAATGGGGACAAGAATGAGTTCGTATGTTTAATTCTTTGGGGACTTTTTCACCGCAATTGGTGGGTCAGCTAAATTATGACTCAGCTAAAACTCTAGAAGCAGTAGCTACACCTGCTCCTGGAGTAAAAGCTTCATATCCCAACTCTCGCAAAGCAACTTCTAATGCAGAGATAGCGGTGAGAATATCCCGTTCGCTGACAAAACCTAAATGTCCAATACGGAAAATTTTCCCTTTTAAGTGGTTTTGTCCACCAGCTAAAGCAATATCAAAACGCTTACTGACAATAGTCCGTATTTTTTCTGCGTCTACTTCTGGTGGAGGAGCAACTGCAGTAATAGCAGGACTAGCTACTGCATCTGGCCCAAATAGGGGCAACCCTAAAGCTTTGACTGCTGCACGAGTCGTAGTCATTAAACGTTGATGCCGAGCAAATATATTTTCTAATCCTTCATCCTGCATCATTCTAAGTGTAGCTTGCAAGGCAAAGAATAAATTTACTGGTGGGGTAAAAGGTGTAGTATTTTTAGCTCCATCTTTACGATACTTACCCAAGTCAAGATAGTAACGTGGTAATTTGGCCGTTTCATATGCAGTCCAAGCTTTAGCACCTACTGCCACAAAAGCTAAACCAGGGGGTATCATATAACCTTTCTGAGAACCTGAAGCAACAACATCAAGACCCAACTCATCTATTGGTATATTGACTGCCCCAATACTGGTGACGGCATCTACTATAATTAATGCTTCGCCATGAGCTTTAACATAACTATTAATAGTTTTTAGGTCATTGAGAACACCTGTAGAAGTTTCACTATGGGTAATAATTACCGCCTTGATTTTTTTCTCTTTATCTGCTTCTAGTTGTTCACGAAATTTTTCTGAGTCCAGAGGTTGGCCCCATTCTGCTGTGATTTTTTCGACTTGGAGGCCATAAGCAGTAGCTACTTCTGCCCAGCGATCGCCAAATTTACCATTACATCCACATAATACGCGATCGCCTGGACTGAGAAAGTTAATGATACCTGCTTCCATGGCCCCAGTTCCACTAGATGCTAAAATTAGGACATCATTTTTTGTTTGATGTAGCCATTTGAGGTTTTCTGTCACCTCTGCCATAATTTTGGAAAAGTCACTACTTCTATGGCCGATTGGATGTTTGGCCATAGCTAGTAAGGCTGTTTCTGGTACTGGAGTAGGTCCGGGAATCATTAACATTAGTTTGTCATTCATGATTTCTATTCCTTATGTTTTGTTTTACTTGAGTTAGTTTATATGTTTATTGATTGAGAAGCATTTTATTGAAAAAACTTATTTTTTCTTTAAGATTCCCACCTAAGAAAGTTTTAGTTATTTTAGGAGTTATTTAATTTTAAGTATTTTTGTTTGAGGATTTTTTTGATTTTTATTTCTATAGAATTTACATTTAAGATATTAAGGGATTATTCAATGGTTGAAGCAACTATTTATCTGGTAACAGTTAGGAATTAAAACTAATCACAAAGTTTTTGTTGTTAAAGTAATGATTTTGAATAGTTTCACAAATGAGCGCCGAAATACTAACTGCATTAACTTCTAGTAATCATTCCCAAAAACTTTACATTGAGCAAATCTATAAATCGTGACATCCCTAAGAATGGTATTAGTTAGGTAGACTAAATTAATAATTTATCATTACTTCTTCCTTTGAGATAGAGGATTGATACCAAAGAAGAAACTGTATCATTCCCCAAAACTTTACATTGAGCAAATCCATAAATTGTGAAATACCTAAGAATGGTATTAGTTAGGTAGACTAATACTAATTTGATAAGTGTTTTTTACAAATGGTAGAAGTAAGGAATAGGGAATAAATATTGAAGGAAAAAAGTTCATTAATTGATAATGGATAATTGATAATTACCTCTGGTTAAAACCGTTACGGAATTGAATATAAGGAATATTTTCTTTTCTTGGTCGATTGGATATGGCGCAGGTTTCCTCGCCATCCCTCGACCGCTTTTTTCCCCTTAAAAGGGGAGGCTTTAAACCAGAATTATTTAATTATTAATTATTAATTATTAATTATTAATTCTTCGGTAAAAATATATAGATATAACTATCTAAAATGAATTAGATAAGCTCTTTTTAAGGATCTCCGATCTAGATGCACCTTTTTATAGCATTCTTTTTTTAAACTGGTATAAATTAATAATTGATAATTACTTCTTCCTTTGAGATAGAGGATTGATACCAAAGAAGAAACTGTGTCATTCCCAAAAACTTTACATTGAGCAAATCCATAAATTGTGACATCCCTAAGAATGGTATTGTTTAGGTAGACTAAATTAATAATTGATAAATACTTCTTCTAATTAGGGTTTGCTGAAAAAGTCTTTTAGTAAGGGTAGGAGACAGGAGACAACCCACCCCTCCCCCTCCCAGGAGGGGAGGAATGGGAATGAGTGAGGAGGTAGGAGTAACAATTGTAAGAATGATTTTTCTACCCAACTATGCGCCTAAAATACGCTCCTTTTTGAGCGTTTTAGAAGTGATACCAGGCACTTTTTAAAGGCCCCAAAAAGGCTAAAACCTTTATTTAGAAGTGCTTTGAGATTTAATCAGCAAGCCCTAATTAATGAATGATTGTTAATTAATTATCTATTGTTAGTTTTATTCTAGGTCTTATTTAGTGAAGTTATTAATTGCCAATTCTACCTTTGGATTTTCAAAAGTCTTAGATATTAATTTTTGAGTATTATCAAATTCAGAAATACCTTTTTTTTGCTTGTTCTAATGCACTTAATATTTATTTTTCTGTTTCATTGAGAGACCATTGATATTCAATTGGTAAATTTGCTTGCTTGCAACTTTCTTCAAATTGTTTTTGTAGTGCTAAAGCTTTTCTCACAGTTACAATAAGTTCCCGTGCTTTTTCGTGCTGTTTTGTATTATAGTCTACTGCTAAAATCGTCTTTTTTTCTAATAACTGAAGTAGCAGTTCATAATGAATACGGGAGGGAACTGGTATTGCTTCCATAGTTTTATTTATAACGGTTTACAGATTGGTTAATTATGCTATGCAATAATTTCAACAACAAATAGAAATCAGAGAGCTGTTGTACTACTAATTATTCTTGAACAAGGAACAAGGAACAATTTATGGAGATTAAAACCCCAAATAATTGTGGACATTGAGGGTAAAGCTAGGGTATTAAACCTATAACCCACATTCCGCACCACAAAATGTAGTATAGAATTAGGAGTCAGGAGACAACCCACCCCTCGCCCCTCCCCCTCCCAGGAGGGGAAGACAAGAGACAGAATTTTAGAAGAAAATCATAGCTGCCGTGATTGAGTAATCATCAGAGCAAGTATTTATGCGTAAATTTTTGACTCGGAATTTGATCGACGAAAAAAGTAATTGAGATGATTTGCATAGTATAAATACCTACCAAACTACGGATTTATATACTACTTTTAATGAGACAAATTGAAGTTCCGAATGTGGGCTATAAGAGAAAAGATAATTAATATGAACATAAATCACTATAGCCATTCTAGATGGAATATGAACATTAGTTAGATATCAAGAGAAGTAACCATCAGTATTTAGATAACTAACATTTGTTCAAAACTTATTTAGGACAGCTATATATAGTTTATGTGGTTTAAGCAAATAAGATTTGATTTTCATCTTAATACCAACTTCGCTAGATAAAGCGAATATAAATCCTTTTTGAAATTGCATTTCTCTCGGTTTAAGTATAAATCACTTGCTGAATACTGAATTGCTGTTTGCGGAGCATTCCGTCAGGAAACCCTTTTTAAAACAAGAGGACTGGCTAAAAAGATTTTTTCCTCCTTTCAAGTTTCCAGGAGAGGGTTGAAAATTTAATTAGGACTTGCTGATTAAATCTAAAAGCATTGATATATAAAGACAAGTGCCTTTTTGGAATCTAAAAAAGTGCCTGGTATCACTTCTAAAACGCTCAAAAAGGAGCGTATTTTAGGCGCATAGTTGGGTAGAAAAATCATTCTTACAATTGTTACTACCTCCTTGCTCATTCCCATTCCTCCCCTCCTGGGAGGGGGAGGGGCGAGGGGTGGGTTGTCTCCTACCCCTACTAAAAGACTTTTTCAACAAACCCTAATTATTCAGTAATTTTTTTGATAACTCTATCATCTACAGTTTTTATCTGAAAAATTGTCAAGATATAATCTAAATCTAAAACCCTATATCTTTACCAGTTTTAGTTAACTTGTTTATCTGTAAATAACTGTAGCAGTGCTGCACCTGGGTCTGCTTTTTTCATCAGAGACTCACCTATTAAAACAGCACCCACACCAGAATTTTTAACAACGTTTACATCTTGATATCCATGTATCCCTGATTCACTTACTACTAAAATTCCAAGTTTTTGTAACTCTTTATTCCTAGCTTCCATTAATTTACAAGTTGTTTGTAAATCTACTGAAAAATCTGCTAAATTGCGATTATTTATACCTACCAACTTAACTCCTTCTATTGTCAATACCCGGTCTAACTCTGTTAAACTATGAACCTCAACTAAAGCAGTCATTCCTAAAGCATTAACTATCTTGATAAAATACTTTAAATCTTGGTCTGATAAAATTGCTGCAATTAGTAGTACAGCATCAGCTCCATATAAACGAGCAAGATATATTTGATATGGATAAATCAGGAAATCTTTACACAGTAGTGGTAAGTCAACATTTTTCCTAATATTTGATAAATATTCAAAGCTACCTTGAAAGAATTTTTTATCTGTCAAGACTGAAATACAAGTTGCACCATTTTGTTGATATGCTTTAGCTATGGCAACTGGTTCAAAATCTTCTCTAATTATCCCTTTACTAGGAGAAGCTTTTTTAACTTCAGCAATTACAGCAGGTTGAGTTTTTCCTGTTGATAAGGTAGCTAAAAAATCCAGAGGAGCAGACATTGAGTTAATTTTCTTTTTTAACTCAACTAATGGTTGTTTATCCCGCAGATAATCTACCTCTTTTTCTTTATACCAAACAATTTCTTCCAGAATATTTTGAGGTTTTGAATTTGGCAAAGCAACTTCATAACGTAAACTACCCATTTCTACTGCTGAAGTTGGCGGTCGGCGACGAATTTGCATTATATTTTGTCTTGATAATTTCCTAGTTTTGGTAGTGTTAAATAAGTATTGAAGAAGGCAGAAGGCAGAAGGTCTAATTGCTTATGGATAGTCAACGACTTGCCACTTCCTGTCTTATCAGCTCAAACAATTTTAAGCACCCTCGTTGACGGTGTAGGGCTAATTCTTTGTCATCAGAGAATACTTACAACTCTATATTTTTGGTTAGGAGCCATGTAAAAATAAGTTGTACAAATTTTATCTAGGATAAATCGTGAAATATAGCTTCCATCAAAAAAACTGTTCAGGTTATTTTTACACCAGTCCTTAACTAATTCTAGCAAAATTTACGATATCTCAAAGGATACAATTTTTCTAAGCGTGAGTAAGCATTCAGCTATCAGCTTTTTCAAGAATCAAGCAAATACTAAGGTTAGCGGACATAAATATTTCATTTCCTGCGGAATGCGGAGCTAACAGAACTTTTAATTCTCCTTGACAACTAATTCCTTCTTCCAAGATAATGAGTTAATAACTCATAGCTGATAGCTGATAGCTGACGGCTGAATGCTTACAAGCGTGACAATAAATTAACCCTTCGTTGACAGTGGAGTATTAAACCCGCAAAATAAAAGATAATTTTTGAAGCTTAATTCCTGAAAATTCAAGGAATATACTAATCAATATCCTTACATCTTTAGGACTACCCTATCTTTTAATGACTCTTTTTGTAGTCTTCAAATTTTCAAGATTTGTTAGTATAGCATTTCTTAATTTGCTGAAGTTACAGTTACTAACTTTCAAAGCAAAATTAAATTCTGAGAAACAAAAAAAATGATGACTGAATAGTGACATCTCCCATACGTTCGCTGACGCTATAGTGTGGGCTTCTCGTTTCGTAGCCCCGGTATCCCGTCGGGCTCCACGAAGCTCTAATAACGGAATGCCCTACCGCCCTATTTTTGATATTTATCGCAGCATTCAAGTCGCTGTCTATTACTATAAACCATCTATCAAAAGCAAGTTTTACCCGTTTTGTGTAGTCTTGTAATACCTGAGAATGAATCAGCTTGTACTCAGGAAACTTATAGTCATTCCAGTTAAGATTGAGACAAGGGTTTCTTACCTTGAAGGAGTTTCAGCTGAAAAAGTGTTCCAGTCTTATTCAGAAGAACTATATCTTTGGTATTGACTAAATCTTTTTTCTGAGAGTAATAATCTGGATTATCTCTTAGTTGAGTAATTGGCATAACCATTGGGCAAGCATCAACCGGACAGCGGTTTTCTTCCCACCATGAAAACCGCTCATACAGCCTATAATTGTACTGCCGACGTAAAAATTCCAGCCACAACTCTATTACTGTGGCTTGTTCTTTGTTGGGCAATAGCTTGTACTGGTAAGCGGTTCGCATATCTGGTTTAATTTAGTGTTTGCTTTTATTGTCACATCAATTTGGGAATCAGCAAACCTAACTAACAGTTGCTCGTTTAAATGCCTCATCCAAAACTTCTGACAAAGTAGGATGAGTATGTACATTAAAAGATAACTGATTAACAGATTGCTTTTGAGCCATAGCATTTGCTGCTTCTTGAATTAAGTCCGACGCATGCAGGCCAATAATATGTACTCCTAATAATTCTCCTGTATCTTGACGATAAATTACCTTAGCAATGCCATCTGTTTCTCCTTCAGCAATTGCTTTTGAATTACCCTTAAAATAAGTTTTTACACTGGCCACTTCAAATCCTTGCTCTGCTCCTAAATCTTTAGCTGCTGTTTCAGTCATACCAACATAGCTAATTTCTGGATGAGTAAAAGCAGCAGCCGGAATACTAAGATAATCTACATCCCTATTACGACCACAAATATTTTCTACCACTGTTATACCTTGAGCTGAAGCTGTATGGGCTAACATCATTTTTCCAGTCGCATCACCGATCGCCCATAAATTAGGTACTGGTTCACCACTTGACAAAACAGCCATTTTATCGTTCACCGGAATAAAACCCCGGCGGTCAGTCTCTACACCGACATAATCTAGTCCCAAATTTTTTGTATAGGGAATGCGACCTGTAGCAACTAAACAAGCATCTACTTCCAGAACCTCTTCTACTTCCTTAGTTTTAGCATCAGCTAGTTCGATAATTACTGGAGATCCAGGAGTTACCTTCATCGCCAACTTACCCACTTTAGTTTCAATATCTCTTGATTCAATTAGAACTCTTTTTGCAATTTTTGCTATATCTGAATCGAAAGTGGGCATTAATTGGTCTAATGCCTCAATCATAGTAATTTCAGATCCAAGAGCGGTATAGATATCAGAAAACTCCAGTCCAATATAACCACTACCAACAATTGCTACCCAGGGTGGCAACCAGTCTAATTTCAAAGCATCATCACTGGTAAAAACTGTTTTACCATCTAACTCTATTCCAGGAGGAACAAATGGAATAGAGCCAGGGGCAAGTATAATATCTTTACCAGTAAAGTATTCTTCTCCCTTATCTGTCTTGACCATAACTTTTTGTTGACCTGCCATTTGCCCCCAGCCTTTAATCAAATCTATGCCTAGACGTTTCAGACTGTTGGTCATGTCACCTCTAATTTTGTCAACAATTTTACTAGCATGAGAAGCGATCGCTTGTCGGTCGTAAGCTACATTATCTAATTGAATACCCAGAGTTTTTAAGTGGTGAGTATCCCGTAACTCTCGAACTTTACCAGATGCTGCCAGAAGCGCCTTCGATGGTATACAACCTCGGTTAACACAAGTCCCACCCATTTCCGCTGCTTCTACAATAGCTGTTTTTAGGCCACAACTTGTGGCATGTAATGCTGCACCATGTCCACCAACACCTGCACCGATAATTATTAAGTCGTAATCAAATTTTTGAGTCATCTGTTGTTTTTAAAACCTGTTTGTATGTTTGCAAAAACTATAATATTTGAGATTTTAGAGACGTAGCTAAATATTTTATTTGGGCTTTGTTTGAAATTATTTGTTCTAGATTAGAATATTAACCTAATTCTTGACCAAAATAAACTGTCATAATTTAAGTTTAAAGGAGAAGGAGCAAGAAAATTAAGTACATAATCCATATTGGAAAACTCTTAACTCCGGTGTGCATAAGCTAGCCTTGCATACATACATTACTTCACTTATCTGTTCTGTTGCAAACAAATCAAATTTTTATGTTTATGATACAAAGAATTGAAAAAAACTAATCTCATAATTCAGACAAAATACTTAGAATCTATCAATATTCACAACAAACGTGCGGAATGCGGGTAGCTCAGTCTTTTTAAGTTTGAGAGGAAATCGACTCAAGTGGTTTTAAGCACATTGATTGATGTTAAAATAGATGAGTTAGTAGGAATAACTATCTACGTTTTGAAGCATCCTAAGTAGAGCAGGCTAAAAAAAAGACGTTGCATATTTAATCAAAAAAACCCTAAAACCATTGAATATAAACTTTTGAGCTAATTTACAATTTGATACATAGCGCCCAAAATTTACAATGTTCTACTTAATACGGAGAAATAGCGGTTCTGTCAGAACAACGGTCAGTTATTCTGACGGCATTATGACAGTAAAGAGCAAGTAATGCAGAATATGGAGCGTACTGTTTTTTTGGGCGTTGCTGATGCGTGGGTATGATTTGTATTTTTAAGTAGTTGCTAAACTATTGAATAACAAATATTTGAGATTGTTCAATTTTTATTTTCATACCTTGATTCAGCAAGGCCTTTTTTTTGTTTAGTGATCGATTTTGAAAGCTTTAAGCAAACATAAAAGTAAGCACAATTGCAGCATCAGTGACGATAGTTGTCTTGAGTTTCTTGAGGAATATTTGACTATTCCTTCTAGGTTTAGCCTAGATCATCTCAGCATATTCAGAACTGAGAGTGTCAATTTATTATATTAGTACTTATGATTTTCTTTGATTAAAAAGGATTTATAGAAACTCAACTTAAATACATCTTGATAATATATCGCTATATCGCTAAAAATAACTTGAAATTTTCATTAATTTTAGAGCAAATGATATTAAATTGAAAAGCTCAACAAATATCGTCAAAGTTAATAATCTAATGGTTCTAGATCGATATAAAAAAAATTAATTTGTCAAAAGCTCCAAATTATCAAAATATTAGCTATGAATTAATAACATAGAGCAGATTTAACTTTTGCTCTGGGAATATACTAGAAATAAAGTATCTAGACTCCTATTGTCTGTGTCCCGATAATTTATAAAAAATAAGTTGAACGATTAACTAGAATATAACAAGGACAAAAATTAATATGGATAAAAAAGATATTCGTAGTCAGGCTGCAAAAACATTTATTGAGAGCTTTGAGAAACAATTGGATAGCTCTCTTCAGGAACCCAACCATGAAGAGTCTAATTCTGATCTTCCAGATACTGAAGAGTCCAATCAAAAATTGAGTTTATCAGAGTTAGAGGAAGCGATCGCCGATATAGACAAATATATGGAGACAAATGATCAAAGCCAACCATTATCGGAACCTGATTCAGAATAATACAATAACATCCCACTATTTTTCACTTGCTTATTTTTTCAAGTTAAATGTGTTTTAAAAGCTTAATTTTTCGTTTTTAACTATCAAAATATTTAGGTTTTTTAGCAAAAATCTTATTATTGGGATAGGTGCATAATTTAATTAATTTGATTGAGATTGACGTTGACGTTGAACTTCATACAAAATTACCGCTGTACAGACAGCAACGTTCAAAGATTCTACTTCATGACCCAAAGGAATCTTAACAGAATAATCAGCCAACTCAAGTAAATCTTGTGAAATACCAGACCCCTCATTTCCTAAGATTATTAGTGTAGGTTTTCGTAAGTCAATTTGCCAATAATTTATAGTTGAGTTTGGTACTGTTGCTACAACTTGCAAACCTTGATTTTGTAACTTTAATACCTCAGCCTTTAAATTTTCAGAAATAGCCATAGGCAACTTAAACCATACCCCTGCTGAAGCTCTAACTACTTTAGGATGATATAAGTCCACACTATCTGCACTTAACCACAAACCATCTACATCTGTTGCTGTAGCTGTCCTGATGATAGTACCAAAGTTACCAGGATCTTGCAGTTTGTCCAAAGCAATTCCCAAACTAGCAATTTTGACAGAATTTGTTGACTTTTGTGGTGCTATAGCTATTATTCCATCAGGATTAACTGTAGTAGTAAGAGATTTCAAAACTCTTTCACTTACTAATTCTATCCTTTGAGCTTTTTGAGATAATAATTCCCACAAAGATTGATTTCTTTCTTGCCATTCAGGCGTACAACATACAGTTAAAAGAGGATAACTTTTATGGCAAGCTTCTTCTAGGATATGAGTTCCCTCTAATAAAAATAACTGTTGTTCCTTTCTTCCTTTAGATTGATGAAGTTTACGAATTTCCTTTACTAAAGGATTTTGTACACTGGTCAGCACTACTTATAATTTATTTTTTATCTAGTATTACTTATTTTATTTGAGGGGTGAAACGTAAGCATTTCCTGCGGAATGCTGCGCAAACAGCTATTAGCGGTCAGCTCTTTCGTTTGTCATGCTGCGCAAACAATTTTTTAATGAGTTAACCAAGTATTTGCTTAACTTTTACTACAATTTTAAACAAATAATTGAAGCACAAGAACAACGAGCTTAAATTGTTCACTAAAGGTAATAAAGCTGATAACGCAGTTCCGACCATAGGAGGCTAGCTGACTGCTGAATGCTTACGGTGAAACACGAGCAGAATATTGTGATTTTCCTACCCATGAAATTTTGATAACTAATCAACAAATGCTACATATACCTAGTGCAGGATGACAGAAATAACTAACCAGTTACAAAATTCTAAAAGGCTTACCAATGAATACTTTTGACTTTTGAATTATGAATTCTGACTTTTAACTTCCGCGTAGCGACACTAAATAATGCGGAACCCGGGACTTGAACCCGGAAGTCCTTGCGAACACTAGAACCTGAATCTAGCGCGTCTACCAATTCCGCCAGTTCCGCTAAATCACAATTTTTTATTTTTGCCGATCTACTCCAATTTGTCAATCACTTTAAATTAAGTTTTTTTACAACCATATTTTTGATAACTAAAACTAATAATTATTCAAAATTATCTTTGTAATTTTTAATCTTTTTAATTGTTACAAAAATTAATTAAATGCTGATTATTGAGAATATTCTCATTTATTTTTACCTATTTACGTTGTTTGGTTGATTTGGTATAATATAAACATTAATCTATAATCTTGCAGAGCATTTTAACTTCACACAAATTAGGGGTTTATAAGTCTCATTCCACCGTGAACTTTAACTGTATAGATGGTTATTTCACCAGCAGTAAATAGCTTTTTTAGTTTATGAAGCTTAACACTTTTTCCTGCTGTATTTGACTAAAGAAATTTTTGATGATAAGCAAAATCAAATTCTATCATAAATTTTGAAAGAGGACTCCCGTTATAATCGCGAGATTTAACGCTCAGAGTGTCAATTTGAATTACCGAAGAATTAATAATTAATAATTAATAATTAAATAATTCGCGCCTTGAAGCCTCCCCTTTTAAGGGGAAAAAAAGCGGTCGAGGGATGGCGAGGAAACCTGCGCCATATCCAATCGACCAAGAAAAGAAAATATTCCTTATATTCAATTCCGTAACGGTTTTAACCAGAGGTAATTATCAATTATCCATTATCCATTATCAATTAATGAAGAATATATATAGCTACGGTCTTCAGGAATCAACTTAACAGTTCTAAAAGCCGATTTATTTTCAGAGCTTAGTTTACAACTGATTCCTCATCCTTAGCATGATTTTGACCATGCAGAGCCAATTTTTTCTAACTTAATGACCCTATCAACTATAAGGAAATAGCGATCGCGATTTGATAGCCATGCCTATAGAGTATAAAAAGAATTATCTTTTACCAGAAAAGAATAGGATGGCGAATAAACTCAGAAAAGTTAGTAGTATCTAAATAATCTTTAATAGTAGACTATTTGATTACCCAAAGAGTATTTTGAAAATATTAACTATTAACTTTAGCACTCAAATATTTAATTTGAGACTTGATAACCCTGGAAATATAAGCTAATTTTTATTAGCCTGAATGGTGGAAAATTCCTGTTCAAAAAAATAATCTAGTTTTTTTTAGTTATAGGTTTGCTTAGTAGATAGAAATAACTTTGGGATAAGGATTTATGACAACACTAAATGTGAAAAACTTATCCCACTTTTCCTGTTCAACTAAATCTTAGACTTCTATCTCTAATACCAATTTGAAAAAAGAATACTACAAAAAGGTAGGTATTGCTCAAATATGCTTAAAAATAGCTAGTTCAGTTCATTTTAGATAGTTATTTATATTGTTTTTTCCTTTTTTTCAAAATTTATCCCTTCTTCCTTCTTTCGTACGGACTCCCTTATGCAACGTCCCTACCATTTGTAACAAACATTTATCAAATTGGTATAACAACTGTTTACACATCCAAAAATTTTTTTTCATAAATCTGTTGTAACTTATCACCATATTTAGTTTCTCCTAGAAAAATGTCTTTAGACCTCAAAACGTTCTTCTAGAGATAGCGTTATGCTAGTTACTCCAGTTTTAGGAATATGACCAAAGATAAATTGAGCGTCCTCATAAATAATCACTCTGCTAGTTTTAATCAACTAAAAATCTAAATAAGGTTTTAGCCTTTTTAAGTATCAAAAAGTGCAAAGTTTTAGGTGGTAATGGTTCAAAAATTTAGGATTTTGATCAATAGTTGGGCAAAAAAATCAAGGGACGATTCTTCCCAGTATCTCCTCTATAATTCCCCGTTCCTCCTGACTCCTCCCCTTACCATGCAAACTGATTCAGCAAACCCTAATTACTTATCGAACCGATTTACCAAAGAGGATGTCAAATAAAGAGTAGTAGAAATCAAAGAGATAGAATGAAGATAATTTCAAAAAAAACTATCTATTCAAATTGTTGAAAAACTTATCTTATCTTAGATATTGATATAAATCTAATGATTTTATTCTTAATGATGTTCAAGGAGTGTGATTTTCAAACTGAATTTTTACTCAAATCAGGGAATACTTCTCGGACAGCAGGATGAACCAAAAAATGGCCTTTAACATTCAAACCCTTAGCCAAAGCCGGATTTTTTTCTAAAGCTTCACTCCCATAATTAGCTAACTGTAATACATAGGGCAAAGTACTATTATTCAGAGCTTGAGTAGCTGTCCAAGGAACTGCTCCTGGCATATTAGGTACTCCATAATGTAGAACTCCTGATTCTACATAGGTAGGATTTGTATGAGAAGTTGGACGTAGAGTTTCCACACAACCACCTTGATCCACAGCTACATCAATAATCACAGAGCCAGAACGCATCTGCGCTACCAAATTTTTAGTTACTAAAACTGGAGAGCGACGACCAGGAACTAGAACTGCCCCTATAAGTAAATCGGAATCTACAATAGCTGCTTCTATGGCAGAAGAACTACTGTATAACAAATCCACTCTAGAACCAAATAGAGTCTCCAGATAAGCTAACCTTTCCACATTTATATCAAAAATTTGAACCCTTGCCCCCAAACCAACAGCAATTTTCGCTGCTTCTGTACCAACAACCCCACCTCCCAAAATCATAACCTTACCAGCCATAACACCAGGAACTCCCCCTAATAGTAAACCTCTACCACCCTGTTGCCTTTCCAAAAATCTCGCCCCAAACTGCACAGAAAGACGTCCAGCTATTATACTCATGGGAGTTAACAAAGGTAACTTATGGTCAGGCAGCTCAACTGTTTCGTAGGCGATCGCCACCGCCCCACTTTCAATCAACCTTTCAGTTAGCTTTCGGTCAGCAGCCAAATGTAGATAAGTAAACAGGATTTGTCCTGATTTGAGAAATTGGTATTCTGATGATAGAGGTTCTTTAACTTTTACGATCATTTCGCAATTCCAAACCTCTCCAGCATTTTGTAAAATTTTGGCCTTTGCTTGGATATAATCCTCATCACTAAAACCTGCACCCAACCCTGCTCCTGTTTCTACGAAAACCTGGTGACCAGCTTCAGTACATACCCTAACACTTGCAGGAGTTAGTCCTACACGAAACTCTTGATCCTTAATTTCCTTGGGAATACCTATCTCCATTCACCACCTCTATATTCTATAGTCAAAAATATAATCTTATTCTGACTACATAAGCATTCAGCTGTCAGCCATCAGCTAGCCTCCTATCGGAGGAACTGCGTTAACAGCTATTGCTTTTAGTTTACGATAAAATCTTTATTAATTGTCTTACTACAAAAGTTGGCTCCCTTGCCTTTAAAGTCAGTTGTTAATTTAAACACTGTCCTAATATGAGAGAGTCTTGTTGCGCTCGAGCTGACAGCTAATAGCTGTTTGCGCAGCATTCCGCAGGAAATTCTGACCTGACTACTTTAAATCTAACTCAAAATTGATTAAGCAACTATTTATAAATAGGGTATGTTTTATTATTTATACATAGTATTAACTAGAACTTGCTGAATAATATGTTTTTTTAGACCAGATAAGTTGGGATAACTTTAATTAATCAAGAGATTTAAAAGTGCCAGTCGAAGCGAAACATTGAAAAACTGCACAGGTGATTATTCATAATTCAGTTCATATTGCTCAAATTTACCGAACAAGAGAAAACCGAAAATTCTTTCAAGAGAGAGGAATTAGTATAAGTTTTCCCCCATAAGGAATACCACCAGCAAATATTAACAATAAAAAAAACTTTTAAGTAAGTTAGTTTAATTATTCGTAAAATAGTGATGGAGATTCAAGCTACTGATTTTTTTTTTGAACGCTGGCTTATTGCTTCATTTCTAGTTTCCTAGTTTTAACATTTATTCATATAGTATTTTTATTTCAGATGTAAATCTAGATTGAGTTTTTTTTAAGAAAAAAAGCGCATAGTTCAAGTGCCTGATATCCTTATTTTTGCTATTATTTCATGCCATTTTCCCTCCTTGACTATTCCCTAGAACCTCTATACATTTTTCATAGCACTTGGTCTCCACATCCCAGATAAACACACTATATCCACCTAATATCAAATCCGGTTGAATACTTATTAGAAATCTCCATAAAAGAGGGAGTAGGGAGTAGGGAGTAGGGAATAGGGAATAGGGGGAAATAATTGATAAATAAGAGTGCGATAATTGATTTTATTGTTTATTATTGGAAATGTCTATTAGAGTTGTTGGGAGATATGGGGATATGAGGAGATAGTCCGATTTAATATTAAGGTGTGGATAGAATTATAAACATATACTGTATAGCCTGATTCTATATAACTTATATGAAAAAAATTACAACTAAATTGCGGGAAAATTTGGAATTAAGAAAAGAAGATTTAGCCTCGATAGAATTATGATTAATACCAGTTTGATATGAGTCTGCATAGAATGATCGAATTCATTAAATCCCTCTATCTTTAATCTACAGTTATTTGCGGTCAATTATACTTGAAATATTATTCTATGCAGCTTCATTTTTACTTGGTATAAACTTAATAATACTTCAGAAATTGTGATGGCAATTACTTTTTTGGGAATGAATCTGTCCAACCTTTTAAAAGAGGCTTTTTCTCTCTTATATTTTACTTTTTTACCCCGAAACCTTTTTTCTGTTTTTCCTGTTATTTTTAATCAGTAAAATTGATACTTAATTCACTAACGAACATCAAAAAATTATCAAAATAATTGGCTCGCGCAACCCCGCCTTGTTAAGGCGAAAAATTTTTGGAGTTTTGCTCAAATCTCCATTAAAAAAATAACTTCTGACTTCTGACTTCTGACTTCGTTAACACCCGCTTTACTTGAATAATTTTGCAATACTATTCCGATTTTTTCAGCAAACCCCAATTATTCCGGAAGCATCTAATTTTTTTTTGCAACGTATATTAAGAAATAGAATTTGTCAACCCCTAGACATCTGCTAACTTTCCAGTACAATCAGAAGCAAAAATTGAATTTAATAATTAAGTTATTGAAGGAGGACAGAGCCATCAATCAACCATCAAACTCAAAAGAGAACCCAAAATCATCCCCGATCAACCAATCAATACTGAAAATTTGTGGTCCATCTAACCTTCAAGGAAACATAAATATTAGTGGTGCAAAAAATTCCGCTTTAGCTGCAATGGCAGGAGCATTACTTTGTTCAGGCACTTGTCGGTTACACCAAGTTCCCTCTCTGGCAGATATTAATAGAATGGGACAAGTTTTATCTGCATTGGGAGCAAAGTTAGAACAGAATGGTAATACTTTAGATGTTGATGCGAGTAATCTAGATACTGCTGAAGCTCCTTATGAATTAGTTAGACAGTTACGCGCTAGCTTTTTTGTTATAGGTCCTATTCTGGCCAGACTAGGAGTAGCCCGCGTACCATTACCAGGTGGATGTGCTATTGGTGCTAGACCTGTCGATCTTCATGTTCGAGGTTTACAAGCTTTAGGAGCAGAAGTTCATATTGAGCATGGTATAGTCAACGCCTATATTACTGGTAGTAAAAAAAAGTTACAAGGGGCAAAAATATATCTTGACTATCCTAGTGTTGGAGCTACTGAAACATTAATGATGGCAGCAACCTTGGCTGAGGGAGAAACCATCATTGAAAATGCAGCTCAAGAACCAGAAGTAGTAGACCTAGCTAATTTATGTATAGCTATGGGAGCTAATATTATTGGTGCTGGCACAAAGAACATAGTTATATCTGGAGTCCCCAAACTACATTCTGTAGATTACACCATTATACCTGACAGAATAGAAGCTGGGACATTTTTAATCGCTGGTGCAATTACTAATTCAGACATAACTATTTCACCAGTTGTTCCTCAACATTTGAGTGCAGTTATTTCTAAACTCCAGTCAGTAGGGGTAAAAATCATACAAGAAGTACCTGGTAGCTTACGCGTTCTACCTAGTAAAAATCTTATAGCTACTGATATTGAGACTCAGCCATATCCTGGTTTTCCTACAGATATGCAGGCTCCTTTTATGGCCTTGCTAAGTGTGTGTTCTGGTAGTAGTTCTGTTACAGAGACAGTGTTTGAAAATCGTATGCGTCATGTTTCAGAGCTAAATAGGATGGGTGCTAATATTAGGGTGAAAGGAAATCATGCCATTGTAGAAGGTGTGTCCAAACTTTCAGCAGCTCCAGTAATTGGTACAGATCTTAGAGCTTCTGCTGCCTTGGTAATAGCAGCATTGGCCGCAGAAGGAGAAACTACTTTTCAAGGTCTACAACACTTAGACCGAGGTTACGAAAAACTAGAAGTTAAACTTCAAAAGTTGGGAGCACAGTTGCAAAGAATAGATATAGCTACAGAACATGAAATATTGCAGACTTCTGTCTAAGTTTATTTAATTTTTCATAAGAAGGAATAGCTTTAAACCAATGGTCTGTTTAATTAATTTTGATGGGTTAAGTACATGATCAAATTATGAAAAATAATTGATTGTGACAATTTATAATCTTATTGAAACTAACAAAATGGACTATTAGGTAGTTTATTTATTTTGGTCATCCTCAAAAAATAAGGATGTGTTGTAGTTGTAAATGCAGTACTAGATAGCTCTAATATGATTCTCCAATTTTTTAGAGTATAATTAAGTATTTTGTAAGCATTCAGCTATTAGCTGTCAGCTATCAGCAACAAGACTTTATCATATAGGACAGTGTTTAAATTAACAACTAACTTTAAGGACAAGGGAGCCAACTTTTGTAGTAAGACAATTAATAAAACTTTTATCCTAAATTAAAAGCAATAGCTGATGGCTGACGGCTGAATGCTTACAGTATTTTTCACATATCTATCGATATATTTTTGTATCAAGCTACATACAATAAATAACTCTATTAAGTCTCGGTCTCACTGCGCGAGATTAAATGCAGTATCATTGCTTCAATAAATAACCAATTTTAACTACTTTATACCAAATAGAAATGAAGCTGCATAGAATAATATTTCAAGCATAATTGACCGCAGGTAAGCCTAAATAAAGGTAGATCGATTTAATGAATTTCATCATTAGACTTCTTGCAGAAGTCAGGGAATAGGGAATAGGCAATAGGGAGTTCATTAATTGATAATGGATAATGGATAATTGATAATGACCTCTGCTTAAAACCGTTACGGAATTGAATATAAGGAATATTTTCTTTTCTTGGTCTCATGGATATGGCGCAGGTTTCGGAGCCATCCCACCCAACGGGGAAGCTGCGAAGAGAGAACTCCGTTCCGCTGTCGCGTTTCGCGTCAGCGTTGCGAAGCAAACGACCGCTTTTTTCCCTTTAAAAGGGTCGGCTTCAAGGCGCGAATTATTTAATTATTAATTATTCGGTAAAATAGTTGATTTCATATCTTGAATTGATGTAATAAAAACTTTTGCAAGAGGTCTATTCTATGCAACCTCATATAAAACTGGTATTAGGACTACCAATTTTTGTTAGAAATGTAGAAATCTGTATGATTTTTTCAATAGTTACCAAGTGCTGGCAAACTTCAGCACTCAATATCAATACTTCTGATAACTTAACTTATCTTAGATAGAATCATCTGCTTGAGTTTATATTTTGATAAAGTACGTTATAATTACTTTTTTATATAGACATCTCCAATAATCAAAAAAAAATTAATTATCGCACAGAAATTATCAATTATTTCTACCTACTTCCTACTCCCTACTACCTCTTTTATGGATATATCTAATGGTGTTGCACAGTGAGGAATTATTTGAGATTTTTGATGAACAAGATTTTTAATTTTAAAATTGCTGTAATGATTAATCTTAGTTTGTTTTAGTCAAAGTCTCAACTGATTTTTGGCAATATGATTCCATAATTTGCCACCCCTTTTTAATAGTGCCTCGTACTAATTTGAAAAAATCATGTTAAAAATAATAAGGGTAGTAAGGACGAGTAGTCATTCATTTTATAGGAGATTTTCCTTTGACTAATAAGATAAGTTATGACCTCAGAAATGGCATCAAAGCTATTCATTATGACTCCTAAAAAATACCCTAGGACGTGTCATCATTTAAATCCCAGACCCCTGTCACGGATAGGTTTTGAGCGGTTGTGACTGCCGAGTCACCCACGGCATGAAATTCAGTCATAGCATGGCACCTAGAGCTAATTGATGACACGCCCTAGCTATTTGTCGCAAACATTTATCAAGTTGGTATAACTCTAGAATATCTAGTGATTTGCTTTACCTTTCTGTTGATGAAATTTACTTACTAAAAAAACAAGCGTTTTTAAATGATTTGCCGTAGCGATGAATACATATATTTAATAATGTAGACATTTTTTTCTCTAGATTTTAATCATCAAGTTATTAACTTCTATGAACATTAAATTTATCTACTTGATAGTGAAAGTAGTTAATTTTAATAGACATCTGGTGATCATCAAAAATAAAATCAATTATCGCATATAAATTATCAATTATTTTCCCCTACTCCCTACTCCCTACTCCCTCTTTTCCGGAAATAACTAATATGCATACAGAATATTCGGTGGTATATGATGTACAAAGATCAACGATAAAGTACGGGCATATTTTCCGCCACATATGTACCTCATTGATTATGAAATATCCTGTATATATTTAAGCTTTTAAAGTTTTTAATATCCTTTTTGAATAAATGAACTACACCAAACCATTCTCAGTAGAACATGGTAAATTTTGGGTGCTATGTATCAAATTATAAATTAGCTCAAAAGTTGATATTCATTGCCTTGAGTATTTTTTTGATTAAAAATGTAACCTCTTTTTTTTAGCTTGCTCTACTTAATATTAAACTTCAACTAAATTTAGTTGATTTTTTGGGCGACATAACAATAACTAACTAAAAAATCAAACTTTCCTTAACATTGAAACAGAAATTATTTTTCTCAAATCGTGCTAAAATAACAGTCACTATAGTTAGTATTAACAATATATGACTTTGGCAACAATACCCTTAATTGGTTTAAAAGCAGATAATTTTCGGCATCCATTAGATTTAGAAGCAACTAATACAATTAAACAACTACCAGGCATAGATTTATTAGTTAGGCAATTATTAGGACCATTAGGAGAGCAATTTTTCTACATGGAAAATATTGCATCTAGTGTATTAGTAGGCAAAGATCAATTACCACATTTATACAAAATACTATTAGATGCTTGTCACACACTTGATTTAGAACCACCACAATTATATGTTCGTCAACATCCTGTTCCCAATGCTTATACATTTGCTATGCGAGGTAAGCAACCTTTCATTGTTGTTCATACATCTTTGATAGAATTACTGAACCTAGAAGAAATTCAAGCAGTATTAGGTCACGAACTAGGACATCTTAAATGTGAACATGGAGTATACCTCACTTTAGGTAATTTAATCGTACTAGCTGCTGGACAAATTTCCACATGGGGTGCTATTATAGCTCAAAGTATACAAAATCAAATATTAGAATGGGTAAGGTGTGCAGAATTTACTTGCGACCGCGCAGCTTTATTAGCGACACAAAACCCAAAAGTAGTGGCATCAGTTCTGATGAAGTTGGCAGGTGGTTCTCCGAGTATATCTGCTCAAC
This sequence comes from Okeania sp. SIO2B3, assembly GCF_010672525.1. Classification (GTDB taxonomy): domain Bacteria; phylum Cyanobacteriota; class Cyanobacteriia; order Cyanobacteriales; family Microcoleaceae; genus Okeania. Next base: position 394,713 of record NZ_JAAHGH010000004.1, on the reverse strand, counting down.
TTAATGTTGATGCTTTTTTAGCCCAGGCAAGAGCTTACAAAGAATTTAGTCATACTGAACTGGGTGAAGTTTTAAGGCAACTTCAAACAGCTCAACTAACTCATCCATTACCTGTATTGCGTGCTAGAGAAATTGATAAATGGTCAAGTAGTCAAAAATATCAGGATCTCTTGCAAAATTTGACAAAAAGTGATTATAATAATCAAAGTAAGGGCGGGTGGCGAAATTGGTAGACGCACCACACTCAAAATGTGGCGACTTCGGTCGTGAGAGTTCGAGTCTCTCTCTGCCCACTTATACTAAGATGAGGTGATATTTGTAGAGATGGCACAAAAGTTAAAAAGATGGGAGTCTCCTCGTTACCAGGGAAGAAATATTAAGGGAAGAGGAGGAACTGCTAGATTAAGGCAAGCCAAAAAGCAGCGACAGCTACTAAGAAAAAATATCAAAAATCAGGAAAATGGGAACCATGGTTCCCATTTTTTATTTCTTTTGTAGAACAAAAATTTGATCGAATTTGACAGATAATCATTCTAGGTACTAAAACTTTTTCTCAACTTCTAACCCTCCTTAATTCTTCCTGAAATACAAAATGTCTTGTATGCTGCTATTGCTTTAGACTCTTCATACATATAGCAGTACTTTCTTTGTCGTTTGACCATAAATTTAAGTGAAAAGGAAGTAGGGAAAATGAAATGATGTAGATATCTGCTTTTTAGCTCTTATATTCGCTATGTTTGATTCTTTTTAGCGAATAAACTATCAATCAATTAGTTCTTCTTACTTAACAGGGTCGAAGACAAGATTATACGGAAAACAATCTCTAGGGTAATTATTTGTATAAGTAGTTCTTAAAATATATTTACGAGTTAATGATTCACTTATCTTACTACCCACAAATCCAAATAAACCTCCCATTGCAAACTTTATTCCAAAACCTATTACAGGATGTATTGCGGTTGCTCCTTGTTCAACAGCAACTAAAAATATTTCTTGTAAACCTTGTGAAACATTATCAGCTATGGTTTCTCCAAGCAAATTTCCTACTTGCTCGCCTGAAAGACCTCCAATTCCAGCGCCTATAGTATATCCAGCCAATTTTGAATTGCTAAAAGCTTGTTTTATCTCCTTTGCTTCTTGACCTCCTTTTGAATAGGTCTTCACGTTATATTTATCAAAAAGTTCAGCTATTTTCTCATCAATAGAATCTCCAGTTGTAGGAATATTTATTGAGAATTTAGAGTGACTTTCAATTTTTTTTTCTAATTCATATAGAAAATTAGCTCACTGAAAATATTTTTTTCCATTCAAAATATAAATATCAACCATAATTTAATCACCGCTAGTTCATTAAAGATATTTTTCTATTCAATTTTGTTTTCTGGTTTGCGTTTTATTTTTGGCTCTTCAGTATTAAATGGTATCAAAAAGCTACCTAAAACTCCCAATGAAATACCCAAACCAATTGCTCCAACAATATTACCGCTCAGAAGTTTATCTAAAATAATTTTCAAGTCTTTACTTGTAAATATTACTAAGTAATCCTGGAAATTCATATAATAAGATGACACTAGAGTAAATATTATACCTATTGTCAAACAAATAGAAATAACAATAATCCACTTAATATATTTATTGGATAATTGTTGTAAAAAAATCAGCTTATTATCAATATGAAACTGCAAGGTAGCATAAATACTAACTAATAAAACCAAAAAAAACTAAATTTTGAAATAACATCTTTATTCTTATGTATAAATCAAATCTGAAACTTTAAAATATCCATAATTTATTCAATAAATTACTTAAACGGCCAATGCCAAATAGGATGTATAGGTAAAATTATGGAAGCTTAAGATTATTATAACTAATACTATCATGTCCGGTTGAATAGTTATAATTAAAGTTCATAGTATTGCTCTAGCCCTACGGAGTTTTTCATTTGGTTAGACTAAAGTAGTGAGGTTCCATGAAACCTCACTACAATCTTTTGCTTGTGAAGATGTGGTTTATCAGTTGGAACAACCCTGTAGGACAAATCACTTACCGAATCTTCTGAATAATTAATCCTCCAAATGCTGAACAATTTCCTATAGCTCAAATTTGTAATGTCTCTATTTGAAAAGTAATTTCCTATAAGATCAACTCTATCAACTTAGCGTGCTTCATAAAAGGAAACTTACTAAGTAACGACTATTCAAATAAAGAAAGTATATGCTTAATTTTAATCAAAAAAGCCACTAAGATTAAAAGCTTGAGTAATTGTCGGAGATGAGGAATTACTGCCGATCATGTAATTTAAGGAAGATGCCTTTTCTTTTTATTTAGAATTGGCAGTTGTGGACGAGAAGAATTAGGCGGTAGATAATATTCTGGAACAGGAGTAGAGCGATCGAGATGAGAACGCTGTAACAACCAGAAACGTAATATGATAGCTACTCCTACTGTACCCATCCCCAGGAAAAACAGAGACCAACTTGCCCCTAAACCACCAATGACAGCATCAACCGATCCTACGGTCACAACAAAACTGGCTAAAGGCTCTTTTCGATAAGCAGACTTCAATAACTTTGGCCATAAAGCGTTGATCATAAGCATAATTTGATTTTGATAAAGTTTAAATCTACTCGTAAGTTTCTTAGATTTAAGGGATTTAGTGGATCGTCCAATTAATTCCCTTAATATTCATATATATAGATATTAATAACTAACTATACTGCCATATTAAACTTTAAATCAGTAAATTAGTTTTGATTTTTCTTACATCTTCAATATTTAGCAATTAATTAATACAAAATTATAATAATTTAGTATTTTCCCCAAAGTAAACTTCATATATTGATATTGTATTGATATTGTCAAGGTCGAAAGTGGATTAATTGCTACAGAAAACTAATTCCCAGTCTAGGAATAGTTGAGATTAATATAGTATACTTGCAAGCTAGATAGAAATTGTTGGTAAGTTCTTGACAAGATTAGGCTTACCAACAATATACTTCTACTATATTCTTATTATATATAGATAGACTTTTGTATGGGTTTAATCTCTGTCCATTATATATAGTTGGCAGTAGCCCTCTATATAATCTCGGTATAACTAAAACTTTAATTGAGACCTAACCAAGATAGTAAACCTTCTCCAGTCAAGTATTCAATTGCCAGAGTTAATACAAAGCCAATCATAGCTGCTCTACCATTCAGACGTTCTGAATATTGGTTAAAACCGAATTTTGGTTCATTCAGATTAGGTTTCGTAGTCGGTTGTGGTTGTGTCATAATCAATAGGTCTCAAATTTAATAACGTTTACAAATAGAGTTGTTTATTTACAATTCTTAAATATATTTTAAAAGGAGTTGACCTAGAGTCAAGCACATTGTCAAAATTCGATCCAATATCCCCAGAAAGTCCCCCTGTAATCCTTAATTCAGAATCTTATGGGAATATCAGTCCACATTTTTCATATTGCTCAAATGTCGGCATAAATGCTACAGTCTTAAATATACTTAGGCCACTGGTCTATATATTGTCAGCGCCAGTCTCTCATTGGGGGCACTCCAATAACCTGTTGGCTTGTCTTTAGGAGCGCGCCTTTAGATCAGACAAGATTAATCTGGTCATGTCCTGGGCGAGAAACAAAAACCACCCATAGCGTTTTCTCTCAAACGCAACGTCGTGAGTATATCAAAGTATTGACAATACATAATCACAAATATGTCAAACTTATCAGACCTACCAACTGCAGTTAAACAAGTAGCTAATGCACTCCGGTTCGGCGGATGGACTTGCTTTTGGGTACAACTTGTATTGGGGGTAATTTCAGGCTTCATTTTTTTATTTGCTGTTGTCACCTTACCTGGTCAAAAAAATCAAGGAGGTACAGGAGGCGGCCTATTTTTTGCGGTTTGTGGGCTTTTGGTGTTGGGATTTAGTATTTACCTTGCATTCCGTTACACTCGTTTGGCAAAAAAATTACAATCGCCTACACCTTCTTTAAGGCCAAGCAGGGCAGATACAATTCAACAAGTAAAAAGGACTTTAATTACTAGCTTGGTTGGGATGACCCTAAGTTTATTAGGAGCAGAAGCAATTGGAGGTATTTTATTAGGAAAATCATTCGTTAGTGGCTCTTTTATGTTTAACCCTACAGAACTAGGAGAATTTACAGTAGATATTTTTATAGTATTGGGTAATACTCATATAATTGTGGCTCATTTTATCGGAATTGTCGTAGGACTATTTTTACTTGATCGGGTTTACAAGTAGTCATTAAAATTGTATTTTCAAACTATCTTCAAGAATTATCTGAGAAAAAAATTTTATCTATTCAGTTATGGTTTGATAGAATTGCACTTTCGATTGTACTTTAATTGAATTATTAATTTGTAGTCAATTAATATCAAATCCGTTTAATTTGGTATAAAAACATTCTCTATCTTCACCATTAGCAAATCTTGATAATTTTTTTCCCTCCTGAGGACTGAGGACTGAGAACTGACTCCTACTTCAAAAGATTTTATACCGATGCTACCGGATTTGATATAATATATCTATAACATTAATGACTAGATTAAATATTCAAAAAACTATTTCGCAATAGATAAGACAAAGGTTACTCGTTAGAAAAATTTGCCAGAAAAAGAAGAAACTTAAATATTCGGAAACTTGTACAAAAAACAAAAATTAGAGAGTTTTTGTCAAATAAATATTTAGATCGTATAGTGGACTGTTTCACTTAAAATAGTGCATTAGCCTTTTTGATAATCACCCCATCACCCCGTCATTACATTCTCTTACCGAATTATTAATAATTAATTATTAATAATTAAATAATTCGCGCCTTGAAGCCTCCCCTTTTAAGGGGAAAAAAAGCGGTTGAGGGATGGCGAGGGGACCTCGCCATATCCATGAGACCAAGACAGCGGTCGTTTGCTTTTGCTTCGCAAAACTGGCGTAACGCAACGCTGACGCGAAACGCGACAGCGGAACGGAGTTCTATCTTCGGAGCTTCCCGTAGTGGATTGTTTCACCTAAAATAGTGCATTAGCTTTTTTCGTCACCCCATCCCCCCATCACCCCATCCCCCATTTTCTATTGCAACATTTTAGATGAAACAGTCCAGTAGGGTGCGTTAGTACGCAATGCACTATCCCACAGCAGGCGGCGTGTAACAGTCAAACTTACCATTTCTGGAGTAATGGTAAGTGTGCTCTCACAAACCATACTTAATCTTTTGTTTACAAACAGCCTCTTAAATCTTCGCACTTCTTATATCCGGAATCAACACTAAATTCCAGAATAAATTACTTAGATTACTCCTATTAAGTATAAATAAAACTAAAACCCTAACTATGGAATTAAAACCTACATCTGGCTATAGTTTTTCTGGGCATATTCCTATAGAAATTGGTCAAGATAATTGGCGATCGCTACTGAGTAATATTGAAGCTGAAACTTATACTCGCCAAGTTTATAGTGTAATGTTGACTGACATAAAAACTTCTCTAGAAGAAGCAGTAGCTCAAACCGAAGCTCAAATCAAAGTGTTAGGACTAGAAACAATAAAACTCAGCCTAAAAAACTTGACTAGAACATTAATACCAGAAAAAAAAGCATCTTCAGCAGCTCCAATTAACTCTAATTCTCACAATATGAATGAGCATAAAGAAAGTATGAATTACCAACAAATGAATCAGGAAAAGTTAATCCAAAACCATCAAAATCAACCTCAAACACACATGAGTACTAACCTAAATACTACCGTAGAATCAGAAATTACTACTGAATCAGCCTTAGTATCCATAGATTCCAACAATATGGAAACTCATATCCCAGAAAATAACCAAAACTCCTTAGAAGAGTTACAACCACAAAATAATCGACGAAAACGGCGAAAAAAACTCACAAAAGCAGAAAAAGCAGCCTTATTAGTTCAAGAAAAAAATACATACCTACAGCAACTAGGGGAAAAACTACAAAAAGCACGAAAAATGCGTTGTTTATCTATGAAACAAATTCATAAACAAACCTTCGTACCCCTTCATTATCTAGAAGCCATAGAAAAAGGCCAAACAGACGAACTACCAGAAGATATATATCTTCGAGGATTCATCTTTCGTATTGGTAACGCTTTAGGATTTGATGGAGTAGCTTTAGCAGAAGCTTTACCTATGTCCGATCCACTTCAAGGCTTAATGCCATCTTGGTCTAACTCCAATAAGGACATTGGATTAGGTATAGGTCCCATTCATCTATATATAGGTTATACAGCTTTAATGGCCGGTGCAGTAGGTGGACTAAATTGGATGTCTCAACAACCAAGTCCAGGAGCAAATCTTGCTCCAGATAAATTAGAAACTCCTGATTCAGTTGCTCACTCAGATAAACATTTAGAAACTATTCAAACACCAGGATTAAAATCTACTAAAGGTAGTGTAGTTGTTGGTTCCGACCTTGCTCCACCAGAAACAATGATTTGAAGAAGGAGTTTAATAATTAATAATTAATAATTAATTATTAATTATTAATTATTATTGAAAACCCATAGGATTGACTCAAAGGAAAATTTTTTCTTTTTTCTCCTTTAAAGGAGAGGATTTTTACCTTAATTATTCGGTAAGAGGGAAGAGGGAAGATGTGGGGAGAAATCATACAAAAAATTCAAAACTCCTTCAGATGATTTTTCCTCAAAATTGATGTACGAAAAGACTTGACTACCATAATTATATAACTATCAAATGGGTTCTATAGTCCATAAGGCTTCCAGTTAGTAGTCAGCTCCGATGAGCAAAGCCAAAAAATTCTACGGACTCAGTCCTCCTGAGGACTGACTTCCAGTCAAAGGCTATTAACATTTAACTACAAGGTTATCCCTATGTACTACTGTGTCAGATCCTGTATAGCCCAAAATATCAGGTATATCTTCTGAACGACAACCCAGAATTTGTTGCAACTCAGTATTGCTGTAGTTCACAAGTCCTCTAGCTATTTCCCCACCTTCTTCATTGCATAGTTTTACAGCATCCGATGGATAAAACTCTCCTTCTACTTGAGTAATACCAGCAGCTAGTAGAGATTTACCAGATTCAGAAATTGCTTTAACTGCACCCATGTCCAGATACAGCTTGCCCGCAGGTACTAAAATATTGGCAATCCAATGTTTGCGGGCATTTACTGGTTGTGGTTGAGGTTCAAACTGAGTCCCAATAGATTCTCCATTCAGGATTTTTTGTATATTCTCCGGAATTTGGCCATCAGTAATAACGGTTCGCACTCCTGCTGCTGTGGCAATTTTGGCAGCTTCAATTTTCGTAATCATTCCACCTGTTCCCCGTCCACTAACAGAATCTCCAGTTTCAACTTGAAATTCTTCGAGTTGTTCCATTCGTTCTACTAAGGTAATAGGTAAAGCATCTGGATTATTTCTAGGGTCGGCAGAATATAACTTGTCAACGTCGGTTAATATAAATAACCAATCAGCTTCTACTAGACCAGCAACTAAAGCTGATAGAGTATCGTTGTCCCCAAATTTCAGTTCTTCCACAGCAGTAGTGTCATTTTCATTCACAATTGGGACTACATCCATTCGTAACAATTGTTGAAATGTATTGTAAGCATTGACATAGCTACTACGTCGTGAAAGCTCGCTCCTAGTAAGTAATATTTGGGCCATTGTTTGTCGTAAAGATGTAAACAAGTCTTCGTAAACTCGCATTAGTCTTCCTTGACCCACTGCTGCTACTGCTTGCTTCATGGCAATATTACGAGGTTTTTCAGTTAGTCCTAGGCGATCGCAACCTACACCAACTGCTCCAGAAGAAACCAAAACTACTCGATGTCCCTGAGAACGTAGATTGGTAATAGTCTCGATCAAGCTAGCAATTGTGGATAAGGCCAAATTTCCAGATTCAGAACGAGTCAGACTGGAAGTGCCTATTTTAATTACTATTGTTGTCATCGAAAAATATTGAATTAATTTTTGATTGCTTCGACTCTTAGAAATTACCTCAAAATTAGAAAACACCAAACCCTTAATAAACAAGAGATTGGCGTTTTCAGAATTTTATATTTAAGGCCTTTATATTTGCTGGCCTCAATTTAATTTTTATTGATGTTAATTATTTCATAGAGTTTTAGTAAATTCGGAAAATCGTAATATTTTCTTTAGATTTGAGTATAATTTATAGGTATAGTGATAGTTATACTGATGAAATATTAAATTTTAGATTTTCAGGAACAAAGGAGCTGAGAGGAAGTATTTTTCAAGCTTTTCCTGTATTGCCTCTACTACACTCCAGACTCGTAACTCAAAAAATGATAACTGAAATGACCTTTCCTTCCACTGCCATATAAGATAAATTTGCAAAGACTGAACAACAAAACCTATATAAATCGTGATTTAGCTGCTGCAAAAGTAATTAGGGTTTGCGCTCAAAAGTCTTTTAGTAGGGGTAGGAGACAGGAGACAGGAGGCAGGAGCAGGAGAAACGGGGAATGAGCGAGGAGGTAGGATTCAACAATTAATAATTAATAATTACCTCTCCTTGAAAACGGAATTGATTGCCTAATTAATGAAAAATTTTTCTTGTTTCTCCTTGTAGAGCGACAGCTCGTGGCGCAGCCAAGGAGAGGATTTTTACCTTAATTATTCGGTAACAATTGTCAATTTGGGATTTTTCTGCCCAACTATGAGCCTAAAATACACTCCTTTTTGAGCTTGAAGAGCTGAAAACCAGGCACTTTTTAAAGGCCCCAAAAAGGCACTTGTCTTTATATGTCAATGCTTTTAGATTTAATCAGCAAGCCCTAATTAGAAAAAGAGGATTAATGGCCATGGGGCACACGGTTAAAGAAAAGCACACCGCCTGCACTGAGGTTTCCTCAGCAGACGGAGCAAGAAAGCTTGTGGAGATGGTAGTAACGGGGGTGCAACTCAACTTGTTTTGATTTGTTGCCTAGTTAAGAATCGCGGTTAGCGCAGTTTCGCGTTAGCAAAACAAGAATTACCCGTTATAATCTCGGATTTAACGGGCGAGTGTCAATACCTTACTCTAATTAGGTGTGGTGGAGGAGAATCTAGGAGTGCTAAATAGAATGTCTAAAGTATATTCATCCGTTTTTACTAAACATGGTCAACCAGAATCTCTTCGTGTAGGAGTTATTGGGGTTGGTAATATGGGACAGCATCATACCCGCGTCCTAAATTTGCTCAAAGATACAGAATTAGTTGGTGTAGCAGATATTAATGTTGAAAGAGGACTCGACACTGCTAGTAAATATCAAGTTCGTTTTTTTGAGGATTATAAAGACCTTTTACCTCATGTTGATGCTGTATGTGTAGCAGTTCCAACTCTTCAGCATTACGCTGTAGGAATGACTTGCTTAGAAGCAGGAGTCCATGTCTTAATGGAAAAACCTATTGCTGGTAGTATTGCCGAGGCCGAATTTTTGGTAAATACTGCTGCTGAAGCTAATCGAATTTTACAAGTGGGTCACATAGAAAGGTTTAATCCTGCTTTTCAAGAACTTAGTAAAGTCCTCAAAACTGAAGATTTATTGGCCTTAGAAGCTCATCGGATGAGTCCTTATTCTCATCGAGCTAATGATGTGTCTGTAGTTTTGGACTTAATGATCCATGATATTGACTTGTTACTAGATTTAGTTGCTTCTCCAGTTGTGAAATTAACTGCTAGTGGAAGTAGTGTTTCTAGTTCTGGAAATTTAGATTATGTAACAGCTACTCTTGGTTTTGCCAATGGTATTGTGGCGACTTTAACTGCTAGTAAGGTGACACATAAAAAATTACGTTCTATTGTTGCTCACTGTAAAAATTCTTTGACAGAGGCAGATTTTCTAAACAATGAAATTCTGATTCACCGTCAAACAACAGCAGATTATGTGACTGATTATGGTCAGGTTCTTTATCGTCAGGATGGTTTAATTGAAAAGGTTTATACTAGCAATATTGAACCTCTTCATGCAGAGTTAGAGCATTTTATTCATTGTGTGGGTGGAGGAAATCAACCTTCAGTTGGAGGGGAACAAGCTCTTAAGGCATTGCGGTTAGCTAGTTTAATTGAGAAAATTGCTTTTGATGGTTTAGATTGGAATTTAAAAGATTCAGAGTGTGATTTGTTGAATACTTCTATGTTAAAAGTAGGTTAAAGTATTTCTATAAATTCCTTTATAGCAGGGAATAGGGGATAGAGAAAAGTGGAAAAAATATTTACTTCTCTAAGAGGATATCTGAAAAGTTTTTTGATACTGAATTTTGCCCCCCGAGCAAGCCAACTTTGGGGGGAACACGAGTTAATATTTTGCCCCCCTAGCCACCCAACTTTGGGGGGAACACGAGTTAATTTGCTTCTAAAAGTCACCCAAAATTGGGGGATGCGCGGGGGCTTGGATGTAGCACATGGAACTTATCAGACAACCTCTAAAGTTTATTATCAGCATAAGTCTTAAACAACCCATTCTTTGCTATAGGAATTATTCAATATAAGTATTATTTCTTTAATTAATTACTCCGCCTTGTTGATTAATCTAGGCGGAGTTTCATCTCAGAAGGAAGAAGGAAGAAGTGCCTGGCACGGGAGCAAGATGCTCCCACTTTTCTAGTAACAAAATCTGATTCCTTTTTCAAGAGCAATTAAGTTAATAGCTGATGGCTGATAGCTGACAGCTGTTTGCGCAGCAGTCCGTAGGAAATGCTTAGGAAAATTCAACCAAATGTGGAACTATTCCAGCCCCACATCGAACCTTTAGCGTCAGAAAATTCTATATAAATTCGATTTTTTGGTACGCCTAAAACCTGATTAATTTGTTGACAAAAATCTTGACTTATCCCTTTTGTTTGCTGAGGGTTCATATTACCAATACTCTTAATTTCCATATAGCAGACAGGTTCATCACTACTACCAGCAAAAGTCATGGGAATATCTGATTCAAAAGTAGTCATTACATAAGATTCTGGTTTACCAAAATGCTTCGCCATACCAGAGGAAAGGTTTTTTAAGAGGCTGTCAATTTTATCTTTTTCTGGTTTAGAAACAGAAGTTTGAACTTTAATTAATGGCATGATTTGATTAATAGTTAACTATAAGTATTAAATGCGATCGCCTTCCTTTAGAATACCAATAATTTTACATTCGATATAACCAGGGGTATCAGAAGTAATTAGGCAACCAATTTCTATTGCTGTTCTTTACTAAGGCAATTGGGAATTATTATAGACTGTTTAGGATGACACCTGCCTAGAGATGGATCTGTTAGAATACCAAAAACTTCACTAACATCTCTTTTTCCACCCTCTAGTTCTTCACCTGTTACGGGTGCTACTATAAAAGCTATTCTTTTCGGATAATCAGACTCATTAACCATTAGTATTATTTTTCTAATATTCTAATTTCAATATTTTCAGTAACATCTGGTGGACATGAACCAATTATGGAAGTAACTCTCTCTGCTTCTTCTCGACTTGTATTGTCGAGAGTGCATAATAGTACATTTGTATCTGAATAAATATGAAAAATATATTTTGGGTTTTCAGACTTCCAATATTGAGCTGCACCAATAATTGTTTGAAGAGTAGTTAAAGCTATAACTATAGCAGTTGTCCGCCTACTTTTTACTCCCTGCTGAAACTCTTCTTTCTCTTGTATGACAGAAACACCACATTCTTCTTCAATTAAATTTGCAAGTTCAATCAATTCATTGGAGGTCTCCAAGGTTACCTCGTCCTCAAACAGAAGAGCCACCAGAAGTTGATGAACTAATTCAACTAAGTTTCTGGCCTTATGCTCCCCAGCAGTAGTTTTAAGATAAGTAAACACAAAAAAGCTAATTGCTACATATAACAATTAACCACCATAATTCCAACCTGTACTTTCTAACAATAGAGGGTCTCCCTCACGATGTACACCTGCAGCAATTACTTCTCCTACATATACAGTATGGTCGCCTTCTTCCACAGCACCAACAACTTTACATTCCACATAACCAAGAGTATCTGAAATAATTGGACATCCAGTTTCTCCCAGATAAAATTCTATATCCTCAAATTTATTTCCCACACGACGTTGAGGTTTGAAAAATTGTTGAGCTAAATCTTTTTGTTCTGCTGCTAAAAAGCTCAGAGAAAATACCCCACTAGCCTTAATCATGGCATGGGATTTAGAATCTTTGTTTACACAATTAACAATTAGGGGAGGCTTAAAAGATGCTTGCATTACCCAACTGGCCGTAAAACCATTAACTTCCTCACCATCTTTAACACCACAGATGTATAATCCGTGAGGAATCTTACGCAATATTGTTTTCTTCGCCTGTTCGTCTAACAAAGTTTTACCTAATATTATTAATGAAGTTTACATTTTATATTTTAACAAAACTTAACCCATTGTAGTTAAATCTCAAAATTTACAGGACTTACGCAAATTCTTAGACAATACGCTATCAGTAGGGGGCGTTTTGCTGTCGCATAACTCCGTTAACGCTCCGCGACATATAAAGCGGAGCTTTGCGGAACGCAAATGCCATTCGCCCCTACATCGAAAAATATAGAGCACATTTTGTGATGTGATTATCAATTTTGCTCGCGAAGTTAAAAAAAATTAATATTTTAATGATGTTTTCCCTAGACAATTTTTTCAAGAAACTAACTCATCAAAAGATTTGGCGTTTCATAGCAGTAGCATCAATAATTGCCACCTTAGCGATCGCTTGCAACAACACCCAAACCACTAGAAACTCAGAAACACCAACCATCCCGGAACCAGGTACCCTCGTTTGGGGACGCTACAGTGACTCCGACACCCTCGACCCCCACAAATCAACATCACCATTATCTAGAGAAATAATCGATCAAATCTACGACACACTTTTGGCCTTCGATCACCAAGGTAAAATCCAGGCAAACCTAGCCAAAGAATGGTCTGTCAGCAATAATGGCCAAGAATATACCTTTAAACTCAACGAAAATATAAAATGCCATGACGGCACAACTTTTGGTGCTAAAGCGGTCAAATTTACCATTGACAGAGCGATCGACCCTGAGACAGAAAACTACACTAAAGAAAGTTGGGGACCAATAGAAACTGTTGAAGTTGTGGACGACCTCACAGTTACAGTCAAAATGTCTGAAGCTTTTAGCCCCTTTCTTCGCTTTCTCGCCGATCCTTACTCCAGCATGATATGTCCTTCTGCCATTCAAACCTATAACAACAAATTTGGCATAGAAGGAGCAATAGGTACAGGTCCATTCAAATTTACTGAGTGGACTCAAGGGGAACAACTTGTACTAGAGGCTAACCCAGACTACAAAAATTATGGGCGACCAGTAGAAAATTCTGGTACTCCCTACATCAAAAAATTGATAATTAAAACTATGCCAGAAAGGGAAGCGAGTTTAGCAGCACTGGAGTCTGGAGAAATTCATTTAACTGAACCCCCATTAGAAGAAATTTCTGCTTTCGAGGAAGACTCAAAATTCAAGCTTCATACTGCTGAGAATACTGGTCAAATAGTATTTTTAGAGTTCGTTACTTCCCGACCTCCCTTTGACGATGAAAAAGCAAGACAAGCAGTAACTTATGCAATAGACCCCGAAAAAGCAACTGAGGAAGTATTTGCAGGTTTAGTCAAACCTTCCGAATGCGCGATCGCAGATGTGATGTTTCCTAGTGATGAAAAACTTTGCTCCGAGTTTAGTATTAAACCAGACCCAGAAGAAGCAAAAACTTTATTAGAGGAACTTGGTTATAGTGAGGATCAACCATTAGAAATAACTCTTTTAACTTGGAAAGGAGGAAACCGTCAAAAAGTAATAGAAAATTTTCAAACTCAACTAGAAGAAGTAGGAATTAAAACTAAGTTAGAAACAATGGATATTGGCACTCTTAATGCCAGAATACAACAGGAAAATAGTCAAACAGAAGGTGATGGTGTTATTGATATGATGGGGTGGTCTTGGTATGACCCAGATTTTCTTTATACATTGTGGCATTCTCCTGGTTGGATGGGAGGTTATCACAGTGATGAACTGGATACATTACTAACAGAAATGCGAACTACAAATAAGTTAGAAGAACGAGAAGAAAAAGTCATAGAAGTTCAGAAATATTTGTTGGAAAATGCAGTGATGATGCCACTTTATAGTCCTGGTTGGATGTGGAGTTATGTTAGTAGTTCAGAGGTGGAAGGTTTTAAGATAGGTGCTTTTAATCGACCTCTATTTAATGATGTAAAATTGTCTAATACTATAGAAGAAAAAGAAGCAGTTGAGTCTCCTGCAAGTTCTGAAAAAGAAGAAGTAGAACAACCAGTTACTACAGAAGAAGGTCAACAGGATGGAGAGTCTATTTCTTCACCAAAAAATGAGCAAGAAGTAGAAGTTTCTCCCTCACCTGAAAATGAGTAATTAAGTCTTGAAGAAGGAAGAAGGAAGAAGGAAGAAGGAAGAAGGAAGAAGGAAGAAGGAAGAAGGGAGAAGAAAAAGTGGATGGGGATAGTCTTTTATAAACCACTTCCTGTCTACAAACCTCAACTAATTGTCAACACCGTCTAAACGGGGATATTATACAATTTATCAAAAATTTTTCTACATTTTATTGAGTAGGAGCGAACGACCGTTCGCCCCTAAATATCTTGGTAAGCATTCAGCCGTCAGCTATCAGCTATCAGCTTTACTACCTTGAGTTGGCAACTCAAGCTTGTTTTTCCTATGCTTCAATTCTCTGATAAAAAATATAGTAGAAGTTAAACTAATACTTGCTTCATCTATTAAAAAGCTGATAGCTAACTGCTAATAGCTGAATGCTTACATATCTTGAACACTGAATAGCACAGATGCTATCGGATTGTAAGCATTCAGCAGTCAGCTATCAGCTAGCCTCCTATGGTCGGAACTGCGTTATCAGCTTTATTAATTTTAGTGGACAATTTAAGCTTGCTGTTCTTGTGCTTCAATTCTTTGTTTAAAATGTCGTACGAAGTTAAGCAAATGCTTGCTTTATTTATTAAAAAACTGAGAGCTGACCGCTAATAGCTGTTTGCGCAGCATTCCGCAGGAAATGCTTATATCGGATTTGATATTAAACTCAAAAGAAAAAGTACAAAATAATATCAAATAATTAGGGCTTGCTGAATAAATAGAAAAAGCTGATCAACTAAAGATTTGAGCCATTATCTGTGTGAAAAAAGTGCCAGTTTTTTGCTCTCGTGAGCTGGAAAAAACAAGGATGAGGAGAAGATAAAACGGGAAGTTTTGATAAATAATTGTTCCAATTAGATTCTCTCAATCTACGATTTCTACTGACTACTGACTACTTACTACTATAAACAGCAATAATACTTTTTCAGCAAACCCTAATTATATGCCAATTAATACGGGAAAATAATCTTTAAAATCTACCCTTTTAGCTATGCAAATTAATTAATTATCTGGTTTATAAAATGGAGGCAAAATTTTGCTTTATTTACAATTAGATGAAGGGAACCAAGAAATAATTAAAAAGTATGCTTCTGCATTGACTACCATAGGTGTAGATTTTTTGAATTCAGAAGTAGAAGAAGCAATTTACCGAATAATTAAGTTTTAAAGCCTCTCCTTTTAAGGAGAAAAAAGCGGTCGTTTTGCTACGCAACATGTAAAGCGTAGCTTCCCGTAGGGTGGGATGGCGTTTGCTACCGCAAAGCTTTCCGTTCCGGAATGCTACCGCAAACGCTAACAGCGGATCGGCTCTGATAAGAGCGGGTCCCCTCGTCATATCTAATCGACCAAGAGAAGAAAAATTTTTCCTTTTAGTCAATCCTCTTCTTTTCAAGGAGAGGTAATTGTTAATTATTAATTATTAATTATTAATTGTTGAATACTCTTCTCAAGATTTGGAAGATGCTTTAAGGACTACTATCTCTTATTGGCATTGGAAAAAAAGTAATGGAGAAGATTTTGATGCACCAAATAATTTTTTAATTAAAGCACTTAAAGAAAATTGGCATCCTTACAAATGGGATGATAAATGGATGGAAAATCAAATGTTTAAAAGTGAAGGAATGAAGTCGTGGGATGAAGCTGAAGTTCACTGGGGAAAAGATCAGCGGAATTATCTAGTAGTTGATATTCAAGAAACGATTATAGGAACAAGAGCGACAATAATTTTTAGGAGCGGAAAAAGTATTGATTTGCGGAAAGTTAGCAGGATGACTTGGGAAGAGTTATTAGAATACGCTGAAGGAGGCTATAGAAAATTGTGCTAAATAATAAAAATTTATCTGAATAATTTTACAGTGAAGTTATTTGAGAAGTTTGCTAATTACCATGACCGAATAATTAATAATTAATAATTAATAATTCTGGTTTAAAGCCTCCTCTTTTAAGGGGAAAAAAGCGGTCGAGGGATGGCGAGGTCTCGGAGCTGGCCGACCATCGACCAAGAGAAGAAATCAGATTTCCTAAGCATCTTTAAGCTCTGAGAGGATATTTGGTTCAACGCCACTTAAAAGCCTCAATCCCCGTTTCTCCGTGTCTCCGCGTCCCCGTGTCTATCGAGAATGAAACAGCCTTGCCCTCTACCGGAGGGGTTAGGGGTGGGTTGTCTCCTGCCTCCTGCCTTCTGTCTCCTGTATTCTGTCTCCTGTCTCCCACTTGCTAAAAAGACTTTTTCAGCAAACCCTATTTAAACTTGTCCATGTCTTGGATAAGTAGCTACAAATACTTAAATAATTAAAAATTATCAAAAGTTAAATTAAATATTAGTTATTTAAAATCAAATTAGCAAAATTAGTTCAACATCCCTTTTTTGGGTGTAATTTAGGGCGAAAAAAGATGCGATCGCACCTATATTTCCTGCCACTCTAGAAAAAGCTGAAAATATTGATAGATAAACAATATAGCCTTGATTGCTCAAAAGTAAAATTTAGTGTATTTTGGAATTAAGAATTTGGCTATGCCTAGAAGCTTAATAAAATGATTTGACCGTAATATAATTTCTGTTTTGCCGATCTAGTTCCATTCAATGCAAAGATCAAATGCTGGAATATCCCAAGATTTTTTCCCACTCTCATTGTTCATTCTTCCTTTCTCCCAAGTACTATAACTCTAAGCGCAACTCAGAAGTCAGGACTCAGAAGGCGCAAGTAATCCCTGGCTGAGTTTTTCCTGTTCAAATGCTTTCCTACGGGATGCTACGCAAATGCAAAGAGGATCGATCAATGTCAGCGCCCTATTTACGTAGTATTATAACTACTGAATTATACGATAAATAATTATCCTGATAGCTATATAACACCTAATTCTGTGCCACTTCACATAAAATTGGTATAACACCCAACACCTACCACCTACCACCTACCACCTACCACCTACCACCTAAAACCTATATTCTGTAAAGCCTCACATAAAATTGGTATAAAGTTGTTTAATTAAGTTTGCTAATTACAAATTACAAATTACCCACCTGCACTTGAAAACTCAATTAAATCAGGAGTTAGAAGTTATTCTAGCTCCTCAATGAGGGAAGTTTACAAGTAATTAGACTAATCATCCTTGGGGCCAAAAACCATCTGTACTATCATTTGTTTTCCGTCTGGTTGATGATAGCGATCAGCCCAATGTCTAATGATTTCGTCTAACTCTTCTTTAGCTTGTTCATAGCGATCTGGAGAAATATCAAACTCCTCCAAAATACGCATTACCTTGTTGTTTTGTTCTGCCCAATCTCTCATCAGACGGAAATAACGAGCTGTCTCTTCGACCATTATATAAGTGCGTTCCTCCTCATCTTCTGGGGAATAAGAAGAGCGAGTGAGGGCATAAAAAGGCATTCCCCAAGGAGAATCTATCTTAGTTACCGTACCAGAATAAATCAAGCGACGTTTAATATGTTCTGCTAAAGCTTCACTCAGAGGCATTCGGCGTTCTAGTGGTAAATCTTCTTGAGACCGCCTGTGTAAAAACTCAATTAACTCCATAAACTGAAAAGAATTAATCAATTTGGCATCAGGCATATTTGGAGGAAGTTTTCTTTCAGTATATCGCTTTTCCTCAGTAGTAAGATTGTTACCAGGAACCCTTGATTGTCCAGGAGTCCAAGGATATTGTTCGAGCCACACATAGGGAAACTGAATCAAATAGCGAGGTTTTTGAGACCCCAACATTTTTAGTAGTTTGCCTTCATTGAGTGCTTTTTCTACTTCTTGCACGATCACTTTAACCCGTTTCGGCTCTATGTGATGCAAGTGTCCTGTCATGCGAAGATTTTCACCTTGTTCAACATAGGTCATATAAATCGCACATTTAGCCGCAGTTGCAGCTGCATCCAAGAAAGCTCCATGACGATGCCCGCTCGTCCTCATGGCACTAAACGCTAAATATAACATAATCTGATCCATAGCACTGGGGCTAAGGCTATTAATCAGATCGGTATCATTTTTCAGATCGGTATCATTTTTCATTACAATCCCCAAAATAACAAAAACTTAAGAGGCATATTATTATCCTCCATTAAAAATATGCTGACCATGATGATACTTCAATCATAGAAAGCCAGCCAAATATAACTCTTATACCAAGCAAGTATATGTCTTTGAGACTTTTTGTATTTGGCGTAAGAGCAGGCACGCAAATTAAGCGTGCGAATAGATTGTTATCTTAGTAGATTTTTACACCCTGTGTACTTTTGACTGACAGACATATTTATATCAATATAACATAAAAAAGTACCATTGAACCCACTTATAGCAGTAGTATCAATGGTTATTAAAGTTAATAACGCATTTAGATTTTATGTTCTCTGTTATAACTTAAGGGTCTAAAGTTATATAGTTTAAATCCCCAACAGCTTACTATGATATTGAATAATAAAATTCTCTCGTTAATTAACAAGAGAATTGTTGACAATTTTTCGATAGTTAATATTATCAAACCAAAGCCTCAAGTAACTTTAACAAAGCTCTAATTAAGAATTAAAACTTAATACAGCAAGAGACATTTTGATCGGCTTTAGCGTCCACTACCACGATGAGGACATTTTTCACTATCAGTTCCAGAAGTACAAATTGTGTTAACAAAAGCTCGTATGCTTCTCTTTCTGACATGATCTTTATGAGTTTTAGTTCGAGCAGATCCTCTATAAAATATAGAAGAAAATGCTACTTCATTTTCAATGATTAAAGCTTTGCTACTAGGAGCATTACCTAGTAATAATAAAAAAGAAAAAATAATCGCTGTATAACTTTGCATAGGTAAAATCCGTGTGAGAGTGTCTATTCTCTGATACGGACCTTGAAGAGAAAATCAGGACAGTTAGCCAATAAATTATGAATTTAATTTGATTTTATACCTATTTTTAGCACTGAAAAATTCACCAATAATTGTGGCAAATAAGTAATACTAGAGCTGTAAAAAGGGGGGTTTGTAAAAGATGTTAAAGTGGGTAGACGAATAGAAGCGGATTTAAAATTAAGACCTAAATAAATTCTACAGATTATGAAAGAACAAAAACAACGCTTCAACTACCTACCCATTATTATCCGGTTTAGATCACCTTGATCAGTAAATAAAACTATGAAAAGGTTGGTGGCCTAAAAATTTATTTGTTTTTGTCAAAAAATTTAGTTACATGAGTATTGCTTAAGTACTAATTCACAAATTCCGGTAAAATGTAAAATTAGTCAAAACTCACAAAAATCAAGTTAAAATGGAAAAAGGTTTTATTCTTTGGTTTACAGGCTTAAGTGGAGCTGGGAAAACAACTATCAGTAAGGTTGTGGCAGAAAAATTAATGGAAAGAGGTCGTAAAGTAGAGATATTGGATGGAGATATAGTTAGAGAAAATCTATCAAAAGGGTTGACTTTTAGCAAAGAAGACCGAGATATAAATGTCCGGAGAATTGGATTTGTAGCTCATCTCCTCAGTCGTAACGGAGTAGTGGCAATTACTGCAGCAATAAGTCCCTACAAAGAAATACGCAATCAAATTAGGGAAATGGATGAAAATTTTATAGAAGTTTATATAAATGCACCTTTAGCAGTATGTGAAACACGGGATGTAAAAGGATTATATGCCAAAGCTAGGGCAGGAGAAATTAAAAATTTTACTGGTATTGACGACCCTTACGAGGCACCAGAAAATCCAGAAATTATTTGTTGCACAGATAAAGAAACATTAGAAGAAAGCGTAGCTCATATAATTAGTAGTTTAGAAAAATCAGGTCATTTGGCGTAGAAAAATAGGGAGGGATCAGGCAATGAGGCAAAATAAATCTAGAGATGGGAAAGGTGACATTTTACTGATGACATCTTTATCCAAAAATCTAAGCTGTGGAATAATAGTTTTATTATGCAGTTGCTGGAGATTGGCATATTCTGCACAAGCTCAACCCCTCTCTCAAAAATTTCAGAAAGCACCAGCAAATTCAACTTTACCAAAACTAACAGAACCTTGGCCTGAAGGTACGGAACCAAAACCACCACTGCTGCCTCCAGCACCAGAACCAATATCTATTCCTGAACCAGAAACTCCTTTACCATACTCAACAGCATATACACTCGGCGGCGGCGATCGCGTTCAAATAGATATCTTCAATATGCCAGAATATAGTGGGGAAAATGGCCAACACCAAGTACAAATTGATGGGACTCTTAATTTGCCATTGGTAGGTAATGTCTTGGTTGAGGGAAAGACTTTAGATGAAGCAAAGGAATTAATTCAAGAAAAATACGGGGAATATCTACAAATATCTATAGTTAATCTCAATCTCTTAGCAGCACGGCCATTAAAAATAGCGATCGCTGGAGAGGTCCAACATCCAGGTTCATATACTATTTCTCCTATTGTTGATGGAGGGGAGGATGTTCAAGGTGGGACTCAATTACCTACAGTGACTAAAGCGTTACAGGTTGCAGGTGGAGTGACAACTTCAGCAGATGTTAGGCAAATCAAAATTCGTCGTACCCAACTCAATGCTCCAGAGCAAGTCATTAGTATTAATTTATGGGAACTACTGAAAGAGGGTAATTTGCGCCAAGATATTCCTCTGCGGGATGGGGATACTTTATTTGTCCCTAGTATTACTGAAGTTAATCCGGTAGAGTCTGCTCAATTAGTAAATGCTAATTTTGCTGGTACTAATACTCAACCTCTCAATATTGCTGTGGTGGGAGAGGTGGCACGACCTGGTCCATATATACTGGAAACAGGTATTGACCAGAGTCAACTTTCAGCTACAGAGGAAAATTTAGATTCTACGGAAGCAGATAATAATGTTTCATCTGCTCAAAATACTAAGCTGCATACTGTTACTAAGGCAATTAAGATGGCAGGGGGTATTACTCCATCTGCGGATATTCGACAAATTAGGGTGCGGCGACTAACTCGTGCTGGTACGGAACAAATTATTAAAGTAGACCTTTGGCAACTTCTGCAAAATGGAGATTTAAACCAGGACTTAGTTTTAGAGTCAGGAGATACAATTTATGTGCCAGTAGCAGATGAAGTTAATTTGGATGAATTAGCGGAAGTTACCGCATCAAGTTTTTCTCCTGGCAATCTAAAAATTAATTTGATTGGAGAAGTTGTTAGCCCTGGACTAATTTCTATGGTTCCGAATAGTACGCTTAATCAAGCTTTATTAGCAGCAGGGGGTTTTAACCAGGGAAGAGCTGAAACTGAAGAAGTGGAGCTTATTCGTCTCAACCCAAACGGTACTGTTACTCGTCGTCAGGTACAAGTAGATTTTTCTGCGGAAGTTAATGAGGAAACTAATCCTACTTTACTTAATAATGATGTGATTTTAGTTGGTCGCTCTGGTAGGGCGGCTTTGACTGATAATGTTAGGGGTGTTTTAGCTCCTTTCAGTCCTATTAATAGAATTTTAGGGGTATTTTTAGATATTTTTGATTAGGAAGGAAGAAGGAAGAAGGAAGAAGGAAGAGGGAAGTAAGGAAGAAGGGAAAATATTGCGTTTGATATATCAGTAGCTCCATACATATATAGTAGGAAACAGGCAATAGTGGGAAAAACTTTTCCTCATACAAATATTTGTTCAAAGCTTTATATAATTTTAGAGATGTTTATTAAGCTGTTAAAAATTTGTTAAACATTTAAGTTATATATCTCAATTTTGGGAAAGCCAACAGGCAAAATATAGTATAAAACTAAACTTGGTCTTAGCTGAGAATTAAAATTATTGAATAAAGATATGTAGCAGTTCTAGGTCTGCTATGAAATATTATTAAATTTATCTTGCTTGAGTCACAGTAATAACTTGATTTTTGGGGTTGCACGCTATGGAATGATATTGCCAAAAATTAGTTAGACTTTGACTAAAAAAACCATTAATTAGGGTTTGTTGAAAAAGTATTGTGAGTGAGGAGAGGAGTCAGGAGGAACGGGGAATTATAGAGGAGATAGTAGGAAGAATCATCAGAGTGATTTTTCTGCCCAACTCTTGACCAAAATCCTAAATTTTTGAACCATTACCACCTAAAATCTAGCACTTTTTGATACTTAAAAAGGCACTTACCTTTATCTGTAAAGACTTTTAGATTTAATCAGCAGAGCAATAATTAATCATTCTAGCAATTGATTAATCCAAAATCAAATTCAATCAAAAATCTAAAATCATTCGTCACTGTACAAGATCTTATTTTTAACTTTTAAATTTATAAATATGAAACTTGAAAAAAATTCCCCAACAGAGAATATAAAATTAAGATGCGTCTTAGTTTAGAATTAAAATTATTGAATGAAGATACAGGGTGTTTCATATCAGTGATGTGTATCTGTGGCGGACAATATGCCTGCAATACAAAAATTCGTGCGTTGTCAAAAAAGAAGATAATTGAGAGAATGATAAATTATAGAACCCATTTGCTATCTTCATAAATACTAAGTTTTTTTAGCTAGGAGACAGGAGACAGGAGACAGGAGACAGGAGGTAATACCATTTCTCAAAAGTTTTGCTACATCTCCTAGGGAGTAGGGAGTAAGGAGTGGGGAGTAGGTAGTAGGGTTCAAAGGTATAAGATATTTTGTATTAATGCCGATAATTCTCTACATTCATTACTGAATCATTATTATTACTTAATAACTGAAGTTCATCGGAAGTATAGTATTATTTTTGGGAATTGGTATAAAAGAGAAGAGGAAATATGTGGGGAGAAATAATACAAAAAATTCAACACTCCTTCAGATGATTTTTCCTCAAAATTGATGCGCAAAAATACTTGACTACCATAATTATATATATCTCAAATGGGTTCTATAAAATTTGATCGAGGAAAAAGCCAATTTCGCTATAATTCATCTTTTCATCTGACAATGCAAAAATTCGAGCGTTAATGTTTTTACCTCATATACCACCGAATCTGCTCTATATATATATAATAGTTGCAGGTCTGCCATGGATATTTTTAAAATTATCTTGCTTGAGTCACAGTAATAACTTTATTTTTAACTTGGAAATTTATAGATATGGAACCAGAAAAAAACTCTCAATTATCTTTATATAATAATCACGGTAAACTCTTAGACCGGAGGAAAAATTTTAATCAGAATCAATATATCTATGAAGCTGAATTTCATCAATTAGAGGAAAAATTATCTCAAAAAGAAAATAAGATTTGGAACTTAGTATGTCATCGTTTTTTCTTGATTTTCAGTGTAGCAACTACCACAACAACAGCGGCATATTTCTGGACTTTAAATCAGATTCCTATATATCAGGGAACATTTAAAATATTAGTTGAACCAGTTACAATTACCAATTCAGTAAACTATCAATTAGGCACAGAAACACAAAAATTAACTACAAACAATCGAGAAAATTGGGAACAACAAGCAGCCAAAATAATTTATGGTACAGGAGAAGAGGGAATTACTTCATACCCCAACCAAAATATTCAACAAAATCAAGAATTAGATAAGTATGGCTTAGATTATCAATCTCAAATTCAAGTATTAAAAAGTCCGCAATTTATGCAGCCAATAATTGCGGAGATACAAAAAGAATATCCGGAAGTAAATTATAATTTTTTGTTTAAAAAACCAGAGAGAAAATTTTTTAGTCAAGAGAAACTAAAAATTGAAAGATTAGACAATACAAAAATTATAGAAGTTAGCTATCGAGATTCGGATGCAAAAAAAATTCAGTTTGTATTAGATAAACTAGCAGCAGCTTACACTGAATATGGTCAAAATGACCAGAAAACTAATACGGATAAAGGATTGGATTTTATTGAAGAACAAATTTCAAAAAATCAACAAAAAACCAAAGAACTACGACAGAAATTACAACAACTACAGCAGGAATATATATTTATTAATCCAGAACTTAAAAGTCAAGAATTAGCAGCAGAAAGTAATCAAATTCAATCACAAAAACTAGAGAATAAAATATTACTAGACCAACAGCGATCGCTTTATGCCATGCTACAGAGTCAGTTGGGAATTAATCCTGAAGAAGCTTTGATTGCTTCAGCTTTAAGTCAAGCAGCAAGATATCAATCATTACTAAATCAATTACAGGAAGTAGAAACAACAATTGCTCTAGAATCAGCTCGTTTTAAAGAAAAAGCACCTCAAATTCAAGCTTTATATCAACAACGAACAAAATTACTACCTTTATTAAATCAAGAAGCAGAAAAAGTTATTGGCAGAGATATAGAAGAAGTAAGTAAAAAGGCTTTGGCTTTTCAGGACTCAGTTCGCTTAGAGTTAATTCATAAAATGATTTTGGCAGCTAATCAAATTGAAGTTCTGGAAGTAAGGAGTAAAGTATTAGATGAAGCAGAGGCAAAATTAAATGAATATATTGCCAAAATGCCAGAAGTAGTAGGGAGTTATCAAGAAATTCAGCAAGAATTAAAAAATTCAAATAATATACTCAAAGATTTGTTAGAAAAACAACAGCAATTACAGATAGAAGTAGTATTTGAAAAAGTACAACCTTGGGAATTAATTGCACCACCAGAATTGCTGAAAACTCAAAATGGTCAGTTAGTAAAAATCTCTCCAAATATGATATTAAATCTTGCCCTGGGAGGAGTAACAGGATTAGTATTAGGAATATTATTAGCTAAATTGGGAGAAGGATTTCAACAAGACGTTTTTAAAACACCAAAAGAAGTCAAAAAATCTATTGGTTTGCCATTTTTAGGAATAATTCCTATACATGAACAAAGAAATTGGATGAACGATGAACTAAAAGAAAATAACAGTTCATCCTTAGTATTATATCCCTCAGCTTTTCAAGAAGCTTTCCGTACTTTAAATGCTAATATTCGTCTCCTAAATATAGAAAATCCCATTCATTCTTTTGTAATTAGTTCCGCAACACCAGGGGATGGTAAATCCACAGTAGCAGGTCATTTGGCCAGGGCAGCTGCCGCTATGGGTCAACGAGTTCTATTAATAGATGCCGACCTACGTTGTCCACAGATTCATAATATGATGGGACTTTCTAACCAACAAGGTTTGAGTAGTATAATTGCCGATGGTGTGCCAATAGAAACAGCAATTCAGCGATCGCCCGTGGATGAAAATCTGTTTGTTTTAACATCTGGCCCTATTCCGCCAGACCCAACGAAAATTTTATCCTCACCGCAGATGCACCAATTAATTCAAGATGCAGCTACAACTTTTGACTTAGTTATTTGTGACACAGCACCATTATTAGGTCGAGCAGATGCTAGTTTATTATCAGCTTGTACTAATGGATTAATGTTAGTAGTGGGATTAGGTAAAACAGAGCGAGAAGCTTTAAGTTTAGCTCTAGATGATTTGAGTATGGCAGGAGTACCGATGTTGGGAATAGTTGGTAATGGCGATCGAGCTGATTCTTATTATCAGAAATATTATGATTATGATTATATTCAGCTACGTTAATAAGAAATGAAGTAGTTTTATTGACTATCTCAAAAATACTAGGATTTACTTTTTTAATAGTTTCAGGATTTACGCAGAAAATCTACATATAGCTAGGGCAAATGGTATCCGCCCTTACAGGTGGTGGTTTAAAAGTCAATTTGCGTAAGTCCTGAGTTTATTTGTAGAAAAAATTATCTTGATATTTTGTAGAAGATAACGATTGATAAGGAATAAATTTATAGATATGAAAGGTGAAAAAAAATCCAAATATTTTGGGACTTCTGCCGAAATATATGATTTTATTGTTAGTTATTTAAGCAGATATTATTAAGAAAATCAAGCTAATTATTGAGGGATAGAAAAGTGAGTAATTAACCTAGATAATGGTATTGCGTAGTTGAATAGTAGAACACAATTTATCAAACAAATTGTTCAGTTTAGTATGAAAAAAAATCAAAGATTAGCTTACCGAAAAATTGTGGTTTAAAGCCTCCCCTTTTAAGGGGATAATAAAGAAAAATTTTCATTATTAGTCAATCCTCTTCTTTTCAAGCAGAGGTAATTATTCATTATTCATTATTCATTATTAATTGTTGAAAGCAGTTTTCATTTCAGTGATTCAGCAACGTCCACAGTTTTTACCGAATAATTAATAATTAATAATTAAATAATTAGCGCCTTGAAGCCTCCCCTTTTAAAAGGGAAAAAAAGCGGTCGAGGGATGGCGAGGTCCCCTCGCCATATCCATGAGACCAAGACAGCGGTCGTTTGCTTCGCAACGCTGACGCGAAACGCGACAGCGGAACGGAGTTCTCTCTTCGCAGCTTCCCCGTTGGGTGGGATGGCGCAATTCGGAGCGGCTCTGATAAGAGCGGGTCTCGGAGCCATATCCATGAGACCAAGAGAAGAAATAGTATTTACTTATATTCAATCAAGAGCGGTTTTAACCAGAGGTAATTATCAATTATCCATTATCCATTATCAATTATCCATTAATGAACACTCCCCATCTCCCCATCTCCCCATCTCCGAAGTGAACTTAAACTACAACGATATACTTTGCAAATGACTACGAGGGTTGAAAGTACGATTAGCTTTAATTTTTTCGTAGCACTCTTTTTCTATACCACTAATATCTTTAGGGACAGCAATAGTAACCCGTACTAACTGGTCAGTACGTCCCCCTGACTTAGCCTTTGGCCATCCCTTACCTCGTAACCGTAAAGACTGACCGGAACGAATACCCGCAGGAATATTAACATTAACCATACCATCAGGAGTTGGCACCTCAATAGATGTACCCAATACAGCTTCATCAGGAGTTATTAGTACCTCACAAAGCAAGTTATCTCCGTCAAACTGGAAAAAAGAATGAGACTGAATTTCTACCTTCAGATACAAATCTCCTCTTTTCTTAGTGTATGGATCTAATTGACCTCTACCTTTAACTCGAATTTTACTTCCTGGTTTAACCCCTGGAGGAATAGAAACTTCTCCACTACCCACACGTTTCTGTGTTCCTCGGAAAGCTTCGGAAAAAGTAAGAGTAATATCAGCTTCTAAATTCAGAGAAGCTCCTGACTGACGATTTTCAAAATTAGAAAAACCATCAAATCCATTATTAAATCCCCCTGGCCAACCTGTATTAGTCTTGTAGGTATAAGTTTGTCGTCCACCAGGATTACTACCTGGAGTTCCACCACGCCCTAATAAGGTATTGATAAAATCCTCAAAACTGGCATACTGACTAAAATCGAAACCTCCAAAATCTACAGTAGTACCACCAGTACCTCCAGGCCATCCGCCACTTGTGGAACCTACTTGATTCCAGTATTGACCAAATTGGTCATATTTTTTGCGTTTTTCTGGATCTGATAAAACTTCATAAGCTTCATTAACTTCTTTAAAACGAGCTTCTGCTTTCTTGTCACCCGGGTTCATATCTGGGTGATACTTCCTCGCTAATTTACGATAAGCTTTTTTTATTTCTTCGGCAGTAGCGCTTTTAGTTAAACCTAAGATTGAATAATAGTCTTTAAAATCAGTTGTAGCCATTTATCTATCTCCCCATTTTAATATTTTTCAGATCAATGTGAATGTAATATATGATTGCTTAATGATTAATTATAAGAAAACTATCAATAACAAATGTCAAGCGTTAACAGTCAAAAGTAATATACATATAGATACAGCAAATTTCATCTTGGTGAGGCACAACCATAGCGCGCAAGATACCCCTATTGCGGGCAAGATGCCCACATTGTATAAATTCCCTGGTTAACATCTGTACTTCATATACTTGGAATCTTCTGTATATCTGGTTTCAAGTGTTTTTTTGATTTTTCAGATGCAATATTCATAAATTCAGATAAGATCGTTATACTTTCTCCAGTAGAAGTTAGTTTCAACCTATATCCAGGTTGGCAACATTTTTTATAAAAAAACTACTGCCACATATTAATAACTAATCAATCAGGCTGAATTTTAATGTTTGACTTTACTTACTTCAAGTTATCAAGATTTAACATTGATTTAAGTTCGGTTTTTCCTGAAAGAGCAATAGCAATTTCCGTACTTTATTTTAGAGTTTATCTATAGGCACTCAGCTATATAGCAATCCTATTTTATTTGTGTATAAAAATCTTACTGTTTTCAGGGAACAGGTCATTTCAGTTATCAGTTATCAGTTATCAGTTATCAGTTATCAGTTATCAGTATCTCTGCAATAAGGAGGCTTGAAATATAGAATATCCTCTTTTTTTATCCCCTTAAAAGGGGAGGCTTTAGACCACGATTTTTCGGTAAGAGTGTCAGTTTTTTTATCTATTTTTTGATTGCCCGCAACCAATTTAGGATTGCTATAGTTTATCAGCTTTAATTCAAATTATTATCTGCAATATCTTGAAGTTTAATGAGTCTTATCAAACTTTTTTGTGGTGCAAGAAATCTCAATTTAAAATTAATTAGGGCTTGCTGAATTAATTCATAATAAAAAATCTCAGAATAAAGGTTGATTTATAGTTGTGATTTTGCGATAAATTTAATGGGTATTGTATGTAGAAAAAATCTCATTTTAACAATGAATGATTAATCATTACCTTTTTTTAAAAGAAGAGGATTTAGTAAAAAAAATTTTCCTTTTTTCGATGGGTAGAGGCTATAAACCTTAATTGTGTAATATTGTATAATAAGGTGCGAAAAAATCTCTTATCTTGTGTTTTATACTTTGCGATAACAATAATTTTCAACCCCTACCTTAATTTAGTAATTCGTTTCACTATATCTAATCCTTCTTCACAACTTGGAGGAGCATCTGTTAACTGCCGATACATTTTCATGATTACTTCTTCAGGAACTTGACGCTGTCGTTGCCGATTTCTTATTAAGCATAATTCTAATGATTTGTCAAGCCATAAACCAGTTAGATGGGTAAATCCACTTTCCTTTGCCAAGTCAATTACTTGTCGTCGTTGCCTACGTTGGACATTTGTAGCGTCATATATGGCCAGAGATGTTTGGCGTACAGCTTGGTAAAATTTTTGCTGTACTTGTTGCCATACTTGGAGCCAAGGTCCTTGAATTGCTTCATCACCAAATAACTGAGCACGGATAGCATCAGTAGAAATTAATTGACACTGAGGATATCTAGTAACTATTTTCCTGGCTAAAGTGGATTTGCCACTAGCTGGAAGTCCAATAAGAATAATTAGTCTGGTCATAAATTAGCAATTAGTATTTTGTGGTTAGCAGCATTTACTAATAACCGCTAACCAACTAACAACTAAAACTCAAACACTTACTAGATTACTGTGCCATCTGGGATAATGGCATTCTTCAAGACAACAACAATACCGCTACGAATGATAAATCCATCTTCCTCACGTTGAGCTTCCTCTATACGATCTTTATTAATAATCTGGACATTGCGACCAATGCGGGCATTCTTATCGATGATCGCCCCACGAACAGTAGTTTCAGCACCGATACCCAATGGGACAATACCCTTTTGTAGGCCAGATTTTCGTTCTGCAAAAGGTTCGTAGTAATCTGCACCCATTAGAAGAGAGTCTTCAATTGTACAACCAGCTTCAACTCGCGATCGCAATCCTAAAACACAATGGTCAATTCGGCATTGCTTAAGAATACAACCTTCTCCAACAATTGACTCTGTAATCTGGCAGTCTAAAAGTTTACTTGGTGGTAAATACCGGGAACGTGTATAAATAGGAGCTTTTTCATCATAAAAGCTAAAGGGTGGTTGAGGCTGTTGGGTCAAAGCCAAATTAGCTTCATAGAATGACCTAATCGTCCCAATATCTTCCCAATAACCTTCAAATGGATAAGCTTGAAGATTATAATCTTTGGCCGAACTAGGCAAAATTTCTTTACCAAAATCTGTATGGTCTGGAGATTTATCTAGGAGGTCAATTAGAACTTGTTTATTAAAAACATAAATCCCCATTGATGCAATGTAGGGTTGTTCTTTAGCGACTTCTGGACTAACTCCTAATACAGAAGTATCGACTGCCATAATTTTTAGATCGTCCCCTTTAGGTTTTTCGCTAAACTCAATAATCCGACCAGAGTCATCAATTTTCATTAAACCAAAATCAGACGCCCTTGCTTCATCAATGGGTAAAACAGAAAGAGTAACATCTGCCTTTGTTTCAATATGACGTTGGACAAACTCCCGATAGTCCATGCGGTAGAGATGGTCTCCAGAGAGAATTAAAAAATAATCAATATCCCACTCTTTGAACAACCATATATATTTACGGACAGCATCTGCTGTTCCTTGGAACCACTCTGGATTATCTTTAGTTTGTTGAGCTGCGAGAACTTCGACAAAACCTTCACTGAAACCAGGGAAGTTATAGGCACGAGTAATATGACGGTTTAGAGAAGCTGAGTTGAATTGGGTCAGAACATAGATTTTCTCGATGTCTGAGTTGATGCAGTTACTGATGGGAATATCTATCAACCGATATTTCCCAGCTAGGGGTACTGCTGGTTTGGCCCGCAGTTTTGTTAATGGATAGAGACGGGTACCTGCGCCACCGCCTAGAATTATACTTAGTACGTTTTTCACGGTTGAACCTCATTGCCAACAACATTGTCATTATCAGTGTCCAACGGCAGGGGATCATTGGCAAGGGGGTAGATAGTAGGAGAAGTCAGAAGTCAGAAGTTAGAAGTTAGAAGTTAGAAGTTAGAAGTTATCCCTGACTGAGTTGGAGCATTTTTAAATGTTCTAAGGTATTTTCGTGGTGTTATGTTGTAGATATGGTTAGGTTAAATTTTGGTTATGAGTAGGCGATCGCTAATTATTGTCCTTTTTCAATTTAACCTTCGCACCACTAAAAACTAATTTTTTTTATAAACCCAGAAGTGCAGTGAGAGTTGGCAGGTAAGTTTTGAGAGTTGTTGCTAGTTTGCTAGTGTCTGTCACTGCTGCTGTTAGACCTTTGAGAGCATTCAAAGCCATGGAACAAAGTTTTCGCACGCGCTCCCCTGATGTTTTTTTGCCTTCTTCTGCTATGGTTTCTACAGCTTCAAGAGCTTCCTTTTTTTGAGCTTCTGATAGTACAGAGTCGCCATTAATTGATTCTTGCAAGGCAGTTAAAATAGTTGCTAAATCTTCGCCTTTTTCTGTTTTAATATCCTGGAGTTGTTGGATTGTATTGTTAATTTGACCGTTGAGGTTTACTAATGCCATACTTCCAGAATTTGTGAGCTTAACATCGCTTAGATGAACATCTCCAGATGTGGTTTTATCTCCACTCACTAAATCTCCACTTACTGTGGGATTTTCATTTTTGTTGTCCATAATTTCTACCTTTTCTGAAGGGTTTAATAGTATATTAGCTTTATTACCTTGAATGGATAATTCATTATAATAATTATTTGTAATGCTCTGATGAATTGCTGGTTTGTCTGCGGTTGGTGAAACGCCGATTTGTGCGAGGACCACATTCTTATCTTTTTGTTCTATTTTCCAGCGACTTTTATTGATTCCTTGATATTTATTTGCTGTTTTATCTAGAGCAGTACCTAGAGCTTGCCAACCGCCAAAATCAAAATCGTGTAAAAGTACATCTACAGTTTCTTGAAGTTCATCTATCCATTTTTCAAATTCACGATCTTGAAATTCTCCACTGTCTGGTTTAGGTTCTAAAAAACCGTGTTTGCCTTGTTTTATATAAATTCTTTTACAATCAACATTTTTAAAGCAAGTACGACTATTTATACTCCAATCTTCTATACAGGTTTCTGTTAGATTTGCTCTGGAAAAATCTACATCTAATAGTTGAGCTTTAGATAAATTTGCTCCTTCTAAATTAGCATCTGTTAAGTCTGCGCCATTTAATTTTGCTCCTATGAGAATA
Source organism: Okeania sp. SIO2B3 (assembly GCF_010672525.1). GTDB lineage: Bacteria > Cyanobacteriota > Cyanobacteriia > Cyanobacteriales > Microcoleaceae > Okeania. The sequence goes on along the minus strand of NZ_JAAHGH010000004.1, from coordinate 362,464 downwards.
GCTCCTGCTAAATTAGCTCCTTTTAAGTTAGCACCACTAAGATTTGCTCCAGTATAATCTTTGCCAGCGCCATCCTCTGGATTTGTTAATAGTTTTCTGACATGGGGGTCTTCTAAAATTGTATCTTGTAGTCTAGATAATTCTAACCCTGTAACATTTTTAAAACTAGCGCCAGTTAATGTAGCTTTTCTAAAATCTGTATGGGGCAAATGTGAATTATCAAAACAAGCATTTGTTAAATCAACACCGTAAAAAGAAGTTCCACCTGTGGCAGATAAAAATACAGCTATTTTTTTTATCCATGCAAATTGTGGGGAACCTCTGATAGCTTTTCTAGCAACAATATAACCTGTCAGAATTGTGGCAATTTCTGAAATATATATTATTATTTCTTTTTGTTCCTGTTGTGGGTCATCAGTTTTTCCAGTAACAGCTATAGCTGCCAAAATAGTAGTACTTAGAATCAAAAAATCACTTATAGTTTCACCCGCTACAGATGTAAAACTTATTGCAGATCCAATCATTATTATTCCTAAGTACGCTATGACAATAACCAATCCAATTAATGCTAGTAATTCAATTCTTGTATTAGATGTTTTTATAACATTAATCAATACAATTGCAATACAAAATATGAAAGCAATTACAATAAAAGTATTTATTTTGATGCCATTCGCAGCTAAATATAAGAAAAAAATATAAGGTACTAATATTATTAATCCAAGTTCTATTTTACCAAAGTAATATTCATCTGATAGAGTTTCAAATATCATACTCAGCGATATTCCTGAAAGTAAAGGTATTGTAGTTGATAAAATAGTGCCAAATATTCCAGTTCCTACGACCAATATTTTACGGATTCTCTGATGCCCACCTTGTGAATTTACAAAGTCTTTGTTTTCCAGATTATTTGTAAAATAAATACTACGAATATTATTTGAATTAGACTTTTTCATGTGATACTTTCAGAAGTATTTTCAATTAATTAAAAGTTATAGCAATCCTATTTTATTCGTAGCAAAAATCTTACTGTTTTTTAGGCAACAGGCAACAGGTAGGAGTTTCAACTTTTTTATCTACTTTTTGATTTGTCCCAACCTATTTAGGATTGCTATAGTCCTGTAAATGTAGTGATACAGAAGATTCCGCCCGTTATGAGGTACAAATATTAATTATAAAGCTTTCTAGTGCGGGCATCTTGCCCGCGATAGGTTTACCTCACGGGCAATAGAAAGCGCTGTATCTATAAAGTAAACCCCTTTCACACTCAGGAATCTAACCACAAAAATCACTACTTGTACAGGACTACCGATTGAAAAATCTCCGTAGCCATTTTTCTATATTAATTGTCCATGTATAATCACCGAAAGGATTATTAAAAGATATATCTATATGCTCAGTTCTAAGAATCTCTATAAATTCTGCTGAAGTGCCTGTCTTTTTCATAAACTCAGCTTCATTTTGATACTTTTTCTTAATATAAAGATCTATGTCAAACTTAAATAATGGTATATCTACTTCTTTTCCCTTTAAATCATTAATCTCACAACCTAAAATATCACAAATTTTTTGAAGTTGTTCTTGGGTAGATGTTTCTTCTAATTTCTTTTTGCTGATAAGTTGGGTACTATAAAAAGCCAGTATTAATTCATCTACCCCAGAATTCTGGCTTAAATTTTTTAGTTTGTCAGATATTTTTTTTACTTTGTCAGATATTTGCTGATCGTCGAGATCATTATTTGGGTCGAGATTTGGGTCGAGTTTCTCTAATATCTTAAGTTGAATTGCTCCTTTTTTAATATTTTCAATGTTCAGTGGCTCATACTCATTATTAGAAATAATCATAGTTTTTGGTGCATCTGAACCCTCAAACCATCTTGTCGGAAATTCTTCTATCCAATCTTCTGTAGGGTTATTTGGATTAGATTCAACTTTAACTTCTTCTATTGATTCATTACTCTTTGCTCCCTTTAATTGTAGAGCCTTTTTTGTCAATTTTAGCCATGTCATAATTATCTAACCTTAGACTAAATTAATTCTCTCATTATACTAAACTTAAATACAGAAATAGAAGATATATTTACAGAATTTTACAAGAAATTCACTATCTGATAACTTTGAGTAGAACAACCTAACTAAAACATTTATTCATGCAAATTCAAACACCAGAATGGGTAAAACACGCCGTATTTTACCAAATATTCCCAGACCGTTTTGCCAAAGGTCAACCACCCACCAAAACCAGAAAAGGAATAGACAAAGGTTATTATCCTTCTACCCTAGAACCTTGGGATGAACCTCCTACTCCCCAAGGTTACAAAGGAGGAAACCTCTGGGGTGTCATCGAACAACTTGACTATATTCAAGACCTGGGTGTCACTGCTATTTATTTCACCCCTATTTTTCAATCAGCTTGTAACCATCGCTATCATACCCATGACTATTATCGAGTCGATCCAATTTTAGGAGGTAATGAAGCTTTAAGAGTATTGATAGATGCTGCCCACGATCGCAATATTAAAGTCGTTCTGGATGGAGTTTTCAACCATGCTAGTCGGGGTCTCTATTTCTTCAACGATATCTTGGAAAACGGTCCTCACTCACCCTGGTTACATTGGTTCAAAGTTGAAGACTGGCCTCTTTCTGCTTACGATGGTAGTTTACCTGCTAATTATGTAGGATGGATAGGCAACCGTGCTTTACCTGTATTCAATCACGATAACCCAGAAGTGAAAGAATATATTATGCAAGTAGGGGAATATTGGTTAGAATTTGGCATTGATGGTTGGCGGTTGGATGTGCCGTTTGAAGTTAAGACTCCTGGGTTTTGGCAAGAATTTCGCGATCGCGTCAAAGCTATTAACCCAGAAGCTTATATTGTGGGTGAAGTCTGGAGTGACTGTGTGCAATGGTTGGATGGTACTCAGTTTGATGGGGTAATGAATTATTTGTTTACTGGACCGACTATTGCTTTTACAGCAGGCGATCGCGTGGATATTGACCTAGTTAAAGGTTGTGACTATTCAGCTTACCCAGCTATATCTGCTGTTGAATATGGTCAAAAAATGCAGGAGTTGCTGCAACTTTATCCGTGGGAAATTGAACTAACTCAACTCAATTTATTAGACAGTCACGATACAGCTAGAGTTTTGAGTATTGCTCAAGGAGATAAAGCAAGTGTTGAGTTAGCGACTCTATTGTTAATGACTTTTCCCGGCGCACCTAGTATTTATTATGGTGATGAAGTAGGTTTACCAGGGAAGTTAGACCCTGACTCTCGTCGTGGTTTTCCTACTACTGAAAAATGGGATACTCAAGTTCTGGAATATCATAAAAAGTTAATTGCTATTAGAAATAAATATTCAGCTTTGCGTACTGGTAGTTATGAGGTTTTATTTGCAGAGGGAGATATTTATGTATTTGCCCGTATTTTAGGAGATGAGGAAATTATTGTAGCTATTAATAGTGGTATAGAAGCAGCAAAAGTAAATATTTCTGTTACTCAATTTAATTCTCAACCTAGTAAAATTGTTTATGGTAGTTGTGAATTTTTATGGCAAGAAGAATCTACTGAATTAGAATTAAATTTACTCCCTAGAAAAGGCTGTATTTTAGTTGAAAATTAACCGTATTATATCATGTTTGCTTGAATACTTACACTTTGGAGGAGAAGGCAGAAGGCAGAAGGGAAGAAAAGGTTAGAAGGGATAAAGTTTTTGATCGCTGATTATCCGAACATGATATTATACCAATTTGATAAATTTTTGCTACAAATAACTAGGATATTTCTTAGGAGTCAACCCACCCCTAGCCCCTCCCAGGAGGGGAAGTCAGGAATCAGGAGTCATATGGGAATGGCTTTAATACCATTTTTTATGGCATAAATTATCTTTTTTTTTCAAAGGGACATCTCCTGTGAAGTCTTTTTATTGCTCTTACTATTCGTAACATTCTTTTTTCACGCTTGGTATTATAGATTCACAAAAGTAGTTAATTATTTTCTTGTTTTAAGAGGTTGTTTGTCAACAAAAGATCGAGTAGGGTGTGTGACGGTACGGGAAGAATAAGAAAATTTGCTCTATATCACAAAGAATTGACTTGATATAACTAGATTTATTCGCCTAAGTTGATTTTATTTCTCATCTCATGTCCGGTAGCATCGGAGCGTGTATAGAATTAAGTCACAATTGGAAAAAACCCTTTCCTAGGTCATGCTACGCAAACAGCATAGCTGCCCTCTGCCTTTCTTCCAGCAAAGTATAGAACCCTGATGATATCTATATAATTATGGTAGTCAAGTCTTTTCGCGCATCAATTTTGACCGAAAATCATCTGAAGGAGTGTTTTTTGTATTATTTCTCCCCACATCTTCCCTCTTACCTTTCCCTCCTGGGAGGGGGAAGGGCTAGGGATGTGTTGTCTCCTGTCTCCTGTCTTCCCCTCCTGGGAGGGGTTAGGGGTGGGTTGTCTCCTGTCTCCTCGCTAAAAAAACGTGCGTATTTATGAAGATACGATCAGGGGTTCTATAAGCATTCAAGCGGACATGATATCAGACATTTATGAAAGTATTTTTAGCTTGAAAACGAGTGGCTCCACCTTCAATTAGTGAGAAAATAATAATAGATAAATAAAATAGAGAAATAGTCAGGATGCAAACTAAACAAAAACTTATCCTACCAAAAATGGGCTGTGGTACATGGGCATGGGGCAACCGCCTCCTCTGGGGATATGATGAAAGTATGGATAATGAGTTGGAAAATGTCTTTAATCTTTGTGTTGCTAATGGTGTGACTTTATTTGATACAGGCGACTCCTACGGTACAGGCAAATTAAACGGACGTAGTGAAATGCTATTGGGGCAGTTTTCCCAAGCATACACAGGTGCAAATCAAGATAGTATTTGTATTGCGACAAAACTTGCTGCTTATCCCTGGCGATGGGGTCGCCAAGCAATGATTTCTGCTGGCAAAGCATCGGCCCAACGCCTTGGAAAAAATGTCGATCTGGTACAGATGCACTGGTCTACAGCAAATTATCTACCCTGGCAGGAATGGGGACTTTTAGATGGTTTGGCTGACTTGTACGAACAAGGCAAGGTGAAGGGCGTGGGGCTGTCGAACTATGGGCCAAAACGGTTGATGAAAGTGTATGAAAAATTTCGCGATCGCCATATTCCTATCACTACTCTACAGGTTCAATATTCTCTATTATCAACCTATCCCGTTACAGAATTAGGAGTTAAAGAAATCTGCGATGAATTGGGAATTAAATTAATTGCATATAGTCCTTTAGCATTGGGAATATTAACAGGAAAATATTCAGAAAATGGTTCTCTTCCTCAAGGTATTCGAGGTTTTTTGTTTAAGCAAATATTACCGGGAGTTCGCCCCTTATTATCATGTTTGGAAGCAGTGGCAAAGTCAAGAAATAAAACGATGTCGCAAGTAGCAATTAACTGGTGTATTTGTAAAGGTACAATTCCTATTCCGGGGGCTAAAAATCTAGCACAGGCAGAACAAAATATTGGTGCATTGGGTTGGGAATTAGATTCTGGTGAAGTTGCGGAACTGGATAATGCTGCGGCTAGTACGGATAAGAAAATGGTACAAAATATTTTTCAGACTAAGTGATATAGCAGAAGGAAGAAGAAAGAAAGAAGAAGGAAGAAGGAAGAAGAAGGAAGAAGGAAGAAAGAAGAAGGAAGAAGGAAAAGTTTTACGTTGTCTGAGTTTTAAACTTTTGAACTAGACATCTCCAGATAAAGAGGCAACAGGCAACAGGAAACCCACCCTTAACCCCACCCAGGAGGGGAATAATTGATAATTTATGGATAATAATTGATTTTATTTTTTATTTTTGGAGATGTCTAATAGAAAAATTTTGGGTTATACCAATAGTCCTCTTGATTTATAATCTATAAGTCTGTAATAATTAAAGTCTAGTTAGCGCAAGGTTAAGTTAAACGCTAATACCAATAACACTTGCTAATCTCGTTTTTACAGCAGTTAATAACCACCTCAATATTGGGGTGGTTACTTTAGTTGTTCTACTCCTAAGAAATAATTGCGAATTTACTTGATATTAATCATAACCAGATGTAATAAATTGTATGATTTGTACCAATAAACTAATAACTAAAACACTCAAAACCGAGTTTTTTTTCGATTTACCTGAAGAGGAAATTGACGTAAGGTTATTTGTTCAATTTGGAATCGGAACTTCATTAATGGATAATTGATAATGGATAATTGATAATTACCTCTGGTTAAAACAGTTCTTGATTGAATATAAGGAAACATTATTTCTTCTCTTGGTTGATTGGATATGGCGAGGGGACCTCGCCATCCCTCAACCGCTTTTTTTCCCCTTAAAAGGGGAGGCTTCAAGACGCAAATTGTTTAATTATTAATTATTAATTATTCGGTAACATTTCAGTATAAAAAAATTATCAAAGAATTGAATGAATACTATCAACAACCTCTTCAATAAAGTCAACTGCATCGCCCACCAGAATTTCGTCAATTCCCCATCTATTTCCTAAACTTAAAGTAGGGTCTATGTCTGCTTCGTGAGCAATCTTATTTCGACGGTCAATAATAATTTTTAATTCTTGCTTAATATCTTTGTCTGGCCTACCCATAATATTTCCAACTTCTTGCCACAATTTTTTATCTGAAATTAGCCTAATTGCATCTGCTATACTATCTGGTTGTTGAAAACTTTTATAACTATGTCGCTGTCGAATTTCATCTTCTAAATAAGATGCAAAATCTGGAGGATTTTTTAACCCCTCTCTTGCAGTACCTAAAGAAATTTGAAAACGAGAAAATGCAGGGGGTTCAGGACGCAAACCTTGATGAATTTCTAGCATTCCTAGTATCACAACTTCATGTATATAATAGTCTAAAGCACTTACAGCTAGAACTAAGGCAGCTCTTAATATATCTGAAAGATCCAGAACAGAGGTAGACTGAGCTTTAACAGAGTTATGAACAGCTATCAAATCTCTAACACGATTAATACTGACATGAAATTGGTCAAGTGCAGACTGCATTTGAGCTTAGATTAATGATTCGATCAGCTAGAGTTGAAAAAGCATCTCTAAATTTAGAAGATGCTTGCAAGGTATCTTTTAAAACTTTTCCTTGTTTAGGTTTAGAGCCGTGATTAGAAATTTGCTCTTTTGTCAATGCAAAAACAGGTGTTTGACAGTTCTGAGATATGGCAATAAGACTATTAAAATCAGACATTTGAGTTAAACAATAGTCATTCATATTTTGAGAAGAGTAAACTTCATTTGGAAATAACATCTTTTGTTCTTTTAATGATGGAACTAATTCATCTAAAACAGCTTTTTGAATTTTATCTATCCATTCCTGAAAACTAGCAGAAGGTTGTTTATTTCTGATTCGATAGTTTTGGATAATCGTTCCTAGAAAAAGAGGTGTTACTTTCGGAAAAGGATAAGTAGCTTCTTTCAAAACTTTTAAGTCACTCGCTTTTTCTGCCCAAATATGCCATTTTGGCATTATTCTAGCTAGTGAATCAATTGCCATTATAGAAAAAAAGTCAGGAACAGTAGGCACAATAAAAAAATTGCTAGTCATAAGTAAGTTCTGATTTATTGAACTTAAACTAGGACTCATATCAATTAAAATATAGTCGGCATAAAATTTTTCTGCTGTCTTTTCAAATAAATAAGAAATTGAACCGGGAAGGTTTTGAAGAGTTTGAATAGAACCACTTAATTCTTGAGCTATTCCTAGAGTTACCTCATATTCAGCTAATCCCACATGACCAGGTAACAGAAATAAACCATCTTGTTGTTCAATAGGAATACAATTAACCGCTTCTACTAATCTTGGCTGAGACTCGAAAGCAGGTGCTAAAGCAGATTTGATATCTTGTTTTTTACTGTAAATTTCTTCTAATTCTTGTTTACGAGAAAACCCCAATACCATACCTGTTAAATTGCATTGTGGGTCTGTATCTACCAGAATTACTTTTTTTCCCTTCGATGCTAACATCCAACCCAAATTAAATGTTGTTGTTGTTTTGCTAACCCCACCTTTATGATTAAAAAGTGCAATTTTCTGAACCATTTTTCTCAATCTAACCTGATACAATAAACTGTAAAATCTGCACCAATAAACTAATAACTAAAAACCCCAAAGTAGCAATAACAATAACAAATAAAGTTAAACCGCCCAACAGCAAAAAAATAAACCAGCGATCGGCACTTTTACTAACTTTAGGAGACTCTAAATGAGCCTCCAAAATATCCATATTTTTAGAATTTGCCTTCCACGCGACATCAAACAAATCTCCAAAAACAGGCACAATTCCTGCCAAAGAATCAAATACAATATTAGAAGACATTCGCATCAGAGTTTCCCTGGGCAAACCCATCATTGCTGCTGAAAATACAATATAAACAGAAATAAGTCCTCCTAAAAAATCACCACCTCCAGGAATTAATCCCAGAAGTGGGTCGATACCAACGCCATAAGAAGTACCAGGAACACGAATAGCATTATCTAGTAAATCGCTAATTTTACGCAATTGTCTGACTTTAGCTGCTTGAGAGCGATCGCCAGGAGCAGTGGGAGATGGTTTTGCCATTAGAAGTATGTGAGTAAAATTCAATAAAAGTGTAAGTTCAGTAGGGTGTCACATCACCCACACCCTACTGAACTTACACTTTATGCTTAAAGACTACGGCGTTGCTGATTTGAGGTACGATATCATGTCCGGATTCAGAGGGGGAGCATACTCCTGATTACTTCTTCTTTCGGCGTTGCTGATTCTGGGTATGATGCAAGCCCCCCTAACCACCCAATTCTGGGGGGAATAAAACTCTAAAAGTCCCCCAATTTTGGTGGATGCGCGGGGGCGTGGACTAGAACCAAACAATCGCGCATTCATACTTGAATTCAGCAACACCCTTCTTTCTTCCCTCCTGACTCCTGACTCCTGACTCCTGACTACTTAGCTTTTAGTTTCAGTAAAGTCAGCATCAATTACATCATCTCCACTAGCAGAACTTGAGGAAGATTTAGCAGAACCATCACCATTAGGAGGAGGAGGAGGAGTTGCTCCATCAGGAGAATCTTGTTGATAAATATTGCTGCTAACAGTGTAGAGAGCTTGTTGCAACTCAGTAGTTAGAGACTGAATACGCTCGTCATCTTCTTGAGAAACAGCATCACGCAAATCTTTAACCAACCCTTCAATCTTAGTTTTATCAGCTTCAGGAACTTTATCTCCCAACTCCTGAATTTGCTTCTCAGCTTGATATGCTAAAGAGTCTGCTTGGTTTTTGCGGTCAATTTTTTCACGACGCTCTTGGTCAGCAGCAGCATTAGCTTCTGCTTCTTTCACCATCCGATCAACTTCAGAATCTGGTAAAGTGGAAGCACCTGTAATACTGATAGACTGTTCTTTACCAGTACCTTTATCCTTCGCAGCTACATTCAGAATACCATTAGCATCAATATCGAAGGTAACTTCAATTTGAGGTACGCCACGAGGTGCTGCGGGGATACCATCTAGGCGGAAAGTTCCTAAACTCTTGTTGTCGTTAGACATTTCCCGCTCTCCCTGTAGTACATGAATTTCTACATTTGTCTGACCATCTACAGCAGTTGAGAACACTTCTGATTTTTTGGTAGGGATAGTTGTGTTACGAGGAATAATTTTGGTCATTACGCCTCCCAAGGTTTCTACACCTAGAGATAGAGGAGTAACGTCTAACAAAAGAATGTCTTTAACTTCACCCGCTAATACACCCGCTTGAATTGCAGCACCAACAGCTACCACTTCATCAGGGTTAACACTTTGGTTTGGATCTTTGCCGAGGACTTTCTTGACTATATCATGGACTGCGGGTATCCGAGTAGAACCACCAACTAATACCACTTCATCAATGGCGCTTTTATCTAACTTAGCATCTCTAATTGCGTTTTCTACAGGAATGCGACAGCGGTCGATCAGGTCAGCACAGAGATCTTCAAATTTACCTCTAGTTAAGGTGGTATCTAAGTGCTTAGGTCCATCTTGGGTAGCGGTAATAAATGGTAGGTTAATCTCTGTCTGGGTAACGCTAGAAAGTTCAATCTTAGCTTTTTCTGCTGCTTCTGTTAAACGTTGCAGTGCTTGCTTATCTTTCCGTAGGTCTATTCCTTCTGCTGTTTCAAATTCCTTAGCGAGGAAATCAACAATTTTCTTATCAAAGTCGTCACCACCAAGGTGTGTATCGCCGGAAGTCGCTAATACTTCAAATACACCATCACCTACTTCTAGGATGGAAACGTCAAATGTACCACCACCAAGGTCAAATACTAAGATAGTTTCGTTACTTTTCTTATCTAACCCATAAGCTAGAGAAGCTGCGGTAGGTTCGTTGATGATCCGCAATACTTCTACACCAGCAATTCTACCTGCATCTTTGGTTGCCTGTCTTTGGGAGTCGTTGAAATAGGCTGGTACGGTAATTACTGCTTGTGTTACTGTTTCGTTAAGATATTTACTAGCATCGTCAACCAGTTTACGCAAAACCTGGGCTGAAATTTCTTCAGGGGCAAATTGTTTTTCTAATGCTGGGCAATCTAATTTAACGTTACCATTAACATTGAGTACTTTATAGGAAACTTCTGTGGTTTCATTGGTTACTTCATCAAATCTACGCCCGATGAACCGCTTTACTGAGTAAAAGGTGTTTTGGGTGTTCATCACCGCTTGACGTTTGGCGATTTGCCCTACGAGTTGTTCTCCTTTTTTACCGTAGGCAACTACAGAAGGGGTTGTACGGAAACCTTCTGCATTAGCAATTACTGTGGGTTTACCACCTTCCATAACTGCAACACAGGAGTTTGTTGTACCTAAGTCAATTCCGACTACTTTTGCCATAAGAGTTTTTTTGCTCCAACCTTTACAAAATTTTTTACTTTTTGTCAACCCTAGTTTTTCAGGTTGACTTAAGGACTAATATTTGAGCCTTCTGGATTTAGTCCAGGGCCTGTCCATTTTTTATACAGTCTTTAAGATTAAGTTACTTATATCTATACTGCGATTATTTAGACAATTCCATGAAGGCGTGTTTACCGAACATCAGGGAATATTGGACTTTGAGGAACTTTTATAATTTTGCTCCTTTACTCTTTCTAATTTACGCTCCTTGAGGGCTTTGTTGCCATTGTGGCAAACCGTAAGTTATGTGTTGTGTTTGCCGTCTAGCGATCGCTTCTTCAATAGTTCAATTAAAAAAAAGAAGGCGAGAAAACGGAAAGCTTTTCAACAATTAATAATTAATAATTAATAATTAATAATTAGGGTTTGCGTATGGAAAGTCTTTTGGTAGAGGTAGAAGTCAGAAGTCAGAACTCAGGATAAATGATAATTATAGAGGAGGTATAATTCAACAATTAATAATTAATAATTACCTCTCCTTGAAAAGAAGAGGATTGACTAATCATGAAAATTTTTCTTCTCTTGGTCTCATGGATATGGCGAGGAGACCTCGCCATCCCATCCTAACGGACTGCTCCGCAAACGACCGCTTATTATCCCCTTAAAAGGGGAGGCTTTAAAGCACAATTTATCGGTAAGAATTGTCTTTAGATTTTTCTGCCTTTGTCTGCCCAAAATGTTAACTTTTTGACCTTAAATAACCGAAAAGCTGGCACTTTTTTTTAACCTAAAACAACTAAAGTATTGATCTATCAATGCTTTGATATTTAATCAGCAAGCCCTACTTAACTGAACTGTATTGAAGTATAATGGTAGAAGCTATCTATTTAGCTCTTTTCCTTCTTTGTTTTGTTCCTTAATTTCCTGAATTACTACTCCCTAAAACCAACGAATTTTGACTTCTTTTAAATGTGCAAAAACTTACTATCTAGCTGATTTATAAAATCTAAAAAATTCAACTGTTGATAAAGCAGACAAATCATTGGCAAATCAACTCCCGACTCTTTTGCCATCTGCAAAGGATGTAAGCATTCAGCCTTCAGCTATTAGCCATCAGTTATTGCTTTTAGTTGACGATCAAAGGTTTTTTCCTATCATAATCTAGTTTCATACTGGTTAAATAAGGTTTCATTTTCTCTGTATGGTCGAGCATTTTTTTGATAAAGCGACCATCTATATATTCGCCCGCAACTCTTTGCTCCTGCTGCGAATTCCCACGTTAATTTTTATACTAAAAACCGCGTATCTTTATTAGCCATAATTTCATTTCTTCTGGCATTTAATACTACGGAAAGACCATTAACTGAAATGACTTATCAAAATAATATGGGTCGCGCAACCCCGCCTTTTAAGGCGATCGGGTTTTTTGAGCGAAGCTCAAATCCCCTACTTCCCCTCCACCGGAGGGGTTAGGGGTGGGTTAACTTCTAACTTCTGACTTCGTTAACCCCATCCATTTTTTCTTCCTTCTTCCTTCTTTCTTCTTCCTTCTTCCTTCTTCAATACAGTTTAATATTTAATCACAGTTGCTCCCCAAGAAAACCCTGCAGCGCTACTGGCTAAAACCACTAAATTACCAGGCTTTATTTTCTCTAACTCCATAGTTTTAGCTAAACAAAATAAAGTATCTGCTCCTCCAAAATGGCCACTTTCTGTCATAGAAATAAATGTATTTTTTTCGCTTAATTTCAGAGATTCAAGCAGTGATAAAAATACACTTTTTTTTATTTGATTACTAAATAAAAAGTCTATTTTTTCTAGAGAAAAACCACTTTGTTGCAATGCAGTTATTATAACTTTTTTATAGTTTTTTAAATAAATTTCCGATAAAATTTTGTCTAATTTTTCACTTTCTTCTACTTTAACATAATTAAGTTCTAAGTCAATATTTTCACCTTTTACAGGCAACTTAGTACCGCCCAAAGGTACTCGAATAAAATCAGCTAATCTCCCATCAGTCATGCCATAATAGGAGAGAATTTTGTTACTAGACTCTCCTTTTTTTAACAGCGCGGCGGCTGCACCGTCGGAGAAAGTAAGCATGAAACTTATATTTTTATCCGAGTAATTAAGCAACTGGGATAATTTCTCGCTACAAACAACTAAAGCATAATTTAAGCTCGAATTTGCCAGCAGCATATTTCGGCAAATATGAATGCCTAAATTGCCACCGTTGCAAAAATTTCTAACTTCAAAAGCATGAGCATTTTCAGCACCAATAGCAGCTTGAATTTTGGCTGCGGGAGACCAAAATCTGTAATCGTAATCTCCCCCACCACAATAAACAATTAAATCTATTTTTTCTGGTTGAATTTGAGCTTTCTCGATCGCCGATATTGCTGCTTTAATTCCCATATCGCTAGGATGCTCGTCTTCAGCAGCAATTGGTTTTTTTTCCATGCCTAATTTTTCTGTTAAAACCCACAGAGGAATATCTGCTAGTTTAGCGATCGCTTCGCTAGTCATAACTCCTGAAGGAATATAATAACCAATTGTTGTAATACCGACTGTTTCATTATTTTTTTCGTTTTCAATCATGCAGTTTCTACTCTTTAGTCAAACATTTCAAAGTTATAATTAGGGTTTGCGCTTCACTAGTCTTTTTGTAGGGGTAGAAGACAACCCACCCGCGGGTCCCTCCCAGGAGGGGAAGACAGGAGAAATGGCTCGGGAGCAAGGAGGTAGGAGTAAGAATTGTAAGAATGATTTTTCTGCCCAACTATGCGTCTAATATACACTCCTTTTTGAGCATGAAGAGCTGAAAAATTTGCACTGCAATTCGACCTCAAAAAGGCACTTGTCTTTATATGTCAATGCTTTTAGATTTAATCAGCAATCCCTAATTAGATATCTCCAAAAAAGAGGGATTAGGGGAAAATAATTGATAATTTATGTACGATAATTTATTTTTTATTTGATTTTTGGAGATTTCTAATAGACATCTCCTTTAAAGCCTTTTAATCACACTTATTATTCGTAACATTCTTTTTTCAAAATGGTATTATAGTCCAAGACGGTTCACAATAATACCAAAACTCATAAGGTATGGAAGCATGATTGGTAGCTATTCAGAATTACAGAACTGCAAAAAAAATCCCTCTTCCTTCTTCCTTCTTCCTTCTTCATAAAAATTGATTAATTTGCTTACTCATCTTCAGAATTTATAGAATTTATTTCTGTAGGAAGAGTTAAAGTCACAATGCTGAAAAGATTAAGACTGCGATAACCATCAGATATTATATCTGCATATTCTTTAGAATAAAAAGGACCGCTATTATAAGCAAATCCTTCTCCTACTTCATATCTTGTTAATTCTGGTAGTGAAGTAGTCACTACTTGAACCTGTCGTTCGTTTTGTGGCGCTACTATTACATGATATCTAGCAGCATTTGATTCTTGACTAATATATTCAGAAAGTAAGCCATCTAATTCTCCCATGATTAGCCTTTCTTTTTCAGAAACTTCTTCATCAATATTCACCAGAGCATTGATAATATCTTTTAATTCTGATACTTGTTTCTGTGGTGGAGAAGTTGCCAAATAATCATTTACATCCTGACGTAAATTTATCAAATTTATAGAACCACCTGCACTTAGATTTTTAGTTAAATTTTCCCAGGATAAATTAATATCCCAATGGTCAGCAAACGATTGAATAAACTCTTTTTCTCTGGGGTCAATTACTTCATCAATCATAGCTACCTGACTTAAAATATTGATGATTTTTTTAGCTCCCGAAGGTTTTAAAAATGACTTAGCTAAATCTCCAGCTTCTTTTCTTTCAAAATTAAGGGCTTCTTTGATTAAAGTCCAGAAGCCTTTTTTTCTTTCTCCAGGTACCCATAATGACATTCCTACAAAAATATAGAACAATGCCAAACCATTAAATAATATGTTGTCTATAAAACTTACATATTCTTTAGTGAAAAGAGAGTTAATTGCAAAAATAGTTCCAATAGTAAAAGAAAGTAGATTACCACTAACAGATTGACTTTCTGCAACTACACGCTCATGTTTTCGCTTCCAGATTGGATTCATTGTTAAGTAAACTTCTGCAAGAGAAAATCCTATGGATAAAAAAGCTAATATAGATATTACTTTCTGAAAAATTTCCATGATACTGCTCCAAAATGTAATAACAATTTAAAAATTTACAACCAGAGAATACATAACATACATATTACAATATGGTTGATATTTGGTCGTTCTATAACTGCTATGAGGCTAGGCACAGACAAGTTATAGATAAAATTAATTTACCACAATTTCCAGAATTAATATAATATAATTAATTATCTTAAAAATTATCTGTAATTAACTATGACCAAAAAACTTTGGTCTCAAGCTTCGCCCTCTTAAGGGGATAAAAAAGCGGTCGAGAGATGGCGAGGTCTCCTCGCCATATCTAATCGACCAAGAGAAGAGAATATTCCTTATGTCAAACCTCCTTATTGCAGAGGTATTAATAACTGATAACTAATAACTGATAACTGAAATGACTGTTCTATCTCCTGAATTAAAACAAAAATTAGCTACTCCACTAAAAATTGGTAATTTTGAAGTAAAAAGTCGCGTGCTTCAATCACCATTATCAGGAGTAACAGATTTAGTATTTCGCCGTCTAGTACGTCGTCATGCTCCAGAGTCAATGATGTACACTGAAATGGTAAACGCTACAGGATTACATTATGTGAAAGAATTACCTCAAATAATGGAGGTTGATAATAATGAACGACCAATAAGTATTCAATTATTTGATTGTCGCCCTGACTTCTTAGCAGAAGCAGCAGAAATGGCTGTAAAAGAAGGGGCGGATACTGTTGATATTAATATGGGTTGTCCTGTTAATAAAATAACTAAAAATGGCGGTGGTTCTTCTTTATTAAGACAGCCAGAATTAGCTGGAGAAATTGTTAGTAAAGTAGTAAAAGCTGTGCCTGTTCCTGTTACTGTAAAAACAAGAATTGGTTGGAGTAATAAAGAAATTAATATCCTTGAATTTGCTAAAAGAATGGAAGATGCTGGCGCACAAATGTTAACTTTACATGGTCGGACTCGTGCCCAAGGATATAATGGCCCGGCAAGATGGGAATGGATTACAAAAGTTAAGGAAATACTCTCTATTCCAGTTATTGCTAATGGGGATATTTTCTCTGTGGATGCTGCAATACGTTGTTTGGAGGAAACTGGTGCTGATGGGGTAATGTGTTCCCGTGGTACTTTGGGTTATCCTTTTTTGGTGGGAGAAATTGATTATTTCTTGAAAAATGGTGCAGAAAAAGTAGCGCCTACTGCAGTAGAAAAACTGGAATGTGCTAAAGAACATTTACAAGCATTATGGGAATATAAAGGCGATCGCGGTATTCGTCAAGCTCGCAAACACATGACTTGGTATGCTAAGGGTTTTCCTGGAGCGGGTGAGTTGCGGGGTCAATTGGCAAAAGTGGAAACGGTGGAACAAGGTTGTGATTTGATTGACAAGGTAATTGAAAATTTATAATAGAAGCAGGGAACAGGAAACAGGGAACAGGGAAAAGTAGGAAAACTATTTCTCTGTCTAAGGTTTATCAGCATTCTATGTCCTAACAAATTTGTTCCTTGTTATAAAAGGAAGGAAGTTAACATTCCTATGTTTCAGCTATTCCATAGTTCCTAAGAGTAATAGACATCTCCAATAATAAAAAATAAAATCAATCATCACATATAAATTATCAATTCTTTCCCCTCCTGGGAGGGGGAGGGGCGAGGGGTGGGTTGTCTCCTGTCTCCTACCCTCACCCATAAAACTTTTGAGCGCAAACCCTATGATAATTATGAACCACAACAGTCAAAGTCTGGGCTACAATCTAACTCACAGCTACCACAATCTAATTCTGGAAAATCACAGTCATTACAATTACAGTCTGGCAATACAGACTCACAGCTCTCTTCCGCTACATCACCGCAACAATTAATGAACTTAGAACCTTGTTTTTTTTTGGATTTCTTTTCGAGACTAACTGCCTGTAATTTCAAAATTTGATTAGCCTCTTTACAAGCTTTAAACCTTTGACGTGCAGCTTGAATAGCTCCTGATAAATCTTGCTCCATAAACATACGCTTTATATATTGAGAACAAGATTCATCATTGTACAATATTCTATGGGCACAAGAAAATCCTTTTCTCGGCGAAATGTACTGCTGATATCCGTCAATCAAAGCAACAGCAATTTTATTCATAACAAAGAAGATATTAATTCAGGCCAATTTATACTACAAAAATTAAACCCTCATTTCCCAATACATACCTCTATCGCCTATTTTTATCAAAAAAATTATGTTCGGACGGGTCAATTATAAATAAAATTTAAGGATTGACAGTACCAAATAAATACGGCTTTGTTGCATGAAAGTAGCGTTCTTAACATCCATTCCGCAGCTATATCGCTATCTTTCACGATTATTGATGTTCTATTGATCTATTGTCCAATAGTTATTGCTGTGCACAGAAAGCGATCACTCTATTTCGCGATTATTGATGTTCTATTGATCTATTGTCCAATAGTTATTGCTGTGCTGATTAAACCTAAAAGCTTTTACAGGTAAAAGTTTCAGCCTTTTTTACCTCAAACATTGATGTTCTATTGATCTATTGTCCAATAGTTACAGCAGTTTCAGCACGTTATTGTTGTACATATGCACAAGCAAGTGTGGCAGCTATATACTTTCATGCAACAAAGCCAATAAATACTGAAATTATCTTTACTTTCCTCCTTCCCTCCTGAGGACTGAGGACTGAGGACTGACAAAAGTTATTTATTAAGTATTCAACTGAACATGATATTACAGAAGTCCATTTTCAGAAAAAGTATCAAAGTATTAAGGTCTGTTGCAATTTCTTCACATACCCTCAGAGAATCAACCACGACACCCAAGTCCGTGATACTATCCCAACTTGTAAGTATAAAAAAAAGATTGGGAGAAGACCTTTGACTCTAAGAGTTGCTGTAGTTGGTTCTGGCCCAGCAGGTTCATCTGCTGCTGAAACTTTAGTAAAAGCAGGTATTGAAACTTATTTATTTGAACGTAAACTAGATAATGCTAAACCTTGCGGTGGAGCTATTCCTCTGTGTATGGTTAGTGAATTTGACCTACCATCAGAAATTATCGATCGCCGGGTCAGAAATATGA
Organism: Okeania sp. SIO2B3; assembly: GCF_010672525.1. Taxonomy (GTDB): domain Bacteria; phylum Cyanobacteriota; class Cyanobacteriia; order Cyanobacteriales; family Microcoleaceae; genus Okeania. The sequence continues at coordinate 344,326 of NZ_JAAHGH010000004.1, read as the reverse complement.
AAATGATATCTCCCTCCAATGTTGAGGTGGATATCCATATACAAAAACAAGATGAATATATAGGTATGTGCCGTCGGGAAGTTTTAGATGGCTTCCTTAGAGACCGGGCAGCTTCTCTGGGAGCTAACCTGATTAATGGCACGGTTTATAAACTGGATATTCCTTCTAATGATAGAGACCCCTACACTCTTCATTACTCTGACCATTCAGAAGGTAATGTCCAAGGGACAGCTAAGACCTTAAAAGTAGATTTAGTTATTGGAGCTGATGGGGCCAACTCCCGGATAGCGAAGGCCATTGATGCTGGAGATTATAATTACGCGATCGCTTTCCAAGAGCGTATTCGTCTGCCAGAACATCTCATGGCATATTATGAAGACCTAGCAGAGATGTATGTAGGTGATGATGTTTCCCCAGACTTCTATGCTTGGGTATTCCCCAAACATGACCACGTTGCTGTTGGTACTGGCACAATGAAACCTAACCAGGCCAGAATTAAACAGTTACAAGCAGGTATTCGCGCTCGTGCTGCAAAGCGTCTGGAAGGTGGAGAGATTATTAAGGTAGAAGCTCACCCAATTCCCGAACATCCTCGTCCTCGTCGGGTTCGTGGTAGAGTTGCTCTAGTGGGAGATGCTGCTGGTACTGTAACTAAGTCTTCTGGTGAAGGTATTTATTTTGCTGCTAAGTCTGCTCGGATGTGTGCTGAAACTATTGTGGAGACTTCTAATAATGGTGCGACTATTCCTACTGAAGCAGATTTAAAGCTTTATCTGAAGCGGTGGGATAAGAAATATGGCATGACTTATACAGTATTAGATATTTTACAGAGAGTATTCTATCGTTCTGATGCTACTCGCGAAGCTTTTGTAGAAATGTGTGCTGATATGGATGTGCAAAAGCTAACTTTTGATAGTTATTTGTACAAAACTGTCGTACCTGCTAATCCTTTAGTTCAGATGAAGATTACTGCTAAAACTATTGGTAGTCTTCTCCGGGGCAATGCTTTAGCACCTTAAATTTAGTTAAAGTCCCAAGTTAACAAAAAATAGCGAGAAGTCCCGCGTTCTCTTGCAAGGGAACGTCGGGATGAAAGCGACCATGTTATAATATAAGAACACAGGGGGAGGGCATCACCTCTGTATAAACTGCAACTCCTTTGCGGGTTGAAGAATCCTGACGTTGTCGCTCAAGCACAACGTCGGGAGTATGTCAAGGTTGATATGTAGAGTGTATAGCATACAAGTTAAATATTCTACTGACCATCAAAAAATATGGGGCTGTGGCTCAGATGGATAGAGCAAGCGCCTCCTGAAGTATCGGGCACCATGTGAGGAAACTTCGTGAGTGAATGTGGTCAAATTCAAGGAAGCCTAAGTCTATTATTTTGTCGATATGGTAATCTTGAGCCAAGTTTTACCTAATTATTGGTGAAGAAGGTGCAGAGACTAGAGTTTTAAGGAGAAATAAAATTCTGCTTAAACTAGGCCACCACCTAAAGCTATTTAGAGCTATGGTGAAGGGATAGTCCAGAGAGTGGGGAAACTCGCACAAATCTGAAGCGCTAGGTCGCGCGTTCGAATCGCGCCAGTCCCGTTAATTGACATCCTCCCGACGTTGCACTTGCGTGACAGCGCGGGATTCCTTAACATTACTGTTAGGGGCTTTCTGTTTCCTCCTCCGGAGGAGCTTTCCTATGGTCATGCTTCGCAAACGCTAACATAGCACCTGCCCTCCGGGATTTACTCCCAGAAGGTCTAAAGGCGCGCTCCACAGACAAGCCAGCGCGGTCTTGGGGGTCTCCCCCATGAGCGACTGGCGCTGACACTGCTCCTCCCGCAGCCAAAATGTTTATACTAGCGTTGAGATCGCGGTCATGGTGACTACCACATTCTGGGCAATCCCACTCTCTAATATTTAGAGGTAACTTCTCAACGATATGCCCACAATTAGAGCAACGCTTTGAACTGGGAAAATATCGGTCAATCTTGACTAATTCCCGTCCATACCATTCTGCTTTGTATTCTAGTTGCCTAACTAATTCTCCCCAGTTGGCATCACTACCCACCCCTGTTGCCCCCCTCCCGGGAGGGGATGGGGGTGGGTTGTGATTCTTGACCATATTCTTAACTGCTAAGTCCTCAACTATAGTTGTTTAACTTAAAAATGAGACGTTTTTTCGTCTGAAACTTCCTCAGAGCAAGAAAGCTTTGTCTCAATCTAAAGTTAAATGACTATAAATGCTAATAGCTAGTTAAAAAATTTAATCATTACCGAAAAATTGTGGTTTAAAGCATAGCCTTTTAAGGGGATAATAAAGAAAAATTTTCATGATTAGTCAATCTTCTTATAAATAAGAAGAAGTAATTCTAAATTCTAAATTCTAAATTCTAAATTCTTGAACTATGACTTCTTTTAGCGATGCTCGGCAATATGCTCCCGCAACTGAACGCAACCGCTCATTTATCTTGGAAGTGCTACAGCGAGTTTTGCCTCCAACGGGAAATATTTTAGAAATTGCTAGTGGTACGGGAGAACATTCTGTTTTCTTTTCTCCCCACCTAAAACCTCGTCAGTGGTTTCCTTCTGACCCTAACCCAATGTTGCGCGATAGTATTGTGGCTTGGCAACAACATAGTCCGTCAGATAATTTGCATTCTCCTCTTGATATTGATGTGCGAGAGTCGGTTTGGGCGGTGGAAAAAGAAGGTATTGAGATTGCTGCTATTGTCAATATTAATATGATTCATATTAGTCCTTGGTCAACTTGTTTGGGATTAATGGCAGGTGCGCGGCGTTTGTTACCGAAGGATGGGGTGCTGTATTTGTACGGTCCATACAAACAAGGTGGGGAACATACTACACCGAGTAATCTGAATTTTGATGAGTCTTTGCGTTCTCAAGATCCTGAGTGGGGATTGAGAAATTTAGAGGATGTTATAGCAGTAGCGGAAAAAGAAGGGTTAAGGTTTGTGGAGATGGTAGAAATGCCTGCAAATAATTTGTCTGTGATTTTCCATAAAAACTGACATTGCTGATTTGAGGTATAATATCATGTCCGGGTGAAGAGGGCGAGCAAAAAATTTTCTCTAAAATCTGTTTTTGGCGATCGCTTAAAGTAATAGCAATTGGCTTTGCTCCTGTGATCTTAGTTTCATAATTTTTCCTTCTCTTCCCATTATAAGTTTAACTCCCGCTTTATTTGCGCACTTTACCACTAGGCAAAAAGAGCTTTCATCTGAGGTAGTAATATTTGGAAAGCTTGACCGCGATGAGAGAGCGATCGCTTCATTTCAGCAGACATTTCCGCAAAAGTCTTTTCTTGTGAAGGAACATAAAAAATGGGGTCGTAACCAAACCCATTATTGCCACGGAGACTATATAGAATTTCTCCACGGCAAATTCCCTCTGTTTCTAATGCAATTGTGCCATCAGGTCTAGCAATGACAAGAGCGCAGACAAACTGTGCCTGACGATTAGAATTATCTGCCAATTCTGTTAATACTCGCTCTATTTGTTCAGCAACAGTAGGAGCATAACGAGCAGAATAAATACCTGGTCTGCCATCCAAAGCATCTACTGCCAATCCCGAATCATCAGCGATCGCCCATTTTCCAGTAGCTTTTGCCACTTCAGTTGCTTTGAGGCGAGCATTAGCTAGAAAAGTTTCCCCAGTTTCCTCAACTTCTAAATCTTTTGGTTTTAGTTGTAATTGTAAATTCAAATCTGCTAGATATTCCTGTATTTCTTGAACTTTCCCCGGATTACCGGTAGCGACAACTAGCAATTTAGGAGTAGTTTCTGCGCAAATAACGTTTGTCATTTTTTCATATAAATATTTATTTACTCTTAAATAGAATACCACGTTTCTCAACTCTAAGCAGACTGAAGCATCGTCAGCATTCAGCCATCAGCTATCAGCTAGCCTCCTATGGTCGGAACTACGTTATCAGCTATGAGTTCTTAGCTCATTATCAGCTCAAAATAGGAATTAGTCTTCAAGGAGAATTAAAACTTATAAAAAAAATGTCTTCAGCTAACCTTAGTAATTTCTTGAATATGTTCATGTATCTGTTTGCGCAGCATGACAAACGGAAATGCTGAATGCTGAATGCTGAATGCTTACGAAGCATCCGCACCAAAAATTCCAAAATTGGCGTTAGTTAAAGATAAGCTGAGTTAACCATAGTTGTAGATAGGTTTAATAAAATAGGAGAGTAGATAGAGTAGTAATTTAATTATCTATGCAATATTCAGAGTGCACTAGCAAATATATTTCCCTACTGTGTTAATATAGCAATTCTCATACTGGTGAGATACAAAATTCGTTTTTTTAGGCAACAGGCAGCAAGCAACAGGCAACAGGGAATAGGGAATAGGGAATAGGAATAAAAAAGATTACTGTACCTCACTAGCTTGGGAAATGCTATATTACTTTCCAAGGGTATGTAAATACCTTAAATATAGTTTTAAATCTTCAATTCATTAAACCAATTATTATATGTTCCGAAAATTCTTCTCTCCTAAGAGCAAATACAAAGTTAGAACAATTTTTGGGTTAATTCTTTCCCTAATTATTCTGCTTAGTTTTTATTCTGAAAAAATCCTTTCTGAAGACATAACTGTAAGTCCGAAAGATAGATACAATATGATTTCTAATATCACTAAATCGGAAAAAATTCTGAAAATGGAACAAAGGCTAGAAAAAGAATTTGAGGATTATTTTGATCGAGAAATTTCAGAAGTTTCAAAAGCGGGTAATGACATTGCTCAAAAATTGTTAGAAATTAGCCAAAAAAGTAATATAAGACCTGCCGTATTTTGGGCAATTCCTGAATCTGAACATTTACATTTAGTTTTAATTTCTCCTGGAAAAAAACCTTTAGTTCAAGATATTGACTCCCTCAAACGCGAAAGCCTTATTCGTAAAGTCAAATTATTTAATAATGAAATTACTAATCCTCAGACGCTGTTCACAGATTCTTACTTAAGTCTGGCTCAACAACTTTATCAATCGATAGTTGAACCCTTTGAAGCAAATCTCCAAGAAGAAAAAATAGACACAATATTGTTTTGTTTAGGAGCAGGTTTGCGTACTCTACCAATAGCCGCATTACATGATGGAAAACAATTTTTAGTAGAGAAATATAGCCTAGCAATTATTCCTGCATTTAATTTAATTGATTCCAATTATACTCCCATTCAAAAAGCCAGAATTTTGGCAATGGGTGCTTCAGAATTTCCGACCCAAAGTCCTTTACCTGCTGTTCCAATTGAACTATCAACAATTGTTGATAAAAATCTCATAGAAAATATCTCAACTAAAAATCTTTCTAGAGGTTGGCCTGGAAAATTATTTCTTAATCAGGACTTCACCTTAAAAAACTTAAAAAATCAACTTTCTTCTCAATCTTTTAATATTATTCATTTAGCAACTCATGCAGAATTTAAACCCGGAAAACCTGAAAAGTCTTATATTCAACTTTGGAATACTCAGCTCCATTTAGACGAAATTAAAGAGATTAATTGGAATGACCCTCCGGCTGAATTATTAGTTTTAAGTGCTTGTAAAACAGCCGTGGGAGATCGAGATGTGGAGTTAGGTTTTGCTGGATTAGCTTTACAAGCAGGGGTTCAATCTGCATTAGCAAGTTTATGGTATGTTAATGATCTTGGGACTTTGGCTTTAATGAGTGAATTTTATGAACAGTTAAAAACAGCATCAACTAAGGCTGAAACAATCAGACAAGCTCAAATTAAAATGATTCATGGAGATGTGTATTTAGCTAGGGAAAAATTGAAATTTTCTAGAGGAGAAATTCTTTTGCCTCAGAGTTTACAAATCTTGGGAGAAACAGATTTTTCTCATCCTTTTTATTGGTCAGGATTTACTCTTATTAGTAGTCCTTGGTAATTTTTTTTCATGGGCTTTGATAATTTTAAATAATTTCAAATAATTTCAAAAACGAATCATACAAGCCCAAGTAAATCGCCGAAATTTAGATAGTTAATTAAAGGTTTTAATGATAGATATTGGCAATTATTTTAATCCTTGTTATCGCAACTAAGCATCTCATCAAATTATATTATTGTCTGATAATTCCATTACTAGCTGTTGTATGAACTTCGATCCATAATCTCTGAATAAATTATTTGACAAACAGTCTCTAATAGATCGACGATCGCTAAAATTAATAAATGATGTAATGTACTTCTGGCTATAATTCGGCAGATTCTAAATATAGGTTTATAACAGGAAATCCTTCAGTCAAATTAGAACTATACCTATGGTAGGAGGAAAAAGACTAAGGTTTAGAGTCGGTCTGGAGATAGTGGCCAAATTTAAGCATCACAAACAGCAGTTATACCAATTTAATCAATATTTGCTACAAATAAATAGTTATATTTATAAGTATTCAACCGGACATGATATTAGGTGTCGGACTATGGCCTTTATGCTCCGACGGCTGTTTTGGGACTTGAAGAAAAATTGTTATAGATGGAACCAAATTAACTTTTAACTTACTAAAGTAAAGATATTATAATGTCTTTGCTCTAAATAGTTGAGAAGTGTAAAACTATACTCATCAAGAAATAATATTAATTCTAGTAGCTTTGGAATTCGTTATGGCGGGTTTTAAATATAAATAATTTGGTGTGAAAATTTTCATCCCAGTTATGAAACTTGCCTCAACCTTTTTAATAATTTCAATGTTAACTGAAACAATATAATTGGTAACCTGACATTAGTGATAAATTATGGATAGTTTAAAAGGACGCAATTTATTAAGTTTAGCAGACTTGAGTTCTGATGAATTAAAAGAAATTTTACAACTGGCAGCCAAACTTAAATCAGGTAAAATAAATCTCAAATGTAATAAAGTATTGGGGCTATTATTTTCTAAAGCTTCGACACGAACTAGGGTAAGTTTTACTGTGGCAATGTATCAATTGGGAGGTCAAGTTATTGATTTGAATCCTAATGTTACTCAAGTTAGTCGTGGAGAACCTTTGGTTGATACTGCTAGAGTTTTAGACCGATATTTAGATATTTTAGCTATTCGGACTTTTGAGCAAAAAGATTTAGAAACTTTTGCAAGTTATACTCAAATTCCTGTTATTAATGCTCTGACAGATAGGGAACATCCTTGTCAGGTAATGGCTGATTTATTGACGATTCAAGAATGTTTTGGCAAGCTAGATGGATTAACTTTAAGTTATTTTGGTGATGGTAATAATATGGCAAATTCTTTACTGTTAGGTTGTGCAATGGTAGGGATGAATGTCAGGATAGCAACTCCATCAAGTTATCTACCAAATATGGAAATTGTGGAGCAAGCAAAGACTATTACTAATGGTAAGAGTGAAGTGATAGTTACTGAAGATCCCCAAGTGGCAGTTAAGGGCGCTCAGGTGCTTTATACTGATGTTTGGGCAAGTATGGGACAAGAAGAGGAAGCTAATAGTCGGATACCTATTTTTCAGCCCTATCAGGTAAATGAAAAGTTGCTAGAAAGTGCAGCAGATGATGTGATAGTGTTGCATTGTTTACCAGCTCATCGGGATGAAGAAATTACTGATGAAGTGATAGAAGGAGAGCGATCGCGAGTTTGGGATCAAGCAGAAAACCGGATGCACGCTCAAAAAGCTTTATTAGTAAGTCTTTTGGGTAGTGATTAGAGTTTACCCACTTGTAAAGTAGTAGGGACTTTCGGCGTTGCTGAAGCCCGTGTATGATATTAATCTTAATTGCTTAGGAGTCAACCCACCCCTCGTCCCTCCCCCTCTCAGGAGGGGAGGGGGAGGACCGAGTCAGTAGGAGAGGACCAAGTCAGGACTTACGCATAATTACTTTTATATTAAACAAGTTGACCTTTAAAGCACCATCTGTAGGAGCGAATGGCATTTGCACTAGCTATCTATAGAGTCCCTGCGTAATATCAAATCCGGTTTAACACTTATTATATAGAACCGTTCTTAGAAACCTACGATTATCTACATAAATCTATGATTTTCTATAAATAATCTGTTCTATTCCTGCTTCAACCTGGCAACGTCGGCGTTATCCAGTCCACAAGCTGACACGGACGAACTGCCCGCCATAGCTAGATTTAAGCTAGCATTTAAATCGCGGTCGCAACTGAAACCACAATGTTCACACTTAAACACTCTTTCAGATAAAGACAGAGACTCTTTAACAAAACCACACCTACTGCAAGTCTTAGAACTAGGAAACCATCTATCTACAATGGTTAAAGATGAGCCGTACAGTTGACATTTGTAATCTAGCTGTCTACGAAACTCATAAAAACCCATAGACCCAATAGCCTTGGCTAACTTATGATTGGACATCATTCCTGATACATTCAAATCTTCTATTACTATATGGCTGTGGTTTTTAGCTAAGTAAGTAGTTAATTTATGCAATGCATCTTTTCTAATATTGGCTATTTTGCTGTGTAGTTTGGCTATCTTGAGTTGTGCTTTTTTCCAGTTGCGAGATGACTTCGTTTTATGTCGGTTTAAATATTGCAACCTAGACAGTTTAGCTTCTAACTTTCGGTAAGACTTAGCACCTTCAAAAACTTCACCAGTAGATAACGTGGCTAGAGATTTTATACCTAAATCTACACCAACTACATCTACTGATTTCTCAGTCATTTGAGTTTCTTTCTCTATTTTGAAACTAATAAACCATCTACCTGCCTTTTTGCTGATAGTTACAGACTTGGGATTAACATTATCTGGCAATACTTCATAAGTTTTAATCCATCCAATTCTTGGTAATTTAATCTGATTAAAGCCTACCGATATTGAGCCATCTAGAGTAAAACTATCATCCCTACCTTTTTTCTTGAATTTAGGTTGGCCAGATACTCTGTTAAAGCAGCGCTTCCAAGCTTCTGATAAATACCTTAAAGCATATTGAGGTGCTGTTTTAGATACTTCATAATACCAATAGTTTTTAGGTTTGACCATTGACTTATATTGGTTGAGCGCATTTTTTAGTTAAAAAAAGTCCAAGCTTAATGCTCGTAATGGTTCAAAAAAGAGCGCATTTTAGGCTTATAGTTGCGCAGAATAATCCCTTGATTATTCTTTCTCCTACCTCCTCTATAATTCCCATTTCTCCTGTCTTCCCCTCCTGAGAGCGGGAGGGGCGAGGGGTGGGTTGTCTCCTGTCTCCTACCCTTACCCATAAGACTTCCATAAGCAAACCCTATTTAGAGCGTAAGTGATTATCCGGACATGATATTACCACTAAAAAATTTGAAAATAAACTAGGGAAAGATTATCTTTAGATAGTATTTGAGCTTCTGTTTTTACCCCTATACCCTGTTGTCTCGATCGAGATAGAAATAAGCAGCTTTATCTTGATGGTTTAAATTAATAATTTCCTGAAATATTTGAGTAGCTTGCTCCATTTGCTGAGAGTAATAACTAATAACTCCTGCTTCAAATAATGTCTTAGTTTGTTTTTTAAGTTCGATTATTTCTGGGGGGTCTGCATCAAATAATTCAAATAAAGACACGACATCTTTTTTCCCTTTGACGTTAACTTGACCAAGAAATCTGTAGTTATATTTTGTATAATCTTTAAGCTCAAGAAAGGTTTTTTGACTAATAATTAAAGAAGCACCATATACTTTAGTTAAATCTTGCAGGCGAGAAGCTAAATTTACAGCATCGCTAATGACAGTAGTATCCATTCTGTTTGTACCGCCCACTGTTCCTAACATTAAGGAACCTGTATTAATTCCGATACCAATAGTAATAGGTGATTTCTGATATTTATTACGAATAATATTGTATTGATTAAGTTCTAAAAGCATCCCTAAAGCAGCTTGGACGGCATCATCAGGACACCGACCAAATAGTGCCATAATGGCATCACCAATATATTTATCAATAAAACCATAATTAGCAGTAATTAATGGTTCCATACGAGAAAGATAAGCATTAATAAATTTAAAATTTTCTGCTAAAGTCATGCTTTCTGAAAGAGTAGTAAAAGCACGAATATCAGAAAATAAAATTGACATTTTTTTTTGTACAGATTCACCCAAAGAAACTTCTACAATACTTTCATGTCCTAAAAACCGGAGAAACTGTTTCGGAACAAACCGACTATAACTTTGATTAAGTTTAGATAATTCAATATTTTTGAGTTCTAATTGTTGAGTAAATTGAATTCTTTCTGCTTCTGCTTTTTTTCTTTCTGTAATATCTTGAAAAGTGGCGATCGCATAGATTAGTTGACCAGTATCATCAAAAATTGGACTTGCTGATACTTCTACAGGTATTATTCTTTCTCCTTGACGAATTTCCATATTATCGACTGTAGAATTTTGCCCTTTCAAGGCTATGAAAATTGGCTGTTGTTCAACGGGGTAAAATTGTTCTGTTCCTGCTAAGTAAATTTGATAAATTTTAGGAATTTGCTCCGGAGTAGTTTCAGCTACTATCCCTTTACCAAAAATATTTTTTGCAGCTTGATTAGTATAGAAAGGTTTACCATCAGCATCAACTACAAATACTCCTACTGGCAAAGTTTCTAAGAATTTTTCTAGTCTTTTTTCACTTTCATATAACTGTTGAGCTGCTTCTATTAAATGTTCCTGTTTTAGTGCATCTTTTAACTGTTGAACATGATTTATAGTTTTGTTAATTGTAATTTCTAAATCATCTAAATTTATGGGTTTAGTTAAAAAATCAAATGCTCCTAAGTTCATCGCTTTTCTCACAAGAGTCAGATCGCTAGAAGCAGAAATAACTACTGTTTTAAGTGTAGGATGATGAATATCAGAAAGAGTAGATAGTAGAGTAATACCATCCATTTCTGGCATGGTAATATCAGTCAATATCATATCTATATCTGGTTCAGATTGTAACTTTTCCAAAGCTTTTAAACCGTTAGAAGCAAAAATAAATTGGAGGTTTTTTTTCCTAATTCTTTTTCTAAATTTTTGGTTGATGATTGATTGAAAGGATGGTTCATCATCCACAACCAGTATTTTTGCTCGCATAACTTCATTTAAGTTGGAATTAATTATTGTATTACCAATATAGTCACAAAACTAAGTGGGATACATTTAATTTTACCATATTTTAGCTGCTGCAATTAAATTAGTAGCTTGCGAACTATTAACAGGTCTAGAAAAGAAATATCCTTGTCCATATTTACACTTAAGTTGTCTCAGCAAAGCCAGTTGAGTAGATGTTTCTACACCTTCAGCAATGACATCTATTTCTAAACTTTTTGCCATACTAATAATTGCTTTAGTAATCTCCAAATTTTCTGGTTCAGTATCCATTGTCATCACGAAAGAACGGTCAATTTTTAAAGTATCAATAGGAAAATTTCGCAGGCGACTTAATGAAGAATAACCAGTACCAAAATCGTCAATATTTAACTGTATATTCATCCCTTTTAGGTCTGATAATATTCCCATAACATTCTTCTCATTTTCCATAATTGTAGTTTCAGTAATTTCTAATCTGAGACTATGATAATCTAAGTCAGTACCAGATAATATTTGATCAATTTGTTCTACCAGTTGAGCTTGAGAAAATTGTTTACCAGAAAGATTAACACTAATAGTTAAAGGCTGGATAGAAAATTGTTTTTGCCAATCATAAGTTTGTTTACAAGCTTGTTCTAGTGTCCACCAACCAATGGGTACAATTAATCCTGTTTCTTCTGCGATAGGAATAAACTCATTTGGAGAAATTATTCCTCGCTGGGGATGTTTCCATCTTAGTAATGCTTCAAAGCCACAAAGTAAACCTGTTTCTAACAAAATAATTGGTTGATAATATAATTCTAATTCATTAAATTTTAAGGCTTGTCGAAGGTCTATTTCTAACTTAAGTTGTGCTAAATTATCGGCATACATTGATGGATTAAATACTTCGTAACGAGCTTTTCCTAGAGTTTTAGCACGATACATAGCTGTATCTGCATCTCTGAGAATATCTGTAGAATTTTGATAATCTTGATTGGGGAAAGCAATACCAATACTTGCGCTGGTATAAACTTCTTGATTATTTATTTTAAATGATAATTGTAGCAATTTTTGAATTCTTTTGGCTATATATTTAGCATTCTCTTCAGATTGAATATATTCTAATAATATAGCAAATTCATCTCCTCCCATTCTAGCTACAGTATCATCATAACGCATATCTTCTGTGAGTCTATTTGCAACTTCAATAATTAGCTGGTCTCCAGCTAAATGCCCTAAGCTATCATTAACCTTTTTAAACCTATCTAAATCTATAAAAATAACTGCAAATTTATATTGATGAGACCTCTTGTATCTAGAAAAAGCATGAGATAATCTATCCATAAACAATGCCCTATTAGGTAATTTAGTTAAGGAATCATGAAAAGCATCATGGAGTAATTTTTCTTCTGCTATTTTTATTTCTGTAATATTATGACAATTAACTACTATTCCTGTTATATCATCATCCAAGATTAAGTTGGTAAATACTGCTTCAAATATTTGTAATTCTTGCCGTTGATTTATGATTTTAAGTTCATTAATATACTGTTTTTCTAATGGATTATTAACTATTTTTTGCAATATATGTTTGATTAATTGACGGTCGTTAGCATGAATAATGTTGAAAATTGATATATTCAAATTATTGTGATTAAAATCATCTAAAAATCTTTGGGCTGATGGGCTAGAATAAATAACTTTTCCATTAGGATTTAAAATCATTATTAGATCTAAAGAATTTTCAATTAATGCTCTAAATCTTTTTTCACTTTTGCGCAATGTTTGTTGTTTTAATAGTTCTGCATGAGCTTTTTCTGCTAACTTTTTCTGCTCTCGTGCTTCTTTTTCCTGTTGCACAGCTTTGAGTGTTTTACTTAGAGTAATTTCTAAATCATGTAAATCTAAGGGTTTAGTTAAAAAATCAAAAGCCCCTAAATTCATAGCTTTTCTGATAGTTTTAAAATCTCCATAAGCAGAAATAATGACTGTTTTAATTGTTTTATTTGGTTTTTCTGAGAGCTTTGTCAATAAAGTTATTCCATCCATTTTAGGCATATTAATATCAGTAAGCATTAGATCGATATCAGTTTCATTTTCAAGGGCTTCTAAAGCTTCTATACCATTATGAACAAACACGAACTTGATTTTTTTTTGCATAATTTGCTTCCGGAATTTTTGGCAAATTAATGATTGTAGATCTGGTTCGTCATCAACTACAAGTATTTTTGATAACATGATTTTTAGGATTTATTTTTTGTACTATAATTCGAGTATTTTTTGTTTAATTTCTTCAAAATTAATTGGTTTGACTAGATAGTCATCTGTACCATATTCTTTGGCAATTTTGTAGTGTTCATCATAGCCGTGGGCAGTTAACATAAAAACTTTTATTTTCTTGTATTTTTCTTTAATTTTTTTGAGCATTTCTAAGCCATTTATTGTAGGTAAATTAATATCAGATATAATTAAATCTATGGAATCATTTTCTTGAGAATCTAGGTATGATAGTACCTCAATTGCTGAGATAAAAAAAATAAATTTGAGAGAACCTGATTTAATTTCTTTTCTAAATTTTTTACTGAATAAATACTCCAGGTCTGGCTCATTGTCTACAATTATTATTCTTTTCATTTAACTAATTTTAAGAAAGTAATAATATTATCTACATAGTAAGCTCATTATTTTGTAAATTATTACTTGCGTAGATACTCTCTTACAATGATACCATAAGTGAGTTAAGATTTTTAGAATATTTTTCACTATCAATATCTATAAACAAAGGTTTAATACCAAATTAATATCAAGTTGCATAGAATAATATTTTAATCAGAGTTGACTGTAAATTGAGACAGACAAGTTAATAAATTTCATAATTCTTTACAGCCCGGCATCAAACTGGTATAAAATCATTTCATACTTTTAAAACTGTTTTCCTGCTGAGTAGTATATTCATAAGTACCTACACAAAATTAATTATATATTTTGAACTCAAATTAATTAGAACATCTTCTAATGCTTTTACTAAATTCAAATAGCCCCCATAAATAGCAGGGCTGTTTGATTCTAAACTGTGCCATTTTATATATTGATGAAACCATGTTATTTCAAGCTTTAGGAAATTTATCTTTTGCTGTCTGAAAATCAATAAATTCATGGGTGCATCTCATATTTGCAAAAATACTTTTTGCCTATATATTCCCTATTCCCTATTCCCTGTTACCAGATGAGCTTTTGCCTAAAAGCGATAAATTTTGGCTTTATTCAAAATTGAGATACACCCAAATTAATTGCCAAAATCTAGAATGAAATGACTCTGCATAAATAGTGGATTATAACCATTTATATTTGATAAATTTCCACAATATTTTATTTGATTTAATTGTAGTGAATAAGTAGGTAATTTCAGTTATCAGTCATCAGTTATCGTAAGCATTCAGCCGTCAGCTATCAGCACTTCCCTGCGGGATGCTACGCAAAAAGCTATTGCTTTTAGTTGACGATAAAAGCTTTATTAATTCTCTACAAAAGTTGGCTCCCTTGCCCTTAAAGTCTATATTAATTTAAACACTATCCTATATGAGAGAGTCTTGTTGCTGATAGCTGACAGCTAATATAGCAAGGAACTCAAAAAAATATAGGGTTGTAAATATTCTCGCTACGACAAAGAATTAGCCCAGGGGAGATGGGGAGATTTGTATATTTGCACAATTAAATGTATTTCTGATGAATATTCTCGCTACGACAATGAATTAGCCCTGCGACCGTGGAGGGGAAGGCAGAAGGAAAGAAAAGGTTAGAAGAGAAAAGGTTTTTTTATCACTGATTATTCGGACATGATATAACCCCTCCGGTGGAGGGGCGCGCGGGTGGGTTGACTCCTAAGTAATTAGGATTAATATCAAATAGGCGCTTCAGCAATACCTTAATAATTAATAATTAATTATTAAGGTATTGCTGAACAGAGGTATTCATCAGAGCTTCTAAAATAACTTGTGGCCAGGGAGTTGCCACAGGGTTTCCATCCTGACCTCGACCAGCCCATATTGCCTCTTGTTGACCAACGTGAAGTTTTTTACGTTTACCATCAGGTTCTTGTCGGAAGAATTCAAAATTGAAAACAGCCCCACATTCTGAAATAGATTTTACATAGAGAAGAACAAGAATTTTGTCAAAAGGCATTGCTTCTTGTAAGAAGTCCATGCGAGTATAGAGACAAATTAATTCTCCTTGAGGATTAGAGACTCTTAGGTATTCGGGGGCAACTGAATACAGGAACAGGTCTAGAGTTCGCCCTTGCCAGATAAAATAATTACCGTAGTAAACATTGCCGACTAGGTTTGACTCTTCTAAGGTTGTTTGATAAGTTTCTGAATACAGTAAATTACCATAAATATTTTCAGAAGGGGATTGGTAGACGATCGCTCCTGCCTCAATATTAGCAAGAGGTGCGGGTAATGATGGCAAGGAAAAAGTTTGAGGGTTTCTGAGATCGAGACTAACTGGTTCTTTAGAAGTAAATTGGTTGAGGAATTTTTGGAAATAGGAAGGTAAAGGCACCTGTGCTGGAACCCCGTAACTCTCTAAATGCACCCATGTAGATTTGACATCTGCAAGGATAATTCTTTCTAGAGATTGGTCTGGTAAGACTTTGCAGAATTCTATATAAGCATCAAAGGTAGATCCAACTACATTTCCTAACCACACTCTTGCTTGAATGGTGTCGTAGGAGGTAGCTTCTCCTAACACTTGCATACTGACTGCGTTTGTTACCATGCCACAATCTCCGGTAAAGAAGTCAGATAACATTTGTGGTGCAATACTTTCCAGGGCAAATTCCCGGATTTTTCCTATCCAACTGAAATATTGGGAAAAATAGACTTTTCGACTGAGACTGCCACTATCTTTAAAACTGAGCTGAAATCGTTTTTCGTAAACTACTTGTCCCAGATAGCCTTCTTGGATATGGGAATTATTGCCATCATCTTTGAATACTGCTACTTCAGAGTCAGATGAGGATGGAGTTGAAACAAGTTGTTCTTGAGGAACCAAAATGGCAACCATGCGTTCTGGGTGACGGGTGAGTTTTACAGGTTGGGTAACTACTAAATAATCCCCCTGGGCGATCGTGGCCTTTAATAAAACGCTGTCCTGATGATGTTTGACAATTGAGAATTCTGGATGAGTTCCATTAAAGGCTTTGCGAACTGCTTCTATTGATGACCAGATACGAGTTCCTGCTTGATCCAGACTGTCACCTTCCTCTGCTAATTCATTCAGAATGGTACTGTGTTTAAAACTGAGAAGGGCAACCCAGTTCAGAGGACTACGATGAGTGATTAGTTCAATATCTACACCCTGTGGAGTATAGCCAACAGCACTCAGGCAATAGCGATCGCAGTGAGACAAAGACACATGGAGTCCGGCCACGGCGGTACCTACTAATTTTGGTTGTCCTGATGCTAAGGTGGTAATTTCAAAGTCTAGGGGATGTTCTGAGGATAACCCTAACTGTGCTTGAATAGCTTTGGCAATGATTGGCTTTTCTTGTTGTCGTCGCTGTTGTTTGGGCAGAACTTGTAAGTTTGGGGCATATCCTAAGGCAACTCCCGGTTGTTTTAATTCCAAAGCCTCAAAAGCAGCCTTTAATTTATCTTGTAGGGTCTTAGCATCTCGTTGTCCTGGATTTGCTAGTTCTTCAGCGGTGGGATTAGAAAGATTTTCTTCCATAATTCGCACGCGATAATCTGTGAGTTTTTCCAGGATATTCCCTTGTTGATCGCTCACAAATACTTCACCAATGTATTCCTTACCTTCTTGCTCGATCGACAAAACACTTGCATTTACTATTCTGTCATCTTCCTGAAAATGAGAATTTTGGAAAAATTCTATTTTACCTATTGAGATTGGTAAACAAATATATGGGAAAATATTTAACTGTAATGACTGTAGTAAAACATCTCTCAAATAAGGATCGCCGAGTAGCATATAGCTTTCCATTTCTGTGCCAAAGCTTTCTTGAACTAGCTCTGTTTCAGAAGTAATGGCGTAGGAACGAAAAACACTGTGGTGTTGGCTAAGAGAATATATTCCACCTATGCGTTGGAACCGTTCTCCTTGAAATAGCAAATCTCCATAAAGATCTGTTTGGGGATTAATTGCTAGAGGTTCTCCTAACTGAAGATTGGTTTTGATACCAGGTTTTATTTCTCCTATAATTAAGGTTGCAGCAAAATAATCTGTTGTAAATTCTGTTTGCTCAGTGCGAATGCTTACTTTAACTGCTTTTTCTCCGTTAGCCAAAGCTTCCATAACTTCGGCATGAATTTCAATTTCTACCCCATGAGTTGGGTTAATGACAATAGGGTAATGCAAAGATACATTTTCAATCCTGGCAATTTTATTGTGTATTTCCCCAGTAACATAAGCAGTTGCTTGCGCCATTGCTTCTAAACCGAAGACTGTCGGGAACAAATAAGAGCCTTGCCAGACATGATCTTTAACGTACAAATCTCGTTCTAGACTGAGATGGGTTCGCACTGTTAACTCAACATGAGGCTCAAAATGAAGCACCCGTTCGATAAAACGAAATAGATGGGTTTGACCTAATTTAACTGGCGACCAAGTATCAAGACCTCCTAAACGAGCGCTAATAACAACTTGCAAAACTCCAGGATCGTGTTCAAACAACTGAAGAAAACGATCTACTCCTTCCTGGAGTGGAATTGCTTCTATTCCCATTTTTTCTAAAGTTGTGATGCTACCCATCCGCGCACCCATCCCTACTTCATCCCAAACGCTGTAAGCTAGGGATAAAACTTGAGTGTGAGGATTTTTAGCTTGAAACTGACGCAGTAAAAGGGTAAGAGATTCGTTAGCAAAGGCATACCAAGCATTACCAGGCATTCCTGTGACACCAATAATAGAGCTAAATGCCATCACAAGTTTAGGAGGTGTCGTGGCGAGAGCTTGTAAAAGATTATAAGCGCCCAAGACTTTTGGGGAAACTTCTTTTTGCGCTGCTTCTAGAGTTACTTGTTCGATACGACGGGGTGTATTTAACCCTGCACCATGAATGACACCTGTAATCAAACCGAGTTCAGAGGTAATTTTCTGTACTAACTCCACAACAGCTTGGGAATTCGTAATATCGGCAGCATAATACTGACAAATTAGTTCCTCATATTGGAAGCATTTTAAGGTTTGCATTACTTCTGGGTTTTCCCTTGGACAGCGACCAACTAAAGCCATTTTGACACCAGTGGTTTTTGCCAAAGCTAGCGCACATTCAGCAGTAATACCTTTTGCGCCTCCCGTAACAAGAATCACGTCCTCTGCTGACCAAGAGAGGGAGCGAGGTTTATAGGTAGCAGGTTGTTGAAGGCGAGTTTGGGGTACTAAGCGCACTAATTTCTGATCATAGCCTACTGTGACGACCGCTTCTGTCGTACCCATTTCTTGGATCACGAGTTCGACTGCCTTTGAGTCTTCAATATTTGGAGAGAGATCGACTGCTCGTACTCGACTGTGAGGACGCTCTAAATGAAGACTGCGAGCAAAAGCACCCGCACAACATAATTCAGGAGAAATAGCTGCTCCTTGACTGCCAAAATGTCCGCCACCAAATTGTACATAAGTCAGACAATAATTTGTGTTTGCTGGGGGTAAAGTGGTAATACTCTTGAGGCGAGCAATCATCTGTGCTAAAGGAAGCATCTTCTGTGACGATGATGTTTTCGGTAAAATAGCTAAGTAGTGAGTAAAACGGCTTGACCAATGATTTTCCAAGGAGTTTACTTGGTTATAGGTGATAATTTTCACTAAGGAGTTTACTTGGTTATAGGTGATAATTTTCACTTGAGCTTGATGTTGTTGCAGTTTAGCCATGAGCACTTGGGAAAAATGGCGATCGCCTTCTTCAGTAACAATCAAAACACGAGCTTGAGACCAATTAGTTTGTACCGCCGAAATTTCTTCAGGAACATATTCAATGGCAAAATTGCGTACCCAGGTGGAATGATTTTCCTGAGTTATCTTTTGACGTTGGGGAATGAATTTTTCTTCTGAGTGTGAAACTAGCTGGTTTTGCTGAAGTGCTACTACTAGCTCCCCTAGGGTAGAGTTAGTTAGGGTAGAGGGGTCTATTTTGCCGATGACACCAGCTTTTTTCGCAGCTATAGCGATTAAATATGCTGCTTTAATAGAGTCGAGATTGAGATCGTCTAACAGGCGCAAGTCTAGACTGAGAGTATTTTTGGGAAATCCTGTCTGCTCTTCTACTAAACCTAGGAGTAACGAGGTTAAATCCTGATCTGCTTGTGTAGCAGGGGAAAGTGGAGGTATAATTTCACTGTTGTGTTCTATTGATGGTGTAGTCTGAGTTATTCCCCCCATGGTTGAGTGAATGACTTGGATAATTTCTTTGAGACTAGCGTTAGCTAAACTTGAGGGTTCGATGACACCTGCTATGTTGCAAGCTTTGGCAACAGAAGCAATTAATTCACTAGCTTTGATGGAATCCATATTCAGGTCATCAAGAAGTTTGGCATCAAGGGAAATACTATCTGCTGGATAACCTGTTTGCTCGACAACTAGATCGATCAAAATTGACTCTACATCTAAAGTTTGTTCTTGAGATTGAGATACAGATTTTGGGAGCGGAGTAACTTCTTGAGTAACAGGATTTGTCGATTTTACAGGATGCTCCTGGTTGGCGTGGTGGTTTGTAGTAACTTTATTGATAGAAGGCGAAATGTTCTGATGCTGAGACTTATTATCAGCAGTAGTTTGAGTAGGTTTAGTTAGATGAGGTAAATTTTGAATATCAGCACAAATGACTTGAGCTAAAAAAGAACCTCGCTGAGAAAAGTAAGCGCAAAGGAGTTTAACCAGATCTTTGTGATTTGAATGCTCAGAGTAAGACATAGAAAAAATATAGATGGTTGGTATGTTTTACAGAACCCATGTGGGATCTTTGTACACGGTATGTATTTTTGGCTGCAGTCCTCAGAACTCAGTAGGGGTATTTTGTTCCGCAATATATAGAACCCCTGATCGTATCTTTGTCGGCGATTCAGTTTTTTTGCCAGTCCTCAGGAGTCAGGAGTTAGAGAGAAGGTTTAACAAGGTCAGAAGTCAGAAGTCAGAAGCGAGTGTGTAATTCTGAGGTCTCCTCAGAATGTAAGACACACTTCATTTCAGTCAGAAGTTAATCCACCCCTAACCCCTCCCAACCCATCCCTAACCCCTCCCAACCCACCCCTAACCCCTCCCAGGAGGGGAGGGGAAGTAGGAGATTTGAACCCCGCTCCAAAAATATTGCGCCTTAAAAGGGGGGGTTGCGCGACCCTTATGATTTTGATCAGGGAAAAAGGTTGAAAAATACTCCCCATCTCCCCATTTCTTTTTAAATAGGGTTTGCTGATTAAATCTAAAAGCATTGACATATAAAGGTTGAGCGCATTTTTTAGTTAAAAAAAGTCCAAGCTTAATGGTCGTAATGGTTCAAAAAAGAGCGCATTTTAGGTAAGAGTTGTGCAGAATAATCAAGGGATTATTCTTCCTCCTACCTCCTCTATAATTCCCATTTCTCCCCTCCTGGGAGGGGCGAGGGGTGGGTTGTCTCCTGTCTCCTGTCTCCTGTCTCCTGTCTCCTGTCTCCTACCCCTACCACTCATACTTTATTCAGCAAGCCCTAAATAGAACTCAAATGGGTTCTATACAGTGGGAGGAAAGTTTTCGATATCTGCTCGAATTAAATCTGCTAAAAATGAGCCTCGTTCGGCAAAATAATTAGATAGGATTTCAGCGATAGCATGATCGTTGAATAGTGTACTTGACTCTACCTCTTGTTCCCGATCGCCAGATAAAGATAAGTTCATCGGAGATAGGTATTCTGCGGAAACTGAGAAAGGTCGTTCACAAGGATTATCAATAAATAGCCGTTGTGAGGCGGGGATAAATGGGCGAACTAGACGATTTTCGTAAACGGTTGACCAGTTAATTTGACCGCCGTGGGCGAAAAAGCTAGCTAGAACTCGATTAAGGTCTTTTGCTTTTCCTGCTTTAGATTCCAATGGCAGACATAAAGACGAGTCTGTGATGGCACTTACTAATCCTGAAAGCACCTTGCCAGGGCCAACTTCGAGTATAATATCGCATTGAGGAGCGATCGCCTGAACCAAATCGATAAAATTTACTTGAGCTGTAACTTGACTAGCAAAATGTTCTTTGAGGTTAACTCCAGATTCCATTAACTGACCATTAACACAAGAAAATAATGGAACGTTAGGTGGTTCAAGTTTTTCAGGGATTGGTGCATTGCTGCGCAAATGTTGTGCCGCTTGTGCCATCATTTGGGAATGAAATCCGTTAGCTACAGCTAACTGCCGAGTTTGAATATTTTGGGTTGCTGCTCGTTTTAGTAAAAGCTCTACACTTGTTTTTTCACCAGAAATTACTGTTTGTACGGGACTATTAATGTTGGCAACTGCAAGATAACCAGGAATTCCAGACAAAAGTCGTTGAGCAGTTTGACGATCGCATCCTAAACTTGCCATATTTCCAGCTAGAATGGTTTGTGCTGTCATTAATTCTCCTCTCATGGCAGCAAACTTTAGTAATGTTTTTTCGTCATAAGCACCAGCGAGATGAAAAGCAACCAATTCTCCTAAACTGTGGCCACCAACAGCAACAGGTTTAATGCCCAGACGTTCTAAATAACGTTTCCAGAGTAAAGAAACAAAACAAATTGCAGTTGGTGCAACCTCAGTCAGTTCTTGAAACCAGTTCTGTACTTGTTCGGTATTAACTGCACGGTCTAGGGGACGATAAATATACTCACTAATGGCTGAAAATCCCATTTCTTCTAGCCAGAGATCGCTCTGTTCCAAAAATTCTCGTGCCCAAGAATAGCGTTGTACCAGAGTACGAGCCATATTTAATCGCTGCGACCCTTGACCGGGGAAGAGAAAACCCACACGACTGCGCTTAACTTGATTAGAAAGCCAAATATTTTGTTGCTGAGTAACTCTGATTTCGTTGGGAGCAGGGGGGCGATCGTTGAGCAGTTGCTCTAACTGTTTTAGAGATTCTAGTAAATCTTTTGGAGTTCCAGCTACTATAGCTGCTCGCCAGGGAAACTCTAGATTCACTTGACTAGAGAGTTCTGCTGCTAGATCGACCAACTCTGCTAAACTAATTCCTTCAGCTTGCTGACTCACTAGCTGAATTCGTTCCAATAAGGCAGCAACCTCAGCGCCACTCAAAACAAACACTTCTGTATCTTGATGAGAAACCAATAAAGCTCTTTCATCCAAGGAAGGTTTTAAAGAAATTGCCGGAGCATCACCTGAAGATATTGTAACATGGGAATTAATCCCACCAAACCCCATGGCAGAAACTCCTGCATAAAGAGTTTCTGTCGGATCATAAATTTCTCCTTGTAAAATTGGATAGAGACATTTAGCTACCTCATCAAATACAGGATTCGGTTGTTCACAGTTAGCCGTTGGGGGTAAAATTCTTTGATTAACAGCCATGACAGCTTTAATAAATCCACCTATACCAGCAGCAGCTTTGGTGTGCCCAACGATAGATTTAAAAGAAGTCATACCACAGAAGCGGGTTTTCGCTTCCCCATCAGTACCCATAGCTAAAGCTACTCCTGCCAATTCTGTGCGATCGCCTACTGGCGTTCCCGTACCATGTCCCTCGATAAAATGAAGTTGCCTTAGACTATATCCTGCTTTTTCATAAGCACGACCCAAAGCTTTTGCCTGTCCAGTTATTGAGGGAGCAGTAATACCTCCTTTGCCATCGGACGATATTCCCCAACCATTGATAACAGCATAGATATAGTCTCCTGCTGCACAAGCATCTTCAAGGCGTTTGAGAACTGCAAAACCACAGCCCTCTCCTGGAATAAAACCACTACCACGACGGTCATAAACAGTCATATCTTCAGCTGTCAAAGCACCTGTTTTGGCAAAACCAATTAGCTCAAAGGTATCCAAACTAATATCAACACCACCAGCTAACGCCATATCTAAATCGCCATTTGCTAAAGAGGTAGCGGCTGTGGCGATGGCCATTAATGAGGAAGAACAAGCACCATCTACAGTATATCCTCCTCCATCAAAATTAAAGAAATTGCAAATTCTGCCACCTATGGTATTAGAAAGACCTCCTGCTAATGAGTCTTCAGTAATCTTGGGAAAAACAGATTTGTAGAATTGTTCCATAGTTTGACTCAATTCCTCGATCACTTGAGGAGGTAAACCCTTAGCTGTAGCAGCAGCATACAAAACTTTCTTCACAAAAGGCCAGCGCAAACGCATCGTATTAGAGCGAGTGTGTTCTCCTGTTAAGGTATTGCCTAAAATTACACCAGATTTGTGAGTTGGTACGCTCTCACGTTTGTAACCTGCATTTTCTATAGCTTTCAAAGCAACTTCTAAGGCTAACCAATGAACAATATCAGTGGAGGCAACGGTTAATTGAGGAACTCGTCGCTTTACCCAATCAAACTCAAAACCGTCTATAACAGATGCCTGACTACCATAGGTTTGATCGGGTGCATTCCGATCGCTGTCATAATAGTCAGACAGAGGTAAGCGTCGATCTGGCATCTGTCTAAATTGGCAACGTCTAGCTAATATATTTTCCCAAAGAGCTGATAGTTCATCGGCACCAGGATAATGGCAACCTAATCCAACAACAGCGATCGGGGTTGTTATTCTTGGCGTTTGTAGGTTCATGTTTGCTTTCTAGTATATTAAAGATCGATAATCTTATACCATTTATCCATGAAGTTGCGCTTAATAAAAGATAAAAGCTATTAGTAAAACTCAGGTTTGGGTAAGAATTATTAAGCGCATTGTTACAGAGAAATGGTATTAATCATTTACTCAACGAGATTTCTAACTTAGACCTACCAACTGAACTTAAGATACAGCACTGTTTTTAATTGTCAGGTCTCGGCTAGTTTTCCGTACTTTTACGAACTAATTCTTGAATATCTATTTGATGCACCGTAAATCTTCGGATATATTAGTTAAAAATAACTAACATCACTTACGTATTTTCCCTGTTATAAAGCATATATAGCATTTGTGTAAGTTCTGACTAATAACTTAATTAAGAATTGTAAGATAAGCAAATCAACTTTTTGTCGATTATCGACAGTGAAGATCGATAATTTTTTTGACAAATAATTTAAATCCTTCAAACTTACTGATAGTAAGCTATTTAGACAAAACTAATTGTAATTTCGACAGAAATATTTTCAGCTTTTGTCGATTATCGACAAGATTTAGCAACGACTGTGATAATAGACCTGTCCATAAATTAATATCTAGTAATATTTGAAAATGAATAGAGATGTCTAATGGCCAAAATCAATAGAAAATGTACTTATGTTCTCACAGCAGCAGGAAAACAGAAAATTGATAAGCAATTTTCTAAATTATTTGGCGATCGATATAGCTATAATCAAATTTGTGAAACAACTGGTTTACACCGCACTACGATCAAAAAAATCATCAAAATGAATGAAGGAGTGACTTTAAGAAGTCTGGACAACTTTTTTAGTCATCTTTGCTTAGATTTAGAAAAATCTGATTATCAACAAAGCGAACAACATCAAAAAATATCTCATCAAGACTGGGGAGATGCTCCCGATCTTCCGGCTTTTTTTGGCAGAGAAACAGAATTAGAAATACTCAAAGAATGGATTATCAAAGACCGTTGCCGACTCATTGCTATTATCGGGATCGGTGGTATTGGCAAAACGGCAGTGTCGATCAAATTAGGCAAAGGTGGTATTGGTAAAACTGATTTATCTTTACATTTAGCACGAAATATTCAAGATGAATTTGAATGTGTAATTTGGCGATCGCTCATTAATACGCCCCCCATTACAGAAATTATTACAGATTTTATTCAATTTATATCTCATCAACAAATAACTAATTTACCAGAAAAAATATATCAGCAAATTTCTCTGTTACTTGACTATTTAAAAAAACATCGTTGTTTATTAATTTTAGATAATGTGGAGACAATTCTAGCACCAGGAGATGCTGCGGGAAAATATCAACCAGGATGTGAAGAGTATGGTCAATTTTTCGAAAAAATTGCCTCAGTACCTCATCAAAGTTGTTTGCTATTAACAAGTCGTGAAAAAATCAATAATATTGAGAGATTATCAGGAAAACGGAAGCCAGTTCGTTTTTTTGAATTAGCGGGTTTAAATTCTGTAGAAGGACGTGCAATTTTTGATGAAATTGGTGATTTTGTAGCTACTGATGAGCAATGGCAACAATTAGTTAAACTTTATAATGGCAATCCTTTGGCATTAGAACTAGCAGCTCATCATATTAAAGATTTTCCTGGAAATATCGCTGAATTTTTAGCACAGGGAAAGCCGATTTTTGCTAATATTTGCGAGTTATTAGATTGGCACTTTGAACGATTTTCTAATTTTGAGAAAGAAATTTTATATTGGCTAGCAATTCATCGAGAGCCGATTTCCATCGCTGAATTAAAATCGGATATAGTTACAAAAACTGCCCAAGAAAGAATCTCAGAAACTCTGCATTATCTACAAATTAAGTTGCCTTTAGAAAAAAGTCAAGAGGGGATTTTTTTTACCCTTCAGCCAGTGCTAATAGAATACATAACAGAAAAATTTATTGCCACAGTTTGCCAAGAAATCGAAACAGGGAAATTTCTACTTTTTAATCATCATGCTTTACTCATGGCTACAGGCAAAGACTATATTAGAAATACTCAAATCAGAATTTTTATTGAACCTATTATTCAAAGACTAATTGATATTTTTCAGACTCAAAAAAACCTCGAAAATTATTGCCAATCTTTGCTAGAAGAACTCCGCAAAAATACACCACTTAAATCAGGGTATATAAGTGGAAATATTCTCAATTTATTCTGTCATTTGAATACCAACTTAATAGGCTACAACTTTTCTCATCTGACCATCAGACAAGCTTACCTCCAAGGAATTAACTTACACAATGTTAACTTTTCCTATTGCGACTTAACGCAATCTATTTTTACTCAATCTTTTGGTGGTATTCATTCCTTAGCATTTAGTCCTGATGGCAAACTACTAGCAGCAGGGGACTCCAATGGGTTAGTCCGTTTATTAAGAGTAGCAGATGGGCAACAGATGGCAACATTTCACAAACACGGATGGTGGGTTCTATCCATTGCTTATAGTCCCGATGGGGAAAAATTGATCAGCAGTAGTATTGACGGTACAATTAAGGTGTGGGATATCGCTACAGGTCAGTGTATTCAAAATTTAGAAGGACATACAAATTGGATTTTTTCTCTTACTTTTAGTCCGGATGCTAAAATAATTGCCAGTGGATGCAATGACGAAACTATAAAGCTTTGGGATGCTTCAACAGGTGAATGTCTTCAAACTTTAACAGATCATAACGGTTGGGTTTTGAGCGTTAGTTTTAGCCCTGATGGCAAAATTTTGGCAAGCGGGAGTGCCGATCACAATATCAAGCTTTGGGATGTTGAAACATTTACCTGTATTCGGACTTTGACAGGCAGCGAAGATGGTGTTTGGTCAGTAGCTTTTACTCCAGATGGTGAAAAACTTGCCAGTTGTGGTTATGAAAGAATTATTCGCTTGTGGAATGTGAAAACAGGAGAATGTTATCAGGAACTAGCAGGTCATCGAAAGGAAATCAAGGTGCTTGCTTTTAGTCCGGATGGTAAAACTTTAGCTAGTGCTTGTTTTGAACCTACTGTTAAATTCTGGAATGTTGAGACTGGGGAATGTCTGGCGACGGGAAAGGGTCATCAGACTGGAATTCGGACTCTGGCTTTTTGTTGCGATAACAAAACTGTGGCAACGGGAAATAATGACCAGGTGTTGAAACTCTGGGATGCTAAAACAGGGAAATGTGTAAAAACTTTCCAAGGTTATACCGATCAAGTTTGGTCAGTTGCTTTTAGTCCGGATGGTCAGAAAATTGCTAGCAGTCATTTGGATTATGTTGTCAGGATATGGGATGTGGAAACGGGAGAATGTTTGCAATATTTGAGAGGACATAAAGGTTTGATTTGGACGGTGGTTTTTAGTCCGGATGGTAAGAAAATTGCCAGTTGTAGCGATGATGAAACTATTATAATTTGGGATGTTAATTCTGGTAGCTGCTGGAAATATTTACTATATCCCACTCAACAATATCAAGGGGGTATTTGGACTATTTCATTTAGTTCTTGCGGTCAGTTTCTAGCTAGTGGAGGTCAGGATTCAACGGTCAAAATTTGGGATATTGAAACTGGAGAGTGTAGGGTTTTATCAGGACACCAAGGTTGGATTTGGAGGGTTGTGTTTAGTCCTGATGCTCAAACCCTCGCTAGTGGTAGTGATGACCAAACTATCAAAATTTGGGATGCTTGTACTGGAAAATGTCTGAAGACTTTACGGGGACACAGCAATAACGTGAGGTCGATCGCTTTTAGTCCGGATGGTCAGTTTTTAGTAAGTGGCAGTGAGGATAGTACATTAAAGCTTTGGGATGTGAGAATGGGGTCATGTCTAAAAACGCTGCGGGGGCATAAATGTTTGGTTTGGCCTGTGAAATTTAGTGCCAATGGTAAATTGATTGTGAGTGGCGCTCAAAATGGTAGTTTGAAACTTTGGGATGCTTTTACTGGAGAATGTCTGAAGACTTTGGAAGGTAACAATAAACATATTTCATCAGTTGATTGTAGTTGGGATAATGAAACGGTTATTAGTGGTAGTTTGGATGGAACAATTAAATTTTGGGATGTTAAGACTGGTGTTTGTTGGAGAATTTGGCGAGTGCCTAGACCTTATGAAGGTATGAATATTACTGGAGTGAAAGGGTTAACTGAGGGTAACAAGGAAGTATTGAAAGCTTTGGGGGCAATAGAAGGTCTGAGTTGATTTATAGCACAAGGAAGAAGGAAGAAGGAAGAAGTAGAGAAGGAAAAATATTGCGTTGTCTGATTTTTACAGCACTTTTGAGGAAGCGTGAGGTACAGCTATAAGACTATTTATTCCTATATTCCCTTTCGGAGCTGTTGCCTTCCGGAGCTGTTGCCTAGAGCAATAAAACTTTGTACCTCATCAACTAGAAAACTGCTGTAAGCTTTTGATACTTCCGCGACCTTTGCTTCGACTGCTATATCAGGTAGCAAAAGCCGTCAAAATGGACCTCTCGGTGTTAAACTAGAATATTGAGCAAATCATACATACGACTGAATGAGCAAAAATTCAACTGTTGATACAAAAGAGCAAATTCTCAATGCTGCCGAGAAACTTTTTGCTTCTCTGGGCTTTGCTGGAACTTCTCTAAGGGCCATAATTCGAGAAGCAGATGTGAATTTGGCCGCAGTCCATTATCATTTTGGTTCCAAAGAGGAACTATTTATTGCAGTAATTAGAAGAGTAGCGCAACCTATTGTCGAAGAACAAATGCGACAGCTGGCAATTTTGGAAGACTCTGAAGACCTCCCTTCAGTGGCAGAAATTGTAGAAGCTGTAATTACCCCACCCCTACGAATGATTCAGGAGCGCTCAGAGGAATGTCTAATTCATGCCAAATTTATGGGCCGTTGTCGCACAGAACCTTATCCAGTTCAGAGATTAGCTGAAGCAGAATTTAGTAGAACTCACCAAAGATTTCTAGATATGATGCAGAAAGTGCTTCCAAATGAATCTCCCATGGAATTAGAATGGAAACTCGATCTTGTGATAGCGATGTTGATCCGAGTTCTCAATCAAATTGAGCCATTGGAACCCCTGAGTGAAAAAAGTTCTAGTGAGGAAATTGACGATCTTGTACAGCGTCTAGTAACTTTTATCACTTTTGGAATTAGTGCTTAGTTTAGGGAGTAGGAAGTGGGGAGTAGAGAGTAGGGAGTAGGGAGTAGGGAGAAAGAATTGATGAACAAGAGTGGGATAATTGATTTAATTTTTTATTATCGTAGATGTTTAATGAAGTGAATGTTTTGTTGAGATTATAAAATAAACTTAACTTAAGAATAGTATAATCATTAATTTATTATCACACTTTGAATTAAATGACCTTAATATTTGATGTTGACGGGACTTTGGCAAATACAGAGCGAGATGGCCATAGAGTAGCTTTTAATCAGGCTTTTGCTGAAGCGGGGTTAGACTGGGAATGGTCAGTTTCGCTCTACGGAGAATTGTTAGAAGTATCGGGTGGCAAAGAACGTATCAACTTTTATATTAGTCGGTATCAACCAGAGCTTAAATCATCTATTCCACTCCAGGAATTAATTTATAATCTGCACGCCACGAAAACTCAATATTATCAAAAGTTATTAGCAACAGGAACTATTCCGTTGCGCTTGGGTGTAAAAAGATTATTAACAGAGGCACGAAATCAGAAAATACGGTTAGCGATCGCTACTACTAGCACCTTAGAAAATGTAATTGCATTATTAGAAAATACTTTGGGCAAGGAAAGTTTATCATGGTTTGAAATAATTGCAGCAGGAGACATGGTTCCACAAAAAAAACCTGCGCCAGATATTTATTATTATGTGTTAGAAAAAATGAATATTCAACCAGATAATTGTCTAGTCTTTGAAGATTCAGATAATGGTTTAAAAGCTGCTTTAGCGGCAGGATTAAAAACAATTGTTACAGTGAATGATTATACGCACAATCAAGATTTTACTGGAGCATTTTTAGTTTTAAATCATTTAGGAGAACCAGATAAACCTTTTAATGTAATAGCTGGAAATGCTAAAGGTAGAACTTATGTAGATATGAATTTAATAGACGATATTATCAATTTTAGGTAGGGAAGGAAGAAGGAAGAGGGAAAAAGGTTTAAAAGCCAGAAAAAACTTAAATTTCCTGGTAGATATTCACGCTAACTTTTATACAAACAATACCAGCGGATATGCTGTATAAATTATTTCCCTGTAGGGACGTTGCATGCAACATCCCTACTCCCTCTTGAAGTAAAAGAATTAGTCAATGAACTTTTCCCCACCGTTGTAAAAGTTGCTGGATATCTAGGATATGCTGCTGGCAAAATTTGGATGATGTTACCTTGATATTTTTATGAATCAATTACCAAATTCGTCTAATAAATCTACCATTTTTGGTACAAATAATACACAAGAAGATAAAAATATACTAGGTGATAATAATGTACAAGGAAATAAAAATTCAGTAGTCAATGTAAATGGTAAAGCAATTTTTAAT
The DNA here is from genome assembly GCF_010672525.1 of Okeania sp. SIO2B3. Classification (GTDB taxonomy): domain Bacteria; phylum Cyanobacteriota; class Cyanobacteriia; order Cyanobacteriales; family Microcoleaceae; genus Okeania. The sequence goes on along the minus strand of NZ_JAAHGH010000004.1, from coordinate 314,062 downwards.
AATTCTCAATCTTTAGATGCACAACAACAAGAATCAGCTAAAGTATGTCGATTAAAAGCATTAAAAGAAACAGACAGTAAATATGATGGTGAATTAGTGCTTGTTGAGCTAGATTTTTTCCTAGATGCAGAAGAAGAAGAAATTAATCAAAGTCAAGGAATTGGTATTGTATTAGATATTAGCTTTGGTGAATACGATGAACAAATTATAGAAAGCGAGTGCTAATTGATGAGGTTTCCTCAGAATGTAAGACGCACTCAAGACATGCGGTCGGCTTGACCGTTGATGCCTGTGGACGGAGTGCTGCTGACAGTTCCGGTGGAAGCAGGAAGTAAACATTAAAATGTCACTAATTATGACGTTTTATATCGGTTTTATGAAGCAGTTTTTATACTTCCTGAATCTCCGACACAAGTACATCTACAAGTACTTAGAGAGCAAGCAGAAGCTGGGGTAGAAGTTCGATATATTTGTTGTACTAATGCCAAAAATGTTGATAATCACGATTTGCATAATACTAATGTGATGATTTATGAAAACTCGTTGGTTGAAAGAAACTCTTTTACGACTAGAATGCTAATCAATGAAGAGAAGGAATATGGTTATATTTCCTATCAACAAATAGATCTTAAAACCGATAAAGAGCTTTTCTCTTCTATTTGGAAAAAATCTTCTATTTGGAAACAGGCAGAGTTCCCCAATTGTCCCGAACAAATTATTCCCCATGAATTTTTGAACAAATAACGATTTTGTAAGCATTTCCTGGGGAATACTGCGCAAACAGCCGTCAGCTATTAGCTATCAGCCGTCAGCTGATAGCTTACCTCAAAAAATGGAATATTCAAAATAAAACTTATTTCAACTTCACTCCTTCCTGACTACTATATCGGTTAATAGTCAATTCACTTGAATATTATTGCTAATTATCAAAAGATGACCTGAAATAAAATTTGATTTTTTGCTCATTTAAGCTACAATAATATAACACCAAAAATAAAGATGATTGGAATATCAAGAAAAACAGCGTATGAATGCTCAAGCTACAGTTACAAATAAAGCATTATTAAATGGTAAAGGATTACCTCCTTTTGAATCTATTAAACCAGAAGATGTAGTCCCTACAATGACAGAACTTCTGATAGAATTAGAGCAAGAATTAACACACTTAGAAACCACGGTTAAGCCTACTTGGAATGACCTGGTAGAACCCCTACAAAAATTAGTAGACCGTTTAAGTTGGAGTTGGGGAATAGTAGGGCATTTAATGGGAGTAAAAAATAGTCCTGAACTAAGAAAAGCTTATAATGAAGTACAACCAAAAGTAGTAGAATTTTCTAATAAACTAAACCAAAGTCAACCTCTTTATCAAGCCTTCAAAAAATTACACAATAGTGATAGTTGGCAAAATCTAGATTCAGGACAAAAACGCATAGTTGAAGCTGCTATCAGAGATGCAGAACTTTCGGGAGTAGGTTTAGAAGGCGAACAGCGAGAACGTTTCAATACCATTCAACTAGAATTAGCAGAACTTTCTACAAAGTTTTCCAACAATGTCCTGGATGCCACAAAAGCTTTTAGTCTCACATTGACAAACAAAGAAGAAGTTGATGGTTTACCTCCCAGTTTATTAAGTTTGGCAGCTCAAGGTGCCAGAGATGCTGGAGCAGAGAACGCAACACCAGAAAACGGACCATGGCGCATCACTCTCGACTATCCCAGTTTTATGCCCTTTATGCAGCACAGCAAACGACGGGAGTTGCGAGAACAACTGTATAAAGCTTTTATTAGTCGTGCTTCTAGTGGAGAGTTAAACAACTATCCTCTAATTCAACGTATTTTGGAGCTACGTCAACAAAAAACTCAAATTTTAGGCTTTAATAGTTATGCAGAACTGAGTCTCGCTAGTAAAATGGCACCTGGTGTCGCAGCAGTGGAAAAGTTATTAGAAGAGCTACGCAGTGTGAGTTATGATGCTGCAGTTACAGACTTGGAAGAATTGAAAAAATTTGCTGCCAGTAAAAATGCACTAGAGGCAAATGACCTGAAACATTGGGATACCAGTTTTTGGGCGGAAAGACTGCGGGAAGAAAAGTTTGCTTTTACTGCCGAAGAGTTACGACCATATTTCCCACTCCCCCAAGTTCTTGATGGTTTATTTGCTTTAGTTAAACGGATATTTGGTATTAATATTACTGCTGCTGATGGGGAAGCACCAGTATGGCATCAAGATGTGCGTTATTTCCAAGTTAGTGATGAGAAAAATACACCGATCGCTTATTTCTATCTTGATGCTTATAGTCGCCCGGCGGAAAAACGGGGGGGTGCATGGATGGGTGAATGTATAACTCGCGCGAAACTTGTGGAAAATGGTCAAACTACTTTGCGTTTGCCAGTAGCTTATTTGCAATGCAACCAAACACCACCTGTAGATGGTAAACCTAGTTTGATGACTTTTAGTGAGGTAGAAACTCTTTTCCATGAGTTCGGTCATGGTTTACAACATATGTTGACAAAGGTTGACTATGCAGGAGCTGCTGGTATTAATAATGTAGAGTGGGATGCAGTGGAGTTACCCAGTCAGTTTATGGAAAACTGGTGTTACGACCGCGCCACATTATTTGGAATGGCAAAACATTATGAAACAGGGGAAACTCTGCCAGAACATTATTATCAGAAACTTTTGGCTGCCAGAAATTATATGAGCGGCAGTGGGATGTTGCGTCAGTTGCATTTTAGTTTAGTTGATATTGAGCTACATCACCGTTATCAACCACGTGGTGAAGAAACAGTGATGGATGTGCGTAACCGCATCGCTCAAACTACTACTGTGTTAGCTCCATTGCCAGAAGATTCATTTTTATGTGCCTTTGGACATATTTTTGCTGGCGGTTATGCTGCTGGTTATTATAGTTATAAATGGGCAGAAGTATTGAGTGCTGACGCTTTTGCTGCTTTTGAAGAAGCTGGTTTAGAAGATGAAGTAGCGATCGCCAGTTGTGGTAAACGTTTTCGAGATACAGTATTAGCATTAGGTGGTAGTTTGCATCCGATGGAGGTATTTAAAACTTTCCGAGGTCGCGAACCGAACACTGAACCTTTGTTGAGACATAGTGGTTTGATCGCTGCTGCTTAAACTAATAGACATCTCCAAAAATCAAAAATCAAAGCAATTCTTATCTATAAATTGTCAATTCTTTACTCCTGTTCCCTGTTCCCTATTTTGAAGGAGATGTCTAATGTTAGAAGTGAAAATTCGACAATAGAATAATTCAATATTTTTCCCTCATCTCAAACCCACCTAGTTTTCCTTGGTGGGTTATATCATGTCCGGTTGAATAGTTATATCATGTCCGGTTAAACAGTGATAAATAAATAACTACGGAGTCCTCAGGAGTCAACCCACCCCTAACCCTTCCTGGGAGGGGTTAGGGGTGGGTTGGGAGGAAAGAGGGAAGAAAGAAGAAGAACTGGAGTTGAAAGAGAAAGTTTTTTTATAACTAATTATCCGGACATGATATTACTACCCCAGACCAAACTAATAACCATCCTCACCCACCAAATTTAATTCCCAGTACGATTAAACCAATAGCAATACTCAAGAATAAAGCAGCATATTTCATATTAATTGTCAACTCACAACTCAACTATTTAATTGTAATTGATGACATCAAAAATCTCATAAAATACCACTGAATTAGTTTTAAATTGATTGTCTTGATAATCACAATGTTATGATTAACAAGTAGACAATATATTAAATAAACAATATAAAATTGATATGTGTAGATTACTAGGCTATCTCGGTGAGCCAATTTTATTAGAATCAATTGTTAGTCAACCAGAACACTCATTAATAGTTCAAGGTTATCAACCTCGCGAAATGAAAGAAGGATTACTAAATGCTGATGGTTTTGGGGTGGGTTGGTATCATCATCAAAAACAAAGTTTACCTTTTACTTATAAAAATATTCAGCCAATATGGAATGATATAAATCTCAATAGTCTCGGTCGTTATATAGAGTCAGGATGTATGATCGGTTATGTTAGAAGTGCAACTCCTGGTCAAGGAATTGATTTGAGTAACTGTCAACCATTTAGTTATAAAAATATATTGTTTATTCATAACGGTTATATTGATAAATTCAGATTTACTCTTTATAAAGAAATACGCGATTACCTCAAAGAAATTCCTTATTTATTGATTAAAGGTAATACAGATTCAGAACATATTTTTGCATTATTAATTAATGAAATATTATCTAATATTGGTATTGGCTGTAATTTTAAACACGCTCTACAGGAAATATTAGGAATTTTGACAGAAATTGCTCAAACAAAGGAAATTAAATTTTTGGCAAATACAATCATTACAGACGGACATAAATTAGTTGCCTCTAGGTTTGCCCAAGGTGCGACTCCCCCTAGTCTTTATTGGCTAAAAGACGATCCTCATTTCCCCAATGCTGTGATTATAGCTTCTGAACCTTTATTTTTAGGTAGGTGGCAAAAATTTCCAGAACAAAGTATTATTACAGTTAGTGAAAACCTTGATATTGACATCTATAAATTGTGAACAAAATCAAGAATTTTAAGATGACCAAATATACAGTTTTTACATCTAATAAATCATAAATTAGGTTACCTTATTTCCCATTTTTCTATGGCTTATTGTCCGTTACTAGCTTCTTCAATTTGAAAAACTAGAGATTGTAAAAGTTTAATTAATAATAAACGACGATCGGGGCGGTCATCGACAATTAAGATTGTATCATGGAATTCCAGGTTTTAAGGCAATCATCTGACACTTATTTGCTTGATTTTTAAAATTCCCAGAATTCACAATAGTAATACCAATTTGAAAAAAGAATGTTACAAATAGTTTCAAACTTTAGATTTTGAATAATTTGCTGAAATTATTGAAGCATCAAAGTTTTGAGCTATAAAATCATAATGCATGACTGTCTTGAGTGCCTCTTACATTCTGAGGAAACCTCAGAATTACGCACTCGATGCATGACTTTTGACTTTTGAATTCCGTGAAACGGTATAAGTTGAATTTTAAAAGTAAAAACTGTACCGTTTTCTATTTAGCTTTTAACCTTTATATCACCACCTATGTTAAGTAATTAACACAAACACGATCGCCTTTTTGATAATTACACCCTAGGAGCGCATTAATTATTCTTATGTTTATCAGGACTTACGCACGGACACGCGTATCAAGTGAGGGCGCAATTCGGAGCTTTGCGGAACGCAAATGCCAAAAGCTTGCGCATAACTATCGTTAACGCCCCTACATATGGCATTTTAAAGGTGAATTTGCGTAAATCCTGTTTACATCAAATCAGTTTAATTCGGTATAAAAAAATGTTCCATCTGAGCGCCATTGCCAAATCTTTCTCGATATTCCCCTCCTGGGAGTAGGGGTGGGTCCCCATCTGCCCATCTGCCCATCCGCCCATCTGCCCATCTGCCCATCTGCCCATCCCCCCATCTTATGTACTGTAGACGATCGCCAGATTTCGCCCCTGCTGTTTTGCTTTGTACATTGCTTGATCCGCCATACTAATCAGAGTCTCTGGTGAACTGTCTGTAGTAGGAATAACACAAGCAATTCCCATACTAACGGAAACAACAGAACTTACTTCCGAACATTCGTGGGGAATAGCTAGTAACTGAATAGCTTGTCGAATACGCTCGGCGACAGCGATCGCTCCTTGTCGATCCGTATTAGGTAAAATGATCACAAATTCTTCACCACCATAACGAGCAACAAAATCTCCCGGACGCTTGACCATTTCTGAAGCAGCATGGGCAATTTGTACCAAACAATTATCTCCAGCTTGATGCCCATAATAATCATTATATAATTTAAAATAATCCGCATCAAATAAAATCAAAGATAAAGGTTGTTTTTCTCTTTGAGCACGTTGCCATTCTTGCGCGATAGTTTGATCAAAAGTGGAACGGTTATAAACTCCTGTTAATCCGTCAATAGTTGCGAGATGATTTAGCTCTAATTCTAATGTTTTTCTTTTAGTAATATCTCTGACCGTAATAGCAAAACCATCAGCTAATTTTACTGCTATGCAAGAATACCATTTTTGTTCTTCTTTGTACTTATAATTAAAGTCTTTTTGTAAGGATATTCCTGTTTCTACAACACCGACAAAAGCAGCAAATAAATTAGGATCAATTTTATTGATAAACCTTCTGAAAATCAACTTTCCAATTAAATTTTCTCGTTCTTGATTGAAGACTTCAGCAATAATAGGATTAACTTCCAGGCAGCGAAAATCTTCAATTTCTGCTGTTTTGGGATTTCTAACAGCTTCTAAGGCAGCAACCCCATCAAGGGAACTCCTTAAAATACTAGAAATCAAGGCTCTAGATTGATATAAAATTGCTTCTGCTTCTTTTCTTTGTTGAATTTCTTGCTTAAGCTTTTCTTGTTCCTGTTTCAATAGTGCTTTTTCTTGTTGTAAAAGTTTTTGTTGTTTCTGAATCGTTAACTGACTGTTAATTCTTGCTAAGACTTCTTCCTCCTGAAATGGCTTAGTAATATAATCAATTCCGCCTACTTCAAAAGCTTTTACTTTATCAAATACTTCACTTAAAGCACTAATAAAAATAATTGGAATATCTTGAGTTTTTTGATTTGATTTTAAGTGTTTGCAAACTTCATAGCCGTCCATTCCTGGCATTTTTATATCTAAAATAATTAAATTAGGGGGTTCTATTTGAGCTGCTTCAATTGCAGTTTCACCATCTATAGCTTTTCTTACTGTATAATTTTTCCCCTTTAAAATAGTAGTTAAAACTCGTAAATTATTGATTTGATCGTCAATAATTAATATATTTCCTACTAATATTTCCTGATTCATAAGATTGATTTTACTTTCTTTAAAAGATATTTTTTTACCATTTTGAGGCAGACAAATTAAATCATATAATTGTGAATATCCCCAATATTTTTGTATTGTATTGCAGCAACTAGCAGTTTGATATTTGACATGGTATAGTATCAGGAATATTAGTATATTGAATCCTGATTTTGCTAGTTTCAATAACAACTGATATCAGCTTTACTAATTAATATCGATTTCATTTGATCTTTGAAATATAAAAACCATATAAATCATTATTTTTTTTGATATAGTCAATCACTTAATGATAGAAAGTTTTTGATTTTATGAGCTTCAAGTAGGCCATTATTATCGTTGAAATATTGGACTTTATGACAAATTGGCCATGCCTGTTCCCGAACAAAATTTAGCAATAATCCTTAATAAAATTTAACTCTATGAATAATTTAATCAGTGGTAAAATGTATTATTAAGAAATGTTGAGTTGATGCATCAAAAAACTTATACTTGAGCAAAAAATATCTGGATTGTATATTTTTTCAGACAATCAGAGAATTATTAGTATCGCTAGAAATTGCCGATTAATGAATAAATAAGGAGCATTATAATGTCTGAAGTCGCTACTAAAAACCTCACCTTTTGGGATACTACCGACTATAAGTATCCAGGGTTTGGCCAAACAGCGCAAATCTCTGATGGTTTAGGAGGTACAATAGGTATCACCTACAATCAAATAGACTATGATGACCGTGCTTGGAAAGGAAAGCCAGATGGTGGTATCCCCATCACAGAAGATCGCCTCCTCTCTGGGGAAATAGAGAATCAATTTAGCTTAACGGGTCAAGTCAAAGGTATCACTGTTACTATGCCTCAAATCAGGACTATAGGACGTGAAAATAACTATTCTGTTACTCTAGATTTTAGTAACTACAAAGCTTCTCTAGCTGGCTCAAAAGCAACTGATGGCGCTACCTGTGGTGACACTTATTTGGCCATCTCAAGATTTTTCAACGGTACTGCAGCTGGATATACAACCATAAAAGTCACAGCAACAACTCTAGATGGTAGTCCAGTAAATTTAGCTGACTGGAAATTATTCAACAGTGGGACCCTTGGCAAAGGGAACAATGCTCGAGTATTCCTAGATGCAGCTACTCAAACTATATCTGGTAAAAACTCTCAAGGTAAACAAGAGTTCAGTCCAACTCCACCCAACCCAGGTACTTCTTTTGGCACAGATACGGGTCTAGGTTTGTTTCAGTTACCGAGTGACCAACGTTATACATCTATTACTCTTACTTTCAAACAAAAAAAGATTAAAGGTACAATACCTAACGATCTACACGATATTTATGTTGCTAGTAATACTACTTCTACAAGTCCAATTAGTGAAACTCCTGAAACTAAACCTATGGATATAAATAGTGGTTTACAACTGCATCTGCCACTGAATGAAATTGTCGAAAATGCAGCTAAAGAAAAAGAAGTTGTTGATATTTCAGGCAACAAACTTAATGGCAAAGTTCATGGTGCAAAAATTGTGCCCGACTCGCAATTCGGCAACTGTGTACATTTTGATGGAGTAGATGATTATATTGATCTGCCAAAAGAAACTATTCCCCAAACAGGTGAAATCACAATTGGTTTTTGGGCATATGGTGGCAAGTCTTTACCTAAAAATACTGTTTTAATATCTGCATATAATAAAGGTAATCAGCCACTTATTCGCGTCTATTTACCATGGTCAGATCGTCGCATCATCCTTGATTATGGAAATCCTTTTGACAGAATTGAGAAGGTAGGTGAGGCTGTTGATTTTAAAGATAAATGGACTTACTGGACATTTACTAAGAATGTTGCCAAAGGGGAGATGAATATTTATCTTAATGGTAGTTTGTGGCACAGTGGTACAGGTAAAGACAAAGCTATAGATTTAGATTCAGTTGTTAAGGTGATGTTTGGTCGTGAAACTTATAATAGTTTCTATAATGGTCAAATTGCTCATCTAAGGATTTATGACCGAGTATTATCACCAGAAGACATCAATGAATGTATGAAAATAGATGCAGCTCCTCCACCTATGGATATAAATAGTGGTTTACAACTGCATTTGCCACTGAATGAAATTGTTGAAAATGCAGCTAAAGAAAAAGAAGTTGTTGATATTTCAGGCAACAAATTTAATGGCAAAGTTCATGGTGCAGCAATTGTAGCGGACTCCCGCTTTGGCAACTGTATCAACTTTGATGGAGTTGATGATTATATTGAACTACCAACAGCAACTATTCCTCAAACAGGTGAAATCACAATTGGTTTTTGGGCATATGGTGGCGATTCTCAACCTAAAAACAGTACTCTTCTTCGGGCAGAAAATAATGGTTATGTAGTGAATATTCATTTACCTTGGTCAAATAGTCGCATTTACTTTGATTGTGGCAGTAATACTAACACTTTTGACAGAATAGACAAATTAGTTGAGACTAGTGATTTTAAAGGTAAATGGACTTACTGGGCATTTACTAAAAATGTTGCCACAGGTGAGATGAAAATTTATCTTGGTGGTATTTTGTGGCACAGTGGTAAAGGTAAAAACATACCTATAGGTTCAGCTACTGAGGTAAGATTGGGTAGCCACATTCCTAACACCGAATACTATAATGGTAAGGTTGCTAATCTACGAATTTATGACCGGGTTTTATCTCCTGAAGAGATTAACGAATGTATGAAAGTGGATGGAACTCCTCCACCTATGGATATAAATAATGGTTTACAACTGCATCTGCCACTGGATGAAATTGTCGAAAATGCTGCTAAAGAAAAAGAAGTAGTTGATGTTTCTCCAGCAAAACTCAAGGGTAAAGTCAATGGGGAAGCAAAAGTTGTAGCAGAC
>NZ_JAAHGH010000004.1:190632-304206 GCF_010672525.1 Okeania sp. SIO2B3 | reverse complement strand
TGGTTTACAACTGCATCTGCCACTGGATGAAATTGTCGAAAATGCTGCTAAAGAAAAAGAAGTAGTTGATGTTTCTCCAGCAAAACTCAAGGGTAAAGTCAATGGGGAAGCAAAAGTTGTAGCAGACTCCAAACTTGGCAATTGTCTAAATTTTGACGGTGTGGATGATTATATCCAAATGCCAGAAATGAATATTGACTATTCACAAGGTTTGACTGTAGGAGCTTGGGTACAGTATAACAGCTTCAAGAAGTGGTCGAGAATTATTGACTTTGGAAATGGTGCTCCAAATGACAATATTCTGTTTGCTAATGAACTTACTACTAATAATTTAGCCTTCCAGGTTAATAAAGGTACTACTCAAAACAGGGTTAAAGCAGATGGCAAACTGGAGTTGAACCAGTGGGTTTATGTAACAGTAACTGTTGATGGGTCAGGTAGTAGCAAAATCTACAAGAATGGTGAAGAAGTACAGAGTGGTTTAGTACATCTACCTAATAATCTTAATCGCACTAACAACTACATTGGTAAGAGTAACTGGTCAGTAGATGGATATTTTCATGGCAAAATGTCGCATCTGCGGATGTATAACCGACCATTATCTCCTGAAGAAATTAACGAATGTATGAAAGTGGATGAAACTCCTCCACCTATGGATATAAATCGTGGTTTACAACTGCATCTGCCACTGGATGAAATTGTCGAAAATGCTGCTAAAGAAAAAGAAGTAGTTGATGTTTCTCCAGCAAAACTCAAGGGTAAAGTCAATGGGGAAGCAAAAGTTGTAGCAGACTCCAAACTTGGCAATTGTCTAAATTTTGACGGTGTGGATGATTATATCCAAATGCCAGAAATGAATATTGACTATTCACAAGGTTTGACTGTAGGAGCTTGGGTACAGTATAACAGCTTCAAGAATTGGTCAAGAATTATTGATTTTGGAAAGGGTCCGGGTAACAACAACATTCTGTTTGCGAATGAAGGTACTACTCAGAATTTAGTCTTCGATGTTTATCAAGGTGCTACTCGAAACAGGATTAAAGCAGATGGAAAGCTAGAGTTAAACCAGTGGCTTTATTTAACAGTAACTGTTGATGGCTCAGGTAGTGGCAAAGTATATAAGAATGGTGAAGAAGTACAGAGTGCTTTAGTACATCTACCTAATAATCTTAATCGCACTAAAAATTACATTGGCAAGAGTAACTGGTCAGCAGATGCATTTTTTCATGGGAAAATGTCAAATCTGCGACTGTATAACCGAGCGTTATCAAAAGAAGAAATTAATGAATGTATGAAAGTGGATGAAGCTCCTCCAGCTATGGATATTAATCGTGGTTTACAACTGCATCTGCCACTGAATGAAATAGTCGAAAATGCTGCTAAAGAAAAAGAAGTTGTTGATGTCTCAACATCAAAACTCAATGGCAAAGTCAATGGTGCAACAGTTGTAGCAGACTCGCGTTTTGGCAGTTGCTTAAACTTTGATGGGAATGATGATTATATTATTATTAATCCCATGGCAAATTTCCCCTCAGAAGTACTTACAGTATCATGTTGGGTTAAATCAAACAATACAAAAAAAGCAGGAACACCTGTTTCCTATGCTAATTCTCAAACAGATAATGCCCTGATCTTGTATGACATTAAAAAACTTATACTTTACATTACAGGGGCTACAAAAGAAACAGGAATTGCTTTCAATGATGGTAAATGGCATTGTGTAACAGTAAGTTGGAACAGCAGCGACGGACAATTAAAGGTTTATCTAGATGGGGAAGAGAAAGACTCAGGTACTCTGAGTAAAGGAAAGAAAATTACTTCTGGGGGATCACTCGTACTAGGGCAAGAACAGGATAAATTGGCAGGAGGATTTGATGTCAACCAAGCTCTTGAAGGGCAAATGGCTCATCTGCGACTGTATAACCGAGTATTGTCAAAAGAAGAAATTAACGAATGTATGAAAGTAGATCAAACACCACCACCAGTAGAGCAAACACCACCACCAGTAGAGCAAACACCAGCACCAATGGATATAAATAAAGGCTTACAACTGCATCTACCACTCAATGAAATAGTAGAAAATGCAGCTAAAGAAAAAGAAGTTGTTGATGTTTCAGCATCAAAACTTAATGGTAAAGTTAATGGGTCTCCTGAAATTGTAGCTGACCCGAACTTTGGTAACTGTATCAACTTTGACGGGGTGGATGATTATATCCAAATGCCTGAGATGAATATCAACTATTCACAAGGTTTTACCGTAGAAGCTTGGGTATATTATCAGAACTTCAAGAACCAGTCAAGGGTTATTGATTTCGCGAATGGTCCTGGTAAGAACAATATCATCTTTGGCAATCGTACTACAACCAACGATGGATTATTAGTTGTATTTGTTGGTTCTACGAGAAAAGCTATTGAAGTAAAAGGGATACTCGAAAAGAATCAGTGGCTCTATCTAACAGCAACAATTGACAAGTCAGGAAATGCCAAGGTGTATAAGAATGGTCAAGAAGTAGGGAGTGGGTTGGTAGCTATCCCCAATAGTGTTAACCGCACCAAAAACTACGTTGGTAATAGTAACTGGTCAGCAGATCAATTGTTTCATGGTAAAATGTCAAACCTGCGGGTGTATAACCGAGCATTGTCAAAAGAAGAAATTAATGAATGTATGAAAGTAGATACTACTGGTGAAACTGACACCAAATCAACAACTACCAAACCCACTGGTGAAACTGACACCAAATCAACAACTACCAAACCCACTGGTGAAACTGACACCAAATCAACAACCACCAAACCCACTGGTGAAACTGACACCAAATCAACAACCACCAAACCTACTGGTGAAACTGACACCAAATCAACAACCACCGAACCCACATCAGCGACTGAGCAAAAACCTATGGAATATCGGATTTATCAGGTCAAAGGTAATCCCACAATCAAAACTGGATATCAAGCATCAGAATGGACTGCAGTTATTGCCGGATTTAATTCTGGAGCACAGCAGAAACACAAAGTCTCAGCGTTGACGATCATGCCTGTTATTGAGGATGAAGAATGGAAAATCAAGTGCGATCTAAAAGATACAGACGATCGCTATTGGGATGTAGCCGTTTTATTTATCAGGAATAACATGGTAAATAGGGTCAACAACTTTTATCGTTAGATAGCTGTAGCCTAAAACGATATCTGATAGAATTTTTTGGGGTAGCATTTGATGGCTGCCCCTTTTGATTTATACCATGTCTGGATGAGGCGCTCGTAGTGTTTTAGGGAGTTGATGGAACGTTATCTGAATTCTGATCGGAAATTTGATACAGACAATGCTCCAAAGGTTGATAGTGATAGACTCTTGCTTCTAACCCTTGACAACGGTTAACCACTGGATAAATTTCCAGCTCATAAATTGCACCGCCAAAAGGCAGTGTTCGCCAGCGCTAATTTTTCCCTGGTTGATGTTTATTTATCTATTGAACAATAGTTACAGCAGTGTTCGCCAGCGCTGATTTTTCCCTGGTTGATGTTTATTTATCTATTGGACAATAGTTACAGCAGTGTTCGCCAGCGCTAATTTTTCCCTGGTTGATGTTTATTTATCTATTGGACAATAGTTACAGCAGTGTTCGCCAGCGCTAATTTTTCCCTGGTTGATTTTGATTTATCTATTGGACAATAGTTACAAAAGTGTTCGCCAGCGCTAATTTTTCCCTGGTTGATTTTGATTTATCTATTGGACAATAGTTACAAAAGTGTTAGCGAACGCTAATTTTTCCCTGGTTGATGTTTATTTATCTATTGGACAATAGTTACAGCAGTGTTAGCGAACGCTAATTTTTCCCTGGTTGATGTTTATTTATCTATTGGACAATAGTTACAGCAGTGTTCGCCAGCGCTGATTTTTCCCTGGTTGATTTTGATTTATTTATTGGACAATAGTTACAAAAGTGTTCGCCAGCGCTAATTTTTCCCTGGTTGATGTTTATTTATCTATTAGACATCTCCAAAAATAAAAAATAAAATCAATTATCGTACATAAATTATCAGTTATTTCCCCCTATTCCCTCTTTTATGGAGATGTCTATTCTATAACAAGTATAATGGAATAGTAAATCAAGCCAAATTTTGAAATGTCTGCATCTTTACCCCAAGGTTTTCCTCAACCCACTGAGGCAAATATCATCGAAGTTAAAGAATATCCTCAATATCGCGCTGTCACCTACAAACATACAGGTGATTCCCGGATGGCAACCAGAGCAGCTTTCGACCCACTGTATCAACATATCAGCAGTAATCAAATTGCCATGACAACCCCTGTGGAAGCACGTTATGTCAAGGAAAGCGAAGAGACAGAAGTATCGTTTCTCTATTCGACCCCGGATATGACTCCCCAAAAAATTGATTCTCAGGTGATGGTGAGAGATACTTTGCCAATGACGGTTGTGAGTATTGGGGTACAGGGTGCTTACAGTTGGGAGAGCTACGAACAAAATTTGCAAAAGCTGAAAGAATGGTTGGCGCAACACCCAGAATATGAAGTTGTGAGTCCGCCAAGACGCTTGTTGTATAATTCACCAATGACACCGGAAGATTTGAAACGGAGTGAGGTGCAGATTGAAATTAGGTTGAAGTGATACAGGAGACTCCGGGTTATACAAGAAGGCAGAGGGCAGAAGTCAGGAGTCAGGAGTCAGGAGGGAAGACTGAAGTTGGAAGAAGAAGAACTGGAGTTGAAAGAGAAAGTTTTTTATCACTAATTATCCGGACATGATATAACACACTATCCAAAAGCGGCGTTGCTGATTCTGGGTATGATGCAAGCCCCCCGAGCAAGCCAATTCTGGGGGGAATAAAACTCTAAAAGTCCCCTTTATTAATCCCCCTCCCGTCCCCCGCAGGATCGGGGGAAGCCAGATGTTGCTTCGCTTTTTGTTGAATGGGCGATGCGCGGGGGCTTTACCAGAACCAAACAATAGCGCATTCATACTTTAATTCAGCAACGCCCCAACAGCAAGCAGTGCGTGACTTTCTTCTGCTAAAGCTTAAAACTTAGACAACGCAGGATTTTTCCTTCTTCCTTCTTTCCTCTTCCTTATTCCTTCTGCTATATTGAAACTTCAGAGTATTCAACTTGGAATTAATTTGGAGATTTCTTATGAGTTTTTTCAAAGATGCAGGAATGGCATTACTCGGAGGTTGGATAATTGGTGTTGTATTTGGTTGGCTTAAACTACCTGCACCAGTCCCTCCATTAATGGGTTTAATTGGTGCAGGAGGAATTTTGTTGGGTGGATATTGCTATGGTTTGTTAGTTCAGTTGTTAACAAAGCCTTGAAAAAGGAAGAAGGAAGAAGGAAGAAGGAAGAAGTGAATGGGGATAGTCTTCGACACGGCACTTCGTGTCTTATCATCTGAACCAATTCTAAGAGGATATCTGAAAAGTTGTTTAATACTGAATTTTGTCCCCCGAGCAAGCCAATTCTGGGGGGAACAAGAATCCATTAGCTGGTAAAAGTCCCCCAATTTGGGGGGCTTTGGGGAGGCTTTGAACCTCATTTTTTTGGTAAATAATGAATGAATGGGCTATTTTTTCCTTCTTCCTTCTTCCTTCTGCTAAAAATTATTCTCCACTGACATGAATTACTAAGTCTCGGGTATGACTACGTTGGCGATGTTCCCAAACATAAATTCCTTGCCAAGTACCTAATACTAATCTGCCATTATTAATCGGAATTTGTTCTGAAGTATGGGTTAAAACACTACGAATATGAGCTGGCATATCATCAGGACCTTCAGCACTATGAATATAATGATAACCTTCTGGTACTAATTTTGAGATAAAGTTTTCCAAATCAACTAATACATCTGGGTCGGCATTTTCTTGAATTATTAAACTAGCGGAAGTGTGCCGTAAAAATAGATTACATAAACCTGTTTTTACCCCTGATTTTGCTACAGCTTCTTGTACTTTGGAAGTGATTTTGGATAAAGATTTACCAGAAGTATTAATTTGGAGTAATTGTTGATAGTGAGTCATTTCAATTATCAGTTATCAGTTATCAGTTATCAGGTAAGCAAACAGCAGTCAGCCATCAGCGCTTCAGCTATTTATTCAGGTTAATATTTGTTCTGTCTTGATTATTCATCATTAAATGGTGAATCACAGGAATTTCAATTTTTTCTTCCTGGAAAGCTTGTTTAATCATTGTACCAAGAATTCTCTTCATATCAATATGTCTTCCTGGTTTAACTTCTGTAGTTATATGAATTAACATTTGATAGTCATAAAATTCTTCTATGCCATCTACTACTGTTCTTTTCATTATCTCTTCTGGATAATTTTCTTGAAGCTTCTTTCCTACTTTTTCTATAATTTCATAGATTTGATTAATATCACTTTGATAAGGAATTTTCAGAGTGACAACTGAATTACTATGGTGTGAATGATTAACTACATCCTTAACATCACGATTATGGATAATGTAATGTTTATCTTCATAATTAATGCGAGTTGTTCTTAATTCTATTCCTGTGACAAAGCCATAAGTACCATTTATCTCTACAAAATCTCCTACTAAGTAGTAGTTTTCAAATAAAATAAAGAAACCTGCAACTAGATCTTCAATTAGACTTTTTGCCCCCATTCCTACTGCTAAACCAAGAATAACTACACCTGCTGGTAAAATTTGGACAAAAATTAGGCCAAGATACATACCAATAGTATCAAGAATAGCGATGCCTGTACCAAAGTAAATAAAATATTTGAGAACGCTTTTAAATAAAGGTAGAAATGTCTGATTTCTTTGTTGAGATAAATTACTCGAATCATCGTTACGGAGTAATAATCTTTCGAGAATAAGTTTAGCAATTTCTTCAATAACACGACTGATAAATATAATGCCAATTATTTGAATAAATATAGGTCCATATATAGCTAGTTTGGCGATAAAAGCAACTTGCTGAACTACTAAGGTAGCTGTAATTATATAGATTGCATATTCAATACATCTTTTTGCTAGAGGAATTAAACGACTCAGGCGATCGTAAATACGCAAGATATTTTGTCGGTCGGAATATTTATTGCTCAAGGCATCGAAAGTATCAATAATAGCTGTACTTGCCTTGATGAAGAGCAACCCTACAGTAATAATTATATAAATCCGCAAACTTATATATAAATATTGAATAGTTACTGCTGGTAGTTGCACGAATTGAGCGGATAAAGTAACATAAAACAGCCAGATAATGTTATTAAAGTTGCCTTTGAAAAATTCAAAGAAACTTTCGATACTTTCTTCATTAGCAGTAAGTTTTTCAAAATTTTCTGCCTGTTCTTTCAACCAGTTTAGGCATTTATTTATGTATCGGATAATCCAGATAGTTATTATTAATAAACTTAAGCTTTTGATAACTCCAATTCCTACTTCTCGCCAGTAATCTGAGGAAAGATTTTGAATAATGGAACGTTTGTATTCTATTAAGTCTTGTCCTTGATAGATCAGCCATCCATTAAATCCTGCTACTGCCAAACATAATAATAAGGAACAGATAGTTATTAATATCTGCACATTTTGGTAGATAACTTGAAGATTGTTTTCCCTTTTTTTTATGGATGAAATTTGCATTAACTGTTTATATATCCTACTGAAAACAAATCTAATTGTCAGAAAGGTACATATGATAAATCCGATTTCAATTCCAATTACAATGATGTTATTCATATCAATTTGAGAAATGATAAGTAGGTAATTTCAGTTATCAGTTATCAGTTATCAGTTATCAGTACCTCTCTCTGCCTGTTTGCGCAGCATGACCTAGGAAAGTCAGAGGCTTGAAATATTAAACTTGATTTTCTCTTAGTCGATTGGATATGGCGCAGGTTTCCTCGCCATCCCACCCTACGGGAAACTGCGCTAACGACAGCTTTTTCATTTCCATGAAAAATTATTTTTATGATAAGATGGATAAAGGACAAGTGGCTGATAACTTAACTTTTCGTTACATAGATTTTTCAATAGTTGAATAGTTAGCAATAATTATTTTAAATATTCCACAACAGTTTTAGCGATCGCTTCACTACCATTTTTATCTAATTTTTCAGATTTATATTATGTCCGGTTGAATAGTTATAAATAATCAGGGAGGAGTCATATCAAGTTCGGTTAAATACTTATTATATAGTTGTGGGAGATGGGGAGGTAGGGAGATGGGGGGATGGGGAGTCTGGGAGATGGGGAGATTGAAGTAACTATAGAATTATGGCATTGGTGATTTGAGGTATGATACTATGTCCGGATAAGAGTGGGATAGAACTCCGTTCCGGGCTCTGCGTTAACGTGCATTGTGTGCTAGCAAACAAAAAACTTTCTTCTTTGCTTCTTCTTTCTTCTCTCCTGACTCCGGACTCGGTCGTTCCCCTCCTGGGAGGGGTTAGGGGTGGGTTGACTCCTGACTCCGGACTCGGTCGTTCCCCTCCTGGGAGGGGTTAGGGGTGGGTTGACTCCTGACTCCTGACTCCTAAAGACTACCAATTTATAACTGTTTAACCGAATTTGATATCACTATTTATCGTAGAGGTTTTAAAAATATTGGAATAGGTCGATCGTTACTCAGGGTTACATGATTAACCACACTAAGTTCAATATTTGCTTTTTCAAAAGCTTCTTTAATCATTATACCTAAAACTTTCTGAATCCTGAAATGTTTTCCTGGTTTAACTTCTGTAACTATTTCGATTAATATGTGATTTTCTGAAAATTCTTGTACTCCTCCTATTGTTGTTGGTTCAATTATGTCTTCCGAATAATTTTCTAGCAACTTCTTTCCAACTTTTTCTATAACTTCATAGACTTGACTAATCTTAACTTGATAAGGAATTTTTAGCATGACTACTGCACTACTATAGCTGGAGTGATTAACTATATCCTTAACATCACGATTATGAATAATATAATTTTTATCTCCACCATTAATGCGAGTTGTTCTTAATTCTATTCCCGTGACAAAACCACTTACGCCATTTATCTCTACAAAATCTCCTACCAAATAGTAACTTTCAAACAAAATAAAGAAACCTGCAACTATATCTTCAACCAGACTTTGTGCTCCCATTCCAATTGTTAAACCTAAAATACCTACACCTGCTAAAATAGGAGTCGGGTCAATTTTAATAGTATAAAGAATTGCTATCCCTGTACCAAAGTAAATCAGGTATTTAATACAACTTTGAAATAGGGGTAGAAATGTCTGTCGTCTCTGTTTAGATATATCATCTTGATCGCCCTCACGCAGTAGAACTTCTTCTAGTAACAGTTGACCAATTTCTTGCACAACACGACTCATAAATATAATCCCAATTATTTGCAAAAATAAAGGACCATAAGGAGCTAAACCAGCAATAAAATCAACTTTTTGAATAGATAAAGTAGCTGTAGTAATATAGATTGCATATTCAAGACATCGTTTGGCAAGAGGAATTAATTTACTTAGGCGATCGTAGACCCGCAAAATATTTCTTTTATCGGAATATTTCTTGCTAAGACCATCTAAGGTATCAATAACTGTTGTATTAGCTTTAATAAATAGTAATCCTGTAATAATAATCATATAAACCTGCAAACTTATATACAAATATTTGATAATTACTTCTGGGAATACCATTATTTGAGCTGATAGAGTCACATATAACAGCCAAATCATATTATTAAAGTTGCTCTTGAAAAATTCAAATAAATTGTCAATACTGGCATCATTTGCAGTGATTTTATCAACGTTTTTTGCCCACTCTTTTGACCAGGTTATAAATTTATTTATATATGGAATACTCCATTTAGTTAAAATTAGTATGCCTAAGATTTTGAGTACTCTAATTCCTATAGCTAGCAGGTAATCAAAGGAAATACTTTTAATCAAGGAAGTTTGGTATTCGATTAAATTTTCTCCCCGATAAATAAGCCATCCATTAATTCCGGTAATTAATAAACATAATAGTAAGCAACTTATAGTTAATAATATCTGAATATTTCGGTAGATAACTTCAACATCTTTTTTCTTTTTTTTAATTGATGATACTTTTATTAATTGTTTATATGCTCTGTTGACAAAAAATTTAATTACTACAAAGAGAGATATTAGAAATACGATTTCAACTCCCATTGCAATGATGCTGTTAATGTCAATTTCAATGAAGTTGTTAATATTAATTTTAGGGATCATAATTGTTTTCCTTGAATAGATTGTGCAGTAATTAGGGTTTGCTGAATAAAATCTTTTTGCTGGGTTAGGAGACAGGAGACAGGAGACAGGAGACAACCCACCCCTCGCCCCTCCCCCTCCGGTGGAGGGGAGAAATGGGAATGAGCGAAGAGGTAGGAGAAAGAATTGTCCCTTGGTTTTTCTGCCCAACTATGCGTCTAAAATACTAACCTTTTGAGCATGAAGAGCTGAAAACCAGGCACTGCAACTCGACCCCAAAAAGGCACTTATCTTTATATGTCAATGCTTTTAGATTTAATCAGCAAGCCCTAATTAGAAAGTTGAAAGTATAGCAATGTGCGCTGGCATAATATTCAATTCCGTAACGGTTAAAACCCGAGGTAATTATCAATTATCCACGCTTCAATTATCAATTAATGAACTGCCTTCTTCAATGTAAATAATCTACAACTGCTTTAGCGATCGCTTCACTGCCATTTTTATCTAATTTTTCAGATTTACGGGGTGGTTGTAAGGGTCGTCTGAGAAATTCCCAATCACCATCAAAAAATTCTGTTGGTGGTAAAATTTGATGATAACTATAATCTTGAATACCTTCTAATAATAATTTTGATTCAGCAAAACCTTCTCTGATTAATGAGACAACAGGTATCTCTAATTTTAAGGCTTCAGCAAATGTGCTATATCCTGGTTTGGAAATAATTCTGCCACATATTGGCATGAAATCTACAGGTCGAATATTGAGTAAATTATTGTGATTTTTATCTAATTTATTTCTGACATTTATAAGGTTGGGAAACTCTGGAGCGTTACTATCAAAAGTAATAAACTGCCAGTCAGGAAAACGGGATATATTTTGATAGGGAATCTGTGCTAAACCTAAACCACCAAAAGTCAGTAAAACAGTTTTTTCTTTGTCTGTATAAATGCCAAATTTTGCTTTAATTTCTTCAGGTTGATAATGTGGAGTTCCTCCAGTTAATCCCACATCAAAAACATTAGGAAAAGCGTCCATGGATTCATGGAATGGGAGGCGAAATAAACGGTCACACTGCCCAAAACATTCTCCTATCCAATCAGCAATTTCCACAAATTCACCACCCCAAGGACGATAAATAAAATCCCAACCAAAATTATTCAACATCCAACAAGGAATATCGGCAGCTTGAGCAATTTTAGCAGCAAGTGGCGGGATATCTGCTAATAATAAATCCACTCTATTTTGCTTAATAAAATCAACTTCTCCAGCAATAATTGACCGTTCTTTACTCCGAATTTCTTTCAATTTTTCTAGGGTAGTTTGTTTATCCATTGTGATACTGTCTGATTGAATAACTCCCACATCAAAGGCACGAGGACGATGAATAAAATCACCAGAAATATAAGATTCTAATAACCAACGGGGAGCAGTTGTCACCATAATCAATAAAACATCTGGACACATTTTTTGCACCAGATTAGCAACTGATGATATGGGTACAGCATGACCAAATCCATGGTTAGTAATAGCAATATATAATGTAGGTCGAGACATGGGAATTTTTTAATTAAAGATTAATAATATCCTATAATAAGTTTCAACAGGAGTCATTAATAAGTTTAAACAGCAGTCATTAGACCTCTCCGGAAAAGAGGAAGTAGGGAGTAGTTCATTAATGGATAATGGATAATGGATAATTACCTCGGGTTTTAACCGTTACGGAATTGAATATCAGGAAATATTATTTCTTCTCTTGGTCTCATGGATATGGCGCAGGTTTCGGAGCCATCCCACCCTGCGGGAAGCTACGCTTTACATGTTGCGTAGCAAAACGACCGCTTTTTTCCCCTTGAAAGGGGAGGCTAATAAAGCTGAATTATTTAATTAATAATTATTAATTATTAATTTTTCGGTAAGGACATTGGATGCAACGTCTCTAAAGAGCTGAATGCTTACGTTTATTTATAACTGTTTAACCGGAAATGATATAATACTTCACACTTATCAAGATAAAAAAAATACTTTAAAAATGTTGTCTAATCATCCAGAAAAAATAATTTTTGACGCAGAAAATAAGCAAGATTTAGATAGTAAAACTACTACACAACTGATAGATTTATCTTGCCTAGATATCCAAAATTCAGCAATTATTAAAAGAATTGAAATAGATACTTATGGTGAAGTATTAGTCAAACGTCTTAAAGCTATGGGAGTTGTGCCAGAAAAACAAATAATGGTATTACGAAAAAGTTGCTTTGGCGGACCACTTCATATCAGAGTAGGTATCAGTACAGAATTAGCAATTAGGAGAGAAGAAGCAAAAACAATTTTTGTTAAACCGCTAATTTTGTAAATAAAGTTTTGAGTATTAAATGTTGAAATAATAAACTCGATCTAATGTTGTGAGGATAATTGACACCTTATATCAAATCTGGTTGAACAGTTATAGATTGGTTAACTCTTTAGGAGTAAAGATGTTAATTAGTAACAACAAATAACTCTAAGACTGATTAAACCACAGAAATTGACTATGGCGTTGGCACAGTCTAGCGGTAGTTATATCGCTCTAGAGAAAGGTAGTAATATCATGTCCGTTGGTATCGTTTGTGTAAAACCAAGGGTGAATATCTACAAAAAATTTACGTTTGTTTTTTCAAGCTTTTAAGCCTTCTTCCCTCTTCCTTCTTCCCTCTTCCTTCTTCCTTACCTTCGCTATACAATACTGATGCTACCGGACATGATATAACCCACATACGTATTTTAAATGTAGTATAAAAAAACAGTCTTCAGGAGTCATATCAAATCCGGTTGAACACTTATTATATAGTTGGGGGGAGTAGGGAACCCACCCGCGGACCCCTCCCAGGAGGGGAATGTGGGGAGTAGGGGAGATTTAAGGCTTGAAGTATAGTTATAAACATATACTATATAACCGGATTCTATATCAGGAGAAAAAAATAGTGGTTAATAGGAGTAAATAATTAAATATTTATACTTAATATGTTCCTAAGAATTTGACTTTGAGAAAGGTCAATGAATACGATCTATATAGTATAAATACTGATAAAACCACCGATTTTTATACTACTTTTAATGTTATAAGTTGACGTGGGGAATGTGAGTAGTAAGGCTAGGCGTTTGAGTATTTTTGGAGATGTCTAGTAATAAAGATTCTATAGTCATAAAAAAAATCAGCATAATGAACTATGTTTCAACACAATTTGTTTTATAAGTCAGACCAAAAACCGCTCGATCTACTCGATCGCCTCATAACAGCAGGAAGTAAAATAGTATTTCGCACTACTATAGCGATCGCTCTATTCGGGAATGTAAGTTGTACCACTAATGTTCAACTAGATTCGTCTACTGCTGCTCAGACTCAAACTGCATCAGTTTCTAATAATCAAACCGACTCTCCTAAAAATGTTGCGACTAATTCAGGTTTGCAGAAAATTACAATGGTAGAAAACCTAGAACATCCTTGGAGTCTGGCCTGGCTTCCTGATGGCACTATACTAATTACCGAGCGACCAGGTAGATTGCGAATTGTGCGTGATGGAGTTCTAGATCCTACTCCGGTTGCAGGACTTCCCGAAATATTTGCCTCTGGCCAAGGGGGATTAATGGATGTCTCAGTTCACCCGCGCTTTACAGAAAATCGCTTGATTTATCTGACTTATTCCCACGGCGATCGGTCAGCAAACCGCAGCCGCATCGCACGAGCAAGACTTGAGAATAATACTCTGCGCGATCTGCAAGTAATCTTCGAGGTTTCTCAGACAAAAACTGGCGCGCAACACTTCGGGTCACGCATTATTTGGCTACCTGATGAAACTCTACTAATGACAATTGGTGATGGTGGCAACCCACCTATTGAGTTTAATGGCGAATTTATCCGCCAACAAGCTCAAAACCGCCGTAGTCATCTGGGCAAAGTTTTACGGTTAAATGACGATGGTTCTGTACCCTCCGATAATCCTTTCGCAACTTCTACAGATGCCGAACCCGCCGTGTGGAGCTACGGACATCGCAATATCCAGGGAATCACCTTTGACTCCACAAGGAATAGAGTCTGGGCAACAGAACATGGTTCTCGAGGTGGCGACGAACTGAATCTTGTTGAGGCCGGAGAAAACTACGGTTGGCCAGCAGTCACCCACAGTCGTGAATATTCTGGAGGACTCATCTCCCCGGAAACATCTCGCCCTGGTATGGTAGACCCTAAAGTAGTGTGGACTCCATCAATAGCACCCTCTGGTTTAGCTTTCTACAGTGGCGATCGCTTTCCACAGTGGCAGGGTAATTTGTTTGCAGGTGGGTTAGTATCGCAAGATATCCATCGCATTGAGGTAGATGAAGCGGGTAATGTTGTCACTCAAGAATCTATTTTTATTGGTCAGAGAGTGCGGGATGTGCGACAAGGTCCTGATGGACTATTGTATGTTCTCACCGATCGACCTAACGGACAATTAATTCGGCTTGAACCTGTTGGTGGATAAATTAGGGGTGGGGAGTAGGGGAGATTGAAGTAATCGGGACTTACGCACCCATACGAAATTATACAACATTTATAGGGGTTAGCGACCGTTAACCCCTAGCATAAGTTGTGGTTATGCGATTGATTGGTTTTTCCTGGGTCGTGCTGCTCAAACATCCCGACGCTCCCCATCCAGGTGGATCACAAATTCCCTAGTACCTCTCCTCTTGACTGATCGATGGTATGGTGTTAGCATATTCAGTATGGCAAGCGCGCTATTACACAACCTGTATACGAACGCGATTGTATTCCCTTCGCCGAATCGGATTGGCACGATAGCGCGTGGTGCTAACGTTTTCCTGAGTTTCTTTATAGTTTAATGACTACACGCATCAAGAGGTAACCCACATGACCCAGCAAGCCAGCAAGCTCGTCATCGTCACGGAAAAGTTGCTGCTGAAAAAGATCGCCAAGATCATCGACGAAGCCGGGGCTACCGGTTATACGGTGGTGGACGCTGGCGGTAAAGGCAGTCGCAACGTGCGCTCGTCCGGAGGACCCACCGTTTCCGAAACCTACTCGAATATAAAGATCGAGGTGCTTACCCCCAATCGGGATATGGCGGTGAAGATTTCGGATGAAGTCGCAGCGCAGTTTTTCGACGATTATTCAGGCATCGCTTATATCTGTAGCGTGATGGAGGTACTGCACGCGCACAAATTCTGATTCAAAATCCAGTCGATCAAACCAAAAAAGCCGAGGCCATGACCCCGGCTTTTTAGTGACCGTGTTTCGTACCTGTAGGATGTTGATATCGGCGAAGAAGTCATTAGCCCAGACCTTTGGCACTCTCACCATTAAATCAAAGATTATAACGGGAGATTCTTGTTTTGCTGACGCAAAGCTGCGCTAACCCAGATTCTTAACTAGGTAACAAATCAAACAAGTTGAGTTGTACCCCCGCTACTACCATCTCCACAAGCTTTCTTGCTCTGTCTTTACGCTGAGGAAACCTCAGTGCAGGCGGTGCACTTTTCTTTGACCGTGTGCCGCACGGCTATTAATCAAGGTAACTGATGTTGGATTAATTTGCAACCCCTCAATTAACTTACCACTTTGAAATTCTCATTGGGGCTGTCTGCGTGGGTTTCCCGCGCAGTTTATACGCCCCGTCTCACCGTTAAATCAGCGCGATTATAACGGGAGTCCTCTTTTAAGATTTTTGATAGCCCTCGCGTTGGTCGCCAGACCAGCGGTTCGCTGACAGACCGCGACCAGTCTGGAATCAGTTGCCCATCAGCGCCTGGGCGAGCCCGATGAAGAGCGGTATTCCCAAGGCAAGCGCAACCGGCGTACCGACGGCTGTGGACGAGCCGATGTAGGCAGAGGGATTGGCTGACGGGATACCAGCTCGTAAAGTGGGCGGCCCTGAGATGTCTGAACTGGATGCAGCGATGACAGCCAGGATTACGACGCCGCCATAGCTGAATCCTGTGGTGAAGTGGGCAATCATACCGAAACCGAAGGCTATGAACCCATGCAGCAGCGGTGCCACAAAGGCATATAGGGCGTACCATAGCCCTACCTTACGCAGCTCGCCGAGCCTTGCCGTGGCTTCCATACCCATTACCAGCATCAGTATCGAAAGCAGGCCGCGGAAGAGCTTATCGAAGAAGTCAGTATAGACAGTTCCCGGCTGGGTTAGTATGCCTAGAGCGAGGCCGAGCAGCAGTGCCGATAGGGCAGAACCCTGGAGGCTTTCCTTTATGATCGGCCATATCTTAACCCCCTGGCCTGCGGTATCGCGCTTGGGATACCCACGTGCGGTAATGCCCTTCTTGCTGATATAGTCCTGCTTGCTGAGATCCTGGTGTGCGGTATCGCGCTGCTTGCTGAGATAAACACTAGCCAAGACGATCGCAGTCACGAGGGCTGGGATGTCCATGAAGGGATAGAGTGCGCCGGCCCAGTCTTCGTATAGGATATTTTCCTCTTCCATTAGGCTCAGGGCGGCGGCGAGGGTAGAGCCACTCACGGCACCAAACAAGCCGGCGGTCGCAATGGCATCCACGGTTTTGACGTTCGGCAGCAAGCCCAAGGTGTAGCGCCCGATGAACACGATCGCGATCCCCGTTACCATGGCGAACACCGCAGGCAACAGCATCTGCAGCAGATTGGCCTCGCGGATCGCCATGCCGCCACTCAGGCCGACCCTGATGAGCAGCATGAAGACGATGAACTTATAGATCGCATCTGGAATTGCTAGTCGGCTATTGACGGCGGCAACGACCATGCCACCAATCAGAAAGCCAAGTGTCGGGGACTGCAACTTCGCTAGGAAGAGAGCCAAGAAATCGGAAAAAAAATCCATGTTGTAATTCCTCTTTAATTTTTAGATATTATGGGTTAGGACGGCAGGCAAGGGTGGCCTCGAATCCTGGGTGGCTGGCTCCACGCATCCGGGTGAGCAGCAAGTCAACCCGCCACTAAGAATGCATCTGCATCCTGGTGTCTCGTATGCTGGAAGATAAGGTTTAGCTCCAGCGAGCGCAAATGATCGCTAATCAGTGGTAGATTCATTGGCAATGGCTTGTTAGGTTCATAGAGCCTGCTGCGGAAGCCCCTGCGGTATACAGAAAGTTCCGACCAAAGTGTCATCAAGGGCAATATTTAACATTTTAAAACATTTTTACTGCTTTCAATACTTGAGACTCGCAAAATAATTTTTAATAAGTAATCACTATGATTATTGTCATATATACGTTTTCATCAGTGGTGATTCATTAACAATGGCTTGTTAGAATCATAAAGCCTGCTGCGGAAACTCCTGCGGTGTACAGAAAGTTCCGACTAAAGTGTGATCAAGGGCAATATTTAATATTTTAAAACATTTTTGCTGCTTTCAATACTTGAGACTAGCAAAATAATTTTTAATAAGTAATCACTATGATTATTGTCATATATACGTTTTCATCAGTGGTGATTCATTAGCAATGGCTTGTTAGAATCATAGAGCCTTCTGCGGAAGCTCCTTTAGTTATAATCCTAAAATTATTGATTTTGCAGAGATTAGTCAAAGGCTGCAAAAATTGCTCTTAATATAGCAAACGCCATATTCTCAAAATCGGAGTTATGAAATCTTTGTCCTGTAAGGACTTTGAGGTAGATTGCCGTTCGTGACAGCCTCCCTAGTTTTGGCTTATATCAAGTCTTATTAATTAGCCATAATAAAAATGTCTTCCCCGATCAATTTCTCCCTGTTCCCTGTTCCCTGTTCCCTATTACCTAAATTTTGTATTGTTGGTATTCAAAGAGACATGATATTAGAGACTGTTTGTAAAGTTTTTTAATATACAATGATTGACCTTTAAATTGTAACAACTTGGTTATTTATCCCAGATTTATAGGCTAAAATACCCAATTTACGAGGGGTAAAACACTTAATACTTTACAAACAACCTCAGAGAGTTAATATTAACTGATTCTCCTTGCTCTACAAATCAAATCATTGAACGAAGTTTTTGAATTAATTTGTTCATTAAGGTTTTTGACCAATTTGCAGATTATCAAAACTGGGTGGAGTTTCGTTAGTTACCTTAGAATTTTTAGAATTGATATTAGCATCAGAAGTAACTAAAGCAACAGCATTGACCAATGCTTGCCTGCGATCCACCAACATATTTTGTGGAGGTACAATCTCTAAAACTCCCAGTTTTTCTAAACGTCGTTTGACGCTGCCTGTAGCACCAACTAGGAATACATGACGACCGGTATCAACAGTTTCCTGAATTGCATTTTCTATTGCTAGAGCAGAAGTCACACCCATGTGAGGTACTTCGCTCAAATCTACAATCAACACTTCATAGTTGTTCAGAAGTGTATGCTGGCGAGAGATAGCTTTAGAAACACCGAAAATCATCGGACCACTGAGGTGGAATAATAAAATCCGACCCTCAGCACGGTCTAGTAATTCTTTCTCATCATTGTCTAAGATGATTGCATCATCAGCATCAGTGATAGCTTTCACATCCTCAGATTTAAGTTGAGTCAAGCGATCGATAGTTAGAACATTAGCAACAAACACCCCAATACCTACAGCAGCGATCAGGTCAACGAACACAGTCAGACCGATCACACCGTACATAA
This sequence comes from Okeania sp. SIO2B3, assembly GCF_010672525.1. Taxonomy (GTDB): domain Bacteria; phylum Cyanobacteriota; class Cyanobacteriia; order Cyanobacteriales; family Microcoleaceae; genus Okeania. Next base: position 285,391 of record NZ_JAAHGH010000004.1, on the reverse strand, counting down.
TCATGGCAGATTTCCAAGAAATATTATGGGCACGCTTGAGGAAACCCCAGTCAATAATCTTAATACCAACCTGGAGAGCGATACCTGCCAAAACTGCCATGGGAATTTTTGCTGTTAAACTACCAGCTCCCAAAACCACAATCATTAAAATGAAAGCACGGGTAATACCAGATAAAGCAGAGCGAGCACCTGTATTGATATTAACTACAGTACCCATTGTTGCACCAGCACCAGGAAGACCACCAAACAATCCTGAAGCTAAGTTACCTAAACCTTGACCTATCAATTCTTTGTCGGAGTTATGTTGAGTCCGAGTCAAACTGTCAGCAACCACGGAAGTTAACAAAGCATCAATACAGCCAAGCATTGCTAAGACTGCCGCATCAGCTACCATTAACTGCAATTGATCTGGAGTAAAGTAAGGTAACTGTAAGCTAGGTAGACCAGTAGGAATTTCACCGATGCGACGAATACCAGCATCTGAGAAAAATAAAACAGAAATTACTGTTCCTACTACTAATGCTAATAATGGTGGTGGCACAAATTTCTTGACCTTAGCTGGTACCAAAAAGAGTATAGCTACTGTCAGAGCTGCTAAACCTGTCTCTATAGGATTAATATTTGTTAAAAGGTTAGGTATATTCTGAATAGTCCCAACTACACCACCTTTGGGGCTAGCTTGTCCGAGAAACGGACCAATTTGCAGGATAATCAGGATTATACCGATGCCTGACATGAAACCAGAAATCACGTTGTAAGGCATCATGGTAATGTATTTACCAAACCGCAATAAACCAAAAATAATTTGGAGTACTCCTGCCATCATGACTACGGTAAAAGCCATTGCCAGACCATTTTCTGGGTTGCTGGTAGTTAAGTGAGCAATCACAGCAGTGGTTACCACGGTCATCGGTCCAGTAGGCTCAGAAATCAGGGTGGGAGTACCACCAAACAGTGCTGCAAACAAACCAACTAATACAGCACCATACAAACCCGCAGCAGGTGCGCCAGCCTCGGCAGCACCCGAAGCGACACCGAAGGCGAGTGCCATAGGGAGGGCAATGACAGCAGCAGTCAAACCGCCGAACATATCGCCCTTGATATTCCTAAAATTTATTTTGTTGAAAACTTGTGTAGCAAAAGCCATAAAGATTGATAAGTTTTTCTTTTTTATTTAATTAAGTCAATGATAGACATATTAACCATTGACTATAGTCTATGTGATGATTATTATAGAAATCAATTGGGAATGCAATACTTGATAGTTTGTAATTGCTTATACCAGTCTTAAGATTTTCTTTATTTTTCTTATATTTAGGAGGAAAAGTTCTTGATTCAGGCAACCTTACATCAGTTGAGAGTCTTTCAGACAGTGGCCCTTCACGGTAGTTTTACTAAGGCTGCTGAAGAGTTATTCATTACTCAACCCACTGTCTCTGCTCAAGTCAAACAACTGGGCCAGGCAGTAGGTATGCCTTTGTTTGAGCAAATTGGCAAGCAGCTTTACTTAACAGATGTTGGTAGAGAATTATTTGCCACTTGTCAGGAAGTATTTGAACAGCTCAATCGCTTTGAGATGACGGTGGCTGATATTAAGGGGACTAAACAAGGGCAATTACGTTTGGCAGTAGTTACCACTGCTAAATATTTTGTACCCAGAATCTTAGGTTATTTCTGCCAAGAGTATCCAGGTGTAGATATTTCTCTGGAAGTGACAAACCACCAAAACATCACTAGACGAATGTTGGAAAACCAAGACGATCTATATATATCCAGTCAACCTCCTGAAGATATACCTCTATGTAGTGAAGCTTTGATGGATAATCCTCTAGTTTTAGTAGCAAACAAAAATCATCCTTTGGCAGGCCAGAGAAATATTCCTATTAAACGTCTCAATAATGAAGCTTTTATTATGAGAGAATCTGGTTCTGGTACTCGCCAGGCGGTGCAAAAACTATTTGCCAAGCATAAAATTGCTGTGAAAGTGCGCCTAGAACTTGGTAGTAATGAGGCTATTAAACAAGCGATCGCTGGAGGGTTAGGAATTTCCGTTTTGTCAAAACATACTCTCTACTGCGAAAGTTCTGAGTGGGAACTCACAACCCTAGATGTTCAAAATTTTCCAATTAAGCGGCAGTGGTATGTATCCTATCTAGCTGGCAAACAATTATCGGTAGTAGCTCAAGCATTTTTGGAATATCTCCACGAACATACTCATAAAATGGCTGTCACTTCTAGTCTTGTGAGTTAACAAAATATATTTTTGATTGGCGAAAGTTCAATACTTATCATTGGAGGAGTCAGGAGGACCGAGTCAGGAGTCAACCCACCCCTAGCCCCTCCCAGGAGGGGAAGAAAGAAGAAGAAAGAGAAAGTTTTTTCTATCACTAGACATCTCCAGAAAAGAGGGAGTAGGCAGTAGGGGGAAAGAATTGTTAACGAAGTCAGAAGTCAGAAGTTAACCCACCCCCGCCCCTCCCCAACCCACCCCTGCCCCTCCCAGGAGGGGAAGTAGGGGATTTGAGCTTCGCTCCAAAAACCCGATCGCCTTAAAACGGGGTTGCGCGACCCTTATGATTTTGATAATTTCTGTGTGATAATTGATTTTATTTTTTATGACCACGCCTATGTCTACTAATTATCCGGACATGATATTATATACTGTACAAAAAATTTGGCGTTACTGAATCCAGAGATGAATCTTTGCAGAAAGTTAAATCTCATATTTTACTTTTTCTTTCTCTAAAACTAGAATTCCTCCAACAAATATGCAACTTCCTACTTTTCTGTGATGTTTGCTGATACAAATCATATCATGTCCAGTTGAATAATTAGACTTTGGTGGAAGGAAGGCAGGAGGCAGGAGGCAGGAGGCAGAAGGTTTTCTCCTATTGTCACCTTATAGCGCTTTTCACATGGATAGACTACAGTTAGTATGGGCAACCCAAAAGCATTTTTCTACCCCCTACTCCCTACTCCCTACTCCCTACTCCCTAGCCAAAAATAATTTTGTGGTCTACTCAAATGAAAAGCGCTGTAATTTTATACACAAACGATACTACCGGACATGAGATCATATCATCTCTGCTTGAATACTGATACTTTGGTGGAAAGAAGGCAGAGTGCAGAAGGTTTTCTCTCAATTGAAACTTAATTCTATACACGCTCCGATGCTACCGTAAATGAGATCAAGAAAAGCGATCTTTCTTCCCTCCTGACTTCTGACTCCTGACTCCTCGCTAAGTTATTATAAGCATTCAACCTAACATAATATTCGCTGTAAAATGAAGTCTCATTAATTAGCCATAATATTATATAGCTGTCGAAGCCAGAATATTTTTTCCGTGCGGAATGCTGCACAAACAAGTTTTCCCTTGTTCTCTATTCTTCAGTATTATCGTAAGCATTCAGCCGTCAGCTATCAGCCATCAGCTATTGCTTTTAGTTTTAGATAAAAGCTTTATATCATGTCCGGTTGAATAATTAGACTTTGGTGGAAGGAAGACAGAAGGCAGCTATGCTGAGGGTAGAAGGGAAAGAAAGGTTCAAAGGGAGAAGGTTTTTTGGTCGCGTCAGCGGAACGGGGTTCTATCGCTGATTATCCGGACATGATATTACTAATTGAGTCAGAATTTATGATTGCTATAAAAGCTGGCTGAAACAGTCTATTTATATCATGTCCGGTTGAATAATTAGACTTTGGTGGAAGGAAGGCAGAAGGCAGGAGGCAGGAGGCAGAAGGCTTTCTCCTTTTATCACCTTAATTTTATACACGCTCCGATGCTACCGGACATGATATTATACCCCCTAATGAGAGCTGAGAGCTGATAGCTAATAGCTATTTGTGCAGCAGTCCGCAGGAAATACTTACGTATTATTACTATTAATTTGAGATAATTTATAGAAAAATAAATTGTGATAAATCCGTAATTATACTGTTGTCGTTGATAGAAAAGTTGTGCATTATAGTAAAAGGCAAGTCATCAGAAGTTGTGCATCATAGTAAAAGGCAAGTCATCAGAAAATGACTGCAAATTCTTACCGAACAAAATCAACATAATAGTAGCTTAAAATTATTAGCTATTTCTATTAATTCAATAATATTATGAATTCTACATTTCCAAATCCTAACAACAATATCAATCTCACCCTCAACCCAGAAACTCAACTCGTTACAGTAGAAAATCCAACACCAAGCATATCCGTACTCTGGGATCGAGCAGTACAACAAGCAGTCATCAACACCTCCCCCGGTCCGACTGTTGCCTCTCGTGCTTATGGCATCCTACACACAGCCGCCTATGACGCTTGGAGCGCCTACGATCCATTAGCTGTGGGAACTCAATTAGAGGATAACCTCCAACGTCCCCAGTCAGAAAACACTGATGCCAACAAAACTGAAGCTATAAGTTTTGCTGCTTATCGGGTATTATCGGAACTATTCCCTAGCGAAGTAGAAATTTTCAACGATGTCATGGCTGAATTAGGCTTTGACCCCAACAACACAACCACCGATACCACCACTGCTGCTGGCATTGGTAACGTCTCCGCTGAAGCACTATTAGCATTCCGTCGTAATGATGGCTCAAATCAACTAGGAAATGACCCTAACGGTAACGGTACTCCTTACTCCGATATTACTAACTATCAACCCCTTAATTTTCCTGGAGAAACTATCGACATAGAGTCTTGGACTCCCGAAAGAGTTCCTATTGATGCTTTACCCGGTGAGGAACAAAGAATACAAACATTCTTAACACCTCAGTGGGGCAGTGTTACACCCTTTAGTCTCACATCTGTTGAAGAAATACGACCAGAAGCACCAGAACCATTTTTACTTGTTGATGGTGAGGTAGACTTAGAAGCACGCACAATTACTCTAGCAGACCAGTCTGTGGTTGAAATTACTCCTGATATTGTTGGTACAATTATTAATCCAGGATTTATTGAACAGACACAAAGAGTTGTTGACCTCAGTGCTAACCTGACAGACGAGCAAAAATTAATTGCCGAATTTTGGGAAGATGGAGGCGGTACATCATTTCCTCCCGGAACTTGGCTGACTTTCGGAGAATTTGTTTCCGCCAGGGATAATCATACTTTAGACCAGGATGTGAAACTGTTCTTTAATTTGGGTAATGCAGTATTCGATGCTGGTATTGCTGCTTGGGATGCTAAAACTTTTTATGATTATGCTCGACCTGTACGCACTGTCCGGGAATTAGGAGAACTGGGTTTAATTGGAGAATTTAATCCAGAGCTTGGTGGTTTTGCTATTGATGCTTGGGCAGGTCCTGCACAAGGAACGCAAACTATTTTGGCAACTGATTTTCTCACCTTTCAAACACCTGGTAGTGACCCTTCACCTCCTTTTGCTGAATATGTATCTGGTCATAGTACTTTTAGTGCTGCGGGTGCTGAAATTTTGGAACGGTTTACTGGTAGTGATGATTTTGGTGCTTCAGTCAGTTTTGCTGTAGGAGAGTCTCGTTTTGAACCTGGTGTGACACCTCAAGAAACTGTTATTTTGGAGTGGGATACTTTTAGTGAAGCTGCTGATGAAGCTGGTATTTCTCGGCTTTATGGTGGTATTCATTTTGATGATGGCGATCTAAATGGTCGGGAGTTAGGGCGAGAAGTAGGGGAAAGTGTTTGGCAGAGAACTCAGTCGGTTATTGCTCCTAATGTTGTTATCGGTACAAATGATGATGATGATTTAATCAGAACTTCTGAAAATAATCTCATGTACGGAAATCGAGGTAATGATATTATCCAAGGTTCGGATGGTAATGACTTGCTATACGGAGGCAAAGGTAATGATACAGTTGATGGTGGTATCGGAGATGATATTATTGGTGGTCAAATAGGTAATGATATTCTCACTGGTGGAGCAGGTGGGGATATGTTTGAGTTCAGGTTTGGTAATGGCGACAATATTATCACTGATTTTGAAGATGGAATAGATATTATTGGTTTAAAGGGAGGTCTGACTTTTGAGCAGTTAACTATTTCTGAGATAGGTAATGATACTCGCATTAGTGGCGACCAACTTTCAATTATTTTACAGGGTGTAGAAAGAAGTGCGATCGGTATTGATGATTTCATAGAGATTGTTTGAAAAATAACTTGCACAGGACTTATATCATGTCCGGTTGAACAGTGATAAATAAATAACTACGGAGTCCTCAGGAGTCAACCCACCCCTCGCCCCTCCCCCTCCCAACCCACCCCTAACCCCTCCCAGGAGGGGAGGGGAAGGACCGAGTCAGGAGGGAAGAAATGAAGAAGGAAGAGGAAGAATAGGACAAGAAGAAGAAAGTTTTTTTATAACTAATTATCCGGACATGATATTACGAATAATAACCACAGGTAGTAGGGGTGAACGGCCGTTCACCCCTTTGTCAGTTTATGCAGTGCGTCCGCTCTGATATCAGCTACTTTTTTATGAGCCTACCGCTTTGGCTCTGTTTTTGGAGCCAAGCTTCTTTTGTTAGTTATCTAAATACTAGACTTCTCCAATAATCAAAAATAAAATCAATTATCGTAGATAAATCATCAATTCTTTCCCTCTAATTCCTACTCTGTACGGACGTTGTATGCAACGTCCCTACTCCCTCTTTTCCGGAGAGGTCTACTGATATCATATTCGGGCGGGTCACATCAAATCTGTATGGTTAGACATAAAAAAATTCTCCAATCCCTCCAATCCTTATAACTACTAAATCTTTGTGATTCTCTCTTCTCCTGTACGTTGCCCTACCGGCGGCTCCTCTACCTCACTCCTAAGTAATTTCAATTAATATCATATACGCGCTTCACCAACGCCATAAAATTTAAGAACTGACAGTACCGAAAAAATACTGAAATTATCTTTATTTTTGTTACTTCTTTCTTTCTTCCCTCCTGAGTTATGAATTTTCGCTAAGTTATTTATAAGTATTCAAGCGAACATTATATGAGGGTGACTGCTCTTGATATGTAGCTAATTTTTCTATTCTATCTAAGACCGCTATATCATGTTCAGATAATTGCTTATAAATAAAATTATAGCAATCTATAGTCGGACAAAAATACGCTCATATATCTTATATATTCTGATCTTTATCCCATCATTCTATCTCTAAAAATTATTTAAACTGTAGAATAAACATAATATTAATTAGAATATGCTCTGTTTTTATGATAATGATAATATTCACAACTTCACTCTAATTTAGGAGTAATTTAATCACCTAAAAAAAATATTTTATCTACCAAAAATATTCGATTTTCCATGACGATGAAATAAATGTTTCATCCTGCAAAATACTATGTTTTTTTATTGTTTTTTTGATTGAAATCGGCGTTCGATATCCTTAAATCTACACGAGCAAATAGAAACTATTCTTAATTAATCATTTCCTCTCCTTTAAGATATTATAAGTAATAATGATTAAACTCAATAAAGCTTAACTTAATTCTAATATTGTTTTGTAAGGAGTGTAATAATTGTTGAAAATAGGAAGAAGAGTGTTATGTTAATCAATAAAGACTCTCCATTTATATTAATTGTGGATGACAACCCTACCAACCTATCCGTACTCTCAGAAACGCTGGGTGCTGCTGGATTTCGTTTTCGAGTGGCAATGGATGGAGAAAGTGCTTTGGCCTTAGTTGAACGCAATAGCCCTGAACTGATTTTACTGGATGTGGAGATGCCTGGAATAGATGGGTTTGAAACCTGTCGTCGGCTCAAAGCAAATCCTGTAACCAAATCCATTCCTATTATTTTTACCACTGCCCTTGCTGATATAGAAAGCAAAACAAAAGGATTTTCTCTTGGTGCTGTTGATTATATTCCCAAGCCGTTTGACCAGGCTGAGGTTTTAGCCCGACTGCGGGTACACCTTCAACTAAAACGCTTGACAGAATCTTTGGAAAAACAGGTAAGCGATCGCACAGCTGCCTTACAAAAAGCTCAAGTGCAACTGGTGCAGCAAGAAAAACTTTCTGGCCTTGGTGAAATGGTGTCTGGAATTGGCCATGAACTTAATAATCCGATTAACTTTATTGCCAACAATCTTCAGCCACTACGAGAACATATAGCTGAAGTGGCTGAAATTATCAATCTATATCAGCAGGAGTATCCTATACCCTCACCACAGTTAAAGGAAGCTATTGAGGATTTGGATCTAGAATTTGTCTTAGAAGATATGGCCAAAATTTTAGACTCTTTTACATTAGGTGCCGAAAGGATAAAAAACATCTCAAACTCACTGCGCACCTTTTCTCGTTCCGATAGTGAAACTAAAGTTTTGGCAGATTTACATGAATGCTTGGATAGTACACTAACTATTCTGCAACATCGTCTCAAAGGTAATGCCGATCACCTCCAAATCAAAATAATTAAGTCTTATGGCTCATTGCCTTCAGTGCTGTGTTATCCAGGACAAATGAATCAGGTATTTATGAATATCCTAGCAAATGCAATTGATGCCTTTGATGAAGCAATGAACCAGGGAAAATTGGGCGATCGAGTTCCCAAAATTAAGATTACAACTCAAATAAACTCCGATCAACAAATCGTTATCCAAATTGCAGATAACGGGATTGGCATTTCCGAATCCATTCAACAACGTTTGTTTGAACCTATGTTTACGACTAAACCTGTTGGTAAAGGTACAGGTCTCGGACTGGCGATCGCCGAGCAAATTGTTGTAGAAAAGCACAATGGCAAACTCACAGTCGAATCCCAATTTGGACAAGGAACAACATTTACAATTAAAATTCCGATGATTGAAACCACATGAAGAAGGAAGAAGGAAAAAGTGGTGCAACCCCGCGTCCGCAACAGACGCAAGCGGTTAGACCCCGCGTCGGCAACAGACGCAAGCGGTCAGACCCCGCGACGACGACAGTCGCATCTGGTAGCGCACCAAGAGAGGGAATGCTGACCAAGAGAGGGAATGCTGACCAAGAGAGGAAGAAAAAAGAAGGAATAAGGAATAAGTTGATGGGGACTCAAACCCCAACCAATTGTAAACACCCTGTAGACGGCGGGGTATTAAACCTAACAGAAAAAGATGATATGCAGGCAAAAAGATATGTAAAACTAACTGTTGCCACTCTTCCTATTTATAGTGAATTCCGTTATCTCAAATTTCACTTTATGTCCATCCAAAATAAAATTATTTATGGCTATGCAATCGCCTTAGGTGTAGCATTTGCAGGAACTGCATTAGGTTTTGCTATTGGTAACTACTATCAAAACAAGGCACAACAAGAACAACAGATAGCCTCCTACGAAAACCGACTTCTGAGCGCCCTGCAACTTGATGTTCTCTACAACCGCCCAGCCAAACAACTTGCTCCTTACCTTCAAGACCCTGAAGCTTTTCGTCGAGAGAGTGGTGCTTTGCTCAAACGACTGCAAAATATTCAGGATTTGCTCACTAAACACAATAATTCAGGAAAACCAGCAACCCTGGAAGATTTGCAAGCTTTTTTAGAAGACTATGAAGTAACTGTTGAGGAGTTTAGGGAGCGTGCAATTACCTTTAAAAAAACAGTACAACCCCTGACCCAGAAAGTGGAGGGTTTAGAAACTGCTCAACAACTCTTGATAAATTTGGTTAAAAGTCCAGAATTTGTTGCTTTTATTGAAGCTCCCGATCTGATGGGAGAGTTTTATCAGCTCGCAATTCAAAGAGAAATAGATGGCGAGCAAGCCTTAAATAATGCCCAAATTCTACGAAATCAAATTATTGTTTTTAGCTTTGGCCTTTCAGGAGGAGTCGCTTTGATTCTGGCTTTATATACCAGCCATGCGATCGCCAAGCCACTGCAAACAGTTACAGATGTTGCTCAATTAGTTACTCGTGATTCTAACTTCAATCTGCAAGTACCAGTCCAAACCAATGATGAAGTAGGTGTATTAGCAACATCCCTAAATCAACTGATCTGCCGTGTCAAAGAGTTAATGACTGAAGAGCAAGCTTACATCGTGCAATTGGAACAAGCGAAAGAAACTGCTAATGCAGCCAACCAAGCTAAAAGTGAATTTCTTGCCAATATGAGCCATGAACTCCGCACTCCCCTCAACGGTATCCTTGGCTATGCTCAAATCCTTGAGCATTCTGAAACCATGAGTGAGGAAGAAAACAAAGGTATTGATATTATCAAACAATGTGGTCTTCACCTGCTGAAGTTAATCAATGATATTCTCGACCTCTCCAAAATTGAAGCCCGCAAACTCGACCTTTTGGTAAGCGAGTTTCATTTTCCCTCTTTCCTCCAAGGAGTGGCGGAAATATGTCGCATTCGAGCTGAACAAAAAGGCATAAATTTTTACTACACACCAGATGGAAATTTACCCATAGGCATTCTTGCTGACGAAAAACGACTACAGCAGGTATTGATCAATATCCTGAACAATGGGATTAAATTTACTGATGTTGGTAACGTCACTTTTGCAGTAACATCACAAAAATTGTCAGGTCGATATCGCCTGCACTTTGAAGTCAAAGATACAGGTGTAGGCATGACCCCAGAGCAACAGGCGAAAATATTCCTGCCATTTGAACAAGTAGGCGACCGCAAAAAACAGACAGAAGGCACAGGTTTGGGGTTAGCCATTAGTCAAAAGATTGTCAAACTCATGGATAGTCAACTGGAAGTAAAGAGTGAAGTAGGTAAAGGTAGTACCTTCTGGTTTGATGTGGAAGTTTCAGAAGCACAAGAATGGGCAATGACTTCTAGCACTGATCAGCAGGGAACTATATTGGGTTATCAAGGTAAAAAATACCATGTTTTAGTTGTTGATGACCGTTGGGAAAATCGCTCGGTGGTGGTGAGTTTGTTAGAAATGTTAGGCTTTGAAATGAGTGAAGCGGAAAATGGAAAGGAAGCTTTAGAAAAAATGATGGTATTGTTGCCAGATGTGGTGATTACTGATGTAATGATGCCAGTAATAAATGGTTATGAATTACTGAAATATATCCGCAGTTCGGAAAAGTTGAAGGATGTGGTGGCGATCGCTACTTCTGCTAGTGTGTTTGAAAGTCATCAACAAGAGGCCATTGATACCGGAGCTGATGTATTTTTGCCCAAACCTATACAGACTGACAGACTATTAGAAATTTTACAGCAGTATCTGAATCTAGAGTGGGTCGTTCGGCAACAGACTACAGTATCAGCTCAAGTGAATGAAGTTGTGCAAGCAAATGCCCTCATTCCCCCTGATTGTCAAGTATTACAGGAATTACTCACCTTAGTAAAAGATGGTAATATTCAAGGTGTTGTCAAACTTGCTGAACATCTTCAGATTTCTGATGTAACTTTTACTCCTTTTGCACAAGAAATTTTACAATTGGCGAATAGTTTCCAGCTTAAACACCTGGAAACATTTATAAAAAAATATATTGATTAATTCAAAGTATGAATAAGCTAATCAACAAATTAACTCACAAAAAATCTCTCAGAATCGTTTTAATTATCCCCTTTATCTTGCAAATTATCACAGCTGTTGGATTGGTAGGTTATCTTTCTTTCAAAAATGCAGAGAAAGCCGTTAACAAATTGGCATTTGAGTTACAAAATGAAATCACTGACCGGGTTGAAGACCACATTAAAGATTACTTAGAATATCCTCAAATTATTACTCAAAGTAATATCAATGCTTTTCAATTGAAGCAACTGAGTGTAGATAATCAGGCTGCTTTAGAACAGCATTTATGGAAACAAGTTCAGCTTTTCAAATCTGTTCGTAGTATTTATTTTGCAGGTAACCCTGAAATTGGAGAATATGCCTTCGCCCGACGTGAACCTGATGGAACATTTGTTGTTAGAGACTTTGTAGATTTTCCAATTCGCAATACTTATGCTATAGATGAGCAAGGTCAGCGAACTCAGTTGCTTTACTCTCAACCCTTTTATCCCCGCCAAAGACCTTGGTACGTGACCGCAGTAGAAGCGGGTTATCCCACCTGGGGTAAAGTTTACAATTTCTCAGATGGCATACTTGGAATTACTTTCTCTGCACCCATTCAGGATAAAGCCGGAAACTTTCAGGGAGTTTTAGCAATTGACCTTCTTCTCAGCTTGATTAGTGATTTTCTGCGTGGACTTACGATTAGTCCTTCAGGTCAAGTTTTTCTGATTGAACCTTCAGGATATCTAATTGGAAGTTCAACATCTGAACAGCCATTTTTACCCGGAAAAAAAGATGAAAAAGCACAACGACTCCAGGCAAAAAACAGTCAAAATCCCCTAACTCGAATCACAGCTCAGTATTTGGTTAATTATTTCGGCGATCTTTCCCAAATCACCGAAGCACAACAGTTCAGTTTCAAAGCCTTTTTCTGGCGCGCGATCGCTTCACTGCCGAATGCGTAGCGCTATATTAGAAAAAAGTTCCAGCACTTTAGATTTATTTGGTGATGGAGACACCTCTCCAGTGGCCAAAAACATTAAAAGGGTGCTGTCTGAAGAGTTGGTTATCAAAATCATCAGGGTCGCGCCACCCCGCCGGGAAGTGGCGAAATATTTTTGTAGAGTTGCTCAAATCCCCTACTTCCCCTCCCCTCCTGGGAGTGGCCCGCGGGTGGGTTGGGAGGGGCCCGCGGGTGGGTTAACTTCTGACTGTAATGAAGTGTGTCTTACATTCTGGAGGGGCTGTGTACGGAATTACTTCCGCACAGTAGGCGCCCCGTAGGAGACCTCAGAATTACACACTCGCTTCTGACTTCTGACTTGGGGACTTCTGACTTCGTTAACGATCTAGGGGTTGGCAGTTTCCGACACCTAGGACGGACTTAGACCTATGTATTGCCAAGGGTACGAACTGCCTTTCAGTTCCAGCAGTCCAGAACGAAGGGTGGCGGTCGTTACTCCTGTGCCAATATTGAGTACATGGGGTCTTGGCAAGTATTGCGATCGCGACAATTTTGTGTGCGTTTGCCCTGAGCGAGCGCCACCAGGGGAATTTCCCCCAAACAGTTGTAATCACAACTTTTATCTCAAGGTTGGCCCTTGACCCGCGCTCTCCCGTTTTGCTGGCGCATAACTGCGTTAACGGCTGTCGCCGACATGGAAAGCGGAGCATTCCGTCAGGAAAAGGCGGAGCAAGTGCGGCAGCTATTAGGGGAGCGGAGGGATGGGAAAACCAATCAATAAGAGCGGTTCTTACAAGGGTATGCTATCCTAAATAGAATTAGGCTGCTGGGCTAGCAGTTTCAGCGCCAGTCGCTCATGGGGGAAACCCCCAAGACCGCGCTGGCTTGTCTGTGGAGCGCGCCTTTAGACCAGAAAGAGAGAAAGGCCTCGGAGGCAGGTGCTACGTTAGCGCAGCTCCTCTGTCAAGAGGAAGCAGAAAGTCCTGAGCCGCAAGGTTTAGGAATCCCGCGCTGCCCTTGTAAGCGCAACGTCGGGAGGATGTCAAACAGTATCATTATACTGATGAGGAAGAACTATTCTCTTATTTAATTGATGACACCCTTAACAGCAAAAGAACAAATTATATCATGTCCGGTTGAATACTTATAAATAAACGACGGAGTAGTCAGGGGTCAGGAGTCAGGAGGGAGGAAGTAAAGAACAAAAAGGAAGAAAAGAGGAGCTTTCATCGAAATCTAAGTATCTAAAATATCTCCTCTACTCAAAAAGCAAAAATGGCCAATAATCATGGGAATTCTTAACTTAGTAGAGGCAGAAAAATTAGCACCTTGGCGATCGCCCTTAGCCAGAGCTTTACATCGAAACCGAAGCCTAACTTATGCCCGTTATCTCCAATTAGCAACAGTTACTGCTGAAGGCCAACCAAAAAATCGTACCATCGTATTCCGAGGTTTTTTAGAAGAAACCAACCAGCTAAAATTCATCACTGACAGTCGTAGCAACAAAGTAGAACAAATAGAAAAAAATCCTTGGGGCGAGGTCTGTTGGTATTTTCCTAAAACTAGAGAACAATTTCGTCTGACTGGGAAACTTTACCTAATCAAACCAAATAATCCTCACCCCAAACTTGCTAAAGCCAGAGAAACAACATGGCAAGAAATTTCGGACAACGCTAGACAGCAATTTACTTGGCCTAAGCCTGGAGAAAGTAAAGTAGATATTAGTGCCTTTGAATTGTCCCCACCAAATCCTACCTATCCCCTATCAAACTTTTATCTATTATTACTAGAGCCAACAAAAGTCGAGCATCTAGAACTAAAAGGAGAGCCACAAAACCGCTGGCTTTATCAAATTGATAACTCTAAAACTTGGTCTACTCAAGATATAAATCCTTAAATTCCTGAGCCATCAATACAATCTTGAATTGCTCAGTCTTGGAGATTACAACTAGCGTAATTAACAGAAGATGCAGTGTCAGACTTGACCACAAGAGACTGCGATAATTTATCTTGTAAACTTTCCACCTGTTGTTCAAGAGAATCAATTCGATCCACCAAAGCACGAATAACCTCAGCCTCAGAGTCAGGCAAACTACCATGCTCCAAAGGATTTACCTTAACTCCAGAACGATATACAACTCTCCCAGGCACTCCCACAACAGTACAGTCAGAAGGAACATCCCTAAGTACTACCGATCCAGCACCAATACGGACATTATTACCAATATTAATATTACCAAGAACCTTGGCACCCCCACCAATCACCACATTCTCACCCAAGGTAGGATGTCGTTTGCCAGTTTCTTTGCCAGTGCCACCCAGAGTTACTCCTTGATAAATTAGGCAATAGTTTCCCACAATAGCAGTCTCTCCAATCACCACACCCATACCGTGGTCAATAAAAACTCCTTGACCAATCACAGCCCCAGGATGAATTTCAATCCCAGTCAAAAAACGGCCTATGTGGGAAATTAAACGAGGTAGGAAAGGAATTTTCAGACTGTACAAACCATGAGCTAGGCGATGAAATATTAAGGCCTGAAGACCAGGGTAGCAAGTAAGAACTTCCAACCAGTTGCGAGCTGCAGGGTCTCTATCAAAGATAATTCGGAAGTCAGTTAGAAGGGTCTTAAACACGAGAATTTACCATCTTTGGTTGAGCAGGTCATTTAACATTATACTTAAGGGTGAATCAAATAAGTTGTTCAAATTTTTATTTATTTTTCGGAAAATACTATGTCGTTATTTTTAATAACTGTGGTATTGCTCTTAAGCTGGTTATTCACTTCCATCTTTGTCTTGGAACCAATGGACTTAATGCAATGGCTACATATTCCTCGATGGTTATGTCTGTCAATAATATTGCTAATTGTTTCTTGGTGTTTAGGAGATTAATTATCGTCATTTATTGATAACTTTATTCTCATCGTGGCATTGCATACTAGATATCAAGTTTTCAGTAGATTTTGCTTTTGATGAATATCTAATATCAAGTCTCATTAATTATAGGTAATAAAAATACTTTTATCGATTCTATTGAGAATACAAAAAAAATCTTCCTCTTCCTTTTTATTACTCTTTTCTCCTTGTCCTGGTCTCCCTCGCATTTTTTTTTATTTGTGGATATTTCAAGAGATATAATATAACAATTAGACTCAATTATTAGACTTCTTAGATTTCTTGCATAAGTAGGTCTAGGTAAGGATGAATGGTTTATTAATGGATAATTGATAATTATCTCTGGTTAAAACCATTCTTGATTGAATATAAGGAAATATTATTTCTTCTCTTGGTCGATTGGATATGGCTAGGAGACCTCGCTATGCATCGACCGCTTTTTTTCCCTTAAAAGGGGAGGCTTTAAAGCAGAATTATTTAATTATTAATTATTAATTATTCGGTAATAGAGGGATATATTTTGAGGAAAATCGACCCAAAAATATTTAATTTTTACTTTTGCAAGAGGTATATTCATATTTTTCCTATTATTATACCCATTGCAATTGTCAAACTAAAAATTAAATAAATGACACTATAATGTTTAATAAAATTAAAAAAATTGTTCTTTAATTAGACAGTTACGAATAAAGGAAGATAAAATTTTATGCAAAAAATAATAGTAGTTGAACATCTAACAAGACTTTCAAAAATTAATAATTAATAATTAATAATTAATAATTAACAATTACCTCTTCTTTTCAAGGAGAGGATTGACTAAAAGGAAAATTTTTTCTTCTCTTGGTCGATTGGATATGGCTCCGAGACCTCCCCATCCCACCCTACGGGAAGCTGCGCTAACAACCGCTTTTTTATCCTTTAAAGGAGAGGCTTTAAAGCTTAATTATTCGGTAAAAAAATCAGAGTAGCTCAAGTTAAAGATTCAGATTAAAAGGGAAAAATCTTAGCAAATAGTGAAAAAAAATATGTGAATTAGTGAAACTGAATCAGGAAGGATTAATCATATAATCAAAAAACGGGGAAGCCATAGAAAAAAATAAAAAATCAATAGTTTAGTTACTGATATAAATCAAGAGTAAAAATTGAAAAATCATGTAAAATAAATCATCTAAATCTAGCAAGCAGTAAATTCTGTAAAGCTAGTAAAATTAATTATTTAACTATTTCGGGAATGGTCATTTTTTATAGATTTTGGCAATGAATTTATTGATTTTCAGACAGCGAAAGATACAATTATTATTGCAGCACTTTGAATTTTTATTTAAACTGCTGTGAAGTCTATCCCATTATTGATTAACAACTAAAAAACAATTAGTCTATTTAGTCTATCTTAAAATTCATAAATCAAGAAATCATGGTGCGCGAATTTTCTTTTGCTTTTGGACTACGAAAAATAGAAGAGAATAACCTCTCATCTCAAAAACATCAGTCACGCTCAATCTACCGAGCAATTGTGTTAATGCTATTAACCACAACTATAATCGGTCTACAAGTTAGTCGTTTGGTTCAACTACAACTAATTCAAGGTCAACAGAATAGAGACCGAGCAGAAAACAACCGTATTAGGCCAATTCCAGTAGCTTCTAATCGAGGACTAATCCTAGACCGTAATGGTAAAGCCTTTGCATCTAACCATCTCACCCGTTCCATATATTTATGGCCAAAAGAACAACCCAAAGAGCAATGGAAAATTACTGCAGCAAAACTCAGCCCCATAATTAATATACCCGCCGAAAAAATCATTAAAAAAGTAGAGCAGGCTATAAATTTAGGAGAAAGGAATATAAATATTAGCTATGAAGTGAATCGCGATACTTTTGTAACCTTACAGGAAAGAGCTGCGGAATTTTCCGGTGTAGAAGTTAGGTCGGAATCAACTCGTCATTATCCTCATGGACAATTAGCATCTCATATAATTGGATATCTTGGTGAAGTTACATCAGAAGAACTAAAAGCTAACCCAGAATATCAAATGAGAATGATGGTTGGTAGATTAGGGGTTGAAGCTAGTGCTAATGATTTACTTGCCGGAAAATGGGGTAAGCGTTTGATAGAGGTCAACGCCCAAAATCAGGAAATAGGTAGTCTCGGAGAAATTAAGCCTCAAGAAGGAAAAACAGTAAAGTTAACTCTTGATATAGACCTTCAGAAAACAGCGGAAAAAGCTCTGGGTTTTCGCAAGGGAGCAGTAGTTGCTCTAGATGTCAATACAGGGGAAATTTTAGCGATGGCAAGTTATCCCAGATTTAACCCCAATGTGTTTACAAAACCTATGCCTCAAAGCAAATGGCAGAATATTCATAGTCAAGAGCAATCTTTTTTAAATCGGTCTCTCCAGGGTTATCCTCCAGGTAGTACTTTTAAAATAGTGACTTCTTCAGCAGCTATGGGGTCTGGAAAATTTTCACCATACTCCCTTGTTTATACTTCTGACTCAATTTATGTTGGAGGTATTAGTTTCAATGAACATAGTGGAGGATATGGTTCAATTGGTTTTAGAAGTGCATTAGCCTACAGTAGTAATACTTTCTTTTATCGAATAGGTATGGCTATTGGCCCTCAAGAAATAATTAAATGGGCACATCAGCTTGGTTTGGGTGGTGAAAATTTAAACCTTTTGGGCATACCAGCTACATATAATGGTTTAATCCCTACTGAAGAAGATAAACGCAGGATTTATAATGATGATTGGTATTTGGGTGATACAGTAACTATGGCAATTGGCCAAGGTCTGGTTTTGTTGACACCATTAGAGTTGGCAGCAGCAGCAGCAGCGATCGCTAATGGTGGTAAACAGATTAAGCCTCACTTGTTGGCAAATGAAACTAATAGTCCAAAAATTAAGCCTACTCCCACAGGGTTGAAACCCGAACAGATAAAGATGATTAGGGAAGGCATGATTGATGCAGTTTATTATGGTACAGCACAATCTCTTAATGATGGTACTATTCCTCTTACAGGAGGGAAAACGGGAACCTCAGAAGTAATTGGACAAAGATCCCACTCCTTATATGTTGGTTTTGGGCCAGCTTATCAGTCAAAAATTGCGATCGCTGTCATTGTGGAGAATGGAGGTTATGGTTCTGTTGCTGCTGCTCCTGTGGCCAAACAGGTTTTTCAAACTTATTTTGGCAAGTATAATTAGGGTTTGCTGAAAAAGTCTTTTAGTGGGGGTAGGAAACAGGAAACAGGAGACAGGAGACAGGAGACAGGAGGAACGAGGAATTTAGAGGAGGTAGGAGTAAGAATTGTCCCAAGATTGCTCTGCCCAACTCTTGGCCAAAATCCTGAATTTTTGAACCATTACTACCTAAAACCTCCCACTTTTTGATACTTAAAAAGGCTAAAATCTTGATCTGTAAAGACTTTTAGATTTAATCAGCAAGCCCTAATAATTAATTATTAATTAGTAAGCATTCAGCCGTCAGCTAGCCTCCTATGGTCGGAACTACGTTATCAGCTATTGCTTTTAGTTTACGATCAAAGCTTTATTAATTGTCTTACTACAAAAGTTGGTTCTCTTGACCTTAAAGTCTATATTAATTTAAACACTGTTCTTAAAGAGAAAGTCTTGTTGCTGTTTGGGCAGTATTCCGCAGGAAAAGCTGACAGCTAATAGCTCTTTGCGCAGCAGTTCGCAGGAAATGCTTACATTAATTATTAATTATTAATTATTAATTTTTGAACCGAATCTTCCCCTAATCGAACAGTAAAATCAGAACCAATTTCACCAATAGAAGCAGGCTCAATCTTACCAAAACCCAAAGCATTTTTCACAACTTCAGCAGACTCCAAATAACCCCCTTGAACAATAATTTGAGTCAAAGGTTCTTTGTCAGACCAATCAGAAAGCACATAAACATTGTAGAATCCTTTTTCGCGCAAATACTGAGCAAAATTTGTTGCTGCTTGAGAATTACTAGAGGCATTTTGAACAGCTATTTTAGCCTCAAAAAACAAAGTTTCATTAGCTTTTTGCGGATGAAATAGATCGTTATAATTAAACTCTTCTAACTTGAAATTAAAATATTGTTCAAGGATTCGGTCTCGACCAGGTTGATCTATAATCCAATAGCTAGTCAAATACTCATTACTAGAACTAGCTCTTCCTGGCAACATTACCATTCTCAAATCATCTCGTTCTAAATCAAGACTAAAATTCACCAAAGCCAACATTTCAGGAAAACTTAAATTAGTATCAACATACTTCAGCATCACCTGAATAATATGAGGCAACCGAGGTAAAACTGCCACATTAGTAACGCGGTTTCGGAGCGCCTTAAGCAAAACTTGTTGTCGTTGAATACGACCAATATCTCCATAAACTTCTTCTCGGAAACGAGCAAATTGTTCTGCTTGTTCTCCATTGAGAGTTTGCCAACCAGACTTTAAATCTATTTTTAACTGCTGAGTATTATCAGTATAAGACATAGGTTGAGGAACAAAAATTTCTACCCCACCAAGTTGTTCAACTAATTCTCGAAACGCTCCTTTACTAACTCGCACATATCGGTCAATCTCAAAACCACTTAAAGTACTCTCTAAAACACTTTCTACCAGTTTTGGCCCTCCATAAACATTAGCTTCATTAATTTTAGCAATACCAATTTCAGGAATTAGGACTTGAGTATCTCGTGGTACTGAAAGTAAACTGACAGTCTGAGTCGTGGGATTAGCTTGTAATAATAGTAAAGTATCGCTACGACCCTCAAACACATCTGGAGAATTTTCTGCCACTCCTGAAACTTGGTCAATTCCCATAATTAGAATATTCATAGGTTTTGATAGTTGGTAAGGCAGACGCTTACGCCACAAGACATCTGAGGTAAATTTCTGGAGTAGTTGACTAAAAAACTGTGGTTCAACCGGAGCAAATAGAGCAGTTATTGCCCCAAACGAAGTAGTTGTAGTTCCACTCAAAACTAATACAAGTATCCAGAACCACCATTTCTGCAAAATAGACCGGGACTCGGTAGGAGAAGTATTATTCATAATATAAAATAAAGTTAATATTATTGTCTAAAAATTTGTGATAATATTATCTACAGTCAACTTGAGTCTTCCTCAAATCCTTGTACAGATCCATCAAAGTCAGAATCTATCCATCATCAGAGCAATCCCAAAAACTAACTCAAGTCATGGGGTGTGCTAGATGGTGGTGGAACTATGCTTTAAACCTGTGCAATGAAACTTATCAACAAACAGGCAAAGGATTAAGCCAAGTTGCTCTAAATCAAGTTTTGCCCAAGCTCAAAAAATCTGAAGAAACTGCATGGTTGAAAGAATGTTATTCTCAAGTTTTGCAGTCAATAACCCTGAACCTAACCAAAGCATTTAAGAACTTTTTTGAGAAAAGGGCTAACTACCCTAAATTCAAGTCTTATCATGGGAAACAATCAGCACAGTATCCTCAAAACTGTCAAGTAGTTGACAATGGAGTGAAAATTCCTCAAGTAGGGGTAATTAAAGGCTCAATTCATAGATTATTTGACGGTCAATTAAAAACTGTAACCATAACTAAAACACCTACAGGAAAGTATTATGCCTCATTGTTGTTCAACACTGAACAAGAAACTCCGGAAGTGTTGATTTTTGATAAAGTAGTCGGTATTGATTTAGGACTCAAGGATTTTTGTATTACCCATGATGGAGAAAAAACATCTAAATATAATAATTCTAGACACCTCAAGAAACATCAGAGAAACTTAGCAAGAAAACAAGCTAAATTAGCTCGTAAGAAAAAAGGAAGTATTTCAAGAGAAAAAGCACGCCAGCTAGTGGCTAGAGTTCACGAACATATTAGTAATGTCCGTCAAGACTTTCTACATAAATTATCTCGAAAAATAGTCAATGATAATCAGGTAGTGGTCGTTGAAAATTTGAATATCAAGGGTATGGTTTGTAATCATAAGCTAGCTAAAGCAATATCTGATGTCGGATGGGGTATGTTTGTCAATTTCCTTGACTATAAACTACAACAAAAAGGTGGTTTGTTAATAGAAATTGACAGATGGTTTCCTAGTTCTAAAACTTGCTGTAATTGTCTCTACCAAATGTCAGAAATGCCATTAGAGATGAGAGAGTGGACTTGTCCGAATTGTGGCACACACCATGATAGGGATGAAAATGCCAGCAAGAATATTAAGAACAGAAGGCATCAGACAATTATCGGTCTTGGAAGGACTGCTGCTGTTCGCGCAGCGTCCCGTAGGGAAGGAGGGGAAGTAAGACCAAAAGCTGGGCGTAAGTCCGTCTTGAGGCATTCCCCTGTGAGTTCAGAAGCCCCACTTCAGCCTAGCAAGTTGGGGTAGTTCACGATTGAATAGTCTAATCTATTAATTAATCTAAAATCTGATGATACCTGTAATTCTTGCTGGCGGTAAAGGAGAACGTTTTTGGCCTTTAAGTCGAAAGCATCGACCCAAACAGTTTCTTTCCCTGGATGGTAGTGGTAAAAGTTTGTTACAAACAACAGCAGAGAGATTACTCTCATTATCTAATAATTGGGATGGTTTATGGGTTGTAACATCGGCAATGTTGGCCGAAGGTGTAGCACAACAGTTACCCCAGATGCCAAAGGAAAATATATTGGCAGAACCAGAAGGAAGGGATACAGCTCCTGCTGTTGCGTGGACAGCAATAGAGACAGCACGTCGTTATGGGGAAGATGCAGTAGTTGGGTTTTTTCCGGCTGACCATTGGATTGGGGAACCGGAAGTATTCCAGAAGACCTTGGAGGCAGCAGCTGAGTTGGCAATGAACCAGGAGGCTATTGTCACCCTCGGTGTGAAGCCCTCTTTCCCTTCTACTGGTTATGGATACATTGAACAGGGAGAAAAAGCAGGAAATTTTGGTGGGTTTGATGCTTATCGGGTGGCCAGGTTTACGGAAAAGCCTAACCGGGAGAAGGCTGAGGAGTTTTTGGCAACTGGTCGTTTTAGTTGGAATGGGGGTATTTTTGTGTTCCGGGTGGGAGTAATGTTGGCTGAGTTACGAAAATATGCCCCGACGATGATGACTGTTTTGGAGGCGATGGGTGCTGAGGGTTATTCTCAGTTGGAGAAGAAGAGTATTGATTATGCTGTGATGGAGAAGACTGATAAGGCTTTTGTGTTACCTGTGGCTTTTGGTTGGGATGATTTGGGTGACTGGAATGCTTTGGAACGTTTGGTTAAGGGTGATGGAGTTAATGTGGAGTTGGCTAATCATTTGGGGTTGGATACGGAGGGGTCGATTTTTTATGCCACGAGTGATGATGATGCTATTGTGACTATTGGTTTGGAGGATGTGGTTGTTGTTAGGGATGGGAATGTGACTTTGATTGTGAAAAAGGAGCGGTCTCAGGATATTAAGCAAGTTTTGAAGAGTTTGGCTAATCATCCTAAGTTTAAGGATTTATTGTAGGAAGAAGGAGTCAGTCCTCAGTCCTCAGGAGGAATAGGAGATTTAGAGGAGTAGGAAGAAGGAAGAGGGAAGGAGGAAGGAGGAAGAAGGAGGGATATAGTTGTAGGTTGGGTTAAGCGACAGCGCAACCCAACAAAAACTTGTATGGCAGTACATTTTTTAGTTACAGTGGTTTTCATTTTGGTAAACCAAAGTGGTAGGGATGTTCCATGGAACGTCCGTACTATATTTTGCGACGTGAGGTATTGATTTGAAAAGCGCTATAAGAGAATAAATTTTGGTTGAAAAAAGCACCAGAATATTAACAGTAGGATTTCCTAATTTTAGTACGTTATGCTATATGATTTGGGTTTCCTTACCTCAAGTCAACCTACAAATGCTGAAAATGCTTTGATTTACCATACTAGAAGTGCCTCTATTTTACTGCGAATACGACTAAAGCCATCTGCACACTGATTAAAACAAATTACGTCAACCCTTACCCATCGACCATCATTAGTACAGATAACATTGAAAACAGTATTATTTCCTTTTTTAAAGCGACTGTTCCAACCAGGAATTTTTTGGATTGTCCCTTGTTGTACCAATCTGTCCATTTCTTGTTTAGCATTCTGCTCACAGCTTACGATATCTGTGGTACTCACTCTCTCCCAACCTGTGCTACCTCCATCTCCTGTTCCTGCATTTACTTCTTTAGGTAAAGAACCAACTATTAAGGCAAAAGCTGTAACACCAACAAATAGTCTAGTTGTAATTGTATTGATTGTCTTTAACATTTGATTACCTCATTTATTTGCTATTTTTACCCTGCAATTATCTTTATCTGATTTTATTTCTTGCCTCAGAAATATAACTGGGAGTTTTATTAATTTTTAAGATATCCTTTCACCTAAGAAACTGTAGAGAATTTTAGGCAGTTAAAAATTTTCTTTTAGGGAATTTAAGCCAAAAATCTATCAAAGCGAAATTTCATAATATACATATTTTTCTCCTATCTATAAATTACTTCCTAATTGCCTTAACTTAGTTGTAGGTTGTGTTAAGAGACAGCGCAACCTGACAAAAACTTGTATGGCAGTAGTTTTTTTTACTTAAGAGAGTAAATTTTGCTTGAAAAAAGCACCAGAATATTAATAGCAGGATTCCCTAACCTTAAATGTGTTGTGCTATATATTTTGGGTTTATCCTACGGATAAGCTACGAAGAGCGTTGCCTCAACTCAACCTACTTCCCTTTGACCTGCAATTTTTTAGGAGCTTCACACAATAAAATTGTTGGTGATTTTCCACTGCGCTCGAAACTTTACTATATAAATAGCTCTTGAGATAACTCAAATCCCAAAGCATTTTTCAGAACATTCTTATTACTAAGGTAAGCGATCGCCTCATCTTTTCAATTGCCATTCTTTATATTAGCTCTAGAGAAATTTAGAAAAGTTTTGCTTAATCTATAGAACTATTAAATTTGATTTTAAATAACTTTTTGTTGCTGTGGAAAAATCAGCTTTGTTTTTCTGCACTTGAAGAAATTTAGATATTGAGTGCCTGGAATTTACTGCTTATTATTTACTATTTGTCAATAGCTAGAATTGCTTAGGCATCTATACTTATTCAAAATTTGTTTTTTTAAGGTTATCTAACTCTGCTGAAAATTAGCAGATTTGAGATGCAATGAACGTAAATACGAGGTTATAGCTTTCTTAAAAAGGTCTTTTTTTGAATTTAATCATAAGATTGGCATCATATCTTAGTGTACAGAGTATGATACAAATCGCTGAAATAACGCAAGTTCGTGAAATATTTTGTAATAATTAGCGAAAAATGAGGCGATTTTGATTGGAAGAAATAATCTTAAAAATTAATTTAATTAGTATGACTTATGTTGAAGGGTGACAATTTAGTTTTGTTTTTGAAATTAATTTTGCCCTCCCTTGGAGAAAGTAGAACAGAAAGTAATGATAACTTTCTGATTACTTTGTCATACTCTTAAGTAGTTGGAGCGATCACTCTATTTTTGATTTTTGATCTTTTTAGGTTAGGGCTTGTAACTGTTGCCTGTAATCTGGATGTGGGTTTTATGGTTCTATTTTGTGTGAGTCCCATTAGTTATAGTCTAGCAAAAGCCTACAATTATCATTTTTGGAATAATTTCTCAAAAATTCAACTATGCCCGAAAGAAACTACTCGGTGACATACTCCCACACTAAGCTGACGTTATAGTGTAAGCTCTCTCGTTTCGCAGTCCTGCCACTGCATCGGACAAGCGCGTGCTTTAAGGACGGGATGCCCCACCGCCCTATTTTTTATATTTATTGCTGCATTTAAGTCGCGGTCCATAACGATACCGCAGTGTGGGCAAGAATGAGTTCGTATGTTTAATTCTTTCGGGACTTTTTCACCGCAATTCGAGCAATCTTGGCTAGTATTTTTGGGGTTTACTGCTATAGTCTTCACCTCCAGCATTTCCGGCTTTGACAGTCAAAATATACAGGAATTGTCCCCCAAATCGCATCATTAATTGATGTACTCAAACGGGTCTTTGCTAGCCCTTTAATATTTAAGTTTTCGTATTGGATAACTTCAGCTTTTAATAACAATTCATTGGCTGTTTTGAAATGAAAATCTTTACGTTTATCGGCTACCTTTTTATGTTGTTTAGCTACAGTTAGAAGAGCTTTTAACCATCTTTTGCTGCCTTTATTTTTACGGGATAAACGTTTTTGTAGAGTCTTTAATCGCTTCTGAGATGAGCGATAATATTGAGGAATTGAAACCGATTCTCCTTCACTTGTTACCAAGAAGTTTTTCAGCCCCATATCGATTAAGAGAGTATTTTCTGTTGTCGGTTCGACATCACAATTAAATTTAGGAACCGATTTATATTCTAAGGATAGCGTGACATAATAGCCATCAGCTTTACGGCTAATAGTAACGGTTTTAATTTGAAAACCTGACGGCAATGGTCGATGTTGAATCAACTTTACTTTACCAATTTTCGGTAAATTAATCTTATTTCCCTCAATACAATTTTGCTTTATTTGAGGATAAGTAAAGCTACGATAACGACCAATTCCATTCAACCTTGGCTTGCCTAATTTATGCCCATTTTTATCTGCCTTCAACCATCTATCAAAGGAAAGTTTTACCGAGCAATTGTAGGTATGCACCTCCCTTTTTAAGGGGATAAAAAAAATAAAATTATGTATTTTCTTGCCTCCTTATTGCAGAGGTACTGATAACTGATAACTGATAACTGAAATGACCCGTTTAATACAATCTTGCAATACTTGAGAATGAATTAGCTTGTAGTCAGGAAATTTATCTTTAGTATTGACTAAATCTTAATTCTTACGAGTAATAATCCGGGTTATTTTTTAGTTGAGGAATTGGCATTATTAAAGGGCAAGGATTAACGGAAGAGCGATTTTCTGAGCACCACGAAAACCGCTCCCCCAACCGATAGTTGTACTGCCGACGCAACAAGTCCAGCCATAGTTCTATGGTAGACACAAGTTCATTATTAGGCTTTAATTTGTACTGATAAGCTGTCCGCATTACTATCAACATTAGTTCGCTCATTGTTATGATAACGTCAACAATTGAAGTCTTGAGCAAAAAGCAATATTTGTAAATTAATGAGGCGTACTCACCCCATTAATTTACCGCCGATTAATCTGGTCGCCAAATCAGAGATTATGGCGCGAGGCTTCTCGACGATTTAGCTAAAATCAAATTAAGCAGACCTACTCAAAAAAGACAATAGAAATAATGAAAGGAATCTGGCTAGAAAACCAACAACTCCAACTCCGCACCGACCTCTCCACACCCGAACCCCCAGAAGGAGAAGCACTTGTCCGGGTCTTGCGTGCTGGTATCTGCAATACAGACCTAGAACTTCTTAGAGGTTACTACCCTTACAAAGGTATCCTCGGCCATGAATTTGTCGGTGTGGTCGAACAAGGACCCGAAAATTTACTCAATCGACGAGTGGTCGGAGAAATTAATGCCGCTTGTGGTCATTGTCGCTTTTGCTTAAGCAACCAACCCACCCATTGTGAAAATCGGACAGTCTTGGGAATAGTTAACCGCAATGGAGCTTTTGCCGAATATCTCACCTTGCCAGCAAAAAATCTCCATCCGGTACCTGAAAATGTCTCAACCGATGAAGCTACATTTACTGAGCCAGTGGCAGCAGCATTGGAAATTCAGCAACAGATACAAATTTGTCCAGTAGATAAAGTTTTAGTTGTGGGGGATGGCAAACTTGGACAGTTGGTGGCACAAACTTTAGCTTTAACTGATTGTCAGTTATTGGTTGTCGGTCGTCACCGGGAAAAACTGGCAAATTTAGAAGAGCGGGGAATTAAAACTGGGTTTGCTGATGCTGTAACTACAGGAGCTTTTGATGTGGCAGTCGAATGTACTGGCAACCCAGAGGGATTTGCGATCGCTCGTCGTGCCCTTCGTCCTTGTGGTATTTTGGTCCTCAAAAGTACTTATGCTGGGAATCTGAGTTTGGATATTTCGTCGTTGGTGGTGGATGAAATTACTTTAGTTGGTTCTCGTTGCGGACCTTTTAAACCTGCATTGGAACTTTTATCACAACAGAAGGTTAATATTAGGCCATTAATCCAAGCTCATTATCCCCTAGAGGCAGGAATTGATGCTTTTGCTCATGCTCAGAAGAAGGGAGTATTAAAAGTATTAATAGATATTGGGCAGGAATAGGCTGTTGTTTTTTTTGAAATTAAATTTATATGCCTCAAATCAAAAAGTAGCAAGCTTAACGAAGTCATAAGTTAGAATTTAGAAGTTAGAAGTTATTTTTGTAACAGGGATTTGAGCTTCCCTCCAAAAATATTTCGCCTTAAAAGGTGGGGTGGCGCGACCCAATTGTTTTGATCAAAACTATTTCTAACTAGGGCTTGGTGATTAAATCTAAAAGCATTGAAATATAAAGACTTTAGCCTTTTTGGGATCGAAAAAAGTACTTGTTTTTCAGCTCTTCATGCTCATGCATGGAGCGTATTTTAGGCTCATAGTTGGGCAGAACAATCTTGGGGCAATTCTTACTCCTATCTCCTCGAAATTCCCCGTTCCTCCTGTCTTCCCCTCCTGGGAGGGGCCTGCGGGTGGGTTGTCTCCAGTATAGCTGTCTCCTACAAAGAGCAAAAAGACTTTCCATACGCAAACCCTAACTATTGCCTAATATCAGTTTAAAAAAAGAATGCGATCAAAAGTTCATCTTGATTGGATATGCTTAAAAATAGCTGCTCCAATTCATTTTAGATAGTTATCTTTATCGTTTTTCCCTTTCTTTCAATATTTACTGAATAGTTAAGGTTTAAAGCTTCTCTTTTAAAGGAGAAAAAAGAAAAAATTTTCCTTTTAGTCAATCCTATCCGTTTTCAAAGATAGGTGATTATTAATTATTAATTGTTGAACCCTTCTGCCTTCTGCCTTCTTCCTTCTTCAATAGGAATTAATCCGGTCGTACCAACTCACAGATTTAGGTTTATAGTCAATACAATTAATTGCTTTTTCTGAAAGAGCAACTTTAGGTTGTACAGGACATTTGAGGTGATAATCTCCAGTAAAAAATAGACAATTAGCACAGGGAATTTCGTGCATTTGTTTCGCTCTACGGACTGAATCAACAAGGGCGCTGATTATACTCCAAACCGTTAAAATTATCAATCCCCAAGCAAGGACAAAACAGAAAGGAACCAAAAATGGTTGTATGGCATGAATAACAAAATAAATAAATTGAAACATGGTTACTAATTCATAACAGATAACGTAACTTTCAACTTAATCCAATTTTTAAGATTATATAAAGTTAAAAGCTTAAATGATTATAGGATGAAAACATAGAGAATTGTTCACTATAAACAATATAGGAAGTTAAGCTATGGGCCTTAGATTAGGTGATACAGTACCCAACTTTACCCAAAATTCTTCTGAAGGGGAAATCAACTTTTATGACTGGGCTGGAGATAGCTGGGTAGTGCTATTTTCTCACCCTGCTGATTACACACCTGTTTGTACAACAGAGCTAGGGACAGTTGCCAAACTCAAACCAGAATTTGACAAAAGAGGTGCTAAGGTTTTAGCCCTAAGTGTGGATGATGCAGAATCTCATAAGGGTTGGATTGGAGATATTAATGAAACCCAAAGTACAACGGTTAATTATCCTATCCTGGCAGATGTGGATAAAAAGGTTTCTGATTTGTACGATATGATTCATCCTAATTCTTTAAATAATCTCACAATTCGTACTGTTTTTATTATCGACCCCCAAAAGAAACTCCGTCTTTCTATTACTTATCCTGCTAGTACAGGTCGTAATTTTGAGGAAATTCTTAGAGTAATTGACTCTTTGCAACTAACAGATAATTATCAAGTTGCTACTCCTGTAAATTGGAAAGATGGAGATGATTGTGTAATTGTTCCTTCTCTAAAAGATCCAGAAGTATTGAAAGAAAAATTCCCCAAAGGTTACACAGAAGTTAAGTCATATTTGCGGATGACCCCTCAACCAAATAAGTAAAGTTATAGTAGGGAGCAGAGAACAGTAGCAAAAGCTTTTTTCTTTCTCAGTTTCATCATCAACAAAAGGTAAGCATTTCCTGTGGAATGCTGCGCAAACAGCTATTAGCAGTCAGCTCTCAGCAAAAAAAAGGGGGTTTTAATGAATATATACTGTTTCGGCCAGCTTTTATAGTAAGTATAAATTCTGACTCAATCAGTAAAGCTTTTATCTAAAATTAAAAGCAATAGCTGATTGCTGATTACTGACGGCTGAAAGCTTACAACATAAGTCAAATATCAACTCGTTCCTTGCTATATAATTTAATTGAGGATTAAGATTTTAACTAGGATTCTTAATCCTTAATTAAATATAGATTGATTGTTTAAAGTTTAGATTTGCTTTTTTACTTAATCCCTTAATCTATCTCTTATATCATGTCCGGATAATTAGTGATAAAAAAACTTTCTCCTTCTTTTCTTTTTTCTTCCCTCCTGAATTCTGAATTCTGGATTCTGAATTCTGAATTCTGAGTAGTTTATTTATAACTGTTCAACCGGACATGATATTAATAACAATTTTTTTCTCAAGGCAATGAATTAATAGCTCATAGCTAATAATTGAGTACTGAATACTGATAATTTTTAGGAGTAAAATTCATGTTTTATGATTCAATTATTTGATTGAGACCTCTAATTTTTCAGCCTTGATTAGTAGTAGCAGCTTCCATTTGTTTTGCCTCTTTTAACCATCTATCAAATTGTTGCTGATTATTTTTTACCCATTTTTTTGCTTGGCGATGACTACTTCCTAAGTTACGATCTAAAAAGGAATAAATTTTTTCTATTTCTAATCGATAGAGACTAAAATCAGAAACATTATTTTCTAACCTGTCTATAGCTTCTTTTATACGTAATTCTTCAACATTCAAATCTGCCAGAGGAATTTGAACTAACTCCAGCCACCTTTTAACAACTGGATTAGCTTCTAGAAATTTTTTGTTAGCAACAATACGTTGTTGAACTATTGGAAAACCAAGATTTTTTCTATCTAGTAATGTATCTTTTTCAGTTAGATTATCCAAGGTAAAAGGAACTTCCAACCAAACTACATCTTCTCCTTGTTTTAAGGCACTAAATATCCATTCAGGTTGAGAGGCATAGTAAAGAATTGGTTTTCCTTCCTGGTAACGAGTAATAGTTTTTTTGTAACAAGGTCTGGATTCCACAAATAACCTCATATTACACATACCCAATCTGTTAGTGTCATATTCTACATATATGGAAGAACCGGGAGTAAAACTGGGTTGGTTAATCGATAGAAAACAACAGAAAGTTTATATTTATCGCCCAGGAACTACTACTGAATGTTTAGAAAATCCTGATAGTCTGAGTGGAGAATCAGTATTGCCTGGATTTGTTTTAAATATGAGCAAAATTTGGTAAATGGGAGGGAAATAAATTATGCTTGACGACCAAATTATTCTGCAAATGCCTCCAGATTTACAAATGACAGAGGAACAATTTTTTGAATTCTGTCAAATTAACCGAGATTTACGCATAGAAACTAATAAATTTGGAGAATTATTAATTATGTCTCCTACTGGTTCATAAACAGGAAATAGAGAATTTAATCTATGTGTGCAATTAGGAATATGGTCAGAACAAAATCGTACAGGTATAGCTTTTAGTTATAGTACAGGATTTACTCTTTCTACAGGGGCAAAAAAATCTCCAGATGCTTCCTGGATAAAATTAGAAAGATGGAATAGTTTATCCCCAGAACAAAAAGAAAAGTTTGCTCCTCTTTGCCCAGATTTTATTGTGGAATTAATGTCACCCTCAGATAGTCTGAAAACTCTCCAAGCAAAAATGACAGAATATATGGAAGAACCGGGAGTAAAACTGGGTTGGTTAATCGATAAAAAACAACAGAAAGTTTATATTTATCGCCCAGGAACGACTACCGAATGTTTAGAAAATCCTGACAGTCTGAGTGGAGAATCAGTATTGCCTGGATTTGTTTTAAATATGAGCAAAATTTGGTAAAATAATATTTTGTAAATAAAATATTGGTCAAAAAATGGATATTAAACAAGGTTTTATCGGTACAGTTGGCAATACTCCATTAATTAGATTAAATAGCTTCAGTGAAGAAACTGGATGTGAAATTTTAGGCAAAGCAGAATTTCTTAATCCAGGGGGTTCGGTGAAAGACCGAGCTGCTCTTTATATTATTAAAGATGCAGAAGAAAAAGGTTTACTGAAACCTGGTGGAACAGTTGTGGAAGGAACTGCTGGTAATACAGGAATTGGTTTGGCACATATTTGTAATGCTAAAGGTTATAAATGTTTGATTATTATTCCGGAAACTCAATCTATTGAAAAAATGGATGCTTTGAGAACTTTAGGTGCAGAGGTTCGTCCCGTTCCTGCGGTTCCCTATAAAGACCCGAATAATTATGTAAAAATGTCAGGTAGATTAGCGTCGGAAATGGAAAATGCTATCTGGGCAAATCAGTTTGATAATTTGGCAAATAGAATCGCTCATTATGAAACAACCGGACCGGAAATTTGGGAACAAACAGATGGAAAAGTAGATGCTTGGGTAGCTGCTACTGGTACTGGTGGAACTTTTGCTGGTGTTTCATTATTTTTAAAAGAAAAAAATCCCCAAATTAAAACTGTAGTAGCTGACCCCATGGGAAGTGGTATTTATAGTTATGTGAAAACTGGTGAGATTTCTACAGAGGGTAATTCTATTACTGAGGGTATTGGTAATAGTCGGATTACGAAAAATATGGAAAATGTGCCGATTGATGATGCAATTAGGGTTGATGATAAAGAGGCGGTTAGAGTAGTTTATCAACTATTAAGAAAAGACGGTTTATTTATGGGAGGTTCTGTAGGAATTAATGTTGGTGCAGCAGTGGCTTTAGCAAAAGAAATGGGTCCCGGTCATACTATTGTGACTGTATTATGTGATAGTGGCGCTCGTTATCAATCAAAATTATTTAATAGTGAGTGGTTAGCTGCTAAAAATTTATTGCCGGATGAAGTATAACTTTCTAAGCATTTAGCTGTCAGCTAGCCTCCTATCGGAGGAACTGCGTTATCAGCTATCAGCTATTTTTTCGTGGGTTTTAAAGCTGTATTAATTGAGCTATAACTGTAATTTTACTAAAAAAGTTGTTAAAGTCTATACTCATTTAAAACATGTTCTTAAAAGCGGGGTATTATACAATTTTGATCAATGTTTGCTACATTTTCTTAAGCTGGGTAGTAGGGGAGAAGTAAAAACAAGAATAATTAACAATAACTAGCTTATAATTATTAAAAAAGTTATTCAGTCTGTGCTAATTACTTAATAATTGAAGTACCACTTAAGTATAGCATTATTTTTTTAATTTGGTATTATACCATATTGCCCTTACTATTCGTAGCATTCTTTTTTAGTAAGCATTTCCTCCGGAATGCTGCGCAAACAGCCGTCAGCTATCAGCTTAATTACCTTTAGTTGACAAGTCAAGTCGTTGTTCTTGTGCTTTAATTTATAGGTTGAAAATGTAGTAGAAGGTAAACCAATGTTTACTTAATTTATTAAAAAGCTGAGAGCTGACTGTTAATAGTTGAATGCTTACCTTTTTTTTAATTAGTATTATTGCTAAGAACTAACAGTTAATAGCTAAATACTTACATAATTTTAGATGATTTATGATGGAAAATAGTCAATTTGAGAGACTTTTATTGGTCTGTCAAAATCGCACTTGTAAGAAGCAAGGTTCGGCAAAAGTATTAGCTGCTTTTCAGACATTTGATATTCCTAATATTGCAGTTGAAAAAAGCGGATGTTTGGGTAAATGTGGCAATGGTCCGATGGTTTTAGTTTTGCCGGAGGAAGTTTGGTATAGTCATGTTCATATTGATGAAGTTTCGGCAGTTGTGGAAAAACATTTACTAGGTGTTAAAGTCCCCTTCCTAAACCTTAGAAGTAATGAATAATTACTAATTGCTGATAGCTGACTGCTGATAGCTGAATGCTTACAACTAAATAAAATTTGTCGCAGAAAACCTCCCTACTAATACCAGTTTTATATGAGGTTGCATAGAATTATGAAACTCATTAAATCGATCTATCTCTATCTACTCCTATCTGCGGTCAATTATGCTTGAAATATTATTCTATGCAGCTTCATTTCAATTTGGTATAAGTAGTTGAGCATAAATAAACGCAATATTAGAGGGCGGGTTTTTAGAACTCGAGCGCGCTTAAGTCAAAGCTTTCGGTTAAACCTACCCCCGACAATTTTTTTAACGTTTAATTAGACCTACCTACTTAACTCTCAAAAGATAAAAAATCAAAAATAGAGCGATCGCTCCAACCACTTAAAGTATGACAAAGTAATCAGAAAGTTACCATTACTTTCTGTTCTACTTTCTCCAAGAGAGCGCAAAATTAATTTCAAAAACAAAACTAAATTCTCACCCTTCAACATAAATTATACTAATCAAATTAATTTTTAATATGATTTATCCCAATCAAAACAACCTCATTTTTCGCTAATTATTACAAAATATTTCACGAACTTGCGTTATTTCAGCGATTTGTATCATACTCTGTACATTGAGATATGATGCCAGTCTTATATTTAAATCCAAAAAAAGACCTTTTAAAGAAAGCTATAACCTTGTATTTACGTTCATTGCATCTCAAATCTGCTAATTTTCAGCAGAGTTAGATAACCTCAAAAAAACAAATTTTGAATAAGTATAAATGTCTAAGTAATTCTAGCTATTGACAAATAGTAGATAATAAGATGTAAATTTCAGGCACCCAATTTCTAGATGTCTTTAGTGCACAACAACAAACCTGATTTTTCCACAGCAACAAAAAGTTATTTCAAATCAAATTTAATACTTCCATAGATTAAGTAAAACTTTTCTAAATTTCTCTAGAGCTAATATAAAGAATGGCAATTGAAAAGATGAGGCGATCGCTCACTTTAATAACAATGATGTTCTCAAAAATGCTTTGGGAGCTGAATTAGTTCAAGGGTTTATTGCTGTGGGTCAAACTGAGTGGGAGGGGTTAACGAAGTCAGAAGTCCCCAAGTCCCCAAGTCAGAAGTTAACCCACCCCTAACCCCTCCCAGGAGGGGAAGTAGGGGATTTAAGCCCCGCTCCAAAAATATTGCGCCAGTCAAGGCGGGGTTTTAGACCCATGTTATTTTGATAAAAGATATGGAAATATAACAGGAAGGTGTTGTCGCGATATTAGCTTTGAAATTAGCAGGTAGAAATTTATCGCCCTCATCAAACTGTGAAAATTATCAAAAATCCAGCAACTTTATCAGGGGAAAATATTCTGCCTGGATTTGTTTTAGATTTACCGAATTATTAATAATTAATAATTAATAATTAAATAATTCGCGCCTTGAAGCCTCCCCTTGATCGGGGAAAAAAGCGGTCGTTTTGCTACGCAACATGTAAAGCGGAGCTTCCCGAAGGGTGGGATGGCGAGGTTTCCTCGCTGTCCGACCATCGACCAAGAGAAGAAATAATATTTCCTTATATTCAATTCCGTAAAGGTTAAAACCCGAGGTAATTATCAATTATCCATTATCAATTATAAATTAATGAAAGGATATTTTTTAGATAACTTTAAGCAAATAAATAGGTTTTTCAGAGGAGTTATGAACAAACAAGAATTTCTCAAATATTATATGGCAGGACAGAGAGTATTTAATGGAACAGTCTTGCGAGGGATAGACTTAAATGGAGCTAATTTGGAAAGGATTATTTTGAACGATGTTGACCTTAGTAATACCAATTTAGTAAATGCAAACTTAGAGTCGGCTGACTTTAGTAATACTGATTTTACTAATGCCAATTTGAGTGGCGCTAATTTAGATTACAGCAAATGGTGTGGTTCTAACTTAACAAACGCAAACCTAACTAATGCTAGTTTAACTTCTATTATTTTCGATGGTGCTAATCTCACTGGTACTAATATGATAAATGCTGATAACCTTATTGGTAGTATGAAAGATGCTGTATTTTATAATACTATTATGCCTGATGGCTCTGTTTTCACAGATCCCCACCATGGCTTTCTGAGAGAAACGTGGGAGCTAAAAGATTAAGTAAATATAATTCTTCTATAAGATTCCATAACAGAGAAATCATAACAAAGGAAATTATCAAAAATTCGACGATAATTATATTAATCAAGGAAAAAATTTTTGTCGGAACTTGTTTTTTAAATTTACAGCCTTTAGGAGTTCATCAACGACAAAATTACAATTACAAACTGTTGGGTTTGATGAAATAGAATTAATTTGGGATAATGCCAGGATGTACCCAACAGTAGTAGGGCGTAAACCTAAATAGGGCGTGTAGAAGTTTCTTTTTTGACCAGAAGATTTGGCTGATATTCAAACTTTATTTCTCAAGTTTGTTCGCTCAACTAGAATCTAAATAGTTGAGTTTGTTTATATTTTGGGCACTGCTGAATTAAGGTATGAAAGTAGGTTTATAGGGAATGGGGAATAGGGAATAGGAAACAGTTAATATTAGCAAGTAGTTCAAACCATAAAAAATAAAAAATCCTAAATACAAAATTATCAAATCATACCCAGAATCAGCAACGCCATATTTTGTTATAATTTACTCAACACAATAATTAACATATCAATTTAAGGATATAAAATTATGGCATACGATTACGATCTATTTGTGATAGGTGCAGGTTCAGGAGGGTTAGCATCTTCAACATGAAGAAATGTTAGAAACAGGGTTGAGAAAGGAACTCTTATATAAGGTTGATAATTATAGTATGGCTCGAGATATGAGTGGGTTATATTTTATTTGTCAAAAATGTTGAAAATATTAGTTTTAAGGTGGCGATAGCTGCCCGAAAAAAGTTATAGTTAAACAGCGTAATTTAATCAAAAAAAAGTCAATGACTAAACAATCTCAAGAATTTAACGAACAACGTATCCTCTCTCATGGAAATCAAAATGAAACTCTTGAAGAAACTATAGAAAGGGTTAAACAAAGAATTATTCAGACTGGAGATAAACCTCATGTTACTGTTGCTAGACAATTAGAACTTATGAATGAGTTAACAGGTTTTCCTTTAGGAAAATTTTTATTACAAAATGGAGGTTTTAATGGATATTGGATAGATTATGTAATGGAACATCAGTATCAAGGAAGGGTGACAGGTGTTGATAGAGAAGGTCGTAGTTTAACAGAATTGGAAAAATTTTTGCTGGATAAAAGTTTATTGTCTACACAGCAAAGATATGTCAATTTCGGTAAAGTTATTCAGGATTATGTGCAAGATGGTTTAGTTTTTGCTTCTTTACCTTGTGGAATAATGAGAGATTTGTTGAAGTTGGATTTTTCAGGTGTAGAAAATTTCCGTTTAGTGGGAATTGATATTGATTATGAAAGTTTAGAATTGGCAAAAAAATTAGCTGAAGAATATGGGTTATCTGAAAAAGTAGAATTTCACCAGGAAGATGCGTGGAATTTGCCTTTTGAAGATGAATTTACGCTATTGAGGAGCAATGGTTTAAATGTTTATGAACCTGATGATGAAAAAGTTACGGAGTTATACCGACAGTTTTTCAAAGCATTAATTCCAGGAGGTATATTGGTAACTAGCTTTATTACTCCATCCCCAGATTTAGACCCCAATTCAGAATGGGATATGAATCAACTAAATCTAGACGATCTTTTACTTACAAAAATCCTATTTGGTGATATATTGAATGCTAAATTTACAGCCTTTAGGAGTTCATCAACAACAAAATTACAATTACAAACTGTTGGGTTTGATGAAATAGAATTGATTTGGGATAATGCTAGAATATATCCCACAGTAGTAGCTAGGAAACCTAAATAATTAATAATTACCTCAGACAGTTAAAGTTTGATTAAATCAACTTAATGAATAATAGTAAAAATCTCAACTCAAGAATATGAAATTATGGCAAACTATTACATTATGTTTGTCAAGTAATAGCTGAATACCTCTAAATTATTGTCCTAATTTAACCTATCTGCCTAATGACAAAATAAAAAGAGAAGCCATAACAGTTATAATTAAAAAATATCAACAACAAAATAGTTAAAATATCAATCAGAGGATATTAAATTATGGCATACGATTACGATCTATTTGTGATAGGTGCAGGATCGGGAGGGTTAGCATCTTCAAAAAGGGCAGCATCTTATGGGGCAAAAGTAGCGATCGCTGAAAATGATTTAGTAGGAGGTACTTGCGTTATTAGAGGATGTGTCCCAAAAAAACTGATGGTTTACGGTTCTAGATTTTCCCACTTGTATCAAGATGCAGTAGGTTATGGTTGGAGTCCAGTAGAACCAAGTTTTGATTGGCATAAATTAATAGATGCTGTAAATACAGAAGTTCTACGTTTGAATAAACTACACATCAGTTTCCTGGAAAAAGCGGGAGTGGAACTAATAGAAGGATATGCCAAATTTATCGACCCCCATACTGTAGAAGTAGGCGATCGTAAAGTCACAGCGGACAAAATCTTAATTGCTGTCGGTGGGAAAGCAGAAAAAATCAACATTCCTGGAATTGAACATAGTATTACTTCCCGTGAAATGTTCCACCTCAAGGAACAACCAAAAAGAATGGCAGTTTGGGGAGGTGGTTATATCGGTGTAGAATTTGCCGGAATTTTAAATGGTGTCGGTACTGAAGTTACTCAAATTATTCGTCGGGATTTAATTTTGCGAGGTTTTGACGAAGACATCCGCAGCAATATTCAAGAAGGTATGGCAAAACATGGAGTAGACTTCCGCATTAATACAAATGTAGAAAAAATTGAGAAAGTCGAAGAAGGTTTAAAAGTTCACTTAACTGGAGAAAATACCGAACCTTTAATTGTCGATACTTTCCTCTGTGCAACTGGTCGCAAACCAAACTTAGAAGGTTTGAATTTAGAAAACGCTGGAGTAGAAACAGTCAGTGGTGCAGTTGCCGTTAGTGATAACTGTCGTACTACTCAACCAAATATTTATGCAGTGGGAGACTGTATAGATAAAGCAAATTTAACTCCTGTTGCTATTGCCCAAGGTCGTGCTTTTGCTGATACAGAATTTGGTAATATTCCTCGATCCATTTCTCTAGAAAATATTCCCACAGCAGTCTTCTCAGAACCAGAAGGATCTACTGTCGGTTTAACAGAAGCAGAAGCTAGAGAAAAATTTGGCGACTCCATCAAATGTTACCGTGCCAAGTTCCGCCCAATGTTCCACAGTTTCACAGGTGCAGATGAGAAAGTAATGGTGAAATTGGTAGTTGAGGGTAATACTGAGCGCGTTTTAGGAGTACACATGGTTGGTAAAGATGCAGGTGAAATTATCCAAGGAATGGCGATCGCTGTTAATATGGGGGCAACCAAAGCAGACTTTGACCGCACTATTGGTATTCACCCTTCCACTTCAGAAGAGTTAGTAACTTTACGTTGAAGAAAGTATTAGGTGTTAGGTTGTAGTAGCGCGTCAAGCTGAAAATGATGTATTAAATTTTTTTAGTATAACTCTTGCTATGAGAAGGTTTGGAGAATTTTCCTCAAACACTATTTCAAGCTTGACGTGCTACTAGCAGTAGCTGATAACTGATAACTGAAATGACCAAAACCCTGTAGGGGCGAATGGCCATTCGCCCCTACTGCGGTCTACCGAAATGTCCGCGCTAGTAATGGCAACTACTATATGGAGCGATCGCTATTTTCTCTCGTTTAAGGGAGGTAAGTTTTTGACTATTTTGACTGTTTCTAAACTGACTCTGACTATCGTTTTTACTAGGTTTACTATATAACGGGAATCTTCTGACCAGTTGTTGGGGTCGTTGACTATTCCACTTTTTTTATCTTTGGTAATTTTATATCTTTCTATTACCCATTCTAAAGCTGATTTATCACATACTTTATATTGGTAAGTTTCTAGGGGAATTTGTGATAATGTGAGTTTACTGTTATAGATGATGATGGTTTTATCTATGCCGTTTTTGTTTTTACCAAATGTCATTTTTTCGACTCGATAATCTTCATCGTTTAAGAATAAGTCTTTTTTAAATTCTTCTAATTCATAAGGTTCTATAGTTTCATAGTTTAAATGCCAATATGCTAATTCTTTTCCTGCTTTACTGAATTTCCAAAAGTCTTTGGTGTAGGGAATGCGGGGTAACATTTTTTTCAAGTCTGCTGCAAATCTTTGTTTATATTCTGGGGAGTGGAGAACTCCATAAATGTAATAAAAGATGTCTTCTTTGTTGATAGTTTTGTCTTGATATTTTTTCTGGAAGTCTTTTAAGATAGTGTCAGGAATGTTTGATTTTTTGGTGTATTGTTCTGTGTTGTTTGTTGCAAATAGTTCGCCTAAGTCGCTTTGTTTTTCGTAGGTATATAAAGGAAAGCATTGACTTTTGGAAATTAATTCTAAATCAGGTAAAAAATTAGTTATTAAAGCAGAAAAATCTTTTGTAGAACCACGTCCAGTTACGCAAATTGCTAAATTTTCTACGTTTTGATTAGGAAAAATTTTTGGCATTTGGTAAAGACGATTATTTAAGTCTTTGTTGTAGTAATAATTCTGTTTACAGAAAGGACGGTACAGACCTTGAAATACTTGATCAGGATTAAAAGTATGTATTATTAATTTTCCACAATCTTCCTTTAGTTCTCCAGACCAACTAATTTTTTTAGCGTCAGTATCAATAAAACTTTCTACCTGTTTTTTTCTTTGTTCAGCATTAGTCAAAGTTTTACCTTTTACAAATTTTTTAAATCCTTCAACTTGTTGATTATAAAAATCAATCATTCTCGTCATATTATCAACGACTGATTGATGAGAAAAATTATAAACCCAATTATCACGATTTGTTTTTACTCCACTTGAATATACATCAAAAATAGTTTTCGTAGTTGCATTTTTCTTATCACCTAACGAAATAAAACTTTCAAAATTATCACTACGTTGATTAATCCAATCATAATTTTCATTCGGTATTATTTCTTGCCATTGTATAGTCGAAATATCACCAAAGTCTTTAATGATATTTAATTTGTCTACCCGACTTAAATAGTCACCAATATCATAATAAAATAATTTGCTTTCCTGCTTTTTATCAGGATTCTTGATTAACAAAGTAATAGCAATAGTAGCACGGCTCCCCGAACCAAAAATTTTACCACCTTCTTTTCTTGATAGTTCTCCAGAAG
The DNA here is from genome assembly GCF_010672525.1 of Okeania sp. SIO2B3. Classification (GTDB taxonomy): domain Bacteria; phylum Cyanobacteriota; class Cyanobacteriia; order Cyanobacteriales; family Microcoleaceae; genus Okeania. The sequence continues at coordinate 244,867 of NZ_JAAHGH010000004.1, read as the reverse complement.
TTCTTTGATTACCTCTTAAATTCAAACAATAAATACTCGTAAATTCATCAACTAAACATTTTCTCAAACCATCCATCGCATTATTATCAATGAATGAACCATTACTGACAAAACAAACTATCCCTTTATCTTTTATTCTATCAGTTGCCCAACAAATAGCTCTAATGTAAGAATCATAAAGACTGTTTTTTAAAGTAGCACTAGAATATTTTGCATAAGTATCAGCAATTCTTTCATCTAACTTTTCATATTTAATATTTTTATTCCCATCATTTTCACTTTTTTGACCACTAGAATAAGGAGGATTACCAATAATAACAGTAATCTCCTTTTTCTTTTGTTTAATTACCCGTTGATTATTTTCAGGAAAAATATTTTCGATAATTTCTTTTAACTCAAAACCCTCATTTTCAAACATTTGAAAAGTATCAGTCAAAACAATTCCATTAAAACTTTGATAACCTCCTAAATCATTAGAAACTTTCTCATTGTGAGGGAAGTTTTTATCCATAAAGTCTCCTGATAAAAATGACTCTTTCCCCGAAGCAATCTCAGCATAATTAGAAATTACTTCGGCTAAATTATTATTATCAATATTATTAGAATTTTTGTCATTGTGAGGGAAATTTTTATCCGTCAACTCTCCTGATAAAAACGACTCTCCCCCGGAAACAATTTCACCATGATTAGAGATTGCTTCAGCTAAATTATTATTATCAATATTAATATTATCCTCTTGTTTATTCCGCCTCGCAATGACAGATTCTGAAAAAGATTGAGCTAAAAAATGATAAGTTTCCTCAATATTAATCGCTGCAATATAATAAGCTAATAAAACAATCTCATTCGCGTGTAACTCATAACCAAACTTTCGTGGTAAATCTTCCTTTTTAATCAACCCACTTTGCAACAACCTCACAATAAAAGTACCCGTACCAGTAAACGGATCTAAAATATGTACACCCTCATCACTTAAACCCAAACCAAACTCATTTTTCAAAGCAAAATCAGCACTTTTAATAATAAAATCAACCACCTCCACCGGAGTATAAACAATTCCCAATCTTTCCGCTAACCGAGGAAAAGCAGTACGGAAAAACTTATCATATAACTCATTAATTATCCTCTGTTTACCCTCCGCATTATCAATACCACTAGCACGTTCCCTCACACTGTCATAAAACTTTTCTAAACCTCCAACTTCCTTCTCCAAAAATTCACCTTCCAACACATCCAGCATTTTTTGCATCGTCTGAGAAACCGGATTAAACTTAGTAAACTCATACCCTTCAAACAAAGCATCAAAAACAGGTTTAGTAATTAAATGTTGAGATAACATTTCAATCGCTTCATCCTCAGTTACATTAGGATTAATATTTTGATTTAACCCTGCTAAAAAATCATCAAAAACCTGTTTTATAGATGAATTTATATTCAGTTTTACAGGCGAATTTACATTCAGTTTCACGGGCGAATTGCCATTCGCCCCCACCAATAAACCCTTAATTCTAGAAATATGACTTTCAGCAATTTTTGCCACATCCTTTGCCCAATCTTCCCAATAACGACGATTACCACATTTAACAACAATCTTCGCATAAATAGCATCTCGCCATTCTTCCACAGGAAAATTTAAGTTTAACTCCAATTGTTTATAAGAAGCATCTACATTTGTACCCCCATAATCATCTTTTTCCTTACCACCAACTCCCACAACACTAACTTGTTCAGGACGGCGTTTATTCAAATCAATTTTATTAACAGTATCATTAAATCTATCATCATGTGCCCGTAAAGCCTGTAAAACTTGCCAAATAACCTTATATTTTTGATTATCCTTCAAAGCAACATCAGGAGAAATATCTGCCGGAATACCCACAGGCAAAATAATATAACCATACTTTTTCCCCTCAGCTTTCCGCATCACCCTCCCCACAGACTGAACCACATCCACCACAGAATTACAAGGAGTAAGAAATATCACCGCATCCAACGCCGGAACATCAACTCCTTCCGATAAACACCGCGCATTAGACAAAATTCTACAGATATTTTCTTGAGTATTAGTGTCAGCTTTTAACCATTCTAATTTGTCATTTCTTTCCAAAGAATTTTGTGTACCATCAACATGATCTAATTCACATTGTAAAAATTCCTCATCATCAGGATTTAACTGTTGATATTGATGAATAATCTTAGCAAATAATGCCACAATTTTCTGTGAATCTTTAATACTCCGGGAAAAAGCAACCGCCCGCTTCATCGGATAATTATCTTCTATTTCCTCCCCAGTCGCATCCTTAAGTAAACGTTTTGATAAACCATTCCAACAACCAACAATTTTTACCGCATCATCCAAATTTAACTCATTATTTGCATCAGCTAACTGTTGTTGAAAAGTAGCACTAACAAACTTTTCATCAACCGCCAAAACCATCACCTTATAATCAGTTAATAAACCCGTACTAACCGCTTCACCAAAACCTAAACGATGAAATTCTTGACCGTAAATCTCAGAATCATCCATCGAACATAAAAAAGCATCATTTTCCCTTGCTTGAACTTTAGTATCATCACTATAAATTTTCGGAGTTGCCGTCATATACAGCCGTTTTTTAGTCTTAATAAAATCTTGATTATGAACCTTCACAAAATAAGATTCATCAGTTCCAGCAATAGTTACTCCCGTAGTTCTATGTGCCTCATCACAGATAATTAAATCTAATTCTGGTAAACCAATTTTTTGAGCTTCAGATATTGCTTGAATAGATTGATAAGTAGAGAAAATAACAGTTAATAATCCCCCTAAATCCCCCTTTGTAAGAGGGACTTTAAATTCCTTCCCCATTTCCAAAGTTACTTTTTCTTTTTCTTCCTCTCCCATTTCCAAAGTTACTTTTTCTCTTTCTTCCCCTCCCATTTCCAAAGTTACTTTTTCTTTTTCTTCCTCCCCCCTTTCAAAGGGGAGTTGGGGGGGATTAAAAGCATAATAAGATTCAACAATATCCTGAGCATTAGTTGTAGGAGGAAAAGCTAAATCATTAACAGTAATATCAGCACGCTCATCAGTTTTAGATTTCCTCTTATTTTCCCCCACCTTAGTATCAGAACAAACCGCAATACTATGAAAATTAATCTCACTTTCTGCCGTCCATTCCCTTAAAGTTTGAGAAAGTAAAGAAATAGAAGGAACCAAAAATAGAATCAGATTATTTTTCTTAGGCAATTGTTCAGCAATTTTCAAAGAAGTAAAAGTTTTACCGAATAATTAATAATTAATAATTAATAATTAAATAATTCGCGCCTTGAAGCCTCCCCTTTTAAGGGAAAAAAAGCGGTCGAGGGATGGCGAGGTCCCCTCGCCATATCCAATCGACCAAGAAAAGAAATAATATTTCCTTATATTCAATCAAGAACGGGTTTAACCAGAGGTAATTATCAATTGTCCATTATCAATTATCAATTAATGAACAGTACCACAAGCCATAATTAACTTCCCTCTATCCGCAGTTTCAAAACCAGTGAGAACTTTTTCAATAGCTAATTGTTGATGTGGTCTGACTTGTTTTTTAGGCTTAAGCTCTAAATAATCAGGATTATTGAAATTATATTTATCCCAATCAATAGAACTATTTGCTAAATCATAAATAGTAGCCCGAAAAACAGGAATTAGTTGATTTTTCAAAGCTGCTTCAGCATTTTTACTCCACTTATTAGTAGTAAAAATAATCATCCGTTTTTGAAATAAATTTGTTCCTGAAGCAGTAAAAAACGAATCTATATCTGATTTTTCTAAAGTATGGTCTGGAGAATAACATTTACATTGAATCACACAATAATCCCCAGTATCCCGTACTAATCCCACCAAATCAATACCAGTATCAGGCATACTTCCCCTTTTCGGAAAATCCATCCATAACCAAACTTCGCTAAAATATTTTTGATAAGTAGTATCTTTTTTGAGATAATTTAACATTAATGTTTCAAATTTTTCCCCTAATTCACGAGGAGAAAGGGAATTTTATCTAAACTTATCTAATATTTCAAATATTGAGGACTTGAACTTGGAATTACTCATATCTACACCAGGGCAGCTTTTAATCCTAAACCTTACTATTTTAATCTTCTTTCCTGGAGCAAAGCCGATATTTAGCAAACTTTTTAAGATTTGTTATAAGATTGTTTTATAAACAAACAAAAAGTACAGATTAATCTCTAGTCCCGGGTTTAACAAAGGGATATATTGGGTGCATCTCATATTGGCAAAAATAACTTTTTTCCTATATATTTCCTGTTGCCTGTTGCTTTCTGGAGCTGTTGCCTAAAAGCGATAAATTTTTGGCTCTATTCACGCATTGAGATGCACCCGATATCTTTGCTGATAAATGATAACTGATTTATCGAACGCTCACCTAATTTTTATATTCAATTTGACTTGAAAAAATGCTGAATAATTACACCTATATTTATTTACATGGGTTTGCTTCTAGTCCCAAATCTAATAAAGCTATATATTTACGCGATCGCTTCGCCGAAATAAACCTCAATCTTAATGTTCTTGACTTAAATCAAAATGATTTTTTCAACCTAACTTTGACAAGACAAATTCATCAAGTAGAGTCAGAAATCACAAAAAAATCTAAACCAATAATATTAATTGGCTCTAGCTTTGGTGGTCTAACATCTACTTTTTTAGCAGAACGAAACTTCAAGATTAAAGCAATAATTTTACTGGCACCAGCCTTTAATTTTTTATCCCATTGGCAACAAAATTTAGGGGGGGAAAATTTACAAAAATGGCAAAAAAGGGGAAATTATTGGATATACCATTATGGAGAAAAAAAATATTTACTATTGAATTATGATTTTATAGTTGATTTGATCGAGTATGAAGAAAAAAAATTAAAACGTACTGTACCAACTTTAATTTTTCATGGTTTAAATGACAATGTGATTCCTATTCAAGCTAGTCGAGAATTTGTTGCCAAACGCTCCTGGATAGAATTAATAGAACTTGATACCGACCATACTTTGAAGAATGTTATGGCAAAAGTTTGGCAGGAAATTTATCAATTTTTACACCAAGACTTTAGTTAAATAAATAATTAAGATAAGGTTATAAATATTGTCGGAGTAAAACAATATTAATTATGATGATAATATGTCAGAAAAAAAAGGCGTAAGCAATGAATGAAGTTAAAACCATACAAACTTTAGCAGTTGATATTGGTGGCAGCGGGATTAAAGTAATAGTCTTAGATGAAACAGGAGAACCTACCACAAAACGTAGTCGTGTAGAAACACCAGACCCAGCAAAACCAGACCCAATATTAAAAGAGATTGTATCTTTAGCAGCAGAACAAGGAGAATTTGAGAGAATATCCGTAGGTTTCCCTGGTGTAGTTATGGATGGTGTGATTAAAACAGCAGCAAATTTAGATTCTGACTGGATAGGGTTGAATTTGGCAGCAGTGCTTTCAGAACGCTTGGGGAAACCCGTGCGAGTTGCTAATGATGCTGATATTCAAGGACTAGGAACAATTGAAGGCAAAGGAGTAGAGTTGGTAGTTACTTTAGGAACTGGTTTCGGTTCAGCATTGTTTGTAGAAGGAAAGCTAGTGCCAAACTTGGAAATGGGTCATCATCCATTTCGCAAAAAAGACACTTATGAGGAACAGTTAGGAAGAGCAGCATTAGATGATATTGGTAAAAAGAAGTGGAATAAGCGCTTAGAAAAGGCGATCGCTACTCTACAACATTTATTTAATTGCGATTGTATTTATCTTGGTGGTGGCAATACAAAAAAAATTGAATTTGAATTACCAAAAAATGTAAAAATAGTGCCAAATGTCAATGGTTTATTAGGAGGAATTGCTTTATGGAAAGAATAATTGGCGTTGGTAAATTAAGGTATGATATTAATCTTAATTACTTAGGAGTCAACCCACCCCTAACCCCTCCCAACCCACCCCTAACCCCTCCCAGGAGGGGAGGGGAGGACCGAGTCAGGAGGAAAGAAAGAAGAAGAAACAAGGAATAGAAGGAGAAAGTTTTTTTGTTTGCGCTCTTATCCGGACAAAATATCATACCTCTTTTCACCAACGCCTAATAATTAAGTAGTCATAATTTTAGTATTTCTCTATTAGACATAGGCGCGATCATCAAAAATCAAATCAATCCCATACGCATAAATCATCAATTATTTCCCCCTACTCCCTACTCCCTACTCCCTACTCCCTACTCTCTCTCTTTCGGAGATGCCTATTTAGTTAGGATTGACTAATTTTAAAAGCTTTTGCTTAACTTGAATATTAAAAACATCCCATTTTTTTTGAGCATATTCACTGTTAAAATTAAAACCAGAAAGAAATTCTATAGGAATTTCAAAACCTCCTGCTTGGGAACGCCCTCCACCAAAAAAATTGCCTTGGGTATCCATTCCAAAAGCTTCTTTAATAAACTCATCTGGATCTAGAGTAATTTTATTAGTTCGCAACGATCCAGTTACTACTTCTAACTCTTTTTCCTCATCTTGAACAATACCATAAACAACAGCAGTATGAACATTTTCTTCTGTGATTAAAAAGTCAGCAGCTTGAGGAATAGCATCTCGATCTAAAGCACGAAGATAACCAACACCAGAAATAGAAACATTATTATATATAGAGCGATGAGACAAAGCTCTTTCAATAATATCCATCACCCGTTGAGACCTAGAAGATTGTAGCACCGCATTTAATAACGTTGCATCATAAAAACGACTTAAATAAGCCGCCGCGAGAAAATCTTCATCTGTTGCTTGTAATAACTGATTTGTATCAGACCTGATACCATGTATCAAAGCTGTAGCACATTTTATATGTTCGATAGTATTATTATCAAATTCTAGTAATCCTGCTTGAATATATTGAGTTAAGATAGTAGCTGTAGCTTTGATTGAAGGCCGAATATCTACAAACTCTGGCTTTAAGTTTTCTTGTAGAGTATGGTGGTCAATAACAGCCACTACAGGAATAGTTTTTAGCACCAGTGAAGTGAGCTGACTCGTAGTACCTTGGTTATCAATAAAAACACATCCCTGGTAAACAGATAAATCCTTTTTTTTAGCAGTTTCTACTGTCCATTTTTGGATTGGCAAACCAGTCAATTTAACAAGGGTAATATTTTCTTGATGACTGAGAGTACCAGCATAAACAATATCACACTGAATATCATATTGTTCAGCAATTAACTTATAAGCCCAAGCTCCTGAAAGTGCATCTGGATCTGGAAAATCTTGGAGAATAATTAATTGACGAGTATGAGAGTGCTTCTCCAAAGTTTCGATTAAAGCATCTGTTTTTAAATTAGTAGGAATTGGGATAATTTTAGATAAAGTTTGACTGGCATATTTTTTAGTAAGTTCCTGATTTTTAACTTGAGAATGATTGATCATAATTATTTTTTTAGACAACTAATCAGCTGTCATAAATTCAGTTAATTGCTATTTATTTTGTAGCTGAAAGAGGATGTTAATTTTGTACAATAATTCGGGTGCATCTCAATATCTGCAAAAATACTTTTTTCCTATATAGAACCCATTTGATATCTATATAATTGTGGTAGTCAAGTCTTTTCGCACATCAATTTTGAGAAAAAATCTGAAGAAGGAGTGTTGAATTTTTTTTATTATCTCTCCCCACATCTTCTCTCTTCCCTCTTCCCTCCTGTCTCCTGTCTCCCCCTCCTGGGAGGGGGAGGGGCGAGGGGTGGGTTGTCTCCTGACTCCTAGCTAAAAAAACTTGATATTTATGAAGATACGATCAGGGGTTCTATATTCCCTATTGCTTATTCCCTGTTGCCTCACAGGAGTGCGCATTCCCGAAAAGGAGTCAACATTCTGCAAGCGAGCTGGCGTCGTCGCGGGGTCACACCGCTGTTGCTTTCTGGAGCTGTTGCCTAAAAGCGATAAATTTTTGGCTTTATTCACGCATTGAGATGCACCCAATAATTCTAATTTTGGGACAATGATCGGAAATACTTTTTAGATTAACTATTTAATTTCAAACTATCCTCTTTCATTCATCCTATTGTTTGTGGAATTTATCACCTCAAGTAAATTTTTAGCTATCTCAACTAGAATGCAGGACTTGGAGATATTTGTCAAGTTCCATTCTTTGTTTAGCTTGATGTAAAAAGTAACCACTCATCATAGCAGAAGCCAACATTTGACCGAGATTTTCTCTGCTCGTAGTTATAGTCATACCAAAATGTTCTGGTGGTAAATTTCCCAATATTCCTCTTAAATTTTGTTCCATAATTTGAGCAACTTCTGGTTCTGGTTTAGAAAGTTGAGCTACGGTTTCTTGATTCAGAGATTGAACATATTGCCATAATAAGTTATCACTACTCGATTGATTGGCAGAATATTCAGAGGGATGACTTGGAAGGTTATTCATAGTACTTATCTAGAATTAATAGAGTTTAGTCTTTAGTTACATATTAGCAACATTTTCCAACTGCTCTATTAAGTGTTACCGAACTTTTCGATCTGGTTTTTTCTACTCTAGTAAAAGCTGAAGCGCTAAAAGCTGATAGCTAGTTAAATAGAGGAAATAAATCTCGAATGGCGATCGCTACTCAAATTTCCCAGTTAAATTTATATTCCTATTGTTGAACTAAGTTTTATAATACTTATTATACTTAGCTTACAGCACTTTTGAGGAAGCGTGAGGTACAGCTATAAGACTATTTATTCCTATATTCCCTGTTGCCTTCCGGAGCTGTTGCCTGTTGCCTAGAGCAATAAAACTTTGTACCTCATCAACTAGAAAACTGCTGTAATATATGATATACTGATTATTTAAATTACTAAATAATATTCCTTAAAAGTTATGGGTCGTTCAAAAAATAATTCCTCTAATATGAAATCTACTAAAGGTGATCGGGTAGTTTACTCAGAGTTTGGTAATAATGCCACCTCCCCAGCAACAGAAAGAGCGACACCAAACTTACCCCCAAATCAACAAAATTTAAAAGTACAAGCATCCCGCAAAGGTCGCAAAGGAAAAACAGTTACAATTATTAGTGGGTTTCAGTCAAACCAGGAAATTTTGACAACTTTACTGAAACAACTGAAAAATCAATGTGGTGCGGGTGGCACTGTTAAGGATAATGAAATTGAAATTCAGGGAGAACATAAGCAAAAATTACTGGAGATTTTAACTAAATTGGGCTACAAAGCTAAAATTAGCGGTGGTTAAGGTATTTTAGGATGATAAATTTCAACAAACTGTAATTAAATAAGTTAAAGTAGACCGATACAAACAGTAGGGAGTAAGGAATATATGAGTTATATTTCCAATGAATTTGAGCTATTCTTCCCTACTGTAATTTGCTTTAATCTCTAGCCTAGATAATACCAAAACTGCTGTAATCATAAAATCCGGAAAATATAACAGAGATACTGTAGATATTTATTAGCAAAGCATTAATCATTACATACAAATGTGTCAGATTAAATCCGGTAGCATCGGTGTAATTAGATGGGGACCCACCCGCGGGGGCCGACCGTGGAGGGGAAGATCGAGAAATATTTGGTAATGGTTGAAGATGAACATTTTTGTATACCGAATTAAACGGATTTGATATTAATAATATTTATAGCCCACATTCCGCACCACAAAATGTAGCAACCGAAGAAGGAGTCAGGAGACAGCTATACAGCAGACAGAATTTGAGAAGAAAATCATAACTGCCGTGATCGAGTAATCAATCAAACAAGTATTTATGCGTAAACTTTTGACTCGGAATTTGATGAACGAAAAAAGTAATTGAGATGATTTGCTTATGATAAATACCTACCAAAATACAAATTTATATACTACTTTTAATGATACGCTCTTGAAGTTCCGAATGTGGGTTATAGAGCTAATATTAAGATCGATAATTGTTGCGGAATTTTGATTTTGGCTTTGTATCTTTAAATAAGAAGTAATTAAACTTATATTAGTGGAGATATACAAATGTTTAGAACAGTTGCTTTAGTATTACTAGGAACTTCTGTTGGTTTTGGATTTTCTATGGTAGGTGATGGTGATGGGTTTGCTATTAAAGTACCTCAAATAGAAGCCGGAAAATTAGAATGTCGTTGGTTGCCTGAAGAGACCTCTAAAAACTCTTCTTCTATTAACGGAGAATTCTTGGAGCCGAGATATTAGACTTGATCTTAAGTCCAATTTTAATTACACAAATTCTTGAGCGGGGGAGTAGGGGAGAAGTAAACATAAGAATAATTAAGAATAACTGACGTGCTAATTATCAAAAAAAATATTCAGTCTGTGTTAATTACTTAATAATTGAAGTATCACTTAAGTTAAGCATTCTTTTTTCAATATTGGTATAATAATAGCATTATTTTTAGGAATTAGTATCAAACATTAATATTGTCACAATATTTATCATTTATATCATGTCCGGATGATTAAGTAGGGTTTGCGCTTCACTAGTCTTATGAGTGAGGGTAGGAGACAAGAGACAGGAGACAGGAGACAACCCACCCCTCGCCCCTCCCCCTCCCAGGAGGCAGGGTCTATTTATTGTCACGCCTAGAAAAAAGGAAGAGGGGGGAGAGGGGGGAGAGGGGGAAGAGGGGGAAGCATAGGAACTCAAAAAAATATAGGGTTGTAAATCTTCTCGCTACGACAATGAATTAGCCCTGGGGAGATGGGGAGATTTGTATATTTGCACAATTAAATGTATTTCTGATGAATATTCTCGCTACGACAATGAATTAGCCCTGCTCCCAGGAGGGGAGAAATGGGTCGGGAGCGAGGAGGTAGGAGTAACAATTGTAAGAATGATTTTTCTGCCCAACTATGCGCCTAAAATACGCTCCTTTTTGAACGTGAAGAGCTGATTCCCAGGCACTTTTTAAAGGCTACAAAAAGGCTAAAACCTTTATCTGTAAATACTTTTAGATTTAATCAGCAAGCCCTAAGTATAATAAAAAAATTTTCCTCTCAATGTTGAATAAATATCCCAAATTTCCACTCCTATCAAATCTTCCCTCTTGAATTTACACCTACCACCGCGCCACCTAAAAGCGGAACGGAGTTTGATCGCTCAATAATTTTGTACCGATTCCATTGTAACAATATTTTGTGAAACTGCTATAACTAATTACTCGGATTTGATATAACTACTGACTCGTGAATTTATCTAGAAATATATCAATGCTCTCTAATACTTGCTGAAACTGTTGGGCTAAAATTAAAGCTTTGGTAGATAAAACTTCCAGATCGGGAGTTTCACTTTGTAGATCCCGATGTAGGGAAGCAGCAGACTTGTAGACGGTATCTGCTCCAATATTACCTGCTACCCCTTTGAGGGAGTGAACCAAATATAACGCCTGCTTCAAATCTCCGTGGTTTAGTGCTGTTAGGATTTCAGCGTCATACTTTTTTTGAGAGGTTTGAAACAGTCTCAGAATATCCTGATAATCACTCCAGTCACCACCCGTAAACTCTAAACCCAAATTGACATTCAGACCAGGTAGAGATAATTTAGCAGTCTCTGGAAGATAAGTCTTTTCTGGGAGAAGACTAGGGATATTATTCGTGGGTACAGAGGAACTGTTAGTTGGAATAATCCACTTCAGCAGAGTCTCATATAACTCTTGGGGGTTCACAGGTTTGGATAGATGATAATTCATCCCTGCTGCCGAACTTTTAGCTCTATCTATATCCATAGCATTAGCTGTCATCGCAATAATCGGCACTGTGGCAAACCATTCTGTTCCGCTGTCGTCCTCCTTTGCCAGAGAACGGATACGGCGAGTAGCCTCTAGTCCATCCATTCCTGGCATCCGAATATCCATCAAGATTAGGTCGTAAACCTGCTCCATAACTTTAGCGATCGCCTCTTTTCCATTAGTTGCGCAATCTACTTTCAACCCCACCTTTTGCAACAATTCTTTGGCAATTTGTTGATTCACTGCATTGTCTTCTACCAGTAGAATATCAGCTCCCTGAATTTCTTCAAGTTCTGTCATGTAGGACAATTGAGTCTCTCTAGAATCAGTGAGTACCAGATAATCATAATCATTGGCAGGGTCCCAGAGGTAGCCCAGTTCTAGTTCAAAGTAGAATATACTACCTTCACCAAGCTCACTTTCAACCCCAATGGTGCCGCCCATCACATCAATAATACCTTTGCAAATTGCCAATCCTAGCCCTGTACCACCATAATTGCGACTGGTAGAAGCATCAACCTGGGTAAAGGATTGAAATAGTTTTTCCATCTGAGAAGGACTAATACCAATTCCTGTATCTTGCACCTGAAACTTCAGGCACACAGTTTCCTGGCTATGAGTGAGTAGTTGAACTCCAATGGTAACACTACCTGTTTCGGTGAACTTGACAGCATTACTCGCTAGATTCATCAACACTTGAGTTAAGCGTAGTGAGTCTCCAATTAAATATTGGGGAATCCGATCCCCAACCTGGAATAATAGTTCTAGCCCTTTTTCAGTAGCTTTTAGACCAAGAACATTGTTGATTTGATTCAGGATTTGATCTAATTCAAATGGAATAGATTCCAGTTCCAGTTTCCCGACTTCGATTTTGGAAAAGTCGAGGATGTCGTTGATGATTTCCAACAATGATTGAGCGGAACTCTGGATTTTGGTGAGATAGTCTTGCTGGTAGGAGGTAAGATCGGTTTGTAAAGCCAAGTGGGTGAGTCCCAGAATACCATTCATCGGAGTACGAATTTCGTGACTCATCAGGGCTAAAAATTCGCTCTTGGCACGGTTAGCATATTCGGCAGCTTCTTTTGCTTCTTGCAACTGCTTTTCAGTTAATTTACGCTCGGTGATATCGTGTACCGTACCTATGATGTATATTACTTTACCAGAGACATCGCACAGGGGTCTGCCACGAGCCGAGATATAAACCAAAGAGCCATTGGGTTGATAGATGCGACATTCGATTTTGTAGGGTTGAGCAGTTGCTATGGTAGCCTGAACTGCACGGTCTATACTCTCACGGTCTTCAGGATGGACAAGTTCTAGGAAATCTTCATAGGTTAGAGTTCTCACTTTTGGCGACTTTCCCAAAATGCGGAAAGTTTCCTCCGACCAAGCAACTACCCCCGTTGTTAGATCGAATTCCCAACTCCCCAGTTTACCTATTTTTTGTGCCGCTCTTAAATGAGCTTCACTTTTGCGTAGAGTTTCTTCAACTTGTTTACGACTGCTAATATCAGTAATTGTGCCAACATAACCGATTTTCTGCCCCTCAGTATCCCATTCTGCCACCGCTTGTGCATACACCCACTTCACAGTACCGTCAGGATGTTGCAAGCGATATTCCATTTGGCCAGAATGCTTGCCTTGAATAAATTGCTCCCAGACTGTGGCAACCATCACTTGATCGTCGGGGTGTAACGCCTGTTGCCATCCAGTTCCAGTTGCTGCCTCTACAGATATTCCGGCAATCTGACTCCAGCGATCGTTAACATAGGTACAGTTCCCTGTCATATCAGTACGAAAAATTCCCACCGGAACAGTTGCAGCTAATGTAGAGTAACGATTTTCGCTCTTATTCAAGGCAGATTCTGCTCGTCGCCGTTCTTCCAGTTCAACCTTTATTTGTTCATAAGCTTTTCCCTGTTGGATCGCAATGGCAATGTGAACAGATAATCGTTGCAGTAAATTGATCCCATTTTTTTTCCAGACATAGGCATGATCGTGGCTAGCAAGAATCAGACCCCACAGTTCTTTTTCTACTATAATTGGCACAACCAGGGTAGCACGAAGACCGAAACTTACAAGTATTTCTTGACGATCTGGACTTATATCTGATTCATATACGTCATTTACTACCCGAATCTGACCATGGCGATACTGCTCCATCCATTCAGGTGTCACCCAGACACGCGCAAATTCTGCATCCAATAGCGATCGCTCACCTTCAGCAATTGACTCAGCAACCACAGTATCAGAAGACTGAGGATGGAATTGGTAAACCATTGCCCGATGGCAGTGCAACAGGGAGGGAATTTCTCGTACTGCTGTATCAAGAATGTTCTGCAAATCCAGCGACGACCTAATCTGGTCTGTTACAGTCATCATTAATTTTTCGCGACTTGCCTTAGCCTTGAGAGCATTAGTTCTCGCTTCCACCAAGCTTTCTAGTTCCACAGTCCGACTTTCCAGTAGTTTAATTCGCTCTGCCTCTAAGCGCACTACCCGTTGTTCCAAAACTTCCATCAACTTGCTAACTTCCCAAGGATTGATAGCTTGCAAGACACTGCTCTGTGTCACAATACCTATAAGCTCTCCTTGTTCTGCTTTCACCACTAACTGACGGATGTTGTGCTCTTCTATAATCTTTTGCACAGTCCAAAGTGACGCTTCTGGTTTAACTGTCAGCAGCGGTTTACTCATCACTGCCTCTGCTATGGAATTTTCTAGATTTAGACCCAATGCCTGAAATTTCACCAGGTCTCGCTCACTCAGCATCCCCACCGGAATTTGCAGTGATTCTGTACCAGGTTCCACAATCACAATTGAACTAATATAGCGATCGCTCATCAGTTGGGCAATTTTCAACAGGGATGTCTCAGGTGTGGCACAAACAACCTTACTGTTCATTACTTCACGCACCAGACGTAGTTGTAGCAGGTCAGTTGGTTGGTAAATTTGTCGCAAACTATCGTGGGTAATTAATCCAACCAGATGCTCGTGTTCATCTAGAATCGGCAAGTGACGAATCTGATGCTGCTGAAGCAGGTTAATTACAGAAAACAAATCAGTAAAATCATACTCAGGTAGGGTAATGACAGAAGGTGTCATAATCTGACTCATTACCAAGCGTTCGAGGGGTTTTTGCTGGGCACTTAAGCGGACTACATCCCGCTCAGTCATAATACCTACGACCCGCCCATCCTCAACTACTAACGCGCAGCTTGACCTTGCCCCTTGATGACGATCTTTTTCTGGCCTATCTGCTTTTTTGGCATCACTGTTGTTATTCATTAAGGTAATGGCCTCTCTGACTGTTGTATCGGGATTAACAACCAGGGGATTCCTAATGATTGCAGATTTCAGTTCTAGCTGAGTAAGCACTGTGGTGCGAACAGAAACTTGACTAACACAGGCGCATAGTGAGGTAGCTGTAAGATCTCCCTTGACCAGATAATCTGCTGCTCCTAGTTTCATTGCTCGTACTGCAACCCGCTCATCCCCCAATCCAGTTAGCACAATTACGGGTAATTGAGCTTTAGGGTAGTGAGTGGCAATTGCTTCTAAGAACTCCAATCCATCTCCATCCGGCAAATTTACATCAACCAAGGCTATATTTGGTCGCTCCGAGTGCCACATTTCTATTCCTTCTTCTAAGGTTTCGGCTTCTATTATGTGGTAAGTGCGGTCTGGATCTGATTGAAGATAACGAATGTAGGTGAAGCGATCGACCTCAGAATCATCTAGGAGTAAAATAGTTATTGTCGGTGATAAGGCTTCAGGCGTGCTAACATTGCTGTCACCATGGGGAATTTTGCTATAGCTTGAGTTAGGCATTTTTGTGCTTCTTTGAGGAAGTAGTCAGTATGAGTGATAACAATGCGAGTGATGGTAGGGTATTCAACCTATCAGGCCACAATTATTAATGGTTAAGCTTACTACAGCTAGATATACTAAATATTTAGATTGGCAAGTTAATGAAGTAAACTTCTTGATTTGATCGATCTCCTATATTTTCAAAATAGTTAACAAGTTTTTGTTACTGTATTCATCACCCTAAAATATATTGTAGATTATAGTTTAATAGTTATAATCACGCAATACTAGGCATAAAATAAATAAATAGTTACTGTACTAGCACGGCAAATATTCTAATATTAATAAGGCGCATCTAAATCTAAGATATCTGGCGGAGTTTCTCCTTTTGTTCAATAGAAATAGGGGCGAACAAGAATGTATAGATGTCTTATAAATTCTTAATACAAAGGTGAAAAAAGAATGCGATAAATACAGCATAGTTTTCCTACTAAATTATTTTGGCGTTGCTGATTCTGGGTATGATTTTGCCCCCCTAGCCCCCCAAAATTGGGGGGAATAAAACTCTAAAAGTCCCCCTTTTTTATCCCCCTCCCGTCCCCCTTTTTTATCCCTCTCCCGTCCCCCTTGGAAAGGGGGAAGCCAGAGGATGCTTCGCTTTTCAAGGATGGGAAGCCAGAAGATGCTTCGCTTTTTGTTGAATGGGGGATGCGCGGGGGCTTTACCAGAACCAAACAATCGCACATTCATACTTCAATTCAGCAACGCCATTATTTTAATATCTATATTTACGAAAACAATAGATTTGATTTTTCATGACTCTTGAACTACTGACTATTAAAAACACCTTAAGTATTTTTAGTAAATATTTATCAAAATGGTATTATGTTATGTATTTCTAAGTAGTAAAGCTAAATTACTTGTATCTTTGATGATTGGGTAATAACTAGGAAAGATGATTTTTAGAGCTACTGCTGAACCACACAAGTATATTTTTTGTGCACTACTACATACGAATGTTCATGCAACGTCCCTACTCTCTGCTGACAAATATTAAATTAATTTTGCACAGGTACTTATAGGAACATGATATAACTCAACTATTAGGCAAAATAGCTGTTTCAAACCAATAGGATAAAAAATCTTCTATGTTTTTGCTAAAAGTTTTAAGATTCACTGGTTTTTCCATATAGCTATTCACTCCCTGTTCATAACAACTTTGAACATCTTTAGTATTGGATGAAGTTGAAAATACAACTATAGGGATAATTTTTAATTGTTGATGATTTTTGATAATTTCAATTACTTCCCGTCCATCAGTTCCTGGCAGATTTAAATCTATTAAAATCATTGTAGGACGAGGAGCTATTTCAGGAGAATATTCTCCTGTCTGGAAAACATAATCTAATGCGTCATCTCCATCTACACAGTGATAGATAGGATAATCAAAACCTTGTTTTCTTAGAAGTCGGATCAATGTAATATAATCTTCTTCACTATCTTCAACTATTAGCAAAGATAAATTTTTTTTTTGTTTATTTAGTAATTCACTCATTGATGATTAATTCTCCAATAATTTGATATAGAACGTTGTTCCTTCTCCGTAATTAGACTCCAGCCAAATTTGACCGCCATGACGTTCAATGATTTTTTTGACTATTGTTAAACCTACTCCTGTACCGCCACCAAATTTATCTTTTCCATGTAATCGCTTAAAAAGTTTGAAAATAGTCTCTATATGCTTTTCTCGAATACCTATACCATTATCTTTAACATATATTAAACAGGCAGATTCTTCAGTTTGTTTATAACCAATTTCTACAGTTTTATGAGTTTTTTTATTATATTTAACAGCATTATTGATTAAGTTGCTAAATACTTCTTCCATGAGAATTTTGTCACCATAAATTATCGGTAAATTCTCCATTGTGATAATTTCAATAGATTCATTAGGTTTACTCATCCTAATAACTTCTGACACATTTTCAATTAATTCATTCAGATTAATCGGAGCTTTATGAAGTGCTTGACGACCCAAACGGGAAAGAAACAATAAAGCGTTAATTAAATCTTCCATCCGTTGAGTTAAACGCACCAAAGTCTCTAATTTTTGGCGACCATCTTGCTCAATAATTTCACCATAATCTTCCATCAAAAATGTAGCATAATTATGAATACCTCGTAAAGGTTCTTTTAGGTCGTGGGAAGCAATATAGTTAAAAGAATCTAAGTCACTATTACTTTGTTCTAATTCTAGATTTATTTCTGCTAATTTAGCCATTTTACGCATTAAAATCCCCAAAATAGCACTTTTGAGTTCTTGTGCTCCTTCTATTTCATAAGATTGCCAAGGAAGAGAATGACATTCAACTGTTTCGAGCCATTTTGCAAAAGATTTTCGAGGCAGAAGTGTAATGCTACCATCCGATTCAATTTTGCCATGTTTTTGTGGATTTCCAGCCCAATTAACTGTTTGACTTACCTCTGGGCGAAACCATAACACATAATTTTTTTGGACTTTGGTAATTTCTAACACTAATAAACCACTAGCAATCTCTTTAAATTCATTAGCTGGAGGATAAACTTTCGGTAAAGAATCTGTATAATATATGTCAGTTTTTATGTTAGTTTTGACCCAATTAAGCAAAGGTTCAATTTCTTCATCTTTGAAAGTTTCTCCTATTTTTTGCAGTTCTCCTTCTGCATAAACTATTGCTCCCGTTGCCCCTACTATTGTTAATAATTTTTCTCCAATATTTGTGAAGGCCGTCAATAAATTTTCAGATTTAGAAATAGCTGTTATTACCTGAGACTGTATAGATTTTAGATGAATTTTATAATCTAAATTATCATGTTCTTCTTTTGTAGTAATATGAACAGACATTACTTGTCCAAAAAAATCACAAACTGTTCGTAAATCGTAGGGAATATATTTAATTGAGTAGTGATGACAAGCAATCAATCCCCATAATTTTCCTTCTTTTAATAAAGAGATTGACATAGAGGCTTTTACACCCATATTCTGTAGGTATTCTATATGAATTGGGGAAACACTCCGCAATACAGAAAAGCTTAAATCTAAGGGTTGGTTGGTCAAAGGATTATTTTTAGGAAACAACTCCACAGGTTGATAGTTAATATCTGGAATAATCCGCAGATAGTTAATGCTATACAAATGTCGTGATGATTCAGGAATATCACTAGCTGGATAATGCAAACCTAAATAAGGTTCTAAATTTTCCCGTTTAGCTTCGGCAATAATTTCTCCTGAATTATCGACATGAAACTTATATATCATCACTCGGTCTAACCCTGTCAATTGACGAATTTCTTTCACTACAATTGAACAAAGTTCCTGTAAACTTGCAGACTTTTGAATCCGAGTAATAGTGTGGCGAGTGAGTCGATAAAATTGGAAAAAATCTTGTTCTAATTCAATTTGACAAGGTTCAAGTTCCAAAATTATTACTTGATTATTGTGATGTACAATACTGTTAAATAATTTGGTTTCATCCCCACATTGTATCGATAACTTTAGTGGGTTTAGATATTCAAAATCTCCTGTTAAACTATTACGTATAGAATCTATTTGTTGAGGTTCTAATAGATATTTGATATTTTGGTTGAGCAAATTTTCAGGGAGAATATTTAACCACTCTTCTGTATTATTACTAACTTGAATAATATCCAATTCTGGTTCTTGCAAAACTAGCAATACCCCATGAGGTTGAATCGAACCAGGAATATGAATTTGTTCGCGATCGCAATTAGTTAAATTTACTTTATCTGCTGTTATAATTTCAATTTTATTGTTCATTATTTCTAGTTTTAAGTTGGTATAAAGAAGGAAGAAGGAAGAAGGAAAAGGGAAGAAGGAAGAAGGAAAAATCTGGTTTTGTGTGATACCAATGCCCAAAAATAATAATGGTTCAGCAATGTTTGTAACTATTCTCGGTATTGAAGTAGCAGTCAGCTATCAGGACTTCAGCAGTCAGCATTTTCAGTGTGTATAATGGGGAATTCAAACCCCCATAAAAGGCGCACCACTAATTTTTTCAAATATAGTGGTAGACTTACAGCACTTTTGAGGATAGTGAGGTACAGCTATAAGACTATTTATTCCTATATTCCCTGTTCCCTGTTGCCTGTTGCCTTCCGGAGCTGTTGCCTAAAGCAATAAAACTTTGTACCTCATCAACTAGAAAACTGCTGTAAACCCTTGATTTTTTTTTAGCGCTCCAGCTAAATGCTGTTTTTAGTGATGAAAAAACTTTTTCCTCTTTTTCCCTCCTGACTCCTGACTCTTCCCTTATTATTTATAACTATTCAAACGGACATGATATTAATTGACTCTTTTTTCACTAGAAATCTCCAAGAATAAAAAATCAAATTAATTCTCGTACATAAATCATTAATTATTTCCGCCTACTCTGTAGAGACGTTGCATACAATGTCTCTACTACTCCCTCTTTTCTGGAGATGTCTATTAGACATCTCCAAAAATAAAAAATCAAATCAATTATCGTACATAAATTATCAATTACTCCCCTCCTGGGAGGGGGAGGGGCGAGGGGTGGGTTCCCTATTCCCTCTTTTGGAGGAGATGTCTATTAAGTAAAAGAAGACAAATTTAATCTTCTAATTCCTCAACTAATTTTGGAACTCCCGCAGTTAATACTTCATTTCCTTCTGCGGTAACTAAAACATCATCCTCAATTCTCACTCCAATTCCACGCCAACGTTCATCTACTTCTGGTTGCCCTTCAACTGGTTTAATATTCGGACCTATATAAATACCAGGTTCCACAGTTAAAACTTGCCCCGGTTGTAAATTTTGAGGATTTTCTCCCCACTGATAAACACCCACATCATGTACATCCAAACCCAACCAATGTCCGGTTTTGTGCATATAAAAAGGCTTATATTTTTCCTCTTTAATTATTTCCTCAATATCACCTTTTAACATTCCTAAATCCATCAATCCTTCCACTAAAACTCGTACTGCTGTATCGTGAGATTGTTTATAAGGATTTCCTGGTTTTACTTCAGAAATTGCTGCTTGTTGCGCTCTTAAAACCAACTCATAAATAATCTTTTGTTCCGGTGTAAACTTACCACTAATAGGAAAAGTTCTAGTAATATCAGAATTATAATAATTGTAAGCACAACCAGCATCAATTAACAGCAAATCATTTTCTTGCATTTGCCGATTATTTTCTATGTAATGAAGAATGCAAGAATTAGCACCAGAAGCAACAATAGAAGGATAAGCTGGAGTCGCTCCATTACGAGAAAAAATATACTCTATTTCAGCTTGAACTTGATATTCAAACTGCCCCGCTTTGGCAAACTTCATGGCATAATTATGAGCATCAACAGCAATATCAGCAGCTTTGCGCATTTGTTCTAATTCCGCAGTACTTTTAACCAGACGCATCGGATGCAAAACTGTCCCCACATCTTGAATAGCGATCGGTCCTGTACCAGTTCTCGGATAGACCCGAATCAAATTTTGCCAATGTCGAAGAATTGTATCATTAAAGTGGCGATCGCGTCCCAAACGATAGTAAATTTTATCTGCCTTTTTCAAATATCCAGGCAATTTTTCATTCAATTCATTAATAGGAAAAGTCTCATCAGCACCATATAATTCCTTAGCAGCTTCCACACCAGTGCGATAACCACTCCAAGTTTCTTTTTCCGGGTCTTTTGGTCGGACAAACAAAATAAATTTATGTTCTTCATGGTGTGGTGCAATAACTGCTACTGCCTCCGGTTCATTAAAACCTGTTAAATAAAAAAAATCACTATCTTGACGATACGCATATTCTACATCATTGTGCATGACAGCCATTGGCGCACTTCTAAATATAGCTGTACCATTGCCAATTTTTGCCATTAATTGTTCGCGTCGTTGTTGATATTCTGTTGAAATTGTCATATTTTTTAGAAGTCAAAAAGAATCAGAAAGAAGGAAAATATTTTGATTTTGGGTTCAATATTTATATTAAATACCCAAATTTTTGCTATTTAAAACTATAGCATTAAAATTCTATTTCATATAGCAGTCGAAGGAAAGGGCGCGGACAGATAAAAAGCTTAAAACTCAGACAACGCCCGCTTTTCGGTGCGGAATGCGCTCGCATTCATGTCGGCGACAGCCGTTAACGTGCGTTGTGCGCCAGCAAAACGACCACTTTTCTCCTTTAAAGGAGAGGCTTTAAACATTAATTATTCGGTAATGGTGAAGATGGACAATATTTTTATACCTAATTAAACGGATTTGATATAAAGCCTTCTTCTTCCTTCTTCCTTCTTCCTTCTTCCTTCTTCCTTCTTCCTTCTTCCTTCTTCCTTCTGCTATCTTAAAAGAACCAAAAATTAAGTACAAAAGTTACTTAACTTTCAGTTCTTTTCTTAGACTCTATATTTCGCACTTAAACTATTAGTAAATCAGGTAATATACAGCATATTTCATAATCAGTGAGGTACATTTGTGGCGGGCAAGATACCCGCACTACCATGACTACTATGACGGGCAAGAAGCCCGCACTTGCTCGTTAATATTTGTACCTCATATACTACCGAATCTGCTGTATCATCATCAACCTACTAAATTAATTGAAGTGTAAAACCTCAATTACATAATTGGAACATAAGTTTCTTTTTCTGGAACATTAGTGTACTCAGCCACAATTTGTCGGAACTCATCACCATCAATAGTTTCTTTCTCAACCAGCAGATCGACTAAACGATCTATAACAACCCGGTGCTCACGCATTATATTACAAGCGTGTTCATAACAGTGTTCAACAATAGTACGAACTTGATCGTCAATACGAGAAGCGATCTCATCGGAATATTCTGAACGAGTCATTAGGTCGCGGCCCAAAAATACCTCACTTTGTTGAGTTTCCAGAGACATCGGACCTAGATCGGACATACCATAACGAGTCACCATTTGACGTGCCATCCCTGTAACCTGTTGGAGGTCATTACCAGCACCAGTTGTCACCTCAGCATCACCAAAAATAACTTTCTCAGCAGCGCGACCACCAAGAGCACCAGTAATACGAGCCAAAATTTGTGACCTGGAGATTAAACCTTGGTCTTCACTGGGCATAAACCAGGTGAGACCACGAGCTTGACCACGGGGAATCAAAGTAACTTTTTGCACCGGGTCATGGTCTTTAATCAAAGTACCAACTATCGCATGACCAATTTCGTGATAACCAATTAATCGCTTGCTCTTACCATCCATGAGTGGAGTTCCTTCCATACCTGCGACCACCCGGTCTACAGCATCATCAATTTCCGGCATAGTAATTGCTTCTTTACGACGACGAGCAGTGAGAATTGCAGCTTCATTCAACAAGTTAGCCAAATCTGCACCTGTAAAACCAGGAGTACGACGAGCGATCGCATCTAGAGATACTTCTTCACTGATCTTTTTGTTGCGAGCGTGAACTTCCAGAATGGACAAACGACCTTTAATGTCTGGAGCATCAACACCAACTTGACGGTCAAACCTACCTGGACGTAATAATGCAGAGTCTAATACATCAGGGCGGTTAGTAGCAGCAATAATAATGATACCAGTATTACCCTCAAAACCATCCATTTCTGTCAACAACTGGTTAAGAGTTTGTTCCCTTTCATCATTACCACCACCGATACCAGCACCACGTTGTCTACCTACCGCATCAATTTCATCAATAAAGATAATACAGGGAGCATTTTCCTTAGCTTTTTTGAATAAGTCGCGAACGCGGGAAGCACCCACACCCACAAACATTTCCACAAATTCCGAACCAGAAATACTGAAAAATGGAACTCCAGCTTCACCAGCGATCGCCTTGGCCAACAAAGTTTTACCAGTTCCCGGAGGGCCAACTAACAATACACCTTTAGGAATACGCGCTCCTACAGCAGTAAATCTTTCTGGTTTTTTGAGGAAAGTCACAACTTCTTGTAACTCTTCTTTGGCCTCATCAACTCCAGCCACATCATCAAACAGTACACCTGTCTTCGCCTCCATGGAGAAGCGGGCCTTAGACTTACCAAAATTCATTGCTTGTCCAGGGCCACCAGGAACATTACTGGAGCGACGGAAGAGGAAAAACAGACCGACAATCAACAAAACTGGGAAAATCAAATTTCCTAATAGGCCCCATATTGCTCCTTCATTGCGTGGGGGATGACTGTCAAAACTGATATTTGCCTCTCGTAGACGAGAAATTAGGTCTGGGGAATTAGCTGGTAAATCTACTCTTAGTCGTTGGACCCGATTATCTAGTTCTGGATCGACTGCTTCAACAATAGCTGTACGGCCACCCTCATAAAGGTCTACGCTTGTCACTCGCTCTGCTTGTAAGTAGTCCAAGAATCGACCATAGCTCATTCGGGTACTGGCGGTATTGCTACCCATGTTTGCTACTGTTGGGGAAAATGCTCCTTGCCAGACAAAAAAACCGATGACTAGAGCTGGTAAACTCCAAAGTACAATTGTTCTCCAAGAAATTTTCATAAATTATTGGCCTCTTTTAGTAAAATTGAATTGAAATAGATAGTGTGATTTTTTACACTCTTGACATCTTTACCCACCTAGTTTGATTAAAGGCGGAGAGTCCCAAGTATTACTATTTGGGTTTCTGCGGCCTCTTCCAGAGGAGCTTTCCTACTGAATGTTAGGCAAAGGCTAAGAATGCACCTGCTTTTCAGGTCTAAAGGTTTGCTCCACAGATAAGCCAGGGTGGTATTGGGGAGGCAGTGCGGTCTTGGGGTCTCCCCAAGTGGAGCAACTGCCGTGGTTTCCCCATGAGCTACTGGCACTGACACCGCTAGTCCAGCGACCAAAAAATACTCATAATCTTAACTAAATGTAACTTAACAATAGACATTAGGGCAACTACTTGGACTTCCAGAACAAATCTCCTGGCATTGAAACAAAAAAATTAGGGGACTAGAAATTCCTGTAGAGTTATCCCCAATGTAAGTAATCTGAGGCTAGGGTTAGCAACATATATATTGAGTAGAGAATACTGAAATTCTCTGTTTTGATGAGAAAATAAGTGAAGGGTATTATCAAGAATATTAAGAAGGAAGTATTAATTTAAGGTTAAATCCCTATTAAATCCCTAAATGAATTAAGTCATTTTGTCAGAAGTAGGGGATTACTCTAGTTCCCTAGAGGTTTCACTAACCTAAGAAGTGAAGTGAGGCACGGTCAAAAAATCAACTTTTTTCCTCTTCCTTTTCTTTTGTATGTGCTAAATATTTTTAACTTAAGATGCTAAGTTCATGGAAAGTTATTTTAATTAACTTAGAAATTCTTATAACAATTCCTGCAAAGTGTCATTAACTTGTTTAATTAATGAAGGGAGCTTCGTGAAACGAAGCTTTAATCATAATTTTGATCGGACTAATATCTAATATTATATTTAGTTAGCTATATGTCCTCGGCTCAAAAGAACAGGTTTGACCAAAAAGCTATCTGGAGGAAGTCTGAAAATCTCCACTTTTCATATAGAAGAAGGTCTCACACCTGATATGGGAATCTCCCCCTACTACAGAAGTGAAGGTGTAAAAGTACAGAGTGTGTATTCTCCATCTTGACATGGAAATTCTGAAGGTACTGTACCTCTACCTTCTATGTTAATTTTATTCAGCGATTTTATTCGCTTAATGCCGTAGGTCTTAATTCATTTATAAACTTAGGATTTTTAACAACGGCAGTATTTTGATTTAAAAGTTTAGTGAGGTAATACAGCCTAATGGTTATTAAAAAGCCAGCAGCAGCAGCAATGCTGACCCAGAAACCACCTAGTGTCGGTCAAAAAACAATCCTTAGTGTGGACTTAGGACGGACAGCTAGTAAAGCTTGTGTTAGTCGGACTCCAAATGGTGTAGTTTTTATTCCAGCTAATGTCAAACAATTAAGTTTAGAACAAGTCAGATCGGGTAATTTTGAGTCTAAACCTACAGACCCACTATTAGATATGTGGCTAGAATATCAAGGCTCTGGATATGCTGTAGGTCAGTTGGCTGCTGATTTCGGGGCCAATCTATTCGGTGATGAACGCTCTTTTGCCAAGTCCAAAGTCGAGGATGCTCTCATTAAAATTTTGGCCTGTGCTGGTTATTTTCAGCTCAAGGGCGAATTTTCAGTTGTGATGGGTTTACCATTTTATTCCCAAGAGCAATTTGAAAAGGAAAAGGAACAGATTGTTAGTCAATTACAATGTCCTCATAAAATGTCTTATCGAGGTAGCGAACCTATCGAAATTAGAATTAATAAGGTTTGGGTCATGCCAGAGGGATATGGTAGCTTGCTATGGTGTGAAGCTAACAATGGCAAGGAATTTCAGCCAGAGTTACCCAAACTATCTCTTGCTGTTGTTGATATTGGCCATCAAACTACAGACTTCTTAATGGTAGACCGTTTTCGGTTTGCTAGAGCTGCTTCTAAGAGTGAACCTTTTGCCATGAGCCAATTTTATGAAGATGTTGCTTCTAAGATTGAGGGAGCAGATGCTCAGTCTTTGTATTTGCTAGAAGCAGTCCATAAACCAGAAGGCCAGCGTTCCTATCGTCCCAAAGGAGCGACAAAGCCTATTAATCTTGATGGTGTGGTCCCTGAGTTGCGTAAGGTTTTTGCTGCTAAACTCTGTGACCGTTTGATTAAGTGGCTACCAGAAAGGGTGACAGATGTTGTTATGACTGGCGGTGGTGCAGAATTTTTCCAGGAAGATTTGGAAAAATTATTACAGGAGGCAGGTCTCAATGCTCATTTAGCTCAACCACCTAGAGAAGCAAATGCTCTGGGACAATATATTTATGGAGAGGCTCAACTAGCAATATCTAGATAAGTTTTAAAAAGCATTTTCTGACGGAATGCTCCGCAAACAGCATTTCAGCAATCAGCGTTTCCTAGGTCATGCTACGCAAACAGCTTTGCGTTAAGGGGATGAGCAACCCAAGCTTGGACGTTCCGGAATGCTCCGCAAACAGATACCATTATCTATGCACTGCCTTTTTAGGCTGATAGCTGATAGCTAGTTAACATTACAAACATATTTGAGGTTGTACAATCTAAGCAATTTTACATGGCCCCAGGTGCTAAAATCCAGTTGATAATTGAGTATAGCACTGAGTTCCTGTGTAGTTTTTCTAGGTCTGGAAGTAAAAAATAACGGGGGTACAGTAGAAAATAAATTTTCTCTGTCCCCGTGTTAAATTAACATAAATATTACCTGATGCTTTGGGAAAAAAATCAGAAAAAAGACGTCTTTTTTACCGAAGAGGCAGCAGATAGGCAATTATTGGCAGCTATAGAAAAAGAGTTAAATTCTCACAAATATCGAACTTTTAGCAATCTTTGTAAACAAGCTCTATGGCAATTTTTGGATGTATCTTCATCATCGACAGAATTAGCTCAATCTGCGTCAAATTTACAACGGTTAGAACACCGCATTTATGAGAAGCTTACAAAACATTTTTCTGAGTTAGAAACAAAATTGGTTTCTGAAGAATTGAAGACACCTAATAACACAGTTCAATATAATGAAAATGAGTTGAAAAAACACTTGAATCAATTGCATCAACAGTTGACTCAAATCCAAGTGAATTTAGATGCTAAATTAATCGAAGTTATGGAGACTTTCAAGACAGAGTTGTCACAGATAGAAATACCTATTACTAAATCAGCTCAAGAAGAGTCAGAAGAATTAACTCCTACTAAAACAACAGAAGAAGATTTATCTGTTCAAGAATCAAAAACGGATGCAGATCCTTTATTGCAGCGCTTAAGTTCTCTATTAGAAGAGTTCTAATTAATTATGTTTCAATATACCTTTATTCGCAACAATAACTCTTACCAGTTTGAGCGAGTAATGGCAAAATAGTCAAGGTTAACAAGAGAGAAGAGAGAAGAGAGAAGAAAGAAAAAAAAGAAACTAATAATAGAGATTAAGTAACAAATTAAGATTGGAGAAACTCTCGATCTACATAATTTGCCAATTTCCTGTTCATAGCATTCTTTTTGATGATTGGTATTAAGAGGCAGAAAAATAATTTTAGAGACTATTTTAGAATGCTTTTCTTCTTGACATAATTTCTAGTAGACTTGATTATTAAAAATGATTAATAAATTATCAATAAAGTAAAAATAATTGTTAGGTATTTGCACTGTATTATTCATAATTAACAAAAATTAGTTAGTATATTACCTTAAACTTTAGTTAGTACAAATACATTGCCTTGATTGCCTCTTCCAATGCGTAAATCTTCATCTAAATATGTAATATCTAACCATCCCTTTTGTTCTCGGTTTTGTATATTAAAATCAACAGCAGTAAATTTTTTTCCTGATTCTATTTCGGCAATTAATTTATTAGGTGATTGATAACCTATTAAACTCTGTAAACCTAAAATTGAACGATTAAATTTAACATTTACTCGCTTTTCGGACACAGCTTCAAACTGAGCAACAACACTAACTATTCCTTCTAAAAAAGGCAAACCGGATACTTCAGCAATATTATAGACTGCTGTATCTTGGACTCGGATACATTGATAAATCTCTCCTAGTTTCAGGAAAGGAAAACTATCAATGCGTAGTAATTCTTGACTGGTAGTATAAAGTAATCGCCAATTGCCATTTAATAGTTCTTTTGCTTCAAAGGGACAAGGGTTAGGATTATCATCTTCTACTTGAGCGATCGCTGCTAGAATTACTTGTTGGTCATATTTATTTGCTAGTAAACCACGATTTTTGCCTGTAAGTGTCTCTATTAATCTGGATTTATAAATCATAATTCTTGTTTATTGTCAATCTGCGTTGATTCTAAGCTGACAATTTTCTTTTATTGCAGAAGAAGAAAATTTCAAAAACATTCTTAGGGTATCCGGGTTTTAAGCAATTTTAACGATATCCTTAATAGTAGCAAAAAATTTAGATAAGCTTACGACTGGGATTGATTTTACTTTGTTTGAATGAATCTAAAAATTTTATATTTTAGATTATCTTTAGGTGCAACATTATCCATCTTGCTTCTTTACTTAACCTCTTAAATTCTCTTTTCCCTGGTGGGGATGGGTTTAATACCCCACTTTATATCATTTCCGGTTGAATACTTATAAATAAGTAAGAGATTAGGGAGCGGGGATAATAGTGAGAATAGGAAGATTTGCCCTGTGTAATGAGGAATGCTCCGGACATGATATTACAGGGGGTGCCAATGGGATTTGGTGGAGTTATCATTTCCATCGACCGCATTCTCACTCATTTATTGACTACTGACTACTTTTTCAAGATTTGATGCAAGTAAATTCATCTAATCTCTTAAAAAAGGACAGGAAAAACATTTATATATATTATTTGCTGGCAAATTTCAAACAAAATCCCCTAAAATCCAATAGACCGGATAGAGGAGATTAGTAAATATAAAGATATTAGGATAGACTTACTAAAATTCCTTGACTGAGGATATATGGAAGAAAAACAACAAACAAACAATCCATCACAACCTGTAGTGCCACAGCCTACTACGGCACAGGAAACAGTAAATCCACAACCTGTAGTACAACAGCCGACTACGGTACAGGAAACAGTAAATCCACAACCTGTAGTGCCACAGCCGACTACGGTACAGGAAACAGTAAATCCACAACCTGTAGTACAAAAGCCGACTACGGTACAGGAAACAGTAAATCCACAACCTGTAGTACAAAAGCCGACTACGGTACAGGAAACAGTAAATCCACAACCTGTAGTGCCACAGCCGACTACGGTACAGGAAACAGTAAATCCACAACCTGTAGTGCCACAGCCGACTACGGCACAGGAAACAGTAAATCCACAACCTGTAGTACAAAAGCCGACTACGGTACAGGAAACAGTAAATCCACAACCTGTAGTACAAAAGCCGACTACGGTACAGGAAACAGTAAATCCACAACCTGTAGTACAAAAGCCGACTACGGTACAGGAAACAGTAAATCCACAACCTGTAGTACAAAAGCCGACTACGGTACAGGAAACAGTAAATCCACAACCTGTAGTGCAACAGCCGACTACGGTACAGGAAACAGTAAATCCACAACCTGTAGTGCAACAGCCGACTACGGTACAGGAAACAGTAAATCCACAACCTGTAGTACAACAGCCGACTACGGTACAGGAAACAGTAAACCCACAACTACAGGTTGTGTCACCAAGTATGGTGGAGGCAAAGGTAGAACAAGCAGTAGAAAAACCAGTAGGAGTTATTAGTCGTAGAAATAACCAATCTCAGTCACAACCAGTTCTAGTTTACAATCCCTCCCTGCTTCTAATACCTCGTCATGAACCGGCAGATGTAATTCCTACCCAACGAGACTCATCTATAGTGGACTGGTTAGAAACATCAGGCAGAATGTTACCTAGAGATCCTTCAGAATCAGATAATTATCTAGAAGAGGAAGAGGAAATCTCAGAATTGATAGCTGTAGATGACAATTTTAGTGATGATGATGTTTTAGAAGGAAATGCCGATGACTCTGGTGAATAGATATTTTTCAACAATTAATTATTAATAATTAATAATTAATAATTAATTACCAAAAAGCTATTCATTTAAAAGATGAATTTGATAATTATTTAATCAAACCTAAAGTATCAAAAAGTGTGTGTGGAGGAGATTTTTTATGCAAAATAAGCTAATTTTTCGCAAATCTATTGCTTTATCGGGAGAAAATTTATTCTTGGGTCTGGGTTTAGGATTAAGCTCTTTTGCCCTAATTTTAGATAGCATGGCTAATCGAATTATCGGTATAGAATCTCTGAGCTTACCTCTAATTCTATGTGGTCTAGCAACTGCAAGTTTGGGGTATTGGGTTATACCCATGCTGAGAAGACTAAAAGCTGGACAAATAATCCGGGAGGATGGCCCCCAAGCACATCTACAAAAAGCAGGTACTCCAACTATGGGAGGTATATTTTTTGTACCAGTAGGAGTAGCGATCGCTCTGTTATTATCGAAATTTCATCCAGATGTCATGGCAGTATCTGCAATGACTCTAGCTTATGGTTTTATTGGTTGGTTGGATGATTGGAGAATTTTGCAACGTAAGTCTAATAAGGGAATATCTCCAAAAATGAAATTGGCTTTGCAGGTGGGTTTTGCAATGCTATTTTGTGGATGGCTAGCATGGAGTGAACCTAGTACGGTTACTAATATTGCTTTACCATTTGGTTTACAATTATCTTTAGGATTACTATTTTGGCCTCTGGCAGGTTTTGTTTTAGTCGCAGAAAGTAATGCGACAAATCTTACGGATGGCGTTGATGGTTTGATGGGAGGTTTGGGAGCAGTTGCTTTTTTAGGGTTAGCTGCTTATTTAGCTCCTACTGCTCCGGAGTTAATGATTTTTTGTGCTTGTATGAGTGGTAGTTGTCTCGGTTTTGTTGCTCATAACCGCAATCCTGCTAAGGTATTTATGGGTGATACAGGGTCGTTAGCTTTGGGTGGAAGTTTAGCTGCAGTTGCTCTACTAACTAATACTTTATGGATATTATTAATTCTTAGTGTGATTTTTTTAATAGAAACTCTTTCGGTTATTGCTCAAGTGGGTTATTACAAGGCAACAAAAAGACCAGATGGTGTAGGTAAGCGCTTATTTAAAATGGCTCCTTTTCATCATCATTTAGAATTATCTGGTTGGTCGGAAACTCAAGTGGTGGGATGTTTTTACTCAGTTAGTGCAATTTTGGCTAGCTTGTGTTTATTTTAAAAAAAAGGAGTCAGGAAGACCGAGTCAGGAGGACCGAGTCAGGAGGGAAGTTAAAGAAGCAAGAAAGAAGATCGGGAAAAGGAGAAAGTTTTTTGATCACTAATAGACATCTCCAAAAATCAAAAATAAAATCAATTATTATCGATAAATTATCAATTATTCCCCTCCTGGGAGGGGGAGGGGCTAGGGGTGGGTTGCCTGTTGCCTGTTACCTGTTGCCTCTTTTCTGAAGATGTCTAATTATTCGGACATGATATAAATTATTAATTGAAAAACCGATCATGACAAAAGTTTCGGTAATTGTACCAATTTATAATGGTGAGAAAGACTTGCCAGACTTGATAGAATGTCTGCGGTCGCAAACCTATCCTGCTGACCAAGTAGAGTATTTACTTGTGGATAATAATAGTGGCGATCGCAGTAAGTCAGTAATTGAAGCAGCAACACGGTCAAGTCAAATTACAATTTGTCTAGTTACTGAAAATAAAATTCAAAGTTCTTATGCTGCTCGTAATGCTGGTATTCGTGCTGCTAGTAGCGAGATATTTGCTTTTACTGATGGTGACTGTCGTCCTCAACCTCAATGGTTAGAAAGTTTAATTCAGCCATTTTCTGACTCTAATATTGGTATTGTCGTGGGAGAAATACTTGCTTTACCTGGGGATAGTTTATTAGAAAAATATGCTGATAAACAAGATACTCTTTCTCAAAAACATACTTTAGCTAATTCATTTTGTCCTTATGGTCAAACTGCTAATTTAGCGATTAGAAAACAAGCTTTTGTAGAGGTAGGATTATTTCGTCCTTATTTAACAACGGGTGGAGATGCTGATATTTGTTGGCGTATTTTACGAGAAACTTCTTATCAGTTTAAGTTTGTAGAAAATGCTGTAGTTAAACATCGTCATCGTTCAACTTGGAAAGATTTACAAAGTCAATGGCGCAGGTATGGAAAGTCGAATAAATATTTGCATGAACTCTATGGTGTTGATTTAATGGGAGAGTTGAAAACAAAGGAATATGTGTATCGTTTGAGTAGATGGTTATTAAAAGAGTTGCCTCTAACAACGATGAAAATAATATCAGGTAAAGCAGAATTGGTAGAGTTGTTTGATACTCCTATTGGTTTGTTCAATGGTAGGGCAAGAATTATTGGTCAAAAGGAAGCAAAATTATCAGATGAAGCGCGAAAAATTGAAAGATTTTAGTCGGGTGCATCTCAATTTTGAATAAAGCCAAAAAATTATCGCTTTTAGGCAACAGGCAACAGGGAATATATAGGAAAAAAGTATTTTTGCAAATATTGAGATGCACCCTTTTAGTCTTATTTTTTTCTATGGAATTTCATTCAATAGGATGCTTTAATCATTTATTTTTATAGAAGCTATTATCATTGCTTATCTCACTAATTGGGAGTAATACGTCAAAGATGAAGGACTAAATTTTGGGCAAAAGTCTTAATAAATGTCTAATACCAATTTGATAAATGTTTGCTACAAATGACTAGGCTATTTATTAGGAGTCAGGAGTGAGGAGTACAGAGTCAGGATAAATGGCTCCAATACCAGTTTTGAGCTAGGAAATTCTCTTTTATGTCAAAGGAATATCTACTGCAGGTGTCTTTTAATCAGACTTATTATTCGTAACATTATTTTTTTAAAATGGTATAACTAACTAAATTTATTATTTTTCTATGGGCTGTATTGTGATAGTATGATTGATGCTTACTCCAGTAATCATAGTGGTAGGTAAGCCCAATTGA
This sequence comes from Okeania sp. SIO2B3, assembly GCF_010672525.1. Classification (GTDB taxonomy): domain Bacteria; phylum Cyanobacteriota; class Cyanobacteriia; order Cyanobacteriales; family Microcoleaceae; genus Okeania. Next base: position 211,793 of record NZ_JAAHGH010000004.1, on the reverse strand, counting down.
ATCTGTTTTAAACAGGCCAAAAACTAACATCTAATCTAACTAAAAAGAAGATAGTAACATGAAAAACCTCACTGTTGATAGTAAGAAGAATTGTTTATTAGTAGACAAAACATGGATGGAAAACCTGCAGAAAGAGGCTGCATCTGCAAGTTTAGATCCTGGTATGTATGTTTTGCGGATTAAGAGTGGATCATTTAGCTATGGTAGTGGTATGGGTGCTGAACCATTTGTTTTACTCTGGATATATGGTGGCAAATTTGTTAACTTGAAGACAAATGTTGAAACTTCAGCTACATGGTCTTCTTTAAATGGATATGATGATACGATTACATTGGAAGTCAAAGAAGCAATTATAGTTAGTGCTTTATTTCTTGATGTTTATGAAGATGATAATTCTGGTGAAGTTACTGTTTCTATTTTGGATGCTTAAATCATCAGTTTAATATCGGCTACTTTGTCAAAAAATTAGTAAGAAATTTGTCGCGATCGCTCTCTTAATTACTGAGGTGAGCGATCGTTTCTGTTTATTTTGAAGGAAGAAGAAAGAAGGAAGAAGGAAGTTAAAAAGACTTCTTAGTATATCTTGACTTTGATCGAAACTGAAGATTATTTTAAAGGCATAATCAATTTTGGGGTTAATAAATCTCATGGTGTTTTTGAATTTATTTAAAATAAATATTTTCACACTAATAATATCATGTCCACTGGTATTGTTTGTGTAAAAGTTAGGGTGAATATCTACAGAAAATTTAAGTTTTTTTCAGGCTTTTAAGTCTTCTTCCTTATTCTTTAGCAGACTTGATATAATAGGTGTTCGCTTTTTCAATAATTTGAGTAATTTAAGTGAGCGATCGCTTATTTGTTAGGTAAGGAATTAGGAGTAATTTTCCATGGTTTTAATTAATTAAACAAACCCGATATTTCCTATCTATAATTTAGGCAGTATCTCCATTTATTTTCAAGACTGTAAACTTTAATTTAAGTGAGCGATCGCTTATTTGTTAGGTAAGGAATTAGGAGTGATTTTTCCTGGTTTTAATTAATCGAACAAACCTTATCTTTCCTATCTATAATTTAGGCAGTATATCCATTTCTTTTCAAGACTGTAAATTTTTTAATATTTTATTTGCTAAAGAGCCAAAAGATTGACCTAATTGTTTTTTCAAACGCCATTTTTGAAAGGCTTTTTCATATTCTTCTCCTTCAATTTGAAAAGTTTTCCAGGCATCTAAAGCCAACCATAATCCCCACAATAATAAAATTGGTAAAGACCAGGAAAGAGTATGAGCAGTTACTAAATTCAGCAACAATAAAAATGAATTTACAATGCCATATTTAATCAAACTTTGCTTTAATTTGTCTCGACGAACTTGATTAAAAAGTTGTTTTTCCTGAAACTCACTCCGGTGGGAAAGCCATTCTTGTTCTGCTGCTGCTAAGTCTTCTGGAGAAATACCCATCTCATTAGCAATTTCTAATACTTGTGCTCTTGTTAGTTCGCCTCCTTCAGAGCGACGTGCTAGGGCAATTTGCAGAATTTGTTGGGCATCATCTTGAGCATAAGTTTGGGTAATTTGGTTTTGTTGGTTTGTCATAACTTTATTGCTTAAATTTTAGAATTATTTCTATCATATATTCTAGCTTGCTATAGATATCAAAGAATAACAATAGTAGATTCCTGTCCTGTCAATAGGTGAAATTTCTACTGGATATTATTTGTAATTAGCACTACAAAAAATGACTGTTATATCAAAATATAGCAATCTTATTTGAGTTGTGAGATATTGTAGATTTTAGGGAATAGGGAATAGGGAATAGGGAATAGGGAATAGGGAATAGGGAATGAGAAAAACCGAAGCAATAACAATGATCGCGAATTATTTAGGATTACTATACCAAATATTTTATACAGAATATATGTCTTTTTTATTTGTAATTATCTTAAATATTTACTTGATGAATAGTCTCTGAAGTTATATAGCAGAAGGAAGAAGATTTTAGTTATCTAGGAGAGAAGGAAAAATCTTATTTTGTCTGAGTTTTAAGCTTTTTATCTGTCCTAACCTTTCCTTCGACTGTTATAATATACTTTGAGGTTTAAACAAACTACTTAAAACAAAAATATGCCATCAAAGTCGAAAATTACTAACAGTAAACCCAAAATAACTAACGCACAAAAAGAAGCTGCTGAAGCTGAGATTAGGGAAAAGCAAAAGGCTGTTGATTATCGAACAACGGAATATCCAGTAGAAGTTATTGTTCAGAAATATATGGAAGGAATAGAAGACGATACTAATGAGTTATTTATACCTGATTATCAAAGAGAGATGATTTGGAAAGAAAAAGATCAGTCAAAATTTATTGAGTCTGTATTTTTAGGATTGCCAATACCTCCTATATTTGTGGCTGATATTAATGATAAGGAAAATGAAGAAGATGAAGCTCGTTTAGAAATTATTGATGGTACTCAACGTATTCGTACCCTAACTAGATTTATTAATAATGAACTCAAACTATGTGAATTGAAAAAGTTAAGTCAACTAAATAATTTTAGATTTGAAGACTTACTCCCTTCTCGTCAGAGACGCTTCAACAGAGCTACTGTTCGGATAATTGAATTAACAGAAAAAGCAGATGAGGAAACACGAAGAGATGTTTTTGAAAGAATTAATACTGGTAGTGTTCAATTAAATGAAATGGAGAAACGTATAGGCATATTACCTGGAAAAGTTACTAATTTATTACAATAATTATCAGAATCATCAACATTTAGAGACCTTTGCTCTTTTTCTGAAACTGCTATTGATAGACGTGAACCTCAAGAATATGTCTTACGTTTTTTTGCATTCTTAAATAATTATCAAAATTTTCAAAGTAAAATAGTAATTGGCAATTTTCTTGATGAGTATTTGAGAAATGTGAATCAAGATGAAAAAATAAATTTAAAGGAAATGAAAATTGAATTTGAAGCAATGATAGATTTTGTGATCAAACATTTTCCTAATGGTTTTCGCTCAGGTAAAAATTTGGATAAAACAACAAGTAGAGTTAAATTTGAATCTCTTTCTGTGGGTATTGCTCTTGCCTTGAGAGAAAAAAATAATCTTCAGTATCAAGGAAATGATTTACTCAATACAAAGGAATTTAAAGAGTACGCAAAGCGTTATGCAAGTAGTTCCAAGGTTAAGGTAGCTCGGCGAATTGAATATGCCAGAGATCGACTATTAGGTAAATAATGGCTATATCATTTGAAGATTTTAATCAACGTTCTGAAGAAGTAAGTAAATATTTTATTTTCCTCCAAAGTTTACAGCAAGGAAAAATAAAATTAATTACAGAAAGTCAAGGAAGTAGTAAAGCTAAAAAAATAGAGACTGAATTAGAAAATACTCTGAAAACAAGTGCTTATTTGTTACTTTACAATTTAATAGAATATACAATGAAATCTGTCAATACCTGGACGTTGAACTTTTAGAGCTACTTCAGTACCGTCTTTTAAGGTCGCTTTATAAGTTTGAGCGATAGACCCTGCTGCTACACACTCAGTATTAATATCGCTAAATATTTCTTCTAGAGGTTGGGATAATTGTTGACGAATTAAGATTTCCACTTCTGACCAAGGTACTGCTGGTACATTGGCCTGCAAACTTGACAAGGTATTTATATAGTCTGCTGGTAATAAGTCTGGACGGGTACTAAGTAGCTGGCCGAGCTTTACATATACTGGGCCTAAATCTACCAGAATATTGCGTAGAACTTCTGGTGTTGGTATATCTGGTTCGCCAGTTTTGCCCCCTGTGAGAAGGGTTTTCATATAGCCCCAACCATTACGGAACACAATTTCGACTATTTCAGCTCGGCGAGAATTAGTTGCTGTCAGGCTAGATAACACGGGGCCTCCCAATGATTGGATTGATATTTGCTTTATAGCGGAAGGCAGAAGGCAGAAGGCAGAAGGAAAAATCTGGCGTGGTCTGAATTTTCTGCTTTTGATCTGTCCTCACCTTTCTTTCAACTGCTTTACCTATAGGGACAATCTGAATATATCTAAAATATTAGGATAGCGCCGATCAAAAACTGGTGCATTGTGAGTAACTGTCATTTCAGCTATAGACTTTTTTTTCTTTAATCTCTACTGGCTTTTAAACATTTTATCCGAAATAAAATGTATCAGTTATCAGTAAAACAAAAACTTTTGACTTTTTATTTTTGACTTTTGTTTGAATAAATGGTATCTATTTTGACAGCAAGAAAACTATAAATTACACAAATTTCTGCTTTACATTATTCCCAAAGTTCTTTATATTTATTTTATAATCAATAAAGATAGTAGTCAGGAACCCAAGGACTAAAGTTCAAAGGCTTGGACAGACTGCTTGAAGTCTTTGCCAGCCAACACCTGACTAGCCTTAGACCTTTGCAGTCTAGGTTATACAAATGTTAACAGTCGGGGAATTGCCGACCAACAAATAAACCGCGTAGCGTCCACTTACTTCTTGCATTGTGTGCTTTTTTTTGCGTTATTGTGATTAGATCAGGAGTAGCGGTAGTACGCACCTGAGAGAACCATGAAAACAAATAGCGAGTATGAGGTTTAAGGAGTGAAGTTCGCGGTCAGCCCGTGAAAAGGTAAAACTCTTGAGGGAACTTTCCGGAGTACAGAATTGTTTAGTACAAAAAGGCGGTGGGTCTTGTCGTCTCTGTCTGCGGAGGGTTAAGTGGTTGCATTCCCTGTGAAACAGAAAGCCCGATCCGTGAGGTTGGGAAGCCTACATCATAATCTTTGATTTGATGTAGGAGAACGTCACATTACCAAAGTATTTTTAGATGAATAATATAGAATCTGTCGCAATTGAACGGTTTCAGACTCGTAGTCCTATAGATTTAGACAGTTGTCAGTTAAGCCGCGAATTAGTTGGGTCTAGGGTAGTAATGGTGATTGACTGCCCATCTACGGACAAGTGCCATCAGCTTTGGCGCGATCGCTACCTATTAATGCGTCGGTGTTTAGATTTATGGTTAGCTCATCAAATCGTAATTAGTTATAAGGGACATCCTTACGGTCGTACTCCGATGCGTCAATCTTTAGCCTGATTATTTTTTGGGTGAGATTATTATGTATAGCAATTTTCATACTGGTGAGGTTTGGGAATCTCCCGTTAAATCAAAGATTATAACGGGAGAGGATGTCAAATAAATCATAGCTGGCGGTGCGTTACTGCGCACCGTTACTATTTTTAGTTAGAAATAATTTTTTTTGTTAAAAATTTAGGTGGTGCACTTTAATGGTGGTCTATTGTCATTATTAGACATCTGGTGAAAATTACACATAACGCCCAAAATTAACTTTGACTTTTCAATCACTCTAATTTATAGCTTGATTCACCAACGCCTATTTTTCTTCAGACTTCTGTCGCAAGGCATACAAAGATACAATGCTGTTATTGTTGAAAAAAGGGTTCTGCTCTACTGTAATCTTGCTCAATCCCTTTTCTTTGAGGAGGGAAGTAGTTTTCTCGATTTTAAAATCTAAATTGTGAACTTCCACTACAACTTGTTTAATCTTTTGCCAATCCCGATCCTCAATACCTAAAAGTACATCTAACTCGCTTTTCTCCACATCCACTTTGAGCAAGTCAATCTGCTCAACATTATGCTCCCGTATAACTTCCGATAATGTTCTTAACTGACAAGTGACTTGTTTTCCTTGAAAACCTTTTTCTATTTGGTTGTCGATAATAAGCTGACGTAGAAATGGTGGAATCCAACGAATCCAGCTAGTCCAGCCAATGTTGAGATTTTTTATGAGATTTTGCATCAGCGTCTGCTTAAGCTCATCTATTTCCTCTTTTGAAGGAGGGTACATTGTAGATCCGATAGTAACCTTTGGATAGTAAAAGAAGGTAACACTCTTGGACTCCTGAGAAAGTCCATAGGGAAATACCATCAGTTTTTCCGCATCAAAACGTTGCACATTAGCTTGCAGCACTTCAAAAATTTCTGGGATAGGTTCAAAGGCATAAACTTTTACATTTTTATTACATAGTTGATATGTCAATAGAGTAAACAAACCAATATTTGCTCCTACATCAAACACAGTATTGCCTTCGTGCAACTCAATCCCATTTTTTATGTAATCCTGAACTTCTGAATAAACCAACTTCACTTCATTTTTGAGCAGACAAAATATTTTCATCCCATTGGGAAGCTTGACTTCAGTGTAGTGTTCTCTTTTCATCTTGAAATCCTCTACTATTAATTTTGCCTAGATATTTATTCAAGTTTAGTAATCCTAAATGATTTGTGAAAAAAAAACTGTAGGGGTTTGGTCTCCAAACCCAAGCGTAAATGAGATTTGGAAACTAAACCACTATGATTAAATGTTAAAACCTATTTAGTTAAAACCTATTTAGTTAAAACCTATTATAGGATTGCTATTTATATTCCAGGCATACAATAACAGGTAAATTTTAAATAGTCAAGAGTAGACTGGAATAATTGTGTATAATACCAAATCTCATGCATTTTTGCTACATCTTCTTCTTGAGAGAAGATAGGGAAGTTATATCTAACGTCCCTACGGAGTAGGAAGTAGGGTTCAAAGACATAAGATATCTTCACTTAATGGAAACGAATCGTTAAAAACATTACTCTTACTTATTTATTACTTAATAACTGAAGTCTTGAGGAAGTATAGCATTATTTTTGGGAATTGGTATTAAGTTACTCTGAGTAGTTAAAGTAGACTTATGAAATTAATTTATGTCAGAAATAGCTCTAGCAACTAAACCTATTCAAAAAATTCTATTTGGTAGTCCTGGTACTGGCAAAAGTTATAAAGTACGGGAGATAGCAAATAATTCTTTACAAATTCAATGGAATGAGCAAACAAAATCCTTAGAAAATACAATTAAAACAGTCTTTCATCCTGAATATACTTATGCTGATTTTGTCGGAAAGTTATTGCCACAGACTATCGGCAGTTCAGTTATATATAAATTTTATCAAGGTCATTTTTTACGAGCATTAGGATTAGCTTACAAACATTTAGTTAATAATAATAATGAGAATGTGCTGTTAGTAATTGACGAATTAAACCGAGGTAATGCTGCTGCTATATTCGGTCCTATTTTTCAATTATTAGATAGAGAAACAGATAATTGGTCAACTTATGATATCAATTTATCACAGTTAGAAATAGTGGCTTTGTTAGGTTCGATGGGGTATGATGCTCAAACAACTGATAAAAATATACAAGTGGATGGAAGTAATTTTGATGTTTTTTGTAAGATGACAAAGATGAATTTAGAAATGAGTGATAATCAGGATGGTTTAAGGGTATTAGAAAATTTGACAAGTCAGAGAATTTCTATTCCTAGAAATTTATCAATTATTGCGACGATTAATACTTCGGATGAGTCGATTTATTATTTAGATAGTGCTTTCAAACGGAGATGGGATTGGGAATATGTGGATGTGCCTGGTTATGGAATAGAAAAAATTAAAGATATAGCGATCGAAGGTAGGGATGAGAAATGGGTTTCTTTTGTGAATAAGTTGAATGATTTTATTAAGGTAAATCATCATCTAATTCGCCGCATTGAAGATAAACAAATTGGGGTTTGGTTTTTGAAGTCTGAAGATAATCAAGTTACTAAAGAATCTATAGAAAATAAGTTAATGTTTTATCTGTGGGATAGTGTATTTCCTAGAGATAGAAGACCTTTGGAAGATTTATTATCAAAAGGGGATAAACAAAGTATGAAATTAATTACATATTCTGATTTTATTGCTTTATCTGATGATTTTATTGATGCGATTATTTCTTGTGAATGGTTGACTTTTTAACTGATTTTATTTTTGGCTGTTTCTAGAGGATATTTAATACAGGAAAAGGCAGAATAAAAAAGGAAAGAGTTCAAGAATTTAGAATTTAGAATTTAGAATTTAGAATTACCTCTCCTTGAAAAGAAGAGGATTGGGTTAAAAGGAATTTTTTTCTTCTCTTGGTCGATTGGATATGGTGAGGAGACCTAGCCATCCCACCCTTCAGGAAGCTCCGCTTTTTCCTACGGAATGCTACGCAAACATGTCGGCGACAGCCGTTAACGTAGTTATGCGCTAGCAAAACGACCGCTTTTGTATCCATGAGTGGAGAGGCTTTATACCTTAATTTTTCGGTAAGATTTTCAACCAGATTTAGTATTATAAAAATTGTTACTTAATTTGCTCGTAATTTATTTAACAATTTCTCGATTGCTTGAGTTTTTTTACAACTGATAACTGATAACTGAAATGACCTGTTTTAGCAGACTTGGTGGTAACAATTACCCAATTATTAGAAACCAGTAATTAGGGTTTGCTGAAAAAGTCTTTTTCAGAAGTAGGGGAGCGGGGGAGTAGGGGAGTAGGGGAGTAGAGAGTAGTTAGGAGAAACGAGGAATTAATTAGGGGATAGTCGGATATATTTTTTCCTTGATTTTTCTGCTAAAATTTCTGCCTCTTATGCTAAGTTTTTGAGGGTTTTCAACTGAAAATCAGGTACTTTTTTCGCTCCTTGAAAGGCTTGATTTTTTATCTGTCAGTGCTTTTATATTTAATCAGCAAGCCCTAATTAAAGATATCATTGGCATTAGTTTTATACTCCTCCGAATTAAATTCAAAGGTAGTTGAAATGTTGTCAAATTTCTTCAATAAATTAAAGTGAAAATGATTTTCTCTGATGGGGATAATCATGGCGCTCTACTACTACCATGTGTAATAATTCTCACCTTTTTTGTTGATACTAACTCCTGCCGTTGTTCGTGTAGTTTTATTGCTTGTATCTAATAATTTTTCTCTTTATTCATACTTAATTCTCAGTAAAGGTTGCGATTGAATTGAGGATGACTGTGGATATGTTCTGCTCATAATTTCTAGACCAAAATAAGATTTTTGATTATTAGATCGCAATTTATTTTTAGGAGAAGTCTAGTAGCTTTGTTGCGTATGTCGCAATAGGAATTTTTGCTTAGTCTGATATTTTTTTGGCAGTCGGTGGTTTTGTTGCGTATGTCGCAATAGGAATTTTTGCTTAGTCTGATATTTTTTTGGCAGTCGGTGGTTTTGTTGCGTATGTCGCAATAGGAATTTTTACTCAGTTTGATATTTTGGCAGTCGGTGGTTTTGTTGCGTATGTCGCAATAGGAGTTTTTACTCAGTTTGATATTTTGGTAGTCGGTGGTTTTGTTGCGTATGTCGCAATAGGAATTTTTACTCGGTCTGATATTTTGCCATGGTTTTGTTGCGTATGTCGCAATCAGAATTTCTGCTTAGTCTGATATTTTGGCAGTCGGTGGTTTTGTTGCCTATGCCGCAATAGGAATTTTTACTCGGTCTGATATTTTGCCATGGCTTTATTGCGTATGTCGCAATAGGAATTTCTGCTTAGTCTGATATTTTGGCAGTCGGTGGTTTTGTTGCCTATGCCGCAATAGGAATTTTTACTCGGTCTGATATTTTGCCATGACTTTATTGCGTATGTCGCAATAGGAATTTTTGCTTAGTCTGATATTTTTTTTGGCAGTCGGTGGTTTTGTTGCCTATGTCGCAATAGGAATTTTTACTCGGTCTGATATTTTGGCAGTCGGTGGCTTTATTGCGTATGTCGCAATAGAAATTTTTGCTTAGTCTGATATTTTGTAGTCAGTGGCTTTGTTGTGGATAAGAAATTCATATTTTGGTTTTATAATTACCGATTATCTGAGCTTAATATTAGTCTCTAAATTTATTGCCCTGGTTTATTTCAATCACTAACTATCTGGACTTAACATTAGTCCCTAAATTTATTTATCTGCTTTACTTCTTCCTTGCTTCCCTCTCTCCTAGATAACTAAACACTTTTTTCCTTCCTGATAAAAATGATAAATTTTGCCGAATTAAAGCCTAGAGTTAATACTAAATATTCTTTTGTCGGCATTGAAAAAAAGGGGGGTAAGTTGATTTTTCATTTACCTAAAGGATTCACTCAGGATGACCCGAATATTAATAAATTTGACTTTAAATGTGAGTTATTTTTCAAGCTCTATAAAGTTCTGAAAATTGTGCAAAATATTTATCAAGAAAAAGGATATTTGCAGAAAAATATCAAAATTAATGACCGTGACGGTGTATTAAAACAGGAAGCAGGAAAAGAAGTTATTATAAACAATAATCAAGAAAGCATTTTTTATAGCAAACTTGATGCCTTAGATAATATTTTAGATGTCTACGATGAATTGAAAATATTAGCACTTGTCTCTCGTCTTAGTAAATCTGAAACTATAGACTATAGTAAAATTCATCGTTATCTTCACAAATCTACTTTCCTGAATAATGGTGCTATTTTTATTGACTCTATTGATATTCCTCGCCAACAAATATCTTATGAAGCTTCTGATATTGTGGCAATGTATTGTTATATATTTACTGAGATTAAACAAAAATTAGGGGAAAATGTTAATCCAGAAATTACTGCTCTATCTGCTAGGTTTCGGCAAAAGTATATTGGGTATGAATATAGTCTGTTTAGCGAAAACTATTATTCCTTAATCATCAATACTTTGAGAGATGCTTTAGAAACAATTGATAACTATACAGCGTTAAAAGATATAGATTATTGGGATTTTTATGATGCAGTTGAGAAATTTTTATTTGGGGAATTGGATGATGTAGAAGATGGCAAAATATGGGGATTTAATAATTTTCATAGTGTTTGGGAGGGAATGTGTTTAACTTATCTGCTCAGATACACAAATCCATGTTTTGTCTGTTATCTGAATAGCCGATATATTGCTTCTGAAATAATTGCTCATTTGAATTACAAAAATAGAATTATTGATTTGAGTAAGATTTTTCATGTCAACGGCAAGGATATTTTTCCCGATGCTGTAGTTATTTCATTTAATACTAAAAATAATCGCTCAAACTCCACACTTCCAAATTCAATCCCACCTACAACTTCATATAAAATTGAAAAAGTCAAAAATTGGAATGACTTACAGTACTACACCACCTTTAAATGCAATAAATATCAATTAAAAATTGCCTTTCTTAATCAAAACCCAGAACTAGAAAATCATACTTTTAACGAGTTGGCTAAATTCTGCAAACTTGATGGAGATACACTGATAGTTAACTCCTTGCCAAATCAGTTTTATTCTTATTGGGAAATTTTGGATGACTTTAGTCTCGAACAACTACAAATGATGGAAAATTTGAATCACATATTTTATCTAGCTCTTAAATTTGGCATATTATCTGCCGATAGATTTTTTCAACGGTTTATTGATTATGTTTTGGGGTCTGAATATCTCCTTAAAGACAACATATTTTATCTGTCTCTCTTTCGGGATAAGGATAGACTCCGCTCTCTCAAAGAAATCAATCAAAGCTTTAGTAATTTCCTGAATAAAATTATGAATAAAATCTCTATTCAGGTGATTGATATTAAATATGCCAACTTTGATTATTATCTGAATCCAGGAAATCGAGAGGAAGTTAAAAGTCGAAGTGTTAGAAAACAGTTTGTCTATGAGTATTTGATTCAAAATTATCTGGAAAATTATCAAAGTACTGTTAAAAATTGGAGTATTAATAGTGAATTTTGGCTGCCTACTTACAGGAAAAATTTACCTGTGCTTACTCCTGGTACTAAATATATGGATAATTATGTGAAATTAACGGCGGTTAATATTATGAAAGTTATTGATAGTTATATTGAGTAATAATTAAACTGACATTCTGCTCCTTAATTTGTATTATGAAAACTCTACAATAGTCAAAAAAATTCCGGATATTTGCATCAAAGAGGGAAAAGTGTTAAAGCAGGTTAAGTGACGTTCTCCTACATCAAATCAAAGATTATGATGTAGGCTTCCCCACCTCACGGACGCGGGCTTTCTGTTTCAAAGGGAGTGCAACCACTTAACCCTCCACAGACAGAGACGATGAGACCCACCGCCTTTTTGTACTAAACAATTCTGTACTCCGGAAAGTTCCCTCAAGAGTTTTACCTTTTCACGGGTTGACGCTTAACTTCTGAATTGAACCCCATACTCTATGTCGTTTTCTATGTGCTGTTATCAGGTGCGTATTACCGCTACTCCTGATTCAATCAAATTTAACACAAAAAAGTACAAAATGCAAGAAACTAAGTGGACGCTACGCGGTTTATTTGTTGGTCGGCAATTCCCCTCCCGTTAACATTCGTATAACGGGAGACCCCTTGCCGACATCAAAGTTGGGTGCATCTCAGATCCGCGATAAGTAGAAAAACTCAATCACAGCCATTAGGCGCAACACCGGGAGCGGAATGCCTACCAAGTAATACCTCATACAAATATTCAAAAGTCAAGGTTTCTCAAAGCACTATGAAACTAGAGTTTTTGTTTAGTTTAATGCCACTCCTAGTAGCATTAACTGTTAATGTACCTGTGATGTCACAGGAAAATTCATCTCAAGAGAAAACTAATAGAGAATCTATCTTAAAACAATTTGAAAATGGGACTAAGGATACTTTGGTTGTTGGCATTAGACCAGACTCTTATCCTATTAGTTATTTTGAAAATCCTGATGATAAAGCAGACGGTTTCTGCAAAAATTTTGTTGAAAACATTTTATTAGATGACTTAAACGCAAAGTACAGGAAAACAGGAATAAAAATAACACGAGAATATAAAGATGTCACAAAAGCAGAAGATGAAGATGTCACAAAAGCAGAAGATGAAGATGTCACAAAAGCAGAAGATGAAAAAGAAAAATTAATAAGATATGATTTATTGAGAGACGGATCTATTGATATTGAATGTGGCCCAAATACGATAGTAAAGAATACCGACAATAAGATATATGAGAATATAATTTTTTCTAAGCCTTTTTTTAAAACAGGTACGAGAATTTTAATCAAAAGAGAGAATCAAAAAAAAGTTCAAGAAAAACCGGATTTTGAGGGCTTAAGTATTGGTTTAATCAAAGATACAACTACAATTTCATTTGTTAAACTGTTATTTCCACTAGCTACTACAACTCACGATAATCTGAAGACAAGAGCAGACGGAATAGATCTTTTGAAACAAGGTAATATTACAGGATTTGCCACTGATAGTGTGCTTTTGGAAGGTGAATTAGAAAGGAAAACAAGAATAGAAAATCCAAATGATTACTATTTATATCCTAAATATAATTTGTTAAATAGTGAACCCTATGGACTCGCATTTCATGAAAGTCAGGAAGAATGGCGTGATTATGTTAACAAATTAATTGATGGAAATAAAGCACAGGATGAGATTCAAAAACAACTAGGGAAGTATCAGATAGGGAAGTATCAGAGCTTATCCTTCTCAGATAATGCCAAAAAAATAGATGAACTATCCTTAAAAATATCTCAACTATCCCTTATATCTTGTATTTTAGTTGTTATTATTCTCATTGCCCTGATTATATGGGGTTGTTATGCATATTCACGAGCTAAAATAGTAAAGATAAGTTTTGATCAAAGTGAAGACTTTAATTGGCAAGCTTTTATCTATTGCTTTAAAAAAGTAGAAGAAAATTATCAGAAGAAAGTTGTGCTTCTTGGTATGAATCAATTAAGTATCCAAAAAAATAGCAACGTTTATTTTAAAATTAATTCCAAAGGTGACTTGACAAAAAAAGACTTTGAACAAAATTTCCGTAGCAATTATCAAGAAGCATTGAAGGAACTGAAAAATCAGAATATACCAGGTCTAATTAATGTAGACCAGGAGCATATACCACAAAACAAACTCACTCAATTTATATATCAACTAAGCGTTCATTTTGAGAATCTATTCAAAAGCAGTCAGGAGGGACAAATGAAAACAACTTCACTAAATGTCAAAAGTAATGGTGACAAAAATACAATTACGCCTATCATCGGTAAAGACAATACTAACAACATTGAACAAAACAATGAATCCAATGAAAGTGAACAAAAACCATAAAACAAACTCACTCAATTTATATATCAACTAAGCGTTAATTTGCATATTCAATTAAAAAACAATCAGGAGAGACAAATGGAAACAAATTCACAGAAAGTAACAAGTAATGGTAACGGAAATATAATTGCGCCTATCGCCGGTGACCACAATACTAACAACATTACACAAAACAATGAATTCAATGAAAGTAAAGAAAAATCATTAAAAGAAGCAGCACAAGAAATCCAAGAATTACTCGAACAACTAGAGAAAGATTATCCCACTGAAACATTAACTCAGAAAGGAAAGGTGGCAGACGAAATTATTCAAAAAATCGACGATAACCCAACTTTGAAAGACAAAATTATCAGTGTAATTCAAGCAATGGGAATTGAGGCATTGATGCAATCAGTAAATCACCCAGTTGTCAATGTATTAAAGGCGGGAATAGAAGATTACTATAAAAAAAGTAAATAACTGAAGTTTATACTCAGAAGTGATTATCCAATCAATTAATTTCAGACTTTGATTAGAACAAGTGTAATAGTTGCTGGTTTGGATGGGATTAATCGTGGTCTTGATGTTAGGGAACCTGTGGCAGTTGACCCAGGAAATCTACCTTCTACAGAAAGGGAGGCGCGGCGGATAGATGCTTTGCCTAGTTCTTTGGGAGAGGCGATCGCTCATCTAAATAATAATGATGTTTTGAAAAATGCTTTGGGGTCTGAGTTGGCTCAAGGGTTTATTGCTGTGCGTCAAGCTCAGTGGGAGGCGATGAAGGATATGGATATAGAGGAGGAGGTTAAGATTCTGTTGTCGCGATATTAGTTTTTGGGGTATTTCAGTTATCAGTTATCAGTTCCTCTGCCTGTTTGCGTAGCATTCCGTAGGAAAGCATTGGGATTGAAATATTGAACTTGATTTTCTCTTGGTCGATTACTATAGCAATGTGCGCTGGCATATTTACACATTATTTTTTGTACACCTTTTCGCTTACTGCACTTTGAGCTGGACATTGTAAATACCTGAGCGCTCATTGCTATACCGGATTTGATATTACTTCCCGATCGCTTTGATTGATTTTACTGCCGAAATTGTGGCTACATAAATAATTATAGATAAACCAACAGCACTAGAAATTAACAAACCAGCTTCTCAATGCACAATGATAAAGTTTATAGTTCGGTCAGCTACGCAAGGCCATGTAGAACAAATTTCAGTATTTGATTGTTCTTGCTCTTTGATTTTTTGGTTGGATAAGATTTGATTATTCATGGAAATAATTTTTAACTCTACTATTAACAGCATGAACCAGAATTTAAGGTACTTAGTGTGACATACTCCCACACTAACCTGACGGTATAGTGTGGGCTTCTCGTTTCGTAGCCCCGGTATCCCGTCGGGCTCCACAAGCTTTAAAGACGGAATGCCCTACCGCCCTATTTTTGATATTTATCGCTGCATTCAAGTCGCGGTCTATTGCTATGCCGCAGTGCGGACAATAATGGGTTCGTATGTTTAATTCTTTGGGGACTTTTTCACCACAATTTGAGCAATCTTGGCTTGTATTTTTGGGGTTTACTGCTATGGTTTTCTGTCCAGCATTCTCGGCTTTGACAGTCAAAATAGAAAGGAATTTTCCCCATCCAGCATCGTTAATTGATTTACTCAAATGAGTCTTTGCTAGCCCTTTGATATTTAAGTTTTCATGGGCAATAATATCCGCTTTTGATAATAATTCATTGGCTGTTTTGAAGTGAAAGTCTTTACGTTTATCACCGACCTTTTTATGTTGTTTGGCTACAGCTTTAACAGCCTTGAGCCACCTTTTACTTCCTTTTTTCTTTCGAGATAAACGTTTTTGTAGAGTCTTTAACCGTTTCTGAGATGAGCGATAGTATTGAGGGATGGGGATAGACTCTCCTTCACTTGTTACTAAGAATTCTTTCAATCCCATATCAATTCCCAGAGTGTTTTTTAATGTAGGTTCAACTTTATTTGTGAAAGCTGGAACTGATTTGTCTTCTAGGGATAAAGTTATATAATAACCATCTGCTTTACGACTAATTGTTACTGTTTTAATTTGAAAACCATCAGGTAACGGTCGATGTTGAATCAACTTTATATTGCCTATTTTTGGCAAGTTTATCTTGTTTCCTTCTATGCAGTTTTGCTTGATTTGAGGATAAGTAAAACTGCGATAACGTCCAATTCCTTTAAATCTTGGTTTCCCTAATCTAGTTCCTTTTTTGTCTGTTTTCAACCATCTATCAAAGGCAAGTTTTACCCGTTTTATGCAATCCTGCAGGACCTGAGAATGAATTAGCTTATATTCTGGAAATTTGTCTTTGGTATTGACTAAATCTTTTTTTTGAGAGTAATAATCTGGGTGGTCTCTTAGTTGAGGAATGGGCATCACCAAGGGGCAGGCGTTAACTGGACAACGGTTTTCTGACCACCACGAAAACCGCTCGCCTAATCTATAGTTGTACTGCCGACGCAACAATTCTAACCACATTTCTATTGTGGCTAACTGTTCTTTGTTGGGCCTTAATTTATATTGGTAGGCAGTGCGCATGGTGGAAAATTTCCGGGGTTATTGCAATATCATAATACAAGTTTTTCAACTAGGGCAAAAGCTTCTGCTTGAGATAGCATGCAAATTGAATGGGCATCGAATCTATTCAATTTGCAGCCGATTCATCCACCAAATCTGCTTATGATGGTGTGAGGCTTCTCGGCGATTCAGCTAAATCTTTCTCCATAGACTTTTCTCAACTTACTCAAAACAGGAAAATCCAGAAATAGAGCGATCGCTGCAAAGAATTATAGTATGACAAAGCAATCAGAAAATTATTACTACTTCCCATTCTACTTTTTCAGAGTATTGCAAAGTAACTTTCAAAAATAGAACTAAATCCCGATCGCTCAATATAGCTTTGACTAATCAAATCAGCTTTTAATATTATTTCTCTAAATCAAAGTAGCCTAATTTTCCCCAAATTATTACAAAATATTTCACGAGCTTGCGTTGTTTCAGCGATTTAGTACATAGTTTGTACATTAGATATTGTGCCAATGTTGTAACTAAACCTAAGAATAGGCTCTTCAATACAAGGCTACAACCTAGTATTTACGTTAATCACACCTCAAATCTGCCAATTTTCAGCCGAGAGATATAACCTCAAAAAAACAAATTTTGAACAAGTGCAAATACTTAAGTAATTCTAGCGCCGCTACACGGAAGTTAAAAGTCGTAGGGGCGAATGGCATTCGCCCGTACAAAACTCAAAAGTATTGATTTGTAATTGTTTTAGGGTTTTATAACTGGTCAGTTATTTCCGCCATCCTGCACTAGCCATTGACAAATAGTAAAGATTAAAAAGAGAAGTCATTTCAGTTATCAGTTATCAGTACCTCTGCAATAAGGAGGGTTGAAATATGGAACATTCTCTTTTTTTTATCTCCTTAAAAGAGGAGGCTTTAGACCAGAATTTTTCGGTAAGGAGAGGGAGTTGATTAAGATATAAGGAGGAGAAAGTTTTTTGGTCACTCATTATCAGGAATGATACAAGGATAAAAGAGAAATAAATCCTTATGAGTCAACCTTATCTCTTCTAAAGAGAGACAATTGTTAATTGTTGAACCAACACCTAAAACCCAGGTTCATTTCATTCTAGATTTTGGTAATAAATTTATTGATTTTCAGACAGCGAAACATAAATTTCCTCAAGCTTGAAATAAGGGAGTTTCCTCAATACATAAAATGGCACAGTTTAGAATAAAACCGCTCTGCCTAAAACCTCAAAACTTCTTCTACCTCTCAAGGCAATGAATTAATAGCTGATAGCTGACTGCTAATAGCTGAATGCTGACTTTCTACCAATTAAATTTCATACCCAAATATGCTTCTAAACGTTGATTATGAGGTTGAAAATAATCACTTAATTTTTGTCGGAGTGAGTCACTAATAGAAGAATAAGAACCAGCATTTAATTTTGGATAGTCTGGAATTTGATAATCTGGCAAATCTAGAAAGTCGAAAACTTGCTTCATGGTAGTTGCCGAGTCACGATAAAAGTCTTCACTTTTCAAAATTAGTAATTGTTCTCTAGGGAAAATAGCTAACCATTTCTTGAGGAATTCTACATATACCCCAGAAGCTATATAATCTCCTGCAAAATTCCAATAATTAGGATGATAAATTTTGCTGAGTTTTTCAAGTTGAGAATTAATTGCTACTTCACAAGAACGAAATTCTTTATTTAAACGTACTTGATGATAGTAATGAGAAATTGCTCGATCAACAGGATTTCTCATAATCAGAATTAATTTGGTTTTGGGAAAAAAATGAAAGATTCTACAGGGAGCATATTGAGCATCAAAATAGGTAGTGCTTGCTTCTCCAGTTAAAAATTTTTTTGACTCTGAAATGCAAGGGAAATGTGCTTGATACCAATCTATACCTCTATGGAAATTGAAAGACCAAAAATGTATCTCTTTTTTGATGGCAGGTAAAACTTGGGGATGTTTAGTTATATAGCTATAAAGAGAAGTGGTTCCTCCTTTGCCTACTCCAATAATGAGAAAGTTTGCCTCAGATAATTGTTTTGAATTCCAGTGTTGGTTAACAAAGGTGGGATGGGTTTTATAAATATAATTTTTAGAGGCTATTTGATAATATTTTATTGCCTGATTAATTCTCCCTACTTGAGTTAAAGCTTCTGCTAAGTTTAAGTAAGTGGAAACTGAATTATTTTGATTTTCAATAAGTTTCTGAAATAAATTTACTGTCTCCTCAAGTTTGCCTAATTTTTCAAAAGTTTCCCAGAGACGAGTATCAGACCACCAAGCAAAATCAGGATTAATTTCTATGGCACGATGATAGGCAATAGAAGCTTCTAACCATTTTTGTTGTTGGGTTAAAACTAATCCTAGATAATAGTAAGATTGACTATCTTGATTAGTTTCTACAGCAGCATAATATGAGTTTAAATCTTGTTCTAGTTGAATTTTTTGCCGTAATATTTTCTCTAATTCCCGAAAGATATCTATTTGATGTTTACTAGGGAATATTTCTCGCAACATATAATAGATAATGATGGCTCCAGAAATCTGATTTGCTTGTGCTAAAGCTGTTCCTAATTTTAAGTATAGTTCTGGATTTTCTCTGATGAGATATAGTGCTTTTTGATAAATAGGATATTGGTCTGGATTTTTAATAGCTTGACAATAATAATTGATAGTTTCATCTAAATTTGATTGAGAAAGTTGGGCAAAAGCATCTCCTAACTGTAGGTGCATCCAAGGTAAATCCGGTCTAACTTGAGCAACCTCCAAATAAGTAGCGATCACTTCATCTAATTTTTTTTGTTTAAGTAAAACATCTCCCAGACATTGGCGATACCAAACTACTTCTGGATTTAGTTTTATTGCTTGACGATATGCTATTTCTGCTGCTTCTAGTTTGCCAATTTGAAAGAGAATATCTGCTAATTTTTGATGAGTACCTTTAAGTTCTGGTTTGAGTTGAATTGCTGTTTGATAAGAAACAATGGCTTGCTCAAATTCTCCAACATTAACCAGTGCTTCTCCTAATTTATTGTAATCCCAATAACTATCAGGATTAATTTTCAGAATTTGACGGTAAGCAACCACAGCTTCTGAGTATTTTTCTAGTTTAATAAGGGCATTTCCTAAGTTATGGTAAGACCAAGGAAAATCAGGATTTAATTTGATGGCTTGACGGTAAGCTGTAATAGCTTCATCCCACTTTTGTAGTTTAGTCAAAGCTTGTCCTAATTTATAGTAAGACCAAGAAAAATTTGGGTTGAGCTTTATTGCTTGATGGTAGGCATTAACGGCTTTATCCCACTGTTGTTGTTCTAGAAATTTTTCTCCTAATTCGTAGTAATTCATCTCTAGTTTTCCAATTAAATGTCATATATAAGTCTGATTCTAGTTTGTGATTAAGCACCTAAACAAAATTATTGACTTACTCTGATTCTATATAATGTTTACAATCTAAGGAACTTAGTCTTAAAAAATGTGTAATTAATTTGTGTACCTGCTTATGAGGTGGAAAGAAATCTCTCAATTTTTGCTGAAGTAATTTCTTGATAGATGGATAAAACCTTCAGTTAAATTTCTGGTAGTCGGGAATTCGATAATTTGGCAAATTAAGAAAATTAAATAATCATTTCATCTTCCGTTTTCCCAGTTAAATTTCATATCTAAGTCTGATTTTAAGTTGTGAATTTCACCTCGAAAAAAATCTCTCAATTTTTGAGGCAGTAATTTCTTGATAGGTGGATAAGACTCTACGTTGAATTTTTGGTAGTCGGGAATTTGATAGTTGGGCAAATTGAGAAAATCAAAGACTCGTTTCATTATAGTTGTGGGAGGAATTAAGAGCTTTATGGCACTACTTTTATCGAAATTTTTCTCCTAACTCTGAGTGATGACTCTGAGTCATCTATCTCTAGTTTCCCAGTTAAATTTCATCTGTAAGTCTGATTCATAGTTGTGAATTTCAGCTTGAGAGAAATCTCTCAATTTTTGGTGAAGTAATTTCTTGATAGGTGGATAATATCCTCTGTTGAATTTTTAGTAGTTGGAAATTTGATAGTTTGGCAAATTGAGAAAATCAAAGACTCGTTTAATTATAGTTGTGGAAGAAATTAAGAGCTTTATGGCACTGCTTTTATCGAAATTTTTCTCCTAACTTTTAATCATCTATCTCTAGTTTCCCAGTTAAATTTCATCTGTAAGTCTGATTCATAGTTGTGAATTTCAGCTCGAAAGAAATCTCTCAATTTTTGGTGAAGTAATTTCTTGATAGGTGGATAAGACTCTACGTTGAATTTTTGGTAGTGGGGAATTTTATAGTTTGGCAAATTGAGAAAATCAAAGACTCGTTTCATTATAGTTGTGGAAGAAATTAAGAGCTTTATGGCACTGCTTTGTTGTGAATTTCAGCTTGAGAGAAATCTCTCAATTTTTGAGGCAGTAATTTCCTGATAGGTGGATAATATCCTCCATTGAATTTTTGGTAGTGGGGAATTTGATAGTGAGGCAAATTGAGAAAATCAAAGACTCGTTTCATTATAGTTGTGGGAGAAATTAAGAGCTTTATGGCACTGCTTTTATCGAAATTTTTCTCCTAACTCTGAGTCATCTAATCTATCTCTAGTTTCCCAG
>NZ_JAAHGH010000004.1:83274-190532 GCF_010672525.1 Okeania sp. SIO2B3 | reverse complement strand
GGCAAATTGAGAAAATCAAAGACTCGTTTCATTATAGTTGTGGGAGAAATTAAGAGCTTTATGGCACTGCTTTTATCGAAATTTTTCTCCTAACTCTGAGTCATCTAATCTATCTCTAGTTTCCCAGTTAAATTTCATCTGTAAGTCTGATTTATAGTTGTGAATTTCAGCTCGAAAGAAATCTCTCAATTTTTGAGGTAGTAATTTCTTGATAGGTGGATAAGACTCTACGTTGAATTTTTTGGTAGTGGGGAATTTGATAGTGGGGCAAATTGAGAAAATCAAAGACTCGTTTCATTATAGTTGTGGGAGAAATTAAGAGCTTTATGGCACTGCTTTTATCGAAATTTTTCTCCTAACTCTGAGTCATCTAATCTATCTCTAGTTTCCCAGTTAAATTTCATCTGTAAGTCTGATTTATAGTTGTGAATTTCAGCTCGAAAGAAATCTCTCAATTTTTGAGGTAGTAATTTCTTGATAGGTGGATAAGACTCTACGTTGAATTTTTTGGTAGTGGGGAATTTGATAGTGGGGCAAATTGAGAAAATCAAAGACTCGTTTCATTATAGTTGTGGGAGAAATTAAGAGTTTCAACTCACTGTTGTTCTCGAAATTTTTCTCCTAAATTTTAATCATCTATTCTAAGTCTGATTCTAATTTGTAAATTTCAGCTTGAAAAAAATCTCTCAATTTTTGAGGCAGTAATTTCTTGATAGATGGATAAGACCTTCAGTTAAATTTCTGGTAGTTGGAAATTTTATAATTTGGCAAATTGAAAAAATCAAAGACTCCTTTCGTCATAGTTGTGGGAGAAATTAAGACCCTCAGTTAAATTTCTGGAGGCAATAATTTCCTAATAAGTGGATAGGAGCATAAGTTAAATTTTTGGTAGTCGGGAATTTGATGGTTGGGCAAATTGAGAAAATCAAAGACTCCTTTCATCTTCGAGTTTCTCAGTTAAATTCTACCTCTAAGTCTGATTCTAATTTGTAAATTTCAGCTTGAAAAAAAATCTCTCAATTTTTGAGGCAGTAATTTCTTGATAGATGGATAAGACCTTCAGTTAAATTTCTGGTAGTTGGAAATTTGATAGTTTGCCAAATTGAGAAAATCAAAGACTCCTTTAATCAGGTGTTGTAGGAAAAATTAAGACCCTCAGTTAAATTTCTGGTAGTCGGGAATTTGATGGTTTGGCAAACCCAAAAAATCAAATACTAATTCGATCATAGTTGTGGGAGAAATTAATAACTTCACTCCACTGTTTTTA
This sequence comes from Okeania sp. SIO2B3, assembly GCF_010672525.1. Lineage (GTDB taxonomy): Bacteria > Cyanobacteriota > Cyanobacteriia > Cyanobacteriales > Microcoleaceae > Okeania. Next base: position 189,265 of record NZ_JAAHGH010000004.1, on the reverse strand, counting down.
TCGAAATTTTTCTCCTAAATTTTAGTCATCCATCTAAACTTTCCCAGTTAAATGTTATCCCTAAATACTCTTCTAATTTTTGATTATGAGGTCGAAAGAAATTGCTCAATTTTTGATGCAGTGATTTACTGATAGGGGGATAGGAACCTAAATTTAATTTCTGGTAGTCGGGAACTTTATAATTTGGCAGACCGAGAAAATCAAATACTTGTTTCATCATGGTTGTTGGAGTTCTATAAAATTCTTCTGTGGGCAAAATTAGAATTTGTTCTTGAGGAAATATTCTCATCCAATTGTGGATAAAATCTATATATATGCCAGTGCCTAAATAATATAATTCATGATGCCAATAATTGGTGTCTAAGGGAGAATTTTTATAAATCATTTGCCAATTTTCTAATTCTTCTTTTAATGCTGTTTCTAAAGGGCGATTTTCTCTATTTATCCTTCGCCAATGATAGTAGTGAGAAATAGCTCTATCTACAGGGTTTCTCAACATAATTATTAATTTGATTTTGGGAAAGTAATTAAATATTCTGTCTGGTGCTTCCCAGTTTCCTAAGTAACTAGGACTTGCTTCTCCAGTGATTAAATTTTCATGGTTTGGAATGGCAGGAAAATGAGAGAGATACCAATTTATTCCTTTGTCAAAGTTCATCGACCAAAAATTTATTTCTTTGACAACAGGGGATAAAATTTGAGGATGTTGGATGAGATAACTAAATAAGGAGGTCGTTCCTCCTTTTCCTACTCCAATAATTAGAAAGTTAGGATTTTGAATGTCTGTCAAATTCCACTGTTTTTGGTAAAGGGAGGGGTAAGATTTTAAAATTTGTTGATAACAAGCAGTTTGGTAATAAATAATTGCTTCATCTATTTGATTCTGTTTTGTCAGAATTTCACCGAGATTTATATAGGACAAATATGAATCTGGATTTTGTTGAATAAACTGTCGATATAAATTGACTACTTCATCTAATTTTCCGCAACGTTCTAAAGTTTGCCATAAATTATAATTTGACCAGGATAATTCAGGGTTAAGTTCTACAGCGCGCAGATAAACAATAGCAGCTTCATCCCACCTTTGTTGTTGAATAAAAGCATCTCCTAAAAATTGATAAATTTCAGAAATATTAGGTTTAATTGAAATAGCTTTTTGATAAGAGGCGATGGCTTCATCTAATCTTTGTTGTTTTACTAGGGTATTTCCTAAGTAATTCCATAGCCAAAAGTTACGAGGATTTTTTTCAATTTCTTGGCGGTAGATATTTTCTGCTTTTTCCCATTTATCTTGTTTGAGAAACAAGTTCCATAAACATAAATGAGGTCTATCTATTTCTGGATTAAGTTCTATTGCTTTTAAGTAACTGGTAATTGCTTGGTCTGATTTTCCTGTAGTTTCTAGAACATCTCCTAATAAATTATAAGACCAATAATAGTTAGGATTAATTTCTATGGCACGACGGTATGCTGTTATGGCTTCTTCCCAATTTTCTAATTTTACTAAAGTATCTCCTAATGAGTTATGAGACCAATAAGAATTAGGATTAATTTTGATGGCTTGATGATATTTGATAATGGCTTCTGTTTCTCTTTGTTGTTTGAATAAAACTTCTCCTAAATTATGGTGAGCAGAGTAAATTTTAGGATTGATTTCTATGGCTTTTTGCAGAGTAGTCTCAGCTTGGTCTAATTTACCTAATTTAATTAAAGTTTCTCCTAATTTATTGTGAGACCAGTAAGAATTAGGATTAATTTTTATAGCTTTTTGGTAAGCAGTTACTGCTTCATGTAAATTATCTTGTTGAGTCAGTGCTTCTCCTAATTTTTCGTAAGACAAATAAAAATCAGGATTCAGTTTAATTGCTTGTCTAAATGCTGTAGTTGCTAAATCCCATTTTAATAGTTGAATCAAGCTTTCTCCCAGTTTCTGATATGACCAAGAAAAATCAGGGTTAAGTTCTATAGCACGTTGATATGCTGTGATAGCTTTTTCCCACTGTTGAAGTTGCATTAAAGCTTCCCCTAATTTGTGATAAAACCAGGAAAAATTAGGATTAAGTTGAATGGCATTTTGATAAATAGTAATAGCTTGTGAAAAATTTCCTTCTTGTAGGTAAATATCTCCCAATTTTTGGTAAATTCCCCAATGTTCAGGTTGAAGTTCTAGAATTTTTTCATAACAAGTGATCGCTTGTTCTATTTTGCCTTGGGATAAATAGATTTCTGCCTGTTTTTGGCTTTGTAATACTATTATTTGTAAGTCTGTATTTGAGGGCATAATTCTAGAGGTGTCAGAAGTCAATGTTCATAATTAAGAATAGGTAGCTTCATATCATTTTCTTGAGCAAAAGGTAGAGGAGTGGGAGAGAAGTAAACATAAGAATAATTAGCAATAATACCATTAAAAAAAAAGAATGTTACAAATAATAAGCACCCCAGGTGAATACTTTCATATATAGCAATCCTATTTTATTTGTGTATAAAAATCTTACCGATTTTAGGGAACAGGGAACAGGTAAGAGTTTCAGTTTTTTTATCTACTTTTTGATTACCCGCAACCAATTTAGGATTGCTATAGCAATATGATTTGAGTTGTGAGATATTGAAAACTTTTAGGGAACAGGGAACAGAGAAGAAGAAAAAAACATATCATATGAATATAATAATTGCTATATTCTATACTTTTAAGTAACATCTCAATTCTAACAACTCATTCCTGATTGCTATATAAAATCTAAGTGTTAATTACTTAATAACCGTTAACGGAGGTGCTTAAGATTTTTGAGACTTGAATTCATAAGAAATTTTCCCTTCTACCTTCTGCCTCCTGCCTTCTTCAGTATTAATTACTTAATAACCATCAATGAAGGTGCTTAAGATTTTTGAAACTTGAATTCATAAGAAATTTTCCCTTCTGCCTTCTGCCTTCTGCCTTCTGCCTTCTGCCTTCTGCCTCCTGCCTCCTGCCTTCTGCCTTCGTTCATTCCCAATTAAACTTCATACCTAAATATTCTTCAAGCTTTTGATTATAGGGTTGAAAATAATTACTTAGACTCTGGTGAATTGATTGAGGAAGAGTAGGATAAGAACCAGAATTTAATTTCTGATAATTTTTGAGTTGATGTTTGGGTAAATCTAGAAAGTTAAAAACTTTTTCCATGATAGTTCCTGGGTTTTGATAAAAGTCTTCGCTTCTTAAAATCAGGAATTGTTTTCTGGGAAAAATAGTCATCCATTTTTTGATAAATTCTACATAAATTCCATAACTTATATAGTAAGATATATGATTCCAGTAAGCTTGTTCAAGAGTAGATTCAGACATTTGCTGAAGTCTCTCTAACTGGGAATATATTGCTTCTGATAAAGATTTATTTTCCATCTTCGATCTGACTTCGTGATAATAGTGAGAAATTGCTCTATCTACTGGGTTTCGCAAAATTATAATCAACTTTATTTTGGGGAAAATACTAGATAGTCGTGTCGGGGTCTGCCAACTATTAATATAGGTAGGAGTTGCTTCTCCTGTTAAAAATATTGTTCCTTTTGGAATGGGAGGAAAATGAGCTAAGTACCAATTTATTCCTTTGTCAAAATGTCTCGACCAAAAATATATTTCTTTTTTAATGGCAGGTAAAACTTGGGGATGTTGAGTTAGATAGTTATATAGAGAAGTAGTGCCACTTTTGCCAGTGCCAATAATTATAAAGTTAGGATTTGTTACTTGTTCTTGATGCCAATATTTTTTTACAAAATTGGGATGAGATTTTAAAGTTTGCTCGTAACAAGCAGTACGATAAGAGGTGACTGCTGAGTCAATTTTACCTTGCTCGCTGAGAACTTCTCCTAGGTTTAAGTGAGATAAAACGGAGTGGGGTTTCTTTTGAATAATTTGATGGTAAAAACTGACTACTTCATCAAGCTTATCGGACTGTTTTAAGTAATTCCAGAAACGATTATAAGACCAGTTAATTTCTGGGTTTAATTTGATGGCTTTGAGGAAAGCTAGACTTGCTTTTTCCAATTCTTCTTGTCGAGTCAGAGCGATGGCTAAATCATAGTAAGATTTAGAAGATTTTGGGTTTTGTTCGATAGTTTTACGACATCTTTCTATTTCTAGTTCTAACTTTACTTTTTTCTCTAAAGTTTTCTGAAGTTGATTTGTAATTTCTTGGTCATTTACTTTCAGTTGCAGAGCCATATTATAAATAATGATTGCCCCTTTATATTTTTCTTTTTTGCTGAGGGAATTTCCTAAATATAGATATAAATCTGGATTTCGCGGTAAATGAAGTGCTAATTTAGAATTAATTATCTCTATCCGGTCGTTTTGAAGTGCAGAACAATAATAGTTAATTTTATCTTCTAAATTACTTTGGGATATTTGTGCGAATGCTTCTCCTAGTGTCTGATATATCCAAGGCATATTTTTTTCCATATTTAATGAAATTAAAAAGGTGAATATTGCTTGATTCCACCTTTTTAATTTCATTAAAATTTCCCCGATATTGTTATAAGACCAAGGTACATCTGGTTTTAATTTTATAGCTTCTACATAACTATCAACTGCTGCTTCTAATTTTCCTTGTTTTTGTAATATATCTGCTAATTGATGATAATTTTCTCTTTGATTTGGTTGAAGTTGGATTAAAGTTTCATAACAAGCGATCGCTTCTGGATAAATCTCAATTTTTCTGTTTTTTTCTACTTCAGCTATTTTAATTAATGCTGCTGCTAATTTACTATAAGCTAAATAAGAGTTAGAGTTCATTTTAACAATTTGACGGTAGACTGCTACTGCTTCTGAGCATTTTTCAAGTTTGACTAAAGCTTCACCTAAATTATAGTAAGCCACATCTATATTAGGTTCTATTTCTATTAGTCGGCGATAAGCTGTTACTGCTTCCGACCATTTTGATAATTGCATTAAAGCATCTCCTAAATTTTTGTGAGGCAAATATAAATCTGGCTTTAATTCAGTAGTAAGACGATAAACTTTAACAGCTTCCTCCCATTTTTCTAGCTGCATCAAAGCTGTGCCTAATTTTTGGTAAGACCAAGGAAAATCTGGATTTAGTTCAATAAATTTTTTGTAGGCAATGACAGCTTTATCCCATTTTTTTAATTGTAGGAATGCTTCTCCTAATTTATGGAAAGACCAGGGAAAATTTGGATTTAGTTCTGTAGCTTTTTGATATGCAATGACAGCTTTATCCCATTTTTTTAATTGTAGGAATGCTTCTCCTAATTTATGGAAAGACCAGGGAAAATTTGGATTTAGTTCTGTAGCTTTTTGATATGAAATAACAGCTTCATCCCATTTTTCTAATTGTAGGAATGCTTCTCCTAATTTGTGATGAATTTCTGCTTGGTTTGGGTTTAACTGAATTGCTCGATCATAACTCTCAATTGCAGCTTGCCATTGTTGTTGCTGAAAAGATAAATTACCTAAATTAATGTGAGCTTCTACTAAGCTAGAATTTATGGCGATCGCTTGTTGATAATTTTCTTTTGCTAACTCTAATTTTTCCATTGCTTCTAGCACTTTTCCCAAGGTATTGTAGATGCGGGAAAAGTCTGATTGTATCTCTATTACTTGGTTACATAACTTGTGTGATATTTCTAAATTTCCTCGTTCTAGATATAATTCTGCCTGTTGATATAAATCTAGTGCAATTTTTTTTTTATTCATTTTATTTAATCTTTTTAAAGTCGCTAATTTTCATTAATATCCGCTTATATCATGTCCGGATAATTAGTGATAAAAAAACTTACTCCTTTTCCTCCTCTTATTTCTTACTTCTTTCTTCCCTCCTGACTTAAGCATAAATACTTGCTGAATCGTTGACTCCTATTAACCACTATAATTTTCTTCTTAATGCATGACTTTTGACTTTTGACCTATATTTTTATGCTACGTTTTGTCGTGCGGAATGTAGGTTATAAGTAGGGCTTGCTGATTAAATATCAAAGCATTGACTGATATTGGTTTTAGCATTTTTTGGCCTTTAAAAAGTGCCAGCTTTTCAGCTCAAAAAGCTCAAAAAGCTAGTATTTGGGGACGATTATGGCAGAAAAATCACTCTTACAATTTTTCCGACTTACCTCCTCTATAATTCCCATTTCTCCCCTCCTGGGAGGGGTTAGGGGTGGGTTGTCTCCTACCCCTACTAAAAGACTTTTTCAGCAAACCCTAAGTAATCAACCGGACATAATATTATTCAACTAAATTCCTGCTAACTCTAGAATTTGTAATAGCAGTTTAATATTAACAATAATATCTGGTCCCCACTGACTTTTATTTGAATTGTCACTTTCAAAATCTTGACCAATTAAGTGGTAGTGTAACAAGCCACATATATTACTAATTTGCCAGTATATAGAATTAATAAATTTTGGAGAAAAAATTTCAATTACTTTAGTTTCTGGACTGCAAAATACTAGGTTTGTAAGTCCTGCACCATGAGGAGAAATTACTACTTTAGCGCCAGCCATAAGTGATGCTTGTTCCGTTACTGAAATTGATTCTAGAGTAACAGTAACAAAACCAAACTTTCCCAGTAGACTAACTACCTCCTCTTCATTAACTATTCTCCGGTAGGGTGTCAGTTTCCGACTAATATATATACGTTCTTTTTTGCTAGGTAATTTACCAATATTTTCGGCGTTTAAAAATAAACTTCTTAAAAAATCACAACCCCATTTTGTTATCCTAATGCTACCTTGTTTAGTCATTAGTGAAGGAACCACTAATTTGCGAGCTTTTATATTGGGAAACAACTGAGCTTCTATTAATTTTTCCGGAGGTATTTTCAAAGCTTGTATGCTCTCTTTTTGAAACTTTTTACTACAGTTAGTAAAAACAAACTTATCTATGATAGGCATAAGATTACTTCTGCGTAACAAGTCTAACCTGACAAATATATCAAACATCCAGTGGAAGTAATTATTTATTCCCAGATTTACTGGTAAAAAAGCTACCGTTCCATTGATGTTGTAAACTGGCGGTAATTTGGAAGAAGATATCATTATTTCAGCACAACCTGTGGAAATATCTCTTACTAATTTATTGTCTGAAGTAATAACTGCTGTTGTTCCTAAATCAACACATCCTCTTCCGTCTACGACTATTGCTACAAAAGTTGCTGCTAATTTTGCTTTTTTGCTTTGAAAATTTGGATAAATTTGTGATTCAATTGTTTGAGATGCTGATAGATTTATATAACTGGACTCTGAGACTTTTTTCTTAGTAATATTAGTTTGTGGGGAATCTGAAGTAATTTCCCAATCTTGTGTTAAATTGAAAAATTTTTCTAGCCAGTCTTTGGGTAATTTTTGTTGAGAATTCCAGAGGCGAGCTTGATTTTGACGACCTTGTTTTTTCAAGATATATGCTATATTTTGGTGAACATTCTCAATGTCTGGCTTCATTTTCAATGCTTCAATTAAACAGGGTATTGCTTCAGAAAAATTCTGTTTTTGGACATAAGTATTGCCTAATGCTGCATAATGCCAACAAGAGTTGGGATTTATTTCTATGGCTGTTTGATAATTATAAATTGCTTCATCGAATAAACCTTTTTGTTGTAGAGCATCTGCTAATCTTCTGTGAAATAAATGGTTATTTGTTTCTAACTCTATAGCACGACGGTAAGCAATTATTGCTTCATCCCACTTGGTTAATTTACTTAGTGTTTCTCCTAAGTTGTAATATGACCAATAAAAATTTGGATTAATTTCTATGGCTGTTTGATAATTATAAATTGCTTCATCTAATAATCCTTTTTGTTGTAAAGCTTCTGCTAATCTTCTGTGAAATAAATGGTTATTTGTTTCTAACTCTATAGCACGACGGTAAGCAATTATTGCTTCATCCCACTTGGTTAATTTACTCAGTGTTTCTCCTAATTTGTAATATGACCAAGATAAATTTGGATTAATGTTTATGGCTGTTTGATAACTAGAAATTGCTTCATCTAATAATCCTTTTTGTTGTAAAGCGTCTGCTAATCTTCTGTGAAATAAATGATTATTTACTTCTAGTTCTATAGCACGACGGTAAATAATAATTGCTTCATCCCATTCTTGAAGTTTTACTAGCTTTTGTCCTAGATCGTGGAGCCATTTTATATTATTTGGTTCAGTTTCTAGTAAGCTTCGGTAATAATCTATAGCTAGATCGTGTGGTTCCAATTTTGATAAATTATCTCCTAATCTCTGATAAAACCAATTTAAGGTGGGATTAATTTCTATGACTCGTTTACAACTAGAAATAGCTCTGTCTAAGTTTCCTTTTTGTTGCTGAATTTCTACTAATTTACGGTGAACTTCCCAAACATCAAATTTGATGTCTATTACTTTCTGATAATATTTTTCTGCTGATTCTAATTCTCCTTTTTCTTGGAAAATATCTGCCAATTTTTTGTAAGACCAAGGAAAATGTGGATTAATTTCTATAGAGAGCTGGAAATTACTAATAGCTGCATCTAACTCTCCTATTTCTTGAAATATTTTTCCTAGTTTATGGTGAGCTATCCACAAGTCCGGTTTGATTTTAATTGCTGTTTGATAATAATTTATTGCTTCAGTTAACTCTCCTTGTTTAGCAACAGCGTCGCCTAAATTTTGATAAGCACTTGCCAAAGACGGATTTAATTTTATGGCTTGCTGGAAATAAGCGTTCGCGGAGCGTGGCGTCAGCTGTATCGCCTGTTCTATTTCTTCATTTTCTAACAAATTTTTTCCCGGTTTTAAATATTCTAAAGCTTGAGGATATTCAGCTTCTAAACTTAATGCTTGTTCCTGACAATCTCTGGCTAATTCTATTTTTCCTATTTGTTGCCAGATTTTTCTTAAATTACGATAAAAACCTGGTACATTTGGTTTGATACCGATGGCTTCTTGGTAAGATTTTATTGCTAATTGCCATTGTTGTTTTTGGGCATATAAACTCCCTAAATTTGCATGAACTTCCGCCCAGTATGGCTGTTGATTTATTGCTTTTAAATACCATTCTTTTGCTTTGTCTATTTCACCCATTTTGTGGAAAATATTTCCCAATGTTTTATAAATAGGTGGAAAATCTGGCACTATTTCTAATGCTTGGTGACAAGCTGCTATTGCCTCTTCTAATTTTCCTTGAGTTAAATATAATTCTGCTTTTTTATTTAACTCACATAGTGACATTTGCTGTTGTTTTGTCATTTTAATTTATTGATAAACTAACTTCTAATCCCTACTTGTTTATATAAGTTACAGAGTAGGATATCAGTTGACAGAATTTCTTTTCTACTGGTGTGTTTTAACTCTTTGAACATCAAGGCATTGTAGAGAAAGCAGCATAAATATTTTTCTGTATTTGCATTTCCTTGTTTGAAAAAATCCTGCCATTTTTTACAGTTAACTAATATTAACTTGTTTATATCGAGCTACAGTCAACTCTGATTAAAATATTATTCTATGCAACTTAGAAATGAATTTGGTATGAGATTTATTCTAGTTTTATTCTGGGATACAAATATGACTTAAATTCATTCAATTTCTGCTAATTTCATAATTTTTAATAGCTTGTCTAGACTGACCAGAATATCTGGTGTATAGCGCATTGACTTAGCTGAATTAGGATTATCAAAATTTTCACCTATTAAGTAGTAGTGTAATAAGCCGCATACATTACTAATTTGCCAATATATAGGGGTAATATATTTGGGAGAAAAAATTTCAATTACTTTAGTTCCTGGAGTACAAAAGACCAGGTTTGTCAGTCCAGCACCATGAGGAGTAATAATCAATTGAACAGCTCCTAGGCATAATACTTTTGTAGTAAGACAATTAATAAAGCTTTTATTCTCAACTAAAAGCAATAGCTGTTAACGCAGTTCCTCCGATAGGAGGCTAGCTGATGGCTGACTGCTTAATGCTTACTCTCCTTTAAAGGAGAAACAAGAAAAAATTTCCTTTGAGTCAATCCTATCCGCTTTCAAGGAGAGGTAATAATTAATAATTAATTATTAATTGTTGAAATTACTTTTGCTAATTCCATAATTTTTAATAGCTGTTTTAAATTGACAATTATATCTGGCATCCATAACTGTTTTCCTAAATTATCATTATCAAAAAAATCCCCTAATAAATAATAATGTGAAAGACTACAAAAATTACTAATCCGCCAATATAAAGAATTAACATATTTGGGAGAAAAAATTTCAATTACTTTAGTTCCTGGACTACAAAATACGAGGTTTGTTAATCCAGCTCCATGAGGTGCAATAACAACTTTAGCAGCAGCCATATATGATACTTGTTCTGCTATTGACATTGATTCTAAGGTCAGACTAACAAAGCCAAATTTCTCTAACAAATTCATAACTTCCTCCTCATTAAGAACTCTACGCCATGATGCTAGCTTTCTACTAATATATATACGTTTTGGTTGATGAGATAATTCTTTAATATTTTGAGGTTTCAAAAATAAACTTCTGAGAAACTCACAACTCCATTTATTCACCCATATTCCTCTTTGTTTAGCCGAACATGAAGGCACTATTAATTGCTTTGCTTTTATGTGAGAATACAATCTACTTTCGATTATTTTATCTTGGGAAATTCCCAATGCTTCTAAACTTTCTCTATGAAAATTTTTTTCGCAACTACCCAAAATAAACTTATCTATTTCAACATCTGTTCGGCGTAATAAATCTATCCGTGCCACTGCATCAAACATCCAGTGAAAATAATTTTTTTCTCCCCACTTTGTTGACAAAAAAGCTACATTTTTATTTATGTAATAAATAGGAGGTAATTGGGAGGAGGATATAATTACTGTGGCACAACCTGTAGAAACGTCTGATACTAATTTATTATCTGAGCTAATAACTGCAGTTGTTCCTAATTTTACACAACCTCTTCCTTCTGGTATTATTGCTATAAATGCTTCTACTAATTTAAGTTTTTTTTCTTGAAAACTGGGATGAAGTTTGGCATCTATTGTTTGAGATACGAAGAAAGTTACTGGCATTTCTGGATAGATTTTTATCTGAATAATATTACTTTCTAATGAACTAGATATAATTTCCCAGTCTCCTGTTAATTTAAAAAATTTTTCTAGCCAATCTAGGGGTAATTTTTCTTCAAGAGACCAAATACTAGCTGCATCTTGACGACCTTGTTTTGTGAGAATATATTCTATATTTTTATGCACTTCATCATAATCTGGTCTCAATTTCAGAGCTTGGATTAAATAAGGTATTGCTTCAGAAAACTTTTGCTGTTGAACATAAGCATCTCCTAATGCTCCATAATACCAACAAGAATTGGGATTGATTTTTATGGCTTTTTTGTAACTGGCGATCGCTTCTTCTATCAAGCCTTTTTTCTGTAAAACATCCCCTAATTTTTTGTGGAGTGTATCTTGATTTGTGGCAAGTTTTAAGGCACTAGAATAAGCTAAAGCTGCTTCATCCCATTCTTGATTTTGTTGATAAATGTCTCCCATTAATTTATAAGGCCAAGATAACTTTTGATTGAGTTTTATAACAACTTTACAAGCTATAATGGCTTGTTTTAATTTTCCTTGCTTCAGCATAATCTGATTTAATTTGCGGTGAATATTCCAAGCATCTGGCTGAATTTCTATCGCTTTTTGATAATAGTGTCTTGCAGCGTCTAATTTTTTTTGGTTTTCTAGAATTTCACCTAATTTTTTGTAAGACAAAGGAGAATTTTGGTTGAGTTTTATAGCAAGTTTAAATTCTATAATAGCTGTATCTAGCTCTCCTATTTCTTGAAATACTTTTCCTAGTTTATGATGAGCTATCCACAAGTCTGGCTTCAGTTCTATTGCTTGTTGATAAGATTTAATTGCTGGATGTAATTCTTTTTTTTCAACTAAAGCATCCCCTAATTTTTGATAGGCATTTGCCAAAGATGGATTGAATTTTATAGCTTGCTGGAAATGAGCGATCGCTGATTCTATTTCCCCATTTTCTAGCAAACTTTTTCCCTTTTTCAAATATTGTGAGGCTTTGGGATATTGAGCTTCTAAATTTAATGCTTGTTCCTGACAAACTCTTGCTAATTCTATTTTTCCTATTTGTTGCCAGATTTTTCCTAAATTACGATAAAAACCTGGTACATTTGGTTTGATTCCGATGGCTTCTTGGTAAGATTTTATTGCTAATTGCCATTGTTGTTGTTGGGCATATAAGCTGCCAAAATTTGCATGAACTTCCGCCCATTCTGGCTGTTGATTTATTGCTTTGAGATACCACTCTTTTGCTTTGTCTATTTCACCCATTTTGTGGAAAATATTTCCCAATGTTTTATAGATGGGTGGAAAATATGGCACTATTTCTAATGCCTGTTTACCAGCTTCTATTGCCTCTTCTAATTTTCCTTGGGCTAAATATATTTCTGCTTTTTTATTTAATTCATATAGTGAATTTTCCTGTTGTTTTTTCATTTTCATTTATGTATAAACTAACTTCATTTTTAGGGAACAGGGAATAGGGAATAGAAGATAAATAAGTATAGGCATACCTCATGAGGTTGAGAAATCCTATATGATCAGAGATGTCTAATAACATCGGCTATTTCTCAATTAATTTTCATTGTTTCCCAAGATAATTTCAAATAGTCTGGTATTTCTTGAAAATAGATATTTTTTTTATCAGAGGGAACAGGGAATAGAGAATAATGGGACTTACACAAAATCAAGGCAGAAAATAGGCTCAAATATAGATGTGCAGAGGCTTTTACGTCGAAAAGGCATAAATCCTGAGTTACCAAGAGTTCTAGCCATTTTTAAGGCTTTGACGTAATTCCATTGTCTAGACTGACTTTGACGCATTTTTCCTACCAAAAAATGTCTAAGTACCAATAAAAGATAAATAAGTATAGGTCTACCTCATTAGGTTGATAAACGTTATACGATCGGAGATGTCTAATAACATCGGCTATTTCCCAATTAATTTTCATTGTTTCCCAAGATAATTTTAAATAGTCTGGCATTTCCTGAAAATAGACATTTTTTTTATATACCCAGAGGGAATAGAGAATAGAAGAGAAATAAGTATAGGTCTACCTCATTAGGTTGATAAACGTTATATGATTGGAGATGTCTAATAACATCAGCTATTCCCCAATTAATTTTCATTGTTTCCCAAGATAATTTTAAATAGTCTGGTATTTCTTGAAAATAGATATTTTTCCTATCAGAGGTAACAGGGAATAGGGAATAGGGAATAGGAAATAGAAGATAAATAAGTATAAGTCTATCTGATTAGGTTGAGAAACATTATATGATCGGAGATGTCTAATAACATTAGCTATTCTCAAATTAATTTTCATTGTTTCCCAAGATAATTTTAAATAGTCTGGTATTTCTTGAAAATAGACATTTTTCCTATATACCCCGATAATTTTGGGAAGATAAGATACATTTACTTGTTTCAGGGCATAACCTAATTTTTCGTGGAATAAATAGTTATTCGAGTTTCTTTTTAGAGTAGAACTTTTTATAGACTTTTATCAAAATAATTGGGTATAAAACCCCGCCTTTTAAGGCAAAATTTTTTTGGAGGGTTGCTCAAATCCCCGTTACAAAAATAACTTCTGACTTCTGACTTCTGACTTCGTTAAAATTATCCCACAAACTTCAAAATTAATAACTATAATGTCCCAAGTATTTCTAACTCCAAAAGTAAGTGTAATTATCCCAGTATATAATTGTGAACTCTACATTGCCCAAGCAATAGAAAGTGTATTTAAACAAACCTATACTAACTATGAAATTATTGTTATAGACGACGGGTCTACAGATAATACCTGTCAAGTATTACAACCATACATGACAAAAATTCGCTATTTTTATCAAGAAAATAAAGGATTATCTGCAACTCGTAACCGTGGCATTAAATTGGCAAAAGGAGAATTAATTGCTCTCCTTGATGCTGACGATTTATTTCTACCTTATAAACTGACAGAACAAGTTGCTATTTTTGATGCTCAACCAAATATTGGTTTAGTACAAAGTGGGTGGCGAGTTGTCAATGAAAAAGGAGAAAAAATTCAAGATCTTGAACCTTGGCATAAATCTCCAGAATTAGATTTAGTAAGTTGGTTAAAATGGAAAACTACTAACCCTAGTGGGATGATGTTTCGCAAAGAATGGTTAGAAAAAGTAGGTGGCTTTAATGAACAATTACGCAGATTAGAAGATTTTGATATTGTCATTCGATTAGCTTTAGCAGGTTGCCAAGCCGCTTGGTTTCCTAAAGTAGCTGTATGTTATCGTCAACATAGCAGTAATATGACTAGAAATTTACTTGCTCAAATAGCAGTAGAAGAAAAAATTTTAGATGAACTTTTTTCTAACACCAATCTTCCCCCAAAAATTCAACAGTTAGAAAAGGAGTTACGCTACGGTTCTCTAATTTGGAATTGTTGGTGTTTATATAAATCTAGCTACTTCGCTGAAATGGCTGATTATTTATATAAGTCTTTAAAATTTTCCTCTTTTTCTGTCCTTAAAACTATCTGTAATTGGCTCTATTATTTTCAATATTATGCTGCTCTAGAAAACTATGATTTTAATTCTGTATTTTTGCATCAATTACCAGAATGGCAAAAATTAATAACTAAAGTTATCCCTAATGGCTTACCAATGGTTAGTGTTATTATTCCTACCTATAATAATGCTGATTATATTCTCATAGCTATTAAAAGTATCCTGACTCAAACTTATACCATTTATGAAATTATTATTATTGATGATGGTTCTACCGATAAGACTTATCAAGTTTTAGAACCCTACCTAAATCAAATTAAATATGTATATCAAGAAAATCAAGGACCATCAAAAGCGCGGAATCATGGCATAGAAATAGCTCAGGGAAAATATATTGCCTTTCTAGATGCCGATGACTTTTTTCTACCCGAAAAATTAGCCGAACAAGTAGGATGTTTTGCAGAAGATTCTACTTTAACTATGGTGCAAAGTGGTTGGAGATTTGTTGATGAAAAAGGTAGTATTATTAAAGATATAAAACCTTGGGAAAATGGTGCAGAATTAGACTTAGAAAATTGGTTAATCTGGCAAGCAACTTTGCCTAGTGCAATGATGTTTAGAAGTGAGTGGTTAAAGCTTAATGGTGGGTTTGACCAAAGATATTTTGGTATTGAGGATTTAGAAATAGTTTTGCGCTTGGCTTTAACTGGAGGAAAAGCTACTTGGTTACCGAGAGTTTGTGTCTGTTATCGACAGCGTAATAGTAGTGTTTCTGGATTAGAAAATCGACAAAAAATTACTCAAGAATTGGAAAAATTATTAGATGATTTTTTTAGCAAACCTAATTTACCTGCCTCAATAAGTCAAATAGAAAATCAAGTAAAATATCGCTCCCTACTTTGGAATTCTTGGCGCTTATATCAGGCAGGTAACTTTTTCGAAATGGCTGCTTATTTGCAAAAATCTTTAACTTATACTTCCGCCTCTACTACCGAAGCAATTTGTACTTGGATAGAATTATTTAGCAAACTTGCTCGTCAAGAAGGAAATCAATTTAATGCCTATAATTTTAGTCAATTACCAGAGTGGAAAAAATTAATTAGTAATATTTTTAATCCAGTAGTACCAAGAGTCAGTGTAATTATTGCCACCTATAATAATGCCCACTATATACTAGAAGCGATCGCCAGTGTTTTTAATCAGACTTATACCTCTTATGAAATAATCGTAATTGATGATGGTTCTACTGATAATACTCGCGAAGTTTTAGAACCTTATTTAGATAAAATTCGCTATGTTTATCAAGAGAATAAAGGAGTATCCCACGCCCGAAATTTAGGTTTAGAAATGGCAGGGGGAGAATTTATTGCTTTTCTGGATGCTGATGACTTTTTTCTACCAGATAAACTGGCAAAACAGGTAGCTATTTTTGATACTCGTCCTTCTCTTGGTATCGTGCATAGTGGGTGGCGTTTAGTTAATGAAAAAGGGGAAAAAATTTCCGATATAGAATTATGGCATAACTCCCTAGAATTAAATTTAGAAACTTGGGTAGTTTGGAAACCTGTAACTATTTCTATGATGTTTCGTCGGAGTTGGATAAAAAGTGCGGGAGGTTTTGATACTCGTTGGCATCATGGAGAAGATATAGATTTAGTATTGCGTTTATCTGTAAATGGTTGTGAGGCAGTTTGGTTGCCAAAAGTTACTTATTGTTATCGTCAACATCATCGGAATGCTACTAGAAAATCTACTCACCAAGCTGTTAGTATGATGTCTGTTTTAGATGACTTTTTTAGCAGACCAAATTTATCAGTATCTCTTCGTAAATTAGAGGGAAAATCTCGTTATTATACTTTGAGTTGGTTAGCATGGCAGGCACATCGAAATGAGAATTTAGTTGAGATGAGTAAATATCTACGACAAGCTGTAAAATATACTCCTTTATCTATGACAGAAACTATTTATCATTGGATTGATAGTTTTAATAGTCTTTATCAACAATATGGTTATGAATTTGATGCTTATGCTTTAACAAATTCGGATATTTGGCAACAGTTAATGTCAGATATTTTTGTGAAGTAAGAAGTAAGAAGGAAGAAGGAAGAAGGAAGAAGGAAGAAGGAAGAAGGAAGAAGGAAGAAGGAAGAAGGAAGAAGGAAGAAGGAAGAGGGAAGAGGGAAGAAGGGACAACCAGGAAGATTGATTATTTACAGCATATTTCGGGTAAATGAGGTATAGGATAAATGATAAAAATATTGTAGTGCGGGCATCTTGCCCGCGATGGGTGTACCTCATAACAACGGGAAGCGCTGTATAGAACCCATTTGGTATCTTCATAAATATCAAGTTTTTTTAGCTAGGAGTCAGGAGTCAGGAGACAGGAGACAGGAGACAGGAGACAGGAGTTATATCATGTCCGGTTAAACAGTGATAAATAAATAACTACGGAGTCCTCAGGAGTCAACCCACCCCTAACCCCTCCCAGGAGGGGAGGGGAAGGACCGAGTCAGGAGGAAAGAGGGAAGAAAGAAGAAGAACTGGAGTTGAAGGAGAAAGTTTTTTTATAACTAATTATCCGGACATGATATTAAGAGGGAAAAGGAAAGAGGGAAGAGGGAAGAGGGAAGATGTGGGGAGAGATAATACAAAAAATTCAACACTCCTTCAGATGATTTTTCCTCAAAATTGATGCGCGAAAAGACTTGACTACCATAATTATATAGATCTCAAATGGGTTCTATATTCGGTGAATATCTACAGTAAATTTAAGTTTTTTCCAGCTTTTAAAACTTCTTACTTCTTCCTTAAATTTAAGTTTTTTCCAGCTTTTAAAACTTCTTCCTTCTTCCTTCTTACTTCTTCCTTAAATTTAAGTTTTTTCCAGCTTTTAAACCTTCTTCCTTCTTCCTTATTCCTTCTTCATATTGGTAATATGCAATTATTAATATTAGCATCACTAAAATTAGTACCACTTAAATTCGCGTCACTGAAATTAACACCATTGAGATTTGCACTGCTAAGATTAGCACGACTGAGATTAGCTCCAATCAGGTTAGTATCTTTAAGATTAGCATGACTGAGGTTAGCATAACTCAGGTTAACGCCACTAAGGTCGATACCATTCAAATTAACACCCCACAAGTCAGCTCCCATCAAGTTAGCACCACTGAGATTAACATCACTTAGATAAGTATGCCAAAGGTGGGCACGATTAAGGTCACTCCCACTGAGGTTAGCACCCTTGAGGTTAGCACCACTAAGATTCACACCACCCAAGTTAGCATTGCTAATATTAGCATTTTCTAGGTTAGCATCCCACAGAGCAGCTACTCGTAAACTAGCACCACAGAGATTAGCATTGCTGAGGTTAGCACGATTGAGATCGACACGATTTAGTTGAGCATTACTGAGGTCATTACCTTGTAAGTTTCTTCCTTCCACCTTGTGATTTACAATGTCCCAAATTATATACCATTTTTGGTCAAGTCTAGTTGTTTCACTGATTTTTACACCCTTAAGTTGAGCATGACTAAGATCGACATTTTCCAGGTGAGCATGACTAAGATCGGCATTGCTAAGATCGACTCCCCTAAGAATAGCACCTGTTAAATTAGTATTACGAAGATTGGCATAACGGAGTTTAGCATTCGTGAGATTAACATTGGTGAGATTAGCTGTGCTCAGATCGACTTGGTTCATTTTAGCGCCATTAAGTTGAGCATTGCAGAATTTAGCAGCACTCAGATGAGCATTTGTCAGGTTGGCGTTACTAAGGTCAGCGTTACTAAGGTCAGCAGCATTGAGGTTGGCACTACTGAGGTTGGCATCTCTCAAGTCTGCATCATTGAGTTCAGCAGCAGTAAGGTTTGCACCGCTCATTTCAGCATAGTTGAGTTGAGCTAACATGAGATTGGCTACACTCAAGTTAGCTTCCTCTAAATAAGCTCCAATTAGGTTAGCTCCTTTCAAGTTAGCGTTACAAAGATTGACTCTTCTGAGATTTGAGTGACTGTGGTAGTTGCTATCAATATTTTGGATTTGGCAATAGGGAATATTACGATCGCACATCCCAAAATTTGCTCCTTCTAAGTTAGCACTCCGGAGGTTAATATTGCTCAGGTCAGCACCTCGAAGATCGGACTGACTAAGGTTGACTCCTTTGAGATTGTTCTTTATAGGTTGCTGGTTAACAATTTTCCAGACCAAATGCCATTTATGGTCTATTTTTGTCAAATTATTTATTTTTGTTTCTCGGAGGTTAACGTAGTTAAGATTAGCATTACTAATATTTGCATTACTGAGGTCTGCATTGAGGAGATTTGCATTACTGAGGTCGGCATCACTCAAATTTACATCAGTTAGATTAGTATTACTAAAATCAGTATTCTTGAGATTAATACTTATAAGTTTTGCAGCACTAAAGTTACTGCCACTGAGGTTAGAATTACTCAAATTCACTCTTCTAAGTTGAGCGCCACTCAAGTTAGCATTACTCAAATTTACACCTTCAAGGTAGATGCCTATTAGATTAATATTTCCGAAGTTTTTACCGATAGCTTGCTGATTAACTATTTCCCAGATTAATAACAATTTACGATCGAGTTTTGTTTCTTTATTTAGTTTAGTACCCTGAAGATTTATACCTTTAAATTTACTACCTCTTAAGTCTGCACCACGAAGATTTGCATTAGTTAAATTAGCATTCTTTAGGTTAGCAAGACTTAGTTCTGCACCACTAAGGTTTGCATTAGTTAAATTAGCATTAGTTAGGTTAACACCCCTAAGTTTTGCCAGGCTAAGATTCGCATTTTCAAGATTAGTGTTTTTGAGATTAGCATCCTTCAGGATAGCACCTCTGAAGTGAGCTTCTGTGAGGTTAGCATCTTGAAGATTAATACTACTTAAATCGGCATTTTTTAAATAGGCAAAACTGAAATTTATACCTTGTAGGTCTAAACCATTAAGGTTTGCTCCTCTGATGTTAGCTCTGATAAAATTCCGTTTTCCTGTAGCGTATAGCTCTAGTAGTTTAGATATATCCCAAGTATATTGGGACAATGCCAATTTAGCTTTAGGTTGTTGTTGTTCTAGGAGTATTGAATATGCGGCCCATTGCACTTCTATTGACTGGTCCTGCAAGGCCATGAGTAACAAATCTAGTCCTAAATCTCCGTATTTGAGGGTTTCAGAAACTGCTGCTATCCTCAATTGTACTTCACCATATAGTAAGTATTCTTTAACTGCTTCAAGGTTATTGAGAAGAGGGGTAGTAGATGGAGAGGATGATTTCCCAAAGGTAGTATTTAACGGACGGATTTGATTCAAGTCGTTACTCATTTTTGTGGGCTTGATATATATATGCAATAACTTTAACTGAAAATAAAAAATTTTGACATATTCGGTGAGTAGTTCTTCAAGGTTTACTGACTTTTTATACTTTTGGAATCTTCTCGATAAATACTGATAAATAGATCTAAAATTAAATGGTATAGTTATAGTTTTACTTTCGATAAAATCGGCGCAAATTATACGATTTAATCTTTATTTTACAAACATTATCTAAATAATTGATGGATGCTAAACGGGTGTATCTCATATTTGCAAAAATACTTTTTTCCTATATATTCCCTACTCCATATTCCCTATTCCCTATTCCCTATTCACTATTCCCTGTTCCCTGTTCCCTAAAAGCGATAAATTTTTGGCTTTATTCAAAATTGAGATGCACCCTGCTAAACAAGATTAGTAGATAGAGTATAATATAAATTATGGAATGAATTAAATTTCTATATTTTATCTAAGTAAAAAGTAAAAATAATAGGAGGAATAATATAATATTTGTTCTAGAGCATTTTTCAAGTTACTGAGGTACAGTTATTTTTCTTCTTTTATTCTTTTAACCTATCACACTATTTCTCATACCATTTATCAAAAACTTTTCTACATTTTGTTGAGCAGGGGACCCACCCCTAACCCCTCCCAGGAGGGGGAGTGGGGGAGTAGGGGAGAAGTAAAAAGTAAGAATCATTAACATTAACTGGGCTATTTTTAGCAAAAAGGTGATTCTACCTGTTTTGATTAATTAATAACTGAAGTCTTACCCAAGTATAGCGTTACTTTTAGGAATTGGTATCACAGGGTAAGCATTTCCTGCGGAATGCTGCGCAAACAGCTATTAGATGTCAGCTCTCAGCTCTTATGAGGAGGTTTAAATGAATAGACATAGGCATGAATTAAAGATATATACTTTTTGTAAAAGTAGATAATAGGAAACAGGGAAGATATTTTTAGGAAAAAAACACGAAAAATGATTTTTTTAGTTATTACACTCTAGTTTATAGCAAATAAAGGGCAAGTCTATTTTCTGGAGATGTCTAATATAGACTTTAAAGCCGACTGTGGTAGTAAGTATAAATTCCACCTCAATTAGTAAAGCTTTTATCTAATACTAAAAGCAATAGATGAACTGCTGAAGTGCTGACAGCTGAATGCTTACCTCACAGGCTTATTTGTTTAAGTAAAATGTGTTGAAAAAGCTTGATTTTTCGTTTTTACCTCTCAAAAATTTTATGGTTTTTAGCAAAAATCTTATGACTAGGATAATTTTTTCAAATTGAATTGATAGCTCAGTAAAATATTCTCCATTGAAGATAATTAAAAATATGATTACTAAAATTTTACCCCTAGTAAAAGACTCAGAAAGTTTAGAAAATCGCCTCAAAGAAATTCCCCAAACTCCGGGAGTGTATTTAATGCGCGATAGTAGCGATCGCCTTCTTTATATTGGTAAATCAAAAAAGCTGAGAAATCGAGTCCGCTCCTATTTTCGAGAAAGCAAAAACCACAGTCATCGTATCAGCTTAATGGTACAACAAGTGGTGGAAATTGAATTTATTGTCACAGATACAGAAGCAGAAGCTTTAGCATTAGAAGCTAATCTTGTTAAACAGCATCAACCATATTTTAATGTCTTACTCAAGGATGATAAAAAATATCCATATTTATGTATAACTTGGTCTGAAGATTATCCCAGAGTTTTTATTACTAGAAAACGACGATTAGGTAAAGTTCAAGACCGTTATTACGGTCCTTATGTAGATACCAGACTTTTAAGAAATACCTTACATTTAGTCAAACAAATTTTTCCTCTACGCCAACGACCAAAACCTTTATTTAAAGACCGCCCTTGTCTAAACTATTATATTGGTCGCTGTCCGGGAGTTTGTCAGGCATTAATTACACCAGATGAATATCATAAAATTGTGCAAAAAGTAGCAATGATTTTTCAAGGCAGAACAGGAGAATTAATTGATATATTGAATACTCAAATGGCAAAAGAAGCAGAAGCTTTAAATTTTGAAAAAGCTGCAGCTATTCGCGACCAAATCATAGGTTTAGACTCTCTAAATGCCGACCAAAAAGTTTCCTTGCCAGACGATAGAATTTCCAGAGATGCAATAGCATTAGCTGGCAATGATAAATTTGCTTGCGTTCAATTATTCCAAATTCGAGCAGGTAAATTAGTAGGTAGATTAGGATTTATTGCTGAAACACCCAATTTAGTAACCGGAGAAAGTAGAGAATTAGGAGTAATTTTACAACGGGTTTTAGAATCACATTATCAAACAGTAGAATCTGTAGAAATTCCCGTAGAAATTATTGTGCAATATGAATTACTAGAAAGTGAATTTTTGACAAATTGGTTAACAGAAAAAAAAGGTAAAAAAGTAGAAATTTTCGTACCTCAACGTCAGGGAAAAGCAGAATTAATAGAAATGGTAAAAAAGAACGCTGAATATGAGTTAGCACGGTTGAATAAAATGAGCGATCGCAACACTGCAGCAATGACAGACTTAGCAGAAATATTAGATATGCCAGAATTACCCCACCGTATTGAAGGTTATGATATTTCTCATATTCAAGGTTCAGATGCAGTAGCATCGCGAGTCGTTTTTATTGACGGTTTGCCAGCAAAACAACATTATCGACATTACAAAATTCAAAACCCAGAAGTGCAGTCTGGTCATTCTGATGACTTTGCCAGTATGGCAGAAGTCATTCAAAGACGGTTTCGCGACTATGAAAAACAACCAACTACAGAGAAACCAGACTTAATAATGATAGACGGTGGAAAAGGACAACTTTCAGCAGTGATGACAGTGATGCAAGAAATGGAACTATTAGAAGAAGTGCGGGTAGTGAGTTTAGCAAAGCAACGAGAGGAAATTTTTCTACCTGGAGAGTCCCTACCATTAACAACTAATGCGGAACAACCAGGAGTACAGTTATTGCGGAGGTTGAGAGATGAAGCACATAGGTTTGCCGTAAGTTTCCATAGAGATAAAAGAAGTCAAAGAATGAAGCGATCGCGCCTAGATGAGATTCCTGGTTTAGGACATCATCGACAAAAATTGTTATTGGGACATTTTCATTCTGTTGATTATATTCGGATGGCAACAGTGCAGCAGTTGACAGAAGTATCAGGAGTCGGACCGAAGTTGGCGCAGCAAATTTATGATTATTTTCATCCTTAGAGGTGAAGGAAGAAAGAAGAAAGAAGAAGGAAGAGGGAAGAAGGAAGTTTTGGTTCATAGCGTAAGCGGAACGAAGTTTGATCGCGCTATTATCCAGAGATAATGTAATATCATGTCCGGATAATTAGTGATAAAAAAACTTTCTCCTTCTCCTCCTCTTTCTTCTTCTTTATTTCCTCCTGACTCCTGAGTTCCCCTCCTGGGAGGGGTTAGGGGTGGGTTGTCTCCTGACTCCTTCGTCGTTTATTTATAACTGTTCAACCGGACATGATATAAGACCTCTCACTATAAAACAGTCGTTTCATCAATTTTACTTTCTTCCAAAAAAACACCTTGAAGTATTGCACCCCTTAAACCTGCACCAACTAAATTGGTTTTATAAAGGTTATATCATGTCCGGATAATCAGTGATAAAAAAACCTTTTCCCTTCTGACCTTTTCTTTCCTCCTGCCTCCTGCCTCCTGCCTCCTGCCTTACCTCTTCCAAAGTGTAAGTATTCAACCGGACATGATATTACACCCCTTTAAGTTAGCATTACTTAAATTAGTATAACTTAAGTCAAGTCCTGGCAAATCTTCTCTAAGATTAAACCCTGCTTTTTTAAGCTCCTCTCAAAAATTGCTTACTTCTTTTTACTTAATTTCATTGATAATTTTCTGTCTTTCACGCAACGATATTTCTAATAAATCTTCGTCGTAAATTGGTTGAAAATCGGAAATATTATACCCTTTTTTATGTTTAAAATTAACTAACTAACTCAAGAGTTTAACTACTATCAAAAATTTCGATAACCTTGTATGATAACAATAGTATCAAAAGTAAGTAATATATTGGATAACAGAATGAAAATAGCAATTATCGGTTGTGGTTATGTAGGCACTAAAGTTGCCAAACTGTGGAGTCAAAACGGTCATCAAGTAACAGTGACTACTACTACTCCAGAAAAAGTTTCAGAACTAAAAAATATAACCTCACAAGTAGTAGTAATGAAAGGCAATGACCCCCAAGCGATGCAGGATGTATTGCAAAACCAAGACATAGTATTGTTGAGTGTCGGTTTCCGCTCTCATATTGGCATGGAGTACAAACAAACCTACTTAGAAACTGCCCAAACTCTAGTTGCCACCTTGAAAAAAACTCCCAATATACAGCAAATAATTTACACAAGTAGTTACTCAGTTTATGGTGACAAAAATGGTGAATGGATAGATGAAAACTCCCCCGTTACCCCCGCTAGTGAAAATGGTAATATTCTCCATCAAACAGAACAAGTCTTATTATCCGCATCCACTCCCCAACAACGAGTGTGTATCCTGCGTTTAGGGGGAATTTACGGTCCTGGTAGAGAGCTAATAAAAATTTTTAGTAGGTGGGGAGGCAAAACTCGCCCTGGTACTGGTGATGATGTAACTAATTGGATTCATTTAGATGATATCGTCGGCGCTGTAGAATTTGCCAGAGACAAACAGTTGCAGGGTATTTACAACTTAGTTAATGATGTACCAATGAAAGGTAAAGAATTACTTGATAGTTTACATAAATATCAAGGTTTAGAAAAAGTTTCTTGGGATGGTTCCCCCTCATCAATGCGCCCTTTTAATGCCAGAGTATCAAATAAAAAATTGAGGGATGAAGGTTTTGAGTTAGTTCATCCAACAATTGTGTTTTAATCAGGGAGGAGTCATTTCAGTTATCAGTTATCAGTAGTCCAGTAGGGTGTGTTAGCGGTAGCGTAACACACCAAAACCCTATATATATTGTCAGTGGCTTAAGTTCCGATCCAGATGGTGCGTTACATTTCATTAACGCACCCTACTGGACTAACACGCCTAAAATGTAGGTTGGGTTGTAGCTTGCACACCAAGTAGCGGTACGGCAGTGTTAGCGTAGCTTCCCGAAGGGAAACCCAACAAAACCTTACTAATGTTGGGTTTCAGGTCCCTCAACCTAACCTACACTTATTGCAGCATTTTAGCTGTGTCAGTCCACTACTGGACTTCTTCCTTCTTCCTTCTCCTATATTTAACTATTCCCTAATTCTTGAGACCTTTCTTTTGCCGCCACTACTGCTTCAATTAAAGCAGAACGAAAACCCAAACTTTCTAATTCCGCAATTCCGGCAATAGTTGTTCCTCCAGGACTTGTGACCCGGTCTTTCAACTGTGCTGGGTGCATTCCCGACTTCTGCAACATAACTGCCGTCCCTAAAACTGTCTGTAATGCTAACTGATAAGCGATCGCTCTAGGCAAACCAGCACGAACTCCCCCATCTGTCAAGGACTCAATTAAAATTGCTACATAACCAGGTCCGGAACCAGATAAACCCGTAACTGCATCCATTAAAGTTTCTGGAACTTCCACTACCTGTCCTACCGACTGTAAAATGCGAGTAGCTAACTCCTGATGTTCCGGTTGAATATGCTTACCAGGAGCGATCGCGCTCATTCCTGCACCTACTGTTGCTGGAGCATTAGGCATGACTCTTACCATAGGTCGCGATGGGAAAGCTGCCTCCAACCTTTGCAGAGGTACACCTGCCATAATTGAG
This sequence comes from Okeania sp. SIO2B3, assembly GCF_010672525.1. Lineage (GTDB taxonomy): Bacteria > Cyanobacteriota > Cyanobacteriia > Cyanobacteriales > Microcoleaceae > Okeania. The sequence continues at coordinate 163,673 of NZ_JAAHGH010000004.1, read as the reverse complement.
ATTACCAAAGCTCCCGTTATAGTCTCACCACCAACTTGCCAGTCTGCCAATTCCGATGCTATAGTATCAAATATTTGAGGTTTAACCGCCAGTAATAAAACTTCCGTTGTAGAAGTAACAACCAAACGATTATCAGTAGTTACCTCTACCCCATATTCCCGTGCTAAAAAATCCCGCCTTTGTTGCTGCGGGTCACTAACTAAAATTTCTGAGGGTTGATAAATTTTCTGTTCGAGCAGTCGGGATAATAAAGCTTCACCCATTACCCCACCACCAATTAAACCAAACTTTGCAGTTGTCATTTTTCGCGTTGCTGAATAGCGTGTATGATATTAGTCTTAATTACTTAGGAGCCAACCCACCCGCGGGTCCCTCCCAGGAAGGGAACTCAGGAGTCAGAAGGGAAGAAAGAGGAATAGAGGAAGAAAGTTTTTTGGTCGCGGAGCGCGGAAGGTCGTTCTATCAAACTGCAATAGGGATATGATATCATACCTCAAATCACCAACGCCTCATTTTTCAACTAAAATGTATGAATTGGGAATTGGGAATGGGTACCGTTCACGGAAGTTAGAAGTAAAAGTTGATAGACTTAAAGTGTTAACTAAACAATAGTTTCAGCCTATTATTCCACATCATCAGTTGCTGACTATTTGTGACATCCTTAGAGTGAATTGGTATTAGATATATATAATTATTAGCGCTAATTATATTTTTTCTGACCCCATACCCAAAATTCCCTAGCTATTATTGCATCATTTGAATTTGATTTTGCTCCGGTTGCCAAACTTGAGACCCAGAAGTTCCCACACGAGGGCGTGGTTGAGCCTGAGGCATCTCGTTGACTACACCTGCTTGAGTTCTGACTTGTACACAGCTTGGTGTAAACAGAAAAATACTTTCTCCGATGCGTTCTTGATGACCATCCAGAGCATAAGTACCACCTGCTACAAAGTCCACTGCCCTTTGAGCTTGGTCTGGGTCCATAATGGTCAAATTTAAAACCACGGACTTGCGCTCCCGTAGAGCACGAATTGCTTGAGGCATTTCTTCAAAAGTTCGTGGTTCCATAACCACAACTTCAGACATTCCATTTAAAGCGCCAGGCATTCCAATTACATTGTTCATAACCGATCCCATTCCAGATTCTGATTTAACAGCTCCAGTAATACCTGTGCTGCTTGTTGTTGTTGTCGCAGCAGTGGCCCTATTTCTTAATCGGCGACTATTGCGACTTTCCTCTTCTGCTACTGGTACAGCAGCAGGAGCTTGTTCTTGTGGAGGATAAACACTTTGATATTGTTCTCCTTCCACTTCATCGTAATCATATTCGTACTCAACTTGTTCGTTGAGTCCCACAAAATCTTTTAGTTTGGAAAAAATACCATTCACCATTAAATTACTCCTTCGCTACTGTCAAATTCGGACTATTGTCCCAAGGTAGCTTAATCGTAGGTTTACTACTATTTTTACTTTTTAAGTTGTATTTGATAGCATATCAGTCCTTTTGACTAGCAGATACTCAGCAATGGGACAAATACACATTACTTGCTTGTTCTGAGCTGTCACCCAGAGACTTATCCAGGTCAGACCAGTCAAAACACCCCTAGACACTCACTTGTATTCACATTGTTAGCTTTCGGGAGGTTCTATCACTATGCCAAAATGGTACGCTCCCTGTCCTAATAATTGCTTGAAGTAATTATGGTCATACTGCCGTTGAATGTATCAACCGTTGTTTCTTCTTTGCCGGGATTTCTCCATACTAGGACAGTTCCAGGTGTAAATGAACGCCTTATTCAAAATTTAATTCTATCACTTAGGCCGGATTTATCCCGCACTGTCATTTTCATCTCCCGCCTCAAGGCGAGGAGTTTTCAACCTTTTTATGTGTAATCCTCCTCTCACCAAATAGAATTCTACCTAGTCTGACCATAGTCGTACCAGCAGTTATGGCTAGATTATAATCTTCTGACATTCCCATTGAAAGTTCTTGGATATTTATATTAGACAAATTTTTTTTGCTAATTTCCTGGGCTAACTCCTGAGTTTTCTCAAATACTGATAAGGTTTGCCCATGGTCTAATCCTTGGGGTGGAATAGTCATAAGACCCTTAATTTTCAGATTTTGACATTGGTTTAACTGTGGTAAGTCAGTAATTAATTCTGGTATGCTCCACCCATACTTATTAGGGTCGGGTAAAATTTTGACTTGCAGGCAAATATTAGGACTACAAGATAATTCTTCTGCTAAACGGTCTAGGCGTTGAGCCAATTTTAAACTATCTACAGAATGAATCCATTGAAACTGCTTTAAAGCTTTTGCTGCTTTATTGGTTTGCAAGTGGCCAATCAGATGCCAGGTAATCTCTGGTAAATCTCGTAGTTGGACTTGCTTTTCTTCTGCTTCTTGAACTTTATTTTCTCCAAAATCTCTTATTCCTGCTGCATAAGCAGCACGAATAGCGTCAACTGATACCTGTTTAGTTACAGCAATTAAGCGTATTGATGTAGGTAAGTTAGAGCGGATTTTAGTAATACATTCAGTAATGGACTCAACCATTTTATCTTGAGATTTGAGAATTTTTATTATCTTTATCTGTGCCGGGCTTAATACCCCACCGTCATTTCAGTTATCAGTTATCAGTTATCAGTTATCAGTACCTCTAACTGAGTCATTGCGATTGAAATACAGGATATTCTTTTTTTATCCTCTTAGAGAAAGAGGTATAACTACCCAATTCCGGTTAAGGGGGATACTTAAAATTGTTTGGGGCGGTCGGACACACCCGTGGGCAGTCGTTGACTATACCCATGCAATTTTCCCTTCTGCCTTTCCTGCGGAATGCTGCGCAAACAGCATAGCTGCCTTCTTCAAGATTAGGCCGGACAATATAGTTAACTTTACTTTAGTTGAGTAGAAGCAGAGAACACCTTAATTATTGAAAAGTATTTTTGTGAATTGTCTGAAGTTTTTGGTATTCAATTGCTTGACCATTTCGACGCAGTTGGCGGAGGCGAATTTCCACCATTAAACGTGCGTCTGAACGACCTAAAGGTTCAAATTTAATACCTCCTATTCCATTTGTCACTAAAAAAAATAAGCGTTGGGCATAGAGGGTAGTAAACAATTCTTTGTTATCCTCAACTAAGCACACCCTGTATAAAAGGCCAAAGTTAGGATGGTTCATGTAAGTTTCGTTGGTCATTTAGGCTTAAAATCAGCAGATAATGACAGGATTTTTAAATAACTTAGTGGCCTTTGTCAATTGAAAGACCCTAATTTTTTTAGATTTTAGATATTACAGCTTAACAGATAAATTTAGGTTTTTGTTTTTTCTGTAAATTATTAAATGCTCTTAGAATTAAATAGACCCAGAAAATATATTTTCTGCAATTATAATTATTTGATATTCAGCTCAAATATCAACGTATAATTTTTGTCTGAAAATTATCAACAACATAAATCAGTGACTTTGAAAATTTTTTACTTTACTACATAACAATACCAGATAAATAATTATCTATAAGAATATATAATTTTGTTTTAACTTTGTCCTCCCCAAACTAACCTAACCCACCAGAATAACACTAAGCTAACCAATACTAACCAGTCCAATATCTTTAACTGTAGATCGTGCCATTGTACTTTATGTTGATCGGGAGTTGTAAAACCTCGCACTTTCATTGCACTGGCAATTTGATCTGCTCGCAATAGCAAATTTTCTAATAGTCTTTCTGCTACTATTAACCACACCTGAGAAGCTTGTCGCAGTCCTAGTTTTTTCCAGTTAATTGCCCTAGTTCTAACTGAACGAACTAAATTTTGTATCTCCTCTAAAACTAGGGGAATAAATCTTAAAGATAACGTCAAAGTTAAACTTATTTCTGTTACAGGTAAATTTAATTTATTCAGAGGTTGCATTAAGTCTTCTATACCTGCTGTAATTTCTTCCGAACCGGTGGTTAAAAGGTATAAGTTTGTGCTATAAATAACGGTAAATAATAAAGTGGCAATCCTAATACCTAAATCTACTGAACGACGAGTTATAGTTAGTGGTCTTTGTTGAAAAAGGACGTATTTATAAGAGGTAGGTTGAGGTAATTCTGTTAGTTTTTGCTGTTGTGTTTCAGAAGTTGATTCAGTTGAAGTTTCTGTTTTTATTAATCCAAAAAAATTGGAAAAATTTCTCGCTTCTGGTACTGGTGGTAAATTAGTAGTTTGTTCAGCAAAGGTTAATTCATCTTTTGGTAAACGGGGTTGATAGTTAATTGAAAGTCCATCAGGGGCAATAGCTGCGCTCATGACAAAAACCAAAGAACATAATGTCAGCAACCAACCCATTTGTCGTTGCCAAACTCGTAAAGGAATTGAGGCACTAAATGTTAATACAATTAACATAGCTACTAATATTAAACGCCAGATGGAACTACTCAAAACTGGGCTAATTAGAAAGCTCATTAGCCAGATTAATTTAACTCTAGGGTCGAGTTTATGTAGCCATGTTATGGGTTTTTCTAAGTATAGTCCAAGGGGAAGCGATCGTAATAAATCCATTTTTACTTTGGTGGTAGGTTATTTCAGTTATCATTTATTAGTTATCAGTATCTCTGCAATAAGGAGGCTTGAAATTTGAATCTCCCTGATATCCTCCTATTTCCTGTTTCTAATATTGATTTTATATTAAGTATTCAACGGACATAATATTATTTAGACAATAAAAAAACTGCCAAATATATTAATCTTTAACTTTGAAAAAAACTCTGCATCTTCTCGCCTTTCTATTGCAGGAAGTACTGTTAACATACTTCTTTCTGAAGGGATTAATTAATAATTGAATTGACAATTATAGCAGTCTAAACAAAGGTTAGGACATACAGCGCTTTTCGTTGTTATGAGGTACACCCGCGCGGGTAAGATGCCCACACTACAATATTTTCACGATTTATCCTGTACATCATTTGCCCGAAATCTGCTGTATCAAAAGCTTAAAACTTAGACAAAGCAAGCTTTTCCTTCTTCCTTCTTCCTTCTTTCTTCTTCCTTCTTTCTATTCCTAAACACGAGTTGCTCTATTAACAGTATTATGCTCTACTTCCCTAGCTTTTTTGCCACGCCAAATTAATCTTATAGGTGTTCCTGTAAATCCTAAATGTTGACGAAACTGACTTTGTATATAACGACGATAATTATCAGGAAAACGCTTGGGGTCATTTACAAATAAAGCAATTGTTGGTGGTTTACTTGTCACTTGAGTTCCATAATAAATTTTTCCTTGACGACCCTGACGAGTCGTTGGAGGAGAATTCCAACTAACAGCTTCCTCTAAAACTTCATTAATCACTGAAGTTGTTACCCGACGCTGATATTCATTAGCGGCATTATCTATTAAATCTATAATTTTCTCTACTCGTTTTCCTGTAGATGCACTAATAAAAATCATCTCTGCCCATTCCATAAAATATAGTCGCGACCTTACTTCTTGTTCATAAGTATAAATAGTATAGGCATCCTTTTCCACAGCATCCCATTTATTCACCACAATAACGCAAGCTCTACCCTCCTCAATAATTCGATCTGCCAACTTTTGGTCTTGCTCCGTTACCCCATCTAAAGCATCAATTACAAACAGAACAACTTCAGTACGACGAATAGCTTTAAAAGCTCGATTAATACCAAAAAATTCTGCACCATATTCCACATTTTTCTTTTTTCTAATACCAGCAGTATCAATCAAACGATAAGTTTTTCCATTACGTTCTACTACAGTATCAATAGCATCTCTTGTAGTACCAGAAATAGGACTAACAATTGCACGATTTTCTCCAAGAAATGCGTTTAATAAACTAGATTTACCCACATTAGGACGACCAACAATTGCTACTCTAACCTCATTTGTTTCTGGAATTTCAGTAATAGGTGGTAAATGGGTAATTAACTCATCCAATAATTCTCCAGTACCATTGCCATGAATGCCAGAAATGGGATAAGGTTCTCCTAAACCCAATTCCCAAAACATCGCAGCTTGGGTTAATCCTTCTGTCAGAGATTCGCACTTATTAACCGCTAGGAGTGTAGGGACAGGTTGTTGACGGAGCCACCTAGCTATTTCTTCATCTCCTCCAGTTGGGCCTGCTTGTCCATCTACTACAAAAATAGCAACACTTGCTTCTACGAGAGCTGCCATAGCTTGTTCGCGAATTAACGGTAAAAATTCTGTATTATCATCAAATACCAAACCTCCTGTATCTACAACTTGGAATTCTCGGTCTCGCCAATATGCGTTACGATAAGTACGATCGCGAGTTATTCCTGGTTCGTCATGGACAATTGCATCTTGATTTTCGGCCAAGCGATTCACAATTGTGGACTTTCCCACATTTGGTCTGCCAATAATAGCTACTATAGGTAAAGACATAGTTAATTTTAATTAGTTTAGCTAAATATAAATTATTCGGTGTTGGTGAATTTAGCTATAATTTTCGTGCTTAGGAAATAGGGAATAGGGAATAAGTAGGAATGTTGCATACAACGTCCCTACATATCTTGATTACGGTTCGCCCAAACATCTTAATTCATAGTTTGATTCACCAACACCAATTATTCAAACTTTTATTATAGCAATAATTTTATTGAAGCAGGTTTTATATCATGTCTGTTTAACTATAATTAGGGTTTGCCCTCAAAAGTCTTTTAGTAGGGGTAGGAGACAGGAGACAGCCCACCCCTCGCCCCTCCCCCGACCGTGGAGGGGAAGACAGGAGACAGGAGACAACCCACCCCTAACCCCTCCCAGGAGGGGAGAAATTGGAATGAGCGAGGAGGTAGGAGCGGGCGTTTTGTCCCTTAATTTTTCTGCCCAAATCTTGACCAAAATACTGAATTTTTGAACCATTACCACTTAAAACCTTGAACTTTTTGATACTTAAAAAGGCTAAAACCTTGAACTTTAAAGACGTTTAGGTTTAATCAGCAAGCCCTAATTAGTAGTGAAAAAAATCATCTTCTTCCTTCTTCCTTCTTCCTTCTTCCCTCTTCTTTCTTCTTTCTTCCTTCTTCCTTCTTCCCTTTTCCTTCTTCAATATGAATACACCAAGTCATGCCATTATTAATCTAGCTATTCTTGCTAAACCACAACTACCACAAGCTAATCTTGCTATTGTAATAGGTGGAGTTTTACCAGATATTCCAATATTTATTTTCTACTTTTGGGCAAAATTTATTGTCCGGTTACCAGAAGCAAAAATTTGGTCAGAAGCATATTATCAACCATTAATACAAAATCTTGTTGCGACTTTTCATTCTATTCCTTTAGCGATAATTTTATTACTAATTTCTTACTATTTTGGCTGGGAAATTATGCAAGTTTTTTGTATTAGTTTGGTGTTTCATTCTCTGGGTGATTTACCAGTACATAATAATGATGCTCATAGACATTTTTTCCCTTTTAGTAATTATCGATTTATTAGTCCTATTTCTTATTGGGACCCGAAACATTATGGAAATATTGTGGCTTTGATAGAAATTTTGCTGGTGTTATTAGCAACTTTGTGGATATTTCCTAGTATTAATTCTGCAATAGGAAAAATATTGATAGTTCTAGTTAATATTTTTTATTGTAGTAGCTATATTTATTTTTATAGCAGAAGGAAGAAGGAAGAGGGAAGAAGGAAGAGGGAAGAAGTGAAGAAAGAAAAATCTGGCGTTGTCTGAGTTTTCAGTTTTTGATATGTCCGCGCCCTTTCCTTCCACTGCTATATCTTCGTTCTTAAAATTTTCACCAAAAAATAAGGTCTGAAGCCTCCCCTTGGCTGCGCCGCGAGCTACCGCTCTACAAGGGGATGAAAAAAAATCAAGTTCAATATTTCAAGCCTCTGACTTCAGGCAGAGGTACTGATAACTGATAACTGATAACTGATAACTGAAATGACCTACCACCTAATATCAAATCTGTTAGCATCGGTATAAAATCTTTTGAAGTTAGGAGTCAGGAGTCAGGAGAAAAAACAGTTATAAAGATTTGGTAATTGTGAAGATAGACAATATTTTTATACCTAATTAAACGGATTTGATATAAAAGCTAAAACCTTCTTAAATCGTTCTCAAATTTTCACCTACCACCTACGACCTACCACCTTCTTAAATTAAGAACGCCGAATATTAAAACAACACCAATCTCCTCGTTTCCAAAGAGTGGCCACAACCCAACCATTTTGTTCCAAAGTATCAGCAATTGATTTAGCTTGTTCTAATAAAATGCCACTCAGAACACCCCAAGTTGTAGGTTTAGCGATCGCTTCCAGATGCGGAATTATATCAATAATTACTTCAGCTAAAATATTACAGACTATACCATCTACCGGACCAGAAACTAACTTAATTAAATGCTCAATATCACCATGTTCAACAATTAATTTTTCAGCCGTTATATCATTTAATTTCCGATTACCAATAGTGGATCTAATTGCTAGTGGGTCAATATCAACTGCATATATCTGACGTACCCCTAATAATGCTGCCCCAATAGACAAAATACCACTACCACAACCAATATCAGCAATAATAGCTTCCGGATTAGGTTCCAACCCCAAGCGCATTTCCAATGACTCCAAACATAACTCCGTAGTAGGATGAGTTCCTGTACCAAAAGCCGCTCCTGGGTCTAAACGAAGGATAATTCTATCTAAATTTTCTGGTAAATCTAGCCAAGCAGGATGAATCAGAAAGCGATCGCCAATTTCTTGAGGTTGCCAATATTGTTTCCAACTACTTGCCCAGTCTTCTTCCTCAATTAAATCCCAATCTACTGCTGGAGTTGGTAAATTCATACATAGGGCATCCTGACGTAAATGTACGGCCAAAGCTGACAAGTCCAACATTTGAGCTTGTTCTTCTGGTATATAGGCCCAGATCAAACACTGATTATCTTTGACCTGACTTGCAGTACCTCGGCAACCAAAAGTATCTAGACGCCAAGCAATGACTTCCTCAAGACTTGGGTGACACAATACTCTAATTTCCCACCAGTTATATGCCATAAAAATTTCAGCTTTTAGATTGTTATATTTTAGATTAGGTTTTAGATCGTAGGTGGTAGGTCGTAGGTTCAATAATTAATAATTAATAATTAATAATTAACAATTACATCTCCTGGAAAAGAAGAGAATTTCTGATTTTCTTGCCTCCTTAATTGCAGAGGTACTGATAACTGATAACTGAAATGACTTATTACCTATTAGACATATCCAATAATCAAAAATAAAATCAATTATCGTAAATAAATCATCAATTATTTCCCCCTACTCCCTACTCCCTACTCCCTACTTCCTACTCCCTCTTTTGGTCGAGATGTCTATTAAAGAGCAACTGTATAAGCATCCCTAATTCCTGGTTCTTTGAGAATTTCAGTTAAAATTCCTTCCGGCAATAAATCATCAATACTTAATACCATAACCGCATCACCCCGAACAATTTTACGACCTACTTGCATACTGGCAATATTGACATTAAAACTACCCAAAAGTGAACCAATTTTACCAATAATTCCAGGCATATCTCGGTGCAGAGTCAATAACATATAGGGACTTGGGGGTACATTAATTGGAAATCCATCAATATTAGTAATCCGAATCTCATCTTCTCCAAGTAAAGCACCTCTAACAATATGGTCGCCCAGAGAACCCTTAGCTTCCAACTCCAACGAACCAGTATAGTCCCGGACCGAAGCATCCTTAGTTTCCACGACTCGAATACCTCTTTCCTTTGCTTCAATTGAAGCATTCACATAGTTTACACGTTCTCGCAAAGCTTGAGATAGTAAACCTTTGAGAGCTGCCACTACTACTGGTTTACTATCTCCAGTGGCCAAATCTCCTTGAAGACGGACATTCAGAAAATCAATTCGTCCACCTGCCAATTGACTAACTAAATTACCAAGAGTTTCAGCCAATAACAAATATGGCTTAAGTTTTTCTAATGTATCAGGATACATACCAGGGATATTGACTGCAGTTCTAGCAGGTAAACCCAACAACACATCTCGAATTTGTTCCGCAACATCTATTGCCACATTCACCTGAGCTTCAGCAGTAGAAGCTCCCAGGTGAGGAGTCATCACAATTTTTTGTCCTAGCTCTCGTAGTGGGGACTCAGCTTCTAGAGGTTCATTTTCATACACATCTATAGCAGCACCAGCAATTTTGCCTTCTTTTAAAGCTTCAGCTAAAGCAACTTCATCAATAATGCCACCTCTAGCGCAGTTAATAATACGAGCTGTGGGCTTCATTTTTGCAAAAGTTTCAGCATTAATTGAATGATAAGTTTCATCAGTTTTGGGTATGTGGAGAGTAATGTAGTCCGACTCTTGGACCAATAAATCCATATCTACCAAATTACAACCCAATTGGTCTGCCCTTTCTTTAGAGATAAATGGGTCGTAGGCCAGAATTTTCATACCCATAGCTTTCGCCACCTTAGCTACATGGGAACCAATTTTACCTAGACCAACAACACCGAGAGTTTTTTTGTAGACCTCTACCCCAACAAACTTTTTGCGGTCCCATTTACCACTGGCAATTGACTGGTTAGCCTCTGCAACATGGCGAGACATAGATAACATCATGGCAAGGGCGTGTTCTGCGGCGGCGATCGTATTTCCTTCTGGGGAATTAACTACTACAATACCTTTGCGGGTTGCTGCTGTTACATCTACATTATCTACCCCTACTCCAGCACGACCAATAATTTTTAATTGAGTAGCAGCTTCAATAATTTCTTTAGTAACTTTAGTACCAGAACGAATCATTAAAGCATCATATTCTGGTATAATTTTAACAAGTTCTTCTGCGGGTAGACCTGTTTTGACATCTACCTGAGCTACTTGGGAGATAATATCAATTCCAGTTTTATCTATTGAATCGGATACAAGAACTTTTGGCATAGGAAATTAGTTGAATAATTGAGTGATGTGACTTTTTTACCTACTGAAACTTCCGCTTCAGTTTAATTTTTTAGTTTCTGAAACAGCTTTATTTAGCAAAAACATTAGCTGCTGACTTAACCTCACCCTTCAGAGTATCAGTATGGGCCTATAATTTTATTGATTGTCAGAAATATTTTAGATTGCTTCGATCAAATTTTATGAATTATCTCGTTGCTGTATTATCAGACCGCATTCAAGCTGAATCTGCTTATTCTGCTTTGGAAAAAGAAGACTTGCCAATGAAACAAGTGGCAATATTGGGCCGGGGCTATCAAACTGCTGATGAATATGGCCTAATCGATCCTAATGAACAGGCCCGTAAACAAGCAAAACAAATGGTTACTTGGCTTGCACCTTTTGGCTTTGCTGCTGGTGTTACTTTTAGTGTCATTACAGGATTGAATACTTTTGCTTGGGCAGGAGAATTTGGTAATCATTTTATTGGTGGTATATTGGGGGCTATTTCTGGTGCAATGGGTGGAACTTTTGTTGGTGGTGGAGTGGGTCTAATTTTTGGTGGTGGTGATGCTGTTCCCTATCGTAACCGCCTTAATGCTGGTAAGTATTTGATTGTTGTTGAGGGTTCAGAAGCTCTGATTCGTCTAGCAACTCGTACTTTATATCAGTTTAAACCAGAAAATATCCAAGGATATACTTCAAATAATTAATAATTAATAATTAATAATTAATAATTAAGGCGTTGGTGAATCAAGCTATGAAACCTAAATTTTGCCAAATATAAAATGCTTTTTAGTTAATAGTTTAGCAATTGCCATTAAAGCACAATCATAGCCAAAATCACCAACACCATAATTAATAACTGGAGAGAACAAAGGTTCTCCTAAACGCTATTTGAAATCGGGTTATATCAAATCTGGTTGCGGGCAAGATGCCCGCACTACATATCCTAACTACTCCCTACTCCCTACTCCCTACTCCCTAAATAAATAATTATGTTACCAAAAGAAGAACTTCTCAAAGGAATTGAAAATCGCGAAACTATTACTCGCATCATTGATCTAGCAGAACAAGCTATCAGAACTTGGGAAATTACTCAGAGTGATTTTTTGTCACCGCCAGAAATATTTGAGTCGGAAGCAATTTTTCAAAAGTTGACAGAAGTAGAGTTAGTTTCCTGGGGTGGTTATCCTCAAGCTGAACGAAAAAGATTAGCGATCGCTCGTTCAGATTTACCTATTGATACTTCGAGTGTGGAATTAACAGCGATTAATATTGAGGGCAATTTTCTGTTTGATACTGCTACTCACCGAGATTTTCTTGGTTCGATGTTAGGTACGGGAATTATCAGAGAAAAAACGGGGGATATTATTGTTTTGGGAGAACGTGGCGCTCAGGTAATAGTAGTACCTGAATTGGTGGAGTATTTAGAAATGAATCTGCAACAAGTTCGGTCTGTTCCTGTGAAAGTTAAACCTTTAGAATTGAGTGATTTAAGAATAAGAGAACCGAAAAAGAAAGAGTTAACAACTGTGGAAGCTTCTATGAGATTAGATGCAGTTGCTTCTGCTGGTTTTGGAATGTCTCGCAGTAAAATGGTTGGTTTTATTGAAGGGGGAGATGTGCGGGTAAATTGGAAAGAAGTTAGTCAGGCAAGTTATACGGTAAAAACTGGAGATTTAATTGCTATTCGGGGTAAAGGAAGGTTAGAAGTAGGGGATGTTGCGATTACGAAAAAAGAACGTTATCGGGTTAATTTGACACGGTATGTTTAGGTTGAAGAAGGAGTCAGGAGACAGGAGACAGGAGTCAGGAGGGAAGAAGAAGCAAGAGGAGAAGAAGGTTGTGTAGGTTGGGTTGACATCAGGTTAGCGGAGCTTATCCGGAGGATAAACCCAACAAAAATAAATATCTCAGGACTTACGCAAATTAACATTGAAAATTCCATATGTAGGGGCGTTTGCGGAGCATGACCTTAGGAAATGGCATTCGCCCTCACTAGATTTAGTATCCGTGCGTAAGTCCTGATATTATGAAAATTATCTACAATGGCAAAAGACATTTTCCATCAACAGGTTAAAAATGCTCTAATCAAGGATGGATGGAATATCACCCACGATCCTTTGACAATTCAGATTAGTGAAGCTATCAAATTACAAATAGATTTGGCAGCAGAAAATGCTATTGCAGTAGAAAGAGGTTCTGAAAAAATTGCTGTAGAAATTAAAAGCTGGCGTTGCAGACTCAGATATTAGCTCATTTCATACTGCATTGGGACAATATCTTAACTATTGTCAAGCACTTGAAGAACAGGAAGCAGATCGAATTGTTTATTTAGCTATTCCTGTGGAAACTTATCAAGATTTTTTTCAGCTTCCTTTTATCCAACGTTCTCTGAAACGTTATCAAGTCAAACTGATTATTTATAATCCTAAATTGGAGGTGATTTCTGAATGGATAAATTAGAACAATATCGACAATTTGTTCAGGAAATTTTGAGTTCACACGCAGAAATAGCAAATACTAATAATACAGTAAAAGATGAATTAATATTTGATACAGAACGTGACCATTATCAACTAGCTTATGTAGGTTGGCAAGGGGATAAACGAGTATTTGGTCCTGTGATGCACTTTGATATTATAGATGGCAAAATTTGGATTCAATATAATGGTACGGAAGAGTCTGTTGCTGAGAGATTAGAGCAGATGGGTGTACCTACTTCAGATATAGTTATCGGTTTTCATTCTGCTTTTAAGCGTCAATTTACTCGTTATGGGAAAAACTGAACGTAAGCATTTAGCTATTTAGCACAAGTGTAGGTTTGGTTGACGTCAGGTTAGCGGAGCTTATCCGGAGGATAAACCCAACAAAAATAGGGCGTTGCTTTCTGGGTATGATGCAGAGCTAGCCGAGCAAGCCAATTTTGGGGGGAATAAAATTCTAAAAGTCCCCCAATTTTGGGGGATGCGCGGGGGCTTGACCAGAAGCAAACAATCGCGCATTCATACTTCAATTCAACAACGCCAAAAATAGATATCTCTAAACATAAAGAAGGAGACGGGAGACAGGAGACAGGAGACAGGAGGGAAGAAAAAGCAAGAGGAATTGAACCTATTTTGTTATCAACAAATCATTAGAAATCAAGATTATTTTTAATTTATCAACTAATGTCAGAATCTACAGATAAATCCAACAAAATTATTACTGTCGGAGACCAAGCAACAACAGAAGATGAACTTGGTTTTGCTCCTTATGTGATAGCTATGGCTGAATTTTTAACTAATGAAAATACAAAACCTCCACTGACTATTTCTATCGAAGGTGAATGGGGTAGTGGTAAATCTTCTTTTATGAAACAGTTGGAAAAGGAGATTTTTAAGAAGTCTGAAGAATTAGATCAAAAAGATTTAGTAGAGGTTTGGCATAAAATTAAAGAAGACCAGATTATTTTCAGCAATCTATCAGATATTGGTAAATTTATTAGATTAGGATTTAAACAAAAAACACAAACTGTTTGGTTTAATGCTTGGCGACATGAAAAATCAGAGTCACTTTGGGCGACTTTTGCTCTTTCTTTTTTGGAAGAGTTATCTAAAAATCGTAATATTCCTGATTTTTTCTATAATTTATACAGTCGGTTTCAGCTATTTATTTATCGTTTAAATTTTAAAGATAAACCGTTTAAAGCTATTCAGACTTTAGTGATGGTTTCGTTGATTTCTAGTATTACTGTAGCTATTCCAATTGTATACTGGAAATTTGGCTTTGAGGGAATTTATCAGTTGTCTGAAAATTTGGCTGACATTCTGAAATCGGATTCAAAGGAGGAAGATAAAAGTCAAAAGGAAGATGCTGAAACAACTAATAATGAGACAGAGGAAAATAATAATCAAGATTCAGAATCAACGAATAATGAAGATGCAAATAATCTTTCTTTAAATATTTTGTTACAACTGGTTGGAATTAGTAGTTCTGCTGCTGGAATAGGAAAAATTTTGGGAATAATAAGAGATTTAATTGGCGACCCGAAAATGGATTTAACTCAATATCTTGAGTCTCCTGATTATGAAAAGAAAGTTGCTTTTATTGAAAAGTTTCACGAAGATTTCTCGAAAATTGTTGGTGCTTATGTAGGTAAAGATGAGAAAATTTATGTTTTTATTGATGACCTTGACCGTTGTGAATTAGGTAAAGCTGCCGATCTATTGCAAGGTCTAAATATGATGATTCCTGATGACCCAAATTTGATTTTTATTTTGGGAATGGATCGGGAAAAGGTGGCAGCATCTATAACTTTTAAACAAAAAAATGTGATTCCTTTTCTAGCTTCAATTGCTAAAGAAAATCAAGAGTTGGAAAATGGAAATGATAGGTCGATCAAACAAGTAGACTATGGTTTTAGTTTTCTGGAAAAGTTTGTGCAATTATCATTCTCTGTTCCTGAATCTTCTCCAAATACGTTAAATAATTTTCTGGAAAAAGTATCTGAAAATCAGAGAAAAATAGAAAATTACGAAAAAAAATACCTTTTTGGGATTCTTTATAGTTTAATTGCCAAAATTTTCAACAGATATTCTTCACCACAAGAAGAGGCAGAAGCAGAAGTAAGAGAATCTGCAATTTTAGAGCAAATATCAGAATTTCAAGAAACAGAGATTTCCTATACAGAATTACCTATTTTCCCAGTTATTGAAAAAGACTTAGAACCAGAAAATCTTGCTAACCTGATCGAAATAGTTGCTCCTTTTTTTGATAATAACCCCCGTCGCTTAAAACAATATGTTAATGCCCTGACATTAAAAACTTATATTGCTTATTATTCTATTGGAGTTACTTTTGCTGAGAGACAAACGATAACTATAGAACAGATAGGTAAGTTTACTGCACTAACACTTAAATACCCCCGTCTTCTTGTTGAACTTAAAAATAATAATCAACTACTTGCTGAGTTAGAAAAATCTGCTATCGATCGATATTCTCAGGTAAATAACTCAATAATGCCATTAAAGGACAAAGGAAATGCAAATTATTGGATTAATAATTACCCAAAAATTCAACAGTTACTTTGCTCTAAAATGACATCAAATAATAATGACAAAAAGTATATTTTTGAAAATGGAGCGGTTAAAAAGCTACTGCAAGTTTCATCACAAGGGATATCTCCTAAATATTTCAAGCTTCGTGAGTTACTAGCAGCAGGTAAGTGGAAAGAAGCTAATGATGAAACTTTTGATCTCATACTTCAGGCAAATAAAATTAAAAAATACTTATCAGCTTGGAGAGAAATAATAGTAGGGTTTGTTCCAGCAGCTTTATTAGGAGCAGTAGTGGGAGTAAGAGTGGCGATATGGAGAGGATTATTAGAAGTTTCAGTATTAGTATTAGGGTTAGCAGGAGTAGGGGGATTATTATGTGCATTAATAGAAAAAGCAGAAGGAGTGAAAAGAGTAAAGAAAGCAAAAATGGAAGTGGAATTTAGTGAATCTCTGCCTTCAGGAATATTAGCAGGAGCAGTATCTGGATTTATGGTAGGATACGGAGTAGCCGCAGGAGTAGCATTAACAGTAAGAGCAGCAGTACCAGGAGCAATAGCAGGAGTAGTAGGAGGAGGAGCAATAGTAGGATACGGAGTAATACAAATGTACAGATTTCCATTATTGCGCTTAAGCTTAAGCGACTTTGAATACTCACAATACTCAAAAGCCATTGAAAACTTCTCTTCTGATGACCTTCGTACTATCGATCAACTTTGGGTGAAATATAGCGGGGGTAAATTTGGCTTCAGTGTTCAAAAGAAAATTTACCGTAAGAAGGATAAGACAAAAAACTCGCCAATAGAGGTTTTGAATAATTTTTGCGAAAATTTGGGTTGGCAAAAGCAGGAGGGGTGGTCATCATATAAAGACCTTAACTTAGAATTAGACGGTGTACTGCCGTGTTTATGGACTGCCGAAATACCTAGTTTAGAAACAAAACAAAAGAAAGAGCAAAAAAATCTCTTAATCACAAATATAAATTCAGATAAAGGAATAAAAGAAAAAGTCTTAAAATTGTACTTAGATATTCTCCGCAAAAACTTGTAGAAAAAAGTAAATTAAGTGCTTCAGCGGTCAACAAAAATTTAGATCCCCCCTAACCCCCCTTAATAAGGGGGGAACCGTTTCAAAAAGGAGGAGCTTTCAAAGTCCCCCTTTCTAAGTGGAATTTAGAGGGATCGTAAATGTACCTCATCTTTAATGATAAATGCTATCTTAAACATCTCCAATAATAAAAAATAAAATTAATTATTTCCTCCTACTTTGTACGGACGTTATATACAACATCTCTACCTAATTCCTACTACCTCTTTTTACTCCACAGGAAAACCTGTATATTTTCGTTTATAAGGAGCATGAAAAGCCAGAATAATATCTGATGAAGACACTCCTAAATCTACTAATTCACCCGCAATACCAATTTCCGTACCATCATGTTGTATCCAGATTTTTTCATTTTTAATATCTATTTGTAAAACACAACCTCATATTCTTTCATTGCCATCCCAACCAACATTTAAAAGTTGATAATGGTCGCGATCGCGGTCAAAAATTGTTTGTACTTCTACCTCTCCATAAGATGGTTTATATTGTCCGTATTCTTTAATTATTTGCTCAATATAATTTCTGTATTTTTCTAACTTTTCCATTCTATAATTATCTCCTACTCTACATTATAAATAATTAGTTTAAGACGTTGTTCCGTAATTACTCCTTGAGTAAATAGTAACCTAAACAGGACTTACGAAGAGACTCTGCATATAGCAAGGGCGAATACCATTCGCCCCTACAGATTGTTATTTGTAGCAAATATTTATCTAATTGATATAAATCAGTATTTTTACAGATATTTTTGCTCCTAAATAGTTAAGTAAAATTAATATTTTTTCTGATGATTTAACAATTTATTTCGGCTAAACTAGAAATAATGATATACTGGAGATTAAGTTATGCCACGTCTCTATAATTATGCTTACGAAATATTAAGCGAAGAAATCAAAAAATTATCCAAAGAAGATTTAACAGGGGAAATAGGCCAGAAAATCGTAATGAAACGATTAGAAAAATTACGGATGCAGTCTGGCGAACCTGTTAAATTAGAAGAATTACGACCATTGATTATAGACCAATATCCCACTTTTAGCGAAAAAGTTCTCAAACAAGCTGTAAAAGAAAACCATCCCACAGGAAAAGCCATATTATTTCAGTTAGGAGGTTTAGCTGTTTTGGGAGTAGCTGGTTTAGTTTGGGTAGCAAATTTACCTTATCCCATGATTCGTAGACCAGTAGCAAGTGTCGCACCAATGGTGTTATTACCTAGCTATATAAGTATGGATCGTAACTATCGAGAGGCGATCGCTAAAACTGAACAAGCAGACCAATTGATAAATAAAGCAACTTCTAGTGCTGATATTAATTTGGGGTCAGAGAGAGTTGCTGAAGCGCAAAAACACCTTGATGGTTTGCCAGTATGGTTTTTGGGTTATTATCCCCAACGATATTGCACCTTTTTTAGTTGTTCTTGGCAATTTACTGTAGATGAATTTGATAGGGCGAGAAAAAGAGTGGGGCAAATAGAAGCAAGGGCGTTTCAAGAGAAAAATGCTCAAAAATTGTTGACAGAAGCAGAGAAAACTATTACAACTGCTAAACAACAGTATGAGCAAGCGACAACGCCAACAGACAAACAACAAGCGATCGCTGACTGGCAAGCGGCAATAGATAAGTTAGAGCAAATTCCTCCTACTACTCTCGCCGGAAAAATGGTGAAACCAAAGTTAGCAGCGACAAAGCGAGATTTTCAAATAGAGGCGGGTTTAGCTAAGGGAAGTAAACTCAGTTTCACTTTTATGCAAGTGGCAAAACAATTTGGTATGCAAGCGGCTATAGCTGCCCAAAATGGACCCCATCCAGAGCAACAATGGCAAGTGGTCGCGAGTTTATGGGAACAAGCAATTAATCAATTACAGAAAATACCAGGAGATAACCCAGCTTATTTGGAAGCACAGACTAAACTGGGAGAATATCAGGTTAATTTAGCTAATGTCAAGATGCGGTTGCAAGCAGAAAAAGAGTCAAAAATAGCTTTTAAACAGGCTAAAAATTTAATTGCAGATTGGCAAAGATATGCTGTTGATAATACTTCTAATCGTGGTATACTGGCGAATAAAATTCAATTAATTATTAATCAGTTAGAGAATATTAAGCCAGGAACAACTTATTATAAAGAAGCTCAAGAGTTGTTGATATTTGCTAAGAATAAACAGAAAAATTTGTAATTTTACCAAGGATACACAACCGTTTTTTGCTATAAATAAATCAGGACTTACGCAAATCAACCTTGAAGACGCCATATGTAGGGGCGAATGGCATTCGCCCTCTTGATTTACTATCCGTGCGTAAATCCTGTAAATATCTCCGGAAAAAAGGAAGTAGGGAGTAGGGAGTAGGGAATAGGGAGTAGGGAGTAGGGAAAAATAATTGATAATTTATGTGCAATAATTGATTTTATTTTTGATTATCACCAGATGTCTAATAAATATTAGGTAGGGGATATTTGGAAATCATCTACCTATTTTTATATCCAGTTTGTTTAATTACAATTACAGCAGTTTTCATTTGGGTAGACCACAGTAGGGACGTTCCATGGAACGTCCCTACAAGGTTTGATGTGTGAAGATGTGGTTCATCAATTTGAAAGGGGAGGTGGGAAGATGGGGACTCACCCCTCCTAGACATTTTGTAGATGTTTATCTAGGATAGTCTATATTTTTTGGTGTTAGCAAGCAACAGCTACTGAACCTATATTTTTAGGGTGACAATTATAAAACACAATTCTTAACAGACAATTATTGTTAGGATGTGTTACAAGAAGAATTAAAATACTACAAAAAAAATCTATAGCTATTAGGAGCATAGAAATTCATGTCTGCAACCATACCAACTATAACTGGATTATACATTCTATCCTCAGAAGAGAAACTGACTTTTCCGCTCAAACACACGGAAGTTAAGGCCAAAATAGCGGGCAACCTATCCAGGGTAGAAGTTACTCAACAATTTGAAAACCCATTCACCGAACCCCTAGAAGCAACTTATGTCTTCCCACTACCAGACGAAGCAGCAGTCGATGAAATGGAAATCAAAATCGGCGATCGCTTAATCAAAGGCAATATCAAAAAACGAGAAGAAGCAAAAAAAATCTATCAACAAGCTAAACAACAAGGTCGCACTGCGGGGTTACTCGAACAACAGCGCGATAATATTTTCACTCAGTCTCTGGCAAATATTAAACCAGGGGAACAAATAGATGTGATTATTCGCTATACAGACTCCCTCAAATTTGAAGGTGGGGACTATGAATTTGTGTTTCCCATGGTAGTCGGACCTCGCTATATTCCCGGAACACCTATAGATGGAAGTGGCGATACAGACCAAGTTCCCGATGCTAGTCAAATTACACCGCCAATAGTTCCCCCGGCGACTCGTTCAGGACATGATATTGGTATGACAGTAGAAATAGACTGTGGGATGCCAATTTTCCAGGTTAATTCTACATCCCACCAAATTCAAACATCTGAGCGAAGAGAAATTGTTACGGTTAAATTAGGAAATGAAGACACCATCCCAAATAAAGACTTCATTCTCCGCTATCAAGTTGCTAGCAATCATACCAAAGCAACAGTATTAACTCAAGCAGACCAACGTGGCGGATATTTTGCCGTTTATCTAATTCCCGCTTTACGGTATCGCAGTGATGAAATTGTGCCGAAAGATGTTGTTTTCCTGATGGATACTTCCGGTTCCCAAAGGGGAGAACCATTGTTGAAATGTCAGGAATTGATGCGCCGTTTTATTCACGGACTTAACCCCAACGACACTTTCACAATTATCGACTTTGCCAATACTGCCAGAAAACTGTCAGAACAACCTCTACCGAATACACCTAAAAATATTGCCACTGCAATTAACTATATCAACAGATTAACTGCAAATGGTGGCACTGAATTACTTAATGGCATCCAGGAAGTTTTGCAATTTCCGCCTCCACCTGCGGGAAGACTACGGAGTATTGTGATGTTGACCGATGGTTATATTGGCAATGAAAAGGCAGTATTGGCAGAAGTGCAAGACAAACTCCAACCAGGCAACCGACTTTATAGTTTTGGTGTGGGTAGTTCGGTAAATCGATATTTGATTAACCGTTTGGCAGAAATTGGGCAGGGTATTGCTAGGGTTGTACGACAGGATGAACCGACTGAGGAAGTAGCAGAGAAATTTTTTCAGCAAATTAATAATCCAGTATTGACTCAAATTGAGGTTGAGTGGAATGGTTGGGGTGAAGTACCAGAAATTTATCCGGTGACAACTCCAGATTTGTTTGCCGAGCAACCTTTGGTTTTATTTGGGTACAAACAGGATGCTGTAGGAGGTGAGTTACAGGTTAATGGTATTGCTGCTGGTGGGGAAATTTATCAGCAGACTTTCGATATTCATTTTGCTGAGAGTGGTAATATGGCAGTTGCTCAAATTTGGGCCAGGCAAAAGATTAAGCATTTGATGAATCAGATGTTTGATTATGATAAGAAGTCGATGGTAAAGGAGGTGACGGAGACTGCTTTAAGTTATCAATTGTTGTCAGAATATACGGCGTTTGTTGCGGTGAGTCAAGAGGTGCGAGTTGAACCTGGTGGTAAGAGTATTTCGATGGAAGTTCCTGTGGAAATGGCAGAGGGAGTGAGTTATGAGGGAATTTTTGGTGCAGCATCTCCAATACCTCAAGTACACAAATATGCAGCTCACAGTATGTCATATTCAAATGCTAGCCTAAAGAAGCGATCAAGTAAAAATATACAAGCATCAGCACCTCAAGCAACAAATTGGATGGAGCAAGAAATGGAAAGAGCGATTACAATTCCCGAAACAATTGAATTGTCTTACGATCTCGGCGCAGGTGATTTTATCGATTCCGGTATGTATGAAGAAGATGATATCGATCTCTTTTCAGATGCAGATGATGATATCGTTCTAGACGATATAGATGAAGAAGTTTCAAGCAAGTCAACTGATGCTCCTTTGGAAATTATCCAAGTTATCGGGTTAGATGCAGCAGGGCAAAAAAATCTGCAACAGCATCTACAGAATGTGAATTTACCGCCAAATATTCATGGTGAAATAGTTTTGGAATTGCAGGTAAAAGGCGATCGCGTACTTCGAGTAATTTTAGATGATGAAGTTTCCACTTTGAAGGATAAAAAAATTGTAGAGGAAATTAAGCGATCGCTATTAAAATGGCGTGTTCCCTCTGCTGCAAATAAGATTCAGATTACAATCAAAGTTAGTTCCTAATATTAAGAAGTTGGGGGATAGAAAAAGTCTATTCCCCAATTTAGAATGCAGAGAAAAATTCGTCTAATTGCCAAGATATTAAAGGCAAAATTTGTCTAGTTAAATTGACAAAAAATTATCCTGATCTACCCAATTATACCAATTTCATAAAATATTGCAAAGCGTGACGACACAGGGAACAGGGAACAGGGAACAGGCAACAGGGAAAGAAAAACATAAATATTCAAGAGGAAAAAAGGTGAAAATTTTAGAATTTATGGAATTTATAATTTTTTCTTTTAGGAATAAATCACAAATTAAGATGTAACTACCTTTTTTGAATTTGGTATTAGATCATGTCCGCTTACAGCGCTTTTCAAATTGATGAACCACATATTCACAAGCAAAACCCTGTAGGGACGTTCCATGGAACGTCCCTACTGTGTTCTACCCAAATGAAAACCGCTGTAATAGCCCGATAGAAAAGAGTTCCGCTTACGCGGCCAAAAACTTTCTTCTTGTTTTTTCCTCCTGACTCCTGACTCCTGACTCCTGACTCCTCCTTATAAACTGCTCAACAAGACATGATATTACTCTGGCAATATCTCAGTGACAGTTTCATAAAAGTTAGTTTCTGGTGGTTTAGCAAATAAATGTGACATTTGTTCCAATGCCGCTTTATAAGCATCAGTTTGATTAGCATCCATATCTTCAACGCCTTCCCAAAAAATAACGGCAATACCTTTATCTGTTCCTGGCAACTGCAATAAATAAGCTCCCTTAAAACCTTCGTTATAGCTAGCAACTGCTTTTTCATAAAGTTCTCTTGCTTCTTCAAACTTTCCTGGTTTAAATTCTCCCAAGGCAACATAAGCATATTTATGCTTCAAAAAATCCATAAAATCAGACATTTTTTCTCCTGATAGATAGGGTTTAATAGCAAATCAAAAGTCAAAAATAAGACTTCTTAACTTGATTAACTTTTTAGTTTGTCTGTGAATTTTATCACCAGACATAACTATTGAAGAAGGGATCGTGTAGTATCCGGATAATTAGGGTTTGCGCTTCACTAGTCTTTTAGTAGGGGTAGGAGACAACCCACCCTTAGCCCCTCCCCCTCCTGGGAGGGGGAGACAGGAGACAACCCACCCTTAGCCCCTCCCACTCCCAGGAGGGGAGAAATGGCTCGGGAGCGAGGAGGTAGGAGCGGGCGTTTTGTCCCAAAATTGTTCTGCCCAACTATGCGCCTAAAATACTAACTTTTTGGGCGTGAAGAGCTGAAAACCAGGTACTTTTTTCGACCATAAAAAGGCTAAAGTCTTTATTCGTTCTTGCCATACCCTTAATAGATCGCTATTCAGTTTACTGCGAGTCATTTCATCTAAAGCTCCAAAAGGTTCATCCATCAAAACAATTTTTGGCTGAGTTACTAATGCTCTAGCAATAGAAACTCGCATCTTCATACCACCTGATAATTGTCGTGGATAAGAACGTTCAAAACCATCTAATCCTACTAAATTAATTGCTTCTTGTACTATTGTTCGAGATTCTCTGAGAGATTTTCCTGTTAATTTTAGAGGTAAATTTACGTTATCAATGACGTTAGACCAAGGCATTAAAGTTGGTTCTTGAAAGACAAAAGCTAATTCATTTTTATCCCGGTCTATATTTGATTCAATTTTTCCTGAACTAACTTCGCTTAATTTTGATATTAATCGCAATACTGTACTTTTTCCACAGCCAGAGGGACTAACAAAAGTTACAAATTTACCATGATTAATTGTAAAACTTATGTCTTGCAAAGCAATAGTTTTATTAGGATAAATCTTATTTACATGATGAAAGGAAACAGCAGGATTATTAGGATTATTCATGTCGAAATCTAATATGATTGTGCTTTATTACTGTAAGCATTCAGCTAAATGCTTACTTCTTACTTTTTTTGAGTCTAGCATAAACCTCAATTATTTTCATGTGATAAAAATGCTTTTTTGTGTCAAATGATATGAGAATTATTCATTCTGAAAGTAAGTATCTACAACATTTTTTTTAGCATAGTCAAATACTATTTTATTTTTAGATTAATATCTGTACTGAGGGAAGATAAAATAAAATATATTTGTGTGTTTGAGCAGTCAATCTAAAAATAATTTTTTCTACCTATAAGCTGACTATCAAATAGAAATACCTAGACAGAATTGATTAACGAAGAATTAAGGTTTAAAGCCTCTCTTTTAAAGGAGAAAAAACGGTCGATGGATGGGGAGTTATCCTCATCAATCCTCTTCTTTTCAAGGAGAGATAATTATTAATTCTTAATTGTTGAACGACTCTAATTTTATGTAAATTTTGTAGTAAAAAATTTTCAATACCTTGTTCTATATTTTAGCCAACTGATTTCATCTTAAACTCATATTTAAGTGGCAATATAGCGCTACGCGCAAGTCAGAAGTCAGAAGTAATATCATGTTCGGTTGAATACTTATAAATAACTGTCGCGAGTCCTCAGGAGTCAGGAGGGAAGAAAGGAGAAAAAGAAGAAATATTAGAGAACATTCAATAATGAATAATGAATAATGAATAATGAATAATGAATAATGAATAATGAATAATGAATAATGAATAATTACCTCTCCTTGAAAAGAAGAGGATTGACTAATAATGAAAATTTTTTTTTATTATCCCCTTAAAAGGGGAGGCTTTAAACCACAATTTTTCGGTAAAAAGAATTTCATGATTTTTTTAGTACCGTCGGTACTGTGAGTCCTTAAATTTTATTTATAACTAACCTGTCCGTTAGCGTAGCTCCCCCGGAGGGGGAACATGATATAACCCCTGACTGAGTTTGAGTGTTTATAATTGCCTTAACCTATTTGCGTAGTGCTATACATTTATATAGTAATCTTATTTGAGTTGCGAGATATTGTAGATTTTAGGAAATAGGGAATAGGAAACAGGTATGGGAGAAACACCGAAGCAATAAAACGATAGCGAATGATTTAAGATTGCTATGTTAGAGAATAAAAAGATATTAGAAAACATACAAATTGCCCTGTGTAGTAATTTTTTATTATCAGCAAAATAATAATGAATAAATGTCAAAAATTATGGCAAATATAACCCTTAAAAAAAATAGAAAATGATGAGTATTTTCTACTCAATAGGTAAACTGAGTGTAAGCATTTCCTGCGGAATGCTGCGCAAACAGCCATCAGTTATTAGCTATTAATGAGAGGGGGAGGTAAAAGCAATTGATAGATTGAGAGAGAATTAAAAGTTGCTATCAAACTACACTCCTTTAACCTTAGTAAAAATTATTCATTATTTGCGCTCTAGCTGACTGCTAATAGCTGAATGCTGACAACTGAATAATAATCGGACTAGAAATACTAATCAGATAATTAACCCACTAGAAAGAAAAGAAAATCAGAAGAATTTTAACGCTCGATAAGTTTGAGCTGTATAACATTAGATCAAAGAGTTAATCTTCCTTACAAATATTGAGGTTGTTGTGATGGAAACTATTCGTATTCGTCTACAGGGAATGAGTTGCGCTTCTTGTGCAAATAGAGTTGAAAAAGCAATTAAAGAAGTATCAGGAGTTATGGAATGTAATGTTAATTTTGCCCTCTCTCAAGCTACAGTTTCTTATAATTCTCAAAAAACTAATTTAACTCATATTCAAGAATCTGTAAGAGAAGCTGGTTATCATGCTTTTGCAGAATCTGAACCAGAAGAAGATACTGAAAAAAAAGCTAGGGAAGCTGAAGAAAAAGAGTTAATTCGTAAAGTTATTTTGGGGGGAATTATTAGTAGTTTCTTATTCATTGGTTCCCTACCTGCAATGACAGGATTACATATTCCTTTTTTTCCTAGTTGGCTGCATAATTCTTGGGTGCAATTATTTTTGAGTTTACCTGTACAGTTATGGTGTGGTCAAAGCTTTTTTATTGGAGCATTTAAAGCATTTAAACATCATACTGCTGATATGAATACTTTAGTTGCTTTAGGAACAGGTGCTGCTTATTTATATTCTTTATTTGCTACTTTTAACCCCAATTTCTTTATTACTCAAGGCTTAAAACCAGAAGTGTATTATGAAGCTTCATCAGTTATTATTACCCTTCTACTTTTAGGAAAATTATTGGAAAATCGTGCTAGAGGAAAAACTTCAGAAGCTATTCGTAAGTTAATGGGTTTACAAGCAAAAACCGCTAGAGTTATTCGTAATGGAAAAGAGAGTGATATTCCTATTCAAGAAGTAGCAGTAGAAGATGTAATTTTAGTCCGTCCTGGGGAAAAAATTCCTGTAGATGGTGAAGTTGTAGAAGGAGAATCTTCTATTGATGAATCTATGGTGACAGGTGAAGCAATTCCTGTGAAAAAACAACTAGGAGATGAAGTAATTGGAGCAACAATTAATAAAACAGGAAGTTTTAAATTTAAAGCCACAAAAGTTGGTAAAGATACAGTATTAGCCCAAATTGTACAGTTAGTAAAAGATGCTCAAGGTAGTAAAGCACCTATTCAAAAATTAGCAGATAAAATAACTGGATGGTTTGTTCCCGCAGTAATTGCTATTGCTATTTTTACCTTTATTATTTGGTTTAATACCATGGGAAATGTAACTCTTGCCATGATTACTACGGTAGGAGTTTTAATTATTGCTTGTCCTTGTGCCTTGGGTTTAGCTACTCCCACTTCAATTATGGTTGGTACTGGAAAAGGAGCAGAAAATGGAGTGTTAATTAAAGGTGCAGATAGCTTAGAATTAGCACATGAATTAACTACCATTGTCTGTGATAAAACCGGAACAATTACTCAAGGAAAACCTAGTGTTACTAACTATATTACGGTTAAAGGTGTCGCTAATAATAACGAAATGGAACTATTAGCAATAGCTGCTGCTTTAGAAAAAAATTCAGAACATCCTTTAGCGGAAGCTGTTGTTAATTATGCTCAATCTCAAGGAGTACAAAATCCTTTGCCTGAAGTGACTAATTTTGAAGCAGTAGCAGGAATGGGAGTACAGGGAAATGTATCAGGAAAGTTGGTACAAATTGGTACACAAAGATGGATGGATGAGTTGAAAATTGATACTCAAACTTTACAATTAAATCGTCAACAATGGGAAAGTGAAGCAAAAACTACTGCTTTAATAGTTATTGACGGAAAAATTGAAGGTTTAATTGGAATTGCTGATGCAATTAAACCATCTTCTGGGGATGTAGTTAAAGCTCTACAAAAAATGGGATTAGAAGTAGTAATGTTAACAGGAGATAATCAAAAAACAGCAGAAACGATCGCCTCTGAAGTCGGTATTAAAAGAATTTTTGCTGAAGTACGTCCCGACCAAAAAGCTAATATTATTCAATCTATTCAACAAGAAAGAAATAGTTCAAAACAAAAACATAAAATCGTCGCGATGGTAGGAGATGGAATTAATGATGCTCCAGCATTAGCTCAAGCAGATGTAGGAATTGCTATTGGTACAGGTACAGATGTGGCAATGTCAGCTAGTGATTTAACTTTAATTTCTGGAGATTTATGGGGAATTGTTACGGCAATTCAACTCAGTCATGCCACTATGAAAAATATTCGTCAAAATCTATTTTTTGCCTATATTTATAATGTTTTGGGTATTCCTATTGCTGCGGGTATTTTATATCCCTTTTTTGGTTGGTTATTAAATCCAATGATTGCTGGTGCAGCAATGGCTTTTAGTTCTGTTTCTGTAGTAAGTAATGCTTTGCGTTTAAGGAAATTTAGACCCAAAGTTAATCTATAGAAATATAGGAATTCAATATATGGAAATGTTTCATGAAATTTCAGAACTTAAATAAGTAACTTAAATTAGAACAGAAAATAGTTGTGGAAAAGAAATAGTAAATTTTGAACAAATCTTACTAAAATAGAAACCTGCACAAAAGATATTTGGCGTAGATATTTTAAAAAATCCTGAAACTAGGAAAACAAAAGTATCAAACCTATTTTTTGTGACTCAGACTCGATACAATGGCCTTAATAATATGGACTACTCAGGTTTCTTCTCCAATACTCTTCTCTAACATAGGAGTATTAGAACTTTTTTTCTTTACTCTCAATACTTACTCTTAAATTTTTATAATTTAATGTGTTATATCATGTCCGTTTGTGACAAAAAACTGCCTTCTCCTTTTCCTTCTTTTTCTCTCCTGACTCCTGACTCTTGAGGACTCCGTAGTTATTTATAAGTATTTAACCGGATATGATATTACATTTCGTCGTGCGAAATGTAGGATTTAAGATTTGTAGAAATAATTATAGACCACTAAATATGCAAAATCCATATATTATTATTCTTGCAATGTCAGATTTTCTAGTTTAGGTTTATGTTTGAAAAATCAAGATAACTTTGAGTGAAGAATAGGTCATGTCCTCTAAAACTCTGGAATACTGACCATTAAGATTCACTCAAATGTTTATCATAACTACTTTAGTAATTGAAGGGACATCATTAAATTATGCAACAAGAAAAAGATACTACAAAAGAAGTAGGAGTAAGCCCTACAGAACCAGGTTCTCTAACTACAGTATCCAATTCTGAAGAAACATCCGACCAGTTCCAAGATATTAAAAACCAAGTCTTGGAAATATTATCAGAGCTACCAGCTATTGTATCTGGCTTCTTTGGACAATACCAGAAGCCAATTGTCACTCTTGGCTTAATTCTAGGAGTCATTGTTACTCTCAAGGTAATGTTGGCAGTAATCGAATCATTAAATGATATCCCACTGCTAGCCCCTACTTTCGAGTTAATTGGTATTATCTATTCTGGGTGGTTTATATATCGCTATCTACTTCGTGCTTCTAACCGCCAGGAGTTATCCGTAGAGCTTCAAGCTTGGAAAGAACAACTTTTAGGGGAAAAATCATCAAGTAAATAAAAAAAGCCCCAACAATTAAGACATTGGTTATTAATTTGAAATTACATTTTCAATAAATTAACCAATGTCTTAATTTTTTAACTACTTTATATAAATTCCCGCAGATTCTTCTGAGGAGTTGTAAATTGGTTAAAACCACGATTTTCACATTACCAGTATCATACCCTAGTCTGTATAGAACCCATTTGATAGCTATATAATTATGGTAGTCAAGTCTTTTCGCGCATCAATTTTGAGCGAAAATCATCTCAAGGAGTGTTTTTTGTATTATTTCTCCCCACATCTTCCCTCTTACCTTCCCCTCCTGGGAGGGGGAGGGGCGAGGGGTGGGTTGTCTCCTGTCTCCAGTATAGCTGTCTCCTCGCTCAAAAAACCTGCGTATTTATGAAGATACTATCAGGGGTTCTATACAGCAGTCGTTCACACTTACGGTGTCAATTACAACTACTCTTTCCAGAATAAAAGACCAGTGAGGCTACTTTTTAAGTTTTTCGTAAATTAAAACACATTTTTTTGACTACAAAGAAAATTCATCAAGTAGTTTCCATCCAGCTATCAATAGCGTAGCTCCGACCTAGGAGTCAAATAGCTGATTTCCCACTTACCGAAATTTTACTATGACCTACAAATTTGTTGCAGAGTAGCAGTAAAATTGGGATAAGAAATGCTTGCAGCTTCAGCCTGATGGATACTGGTAGTCTCAGTAGCATTAAGAGCAGCGATCGCCAAACTCATAGCAACTCGATGATCCCCATAACTCTCAACATCACCACCAGTCAAGGCCACACCACCAGTAATTTCCAATCCATCCGGTAATTCTGTAACTCTACCTCCCAGTTTCTGGAGTTGAGTGGCCATAGCCATCAAACGATCGCTCTCTTTGACCCGCAACTCAGCCGCATCCTTAATCACAGTCGTCCCCTCAGCAAACATAGCAGCAACTGCCAAAATGGGAACTTCATCAATTAATCGTGGAATTATCGCACCAGAAATTTCACAAGCTTTCAAAGGACTGTAACATACTCGTAAATCAGCCACAGGTTCTCCTGCAACAACTCGCTGATTTTCCTGTATAATATTAGCCTCCATCATTTCCAAAGCTTCTAATATACCTGTGCGGGTAGGATTAACACCAACATTTTCAATGACCAATTCTGACCCAGGTACAATAGCTGCTGCTACTAACCAAAAAGCTGCCGAACTAATATCACCAGGCACAACCACATCTTGACCCCGCAATTTAGCTGGACCTGCCACTGTCACACTATTTGTTTCTGGGTCAATACTAATTTGAGCGCCAAAAGCTTGCAACATTCTTTCACTATGGTCTCGTGAAAGAGCAGGTTCAGTTATCGTAGTTTTCCCTTCCGTCATTAAACCAGCAAACAAAATACAAGATTTTACCTGAGCTGAAGCAATGGGAGAATGATAATGGATCGGCCGTAAACTTTGTCCCTGAATTGCCAATGGGGCTAAAGAGCCACCTTTTCTACCCCAGATTTGAGCGCCCATTTGTGTCAGAGGCTCAATCACACGGGACATGGGACGCTGAACCAAGGAACTATCTCCAGTAACAGTAAAAAAACGTTCGGGATGGGACGCCAAAATCCCCAACATTAGTCGCATTGTAGTGCCAGAATTACCACAGTCCAAAACCTGAGATGGTTCTGTGAGATTATCTAGTCCAACCCCCTGAACCTCCACCAAGTCTGTATTCAGTTGAGAAATATCGGCCCCAAGAAGTGAAAAACATTTAGCAGTGCTGCGGGGATCTTCCCCTAAGAGTAAGCCTTTTATAGTAGTTTTCCCTTGAGCGATCGCTCCTAGCATTAGAGACCGATGAGAAATTGATTTATCTCCAGGAATTTTAATGTTACCTTTGAGGCATAGACCTGATTGTGGTCTTTGAATTATCAAAGTTTCTTGACTATTTGTGATTTTTGTAGTAACTACAGCAGCTATCATAAAATTAACTATAAATTTGCAAAATTTGCACAGCCACAATTTTATAGGAGTCTGGGAAGGTGAGGAAATAAATACCTGTGCAGAATTCATTTAACATCAACAGGACTTATACCACTTCTCAAAAGTAATGGTACCCTGGGAAGGTGGTAAAAATTACTGGAGAAATCACAGAAGTTAGCTAACAATAAAATTACGTCAATAATATAGTATTTAGAAATAGAAAATCCAAGCATAGCAAAGTTTTTGAGAATTGGTATTACGCATTTTTCCGACAAAAACACTATATATACCATAGTGCTATAGTTTTTATATAGTATATATAGTGGCTTTGCGTAAGTCCTGATCAAGTCCGGATAATTAGTGATGAAAAAACCTATCTTCTTAACATAGAGCAAATCTCCTTATTCTCCCCGCTCCCTACGACCTACTCCCTACTCCCTATCCCAGGGCTAATTCTTTGCCTGGGGAGAATATTTATATGGATATGAAATACAAAAAATTGTGCAAATAAATATTAAGAATCTACCCACATTCCCCTCCTGGGAGGGGGAGGGGCGAGGGGTGAGTCCCTATCTCCCTATCAATTTTTCTAAGCGTGACAATAAATTGACCTTGCCTCCCTGAGCTAATGTCCTAAGCAACTCAATATTTACTATAAATACCAATTGAAAAAAAATTATTACTAATTGTTACACTTTTGGCAAAAATCAGTTAGGAAAACCGTATACAGAGGTTGACCATTAAGGGAAGCGTTGGGGATTAGAACTTATGATTCAAAGCGTCTGAGGATTTCTTTTAGACTTTATCTTGTCTTTTTTTTATCTATTTGTAGCTATTCTAGTTGATTTGAGACTAATTTTGAAGATTAATTTGGTATTGCACTCTAACAAACATCAAAAGACTGTCTTTCAATAACTCAAGCTTATTTCTAAAATTATTCGATTAAATTGTTTGCTATGAGTAATAAAAAGTAAATATACAAATAATTTCATCTAAGTTTAATGTAGTAAGATTATACCTAGTTAATTCTTCAAGAAAAAGTAAATCGATCAAAAACCTCTTTATTTCAGACTTAATATATAGTAATTCCAAGGGTGCATCTCATATTTGCAAAAATACTTTTTTCCTATAGATTGCCTGTTGCCTGTTGCCTTCCGGAGCTGTTGCCTAAAAGCGATAAATTTTTGGCTTTATTCATGCATTGAGATGCACCCAATCCCAAATAGGTTGTGATAATTTTTATAACAGTTAATTTGAACTGAAAACCTTTAAAATTATGACTCCTGACTCCTGAATCCTGAGTCCTGTACGGGCGAATAGCCATTCGCCCCTACCACTAAAACATGACAACTTAAATAAGATTGCTATATTTCAATTATCACTATCTTACTTAAATTTTAAAGACCGAATATAGCCTTAATAAATAAACTGTAAAACATGGGCAATTTATTTTTCTCTGACAAACAACTCTCTGATTACTTTTGATTTTTTATGATTATTTAAAGCAGTAAAATTTAACTCATAAAGTGATAATTTGATGTATTTAGTTAAAAGATTGTAACGAAAATAAAAAATATATAATTAAAATCAATACATTTATTTATACTTGCCACTAGCAATATTTTAGCATGGATAATTTTAAAGTTTTTATAAAAAAACTATCCCTTGTGTCCAACTATGTAAATATGCTACTATAGGGATAATTAAGAGACAGTTTGTAAACAAAAGATTAAGTAGGGTGTGTGACGGCATCCTTAGCATTTCTGGAATAATGCTTAGTTTTATACCTGACGCACCACGTGCTTTGGGATAGTGCTTTATCTGAAACTAACGCACCCTACTGGACTGACAAAGCTAATTTGGTGCGGAGCGATTATTAGGGCGGGGTCAGGTTAAAATAATTGGTTAATACTCATTAATTTAACGCAGAATCCGCCCCTACTATTGCAACATTTTAAGTGTTTCACGTCACTACAAGATTTAATATTCATTTAACAAACACTCTCTAATATCTTGAGGTGAGTTAATAAAAAAAGTCTCAAAACTCAGGAGTTCAGAAAAAAGTTATTGTGAATTGCCTTTTTGCTTTAACTATAACTAATATATTTATTAGCACAGTATTTGATAGTGCAATGGTGTTTAATATTTTCCTAACCCTAATGTCAAAGTGTTATTAATTTTTTTTGACCTCACCAAATTCAAAAACATTATGAGAGAGATTAATTTGATTAATACTATATTACTTCTCTATTAATAACAATTAACTCAAATAATTTAACACTGCTTCACATGAAGTAATTGCTTTAAATTATTCTCAGCTAAATTTTTAAGCCAAAGGAATCTTTTTTTTCTACTTTCTTGAGTGCGTCTTAATATTATGTTTGTATAGCCTTTCTGCAGGAAATAGAAACCTCATAATTACACATTAGATGTATGAGTTCCGTAAAACCCATAAATAACAAACCACAAATACACAGCACATTGCAGGTTTATAAAGTACAGATTATCCAATCACGATCTTAATCAGTAAATATTATTGTTCTGTTAGTATACCTCACTTACTTGAAAAGTTCTGTATGTAACGATAGCTTAAATTCTGAGTCAGAATATAGTTAAATCTAAATTAGAGCTTGACCAAGGTTGCGTGCGAAAGAAAAAGCTATTAACCAAGAGTAATATTTTTGATCTTTGTAGAACTAACAACCATTCAATCATTACAACTTACCCTAAGAAAACATATGCTAACTTATCAACGCAAACCTGTAAGTCTGTCATTAATATCAACAGACTTGCCAATTTGGTCTATAGTCGAAACAGCGGCCACTCTATATCATAAAGACCGCGATCAATTTCATATATTATTGCATGAGCCTGCAATTACAGACAAAGAAACATCATGTATAGACATAGATGACCCATCAATATTGCCAACTGTCTTAAAACCAAGACTTTTATGGCTAGAAGTTTCCCCGTCCCGAATTATTATGACTATGCAAGGAAACGGTAAATATTGTTACCGCCATATCTGGGAAAGAGGAGTATATGGCATCTGTCGTTATTGGTTCCAAGACGAGTCATTCAATTTACATTATCAGCTACAAATGCGTAACTTTACCCGTAACCTAGTAGTTCAGGGAAAACCAGTTCCAGATTATCTACGTTTAGAATATGAACTATGGTCTCAGCAATTACGCATGGGACATTATGTACTAGAGCTAGAAATCCATAACTAATAGTTTGGTTTAAGTTACCAATCAATATTTTTCCTAACAACAACCAGCTAAAACTTAACTGTCATAGAAATTATTTATTAGTTGTAAAGTGTTCTAAACTTATTTATTTTGACAATAAGTAACCAGCTTATCTAACAAAATATCTTTTTGTGTAGCAACCTTATTAGCTTGCTGACCTGTTTGAGTCAGTTGATTTTTAGCCTGATTAAATTTTTTTCTACCCTCTAATGAAGCTTCAACTTGTGTGCTAGTTTTAAGAGCTAAACTCATCTCAAGAAAAGCTTGAGAAAGTTCTTTAAATGTTTTAGTTAAGTCTTTTTGAAACTGTTGAAGAGTTTCATCCTCAAGTTTGAGAGCTTCTAATTCTTGAGAAATTACTTCTAAATCTCCTCCTAGCTGATTAGTTGTCGCAGCATCAAAGGAATTTTCAGAATTTACAAGAGTATTTCCCTTGTTAATAGTAACAATCAATTGATTACACTGAACAACTTTGCTAGGCCCACAGCCAGCAATGGACAAATAGATTAGAATAGTTCCACCAATAATTTTTAATTTACGAAACATTATTTAAAATCTTGCAAACTAAGGAGTTATACCTTATAAAAACATAGTTATATCATGTCCGGTTGAATATTTATAAATTTTATAAATTTAGTGAAGAGGAAAATGCCGTTGAAGCTAGAGGATCGGTTTTTTCATAACTCATTAAACGGAGAGTTCTATTACATAAGACAGGTCTTTTTTTTACCAATTTTATCCAAATGGTGTAGACTATAAAGCTACGCTAGTTATTTCAAGTCAAAGAAACTTTCAAAGGCACTTACTATTCTATCTCATAGCTAAAATAATTTGGGAGTAATCTTTTTTTACCTACTAAAACTATAGACTTATTTTTTATCACTAATTTTATAGATAGGAATTTAATCATTATCAATAAAAATTATTTTTGATGTATAGAATTATTGGTGGTGCATTATAATGATGGTCTATTGTAATTATTTTGGTCAAGAGGAAAGGCAGTGGGAGCATCTTGCTCCCTTACTATGGGTTGTTCATCCATCTACCATTACTATCCATGAGGACTAAATTATTAGATTTAAATCATTTAATTATTTTTTCCCTAAATTAACATTTTATTACTATTATTGCTTTTGAAAAATTATTCATAATGCCATTTTTTTTTGTGAGTGATGAGAGAATGAATTATCTCAGCAATATGTTCTATTACAAGTAATCATTATTGTATTTGTTTGGCTTCATAAATCACCTCAATAGTATTAATAATTAGTCCGATTCACTTAATTATTAACAAAAATTTATCCCAACTATATCTATCCCAATTACATCATTATTTATTAAAAATCCGCTAAAAGTATTGAGCCATTGTGTCTATATTTAGTTATATTGACAGTAAATGTTGGTGATGCCTAACAAGTATCAAAGTTTGCTCAAGAACATTAAAATGCCCGAACAACCAAGAAACCTTAACACTAATAATAAATCCACAGATAATTTTCTCATTGTAATTTCTTTGGGATTAGCATTGCTAATACTAGGTTTATCCTGGCGTATATTGACAATCATTGCTATTGCCTCTGGAGTTACCTGGTTCCTCAAGCATTATCAGGAAAAACAAAAACAACAAAAAGATTATTTGAATAGCATATTTTATCAGTTAATTCAGGAAAATAACGGATATATTACAGCCTTAGACTTAGCTATAAACTCCCAACTATCGGGAAAAATAGCCCAAGAGTTTCTTGATGAACAAGCTAAAGAATTTGGTGCTGAATTAGAAATTACACAAGAAGGTGGTTTATTATATTATTTTCCTACTGCTGTATCTATAGTTGGAAAAACAACAGATAAAACTTTAGAAAACAATAATCAATTAATCTCGAAAGTTTCAAATTATGAGACTCAACTGCCAGAAAATTCCCAACTTCAATCTGCTACTGAAATAGCTTCTCCTCTTACCCAAAAAGAATTAGCAATTAGGCTCAATGTTCATGCTAGTACTATCAGTAAACGGAAATCAAAACCTGATTTTGGAGAATGGAGTAGCCAAAAAGATCCCGAATCAATTGCATGGAAATATTTTAAAGAACAAGCACAATTTTTACCTATAATTTCTAGATTTTAAGTACAAAGTTTTATCGCAGAAGGAAGAAGGAAGAAGGAAGAAGGAAGAAGGAAAAAGGAAAAATCTTACGTTGTCTGAGTTTGAAACTTTTGAACTGTCAAACACCTTTCCTTCAACTTAGATTTATATTGAAACAACATAGAAATACAATTTATTTTATAGGGGGTTGAAATCCTCTTTATAAATTATCTTGTGCCTATAAACCAGGGATTTCAATTCAAGCTGATAGCTGACAGCTAGTTAAAGTACCACTTAGATATTCTTCTCTATAATCTATAATAGTGTTGCTTGACAAAAAGATAAAATCATGTTAAAGAGAAGTAGAACAATAAAATAAAGATCAGCTATGTACTGAAAAAGGATTATAACATTGAATGAAAAAATGTTAGAACAAACTTAAAAATCTTAATTAAACATTACAATAAAAAAAATTATAGGTAAGTGTAGCAAATGATGCCCAGAATACTCGTCATTGACGACGATCCTGCGATCGCAGAACTCGTTGCTGTCAACCTAGAAATGGCTGGCTATGAAGTTAGCCAAGCAGAAGATGGCATAAAAGGGCAAGCTCTAGCCCTGCAACTACTACCAGACCTGATAGTATTAGATTTAATGCTACCAAAGGTAGATGGGTTTACAGTTTGTCAACGTCTGCGTCGTGATGAACGGACAGCCGATATTCCAGTACTGATGTTAACTGCTTTAAATCAAACCCAAAACAAAGTAGAAGGCTTTAATGCAGGAGCAGATGATTATCTCACAAAACCCTTTGAAGTAGAAGAAATGCTGGCACGAGTGCGTGCCCTACTGCGACGC
Organism: Okeania sp. SIO2B3; assembly: GCF_010672525.1. GTDB lineage: Bacteria > Cyanobacteriota > Cyanobacteriia > Cyanobacteriales > Microcoleaceae > Okeania. The sequence goes on along the minus strand of NZ_JAAHGH010000004.1, from coordinate 126,287 downwards.
ACAGATCGAATTCCACAAGCAGCTAAACATAGCGAAATTCTGAATTATGGTCCTCTGACTCTTGTTCCTGAAAGGTTTGAGGCTATTTGGTTTGAGCAGACAGTCAAACTAACTCATTTAGAATTTGAGTTACTCCATTGTTTACTGCAACGACATGGCCAGACAGTATCTCCGAGTGAAATTCTCAAGGAGGTCTGGGGTTACGATCCAGATGATGATATTGAGACTATCCGAGTCCATATTAGACATCTAAGAACAAAGATGGAACCAGATCCTCGCCATCCTCGGTATATTAAAACAGTATACGGTGCTGGTTACTGCTTAGAGTTACCTAGTAATAGTTCCAGTGCTAATAATGTGGAAACATCTAATTTGGCAAAACCAAATCAGGAATGGGTTAGAGAACCTTAAAGTAATTTCCGGTTGAAAAATTATAATTTAGGTATAAAAAACTGAACTAACAGAGAGATTTTTTCAAAATTCTGTAATACCTTACGAATTACAATCTCTCAACCGGAAATTTAACGAAGTCAGAAGTCAGAAGTCAAAAGTCAGAAGTCAAAAATAATTTTTGTAACGGGTATTTGATCCCCCCTCCAAAAATATTTCGCCTGAAAAGGCGGGGTGGCGCGACCCAATTATTTTGATAAATTAAGGTTTTATACAAACTTTATGTGAGGCGACACAGAATTATTTTTTCCTTTTTCCAACTTCAGTCCTTCTTTCTTGAAGAAATTCATTAATTTGCCTATCTCGATCTAAAGTCAACCCCGATCGCAATATTATTCTATGCAACTTAGAAATGAATTTGGTATTAATTGAGTTTAGCGTAACTCCTGTAGAGTCAATATTGAGAAGATTGGAAATTAGCCCTCTGAGTTGCCAAGAATCCGGTAAAATCCATTAGTATATATGAGGATGTATACTATGTGTTGGATTAGATATGTCAAAATAGCTCTAGTTAATACCATTGGAGCATTAGTAGCAATTATTTGGGTGCCTGTTCCTCAAGCAGTGGCACAACCTTTACTTCCAGAACAAACAAATTCAGCAGTTTCACCATTAGAAACGATCAAGTCAGTAAACAACAGCTTAAAAACTACAAAAAAAGTAAATTCACTATCAGAACTTTACCAGCTTAGAGACGAAATCAAAACTGAACTGAATAAAGTCTCTCAAAGGCCAAGTCTCCAAGAAGTAGAAGAACCCTGGCAATACCAATTTTACCTACAACAGTATGAAAAAACCCTGAAAAACTTCCGTAATGTAGAAGCTAATATTATTAGAGAAGAAAAAGCGCTCCAAAGCTGGAAGCAAGCGATCGCCAAAGCAAAGAAGGCAGTAGAAAAAGGAAAAATAACTCAGGCAAATTACCAAACCTGGCAAGAAGCAGAAAATCTTTGGTTAGAGGCAATTTCTAACCTGCGCGAAATTCCCCAAAATTCTTTAATTACAGATAAAGCGATCGAAAAAATGATCGAATATCAAGGTTATCTAGCAGTTGCCTCCTATGAAAAAGTAATAGCAGCAAGAAGATGGGTAGAAAATACAGAAGACGACACAAACAATAATACAACCAATTATTCACCCATTGCATATAGTTTATCTCCCGGTTTCACCATGTATGGCGATACCAACAGAGATGGAGAACTAGATAAAGCTGACATATCGAGTAGAGAAAAATGGTCTTTATCAGAAGGTGCATTGATGTTGTTTAATAGCGATGATGATAATGGCGATCGAAGACCAGACTGGCGCGATCGAGAAGTTAATGGGGAAAGTGATGAAGCAGACTTGGCGTTGGTGAATATTCAAGTAGCAGAAAATTATCAAGATGCTCAAATCTATATTGCAACCGACACAGATGCTAGTGACTATATTAATGTATTCCAAAAAACAGAATACGGATGGCAACCAGTAGATATTTCTGGTAATGAAGCATTAATATCTAGAGAGAAAGTAGTATTAGGGGTAGAAGCTAAACAGTTTGCCGATCGCAACTGGAAAGGAGTCGTTAAATTAACAGCGATCGCTGAAAAAAATGGCAGAAAAATTGCTTCTGATAGTATTCAAATAGGTGTAGTTCCTTGGTTAATGTCTCCCAATACTGCTCCAGTCAAAGAGCTTCATGTCAGCGAACGTGGTTTTGGTAATCAAGAATTTGTCGCCAAAATCAAACAGATAGTTGAAAAAACAGGCGCTAAAGCTCAAATTAATTCTGGTGGTACCACCTGGATGCAAGATACTAAAGAAATAGGTTATGTGCAATTTCCCTCTCAAGGCAAAACCCATAATATGAATGTGGTACTCAAAGCTAACCGTCCTGGGGAAAATGACCAATATGCTAGAAGTCTGCTCAAAGAAGATTTTGGCTGGTTTGAAGTAGGTAAACCCAGACAACTCGATCCTTTAAATAGATGGGCAGATGCTTATGGAAATTTAGAAGTTACACCGCCTCTACCAGGATACGAGTTGGGAAGAATTTATTATGGTAAGGCAGGTGAAGTAGGAATGAATCCAGAAATTGTTGATTTTATTAAAGCACAAAAAATTCAAGGTCCGCCAGTAGATATTGATACTTCTTGGTTAATGATTCGTCATGTAGATGAAATTATTACTTTTATTCCTAGTAAATTTGGCAAACCTTTAATGTTAATTGTTAGTCCAGAAGCAGGGGTAAAACTATTACAAGAATTGAGTCAACAAGGATATGGACAAGCGGCAATAAATCGTGGTTTAAGCACTCAAACAACAGTAAGAGCAGCGCTAAAAAATCAGAAGTTAATTCAGCATAATCTCTATTTACAGCGGGAAAAATTAGACCCATTAATTGAAAAGTTGAAGCGGGAGTTTAACTTAAGTGATGATCAGATTATTCAAGTACCTGCTATGTTTGGATATAGCGGTTATTCTTGGTGGCCGAATATGGTAAATTCGGTGGTAGTTAATGGAGAATTGTTGGTTTCAAATCCTGTAGGAGCATTGATTAATGGTAGAGATTATACTCAGGAAAAATTCCGCAGGTTAGTAGCTGATGCTAGTTTAAATATTAATTTTATGGACGATAAATATTATCAGAATCTTAGGGGAAGTATCCATGATGCGACGAATACAACCCGTTTAGGAAAAAATAATCCTTTCTGGAAATCTTTATCTGAGGATATTTCAGAGTTGAGATTTCAAAATTATGAAGTTAGAGGTCAAAGGTAATATTATCCCATTGACGGTAGTGGTGTAGCCGTAATGGTAGAGGGAGATGGGGAGATGGGGACTCCCAGGAGGGGAATGTGGGGGATGGGGAGACCTGGAGTGGAAAAAACTGTCAGTAGGAAAGAAACCGAAATATATCCTCTCTCTTGGTCTCATGGATATGGCTCCGAGACCTCGCCATCCCTCCACCGCTTTCTTTTAATTGGAGTTGAGGCGATGATAGCTGACATCATTAGACTTGTTGCTTTACCACTCACATTCCGCACGTCAACTTGTAACATTAAAAGTAGTGTAAAAATCGGATAGTTATTGATTGACCTTTCTCAAAGTCAAATTATCAGGAAAATATTAAGTATAAATACTTAATTATTTACTCCTAATTAACCACTATTTTTTTTCTCCTGACTCCTGACTCGGTCCTCCTGAAGACTGATTTTTTATGCTACATTTTGAAGTTCCGAATGTGGGTTATAAGTAGGGCTTGCTGATTAAATATCAAAGCACTGACAGATATTGGTTTGCTGCCTTTTTTGGTCTAAAAAAGTGCGCCTGTTTTCGGTCTAAAAAGCTCATGCATGCTAGTATTTTGGGATGATTATGGCAGAGAAATCACTCTTACAATTTTTACGACTACCTCCTCTATAATTTCCATTTCTCCTGTCTTCCCCTCCCCTCCACCGGAGGGGTTAGGGGTGGGTTGTCTCCTGTCTCCTGTCTCCTACCCCTACCACTCATACTTTCCATACGCAAACCCTAAGTATTCAACCTGACATGGTATAACACCTAAATTTTTCAATAAGTATCCGAGTATAGCTATTCAAAGGATAATCAAAAGCAACTTCAGGAGTAACCCACTCCCACCGGACAATTTCTTCATTAGGCACAACATCTTCAGAATCTGAAACTGCCCAATAATTAACCATAACAAAATGTGCTTCCTTATAAAATTGTGGGTCGAGTATTGCCTCATGCAACATTGCAAAGCGGATATCAGTTAATTTCAAACCCACTTCTTCCATAAATTCCCTCGCCACAGCAACCTCTAAAGACTCTCCCCACTCAACCTTTCCACCAGGTACTCCCCATGTACCCTTCCATTTCGTAGTCTCAACAATTAATATCCGACCAGAAGACCCCTGAACTAAAGCACCAACTGTTACAAGTGGAAATTGTGGCTTAACTGCTGACTTTTCCATATCTTCCCTGCTGAATGTCATATTATCCAGAGAAACTATAGCATTTCATTGCTGAAGCATGAGTCTATATATTTGCTATCTGTGTAGCACAAACCAGTAGAAACTATGGAATATCAATAATCAATATTTTATATTCTGCCTCTTAGTCTATTTTTCAATCGGCACATTAGGCAAGCGACTCCACTCATTCCACGAACCATCATAGTTCCGAACTTTGGGATAACCGAGTAAATATTTCAAAACAAACCAGATGTACCCCGATCGCCCACCAACTGCACAGTAGGGAAACACTTCCCGATCTGAGATAATGCCATGACTACTGTAGAGCATCTGTAACTCATCAAATGATTTAAAAGTTCCATCTTCATTGACTGTGAGTATATGTTCAATATGAATAGAGCTGGGAATATGTCCTGCACGCTCCGAAACTTCTGGTGGCTTCATTAAAAAGTGTTCGCCTTGGTACTCTTGAATGGTACGAACATCTAGTATGACTGTGTCGGGACGAGCAATTGATAACTGAACCTCCCCATGTAATACTCGTAGATTTTGATCGATTGGTTTTGCCCTGTACTCAGTCGGAGCGAAGTTAGATAATTCTGCTGTTACTGGACGACCTTCTGACATCCACTTTTGATGTCCGCCGTTCAAAACTCGTATATCTTGATGTCCAAATAATTTTAATAGCCAGAAGATAAAACCTCCTATTCCAGGGTCACTGCCATAGGGAACAACAGTTGTCTCATTGGTAATGCCAGATTGTGAAAGTAGCTTCTCGATGGCATTTACCTCAAAATTTATCTGGAGACTCGGTAGTAATAGGTCAGTAATACTCCATAAAACTGCACCTGGAATATGAGAATGAGTATTCTTGTCTGGTTGTGGACTTGTCTCAACCTCCACTATACGGACTTTAGAATCATCGAGATGCTCGGCCAGCCATTGTGTATCAATTAGAACTTCAGGATAAGCATAATTAGTCATTGGTTTCTCCTATCAAAAATCCTGAATCCAGATTAAAATTTACCTCTTATGTGCGTATAGACCTCGATCGGGTACACTTTGCCTTAGTGACAATAGAAAAAAGTCAAGGAGAGAATTGTAAAACAGGACTTAGACATTAGGCAAATTATTTCTCAACACTACATATCTAAAACGTTATAGTTTTTGTTAACTATATGTATAGTGTCTTTGCATAAGTCCTTATGGAAATTTCTTTGTCAGCTTTATTCCAAGCGATCGCTCAAGCGGAGGATGAACAAGAGCTAAGGCAACCAATAGTGGCCAAAATAGGCAATTATTTTGCTGCCAAACGCTGGGGACTAACTTTTTTAGACCAGCTTCCTGTAATTGATGAACATACCCCAGCAATGATTAAACGAGCTTTGTCGCTAGACCATAATCCTGTTTTGCGCTATGTGGTTCAACGCCATGCTGCTGTCCATGACGAAGTAATGTTACCTCCTGGAGTTTGGCAGAGAATTTGTCCTCGTAAAGATCATGGACACGTTATGCTCGGTCCAATTGTGAGTGATGGTCAACTTGTGGGTGGCATTGCCTTTACGCGTTATCGTTATGACCAGGCTTTTAATGCAGATAATCTGGCAGATCTAAATGCGCTTTGTCTCCATCTTTCTACAAAACTAGCGGTGTTGCGCTCGAAACCTTTTGTGTTTCGGATGAATTGTTCCAACATCACTCCACGGGAAGCACAAATTGCAGAATTGGTCGCCAGGGGATTTACTAATGCAAAGATTGGAGCAACTCTGTGGATTACAGAAAATTCAGTAAAACAAGCTTTGAAGCGGATGTTTCGCAAACTGGAAGTTTCGTCGCGGGCTGAAATGGTAGCAAAACTTTGCTTAAGAGAGAATAGGAAATAGGAAACGGAAAATATTTCTGAGTTATATGTATAGCAGTTTTCATGTTTCATAGAGTACAGAGATTTTGGCTTATAGTCATTCTGAATAAGACTGGAACACTTTTTTAGCTGAAACTCTTTCAAGGCAAGAAACCTTTGTCTCAATCTTAACTGGAATGACTATAAAAGCAGAAGACAGCTATGCTGAGGGCATAAGTTTTGTAGTCTACCTTTAGTGAAAACCGCTATATTACCTACTGTCGGTATCTCAATAACTTATGACTAAAAGTAGTCAGGAACAGAAACTTCCTTTTTCCTACTTTCCTTTGTGGATATTCAACAGAAATTAGAAGAAATTAGAGATTTTTTCAGGGAAAACACTATATTTAGCGTGGCACTATAGTTTTTTCTACAGACATATAGCGTTTTGACCTCATATCAGCTGCTTGTGGTCTCCATTAAATATCTGAATTTTATTACTCAACAGAAATTAGAGATTTTTTCAGGGAAAACTCTATATTTAGCGTGGCACTATAGTTTTTTCTACAAACATATAGCGTTTTGACCTCATATGAGCTGCAAGAGATAACAGGAAATAGGGAACGGAAAATATTTATGAGTAGTATATATATCACTTACTTTTGGTATCTCAATAACTTATGACTAAAAGTAGTCAGGAGCAGAAACTTCTTTTTTCCTACTTTCCTTTGTGGATATTCAACAGAAATTAGAGATTTTTTCATGGTAAATACTATATTTAGCGTAGCACTATAGTTTTTATACAAACATATAGCGTTTTGACCTAATATGACTCCGGAGCAGACTGTTATAGCAGTCGAAGGAATGGGCGCGGACATATCAAAATATTAAAACTCAGACAACGCAAAATTTTTCCTTCTTCTTTCTGCTATAAGTTGAAAATCTGGAACGTCCTCATTTTTGAATGTGAAGCAGTACCAGATATCCTACACTAATCTGAAATAATCATTATTTTTACTAAGGAGCAACCATGCGACTATCTCAAATGTTATTAGTTACTCTTCGAGACAACCCCGCAGAAGCAGAAATTCCTAGCCACAAACTCCTCATCCGTGCTGGATATATTCGTCGCATTGGCAGTGGTCTCTACGCATATCTTCCTCTAATGTTGCGGGTGCTCAATAAAGTCTCCAAAATAGTCCGTGAAGAAATGGATGCTACTGGTGCTCAAGAATGTCTCCTCCCTCAACTTCAACCCGCCGACCTGTGGCGAGAGTCTGGCCGTTGGGATACTTATACTCAGGCTGAGGGTATTATGTTTTCTCTAATTGACCGTCAAAATCGGGAATTAGGATTAGGCCCAACCCACGAGGAGGTAATAACTACTATTGCTAAAGATATGATTCGCTCCTATCGCCAATTACCTCTACATCTCTATCAACTACAAACCAAATTCCGGGATGAAATTCGCCCCAGATTTGGGTTAATGCGAGGCCGGGAATTTATTATGAAGGATGGGTATTCTTTCCATGCTGACCAGGAAAGTCTCAAAAAGACTTATCAGGATATGGATAAGGCTTATCGAAATATGTTACGTCGCAGTGGATTAGAATTTCGCGCCGTCGATGCTGACTCTGGAGCTATTGGTGGGTCTGGGTCTCAAGAATTTATGGTTTTGGCTGATGCTGGTGAGGATGAAATTCTCTATACCGAAGATGGCAAATATGCAGCAAATGTGGAAAAGGCTATTTCTATGCCACCTGATGGGGAAGCTTCACCTTTTGAGAGTTATGAAAAATTGGAAACTCCTGACACGGAGACTATTGAAAAGCTGTGTAAGTTTCTGAAATGTTCTCCTACTAATATTGTGAAAAATGTTTTATATCAGGCAGTTTATGACAATGGAATGACTGTTTTGGTTTTGGTGAATATTCGGGGAGACCAAGATGTTAATGATGTGAAGTTGTCGAATGAGTTGACTAAGTTGGCTGGAAATTATGAAGCAAATACTGTTTTGGCTTTGACTGTGCCAGATGTGGAGGATCAAAAGAAATGGGCAGCTAAGTCTTTACCTTTGGGTTATATTGCTCCAGATTTATCTGATGACTATATTACTTTTAGTAAAGAGGTAAGTTCTAAGTTCTTACGAATGGTAGACCAGACCGCTGTAAACTTGACAAATTTCGCAACAGGTAGTAATGAATCTGGTTATCATGTCGTGGGTACAAATTGGGGCCAGGAATTTCAATTGCCAAAGTTGGTCGTAGATGTACGAAAGGCTCAAAAAGGCGATCGCTCTATCCATGACCCGAATCAAACTCTAGAAACTGCTAGAGGTATTGAGGTAGGTCATATATTTCAGTTAGGGACGAAATATTCTGAAGCTATGGGGGCAACTTTTACAAATGAACAGGGTGAGGAAATGCCTTTGGTGATGGGATGTTATGGTGTGGGTGTGTCCCGTTTGGCTCAGTCAGCGGTGGAACAGTCTTATGACAAAGATGGGATTATTTGGCCTGTGGCGATCGCTCCTTATCATGTGGTTATTTGTATTCCTAATATTAAGGATGCTCAACAAATGGAAGTAGCAGAAAATCTCTATCAAGAATTAAATGAAGCTGGAATAGAGACTATTTTGGATGACCGAGATGAACGAGCGGGTGTTAAATTCAAAGATGCAGATTTAATTGGAATTCCCTATCGAATAGTTACCGGGCGATCGCTCAAGTCAGGCAAAGTTGAATTTGTGGAAAGAGCTAATCATCAATCTCAGGAAATACCTGTGGTGGAGGTTTTATCTACTATTAAAGATTTGATTGAGAAAGCATTAAAATGATTCCTTCAAGGTCTCAAATTCTAGTGAAAATTTAATTTTTATATTGTTAACTATTGCTGTTTTTTTAATCATAAATTTCAGTAATAGTTTTTAGGTAGGATTTTTCAGTGCAGCTATTTTTTCCTGTCTAGGATTTGCTTATAAGTATTCCCGAAAAGTACTCTGGATATTTTTAATTTATCTGCCTTTTAGTGATACTGTTACTTACTGGATTGATAATGGCAGTACTCTATATTAATTATTTTTATTTAAATCCGAATGTAGGTTAAAAGACTTGAAGTGAGAAGCAGAAATACTAATTTCAATAACTATAGCAGGCAACAGGCAACAGGCAATAGGCAACAGTGGGAAAAATATTTCCCTGTCTAAGATTTATTATCCTCATAAGTCCTAACCAACCCATTCTTTGCTATAACTGCTGATTTATACATATAGCAGTTGAAGGGAAGGGGGTAGACAGATCAAAAGCTTAAAACTCAGACAAAGCAATATTTTTCCTTCTTCCTTCTTCCTTCTTTCTTCTTTCTTTCTTCTGCTATATAAGGTTTACTGATTAACTCTCAAAGCATTGACAGATAAAAGCAAGTGCATTTTTAGGCCTTTAAAAAGTGCCAGCTTTTTAGCCCAAAAAGATTAAAAAATCAGTATTTTAAGCACAAAATCACTCTTACCGAATTATTAATAATTAATAATTAATAATTAAATAATTCGCGCCTTGAAGCCTCCCCTTTTAAGGGGAAAAAAGCGGTCGTTTGCTTTTGCTTCGCAAAACTGGCGTAACGCAACGCTGTCGCGTGTCGCGTCAGCGGAACGGAGTTCTATCTTCGTAGCTTCCCGAAGGGTGGGATGGCTCCGAAACCTGCGCCATATCCATGAGACCAAGAGAAGAAATAATATCTCCTGATATTCAATTCCGTAGCGGTTAAAACCCGAGGTAATTATCAATTATCAATTATCCATTATCAATTAATGAAAATTCTTCCTCCTACCTCCCCTATAATTCTCCGTCCCTGCTGAGGACTGACTCCTACCCTTAACAAAAGACTTTTGAGCGCAAACCCTAGCAAAGAACGGGATAGTGAGGACTTATGCTGATGATGAAGCTAATTAGGGCTTGCTGATTAATTCTAAAAGTATTGACATATAAAGGTTTTAGCGTTTGAGAGTTGAAAAAAGTGCCCCTATTTTCGGTAGAAAAAACTCAAAAAGCTAGTATCTTAGGATGATTATGGCAAAAAAATTGAGAGACAAAACTTAGCTCCTACCTCTTGGCTCATTCCCATTTCTCCCCTCCTGGGAGGGGGAGGGGCGAGGGGTGGGTTGTCTCCTGTCTCCTACAAAGAGCAAAAAGACTTTCCATACGCAAACCCTAATTAGGGAAAATGTTTTTCCACTCTTCCCTGTTTTCTGCAATACAATAGAATTATTAAATATAACCTCAGAAAAACTTAGCCTTAGCTCCTCACCGCCATTATGCCTAACTCTCAAGGAAAGTTCTTACCATGAAAGATCAAAATCAAACTAATAATTTATCTCTCGGTATCGTGGCCAGTGTTTGTGCATTGGCAGTGGCGGTAGGTGGTGGCATCGCCTTATGGACAAATTTACAATCAACCACCACGAAAACTTCTGATAATTCTCAGACTTTTACAACTCCCTCAACTTCAGAGTCGCCTGATGGGACATTACCCCCCCCACCTCCTACTAAAGTTGAATCTCCAGACTCTGTTCCTTTATATGTACCTCAACCCAAAGCAGTTACAGAAAAAACTGTACAACTTTATTGGGTTAAAGACACTACTGGAGAAATTGATTTAGTTTCTTCTACGGTAAAATTAGAAACAGCAGACGAACCAGAAGCTATCTTAAAAGCTGCTTTCGACCATTTGCTCGTAGGTCCTGCAAATACCGATGTCCTTAGTGCTATTCCCACAGGCACAAAAGTTCAAGCACTTACTGTTGAAAATAATGGGGTCTACATAGACTTATCTGAAGAATTTACTTCTGGAGGTGGTAGTGCTTCGATGATGAGTCGCTTAGGACAAGTTATCTATACTGCCTCTAGTTTAGAACCAGATGTAAAAGTCTGGATTTTTGTCGGTGGTAAACCTCTAAAAATGCTTGGGGGTGAAGGTTTAGAAGTATCTCAGCCCATTACTCGCAATAATTTTCAGCAAGAATTCCAATTTTAGCTACATCGCCGAGAAGCCCCACGCCATATTTGAAAAATTGGCGTGAGATGAATCGGTGTTCATTAATTGATAATGGATAATGGATAATTGATAATTACCTCGGGTTTTAACCGCTACGGAATTGAATATCAGGAATATTTTCTTTTCTCTTGGTCTCATGGATATGGCGAGGAGACCTCGCCATCCCTCGACCGCTTTTTCCCCTTAAAAGGGGAGGCTTCAAAGCGCGAATTATTTAATTATTAATTATTAATTATTAATTATTCGGTAAATCAATTGGATTCGATGTCTAATTGATTTACAATACTACTCTGGAGTTTTTCACCATTATTTAAAAATTTCTGTTATTCTAGCAAAAATCAAGCCTAAAACTTGGGCAATCAACTGGATGGGGACAATTTCTAACTATTTTAATTGTCAAAGCTGTTAGCGTAGCTCCGACCCAGGAGGCAAATGCTGGAGGTGAAGACTATAGTTGTGAATCCTCAAAAACAGAGCCAAAATTGTTCAAATTGTGGTGAGGGGGTCCCCAAAAAATTACCAGAAAGAACTCATTATTGTGCCAATTGCTGTGNAGTATTTTCAATTATTGCTTTATACCATGTACGACTGTGTGAGTTTCAAATTTTGACGCGAAATATTCCAAATGAGTTCTATAAACCTCATAGTTAACATATTTCTTCTCTACTAATGCGTAGACCGCAATAATACAATGTAAGACAAATGTATTTCAATTGGTGGAGAGAATGGAGCGATCGCGATGGTTGAGAGATCAAACCTTTATGGGTTCTATTTAAAAATAGAGGGAGAATAGGAGCATGGGGTGTATGGAAGTATTTTCAATTATTGCTTTATACCATGTACGACTGTGTGAGTTTCAAATTTTGACGCGAAATATTCCAAATGAGTTCTATAAACCTCATAGTTAACATATTCCTTCTCTACTAATGCGTATGTCGCAATAATACAATGTAAGACAAATGTATTTCAATTGGTGGAGAGAATGGAGCGATCGCGATGGTTGAGAGATCAAACCTTTATGGGTTCTATTTAAAAATAGAGGGAGAATAGGAGGATGGGGTGTATGGAAGTATTTTCAATTATTGCTTTATACCATGTACGACTGTGTGAGTTTCAAATTTTGACGCGAAATATTCCAAATGAGTTCTATAAACCTCATAGTTAACATATTTCTTCTCTACTAATGCGTAGATCGCAATAATACAATGTAAGACAAATGTATTTCAATTGGTGCAGAGAATGGAGCGATCGCGATGGTTGAGAGATCAAACCTATTTGGGTTCTATTTAAAATAAAATATAGATGGAGGGATGGAGTGTATGGAAGTATTTTCAATTATTGCTTCACACCATGTACGACTGTGTGAGTTTCAAATTTTGACGGGGATAAATCTTCCAGCAAGAGAGTCAGAATATATGGGTATCTCTTCACCCAAGGTCTCCGTTAGGAGAAGCATGAAGTATATTGACATACTCCCGACGTTGCGCAAGCGCGACAAAGCGGAATTCTTCAGCCAGAGAAACCCTAGCCGCTGTTTTAACAGAGGTGATGTCCTCCCCCTGTGTTGGTAACAATTATAGTGACTATATTTGCAATTGTCAATAACTATAGTAAAATAACTATAATATGTATTCTATAAAGAGAATAAAGAAAAAATTCGCTGAGGAACAACAAATACAACGCCTGGCTTTCCCATCCCTCCGCTCCCCTAATAGCTGCCGCACTTGCTCCGCCTTTTCCTGACGGAATGCTCCGCAAACATGTCGGCGACAGCCGTTAACGAAGTTATGCGCCAGCAAAACGGGAGAGCGCGGGACTTCCCGCCGGGGGAGTTAAAAGGCGGCACCCAGATTCGAACTGGGGGATGAGGATTTTGCAGACCCTTGCCTTACCGCTTGGCCATGCCGCCATTATCATCTTTTTAAAATCATACACCATCCACTAATATATGGCAAGTTCAAAGATAAATGTGATCTAAATCACTTAAACTGATGTTTTGAATTGCGCTGTGGACAGATATTTGAAGCTATACTTAAAATTTTAATACTCTTATCACTTATCACAAATTTGCCTCAGTAACAATGATTTCTCAACCTCCACTACAATTTGATTTAATTAGTAATTAACCTAAAACTTAAAACCTACCACCTTCTTCAATGACTCAAAAAAAATTTTTTCTTGGGTGCGCCGTTTGGGCATTTAAACCTTGGGTGGGAGAGTTGTATCCTGCCAAAAGTCCTCCTTCTAAGTTTCTCTCTCTCTACAGTCGCCGTTTCACTACCGTTGAAGGTAACACTACATTTTATGCTACTCCTAAACCAGAGACTGTGACGAAATGGGCCATACAAACGCCTCCTGGATTTCAATTTTGCCTAAAACTACCGCGCAATATAACTCATAATGGATTATTAAAACCTTTTATCCCAGATGCTCTAGACTTCCTCAAACAGATGCAACCTTTGAGCGATCGCCTGGGTGTATTTTTTGCTCAGTTGCCGCCGAGTTACAGCCCCTCTTCATTTGATGACCTCGTAGAATTTTTGCAAGCTTGGCCACGAGACCGGATGTCTTTAGCTTTGGAAGTTCGCCATCCTGACTGGTTTGAAGACTCTCAAGCTCAAAAGTTAAATACTCTTCTCAAACAACTGGGTGTGGGGAAAGTTTTGCTAGACTCGCGTCCTGTCTACACTGGTAAAGATAACCCCCAGTTGCGGTCTCAAAACCGTAAACCCAATTTACCTTTACAGTTGACGGTGACTGCACCATTTACCATTGTGAGATTTATTTCTCATCCTCAGTTGTCAGTAAATCAAAATTTTTTCACAGAGTGGGTAACTCAAATTGAGCAATGGTTACGCCAAGATATCACAATTTACTTTTTTATTCATTGCCCTGAAGAAGAGCGATCGCCTAGTACAGCACGTCATTTTCAACAGTTATTAGAAACAGCAAAAATTCCTATTCCATACTTGCCTTGGAATTTACTTAATCAGTCGCCTACTCAGTTAAGTTTATGGTGATTTTTTCTGATAATTGTTGATGTTACATAGCAGAAGGAAGAAGGAAGAAGAAAGAAGGAAGAAGGCTTTTATAGCAGTTTTCATTAACATATAATACAGAGATTTTGGCTTAAAGGCAGAAGGCATAAGCTTTGTAATCTACTTTTGTGAAAACCGCTATAACATTGAAAAAACTTCAATTACCTGTAGATATTTACCGAATAATTAATAATTAAATAATTCTGGTTTAAAGCCTCCCCTTTTAAGGAAAAAAAAAGCGGTCATTTCAGTTATCAGTTATCAGTTATCAGTTATCAGCACCTCTGCCTGTTTGCGCAGCATTCCGCAGGAAAGTCAGAGGCTTGAAATATTGAACTTGATTTTTTTTCATCCCCTTGTAGAGCGGTAGCTCGCGGCGCAGCCAAGGGGAGGCTTGAGACCCTATTTTTTGGTCAATAGATAGCGAAGTATCGGAGTCATATCCAATCGACCAAGATAAAAAATAATATTTCCTTATATTCAATTTCGTAACGGTTTTAACCTTCAGTAATTATCAATTATCCATTATCAATTATTAATTAATGAACCTTCCTCTTCCTTACTTTTTTCCTCCTGACTCCTGACTTCCCCTCCTGGGAGCACGGCTGTTTCAAAGTCTTGTAGATTAAAGATGAGCGGGAGAATGGGAGATTAAGGGATAGTGGAACAGTGAAATTTGCCAAAATTTGTCTATTTTGAGCGCCAATAAACGTCTTTAAGCTCTAAGAGAATATCTGTTTCAACGCCGCTTAAAAGCCTTCATCCCCGTGTCTCCGTTTCTCCGTGTCCCCGTGTCTATTGAGAATGAAACAGCCCTGCCCCTCCTGGGAGGGGTTAGGGGTGGGTTGACTCCTGACTCCTCACACGAATAGAAAACCCATGATAAGGAGACTTATTCGGCAATTTAACTTCAAAATTCACTCGGTCTATAATATCTGCTGAACGTACTTCTAAAGTCCATTTACCGGGAGATAATTTCCAAAATAAAGAATTATCAGAATTAACAGCTAATTTCTCTCCATTCAACCACCATTCCACAGAATTTTCCCGTGAATTTGCCAACTTAAATTCTAATTTTTTCTCTCCTACAACATCATCAATTAAAAAATAATCATCTTCTTGAGGAAACAAAATTTTTAACTCACCAGAAACCAAACTAGATTTACTCTGTTTTGCCAACCACTCATTATACTCATCAGGCAAATTTCCCACCGAATAAAGAGCAGATAAATGCTCATATTCTCCCAACTTTTCTGGATAAAAATACTCCGTTATTACCGACGGACAATCCGATTTCGGGCGCAACCCAGAAATTGTACAAACTGGGCGTTGAACCATATTTTTTGGTGGTGTAAAAGCTGTCGGTTCCTTCTTTTCGTGCAAATGTAGCATAATCCTATTCCATAAAGGTGCAGCACCCATTACTCCTGATATTTGCACCATAGATTCTCCACTAAAATTACCCACCCAAACCGCCACTGTATAATCATTAGTAAAACCTACTGCCCAAGTATCACGAAAATCTGAGGAAGTACCAGTTTTTACTGCTGCTGGAAATGGCAAATTTAAAGCTGAATTAACTCCAAATTCTGCTGCTCTTGCATGAGTATCGCTTAACATATTTGCAATTAACATCCATTCAGATTTTGCTTTAGGTAGTGGAGGTAGATTTTTGTTTTTTGTCTGTAAATAATCTTCTCTCATTCTATCTTGAAAAAAAGTTATTTTTTCCAAATAATTCTGCCTTTCCCCCCTTTCAAAGGGGGGTAGGGGGGATTCTTTCTGCCTTCTGTCTTCTGCCTCCCACCTTTCCCTTGTAACAACAGGAATAATTTCTCCTTGTCTTGCCATAATTAAATAAGCTTTTGCCAACTCCCATAAACTGACTTCTCCACTTCCTAAACTTAAACCTAAACCATAATGTTCTGGTGAGGCTTGTAAATGTGTAAAACCTAATTGATGTAGACGGTTTAAAAATTGCTCTACTCCCACTTTTTCTAATACTCTTACTGCCGGAATATTCAGAGAATTTGCTAAAGCAACCCTAACAATAACAGGTCCTAAAAATCTATCTTGATTATAGTTAGTAGGGCTATAAAGTTTGGCTCCAGGAATTGCATAATATGTCGGTACGTCTGGCAAAATAGTATTGGGATTAATTACTTGATTTTCTAATGCTAATTGATATAAAAAAGGCTTTAAAGTTGAACCTGGTTGACGTAGTGCTTGTACTCCATCATTACTACCCATTTTTTGCGTATTAAAATAATCTGGAGAACCGACATAAGCTAATACTTCTCCAGTCTGATTATTAATTACAATAGCAGCAGCATGATGCACATTATAAGGAGTAAGATTTTGAATTACTTGTTGAACTTGGGTAGTAACAAATTGTTGTAAAGGTCGGTCAATAGTAGTACGAATAACTGTAGGAGTTGTTGTTGTAGATAAGTTTTGATTTATGACAGTAGATTGATTTTGAGATAACCAAAATAGAAAATGTGGCGCAGCAATAATACCTTGATTTTTTGGTTGTAGAGTTATTTTTTCCGCAAGCACTTTTTCAGCTTCAGCACTGGTAATATAATTGTCTTCAACCATGCGCTTCAGAATGTAAATTTGGCGTTGTTTGAGGAGACTCCAATTATAATAAGGGTTGAGGTCAGTGGGGTCATTTGGTAAGGCAGCGAGAATAGTAGCTTGGGCAAGGTTGAGGTCCGTAGCTGAGATGCCAAAATAAGCGCGGGATGCTGCTTCTACGCCATAGATGTTTCCTCCCATGGGTAAACGGTTGATATATGCTTGCAGGATTTGATTTTTGTTCATACCTGCTGTGATGCGCCAAGATAGCCAAATTTCCCGAATTTTATTGCCGAAGGTGCGTGGTGTGGACTCCAACATTCGGGCAAGTTGCATGGTGATAGTGGAAGCTCCACTAACTATTTGTTTTGCTTGGATAGCTTCAAGGAGCGATCGCCCTATTGCTTTGATATCTAGAGCGCCGTGTTGATAATATCTTTTGTCTTCCGCAGCAATTATGGCGTTGATAAATAGAGGTGAAATTTGTTCTAGGGGGACGACTACTGTATTTTCTTGGTCGCGGGTGAGGATGGTTCCGAGTGGCAAACCATTGCGGTCGATAAATTCTAGGGTTTGTTGGTTTTGAGTTATGTCTTGAGGACGAATGGGGGCAAACAGAGGGAGCGCTCTGATACTCAAGCACAATAGTACAAAGCTCAGAATAAATTTGTACTTGGGTTTAGTTTGCTGCCATTTTTGTTTAATATTTTTTGATATGTGTTTGGTAATTTTTATCATAACAAGTTTTACGATCGGCGCTTTTCTGATCGTACCAATAAAAAAAAGAATGTTACAAATAGTTGTAGTTCTATATAGTAATGGTATATAGGAAAAAGAAATATCAGGCACGGGAGCAAGATGCTCCCACTGCCATGCCTCATAACAAACATAATGACAATGCACGACTATTACAATGTACCACCTAGATGGCTAAAATTTAGACTATGAAAGGCATTTAACAATCCGTTGTAACGCACCATTTTAGATGTGTCAGTTAGTTAGCGGGAATATTCATAATACCGAAGTCTAGTGAAGCCGGCGATCGCTGAAGTGGCTTGATTATAATCCCATTTCTAGCTCCTCAAGACTTAGATGAGAGTAAACAAGCAGCTTTCTGGGCATTTTTACTTACTAGCTACAGAAGTACTTCCCGATTGTACTATGTGCAATTAACCGGATTTGATATCATTCGTAGTGTAGGGGTGTTCAATGGAACATTCCTATATTTTTTGATCCTAATTTACACCTTTACTTAAGATCAGTTAAAATTAATAATAAAGCTCAAGAAAGGAGTAGATATGAAAAAGTTAGTCATCTCTTTTGTGATATTAACATTAATTGTTAGCTTAGGTCATGGCAGTGCTCATGCTAAAGAAGATCCTACAGGCGACTGCGCTCCTGGGTGTGGCTGTTGTCCTGCAGATTCAGAATAGGGGTAGATATGAAAAAATTAGTAATCTCTTTTACATTTTAAATATTCTTAATTGGTAGCTTAGTTCATTAATTGATAATTGATAATTACCTCGGGTTTTAACCGCTACGGAATTGAATATAAGGAATATTTTCTTTTCTTGGTCGATTGGATATGGCGAGGAAACCTCGCCATCCCACCCTTCGGGAAGCTACGCTTTTCATGTCGGCGACAGCCGAAACGACCGCTTTTTTTCCCCTGAAAAGGGGAGGCTTCAAGGCGCGAATTATTTAATTATTAATTATTAATTATTAATTATTCGGTAATTATAGCGCCAATGCCGAGTCATATGGAGAAGGATATGAAGGATGCCCATTGTTGTGTGGCTGTTGTCCGACAGATTATTCAGAATATGGATGCGACTGTTGTCCTATAGATTATATAGAATAATAGATGTACCCCAACTTGATTGATTTTTAATCACATAATTGATGAGTTTTCTCAAGAGTAGTTGCCTCAGTATTGTTAGTTTCTAAAGAGCCAAGATAGTCATTTAACCAACTGCAACTGGTGACTAAAAGAGCATCAAGCTTACTCATGGTGTGTGCTAGTTTTTCTAAGTTTTCTCGATTAAGTTTCCACAGTTTGATAGTATTTTTACTAGCCGAAGCTATCATCTGATCATTTGGAGAAAAAGATACATTTCCCCAGTAGAGAAAGCCATTATCCTGGATACTTTGTAATTCAGTTCCATCTAAACTCCAGATTTTAATTGTTCTATCAGCACTTGCAGAAGCAAGGATTTTACCATCTGGGCTAAAATCTACACTCCATACTCTAGAATTATGTCCTTTGAGGGTTCTAATTGGAGTCCCGTCTTTACTCCATATCTTTATAGTATTATCATCACTTGCTGATGCAAAAATTGGTGCATTGGGACTGAAACTAAGACTGGTAATATTTCCTAAATGTGCTGGTATTGTCTTTAACAATTGACCATTCAACTTCCAAATTTTAATTACTCCATCTTCACTAGCAGAGATTAAAGTTTTACCGTCAGGACTAAAAATAACGTCATTAACAGCTCTTTGATGTCCTTTTAATTCAGAGATTAAGCCTTCATGGATGTTCCAAAGCTGGATTGTTTTGTCTTCGCTAGCAGAAGCAATAGTCTTACCATCTGGACTGAAACTAATTCCATTAACCTTTTTTTCATGGTCAGAGAAAGTTTCTAATAAAGAACCATCTTTACTCCATAACTTTACTGTTCCATCATCACTAGCGGAAGCAATAGTTTGACCATCTGGACTGAAACTAATCTCATTAACTGTTTTCTGATCTCCAGAGAAAGTTTGTAACAAAGAACCATCTGTACTCCATAACTTTACTGTTCCATCGTAACTAGCAGAAGCTATAATCTGACCTGTTGGGTCAAAAATAGCAGTTGTTACTTGTTTTCGATGTCCTATATCTTTGTTTTCTCTCCCAATAGTTTTGAGTAGAGGGTTTTCATATTTCCATAGTCGAATAGTGGTGTCTAAACCTGCCGACACAATAGTTTGGTTATCTGGGCTAAAACTAATATCTCTGACCCCATCAGTATGGCCTTTCAGAGTTCTGAGTAGTGTACCATCACGATGCCATAGCCGAATAGTTTTGTCTAAACTTGCAGAAGCAAGAGTTCGATCATCAAAGCTAAAATCTACACTTAAAACTCGATTAGTATGACCTTCGAGGGTTCTCAGTAGTGTACCATTACGATCCCATAATTTAATCGTCTTATCGAAACTTCCTGAAGCAAGCATCTGGCTATCTCGACTGAAAGTAATACTCCAAACCCAGTCTTGGTGCCCTTCTAATACTTTAAGTAATTTACCATTACGATCCCATAACCTAATCTTGTTATCTGCACCTGCTGAAGCTAGGGTTTTACCATCTGGGCTAAAATTGACAGTCAAAACATCATCTTTGTGTTCTTTTAGTGTTTGAAGTAATTCACCATTTTGGTTCCAGAGTTTAATAGTGTCATCTAAACTACTTGAAGCAATAATCTGACTATCGGGACTAAAACTAACATCTGTAACTGATTCTCTATGTCCTTTTAATTGGCGGATAAAAGTACCATCTTGACTCCAAAGTATGATGGTTCTGTCTTTACCTACAGAGGCTATAATTTTACCATCAGGACTAAAGTTAACGCTCCAAATATTATCTGTATGTCCTTTTAAAACTTTTTCAAATTTGCCATCAGACTGCCATAAGATCGCATTATTATCTTGACCTGCTGAGGCAAACTTTTGACCATCAGGACTGTAACTTACACTCCAGAGTGGATAATCATATTCTAAACGATTATATTCTTCAACATCACGAACTGCTTGCTGAAGATTTTTTTTAATCTGATTTTTAAGCTTAGGTGGTGATGAAGTATGCTTTATTCTTTTGCCAGCTTGAGTAATAGCAACTAAAGCATCAAGTTGATGATTTAAAGATAACTGAAGTTGAAAATTGGAATTTAATACTTGAACTTTTGCAAGTTCAGCTCGTCTTTTTTGGGATTCTGAATTTAGCCACAACACTACTACAAAAGCTGACAGCATTGTCAAGACAGTTATTGCAATGCGTGACTGTCGTAGCTGCTGCTTTAAAACTACATTCAATCTGGCTTCACTTAGTTTTCTTTGTTTACGTTCCTGCTTTAATTCTTGAAACAACTCATCTTCTTTCCTTTGCCTAATAAATGCAACTAAATAATCATGCACTAACTGATAACGTTTTGCAGGTTTTTCTGGCAACAAAAATACTAAACCAGACTTAACAAAAATATCTAATACTAATTCCAAATTATCCACATTCAACTTTCTTTCTTTCGCCAATTCAGCCTGAGTTTTCAGAGGGCGAGTATTATTTTCATCCGTTAACAACATCAACACCAACCAAGCTAATTTTTCATTTTCTTCACCACAGTCTTTCACTACTGATGCTAAATATCGGTTTACTAATTCTGCTTTGGGGTAATCTCCTAATTCTTGATATTTTTCCACAGTGGTAATATTCTCTGTCTGTAGTTGTGCCCCCACAATTTGTAACTCAATCGGACGAATATCTTTTGTCTCCTGGGCTAAGTCTTCTACCAATTTTTCTGTCAATTTTGAATCGATTTTAAATTGAGAGTTTTCGGTTAATTCTTTAATAACTGATTTTGCCTTATTCTGGGAAAAGTTTCTCAATTCATAAAGAATATTTTTACTTAAAATATCATTGTTGATTGTTTCTAAATTAGCTAACTCATTAAATTCTAATAAATAATGAATATAATCTGAACGCAGGGATAAAACAATTTTCACAAAAGGAATTTCCAAACATTCTTCCAGAAACTGAGCAAACTCTCTTTTCTGCCCTGGCTCTGAATTAACAAAGAAAAATTCCTCAAATTGATCGAAAATAATAACTGTAAGTAGATTTAATTCAGCATTATTTCGTAACTGAGAAAAAATTGCCTCAGTCGAATTAAGCATCTGTGAATTAACTGCTAATTGGGGAATTGTTTTGAGTTTTTTAGCTAAACTTTCTCCCAATTCTGAAATCCAATGAATATAAACTTGCTGCAAAACCACTACTACATGATGGGTATCAATTGATTTTTTGTTTAAAGCAGGTATTAATCCAGCCTGTAAAATCGAACTTTTACCAACTCCTGATTGTCCATGAATCACTATCAGTTTATAGTCAGGGCGACTAATTCTTTCTAGCAATTCTTCTACATTTAATTGGCGTCCAGATGCAGATATTTCTTGAGTTACTTTTCGTCGATTAACTTGAGGTAAAGCCGGGTTGGTATTTGGTTTTCTATATCCCAAACGATTTGCACCGACAAATGCTACAAATCCAAATTGTTGTTCTATTTTTTGTCGTTCTTGCTTCAATTTAAAAGCTGCTAAATATGCCTTTTGTTGGTAATATATTTTTCGTGATTCTGTGAGAAGACAAATATAAAATTCAGTTCTGTATTCAGGTTTAGTTGTTTTTTTTGCTTGCTCAAAATTGGCTATTGATTCTTCAAATTTACCTAAATATTTTTCGGATTTTGCTAGAGCAAATAAATATTTTCCTAGATGAGAATAGCGCTCCAAATCTAAATTTATTTTGTCTTTTTCTGAGCTAGGAGGAGATACAACATCTAGAGTTTTGTTAAAAATTTCTATGGCATTTTGAGCAAGTTTTTTTGCTTGTCTATAATTATTTTTTGCCAGTTCAAATTCTGCTAGAAAAGCATAAGCACGAGCTTCACAAAATGCCTGGGAATAGGTTTGATGTAATTCTATTGCTCTGTTGGCAACAGTTTCTAACTCATCCCAACGCCCTAAAGTCTGCAAAACTTCTCCCCAAGCATTGATAAACTTAGCAGCTAAGTCTGGGCGGTTAACTGCTTCAAAAGTTTTTACTGACCGCTGAAAATATGAACAAGCTTTCTCACAAGCCATATTTTTCTCAACCCGATGCCTAACTGCATAACTACGCCACCATAACCCCAGATAATAATAAGTGTGAGCTACTCGTACGGAGTTGTTAATTTGTTGCCAAAGTTCGAGACTATGTTGATAATGCTCTAGTGCTGTTTCGGTAGAATTATCGGTTGCCCTGCCTAAAACAAATTCCAAATTTGCTTCTAATTCAAGCTCTAAGGTAACTTCTCGGTTTAACAATTCTTGCCTTGCACCCACCAACTCTTGATAAGCAAACTCTCCCAAACCAAGGGCAGTATCATCTAAAAATATTCCTGCCCCACTTTCTAAAACTTTCTGATAAATACTCTCACTGGTCTGCTGAATAAAATCAATTAATTCTTGAGTGGCAGTTTCAAAAACGGTCAGACTTGCCCAACTTTCAAAATCAGGAATTAACCGAATAAATTTACGATAAATTTCTGCATCAACCCATAAAACTATGGGAAAAGGGCAATTTTTTCTAAACTCCTCGCGAACTAAACTCATTGCGACCAGCAATTTATCAATATCTCTGACAAACTCCAAACCCCAAATCATCAGAGCATCTGGTTGTTGGTCTCTTAATCGTTTTCTAATAGTTGCATAAAGTTCATCGACAGACTCATCCAACTGCAATTCTGCCAAGTCTCCAGAAAAAGATTCCCGGAGTTGTGGAATTAGGCGATCGCGCTGGCTCAGATTATTGCACTGTGCCAAAAACAGCCGAAATTGTTCTTGAGACATTTTCATGCCTCGGATTAATTTCTGCAATAATTTTTGATTGTTAATTTCCAAGTGTGTAGACATATTTTTGTTTGTAGTTTTGCTTCTTACCATCAAATATTCAATCTTCTTGCTCAAGCCCTACTACCGAATAATTAAGGTTTAAAACCTCTCCTTTAAAGGAGAAAAAAGAAAAAATTGTCCCTTTTGCGTTAATCCTCTTTTTTTCAAGGAGAGGCAATAATTAATAATTAATTATTAATTATTAATTATTAATTGTTGAAGAGCCTAATTATATCTTTAACTCCGGGGCATCTTTCAAGAGAGGATTAATATCAAACCAAGGGCCAAGTTCATCTTGATACTCATAAACAAACATACTCCGGATTAAAGTTTGGTATGCGTCATCTCCCGTTACTTTTTTTGTCTGAGCAACTCGGCGCAATAATTCCCACTCATGGTCATCTACAGCTAAAAGTCGCTGATTGCGATAAGTTTTAATTACATTGGCAACACTAGCGCGGGAGATGGGAAGATCCCCTTCTTCCATAATAGCCTCATTAACTATTCGCAATACATTCCTCACATGACCACCACTGAAACGACATAAGTCATCTAAAGTTTCCTGACTATCAAAAATTTCAGTAACTTTTTCCAAGCGTTGCTGTGAGTCTAATTCTGGAAACGCCCTCGCCAACACTAACTGTCGCATTAACTTCATTCCTTCAGCACATTCACTACCATCGCGCAACTGTGTCGCCACCATTGGCAATACTTGGGGGTCTTTCTTAAATCTTTGAGTTAATGTATCGTAGTCATTGGAAAACCTCAGTGCGATAGGAAGAGTATAAATCAGATGACAATTAAGACTCATCAGTTGTTCACCCCGGTCAACAAATAGATATTCTGGTTGAGGTCGCCCCCAAGGTTTAGGTGAACTATCAACTTTTTCCAGGTTGTCAACTATAACAACCAATCCGTTTTTGCCATACTGTTTCAGCTTTTCGTTAGCGGGTTCGAGCAATTCTTTGTTTATAGTTTCAATAATTCCGCTAGTGCGGGGTCCGAGATATTCTCTGAGTTTAGTACGAAGTTCGGGACTAGCTTTTGCCTGGGCAGTAATTTTAGCAATTCCTAAAGCGACAAATTCTAATCCTTTTTCGTCAGCTTTGACTTGACCAACTCCAGGCAAACCAACTTCTGCTGAAAACGAACCCTCACTACTAGCCGCCACTTTACCCACACCAGGAATATTCGCTTCTGCAGAGAGTTCAATTTCTGTCTGCAATAATTTTGCGGCTCCCTGAAGTAGACCTTTTAACCCTTTTGGTTCCTCCAAGTTAAGTTTTTCCAACTTCTCCAAACTTCTGCTGACCTGTTGTGCAATAGTTAGAAAAATATCGCCTACATCTATATCTCCCATTTCTAAATTTTTGTCAGACTCAAAATAGACAACGTGAAAACCTTCTGTTTCTAACTGTTGCTTGAGTCGCCATAATTCTGTAGACTTACCACAACCAATATGTCCGGTGAATAGTTGGCAAGTAGGTCGGTCTGAAGACCAGAGAGTAATAGTATTTTTTAATTTTTTAATAACTTTTCCTCCACGCACGGTCGAGAAGTCAATGTAGTATTTCTTGTCAATTTCTACATTATCTATAAACAGAGGAATACCAGGGTTTGTTGCCTGAAAAAAGGCTTTAACATCTACGGTCATTTCAGTTATCAGTTATCAGTTATCAGTTATCAGTTATCAGTACCTCTCTCTGCCTGTTTGTGCAGCATTCCGTAGGAAAGTCAGAGGCTTGAAATATTGAACTTTATTTTCTCTTGGTCTCGTGGATATGGCGCAGGTTTCCTCGCCATATCCACGAGACTGCTTTTTCATCCCCTTGAAAGGGCAGGCTTGAGACCTTATTTTTTGGTCATAACTATTTACCATTTATGAGAAGCTACCATCAATTTTATCGCAGGGAACTGGGAACTGGGAAATAGGCAACAGCTCATCTGGCAACAGGCAACAGTGACAAAAGCTTTTCTATGTCTCAGGTCAAACATAATATGGCTGAAGGAAGAAGGAGAGAAGGACAATCTTGCGTTGTCTGAGTTTTAAGCTTTTGATATGTCCGTGTCCTTTCCTTCCACTGCCAAGAAAAAAATAAACAATTACAATGATCAAAGAAAACTTTATATTTACTAATAACCATGGTACCAGCAGTTTTAATCGAAAACCTTCAGAAAAGTTATGGTTCAGTTACAGCAGTTAAGGATGTTTCCTTTAAGATAGAATCTGGAGAAATATTTGGTTTACTTGGCCCTAATGGTGCAGGTAAAACAACCACACTACGCGCTCTGTGTACTCTAATTACACCAGACGCTGGACGTTTAGAAGTATCTGGTATTTCAGTCGTTGACCAACCGAGAATAGCTAGACAACGCCTTGGCTATGTTGCTCAGGAAGTGGCCCTTGACAAGGTACTAACGGGCCGAGAACTACTGGAACTGCAAGCAGCTATATATCATATTCCAGGCAAATTGGCAAGGGAAAGAATTGAAGGAGCGATCGCCCTTCTGGGAATAGAAGATTGGGCAGACAAAAAAACAGGCACTTATTCAGGCGGTATCCGCAAACGTCTAGATTTAGCAGCGGGTTTATTGCATCAACCAGATGTTTTAGTTCTGGATGAACCCACAGTGGGTTTAGATATTGATAGTCGGGTAGCAGTTTGGGATTTTTTGCGTCAGTTGCGAGACTCAGGTACAACAGTTTTGATTACCAGTCACTATCTGGAAGAAGTTGATGCTTTGGCAGATAGGGTAGCTATTATTGACCAAGGTGTGGTTATTGCTACGGGTACTCCTTCAGAACTTAAAGACCGGGTGGGAGGCGATCGTATCACTCTCCGTATTCGGGAATTTTCTTCTACTGAAGAAGCGGAAAAAGCAAAAGTATTACTAGGAAACCTGCCAATAGTTCAAGAAGTTATTGTTAATGCTGCTCAGGGCAATTCTTTAAACTTAGTTGTGACGCCCCAAAGTGATGCTTTGATTGAAATTCAACAGTCATTGCAGTCAGCAGGTTTACCAATTTTTGGTATTGCTCAAGCGCGACCAAGTTTGGATGATGTTTACCTAGCAGCAACAGGAAAAACTTTGATGGATGCAGAATTAGCTGCTGTGGGCAGTCGTGACTTAAAAGCTGAGAAAAAACAAAGTATGCGTTGAACGTTTTCGTGAATTGGCACTTTGTAGGTTGGGTTGACGTGAACGGAAACCCAACAACGCTTGTTGTATCTGTTCAAAGCTTATTGTATCTGTTCAACTTTTGTTGCATTTGTTGGGTTGCGCTGCCTACTTCTATTGTCCAATAGTTAAAAGCCTGATATTATCGGTTTTTTTATTCCCCCTGTAGATGGCAGGAGGGTGGGAAGTGTGGGGAGAGTGGGGAGAGTGGGGAGATAAAGACACCTAGAAACAAAAATAAGAGTGCACAGTTTTAGCTGTGTCAGTCTACTACTTCTATTGTCCAATAGTTAAAAGCCTGATATTATCGGTTTTTTTATTCCCCCAGATGAGCTGTTGCCTGCGCACAGCGCTATATAAGTAATCAACCCGACATAATATCAGGACTTACGAAAAGGCACTATTTATAAGGTAAAGTAACTATTGGACAATAGTTTTGAGCACTATATATAGGGTATCTGTGTAGGTCCTAAATATAATAGAATCAATGGTACTGATGAGGAAAGTTGAGTAGTTTATGCATTTAATTGATTACACTATTGTCGTCATCTACCTGCTGGCGATCGTCCTGTTTGGCATATTTCTCCAGCGGAAAGCATCCGCTGGCATAGACTCTTACTTTCTGGGCGATCGGAATATGCCTTGGTGGGTATTGGGGGCTTCCGGGATGGCTTCCAATACAGACATTGCGGGGACAATGTTGATCACGGCTTTAGTCTACGCCTTGGGAACGAAGGGATTTTTTCTGGAACTCCGGGGTGGCATTGCCTTAATTCTAGCAATGTTCATGATTTTCATGGGCAAGTGGAACCGCCGCGCCCAAGTTATGACTTTAGCGGAATGGATGCATTTGCGTTTTGGTGTGGGACGGGAAGGAAATATCGCCCGGATAGTTAGTGCTGTTGCTGCTATTATCTTGACCATTGGCAGAATTAGTTACTTTGCCATAGGTGGGGGCAAATTCTTAGGAGAATTTATCACTGTTGATGCCCGCATAGCCTCGATTTTAATTATCTTCCTGGCATTGATCTACACTGTCCTTAGCGGTTTTTATGGGGTGGTGTTAACAGACCTGTTTCAGGGAGTTTTGATTTTTGTGGCTATCATCTATATCTGCGCGATCGCTCTGCAACTTCCCCCTCTCCCGGAGACATTTGCCATTTCCATTCCGGGAACCGAGCAATTGCACGAGTGGAATTTTAGCGAGTGGAGTAGTATATTTCCCTCCATGGAAGTAGACTTACCCGGAGACTATGGTCGTTTCAACTTGTTCGGCGCTATCCTTTGTTTCTATCTGCTGAAAGTATTGATGGAAGGATTTGGCGGTATCGGTGGTTATATGATGCAGCGCTATTTTGCCGCCAAAAGCGACCGGGAAGTGGGGTTAATGTCCCTGTGGTGGATATTCTTGCTTTCCTTTCGCTGGCCTTTGGTAACCGCTTTTGCGATCCTGGGCATCAATTACGGCATTACTAACCAAGTAATTCCCGACCCGGAACTGGTCTTGCCAACAGTTATCGCTACTTACCTACCAGTGGGAATTAAGGGATTGGTATTAGCTTGTTTTATCGCCGCTGGGATGTCTACTTTTGACTCCTTAATTAATGGTGGCGCTGCTTACTGGGTGAAGGATATTTATCAAGCTTATCTCAATCCGCAAGCTGACAACCGCAAACTGGTGGCTCAAAGTCGTTGGGCATCGGTTATCATTGTTATAGTGGGATTGCTATTTAGCTTCAGTATCTCCAATATCAATGAAATTTGGGGATGGTTGACCCTGGGATTGGGCACTGGTCTAGCGGTTCCTCTGCTGTTAAGATGGTATTGGTGGCGGTTTAATGGTTATGGGTTCGCTACGGGTATCGCCGCTGGTATGGTGGCCGCAATTGTTACTAAGGCGATCGTCTTACCTTCTTTCCCGAATCTACAACTTGCTGAATTTATCCAATTTTTAATTCCTAGCAGTTGTTCTTTGGCAGGATGTATCGCTGGCACTCTGTTAACCCCGGCAACGGAACGGTCAGTTCTGGAGAATTTTTATACTGTTACTCGTCCCTTCGGTTTCTGGAAGCCGATCGCTGTTAATATTCCCCGCAATCTCACGGTCAATATCGCATTAGAGAACAGGCGAGATTTGCTGGCAACTGCGATCGCGATTCCCTGGCAAATAGTTTTGTGTCTTACGGGAATTATGTTTATGATGAAACGTTGGGATAATTTCCTAATTCTATCCCTGTTGCTGGTTGTACTTTCTATCTGTTTGTATTTTGTTTGGTACAGACATCTGTATGGAAGTCAAAACTCAAAAGTTAAAAGTTAAAAGTTACAGGAGTTACGTAAATGACTTTGAAACAACCATGTGTAGGGGCGAATGGCATTCGCCCTCTCTATATGTAGAGTCTCTGCGTAAGTCCTGTTGATTTTATTTTTGATTTTTGGAGATATCTAATAGGGAAGAGAATTGAGAAAGATTTGACAATGATTGAAGATAGAAACCTGGTTTGTGTTAGATGTCTTGCTATACTGAATCTGTTTCCCACAAACCCAGTTTCTTAATCAGGATTTACGCACGGATACTAAATCCAGTCAGGGCGAATGCCATTCGCCCCTACATATTGCGCATTCAAGGTGAAGCATGGGTAAGTCCTGTTAATAATACTCTAAAGCAATTGGATTATTTACGCTTTAGTCGGGAACCTACGAATAATGCGCTTACGGATAGCAAACCCAGCACCATTCCTGGTTCTGGGGCCGTTTCTGTATCGCCTTCCACTGCATAGAGGCTAAAGTCGGCTGTTTCAGTGTTGAAAGCGAGTTTAATCGGGAGAACCATAGGGTCGGTTGGATCTATTGCATCACCTGTGCGAACGGTAAACCGTGTCACTCCCTCGCCATCAATGAGTAAGTCTCCTAAGATATCAGCATAGAGGCTAAAGTCAATTTCGTCGCCGTTAGAAAACTCACCCAGAACAATATCCTCGACCATAACGGTAAAGGGATTCTCAAATGTAGAAGGTAAATCAAGGATTGAGGTAAATAGAGAGTCGCCGTTCATCTCGTAGTGGAAACCGTAGGCAGTGGGAGGGTCGTACCATTGGTGACTACTGACATCGCAAAAACTGAAAATTGAGCCGTTGTCGATCTCACAGTTTGGCAGCCAAGGATTGAACTGGGAGTCACCAAGGGGATTGGAACGAAAAATTCCTTGGATGCCATTCTCAAATTTAGCCCAGAAGGCAATCTCTCCGCTATCGTTCATGCTCTGGCGATCAAACGAGAGATCGGCAATCTTGGAATCAATGATTCTTTCGCCAGTACCATCCAGCAAGTAATCGCCAACTGCAACAACTTTATCTGCTACCGCATCACCTCCAGTAAAAATTCCTTTATACCCTCCTGCTTGTTGAGCCATAAAGGCAACCTGACCTTCGTTGTTTATGGAACTGGTTCCCAGATGCCAAAAAGTATCTGGACTGTTATGGGTGTCGAACTGATTACCAACAATAATGCTACCGTCTTCTCCATCAGCGCTAAAGATAATTTGACCAGGACCGGCATTGTGGGCAAAGGCAGATACCCATCCAGAGTTGTTAATGTTAGCCTCCCGATAGTGATCATTCAAGAAGCTGTCAGGATCAGAGACAATAATTGAGTTGGGTCCGCCGTCGCCAACAAATACTCCATTTTCGCTGGCAAAAGCAACCGTTCCGTCATTATTAATGGATGGGCTGTTCTCTGGCGATTTACCTAGAGGGCATTCGAGGAGATTGATGGTGGTACACTGGGTAATTTGGGTAGTCGTAGCGCCGTCACTCTTGAAGATTTCTTGCCCCCCACTATCTAGGTTGGCAAGAAAAGCAACAGTGTTGTTGTCGTTGAGAGAAAGCCCAGGCAGGAAGCTACTAAAATCGCCGTCAGTATTAGTAATTGGTATGAAGATGGTTTCGCCCCTTTTGACTAGGTAGATGCCACTTTCCCCAGTATCGAGAGTGGCGAAAAAAGCAACATCTTCTTTGTCTGTGCCCGACAGTTTATTGTTGATGGAGATTCCTTGACCAAAACTATTATAGATACCATCGTTGCGGGCAATGATTTTGCGATCAAAGGTGCTGCCTGTCTTTCCAGTGAAAATACCTTCCCTGCCATTCTGTATTGCAAAAAATGCAACCTGTCCGGAATTGCTGAGGGAGATTCCTTTTTGATTTGCCTCGTATGCAAGTTTGTAGCCTGAGAAGCCTCCGGAAGTACCGAGTCCCAAGCCGAAACTGCTAAACTCCGCCTGACCAAAATGGTTTGGAGCATTACTGGCGATCGTTGTAAAGCTCAAATTAGCAGCTTTAGCTTGGTGACCGATTAAGAGTGAAACCAAAGTTAAAGCCAGACCGGAAATATGCTTGGCTTTACCTTTAAATTGACAATAGTTGCGAAAATTCATAGTAAATAGCCCATAAAATTGATAGGAAGCGTTAAATCAAGTAACAATCTGGGGAAGCGCCTTCTGTTTTTACACTAAATCTCAAATATCCTTGCAAAATTTACAAATCCCATTGAGAAGGCCAATTGTATTTAGGACTTCTATTATAAGTGTTACTTATCAACAAAGACAATACCAGATTAACCGATAACTGACAAGGGGTTCCATAAGAATTTTTCTTAGTTACTAAGAACGTTATATTTTGTGACTTGCTGCTATCAGTAATTACAATAGGAGCGATCGCCCCCACTAGCAAAAATAGCGATCGCTTAATCTACTTGCCAGGAAACAAGATCAATAGAACTCTGTTCCCCAATATGTTAAAATCAAATCGAAACCTCAATTACCAGGAGAAAAACAATGGTAGCAATTCCCAAACCAGTTCCAATGACCCCCCAAGAATACCTTGACTGGGAGGAGAAACAACCGATTAAATATGAATATATGAACGGTCAAGTCTTTGCCATGACTGGGGGAACTATTCCTCATAATGACATTAGTCTTAATTTGGCAGCGGCTTTAAAAAATCATCTGCGGGGTAAAGGGTGTAAAGTATCAATAGCAGATGTCAAACTGGGAGTATCCGAAAAAGGACCTTTTTATTATCCTGATGTCATGGTAACTTGCGATCAAAGAGACCGACGTGCCACTAAAGTTATTTATCATCCTTGCTTAGTTGTGGAGGTTTTATCTCCAGGAACTGAAGCTTTTAACAGGGGCAAAAAATTTAAAAATTATCGCGATATTTCTACTTTAAAAGAATACGTTTTAATTGATGCGCGAGAGATGACAGTGGAGTGTTTTCGGCCTAATGAAAATGGTGTTTGGGAACTTTATAATTATGGAGAAGGTGACGAAGTAACTTTAACTTCTGTAGATTTTAGCTTTCCCATTGAGATGCTTTATGAGGACGTAGTTTTGGAGGAAGTAGAGGAAGAATAGAGAGTTATATCGCCTTTTCAAACCTCATTGAAGTAATAGACATTTCCAGAAAAGAGGCAACAGGCAACAGGCAACAGGCAACAGGAAGAAATAATTGATAATTGATGGATAAGAATTGATTTTATTTTTGATTTTTGGAGATGTCTAATACCAATTTGATAAATGTTTGCTACAAATAGCTAGGGTATTTCTTAGAATTTCCTACGGAATTCTCCGCAAACATAATCCAGAATTCAGGAGCCATAATGAATAGATTTAATACCAGTTTTCAGTTTGTAAATTCTCTTTTTTTCAAAGTGGCATTTCCTGCAAAATCTTTTTATTGCACTTAATTTTATTCGTAACATTCTTTTTTCAAATTGGTATAATAGATAAAGATATTGGCGTTGCTGAACCAAGGGATGAATCTTTCACTTTCCACACTTCCTACACTTATTCATCCCACAAATATGCAATGCCTAAAATTTCAGCAGGTAAAACTTTGCCTGAATAGACTGTATAGCACTGCGCGCAGGCAACAGGCAACAGGGGGAATAAAAAGCTGATAATATAAGATTTTTAGCTATTGGACAGTTCCTACAATTTGTAAATATACCAGCGCACATTGTTATAAAATAAAACTAGAAAACCGAACATTATAATTAATTATGTCTGCAAAAAAACTCACAGGTAACGAAATTCGACAAACATTTCTCGACTTTTACGCACAACGGGAACACACTATTTTACCCAGTGCATCCTTAGTTCCAGAAGACCCCACGGTCTTACTCACTATTGCGGGAATGTTACCATTTAAACCTATATTTCTCGGACAACAACCCCGGAAATATCCCCGTGCTACTACTTCCCAAAAATGTATCCGCACTAACGATATTGAAAATGTTGGTCGTACTGCCAGACATCACACTTTTTTTGAGATGTTGGGTAATTTCAGTTTTGGCGACTATTTCAAACCAGAAGCGATCGCTTTTGCTTGGGAACTTTCCACAAAAATATTCGGTTTGCCTCCAGACCGTTTGGTTGTGAGCGTATTCCGAGAAGATGATGAAGCATTTGCTATTTGGCGCGACAAAATTGGCATTCCTGCACACCGCATTCAACGGATGGATGAGGAGGATAATTTTTGGGCATCGGGCCCGACGGGCCCGTGCGGTCCCTGTTCGGAAATTTATTACGACTTCCATCCAGAATTGGGGGATGAGAACATTGACCTGGAAGACGACAGCAGGTTTATCGAATTTTATAACCTGGTGTTTATGCAATACAACCGGGATGCAGAGGGAAATCTCACGCCACTGCAAAACAGAAATATTGACACCGGGATGGGGTTGGAAAGGATGGCGCAAATATTACAAAAAGTGCCTAATAATTATGAAACTGACCTAATTTTTCCGATCATTAAAACTGCTGCGGATATTGCTGGTATCGACTACAAAAAAAGTGATGACAAAACCAAAATTTCCCTGAAAGTAATTGGCGACCATGTGCGAGCAGTAGCACATTTAATTGCTGATGGTGTCACCGCATCTAATGTTGGCAGGGGTTATATTTTACGACGGTTAATTCGCCGAGTTGTGCGTCACGGACGTTTGATTGGCATTTTTGGGGAGTTTACATCCAAAGTTGCTGAGAAAGCGATCGCTCTTTCTGAGGATGTTTACCCAAATTTGCGGGAGCGGGAAAGTGCTATTAAAGCTGAGTTGCAACGGGAAGAGTCTCGCTTCTTGGAAACATTGGAGCGGGGTGAAAAATTGTTGGCGGAAATTATGGCAAAACCGGAAACTCAGAAAACTAAACAAATTTCTGGGGAAGATGCTTTCAAGTTATACGATACTTATGGTTTTCCACTGGAGTTGACTCAGGAAATAGCTGAAGAGAATGGTTTAACTGTTGATGTTGATGGGTTTGAGAAAGAAATGAAACTGGCGCAAGAGCGTTCTCAGTCAGCCCACGAAACTATTGACTTGACTGCTGAAGGTGGGGTGAAATTAGATGTTGACAAAACGGAATTTTTAGGATACACAGATTTGACTTCCTCAGCGCAGGTAATGGCGTTAGTAGCTGAAGGGGAACAGGTTGAGTCTGCTGAAGCAGGTACTCAAGTGCAAGTGGTGCTTGACCAAACACCCTTTTATGCTGAGTCTGGAGGTCAAATAGGCGATCGTGGTTATCTGAGTGGGGATAATGTGGTCGTGCGGATAGAAGATGTGCAGAAGCAGAATAATATTTTTGTGCATTTCGGTCGCGTGGAAAGGGGTACGTTACAGTTAGGAATAACGGTGAATGCTCAAATAGATGCTGCTTGTCGTCGCAGAGCGCAAGCAAACCATACCGCAACACATTTGTTACAAGCTGCTTTGCGGTCTCTGGTAGACCAGTCTATTTCTCAAGCAGGTTCCTTGGTATCTTTTGACCGTTTGCGATTTGATTTTAATTGCCCACGGGGGTTGAAACCGGAGGAAGTGGAGCAAGTGGAAGCTCAGGTAAATAGTTGGATAGCTGAAGCACATCCGGCGACGGTTGCGGAAATGCCATTGGATGAGGCAAAGGCAAAAGGAGCAGTTGCTATGTTTGGTGAAAAATATGGTGATCTGGTAAGGGTGGTTGACTATCCGGGAGTGTCGATGGAATTATGTGGGGGAACTCATGTGAATAATACGGCAGAAATTGGGGTGTTTAAAATTATTTCTGAAGCTGGTATTTCTTCTGGGGTGCGCCGTATAGAAGCAGTTGCAGGTTTGGCAGTTTTAGATTATTTGAATGTCCGAGATATTGTGGTAAAAGAATTGAGCGATCGCTTTAAGGCAAAACCAGAGGAATTATCGGAGCGGGTGAGTAATTTGCAGCAGGAGTTGAAGGAGTCGCAGAAACAGTTGGAAGCGTTGAAAGGTGAGTTAGCTGTGGCGAAGTCTGACCAGTTGTTAGGAGATGCTGAGACTGTGGGTGAGTTTCAGATATTAGTAGCAGAAATGCCTGGAGTTGATGCGGAGGCGTTGAAAACTGCTGCGGAACGGTTACAACAAAAGTTGGGCGAGAGTGCTGTGGTATTGGGTGCTGCATCTGGGGAGAAAGTTAGTTTAGTTGCTGCCTTTAGTAAGTCTGTGAATAGTAAAGGTTTGCAAGCAGGGAAATTTATTGGTGGGATAGCGAAAATGTGTGGAGGAGGCGGCGGCGGTCGTCCGAATTTGGCGCAAGCAGGGGGTCGTGATCCGAGTAAGTTGAAGGAAGCGTTGGAAAGTGCGAGGGAGCAGTTAGTTGAAGGGTTGAAGTAGGTTTTTCGGGTGGGTGAAAAAGCCCACCTAAATCTATTTTATAATAGTAAATATTGAAAAAGTAATTGATAAATTTCAGAAATATGGTTAATGACAGAGATGTGACAACAAAATTTAAAGTTATTGTTCCTAAAGATTGGAGCAAAAAGAATAAGGGAGATTTTTGGGAAAACACGGTAGCAAATTTGTTTCGGCAGCAGAGATGGGAGGTGTGTGAACGCATAAGCTTTACAGGTAGTGAAATAGACGTTTTAGCTAAAAAAATAGAGACAAATGAGAAAGCATTTATTGAATGTAAGTTTTATGCAAAAGGTACTATTAGTGCGGAAGTTATACAAAAGATATGGGGAAAAGCTGATATTGAAGATTGTAACCGTCTATTTCTAGCCTGTACTTCTGAATTTGGTCAAGATGCCAAAGGTGTCATAGAACGAGTAAAAGAGAAGTATAAAGATCCAAAATATGCTGGAGTTAGGGCAGAATTCTGGGGACCAGAAAAACTAGCTGAGGTATTTATGGATATTAAATCCATCAAATTACCTGATTGGAATAAATATAATATTGGCAAGGTTAATACAGCTACCTTATTAGTCACTCCCTTACAAAATTTTTGGGTAGTTGAAGAAATAGGTAAAGAAGGAACTCCAGTTCGTGCAATTATTTGTCCAACAAAAGAAGATGAAGTAATCAAAAATATAGAACGACTAGAAAGTGACTTAAAAAACCATGATCTTTGGTCTGGTATTCAAATAATTGATAGTAATACAATTCAGAAAGAATCATTAAATAAATCAACTGCTTCTACAGTAAAATCTACTTTAGAAGTAGTATCACAAATGGGGAAGGCAGACAGCTTTGATGACTATAGTCGTCCATGTAATCCAAATTATTTTGTTGGGCGTGAAAACTTAAGAAAACAATTTTGGGAATTTGTAAAAAATGTCAAATATTCTCAAACATCAACAAGAATTATTACTTTTTCTGGTAATTCAGGTTTAGGAAAATCTTCTCTTATGCTGCGCTTAGAAAAAGAATGTTTTAATCAAGATAATAATAATTTTTATTTATATCAAGTTGATGTTCGATCCGCACAAGGTCCTCTCTTTGTTTTAAGTGCTATTCAGAAAGCAATTCAGAAATCTATAGAAGATGGTTTTATTAATTTACCTGATCATCAAGTAGAATTTGGAAGTGTAGAACAACCTTTATTTAATAATTCTTCTCTTAAGAAAATTATAGAGCTACTGAAAAGTGAGAATAGAGTCATAATTATTTTCTTCGATCAATTTGAGCAACTATTTACAAAAGAATCTTTATTCTGTGTATATGAACGATTTCAAAAATTAGCTTATGAAATTGATGAACTGAAAGAAAATATTATTTTAGGCTTCTGCTGGAGAACAGGTATAATGATTCCAGATGGACATCAAGCTTATCACTTATGGCATAATTTAGAGGATAAAATATACAATCTTGGAGTAGAAAAATTCGGACAGAAAGAATCAAAAGAACTTCTCAAACAGTTCAATAAATTAAAAGGCGACACACTGAAGAAATGGCTTATAGAGAATTGCCACGATTTACCTTGGTTACTAAAAAAGACTTGTAGTCATATATCTAAAGAACCTAAGCTTAAATCATCTTTGACAAGTCAAATTGATATCAAAAAACGAATCAAAAAACTTTTCGATCAAGATGTAGATAAATGTACTGCTCCAGAACAGCAAAAATGCTTAAAATATTTAGCAGAAAATACTATAATTGATAAAACTGAGCTTGTAGATAAATTTGGCTACGACACTGTTAAATACTTAGAAGAAAATAGATTAATAATTAGTTCTGGTATGAACTACACAATTTACTGGGATTTATTTAGGGAATATCTTGCAGAAGGAAAGTTACCTGAAATACATTTAGATTTTGATTATAGACCTAAGAATATGATTGATAAACCACTAGAAATTTTTGATTTAATAGCCTCAAAAGGTGCAACAGGAATAAAATATACAGAAATATTAAATTTAAAAAATCAAATAAAACAAAGTACTTTAAAAAATATTAGAGATGACTTACAAAGATTGGGATTAGTTGAATATAAAAGCCCAATATTAAAGATCAATAGTGATTTATTAGGAAAAACAAGTTCAGATTCAGAAATAGCAAATTATTTAGCAAATATACTCCATGAACATATCGTCATCAAAGAAATATATCAAAACAATAAACCAGGCAGTATAATGACGGTATATAAACTTCACAAAATTATTGCAAACCTATACAATTTGTCAGTGAATAATAGAAATAATAGAACGGTCAATCATTATTTTACTAGAATGATTTCTTGGTTCTGTTTCGCAGGACTTCTAGAAAAAGGATCGGGTAACAATATAAAAATACCAAATGGTACGAGTAAACAAAAGGGAAAACGGAAAGATCAAGAACACCAACAACTATCACTATTCTAAAATATTCTTGGAATCAGAAGATTTAAAAAGTTGAAAAACTTTTTGACATATATGAAAATGTAGGAGCGATCGCTAATCATACGTCAAAATTAAAATAAGTCTATTTAACCAATTTAATTATTACTCTCCTCTAAATTCTTGAAAAATTTTATAACTTTGACAAATTGCTTCTAAACAAATATCCCCTTCCAAATAAAACTGGATTAATGGAGTTGTTAAATTTTGAGAATTAGTGAAAGGATAAGATAAAGATGATAAGACTTCGGGAACTGTTTTAGATAACTGCTGAAGTTTTACTTCTCCCACCCAAAAACAGTAATCTGCTTCCTCAGAATTAAGAGGTTGAGAAAGAACAAGATGGATAATTTGATATAGTTCGATTGCTACATCTCCTACTTCCGGGCCGTAGGTAAAATTAAGACGTAATCCAATATTTTTGGGCATCATAGAAATACCAACTAAGTCAGCACTGTTTAGGTCTTCTAGAAAAGTAGTTAAATTAGGAATAATAGTTGTAGTCATAGAATTAATATTTCTCCTGTATTATGTGTATTTGCTCCAGGAATAAATTGAATTTGATTACCATTTTGGTCGTAGCGACGACGATAAGGTTTACCTTGGGAAGTTTTTATTTTCGGAACTGTGCGAACTATTTCACCACTCGGCATAATGTGAATTATACTACCATCTACATGAGCAAAAGTTTCATATCCTCCCCTAGTTTGTGTTTGAAATTGAAACCCATAATTTGACAAAATAGTGAGAGCTTCTGATGTGGTTTTTCCTGTTAAGTCGGGAAGTTGTTGTGCTGCAGGAATCATCAATTAATTTCTAATTAAATATCAACAAAAAGATAGGTTTTAATATTAGAGCGATCGCTAACTTTATTTATCCTCTCAAACTAAAATTTAATATCCCGCCAATTTTGAGCATATTCTCCTACAAATATCTTCAAAATTCCAGATATTAGAGGTACTGATAACTGATAACTGATAACTGAAATGGCGTGCTTCAGAGATGCTGAAACTAAAATATTAAATAGAGCAGTTTTATTTCTTGGTTTTGCAACTATTCTATCAACAATAGATGTTATATTAGCATCAATACTTGAATAAGTTGTCTTATTTGATTGAGACTATCAACCTATGGAAATATATAAATAAAAATGTAGAAGCAAGGGCAAAACCGACCCCCAAAATCATCTGTATATCCGTGCTATAATCAGTGTCTAGCTCTAGGGAGCGACCGCTAATAATATGTTAAAATCAAAATAAGCTTATTGAAGAATTTAAAAATAATAATTGCACTTAAATATGACTCCAAACCAAACTATAGAAGAAATAAAAGCTCTGATATTTCAATTACCTATTCAGGAACAAATAATCCTCATAGAATACCTTGAGGAAAGACTAGAAACTCTCACCATGATGCAACTAGCAGAAACAGGTTTTTCAGAGTGGAATGAACCAGAAGAAGATATTTACGATGTCGAATCCTAAACCTCAAATCGTCAGAATAATTTTTCTGCTCAATTCTTGACTAAAATCCTAAATTTTTGAACCATTACCACCTAAAACCTCGCACTTTTTGATACTTAAAAAGGCACTTACCTTTATCTGTAAAGACTTTTAGATTTAATCAGCAGAGCAATAATTATCCATATAATATTGAGGAACTAATAACCATGGAATTAGTAACTGCATTTATTTCAACGACAGATTATTTGGAAGGGGAAAAAATGAGTCCCATTCGCCATGAATATCTCGGCGGTCAAATATTCGCTATGTCTGGTGGCAGTGAGGAACATAACCGCATTGCGTTAAATATTGCTAGTCTTTTACGCTTTCATCTACGCGGAAGTGGATGTAAAACTTTTATTGCAGATATGAAAGTTAAAATTGCCATTGCGGAAAATAGCTCGGATATTTTTTATTATCCGGATGTCATGGTAACTTGCAACCCACAAGATACAGAAAAATATTATAAGAGTTTTCCTTGTTTAATTGTGGAGGTACTTTCTCTTTCTACTCAAAATTTAGATAGATGAGAAAAACGGTTGAATTATCAAATTTTAGCAAGTTTACAAGAGTATATATTGGTTGATAAAACAGAAATGAAAGTAGAAGTTTATCGTCCGTCAGGAACTGGTTATTGGTCTAGGGAAAATTTAGGAAAAGAAGATTGTTTAGAATTAAAGTCGGTGGGGTTAACTTTAACAATGACTGATATTTATGATGAGGTTTTGAGTGGTTGAAGAAGGAAGAAGGAAGAAGGAAGAAGGAAGAAAGCAAGAAAAAGTGGATGGGGACTCAAACCCTAACCTAATAAATATCTCACACCTTCCTAATAATATGACACAATATTAAACAGTCCAAATAATTCATATTATCTATGACCAAAACCATACCAGAACTACCAAGCAAATACGACGCATTCTCAACTGAGGCGAAATGGCAGAAATATTGGGAGGAAAACAACACTTTCAAAGCTGACCCCAACCATCCAGGAGACCCCTACTGCATCGTCATCCCCCCACCTAACGTTACAGGCAGTCTCCACGCAGGCCATGCCTTCAACAATTCTCTCATTGACGCTCTCATTCGTTACCATCGGATGCGCGGTGACAACGCTCTCTATCTTCCCGGTACTGACCACGCTAGTATCGGTGTACAAACTATTCTGGAACGCCAACTAAAAACGGAAGGCAAAACTCGCTATGATATTGGGCGGGAAAAATTTCTGGAACGCGCTTGGGAATGGAAAGCTGAGTCTGGCGGTACTATCGTTAACCAACTACGTCGCTTGGGAGTTTCTACAGACTGGACTCGCGAACGTTTTACTCTAGATGAAGGCTTATCAAAAGCTGTTCTCGAAGCGTTTATGCGTCTCTACGAAGAGGGTCTCATCTATCGCGGTAACTATCTAGTCAACTGGTGTCCGGCAAGTCAGTCTGCTATTTCTGACTTGGAAGTTGAAAATAAGGAAGTTAATGGCAACCTCTGGCATTTTCGTTACCCCCTTACTGATGGCAGTGGTTATGTGGAAGTCGCTACTACTCGTCCGGAAACAATGTTGGGAGATACTGGTGTCGCAGTTAACCCCAATGACGACCGCTACAAAAATCTCATTGGCAAAACTCTGACGCTACCAATAATGGAACGGGAAATACCTATTATTGCGGATGAGTTGGTTGACCCTGAATTTGGTACTGGTTGTGTCAAAGTTACCCCTGCTCACGACCCTAATGATTTTGAAATGGGTAAACGTCACGACTTGCCATTTATCAATATTATGAATAAGGATGGTAGTTTGAATGAAAATGCAGGACCGTTTGTTGGTCAAGACCGTTTTGAGGCACGGAAAAATGTTGTGAAACGGTTAGAGTCAGAGGGTGTTTTGGTTAAGGTAGAGGAGTATAGTCATAGTGTTCCCTATAGCGATCGCGGCAAAGTACCTGTCGAACCTTTGCTCTCAACTCAGTGGTTTGTCAAAATTAAACCGTTGTCTGATAAAGCGCTGGAATTATTGGATAAACATAACCAACCAAAATTTGTTCCCGAACGTTGGACGAAGGTTTATCGCGACTGGTTGGTGAAAATTAAGGACTGGTGTATTTCTCGGCAACTTTGGTGGGGTCATCAAATTCCAGCTTGGTACGCTGTGAGTGAAACTAATGGAAAAATTGCCGATAACACTCCTTTTGTTATTGCTCGTTCGGAAACGGAAGCGTTGGAGCAAGCAAAGGCAAAATTTGGTGCTGATGTCAAAATTGAACGAGACCCAGATGTGCTTGATACTTGGTTTTCATCTGGTTTATGGCCGTTTTCAACATTGGGTTGGCCTGAAAACACTCCCGACTTAGCAAAATATTATCCTACTAGCACTCTTTCTACTGGTTTTGATATTATCTTTTTCTGGGTAGCTAGAATGACAATGATGGGAACTCATTTTACTGGCAAAATGCCGTTTGAAACGGTTTATATTCATGGTTTAATGTTAGATGAAAAGGGGAAAAAACAATCTAAATCTGCTGGTAATGGTATTGACCCTTTATTGTTAGTTGAAAAGTATGGTACTGATGCTTTACGTTATACTTTGATGCGAGAAACTGCTGGAGCAGGACAAGATGTGAGGATGGATTATAATCGGGAAACTGATGAGTCGGCATCGGTAGAAGCTTCTCGAAATTTTACTAATAAAATTTGGAATGCTGCTCGATTTGTGATGATGAAATTAGAGGGTAAATCTCCTCAAGAATTAGGGGATCCGGAGCAGGAGAAATTAGAGTTAGTTGACCGTTGGATTTTGTCTCGTTTCTATCAGGTTGTACAGCAAACTTGTGATTATTTAGATAATTATGGTTTGGGGGAAGCTGCGAAGGGTCTTTATGAATTTATTTGGGGAGATTTTTGTGATTGGTATCTGGAATTAGTTAAATCTCGCCTTCAAGGTGAGGATGAGATTTCTAAGTTAGTGGCACAACAAACATTGGCTTATGTTTTGGATGGAATTTTAAGATTATTACATCCTTTTATGCCTCATATTACAGAGGAAATTTGGCATACTTTGAATCAAGTTGGTGAGGAAGATTGTTTGGCTTTGCAGTCTTATCCGAAGTTGGATAAATCTTTAATTAATTCGGATTTAGAAACGGAGTTTGAGTTATTAATTGGGGTAATTCGGACTATCCGAAATTTACGGTCTGAGGTTGATATTAAACCAAAGGTAAAAATTACGGCAATTTTGCAGAGTGAGAATGAAAAAGAACGGGAAATTTTGAGTAAAGGTGAGGTTTATATTCAGGATTTAGCTAAAGTTGAAAAGTTGAATATTACTCCTAGTGTTGATGCGGAAGTTGGTCAAACTATTGCTGGTGTGTTTGGTACTGTGCAAGTTTTAATTCCATTATCTGGAGTAGTAGATATTGAAGCTTTATCTGCTCGGTTGGAGAAGAAATTAGGAAAGTTAGAAAAAGAGATATTATCTACTTCTAAAAGGTTGAGTAAACCAGAGTTTGTTAAGAAAGCTGATGCTCTCTTTGTAGAGGAAACAAAGAATAATTTAGCCGAGGCAGAAAAACAGG
>NZ_JAAHGH010000004.1:19631-83174 GCF_010672525.1 Okeania sp. SIO2B3 | reverse complement strand
TTAGGAAAGTTAGAAAAAGAGATATTATCTACTTCTAAAAGGTTGAGTAAACCAGAGTTTGTTAAGAAAGCTGATGCTCTCTTTGTAGAGGAAACAAAGAATAATTTAGCCGAGGCAGAAAAACAGGCAGAAATATTA
Source organism: Okeania sp. SIO2B3 (assembly GCF_010672525.1). Taxonomy (GTDB): domain Bacteria; phylum Cyanobacteriota; class Cyanobacteriia; order Cyanobacteriales; family Microcoleaceae; genus Okeania. The sequence continues at coordinate 83,036 of NZ_JAAHGH010000004.1, read as the reverse complement.
CGCGATCGCTTACTTCAGTTAAAGTCAAATTAGGTATATTTGGTTGGGTTTAGTTATAGCGCTGTGCGCAGGCAACAGGCAACAGGCAACAGCTCATCTGGGGGAATAAATTGCTTATCATATAAGACTTTTAGCTATTTGGCCCCTCCTGCAATTTGTAAATATACCAGCGCTCATTGCTATATTAGCTAGCCCAACCATTAATTTTGAAAATAAAGAATGCAAATTTCTTTGCTAGTCAGAGGTATTTATCATTCTTTTGTTAAACAAGTGGATTTTCTATAAACTCAATAAATTGTTTTCCTAAATCTGTTGTGATACTTTTTTGGGAGTTATATTTAACATCTGAGATAATTTTGTCAATATTTTTAGTATGTTTGACAGTTCTAAAATTGTTTTCATACTTACGACTATCAGGAGTAGTAGATATTGAAGCTTTATCTGCTCGGTTGGATAAGAAGTTAGGAAAGTTAGAAAAAGAGATATTATCTACTTCTAAAAGATTGAGTAAACCAGAGTTTGTTAAGAAAGCTGATGCTCTCTTTGTAGAGGAAACTAAGAATAATTTAGCCGAGGCAGAAAAACAGGCAGAAATATTACGCGATCGCCTACTTCAGTTAAAGTCAAATTAGGGTGATTTGGTTGGGTTTAGTTATGAGCTAGCCCAACTTTTAATTTTGAGAATAAAGAAAGCAAATTTCTTTGCTAGTCAGAGGTATTTATCATTCTGTTGTTAAACAATTGGATTTTCTATAAACTGAATAAATTGTTTTCCTAAATCTGTTGTTTTACTTTTTTGGGAGTTATATTTAACATCTGAGATAATTTTGTCAATATTTTTAGTATGTTTGACAGTTCTAAAATTGTTTTCATACTTACGACTATCAGGAGTAGTAGATATTGAAGCTTGATCTGCTCGGTTGGAGAAGAAGTTAGGAAAGTTAGAAAAAGAGATATTATCTACTTCTAAAAGGTTGAGTAAACCAGAGTTTGTTAAGAAAGCTGATGCTCTCTTTGTAGAGGAAACAAAGAATAATTTAGCCGAGGCAGAAAAACAGGCAGAAATATTACGCGATCGCTTACTTCAATTAAAGTCAAATTAGACATATTTGGTTGGGTTTAGTTATTAGCTAGCCCAACCTTTAATTTTGAGAATAAAGAAAGCAAATTTCTTTGCTAGTCAGAGGTATTTATCATTCTGTTGTTAAACAAGTGGATTTTCTATAAACTGAATAAATTGTTTTCCTAAATCTGTTGTTCTACTTTTTTGAAAGTTATATTTTACATTTGATATAATTGAGTCAATATCTTCGGTATGCTTGACAATTGTTAAGTCAATTTCTTTTCTTCGGTCAGCTAGAGATGAACCTATTTCTAGTATTGGTAATATTGGCGGCTCAAATTGAGCCATCCATGGACTTTTTTCATCTTTAAACGCTTTATGTACTTCTATCAACTCAATCAATTCTTTATCATTTAATTGCTTTAATATTTGATTATAAAAATCGCGATTTTTCTCTAAATCTGGCAAGTTAGCCAAAAATTCTTCGTAATTATAATTATCTATATAATGCAGCATTCTGAGCAATCTAATATGAGACACAGTAAATTCGTCAATCCATTTAATAAAGATTGCTTGAATATCATCTTTAAGAGAGTTAGGAATAGCCGAATTTAAAACCGCATTTCTCAACACCTCTAATTTTTCTTGCTGATGCTCACATTCAGCGATACGGATAGCTTTCAAGAAAGTTGTCTGAAATGTTGGATGATCAAAACTTACTGCTTCAATTTTTTCCTGCAAAGTGTATAAGCTTCGTACTAATTATTCTAAAAAATCATGCAATCTTTGACTAGAAGGTTCCTTAATATAATTCTCATAAAAAGTTACTGCAAGTGAACCTATTGCAGGAATAGCACTAACTAATGCTTTTCTAGCATTATAATTTTTATCCTTACTATTTCCTTGCTTTAATAACTCTAATTTTTCTTGTAGTTGAGAATTATTATTTGTATCGCTCATTAAAGATTTTCTCCTATAATAAATCATAGTTAAATATTATAGCGAGGTTTATCTAAACCCAGTCTGTGGTGAAAACCGTAGTTTTGTAAGTTAGGTTTTGCTCTCACTTAATCCAGCAAAATATTATTACAACGCGCTTATGAAAACATGATATTACCGAACCAGAAAGATAGTTATATCTTGCTCTTCCATTAACTGCTTTTACAGTTCTTTTTGAAGGAGAAAAATTTGGTCAAATACTATTGGATAATCACCGATTAAAACTAATTATTTTGAATTCACAAACAGAGGATATTGTCAGATGGATACCATAGAAAAATATCGTCAAATCATTAAACAAATATTGACAGAATATGCTGAAATACCAACTACTGAAAGTGGGATAGAAAATCAAACAATTTTTGATTCAGAAAATGATAGATATATGTTAATTTCTTTAGGTTGGTCTCAAGAAAAACGGATTCATTACTATATAATTCATCTTGATATTATCGCAGGTAAAATTTGGATTAAAGCCAATAATACTGACTGTTTAATAGCAGAAGAATTAGTTGCTGCTGGAATTCCAGCAAAATCAATTGTCTTGGGAATGCAACCTCCTGAAGTTAGACCTTACACAGCTTATGGAGTAGGAATAGAAGAGAGCGATCGCCCCATGCAGTTAAAATCAAATTAAGCATATAAAGTTAGCGTTAATATCTACAGGAAATTTAAGTTTTTTCCAACTTTTAAGCCTTCTTCCTGTCTTCCCTCTTCCTTCTTCCTTAAAATAATTGGATTTGATGAAGAGGAAAGGGATATTGAGACAAAATACTAAGCAGTCAGGTTGATCAAGTTGGAAGCAATTTATTACTTTATTTTCCAGAAAAAAAAAGTATTCTCCTAATACCCAACCTCTCAAGCAAAATTTACCGAATAATTAATAATTAATAATTAAATAATTCGCGCCTTGAAGCCGACCCTTTTAAGGAGAAAAAAGCTGTCGTTTTGCTGGCGCACAACGCACGTTAACGGCTGTCGCTGACATATTTGCGTAGCATTCCGTAGGAAAAAGTGGAGCTTCCCGAAGGGTGGGATGGATAGGTTTCTTAACCATATCCAATCGACCAAGAGAAGAAATAATATTTCCTTATATTCAATTCTGTAACGGTTAAAACCCGAGGTAATTATCAATTATCCATGATCAATTATCCATGATCAATTATCAATTAATGAACTCTCATTCCCTAAAAAAAACTCTGACAAGACTTATGCTAAATAGAGTCCAGCAGAGTATTTTTGAATGGCAACTTTATAACTAACGATGCCGTTGAGTATTCAAGTTATTATGATTCTGTTCTTTCTACAAAACATTAGCAGAAATCATTAATTATTACTTGTAGCACTTAAAACTTATAGGTCCACCATCTCTTAAAACAAAATCCTCTTTCTGATCGCGGGGTAAAGATACTTTTTTTACTTCTAATGGGTCTAAGTATATGGGAACGGAGACCAATTCTTCAGAAAAAACAACAACTGTTGATTCATTGAACCCATTTCGTAAAGAAGCAAGCTGGAATGGATATTTTTCTGTATATTCAACGGTGCAAACTTCACCAGGTTGCAAAGATGTTACTTCACCTGTGCAGCAATATGGGATGTCACTATCTGCTTGAGCTTGTTGAACTCCTAAAGTTATTACTAATGCTAGTGCGACAACGGAGCTAACGAATAATTTTGTTAACCAACTTACAGTTCTTTTCATGGTTATTCCTTGTTCTTTTTAGAATTTTCTGTACTTGAGGGATATTAATTTGTCCCTGTACACGAACTTTGTTCTAATAATTAGATTGACACGTTCCGTCAAAGTTATAGGTTAAGATTGATTTAATTTTTTTAATATTTAGCTAATAAAGACAGCAAAATAAATATTGTTAATGTCACACTTCATTCAGAATTAAACCCCATTCCGTAAAAAAACTCTGACAAGACCTATATAGATAGAGTCCCGCAGAGTATTTTTGAGTGGCAACTTTATAACTAACGATGCTGTTGAGTATTCAAATTATTATTCAGTTCTTTCTACTTGTGTTTTGTAGAAATCATTAACTATTACTTGTAGCAGTCAAAACGTACAGGTCCACCTTCTGCTAGAAAAAAGAACTCTTTCTCATCTTGAGGTAATGACACTTCTTCTACATAACCTGGATCTATTGACACGGATTCTGGAGCACTATGTTTGTAATAAACTTCAACGACTGCTTCTTCGTACTTGGACTCATTTGCTAAAAAAGCAACCTGAAATGGATATTTTTCTGTATATTCAACGGTGCAAACTTCACCAGGTAGCAAATCTGTTACTTCACCTGTGCAGCAATATGGGGCAACTGCGGCTTGAACTTGTTGAACTCCTAAAGTTATTACTAATGCTAGTGCGATAACGGAGCTAACGAATAACTTTGTTAACCAATTTACAGTTGTTTTCATTGTTGTTCCTTATTCTGTTTAGGATTTTCTGTACTTGAGGGATATTACTTTATCCCTGTACACAAACTTTGTTCTCATAATTAGATTGACACGTTCGGTCAAAGTAATAGTTTAAAATTTCTTTAAATTTTTTTTGATACTTATATCATGTCCGGATAATAGCGTGATAGAACTCCGTTCTGCTTACGCTACCAAAAAATTTTCTCTTTCTTCTTCTTTCTTCCCTTCTGACTCCTGAGGACTGACTCCTTCGTTGTTTATTTATAACTGTTCTACCGAACATGATATAAATCCGGTTTTTGCGTTGAATAAAAAGTCATGCGCAGGGGCGAACGACTCCTAATGTATAAATCATATCACAATTTTTTGGGAGATGCAAGGCAAAAAAAACTTGCGTCGCCGATTTTGGAGCTTCAGGAAATGATATATTTGAGGCTACAGCAATAATTTTCTCTATTTCTATTTCTGGAGTGAATGTTGTCGGTTTCTATTAAAGCTATTTCGTCTTTTTGTCAAAGTTGATAATTGAGTCTAAATGAAGATGATTATCGGCAGAAAATTCTGTTTTTGCGTTGAATAAAAAGTCATGTATAGTGGCGAACGACTCCCAATATATAAATCATATCACAATTTTTTGAGAGATGCAAGGCAAAAAAAACTTGCGCCGCCGATTTTGGAGCTTCAGGGAATGATATATTTGAGGCTACAGCAATAATTTTCTCTATTTCTGGGGTGAATTTTGTGAGGTTTCTATAGAGAGAGGATGAAAAATCAAGGTGAGACCATGAAAAATTCAGTAGTTATATCAAGCAATAGCAGTTTGATTAGATGATAGGAGCCATGTTTGTAGTTGATTAATTAGAGCTTGAGTGTGATGATAAGCTACCATATCTCCTCCATCGCAGAAACATTTTGCTGCAGCTTGCCAGTCTTGAATTGCTGCTTGATAAAGTCCCTGGTGGTTGTGTAATAGTCCTCGGTTTAAATAAGCTTGAGCTTCATGGGGATTAAGTTGTAGAGTTTTGCTAAAATCTTCCATTGCTCCTTCTATATTTCCCATTTTGCTACAGACACAACCTCGGTTTAAATAAGCTCTGGAATTATTAGCATCAATATTAATAGCATCAGAAAAATCTGCCATTGCCTTGTGCATTTTTTTTGACATTAAATATGCTAAACCTCGCTCGTTATAGATATCTGCTCGATCAAAATTATGGTCTTGCTTGGTATTTGCTAAAACTAGGTTATAGTCAACTACAGCTTTCTGATAATTTTTCAGTTCAAAATTAGCTAAACCTCGATTATATAAAGCACGAAAATCGTTATGATTTTGATTAAGGACTTTGGTATATTCTGCAATAGCTTGTTGGTAATTACTAATGTTGTAGTAGGCTAAACCTAGATTAAGATTTGCTTCTAGATTTTCTGGGTTGAGTTTAATAGCTTGGGTACAGTCAGCGATCGCTTGCTCGTACTTTTCCTGCTGAAGATAGACTAAACATCTATTACTATAAGCACTAGCAAAGTTAGAATTAAGTTCTATTGCTTTGGTGAAATTATTAACTGCTTGTTCATAGTTTTTATCTTGAGTATTAGCTATACCTTCGGTGAAAAATTTTTGATAAATTCCGCTCTCTGAGCTAGCATTTGCAGTTTTCATTGGTGGGGAGAATGAAAAAAAGATTGCTGCAAAAACTATGCCAATGCTTAATAGAAATCGATAAAAGTTGTTCATAATATCTGTGAAGATTGATAATAGTTATTGGCTATATTCAACAATTGATAATGAACAATGAATAATGGATAATTACCTCTCCTTGAAAGAAGAGGATTGAACTTAAGAAAAATATTTTCTTTTGATTTTCTTCATTTATGAAGAAGTCTTAGACCAAATTAAGCAATTATCAATTATCAATTATCCATTATCCATTGATAAGCTATGGCTTTTACATTAAATGCTAATCAGCCTCCAATAGTTTTTATTACAACTGATTATTCGAGTTCTATCTAGAATTTATTATATTTATTTCAATATTAATGTAAGCATTTAGCCGTCAGCTATTAGCTAGCCTCCTAGGTCGGAACTGCGGACTTCAGCTATTAATTTTAGGGAAGGTAAAAGCAACCTTTGAAATTGAAAAAGAATAAAAAGTTACTGCCAAAGTATCAGGACAGAACCTGAGAAGTAATTATTCATTACTAATTGCTGTTTGCGTAGCATTCCGTAGGAATAGCTGACTTCTGATAGCTGTTTCGCAGCATTCCGCAGGAAATGCTTACATATTAAATTGGGGTGAACATCTAGAGCAAACTCAGCAATTTCTTTCGCTCTAAATTTTCACCCCAACTAACTGTTAAAGAAAAATTTATTAGGACGAGAAAATTTTCAATGTGAAGTAGAAAATAAAATTATTCTCGCTAATATTTTAATGACTTAAATACACAGAAAGCGCTTGCACCTGTGTAGACTTTTGATACTTTTTGAAGAAAGTCAGGACTTACGCAGATTTAGGGCGAATACCATTCGCCCCTACAGATAAACAGAAGTAATTTTTGACTAAGCAATAACTACTTTGTGTTTACGGCGGTTGATAGTCACCGAACAAGTCAAGTCCGACTTATTTCAAGATGAAGCTAATTTTTTATCTAAATTATTTCCAGCCACCTTCAGCTTGCTCTAGAACATAAGCTGCAACATCTGCAATGGAATCTTCTCCAAGCCTTTTGAAATTTGGCATAGCATTCTTACCATTTGTTACCTGGTAGATAATTTTATCTGCACTGAACATACCATATTTTTCTAAATCTTCCTTACTTAGAGTCTTTTGTGGGTTAACGGTATTCTTACCTCCCAAATGGCAAGCGTTACAATTACCTTGGAATATCTGCTTTCCATGAACTGAGTCTGCGGCTAAAGCGGGGGGTTGTACAGCAACAACAAAAAAAGCTATGGCCAATACCACAATTGATAGTAATTTTTTCAATTTTGTTCTCCTCTCTCAATACATATACAGAAAATTATTAAATCTGCGTTGTTGATTGTAAATTGCACCTTTATATTAAGTCAAACGACAGCCTGTCAAACATAAAAATAAAATTAACCATTATTAAAAAGTTTTTCATACTACATTTTTAATTTGTACTGATGTTTTAGAGTGTTTTATAGTAGAGGGACTAAGGAAGAAAAAAGAGGGAAGAAGGAAAATTTTTAACGTTGTTTGAGTTTTAAACTTTTGAACTGTATTAATCAAAAAATAAGGTCTGAAGCCTCCTCTTTCAAGGGGATGAAAAAAAATAAAGTTTAATATTTCAAGCCTCTGACTTTCCTAGGTCATGCTGCACAAACAGGCAGAGAGAGGTACTGATAACTAATAACTGATAACTGAAATGACCTTTCCTTCGACTGCTATATTAATAATAATAAAAATAATTATTCTCCCCCTAAAATCTCTAAATCACAATAATTAATTTTGGAAGCTATTAACACTTGTGATAGATAAATTTTTAGAGGGAGAAATATTTAAGAGTTATAACTGATAACTCTAATTTTTGATTAGTATTATGAGAGCTAAACTATTTAGTAATTTGCACAAGAACAAGTATCCTTGTAATTACATTAATAAACTACAGTAAAGCAATTTTAAAGTAGTTTCTCACACTTAAGTTCTGCTATTATTCTACAACCATATGGCCAACCATTCCTGCTCCACGGTGAGGAACACAGAAGAATTCATAATCACCGACCTTAGCATCTGCTGGGATATTTACATCAAAGCTCTCTCCAGCTTTAGATGCCATTTCTTTGTGGGAAAGTGATTTGGACAGTTCTGAATCTGGTGATTTAGCTGGATTGAACATTACATTATGAGGTGGGAGCATACCATTTTTAAATGTAACTGTATCACCAGGCTTAACAGCTACTTTCTTAGGACTAAATTGTAGTCCACCAGCACCCATTGTTACTGTATGGTTTGCTGCTTCTGCTGGATGAGAAAATACTAGACTACTAATAACTAGCATTACTACGGAAGCTAGTAGTGCTACAGATTTGGAAAGTGAAGAAATAAAACGCATTTTTACTCCTGTTCTTTTAAAATTATTATGTATCCAGAGATAATTTTACAATAGATATCTCCAAAAAAACCTGAAATCCTGATTCTGTTTAGATAAAAATCTAATTTATGGAGATTTTTCGTTGTAAAACGACAGATTGTCATACTTAAATAATTTAGCAGAATAAAGGGAGAAATTTAAACTACGGTGTTGTCAAAATCTAAAAATAAAAAATAATGAGTACTTTACCAGATCACCGTCCACAACAAATGTCTTTAGGCCCTCTGGAAACAGAGATTTTGAATATTGTTTGGAAATTAGATTGTGTCACAGTCAAACAGGTACATGAATATATTCTGGCTGACCCTGACCGGGAACTAGCTTATACTTCAGTAACTACAGTGCTACGTCGCCTAACTCAAAAGGGTTGGTTAATTTGTGATGAAAGTGAGCGTGCTTTTGTATGGCGACCTTTAATTTCTCGTCGAGAAGCTGAAATGTTGAGAGCGCATCAACAATTAAATAAATTTCTGGAAGTGGGAAACCCAGATTTGGTGGCCTCTTTTGCCGATAGTCTAGATTCTGCTAGTATCGAGCAAATAGAAGCGATCGCCGAAAAGCTAAAAGCTATACGCAAAGTTAGGGAGGAAAAAGGATAATGCACCTGATCATCATTTTGGGAGCTGTTGGGTTATCTTATGGCCTCAGAAAAGCTGACTTTTTGACTCCCCGTAATTGGGGCCAACGTTGGGAGCGATCGCTGCTGTTATTTATTTCACCTCCCATCATATTAATTACGACGGCCATTGCAGTTATTTGTATGGGTCATCAAGGAGAGATGCTGGGACTATCTACTGGATGGTTTAGTTATTTATTGGCCTGGAGCTTTTGTGGATGGACAGCTATTTTAGGTTTGATTTTAGGTTATCAAGGTTGGCGGTCTGTACAAAAGGTGAATAATTATCCTCAGATAATGATTAAGGGTAAATCATTACGTTTACTGGATAATCCTATTTTATTTAGTGCCCAAATAGGCTTTTGGAATTCTCAGTTAGTAGTTAGTAAAGGACTTGTAGAAAGATTAAATTCCGAGCAACTTTATGCAGTTTTAAATCATGAACAAGCGCATTATTATTATCGAGATAATTTTTGGTTTTTTTGGTTCGGTTGGTTAGGAAAAATTGCGCCTTTTTTACCAAATACTGAAATGTTGTGGCATGAACTTTTGACTCTTCGAGAAGTGCGTGCCGATCAGTGGGCAAAAAAACAAGTTGATGGATTATTATTGGCGGAGACTTTGTTGTTAATGGTGAGCGATCGCTTAACTCAGACAGCTAATTTTTCTGCTGCATTTAGTTGTACAACTCCGCCTAACCGTCTGACGGAAAGAATTGATGCGTTATTAGGGGAACCAGATTTTTCTATACAGCAAAATAATTACTGGTTTTGTAGTTGGATATTGTTAAATTGTTTCCCTTTAATGACTATGTTATTTCATCAGTGAAAGAAGGAAGAAGGAAGGAAGAAGGAAGAAGGAAGAAGGAAGAAGGAAGAAGGAAGAAGGAAGAAGGAAGAAGGAAGAAGGAAGAAGGAAGAAGGAAGAAGGAAGAAGGAAGAAGGAAGGAGGAAGAAGGAAGGAAGAAGGAAGAAGGAAGGAAGAAGGAAGAAGGAAGAGGATAAGAATTTTTGTTTCTCGCGCTATTATCGGGACATGATATACAGCATATTTCATATTAGTGAGGTACACCAGTCGCGGGCAAAATGCCCGCAATACAAACACTTTACCATTTATATTTGTACCTCATCTATGTGCAATATGCTGTAAATTGTGATTTAATCGTTTTTAGCAAAAAAAATGCTCTAGAGTAATTAGATTCACATTAAATAAAGAAAAAAAAAATCTCAATCAAGACATGAAACGCCAGAATTTAGAGGGTAGTGAAAAACCCCCTAAATTTCTTGATAGATTTTCATTTTCTGCCTTTTTTAACCCAGAGATATATAGCACTACACAATTGGGTTAGGACAATACTAAATGCTGAAAGTAAGTCAGAGATAACTTTTGACTTTTTACTTTTGATATCTAAGCTGCTGACAAGAAATATTGCTGTCTTTTCTGATGCTGTAAATTATGCATATGTTCAAACAATTTCCAACAATATTCTTCAGAAAGTCCGCAAGTTATAGCACCTCTAAGTACAACATTCAAATACCAATCATTAGGAGCTAATTCTTGGGGCAATTTATCTATAACAGTATAGGTACAAACCTCGCTATATAATTTCCCCTGACTATATACCTGAACTATTTCTGGTCGATAACCACCGCAGTGAATTTGTTTAATAAAATCGAATTTTACAGTTTCTCTTTCATCTAGGTTAGAGCGTAACCTTAAAGGTAAATGATAAAGCACTCCTTCTACATTAGAATTCGGGTCTTTGACTACATCTAATGCTCCACAATTACGCTTTTCTAAATAACGATAAAATCCAATTCTATATCCTTTAAGTGTAGCCGGACCTATGACGTAAGAATGAGTATTTTCTCCCATGGTTCTTTTTAAGTCTACAGGACACATACAAGATCCATAGGCAAAGTAATAAAACTTTTTCTCTGTAGAAGTCTGCTTGTTCATCTTAGTTATTGATTTGAAACTATGAGTTAGTATATGTCTAGAATGACAAATTTGATTGGAGCATATACATTAAATTGTGCAGAATGTTTGATACTTTTTTCTGTTAGATTTTGCACAATATAGCGTTTTTATCTGGGATATGGAGTGTGGGGAGATGGGGATATGGAGTGTGGGGAGATGGGGGGATGGGGAGTGTGGTACATTGTACTGCGTAAGTCCTATAATTATTCAAAAGGTTCAGCTTGTATTAATTAGTAAATATACAAATAATTTTGTTGACTTGAACCTATCCCAGTAATAAAGTTTTTGCTAAAAACTCTAAATATTTTGAGAGCTAAAAACAAAAGATTAAGCTTTTTAGATACACTTTATATGAAATACGTTAATGTTTCCTACCAAAGATTGATGAAGAGATAGGGAGATGGTGAAACTCGTATATTTGCACAATTTTTCGTATTTCATATTACTTAAACAAATAATCCTGTTAAAAATAGTTGGATAGGTTCCTAGCTGAGGATTTTTTATAGCAGTTGAAGCAAAGATTCGCACATATTAAAAGCTGAAAACTCAGACAAGGCAATATTCTACTTCTGCCTTATATTTTGAGGGTTAAAAATAGAAAATTCAGCTTTTCAGATACATTTTCCTTAAACAAATAATCCTGTTAAAAATAGTTGGATAGGTTCCTAGCTGAGGATTTTTTATAGCAGTCGAAGCAAAGATTAGCACATATCAAAAGCTGAAAACTCAGACAAAGCAATCTTCTACCTTCTGCCTTATATTTTGAGGGTTAAAAATAGAAAATTCAGCTTTTCAGATACATTTTCCTTAAACAAATAATCCTGTTAAAAATAGTTGGATAGGTTCCTAGCTGAGGATTTTTTATAGCAGTCGAAGCAAAGATTAGCACATATCAAAAGCTGAAAACTCAGACAAAGCAATCTTCTACCTTCTGCCTTATATTTTGAGGGTTAAAAATAGAAAATTCAGCTTTTCAGATACATTTTCCTTAAACAAATAATCCTGTTAAACATAGTTGGATAGGTTCCTAGCTGAGGATTTTTTATAGCAGTCGAAGCAAAGATTAAAACATATCAAAAGCTGAAAACTCAGACAAAGCAATCTTCTACCTTCTGCCTTATATTTTGAGGGTTAAAAATAGAAAATTCAGCTTTTCAGATACATTTTCCTTAAACAAATAATCCTGTTAAAAATAGTTGGATAGGTTCCTAGCTGAGGATTTTTTATAGCAGTCGAAGCAAAGGTTAAAACATATCAAAAGCTGAAAACTCAGACAAAGCAAGATTTTTTCCTTCTTGCTTCTGCCTTCTGCCTTCTGCCTTCTGCCTTCTGCCTTCTTTAATCCCATAACCGACGACCAGAGGAACCCTTAAGTTTTTGATGGGTATCTTTCAACAAACTCGGTATATCTAAATTTTCTGGACACCTGGGTAAACATTCGCCACATTCAGTACATCGACTTCCTTTATTACCTGGAAACCAATGACCTGCATTTTCAAACATCCCATATCGATACTTACCGAATTCTGTCATATCGTAGGCTACACTCAAATTTCTTAATCTCAAGACTTCTGGAATCTGAATATTTTCTGGACATGGCAAACAAGCATAACATTGGCTACATTTTTCTGTGCCTAACTTTGTTAAAGCCTGATTTTCCAAACGCTGAAATATCTCAACTTCTTGAGGAGTGAGAGGTTCTGTGCGATCGCTGATACTCAGAGGCCATTCTAATTCTTGTGGCCTAGCAGCACCCACACTGAGGGTTGTTATTCTCGGGTCACTTAATAAAAATCGATAATTTAATTCTAATGGGGAAAAAGGTTGACATAATTTCTCAAGGGTAGAAGATGGTGTATATAATTGCCCACCTTTATCTGCTGGAGAAATAATAAAAATCCCCATATCTTTTTGTTTGGCTAACTCTATTGCAGGAGCATTATGTTGGAAAAAGTAATAGTAATGTAAATTAATAAATTGAAAAAAGTCAGTACTAATAGTCGCTAAAATTACATCTAAAGGGCCATGAGTAGAAAAACCAATGTGTCTAACTCGCCCATCATCGATCATTTTATGTAGTGCTTTAATTCCATGAAGGGTAATTTCTAAATGTTCCCAAGTATTAATGCCATGAATAGCCAAAAAGTCTAAATAGTCTGTATTCAGGTTTTCTAGAGATTCATTTATATAGCGCTCTATCAAACCGACATCTCTTGTGGGTGTAATTTTTGTTGTGATATAAAGTTGGGTACGCTGTAGCTCAGAAACTAAGGCTGCACCCAAATATTTTTCACTTTTACCATAACCTCTAGCTGTTTCTATATGGTTAATTCCCATATTCACAGCTTGCTTGATCGTTTCTACAGCATTTTCCTGAGATACCAAGTATCGCATAGTTCCCAAAGAAAAAACTGAGAGGTTTAAGTTCGTTTTGCCAAACCTGCGGTAGTGCACCTATATATTTTAGTTTTTAGTTTTTAGTTTTACTATTTAGCGATCGCTTCTTCCTACATATCCTATATAACAGGCAACAGCTCATCTGGCAACAGGCAACAGTAGTAAAAGCTTTTGTCTGTATCAGGTTCATCATCAACATAAGTCCTAACTAACTCGTTCCTATATATACCAGTTCCCCTCTAAGTTTTAGTGAATCAAACAGTATAGAATCTGACATAGGTAATACATGAGTCCTAACCACTATTTATCAGTTGGCCAAGGTTATTTCAATTAGCCTCCTATGGTCGGAACTGCGGACTTCAGTACCTCTAGCTCAAGCATTAGGATTGAAAATATGAAATCTTCTTTTTCCTATCCTCTTAAAAGAGGAGACTTCAGACCCAAATTTTTCGGTTCAAATAAACTTTCAAAAGTTTTCAGCTAAATAAATCTTCTTTAACTTTTGTATTTTTAATTTTCTTTAAATGGTATTAAGATAATTCACCAGTGCTAGAACCACCACGTTTGATTAAATCTTCAGGGCGAAGTTTTGATATAAAGTCCTTAAAGGCTTGCCTTTCTGCCTCATCTGCATCTCGGTCTACTGGAATTGAGGCATCTGCTACGACTTCTTCCATAACCCAGATGGGACTATTGGTACGGAGAGCAATAGCGATCGCATCACTGGGCCTTGCATCAATCTCTTTTTTAGTTTCTCCTTGCTTGATAATTAGCACTGCATAGAACGTGTTATCTTGCAATGAGTGAATTACTACTTTTTCCAACACCCCACTTAGTGATTCTAAAATACTGACCGTGAGGTCATGAGTCAATGGACGTGGTGGCTGATGGTTTTCCAGAGCGCTGATAATTGCCTTGGCCTGGTCTTGACCTATATAGATGGGCAAAGCACGTCGCTCCGTACCATCTCTTAACAATACAATTGGATTGCGTGTTGATGCATCCAATGCTATTCCAGCAACTTTCATTTCAATCATTGGCTCGGCCTCATTTTATAATAATTTTTGTCAAGCTATATAGAATGTAAGTAAGTATAGATAAGGATCAAGTAATTTTTAGTATGACTTGATATTTACCTATATGAGTCATTTTTACATTTATTTATTATCTTCTCTCTTTGAGAGTATGGTGTCTACCTTAACTAATCGCTCACTATGATATAACAACCGTGTAATTTCAAGATTATCATTGCTGCTCACGGAATATTAATAGAGTTTGCGTTCATAAAATTTAACTAATATTTAATTAATTAATCAGAGGAAAAACAGTGTTTACAGGATTGATTCAAGCTTTAGGAAAAATTAAGCTTTTAGAAGAAAGCCAAATTTTAGTTTCTCTGGGATCATCTAGTGGCAGTAAAATCATCTTGGAAGATTTGGCCATTGGTGATAGTGTAGCTGTAGATGGTGTTTGTCTAACAGTAATAGACATTTTAGCTCAAGGATTTGTAGCGATCGTATCACCTGAGACTTTACAACGTAGTACATTAGGCCAAAGATCGGATAGGTATGTGAATCTTGAGACTTCATTGCGAGCAGGTAGTAAACTAGGAGGCCATTTTGTTACTGGTCATATTGACGGGGTTGGATGCTTGCAAACTTCTGTGGAAACAATTAATGCCTGGGAGATGAGATTTACAGCTTCACAAACAAAGGACGACAGGTGGCAACGTCAGATAGCTCCCTATATTGTGTCTAAAGGAAGTATTGCAGTTAATGGTATTAGTTTAACTGTGGCTGATTGTGATGTGGATGGCAACTGGTTTGAAGTAGCAGTTATTCCCCACAGTTTCAATGAAACAAACTTGTGTCATTTAAAAACAAGTAGTTTAGTGAATATAGAGGTAGATATTCTTGGTAAATATGTGGCTAAGTTTCTATGTCATAACTCTAATAACCATTCAGTTTTGGCAGGAAATTCTCATGTTAATAGTTTCAAAGATATTACACCAGAATTTTTGAGTGAAAACGGTTTTATTTAAAGTGAGGAAACATTTTTCCTGCTGGTAAAGTTAAGGATAAAAACTTTGTTTAACTGAAGAAAAATTATAAATAATCAAGGATAATTAGGGTTTGCTGAAAAAGTCTTTTTGCTCTTTGTAGGAGACAGGAGACAACCCACCCCTAACCCCTCCCAGGAGGGGAGGGGAATACAGGAGACAGGATGAACAGGGAATGTAGAGGAGGTAAGAGTAAGAATTGTCCCTTAATTTTTCTGCCCAACTCTTGCACAAAATGCTAGTTTTTTTGAGCTTTTTTGACCGAAAAGCTGGCACTTTTTTTAAACCTAAAACAGCTAAAACCTTTATCTATAAATACTTTTATATTTAATCAGCAAGCCCTAATTAGTGAGAGTTGAGGTCAAATAATGAAGATTTTTCTAGAGACAGAAAGATTAGTTTTACGAGAGTTTACCGAAGCTGATACAGAATTATTATTTGAGTTAGATAGTGACCCAGAAGTAACTCGATATACAAAATTAGGCGATCGCTCAGGAACACCTACAAGCTACGATGAGATTAAAAATGGATTTTTGCCTAAAGTTTTCAGGTATTACCAACAATATCAGAGTTATGGTTTTTGGGCAGCTATTGAAAAGTTAAGTAATAAATTTGTTGGTTGGTTTCATTTTCGACCTGGTTTAGATAGTTATATGGGAGCAGCATTGTATCAAGAGAATGATATTGAACTTGGTTATCGGTTACAAAGAAAAGTTTGGGGAAAAGGATATGCAACTGAAGGTTCAAAAGCCTTA
This sequence comes from Okeania sp. SIO2B3, assembly GCF_010672525.1. Lineage (GTDB taxonomy): Bacteria > Cyanobacteriota > Cyanobacteriia > Cyanobacteriales > Microcoleaceae > Okeania. The sequence continues at coordinate 66,627 of NZ_JAAHGH010000004.1, read as the reverse complement.
ATTCGGAAAGGTTTTTTAGAGTGGGAAATACAGCAAGTAGCAGCAAGTGCATTGTTAGAAAATAAAGCATCTATTCGAGTGATGGAAAAAGTGGGATTAAAATTTGAACGAAATTTTGTTTATTCAAAATCTCAACAACAAGGTGTTAAATATAGTTTTAGTCAAGATGATTTTTACTTGCTGGAAAAATGAAGAGGAAAAAAGGAATAAGGTTGATTAATGTTTTTAATTCCCAATTGACTTGTCATCAAAAAAATTAAATCATTATGTAATAAACTATGGCAACAATAAATAATCTAGTAAATTAATGAAAGTGTAAATCCACTCAAATAATTGAGGATAAGTATAGCATTTTTTATGGCGAAGAAGTAAAAGATTATACTTTTTTTATCCTGTTGTATATCCTCTAAAATTAAAAAAATTGTACTTCATCCTAGCAAGAAAAATTATATGAGTAATACTAATTCTACAAATCTACCCCTATGGGTGCAAGATAGAGAAAAAGTAATTTCTAGTGATATAGGTGTGGAATGGCGAGGCGGAAAACGACCAGATTATTCTCACAATGATCGAGTTTTTCAACAAGAGAGTAAATACGATCATCCAGAAGGTTCTTTAGAAGCGATCACTCATAACCTAGTCAGAACTTTTGAGATGGAAGCATCTAATAAAATTAATCCTGAACAGTGGTTATCTGTTGTTGCCGATAAATTTCGCATGAGTAGTAATGGAGGAAAAGAATATACTGCTCAGGAAGCAGGAAAACACGGGACATATAATCTTTTTATTAGTAAAAATAAACATTATGACCCTGACAAAGAAACCTTTGAATCATCCTTTGAAACTTTTCTTACAGCTTTTCCCAATGGGTTTCTCTGGGAAGTAATAGAAGTGCTTTCTGGACCGCCAAATGTTACTTTTAAATGGCGACATTGGGGGACTTTTAAAGGTAATTTTAAAGAATATCAACCTACTGGTGAAACAATCGAAATTATTGGCATTAGTATTGCGAGAGTAACTGAAGATTTAAAAATTTTGTCTGTAGAACATTATTTTGATAATAGTAAATTTATCAAAGATTTAACGGCTGGTGGTTGCCCATTTCATAGTCAAAAATAAGCGAATTATTTCAAAAGACTAGGCTATAATTCAAGATAGAAGATATAGTAGTGGTCTTTCAAAATTTAATTATTAGGGAGTGGGAGCATCTTGCTCCCATCTTGTTAGAGATACCCACGCTTATTTGAATCAGGACTTACGCATGAGGTACGAAAACCTAGGGTTTGAGATTGCTTACCTGTGGGTCGCTTCAGACGAAAATACGTCGCAGGTGCGTAAGTCCTATGAATAATTAACGGAAGCTCTGCATCAGCAAAGATAGTAGCTTAACAATTCCATATAATATAATTAATAACTAATTAAATCTAATTTGCTGCGGAATAATTAGAATTTTTCTCTTAGTTTCAAAATAACTCCTATTTTAGTAGCATTAAGCAACATCTCAAATCTATTCAGGACTTACGCACCGAGGCACGAAAAAGTAGCGTTTGATATTGCTTCCTTGTGGGTCGTCGCAATAACGAAAATAGGTTCTACTGCGTAAGTCCTATATATTTCTGAGAAATGCAGAATTGAACCGTTCTACTAAACTTACCCAAACTTACCCAAGCCGGAATTGCATGAGCTTTGGAGCTAGCTTCCTGTCTCACAGAAGACCACTGACCGCAGTCTGTAACTTATCTTCGAGAGCAGGCTTCAAATCGGTGGGAACTCCACCTACTGACTTACATAGTTTTCTAGGTTAACAACAGCATTAAAGTCTCTGTCTGCTGAGAAACCCCGAAAAAAGTATAACTAACATGCACCTGATTTATGAAATACCACCCAAATTGTTTTCCATATTAACTTGAGATCGTATGCAATAGACCATTTTTCCTGATAGTCAATATCCATACACACTATTTCCTCAAAGTCTTTCACACTAGAACGACCATTAACCTGCCATTCTCCAGTCATACCAGGTTTGATATCCAGTCTGCGCCAGTGATGAGCTTCATAATATTTGACTTCATCAACAGTGGGAGGGCGAGTTCCAACTAAACTCATATCTCCTTTGAGAACATTCCAGAATTGAGGTAGCTCATCTAAGCTAGTCCGACGCAGAAAGCGACCTATACGAGTTATTCTAGGATCTTTCTCATTTTTAAAGATGTTACCTTTTGCTTCATTTTTGACTAAGTGCTTCAGTTTTTCTGCATCAACAACCATTGAACGAAACTTCCTGATCCAAAAAGTTTTACCCTTAAAACCACAGCGAACCTGACTGAAAAATAGCGGGCCGGGACTATCAAATTGCATAACTATAAATACAGGAATTGCAAATGCTCCTGCGATCGCTAACCCAACTAAGGCTCCTAAAATATCAATCAGGCGCTTGCTTAGACTATTAACAGAGGGATGAGCTACTTGTTTATACAAGTTAGCTGAGTATTTATGTTCTAGAACTACTAGAGAATTCATATTTGAGGAGACTGATAAGTTAGATGTATTCATAACATTAGCACTCTGATATTGTGTTTTAATTTATGGATAACTTTTATACATATATCTTAGAATATCTAGATTCAAGGTGGTAGGGTTAAATCCCCCACTTTACTGAATCTTTACAAATATCAGCCGTTTTTTAAAGTTTATGTGTTTTTTTGCTAATCCATCATCAAATCTTCCGGAAATAGAAAAAATATCATGTAAAATTAATAACTTTTGCTTTTATGTTTTCTGGTGTTTGTAGAGCGAATAAAACATTATGTAACTCAAATCACAAAAAATAGTATAATTTAACACAATCGTTTGTAATGAGAAATCCTTAGATGTTTTTTTAAACAATAAATAAGATTTTAGATAAATATTTGCTGCTCCATATTCCGTTACCTGTGCTATGTAGCAGTACCTTCTTTAGGAGCTTGACAATGAATTTGAGTGAAAAGGAAGCAGGGAGTAGAGAGTAGAGAATAGGAAATAGAGGAATAAGGAAATATTTGAGGAAAAATCATCTGAAGGAGTGTTTTTTGTATTATTTCTCCCCACATCTTCCCTCTTCCCTTTTCCCTCTTCCCTCTTCCCTCTTACGTTCTGTCTCCTGTCTCCTGACTCCTAGCTAAAAAAACGCTCATATTTATGAAGATACGATCAGGGGTTCTATAGAACCCCTGAGTGGTATTTTTGGACGCGGTATGTGCTTTTGGCTTCCCTCCTCAGTCTGAGTGAGCCAGTGGAAATTCAGGAACGAGAATGGGGAAAAAGCGGATGAGACCCCACGTCGCCCAATAGCAAACCTGGTAGCGCACCAAGGAGGTAGAAAAATACTCCCATCCCCATCTCCCCATCTCCCCATCTCCTTTTTAAATAGATACCAAATGGGTTCTATATAGCAGTGCGCGTTGGTATCACTATTCAGCAACGCCAAAATTTCCAATTCAGCACATCAATAAAATCAGGAAAAAATAAATACTTGAAAATCCTACTACTAGGAGTTTGAGTCACTTTAATATTTGGTACAGATGCGAATTGGGGAGCTAATTTAGCGACAGTTTCAATGGGAATAGCAAATGCTAAATGACTCATTTGTTGACGCAAACTAATATTAGGCTGCTCGCCATCACTATATACATAAGGATCGCCCCATAAAGGATAAGCGTGCATCCCATTAATACCAATTACTTGTCCGTAAATATTCAGTAGAGGACCGCCACTCATTCCCTTTTTAATCAAATTAGTGTAGCCAATTTGATAACCTTTTTCTAATGGTTTATCGGACAATATTGATATTTTTCCCCTGGTAAATAAAAACTCTGTATCTTGAGGTTTTTCTAAAATAGGAAACCCAGCAGCAAAAATTTTATCCCCTTGAACAAGAGCATGAGAATTTCCTAGAGATGCAACAGTGTAGATATTATCAGTGCTGCGAAATTGTAATATAGCTAAATCATTTCCTTGAAAACTTTCATTTTCTATTTGATTTGCTTCATAGAAATTACCATCTGGAGTTTGAATCAGATAAGATTGATCTCGAGTATCTAAAACGTGCTGATTAGTAACAATTGTATAGATTTGTTCTTGCCGTTTTAAAATAATTCCTGAACCCCAACCATTTTCAGAAATAACTTTAACTGTGATTGATTTAGCTAAATCTTTAAGCTCTTCAATAGTACAAAAATCATTACAGTCAGTACAATTTTGAACTTGTATTTGAGTTTCAGAACTTTTGAAGTCATCAAAATTTTTAGGAAGTGCTTGTATTGGCAAACAAAATAACCCATTACCAATACAAACCGTTAAGATCAGCGATCGCCAATTCAAAGGATATTATACCAAGCGTGATAAATGTTTGCTACAAATAGCTAGGCGATTTCTTAGGAGTCAGGAGTGCAGAAAAATCATTCTTACAATTGTTACTCCTACCTCCTCGCTCCCGAGCCATTTCTCCCCTCCCCTCCTGGGAGGGGTTAGGGGTGGGTTGGGAGGGGGAAGGGCGAGGGGTGGGTTGTCTCCTGTCTCCTACCCCTACTAAAAGACTTTTTCAGCAAACCCTAATTATTAATTATTAATTATTAATTATTAATTGTTGAATAAACCTTCTATATAGTCATTAAAGTTTAAATAGAAACGGGAAGCACTTTCATATAGTGGACCTGTAGCAGCACCAACTCGAATATCAAATAACTTTTGAACTGTTTCACTAGCACTTTGCTGAGGTTTGAGAGTAAATAGTACCCCTTGGCAAGGACCTCCCTTTCTGCTAGAAACACAGATTACGGGTTGACGATTAACAATACCAGTCGTAATGTAATCTAGTCTGCCATCGTCATAGAAAAATTGAAATTTATCTGATACTTGACGACAACGGGTAAGGGGACTATATCCAGCAGATAAGAAATAATTAGAAACCCAACGAATCACTGGATAAGTACCTTGTGGTGTTTTGACAAAAGTAGTTGGGATACCATTTGTACCCCGGTCACAATAAAACTTATTAGGTCGAATTATGGGTGGAACTTCTTTGACTACTGGCTTTGTTTTTTCAGAACAGTTTTCTTTTTCTATACATACATTCTGTTCCTTTCTTTGACATAATTCTTCTTTGATTTCACAAAGCAATCTAGGTTTTGGTCTAGCATTAGCAGGATTATTGATAGTTAAATTAATCCCGAAACATAAGGCAAATGCTAAGATAATTTTTGTGGAAATCTTGATTTTCATAACTACTAAATCTTCAGAGATTTCTATTTCAGGTTCTGCCAGACAAATAATTGATAATTATTTATTACTGAGAGTCTTGACAACCTTCATCCAATTTATCAAGATTTTTACTATGATTCCGGAAAAGTATTTAGAGCATTTTTGGAGTTGATGAGCTACTAAAGTTGTATGGCTTTAGGGAATAGGGAATAGAAATTAGTATTTAACTGTACCTCAATGAATTATGCAAATGCGTCGTACTTTTCTAAATTAGGACAATTATATAGTTTTAAACAGTGTTGGTTTCTTTTCAACATGGATAATGGATAAGCTTCATTAATGGATAATTGATAATGGATAATTGATAATTACAAGAAGGTTTTAACCGCTACGAAATTGAATATAAGGAAATATTATTTCTTCTCTTGGTCGATTGGATATGGTGAGGAAACCCATTCATCCCATCCTAGGTCATGCTCGGCAAACGACCGCTGTCTTGGTTGATTGGATATGGCGAGGGGACCTCGCCATCCCTCAACCGCTTTTTTCCTCTTAAAAGGGGAGGCTTTAAACCATAATTATTTAATTATTAATTATTAATTATTAATTATTAATTATTCGGTGAGTAGGTACGCACAAAAAAACTTAACTATATTAATTTTTGTAAACTAACTCCAAACTCTGACCTAAATTTGATTTGAGGTGAATTTACATTTTGTAACTATTTAACAAATTTTAACGCCGATCTACTTAAAATTATCTAACTATTAATAAAACATTGATGGAGAAGATAACTTATACTATTTGCTATTAATTTATAACTTTGCTGAGTATATCCTCCGCTTAGTACCATTACCCAAGGAATATTGGCTTCTGTAAGATTTTTAAACACAAATTTATCTCGTTCTAAAACACCGTTTTCGGATATTTTTAAACCTCCTAAAGGGTCTGATTCATAAATGTCTGTTCCAGCATTATAGAACGCTATTTTAACTTCACTTGCTTGGTTTAAAAATGATGGTAATTTTTCCTTTAATAAACTTAGATATTGCTCATCTTGAGTTCCTAAATGTAAGGGAATATCATAGTTAATGCTTTCTCTAGCCCAAATATCTTGAGGATATATGTCTTGATTATACATATCAAAAATTAAAACATCTGGGTCATTATGGAAAATTCTTTCTAATCCATTTCCCTGATGAGCATCTAAATCAATAACAATTACTTTTTCTCCTTTTTTTATCTTATTTGATTTTTGTAATAAAGCAATAGAAATGGCAATGTCGGAATAAATACAGAAGCCTTCGCCTCTTTCCTTACTGGCGTGGTGATAACCTCCTGAAAGGTTAATAGCAATACCATTTTTGAGGGCTTCTTCACCAGCTATTATTGTACCTTTCGTCGCCCAAAGCATGGGAGTTAATACAAATTGATTTTGTATCCAATTAGGTACAATAGCTAAGGGAGGAAGTTCTAAGGCTTGAGCAACATATTGAGAAGATTTAAGAAGGTTTAAATAGTAATCATTATGAACAGTTAATAATTCACTTTGACTAGCTGGTTTTTGAGGCTGAGTGGTTATGTTTTTGAGAAGTTGAGAACCAAATTCTGTAATTAATTTCTCCCATGTACGGCTATATTTACGACTATCAAAAGGATGCAGTTTTTCAATGCCAAAGAAACGGATGTCATATTTGGGACTATATATAATTTTGGGTTGAATATTCATCACAAGATAAAATAGTATTGGCTTTTTTTATTTTGATCAGAATTATCAATCATTGTTATCCTTTTTTTTCCAGTCAATGCCTAGTCGTTTTAAGTAATCCCAACCTCTTTGAGGCCAGACATGGTCGCGACCAGTTTTCTGAGCAATCCAACGAGCTACTTTTGGACCAGACCATGCTCCACCATCAGGAGCAGGCCCTTGTAAAGCCTCTGAAAGTTCCTGCTGTTGAGCTGGTGTCAACAAAGATTTAGCAGGTGGTGGTTGACGGTCCTTACTGCGATTTTTCACAGATTCTGGACCTTCTCTATTGTAGCGCCCAACAATTTCCTTCGCATAATCGTAGTTAAGTCCCACAACTTCAGATGCTTTTTTAATAGACCATTGTTGAGCAATTAGAAGCAGGAGATGCCACCGACGAGATTCGATGGTATCTGGAGCTTGTCGGTAGCGAATTTTCAATTCCTCTACCGTAAGATGTGGTTTCAAATTAGCTTTTGCTGGCATACCTCCTATGAGGAAATTATGGAAGTTTTTAATCTTCTCTACCTTTATGTGCCAATCTCCGGATAAAATCTACCTTGGGATATATAGTACTACCCGCAACTTAGAACTCAAAAGTCAGAAGTCAGAAGTAATCTCTGAGGCTAGTTTGAGCATTTAGGAATGTTCTAAGCTTTGCTTCGACTGCTATATAAGACGAAAAATTAGGAATTTTTGATGGTTAATTATTTTTAGTTAATTCGATATAACCGTATAATCTAATAGCTGAACTTTAGGAATGATGGTATAGGCATGGCATCCATTAGCGAGCTGCATCAACAACTAATAAGTAAAGAACGCTCTGCTGTAGAAATTACCCAAGAGGCCCTAAAACGCATCAGCCAGTTGGAGCCGAAGTTGAAAAGCTTTATCTGTGTCACGGCAGAAAAGGCCATAGAACAGGCCCGTCAGGTGGATGCCCAAATTGCTGCAGGAGAGAAAATTGGACAACTAGCAGGGATTCCGATCGCTGTGAAGGACAATATGTGTACCCGAGGTATCCCTACTACTTGTGGTTCTAAGATTCTAGAAGATTTTGTTCCTCCCTATGAATCAACTGTGACTCAAAAACTTTTAGATTCTGGTGCAGTTATTCTGGGTAAGACAAATCTAGATGAATTTGCCATGGGTAGTTCGACGGAAAATTCTGCTTATCAAGTTACGGCTAACCCATGGGATGTGGAACGAGTGCCTGGTGGTTCTTCTGGGGGATCGGCCGCAGCAGTGGCATCTGAAGAGTCTGTGGTGGCATTGGGTTCAGATACTGGTGGTTCTATTCGTCAACCAGCATCTTTTTGTGGTGTAGTGGGTATGAAACCTACTTATGGCCTGGTTTCTCGCTATGGGTTGGTGGCTTTTGCTTCTTCTTTAGACCAAATAGGGCCTTTTGCTAGGACTGTTGAGGATGCTGCGATTTTGTTGCAGGCGATCGCTGGTTATGACCCTAAAGATTCTACGAGTCTTAATGTGTCTATCCCAAATTATACGAGGAACCTGAGACCGAATTTAAGACCAAAGGGGCAAATCAGAATTGGTCTAATTCAAGAAACTTTTGGTGAGGGTTTAGACCCAGTTGTTAATCAAGCTTTTACTAAGGCAGTGGAACAGTTACAGGAGTTGGGAGCGGAAATTCAGGTTGTTTCTTGTCCCCGGTTCCGCTACGGTTTGCCTACTTATTATATTATTGCTCCATCGGAAGCTTCAGCCAATTTAGCTCGTTACGATGGGGTGAAATATGGTTTTCGCGCTCCTAAGTCGGAAAATCTTTTGGAGATGTATGCTCAGACTCGTGCTGAGGGTTTTGGTACGGAAGTTAAGCGCCGAATTATGATTGGTACTTATGCTTTGTCGGCTGGATATTATGATGCTTATTATCTTAAGGCTCAAAAAGTCCGGACTTTGATTAAGGAAGATTTTGATAAGGCTTTTGCTCAGGTGGATATTTTGGCTTGTCCCACTGCTCCGACTACTGCTTTTAAGGCGGGTGAAAAGACTGATGATCCACTGAGTATGTATTTGTCTGATTTAATGACTATCCCAGTTAATTTGGCTGGTTTACCTGCTTTGAGTTTACCTTGTGGTTTTGATGAAAAAGGTTTACCTATTGGTATGCAATTAATTGGTAATGTTTTGAAGGAGGCTTTATTATTTGAAGTTGCTCATGTTTATGAACAATCAAATGATTGGTATAAACGCCAACCTCAAATGGGGAAAGCTAGTTTTTAAGAGAAGATTTTCTGGGAAGTAGAGTAGAACTTCTACACTTCCCACACTCCTCACCTTCCAGACACTGAGAGTTAACCAGGTAGCCGTAATTAAGTGGACATGATTAGGACTTACGCAAAGAAACCCAGTTTTTAGGATAAATCGTTGTTTTTAGTAGACATCTACAAAAAAATCGGGTTTCTGGATTAGCCCGCGTAAATCCTGATGATATAATTATAGGTTTTTGTTATGTGGCCTCATTATTTTTTTTGAGTTTTGGAGTGGGTATTAATGATTGGGATAGTTTTGGCGATCGCTTATATTGCTGTCTGTATATTTTTGGTATTTTTACAGCAGCTATTTATATTTTTCCCTAGTTCAGTTATAGAAATAACACCAGAAAATGTAAATCTCTCTTATGAAGATGTTTGGTTATCTGTCTCAAGTGAAAAAGGGAAGTTAGAAAAAATACATGGATGGTGGATACCTGCTAATTCTGACACACTAAATCGAGGCGTGCTGTTATATTTCCATGGTAATGGTATCAATATAGGAGCAAATGTTGAACAAGTTTATCGGTTTCATAAGTTAGGTTTTGATGTATTATTAATAGATTACCGAGGCTATGGACTTAGTACCGGGAATTTCCCTAGTGAAGCACAAATTTATCAAGATGTAGAAATTGTCTGGAATTATTTAGTTAATCAAAGAGAAATTACTCCGCAAAATATACTGGTTTATGGTCATTCTTTGGGAGGTGCTATTGCTATTGAGTTGGCTACAAGGCATCCGAAAATGGCGGGATTAATTATTCAAAGTTCTTTTACTTCTATTCACGATATGGTGGATTATCAAGGAGGATTTTATAGATTTTTTCCGATCAAATTACTTCTACATCAAAAATTTGACTCTATTACAAAATTACGGAAATTAGATATACCTATTATGTTAATTCATGGTATGGAAGATTTGTCAGTTCCTGCCTCTATGAGCGAAAAATTATTTGCAGTTACTCCTGCTAAGATTAAAGATTTATATATGGTTCCAGGTGCAAATCATAATAATGTTGCTGCTATTGCTGGTGATGAGTATTTAGATCGAGTTAATAAGTTTATTAATCAATTAAAGGTGGTAGGTAGCAGGTTTTAGACCAATTTTATGTCAGGTGGCATAGAATTAGTTGGTAGTTGCTAGAAGGTAATTATTAATAGTTAATAGTTAATAGTTAATGGTTAATTGTTAAACTTATCCTCATAATCAAGGTACTAGCTAAAGCAGATTTAGTATTATGCCAAAAACTACCTCAATTAAATTAATTATTTCAGCTATAGGAATTATTGGTTTTATTTTTGCACCTCAGCCCAACTTTAGCGAACAAAATTCTTCTACTACCCTTGCTCAAATACCATCATTAAAACCTAGTGAACTATCCCAAGAAGTTCTACAAGAACTAACTCAATGTGTAAGAGAAATAGTTAAACCTACAGAAGCATCTTTAGAAACGTTACAAGTAGCTTCTATGCAATGCACAATGAGAGTAATAATGTTAGCTCCAGATGGTAAATTTCGCCCAGATGCTAATCAAAGAATGGAGGCGTTATTAGAAATAAGTGGAGCTAGTTTACCAGAAATTCTAAGTCAAGGAAAAGCTACTGTAAAACTTCAAAAACTTACTAATAGTCAGGTATTTACTCTTCCAGTAATAGTGGCAGGGGAAACTAAAAATTTTTTATTAGATACAGGTGCTTCTAATACAATTATAGAAAGCAAAATAGCTCAAAATTTGGGTTTAGCAAGTACTCCTATTCCCAATGATTTATTATCTTATTTTGTTGTGGGTGATGATTGTTCAAATGTTAATGCTAATATCCATGCTTTACCTACGATAAAAGTTGATGCAGCTACAGTAAATGGTTTGCAAGGAATGGGTTTATCTAAAACAGCTATTCCTGGTAATTTATCAGGTGTTTTAGGTTTAGATTTTCTCAAAGGTTTTGATGTAATTATTAATCCTCAAACTTCTCAGTTGGAGTTACTATCTCCTTCTTCTTCTGTTAATAATGCTATTCCTTTGATAGGTAGAATGGGAGTTATGTTAGCTGAGGTAAAAATTAATGGTAAAGGACCTTTTCTGTTTCTATTAGATACAGGAGCAGATTTGATGGTTTTATCTCAGAATTTAGCAAATGAATTAGGAATTGATATTGCTAATGCAGAAAAAATAGATGTCTTAGGATTTTGTGGTACTGAAATTGCTCGGAAAACAAAGTTAGATACTGTGAGTTTACAACAGCATGAAGTATCTCAATTAGATGGAATTATTATTGATAATCAAATTCTTGATTTAATAGGTATTGATGGGATTGTTGGTCAGAATTTTCTTAGTCGTTATCAGCAACATTGGCGATTTGATAAGTCTAATAAGTTGGGATTTCCAGAAACGGGAAGCTTGCTTTTAACTCCATTAGGAAATGATTAAATGTAGGAATAAATTAAGAAGTAAGAATGTCAATCTTATGAGGGAGTCAGGAGTTAGGAGGGAAAAAGGAAGAAGGAAGAAAGATGGAAGATGGAAGATGGAAGATGGAAGATGGAAGATGGAAGATGGAAGATGGAAGATGGAAAAAGAGGAGAAAGTTTTCCCAGACTAATTATCCGGATATGATATTAATACTACCTCAAAATTCAAGATAGCAACAAGGAGTTAGAGCAGTGTTGAACATCATAAAAAAAGCTAACTTGATTCAAAATATTTGGAGCATCTCAATTTTGAATAAAGCCAAAAAATTATCCCTTTTAGGGAATAGGGAATATATAGGAAAAAAAGTATTTTTGCAAATATGAGATGCACCCAAAATATTATTCTTAATATATCAATCAACTTGTTTTTTTCTTCAGAATTTCCGCACAACTTTAAATATTCTTAATTAATGATCAATTTGTCACAATAGTTGAATTAAATAAGAAGAAAGAAGGCAGAATAAAAATAGATAAATAGGAGAAAATTTTCGCACACTAATTATCAGGACATGATATTAATCCTACCTCAAAATTCAAGATAGCAACAAGGAGTTAGAGCAGTGTTGAACATCATAAAAAAAGCTAACTTGATTCAAAAGATTGTTCTTAATATATCAATTAACTTGGTTTTTTATTCAGACTTTCTGCACAAATTTAATACTTTTAATTAATTATCAATTTTTCACAATAGTCTAGTTGACAAAAAAAAAATCTTGTGATAGAACCAATAAACTATTAAAAGCTGTTATACAAGATAAAATAGTAAAGAAATAAACAAACAATAAATTGGGAGGCAAAGCCTAACATGAGTTTATTAAATAAGGTTCTTGGAGTTTACAATCCAAATCGAATGGCATTCTCACAACAAGAAGCAATAGCAGCTATTGCAGTATCTGCAATAGCCTCAGATGGTTATCTTTTAGATCAAGAAACAGAAAGAGTTATAGTACTTTTGGCGCAAATGGAAATGTTTAAAGGTTATTCAGAAAAACAGATTACAAATATGCTAGATAGATTGCTCAATTTACTCAGTGAAAAAGGTATAAGTAATTTAGTTGCTATAGCCAACGATGTGCTACATCCAGAATATAAAGAAACAGCATTTACATTAGCTATCGATCTAATCTTAATAGATGGAGTTTTTTCTGGTAAAGAACAAACATTTTTAACTCGTTTGTGTCAGATATTGGAAGTGCCTGTAGAGACCGCTTCAGCAATTTTTCAAGCTCAGTCAGAAAACTATCAGGAGAATAAAAAAAAGTCTAGAAAGTATAGAAATAATCAAAATTATGAATCAAAATTATGAAAAGTAAATAAAATCTGGTTATTTACTATTTGTAAAAAATCAAAAGTTTGTTAATAGATAAAAATTTTTGATGATCACGATTTAGACTTAAATCAATTAATAGCGAACAGTTATCAGTTATAGCAGAAGGAAGAAGGAAGAAGGAAGAAGGAAAAAGGAAGAAGGAGAAATCTTGCGTTGTCTGAGTTTTAAGCTTTTACCTGTCCTAATCTTTGCTTCGACTGCTATATCAGGTGTATTACCGAGGGTTTAAACAGTTATTTATTAGCACTAAACAAGTGTTTCAGTATTGAAACTGTATAGCAGAAGTAACAAGCAAGAAGCAAAAATCTTGTGTAGTCTAAATTTTAAGCTTTTGATATGTCCACGCCCTTTTCTTCGACTTCTATATCTTCCAAAATTGGGCTAAAAGAAGTCATCCCCTTTAGCCGATAGTACCTATACTAATCCTACCCAAAAACTTAATATCGAATCCATTTAATTAGCAAAAAAAATCGTCTATTGGAGTTGGAAAAAGTGAACTGATAACTGTTAATTAAATAATGGGGTAAATTAGGTAATAATTTTTTGATAAGCCTGAATAGTTTGTGTAGCGATCGCTTCCCAACTATAATTTTTTTTAGCTAACTCTTTAGCATTCAAACCTCGTTGTTTTCTTTCAGCTTCATTTTGCAAAGCTGACTTAATTAAAGTAGCCATATCCTCTATTTTGCAACTGCCAACCCAACCTGCTTTTGCATCTGCCACATCTTGACAAATATGAACTCCATCGGAAATAACTACTGGTGTACCTGCCACCATTGCCTCTGCTACTGCGATACCAAAATTCTCATAATAAGAAGGCAAAACAAATATATCAGCAACCTGTAATAAACTTGCCTTAATTTCCCCTGTAACAAACCCCGTTATTTTCGTACATTTAGCAAGAGGTGAAGTTTCTATTTGTGACCTGATTTTTGCTTCATAATTAGGGTCTTGAGGATTAGCACCTGCTAAAATAAATTGAAAATCTATCCCTTCTGCTAATAACTTTTCTAAAGCTGGTAATAATAAATCTAGCCCTTTTTTAGGTTCAATTCGAGACATAAATAAAATTACGGGATGTTTAATTTCTATAGCTTGAGATTGAAGATAATTAACTAACTTTTCATCCTGAATATTATCTGGGGGGTTAACACCCAAAGGAATTACCAAATCTCGTGTCAATAAACCAAATCTTTCAGAAACTTTTGCCTCTTCTAAACTGGTAAAATGAAGTGCTGCTGCACGAGCAATATTCCGCTTTTCTAACACAGAAACATAAACTTTTTTGAGTAATTTCTTTTTCCGTAAATCAGCCGGGTCTAAAGTACCTAAAGGTCTTAAAATATAAGGTAAATTGTTAGCTCTAGCCACAGTTGCAGCCATAGTAGTTACTGGTGAAAAAAGAGCATGAATATGAGCCAAATCAAATTCAGAAGCGTGTTGATTTAACCATTGTAATAACTTCAGAGAAAATTTATAACGACGGAATGGAGAACAACGAAAATAACGAATTTGATATCCATTTTGTCTAACAGGTTTATCAAGGGGAACATCCAAAGGTGGTTGACCTATATCCCCATTAGAATCTGTAGTAAGAATAGTAACATCTATATTTTGAGTAGCAAGAGCAGTAGAAAGTCCTAATACCATTTGACTAGGACCGCCATAAACAAGAGAAATAGATGGTACTATCTGTAATATTCGCATAATTTAATTTAATTATATTGGGGTTGCACAAAGCCGAATGATATTGCCAAAAATTAGTTTAGACTTTGACTAAAAAAACCTAATATTAATGATTCTAGCAATTTATTAATCCACAATCCAATTCAATCAAAAATCTCAAATCATTCATCGCTGTGCAACCCCTTCTCAAGCCTTAAAAAATCAAAAATTAGCGATCGCCTAACATTTTGCTCGTTGCATGAAAATTAACCAGGCCAAACAAACAAATAGAAAGTCCCCGCTAATTGAGGAGGCGACACTTTGGAGGTCTGCCAGCTCTGGAATTCTCTGCCGCATAGCAAGCAATAACACTCAGAGCATTGCAAGCTCCGCCACTACCCTGACTGCACAAACGAGCTAAGTTGCTAGGACCGCCAGCTTAATTAACCTGTCGTAAAAAATTGCAGGCTCGGTTATTATTTAGCTGTCGGCAATAATAGTTAATCTGACCAATACCAGCTCTACTGGCAGTATTAACTAAGTTACAAGCTCGCGCATTTCCTTGTCCGCACAGGCTACCTAATCTTCCACAACTCTGACTATTTCCATCTTTGTAGCAACTTTCGTAAAGATTGTTAAGTTGATTTGACCTTGCAGGTGATGGTATGGATAAGACCGTAGCGACATTTAGCACTGCCAAAAATATCTGTTTCATGCTCAATAACTAAACATTCTGAATTTACTGTAACGATAGTAACAGAAATATTATTCTAAGCGAAGTATGGATTTATCTTCTCTGAAGAAGAAGTCAGGAATCAGGAGACAGAATTTAGAAGAAAATCATAGCTGCAAGATTTTTTCACAAAGATAATTTTCTACAACAACAAAAATTATTTCTCTACAAGCATCAACTTATACTAATTCATAAACATTAATGCTGTAATCCCTCAAAATTTCAGTGATTAACTAATAAGTAAACTTCAATAATATTTTTAACAATTCTAGGCACAACCGTGAAGATATATTATTCCGAGAAACCCTACTCCCTACTGCCTACTCTCAAGAAAATGTAGGAAAAATGTACGATAAATGGTTTAATAAAGGATTAGGCAGTAATTCTAATATTTTAATCTTGGTAAAGAGAGAATTGGGAAAGCAAAACCTCTTCCTTTTTCCCTATCTCCTAGATAATTAGAGCTTGCTGCAATATTGCTAAAAGTCAGGATAGCTTACGGTAATGGAGCTTTTTATATTTAATTTATCTCCTAGTTATTGGCTCTTATGGGCATCAATTTACTGAAATTTTCTGCTGAAATTCAAGAAAATTTCTTAACATAAAATGAATGACCCAAACCATTACCTGTTCCCCCGTCTCCGCGTCTCCGTGTCTCCACGTCCCCGTGTCCTACCCCCACTAACCAATTTTTTCAGCAGACCCTAATTAAAACTTTCTTTCTTATGGCCTGTGACTGCGACGAATTTTAGTAATTTGGTCTGCCATATCCAAAATTGCTTCTGGCATATCTGGGCCTGTCAAAATTACATCTACATGACCAGGACGTTTTTCGAGAAACTCTATTACTTCAATATCTGGAATTAAGCCAAAATTAATTGCTACGCTTAATTCATCAAGAACTACTAACTCATACTTTCCTTCATCTACAACCCTTTGAGTATAGTCCCACAAATCCAGTAGTGAATTTTTCTGACTTTCATCTATATCCGGCGTATCAATACAACCACGAAGACCACAACGAACCCAATCCAGATTTTGTCCTAGTTGCATTGGATGCTCATGTCCCTGGTGAATTCCTCCTTTGAGAAACTGTACAATCAACACAGGAGTTCCTTGGCCAGCTATCCTCAAAGCTTGAGCCATAACATCAGTAAAGAAATTGCGCTGACCACTGGTGAATACTTGCACCAGACCAGGAACAGTGTATGGTAAATCGCTAGGAATATTTAGAGAAGGGGTTTGTAGTTGTGCAACCATTATGAAAATTAAAATTGAGAAATCTATTTTTGGTAATATACTGAATTTTTCCAGTTTGTAAGCTGGACTAAAACATTGCCCAAGGACAATACTTGTTTTACAATATATAGTGCTTTTTGTGATTCTACTACAAATTTTACACTATATATATGTCCAATTTAAAGAAATAGGTCATTTCAGTAATCAGTTATCAGTTATCAGTACCTCTGCAATCAGGAGGCAAGAAAATACGGAATTCTCTTTTCTCTTGGTCTCATGGATATGGCGAGGTCTCCTCGCCATCCCTCGACCGCTTTTTATCCCCTTAAAAGGGGAGGGTCTATTTATTGTCACGCGAGCGAAAAATTGATGGGGGGATGGGAACCCACCCCTAGCCCCTCCCAGGAGGGGAATTTGGGGGGATGGCCAGATGGGAGATGGAGATATTTGTATATTTGCACAATTAAATGTACTTCATCAGGACTTACGCAAAGACACTGTGTATAGTACTCATAACTATTATCCAATAGTTATGAGTACTATATATAGCGTATCTGCGTAAGTCCTATTCATATTAATATTCTCCCCAGGCAATGAATTAGCCCGGCCTTAAAAGGGGAAGCTTTAGACCAAAATTTCTTGGTAATATAAAATTGATAAATGTTTGCTACAAATAGCTAGGGTATTTCTTAGAAGTCAGGACTCAGAACTCAGGAGCCAAAATGAATGGCTTCAAAACTGGTATTGAAGTCAGAAATTCTCTTATAAAATAATCGAATATTGTGTTATGACTAATCAGGTTGAGGGACTGTGAGGCTAATAATTTTAGGTGGTCCAGGTGCTGGGAAAGGAACTCAAGCACAATGGTTATGTAATCATTTACAGATTCCTTTAATTTCTATTGGCGATTTACTCAGAGAAGCGATCGCTACTCAAACAACATTAGGCCAGATGGCGCAGCTTTATGTAGAAAAGGGGGAGTTAGTACCAGACCAAACAATGATCCAGTTTGTTCGTCAACGACTTTTAGAGTCTGATGTTAGCCAGGGTTGGTTAATTGATGGTTATCCGAGAACTGCTTTTCAGGCGGAAGAACTAAATTTTTTATTAGATGATTTAGGGCAAAAGCTAAATTGGGCAATTTATTTACAGGTATCTGAAGAGATACTTATGAATCGATGTCTACAGCGATCGCGTGCTGATGATGACCCAGAAATTGTGCGACGTCGGGTAGAGTTATTCTATGAGCGTACTATTCCTATTTTGGAATATTATGAATATCGTCAAAGATTACTTACTATTGATGGGGAACAACAAGTTACCCAAGTCCAACAACAAATATTACAGCAATTTCGAGAATTTATAATTTAGAATGCGCGAATTTAGAATTACCTCTTCTTATAAATAAGAGGATTGGATCAAAGGATTTTTTTTCTTTTTTCTCTATGAATGGAGAGGCTTTATACCTGAATTTTTAGGTAATTCTCAGTAGTTTATTAATTAATCAATTTATAGATATCTATGTCTTGGCAACGTCCTGATGGCAGACAACCAGAGCAATTACGTCCTGTCAGTTTTGAATTAGATTATACTAAATTTGCTACCAGTTCTGTTTTAACTAAGTGTGGTGAGACAAAAGTACTTTGCACTGTCACTATTCAACCAGGAGTACCTAAGTTTTTGGCAGATACGGGACAAGGTTGGTTAACTGCAGAATATAGAATGTTACCTGGTGCAACTCCCCAACGCCAACAACGAGAATTTATGAAACTTTCTGGACGCACTCAAGAAATTCAAAGGTTGATCGGACGTAGTTTGAGAGCTTCTCTGGATATGAATTTATTAGGGGAACGCACTATTATAGTAGATGCTGATGTTTTGCAAGCAGATGCGGGTACTCGTACTACTTCTATTACTGGGGGGTTTGTGGCAGTGGCGAATGCTATTAACAAGTTGATGCAGCAAGGAGAGTTGGAGCGATCGCCTATTGTGCATCAGGTTGCTGCTGTGTCAGTGGGGTTATTGGAGGGGAAAGAATTTTTGGATTTGAATTACACTGAAGATGTAGCTGCAGAAATTGATTTTAATGTGGTGATGAATGCTCGACCTGCTTTAATTGAAGTTCAGGGAACGGCAGAAGCAGGTAGCTTTAGTCGTACTCAACTTAATCAAATTTTAGATTTAGCAGAAGCAGGAATTCAAGAGTTATTTGTAGCTCAACGTCAAGTTATTTCAAGTTCGGTAGTATCGGTATTGTAAGCGCGGAGGTAAGGAAGAAGCGGTGCGAACCCGCGTTGGCGACAGACGCAAGCGGTCGGAACCCGGCGCCATTCGGAGCGGCTCTGTCAAGAGCTGGTTTCCTCGCCATGGGAATGCCGACCAACAGAGGGAATGCTTACCAATAGAGGAAGAGAGAAGAAGGAAGAAGGCTTAAAAGCTTGAAAAAACCTAAATTTCCTGTAGATATTCACCCTTGGGTTTACACAAACGATACCAGCGGACATGATATTATTTCAAGTTCGGTAGATCGGTATGATAAATAGTGCCAGCATCTTGTTCGCAATTAATGAATAGGGAATAATATCATGTCCGCTCGGGTAGCGCGATCATAAAGTTCTTAGGTGGTAGGTTTTAGGTTTTAGGTGCAAATTCAATTGTATGTGTTGGGTTGCGCTACCGCTTAACCCAACCTACAGTTTTTTTTGATGGAAGCTATATTTCACAATTTATCCCAGATAAAATTTGTACAACTTAATTTTTACATGATTCCTAAATCTAATCGTAACTGATGAGAAAATTTTAAAGTAATTTCTGGAAAGCTATATTTAGAGCATCCAAGGTGGAGCTTCTTCCAATTCCATTTCTACTTGAGCTTCATCTCGAGTTTCATCAATATTAAGTATGACTAACTCATTATCTGGGGTGCGAATTTTTATATTTAGCGATCTTAAACCTGTAGTTGAATTAATATAGCCTTCGTATTTAGATCCTATAGGTAATTCTGATAAAATTTCCTCAATTTTTTCAATTAATTTTTCAGAATTACGATAATACTTTGTTGCATCTGCAACTATTTTATTGACCTTTTCTTGACTAATTTTTAGAGTCCTGGCTAACTCTAATACAAAACTATTTTCTTCTTCTGTTACTTTATCATCTGCTATTGCAATTTTTACTGCTAAATCAAAAGCATTTTCTATTTCTTTTTCATCTTGAAGTGCCTGTTTCGCGGCAGAAAATAATGCTTCGTTTTTTTCTGTACGAATAATTCTTAAAACTTTTTCTCTAGCTGCATCAACTTCTTTAGCGTTAAATCCTTTTTTTAGTAAAAAACCCTCTAAAGTTTCTACTTCATTCATATCAATATCACCATCAACTGCCATGACCATTAAACCAATAGCAAAGATGGCTTCATTAGAGGTTAATTCTTCTGAACATTTTACTTGACTGTTAAAAATATGTTCATATGACATAGATTTTTTGAGACTATCAAATTTTAATTATATATATAGCAATCAGTACAGGATTTGTCAAAAAATTAAAATTATAGATAACTAATAAAGTTTAAAACTATTAGCACTTTTTCCTACTCCGGTGTTAATTCCAATATATTTTCACCCACAGCCTAAATAGACTGCTATAAATAAACTAACTTTTAGCTTTTGGACAAACGTTCCACTGGCTTTCCTCCTAATAGTTTATGAGCATCTTGAAGAATATCTGGAATTTTTTCGGCATGGGGACTATTCGCAAGACATTTACTCAGGTCATATTTTTCTAATTGTTCCGCATTTGCACCAGGAAACCAGTGGCTGCCATTACCTAATAGGTTATAGCGCATTTTACTGTATTCGACCATATCGTAGGCGATCGCTAGATTTCTTAACCATAAAATCACAGGGATATTGATATTTCCAGGAGTATCTTCTACAGAGGGCAAACCAATGTCCCAGGTTTTGAACCAATTTTCTCCTAGTTGAGCGATCGCTTCTTGCTCTAGTTTTGCCAATATTGATGGTAATATCTCATCAGCTTGATCTAACAATTCAATTGTTTTGAGATGTTCATCAAAATCTGTTGGTTGTGATACGCCCAAACTCAATGTATGCACTTGAGGATGACTCAAACAAAATAGATCGTTAAATACCATCGGGCTGAGTGGATAGCATAAATCGACTAATTTCTGTGGTGGTTGATACAGTTTACCTCCTTTATCAGAGGGACTAATAATAAATACTCCCATATCAAAGCGATTAGCAGCTTCTATTGCTGGCCAATTATTTTGATTAATGTAGTACCAGTGTAAGTTAACATAGTCAAATTCATTTGTTTCTATAGTTTTAACTATGACATCAGTGGGCCCGTGAGTGGAAAAACCAACAAATCTTACTTGGCCTTTCCTTTGTAATTTTCTCGCCACATCTAGACAACCTCCTGGCCTAATTGACTGATGGAGTATTTCTAATGTGTTAATCCCATGTATGCCTAGCAAATCAACATATTCTAGTTGTAAAAATTCGAGGGACTGCTGAAACTTACTTTGGAATTCTTGAGGATCGGCGCTTGGGCTTACTTTTGTCTGGACAATAAGTTTTTCCCTTGGTAGCTTGGGTAAAATTTCTCCAAGCTGCATCTCGGATGTACCATAACCACGAGCGGTTTCTATGTGGTTAATTCCGCATTCTAGGGAGCGACGAATTGTATTTTCTAAGTTTTGTTGATTATTTGGTGGGATTTGATTTTTTGGAACATCTTGCCATTTATATTGATACCTCATTCCACCGCAGGAAAATATTGGCATTGGTAATTCTGTTCGCCCAAAGCGTCGATACTGCATCATTATGAATAATCTTTCTGAACTTACATCAAGGGATCTTCTACTACTTCTATATTATTCATAGTAAAATTAGTTCTGGCTAAGGAACCGTAATATTTTCTTGCTGCTTCGTCATAAGCTACTGCAGCATCTTTTTCTACATCAAAACGGCCTAAACGTATTTGTTTTTTGTACACTTTGATTTCAGCAATCCATTTTCGTTTATCTTTACACCAGTACACTCCCCGATATTTAGATGAATGTTTGACGCTAGGTCTCCTGTGCATTCGCGCACTTCCTTTGACTAGACGTAAGTTCTCTCGTCGATTATCTAGTTTGTTGTGGTTAATATGATACACGGATACGCCTATAGGAGCATCCATAATCACTCTGTGCATATAAACTGTGGTTCTTTTGCCATCTTTCTTGATTGTTCTGGCCGCAAACCCGTCTATCAAGTACCATTTATATTTTGATAATTCCTCATAGTCTTGTTCATCAACTATTACTACCTGCCCTCTGGTAATCAAGATTTCTTTTGACATTTTTTCGGCCTTCTTTCTACATTATTCACATTATTCAATAAAGTTATTATTCTCCCTTGTTTATCTAGAGAAGAGAGTGGAATGCAAAACATTTGAGGCCAGTACCCAGTATGTATGTTTTTTTAGAACATTTTATTTGACTTTTTATCTCTCTAGCTACGGCTAGATTATTTTGTCTGAGCTGCACCCCATTTGTCATTAATAAATCAATTTGTGTTGATTTATTTTTTTTATTGTCTATGTCTAGAAATTGATAAGTTTAAGTTATGACTCTTATGGTCAATTTTTGGTCTACTGAACTTTTGTTGTATTTATCTTTTAGTAGGTATAGTTTGATTTTTTTTGTTAATCACCCCCCGAATTATAGCTATTTTTAACCCGCCTATAAGTTTGTGCTACTAATCAAGACTTCATCTATAAATTAATGATAATCCCACCTTAATTTTTTTGCCACTTTCTAGAAATAAATTCAGTAAATTAGCGGAGTCTATAGAATGATATTTCACAAAAATAGAAATATCTTAACTTTTATTGATAGTCTCTATAGCTTTTCTAGATTGATGTTTAATCAAAAGGAGTTTACAGTTAGCTACTGTCCATCTGGTTACAGAAATTATTCTTCAGATAATATAGCACAGATAAGGAGGGTGAAGAATAGTTAAGGATATTACTTTATGGTCAATTAAAGCATCTATAGCAATATGAAATGATTCGTGAAAAAATGGGCGACTTTAAGGCAGGAGGCAGAAAGCAGATGCTAGAAGGGAAGAGAGAAGCAGGAAGTTTTTAACAAGTCCAATAATTTCACAAATGATTTAGTATTGCTATATAACCCCTTTTTCCTAAAGTTTTTTCTTTAAATCTTTTTTTAAAAAAGAATGGAAAGTTATGATGGATTTTGAAAAGTCTTAGATTAAGAGCTTTTGTGAAGAATAAACGTGAACTTGATACTTGATATCCTGAAAATTATTTAGTTAAATATATATGGTGTGGTGGGTTGAGTAATAAATAATCTCATAATTATATTTTATTATTGTTTGATATAGCGTTTCTCAGCCTAATGAGGTACACCTATCTTTAAATTAATTTGTCTTCAGATCCTAGAGCCGGTGTTCCCTGTTCCCTAAAACCAACGAATGCGCGTACCTCATGCCTCTTGGAAATTGCTATATGTCATAATTTCTTTCATATTGATGAGAAAATAAAATAGTTAAAAATATGCAAATTTAGCAATTATTACAATTGAAAAATTCATTTCATAAAGTTATATGGAAGAGCAGAATGTCAATAAAGATTTTCAAAAAAAAGAACTTTCAAAACCCATAGGAAAGTTATTACAACAAGCTGGTTTAATTACGGGAAACCAAGTAGAAGAAATTTTACAATATCAACGTAGTAACTACCACCTAAGATTTGGAGAAATCGCTGTAATGTGGAGAATAACTAATCAGGAAACTGTAGATTTCTTTGTATACTTATTTCCTAAACTAATTACGGATAATCCCAAAAAAACAGTTGGTGAGTATCTGAAATTAGCAAAATTATTGAATGAGAAACAAATATATTCTATCTTGGTAGAACAGAGTCAAACAAATTTACGTTTTGGAGAGGTCGCAGTGCAAAAAGGATGGCTGAAGCAAGAAACAATTGATTTTGTATTGCAGTACATTCAAGGTGAATTTACTCCAGCTATATAAAGCTCAAAAGTTTTTTGATTCAGTGAAGTACATAACTTCCGCTTTTTGCTTTGATCTCTGTTTTGTCACTTTCGGAGAGGGCGATATTTACATCTGTTACAGGGTAGGCATTTGAGAAATTTGGACATATTTTATATTTTCTATTAGGAAATAAAGTAGCGATAAAACTACGTTCCGCTGACATGATCGCTCTCTAGAGAATAGGTCTGGAACTTAGAAATTACAAGTCTTTTCCAAGAAGGATATGTTATATTTGACTATACTTTTATGAACTATCTGTACTCTACTCTCAATAAACATCTGGCGAAAAAAAATAGACTTTTTGTAGAAGTAGGCAACAGCTCATCTGCTCCAGAAGGCAAAGGGAAAGAAACTTTATGAGATAAAAACACGAAAAATGAGGCATTGCTGAGGGATGGGGTGAATATAAGTAGGTGGACATCCGGCCTGGCCGAAAATATAAGCAATGGGCAAAATGCCTATTCCACAAAACTATTAAAATCATCCTGCATTTATGCAACGCTAAAATGCTATCCACATATAATTTCCGGAGATATCTAATCAAAACTGTCGAGCTACTTAATGTCCTCCAACTACTACATTTTTAATCATCAAGTGGGGACTGCCAATACTGACAGGCAAAGGTGCTTGACCTGCTTTACCACAACTACCACTATTGTAAGTAGAATCATTACCGATCGCTTCAATATCTTTGAGAGTTTGAAATACATTCCCTGTTAAAGTAACATTACTGACAGCTTCCGCAATTTTTCCATTACGAATCATATAACCTTCTGCCGCAGCAAATGTAAACATTTCTCCGTTGGTTTGGCCACCTAGACTGCCGATGGCATAAACCCCTAGATCGATATCTTTAATCATTTCCTCAACAGGGCGATCGCCTGTTTCAATAGCTGTATTAGTCATTCTGACAATAGGTGGATACATTGCATTTATAGCTCTAGCATTTCCTGTAGGTGCTTCTCTCATTTTTCCAGAAGTTTCTCGATTATGCAGATGAGTTGTTAATACTCCATTTTTAACTAAATATTTACGCTGTCCAGGAACACCTTCATCATCATATTTTATAGAACCATTTAAACCATCAATAGTGGCATCATCTATTACATTCAACTTTTCTGTACCTATTGGTTTACCTAATTTTAGTAACTCTTCCATCTGGGGGTTCTCAGAAATAGAGTCTGCTTCAGAAAGATGACCAAAAGCTTCGTGAATAAATACACCTGCCAGATAAGGATCTAACAATACAGTATATTGTCCACCTTTAATGGGTTTTGCCTCTAGTTGACGGATGGCCTGTTCTGCTGCTCCGATAACTTGTTTGTCAATGTTGCAGAGAGTGTTATAATCAGTACGAGAACTGATAGACTTGATGCCCTGTTTAACTAAACTGCCTTCTCCACAAGTCATGGCTCTAAACTTGCCATTGACATCTAGGCGTTCCTGTGCTATGCAACTGCCGATGGAATTGACAAAATAAGTAATGGCAAAGCGATCGCTATAACTCACATTTGTGCTCTGAATTCGAGGGTCAAAATTTAGTAATAACTGATTATAACCTTCAATTAATTGTCGTTTTTCTTCTAAAGATATGCCACGGGGGTCGCGACCAAATTTGACTGCTACATAGTCTTGAATAGCTTGAATGGGAGCTAATTGAGTAGTTTTTTTTCCTACTAAATAAGCGTGAGAAATTGCTTCTTCGATTCTATTTGATAGTTCTGAAATATTGTTGAAAGTAACGAAACTCCAACCTCCTTTGTGGCAAGCGCGAATACTTCCGGCAAGGGAAAAATGAGAGTTAATTGTATTTAATTGTAGACCATAAAATGAAATAGTAGTTGATTCACTTTGTTCTAGGCGAATTTCTAGATAATCGACATGATTACGGTAATTATAAATTTTATTTTGTAATTGCTCTAGAAGAGAATTATTTTTTGTTAGTTTTGTAGCCATTATCTATTTTTATGCTGATATTAATGTAAGCGTTCAGCAGTCAGCATTCAGCAGTCAGCTTTATTACTTTTAGTGGACAATTAGAGCTGCGTTATTCTTGTGCTTCAATTCTTTGTTTAAAAATGTAGTAGAAGTTAAGCAAGTGCTTGCTTCATTCATTAAAAAACTTAGAGCTGACTGCTAGTAGCTGTTTGCGCAGCAGTCCGCAGGAAATGCTTACATATTAGTTGTTCTAGAATCAAATAATTTTTATGAAAATTTGTAGTTCTTATTTACTTTCTTACTCGAAAATGTTACTTCTGGCTTATAGTCGCTCGTTCGGTTATTATTTATAATAATAAATATTTGTATAGAACACCAGTGGAAGCTAATTAGAGAATACCTGAAAATCTTAATTTCATCTTAGTTAGGATTGTAGAATACTTGTACATACATTTTTGAGTTATGAATGAAAGCTGAAATAATCAATGCAATAAACACAGCTTGGCAATTTCTAGAAGGTAATAGCAGATTCATGTCTTGGAATCTATTTTTAGCTTTATTTCCTTTGGCCATGAGTTTTTGGTTGTTTTCCAAACCTCACTCCATTTTTATACGATGGGGAGTTTTATTACTATTGGGCGCTACTTTATTACCAAATATAAACAGAGTTGTGGCCTATGGCAATAAATTGAATATTGAGGTGGCGATCGCTATTACTTTAGTATTAATAATTTTAGGTATATGTTTATTACGTCGTCCCCAATATTTTTCTTTACTGTGGTGGTTTGGTTTATTAATTTTTATCGCTTTTTTACCTAATGCTCCTTATGTATTAACTGATATTATTCATCTCTATCAAGATATTCGTCAAAGTAATTCTGTATGGGTTTTGACTTTAGCAGTAGTTCCCCAATATTTGTTATTTATGTTTATTGGGTTTGAAGCTTATGTTCTTTCTTTAATTAATTTGGGCTACTATTTACATCGACAAGGTTGGAGTAATTTTATTCTGGGAATAGAGTTAATTATTCATTGTCTTTCTGCTATTGGTATTTATCTGGGAAGGTTCAAACGTTTTAATAGTTGGGATGTAGTTACTAACCCTGATGCTTTGGTAAAAAGTGTTTACAATGATATGTTTGATCTAGGTCCTATTTTAGTAATATTTATTACTTTTATAGTTATTTTTGGTTTATATTGGCTAATGAAATTAGTAACTTTAGTTCTACTGCAACAATATCAAATAAATCAAGAAGAGTCAGAAAAAATTTCTAGAGCTTCACCAAAATTTTAGTCAGGTATTTAAACAATTAATAATTAATTAGTCAATTTTGGGAACTATACCCTTTTCATTTGAAATGCGGAAACAGAGTCTTACTCAAAAGGGAACAGGGAACACCGGTTCTGGGAAAAGTAAAGAAGAAAAAACAGCATTAAATAGTAGCTTTGCACAATAATTAATGGATACTCAAGACAGGATTTTTTGATTAGAAAAAAGCTCAATCTAGATTTACATCTCATTTGAAAACACTATATGTATCAGATTGTAAATTAGCTCAGAAGTTTATATTTATTGTTTTTAGGTTTTTTTTGATTAAAAATACAACGTCTTTTTTTTGGGTGCATCTCATAGCAAGTAAAAATACTTTTTTTCCTATATATTCCCTATTTCCTATTCCCTGTTGCCTGTTGCCCGTTGCCTAAAAGCGATAAATTTTTGGCTTTATTCACGCATTGAGATGCACCCTTTTTTTGAGCTTGCCCTACTTAAAAATATCGATAGGCTTTTAGGAAACTTCATTACTTATTTAGTAAATATCGGTAGCTTGAATTAGCTATAGATGGACATAGTTGAAATTATCGATTGCTATGTTTTTTTTATATGCATAATTCCGTATATTTACAGATGAAAAATCATAGGTTATGATTGATATTAGTTAGTTCGTATACAACCAAGAATGAATAAATTTAACAGTAAACTT
The DNA here is from genome assembly GCF_010672525.1 of Okeania sp. SIO2B3. GTDB lineage: Bacteria > Cyanobacteriota > Cyanobacteriia > Cyanobacteriales > Microcoleaceae > Okeania. Next base: position 38,930 of record NZ_JAAHGH010000004.1, on the reverse strand, counting down.
TGGAATAGTTTTTTGCAGATTGCTCAACCATATTTTTATCCATTAGAACCGGGAGGAAACAAAGTATTTTTGGGATTATTATTTCTGCTTTTGATGTTTTTATTTGCTGCTGTTTTTTTAGTTGTGAGTTTAGTTTGCATAGTTAGTGAAGCTATATTTGGTGAGTCATTTAATAATATTGCTCCTGGTTTAGTCGATACTATTCAAAATATTATTAATTCACACTGGATATTTGTTATTGCTTTAATGATTGTAGTTCCTGCCATTGGTTTTTGGTACTACAAAAGACAACTTATTCCACGTTGGCAACCTTGGGCATTATTAAGTTTGTTATTATTATTATCTCTATCAGTTAGTGGTTTAAATGTAATTATTAGCTATGTAGGTAACTTTTTTACAACTGCATTATCTGAAAAAGACCAGCCTACATTTTGGCGGTTCTTATTTGTTTATGCCGGGGTTTTTATTATTGGTACTCCGATAGTTGTTATTTACACATATACAAGGCAAAAACTAGGACTGTACTGGCGAGAGTGGATGACAAATAAATTTCTAGATAATTACTTAGAAAATAGGTCATATTATGAAATAGATTCAAAAGGCACAATTGATAATCCAGACCAAAGAATTGCGGAGGATATTAAATCTTTCACAAACCAAAGTTTATTTTTTCTTCTCACAATTCTCAACTCAGTAATTGACGTTATTTCCTTCACAGGAATTCTGTGGTCAATATCAATACCACTCTCAATTTTTCTGATAATTTATGCTGTGGCGGGAACATTAGTAGCAGTAATTTTTGGCAGAAAATTAATTCCTTTAAATTTCTACCAACTCAAACGAGAAGCAGACTTTCGTTATGGATTAGTTCATATCCGCGACCATGCCGAATCAATTGCTTTTTACCGAGGAGAAGAGCAAGAATTATCTCAAATTAGACAAAGATTTTCTCAGGTATTTAATAATTTTAATTTGTTGATTGGGTGGCAAAGAAATGTAGATTACTTTACTACAGGTTATCGATATGCAGTAATTATTTTGCCTTCCTTAATTATGGCTCCTATTTATTTTGCAGGTGACATTAAATTTGGAGATATTAGTCAGGCAGGTTTTGCTTTTAGTCAGGTTTTAGGAGCTTTTTCTTTAGTAGTTAGTCAAATCGACAACTTAAGTAATTTTGCAGCTGGTATTAACCGTTTGGATAAATTTAGAGAAACATTAGAAGAGACTACAAAAGTATCAGAAGAAGGAAATAGGGAAATTGACATCACAGAAAGTTCTAAATTAGCGTTAGAAAAGATTACTTTAAATACTCCTTTAAACCACGAAGAAATTAATGAAAGTCAAAAGACTCTGGTGAAAAATTTATCAGTAGCAGTAAATTCAGGTCAAGGATTATTAATTGTTGGAAAAAGTGGAGCAGGTAAAAGTTCTTTATTAAGAGCAATAGCAGGTCTATGGAAATCGGGTACTGGTCGTTTAGTACGCCCTAATTTAGAAAAAATGTTATTTCTACCTCAGCGCCCTTATATGATTTTAGGAAGTTTACGAGAGCAGTTATTATACCCTCAAATTAATCAAGATTTTGATGAGTATGAATTAAGAAAAATTTTGAAACTGGTTAACTTAGAAGATTTACCAGATAGATTAGATGGTTTTGATGTAGAGTTACCATGGGAAAATGTTTTATCTTTGGGAGAGCAACAACGTTTAGCCTTTGCAAGACTATTATTAATTAAGCCTAACTATGCAATTTTAGATGAAGCTACCAGCGCTTTAGACTTACAAAATGAAGCGGAACTTTATCAAAAATTACAAGCAACTCAAACAACATTTGTAAGTGTAGGACATCGTTTAAGTTTGTTAAAATATCATCAACAAGTTTTAGAATTAACAGGTGGTGCTAATTGGCGAGTATTATCAGCAGAAGATTATCAAACAGAAGCTAGTTCATTTAATTAATAAAGGAAAAAGGAAGAAGGAAGAAGGAAGAAGAAAGAAAGAATAAAGATTGAATAAAAAAAGGGCAAAATGATAGAGATAACTTTCTAAAAGGAATTGGATAAGCTCTTGTTAAGTAAGTATTTCCTAAGGAATGCTGCGCAAATAGCTATTAGCATTTCCTACGGAATGCTCCGCAAACAGCTATCAGATGCATGGAAGAAAGAATCAAACAATGACCAAGGTTAGCTGAAAAGACTATTTCATTTTCTGCGGAATGCTGCGCAAACATATTTCACTTCTTGAATACTAATTCCTTCTTCCAAGATAACGACTTAATAGTTGATAGCTGACCGCTGAATGCTTACCTATTAAGTGCAACTTAATGGAGAAATGGTATTAGGAAATATCTACTTTTTCCTTATTTCAAACTTTCTTCTTTATTTTCTCTTCCTTCTTCAAAGGTTAAATTAATTTTGCATAAATACTTATCCTTTGGCATCAGTATTTCCTGCGGAATACTGTGAAAAAAACCGTCAGCTATTAGGGCTTTCCTGCGGGATGCTACGCAAACAGCAATTAATTTTGGGGAAGGTAAAAGCAACCTTTGAAATTGAGTTTGAATAAAAAGTTACTGCCAAAGTACCCTTCCCAAACCTGAGAAATAATTATTCACTACTAATTGCTGAAGTGCTTACTACTAATAGCTGAATACTTATCCTTTAACAGCTCCTGCAGTAATACCTTGAACAATTCGACGTTGAGCTATCAATACCAAAATTAACAAAGGAAATGTGCCTATTACTGTTGCAGCAGCAATTGGTCCGTAGGGAATTTCAAATACAGAAATCCCCCCTATCTGAGCAACTGCAACGGGAATAGTATACATTTCGGAACGAGTAATAAAAGTCAGAGCAAAAATAAACTCATTCCAGGAAAAAATAAAGGTTAAAATTCCTGTGGTTACTAATGCTGGAATTGTTAGAGGTAAGATGATATTCCACAACATAGAAATTGTGCTGTAACCATCTATTTTTGCTGAATCTTCTAAATCTTTTGGTAACTGTTGAAAAAAGCTTCTTAAGACCAGAATTGTCAGAGGTAAATTTATTCCCGTGTAAGGAATAATTAGGGAGATGTAGTTATTACCTAAACCAAGAGACTTAATAATTTCTAACAAACCCAAAAATAATAATACATAGGGAAATAGACTGACTATTAAAATACAGGCAATAATGATATTTTCTCCAGGAAGTTTTAACCGTGCCAAAGTATAAGCAGCAGGCGCTCCTATTCCTAAACAAATAACTGTTGAAATAATAGACACAAAAGCACTATTAAAAACATAGCGGAGAAAACCCAAACCCAAACTAAGATAGTGGTCAAAAGTTAATTGGTTGGGAGTGGGGAAATAAATATTAGGAACTGCTGATATTGCCTCATTTGTTTTGAAAGAAGTTAGTAATTGCCATAAAACAGGAGCTAGGAAAAATATGACAGTTAAAACTACACTTATCCACAGAATTATTCTGCTAACTTTTAATGATGATTGATTTTTTGATGATGATTTTTCAGCTATAGACATTTTTTATTCCTTATTTACAGCAGTTATTAAGTTGATGAGGTACAAAGTTTTATTGCTCTAGGGAACAGAGAACAGGAAAGGAATAAATAGTCTTATAGGCGATCGCCAACAACAAACTAATCGGGACTGGAGAGAGTGCCCGAACTACCAGAATGCTGTGGGGTAGGCGAAAAGCTATCAAAGCCCCAACCAATTATCCAGCCTAAGACAGGTGATGAGCAAATCGTCTTTGCACTTTGCTTAACACAAAACTCCATAAGTTTATATTCAATCGCTTTTGTACCGACCCCTGGAGTTAAAGCTAATCCGAGTCCAACTAAAAAGAAAACTGTTTCAACAGTGGCTTTGTTTTCCTGTGCGATTCTTTCTTCTTCTGTAATTGTTTTGTCGTTTTCATGCCAGCCCGGGAAATCTCCGCCGTCAAATACTTGTGGTGGTAGCATAATTTTAAATTGGTTATTTTTTCTAACTTTAGCATTTTTGTACCGGGTTAGATGACGGTTTTTACTACTATTAATTTCGAGGTATGGGCTGATGAATCAGTGGTTCACTTACCCACCAAGAAACCCTCGCACCACTACAATTGACTTTTGTACGGGCGAATGCCATTCGCCCCTACGACTTTTAACTTCCGCATAGCGGTACTAGCGATCGCCACGGCAAGAATTAATAATAGAAATGTTACTACTACTAAAGAAGCTCCATAACCAAAGTCTAAATAACGTCTAATAGTGGCATATATATAGATAGAAACAGTTTCTGTTTTTCCAGCAGGTCCACCTCCAGTCATTACTTGTACCAGGTCAAAAGTACCAAATGCTTGAGCAAATCTGAATAACAAAGCAATTACTATTTGTGGGATTAATAATGGGATTGTAATTTGTCGAAAACTTTGGATAGAATTAGCACCATCAATAGCATGAGCTTCGTATAAATCAGAAGAAATAGATTGTAATCCTGCTAATAAAATGATGGCTATAAACGGCGTTGTTTTCCAAACATCAGCAATAATTAATGCTAACATTGCTCTGAATGGGTCGCCTAACCAAGTAATATTAGTTTGAATTAATCCTAAACGCAAAAGTAGGTCATTAACTATGCCAAATTGGTCATTAAAAATCCATGCCCAAGCTAATCCCATAACTGCAGTTGGTAATGACCAAGGAATGAGACTAACAGTACGAACAAAACCTCGTCCTCGGAATGATTTATCTAAGATAAGAGCGATACTCATTCCTAATATTAATTCTAGAAAAATAGAGATGGTTGTAAATATTGTAGTGTTCCATAAACTTTGCCAAAAACGACCATCACTTAACATTCGACTGTAGTTTGTTAAGCCGGAAAAAATAGGTTTTAATTCAGTACCTAAATTTTCTGTAAATAGACTTAACCAAAAAGCTCGGCCAATAGGATAAACAAATACAAATAGTAATACTAGAATAGCTGGTAAAATCAAGAGCCATCCTGTTAATTTTTCTCTTTTTTCAATTGTGTTTATTGTCATTGATTTCTACTGTTTTTGAGCAATAAGTTGGGAATAACTAATAGCTTTTTGTCACTACATTACACAGCTAATACCATTTCTGAATAATAATGCTATATTTGATTACCATCTTACCACTCCCTACCTCCCCACTACAAAGAGCAAACTTCAAGTATCATTTTAGTTATATAGGTTCAAAATAGGAGTATCTTTAATTCTAAAAATAGCTCCAAAATTATAATTATCTTTGCCGTTATGGGTTTAATATCAAATCTGCTTAATTCGGTATAAAAAAATGTTCACTTCACGAGCGCCATTGCCAAATCTTTCTCAATATTCCCCTCCTGGGAGGGGTTAGGGGTGGGTCCCCACCTTCCCACACTGCCCATCTCCTTTTTCAAGTTCCCAATAAAGCACGAGTTTCTGCAGCAGCAGCTTTCATTGCTAATTCTGGAGTACGGGAACCAGTTAAAGCAGCGCTAAGATAACGTTGTAAAATATCTGAAGCTTGAGCATATTGAGCAATGGGAGGACGTAATACAGAATTTTCAACTACTGGAAATAAGTTTGGTAAGTAAGGAAATTCTGCTACTAGAATTTTGTCATTAAAAAGTGATTTTCTCGCCGGAACAAGACCTGTTTCTAAAATAAACTTACGTTGAACTTCTAGTTTGTTGAAGTATTGAATAATTTCCCATGCTTCCTCTGGATGTTTTGTACTTTTAACTATTCCGAACCCCCATCCACCTGAGCAAGCTCCACTTTCTTTTCCTGAAGCATGAACCATTGGTTTAATAGCAAAATTTCCAGCTATTTCTGATTTTGATGCTAATGGATATACATAAGGCCAATTGCGCAGAAAAACTGTCTTACCACTTTGGAATAAACGACGAGCTTCTTCTTCTCCATAAGTAGTTACTCCAGGAGGAGAAATTCCTGCAGTAATAGTTGTGCGTAAAAAGTCTACTGCTTCTATAGCTTCTGGTCGATCTAAACCTACTTCATTTGTTTCTGGGTTAATCCAAAAACCTCCATAACCTTTGAGAATTTCCATAAACATTGCGGATAAACCTTCATATTGTTTACCTTGCCAAATATATCCCCATTCAACTAATCCTTGCTGTTGTAATTCTTGTGATATTTTGATTAGCTCCTCAAAGGTATTGGGAGGTTCAAATCCACCTTTTTTTAATAAGTCCGTGCGATAATAAAGCATACCTCCATTGGAGACTAATGGCATCCAATAAAGTTTATTTTTGTAAGTTCCTCCTTCTATATCTCCTGACACATAAGTTTCTTTTAATTGTTGTTTATCGATTTTTTCTGAAAGGTCTTGTAACCAGTTAGCAGCAGCAAATTTTGGCACCCAAACTGTATCCATATAAGCTAGGTCGTATGGTGAATCTCCTAGTAAAAAAGAGGAAGTATAAAGGTCTTCTACTAAGTTAGTATCATTAGGAGCTTTGACAATTTCTAAGTTAATATTGGGGTGAGTTTTGTTAAAGTCTGTTTGAATTGGTTCTAACTGAGTAGCTGTGACAGCTGACATTAATACTTGGATAGTTACAGGTTTTTCCTGGGTCAGTGCAGGTGAAATTGAGCTATATAAAATACCCAGAAAAATTGCTACAATTAAGATGCTTATTTGGAATTGTTTTTTCAGTCTAATTCTTAGTGATTTTAACCAGCCATGAATTTTTGGTTTTAGTTTTTCTAGAGTAGGGTTGAAAAATTTAATATATTTCATTACTTTGGTAGATTCAAGAATGAACAATGACTTCATCTAATATCTCAACACACAGGCAAATTTTATTCTTTGCCTAGTGAAGCACAATGGGAATATGCTTGTAGAGCAGGAACAACTTACTGTGGTTGAGGCGATCGCCCAATAATTAAGATGTAGTTAGTGGACTGATACACCTTAAATGCTGTATTAGATGGGGAGATGGGGAACCACCCCTAGCCCCTCCCCCTCCCAAGAGGGGAATTTGGGGGGATTGGTAGATCAAGACACCTAGAAACAAAAATCTATTGCACAGTTTTAGATGTGTCAGTCTACTGGACTGTTTCAACTAAAATTTTGCAATAGAAAATGGGGTAATGGGGGGATGGGGTGACGAAAAAAGCTAATACACCATTTTAGATGTATCAGTCCACTACTACGCGAACTAATTAGGATTTGCTGATTAAATCTAAAAGTCTTTACAGATAAAGGTAAGTGCCTTTTTGAGACCTTTAAAAAGTGCCTGGTTTTCAGCTATTGATGCTCATGCGTGTTAATATTTTAGGCGCATAGTTGGGCAGAAAAATCCCAAATTGACAATTGTTACTCCTACCTCCTCGCTCCCGAGCCATTTCTCCTGTCTCGGTCTTTCCCCTCCACGGTCGGGCCCCGCGGGTGGGTTATCTCCTACCCTCACCCATAAGACTTTTGAGGGCAAACCCTAATTACAAGAATCAAATCTTCTTTTTATCCGCATTTTGCTTATTTCTGTGACTAGCAATACGAGCTGCTCCACTATCCACAGGACCACCAGCAATAGGAATCACCTGATACTTGCGCTCTTCTTCTAAATTTTTTAGTTTAGTATAATCAACCCAGTGAATACAATTTACAGGACAAGTGTCGATCGCTTCTTGGATTAATTCTTCAGAGTCGCCATCTTGCTCAAAAACTCGCGCTCGCCCATGATCTGGTTCAATATAAAATGTATTATGGGCAACATGAGCGCAGTGTCTACAACCGATACAGGTAATTTCATCAACGTAAACTCCCTTTTGTCGCAACATTCCACCAAGTTCGGGTTCAAAACCTGAACGTCCGGGAGCATCCCGTAATATTCCACCAAGTTCGGGTTCAAAACCGGAGCGTTCTGTCTCACCTTCTAGGGAGGATGAAGAAAAATCTAACATTTTGTAAAAGTAATAATATTATCTTAAATGTATATAAAATTTAGTAAGTTGGCCTTCGTTAATAGACCCAAAATACGCTACTAATGTTGTAGTTGTATTAGAGTTATTGGGTTTTGCTAATGCTTTTTCTTACGAAATGCTCCGCTTGCACAGCAAAACCCAACTTAAGTTTGAAATCACTTTTCCATAATTTGGAAAGCTGAGTGCTGATCGCTAACTGCTGACTGCTATTTAAGCACTCCAACGTTGAACAACTAGACGTACAGATCCATCCTGATTTTTTTGCTGTTCAGTAACCTGAAATCCTTGTTTAGCAGTTTCATTAACTACAGTATGGAAAGCATAGCGCTGAGTCACCATATTCAGAAACCGATCTACAGACCATGCTTGTTGCCAAAATTGTAGATCGGCGACCAGTTCATATTGATTACCATTCCAGGTAAACCCTAAGTCATACCCATTATTTTGTTCTACAACTACTTCAGCAGTGCTAGTTTGTCCGCGATAACCACGAACTTGGGTTGGACCAGATTTCCAGTCAATACCTAAATCTGTGAGAGCAGACTGCAAAGACTTCAGATTACGAATTTGAGTTTTGATTTGACTAAAGTGTGACATAGTAATTCTAAGAGAAATAAACTGAACTCAACAAGAAAAAAAATTTTAGTAACTGCTAAAAGAAGAAACTTGCGTCCTAGCAGTATCAGACTGATGCTGCTGTTGAGCAAAGTATTCAGAAGTTGACTCTTGAGTTAAGACAATACCTAACTCAGATTCAATTGCAGCAGTTACTTCTGTACAGGATGCACCAACAATGCCAGTAACTTTTTCCTGTACGCGACCATCCGGATGAATGATGAACTCTAAAGTTTCCATGTTCATAGATGAATGATGAACAGTTGTAGGACTATGTACAGATACCAATTTTTTGAAACTGATATCTGCTGAAATTGCTTCTTGATTATTTCAATGACTTGCTTTTAATCTAAATCAATTTTTACTAATTGATAGATAAAGAATCATTTCTTAACAAAAGTTATTATAATCTGAAGCATTACATCAGTTATTTGTTAAGTTTGGCGTATATTTTGGAAACCGTCAAGACAATGGACTCAGGCACGAGGAAATAAGGGATCAAGAAAATAGGCAGGTGAGTAATATAATAAAACTTCAAGCTAAAAGTGCTTGACAAATATCACTCATACTGTTAAAGAAAATATTCTTCTTTGATATTTCTTGTCCAATAAGTATTTTGGAATTTGTCGGTCAAGTATCTCTTGAAAATACAAATGATTTTCTAGGTTAAGCTGATATATATCAGTTTTCATAACCGTTAGAACTGATCGAATAGCTGTTTGTGTAGCAGAACCTAGGAGAACTAACATAAGATTAGTAATTAATCTTATCTCCTAGATAACTAAAGCCTTCTTTGTTCTTCTCTCTTCATTTAGAATAAAGGTTCATTATATGATCTGAAATAATTTTTATGTTTTCTTAGTGAAGATTAGGTTTTAAATTATTTCATTTTCGTTAATTTCTAATAATTGCAAAGAGATTTTTTAGACAATTAATTAAGTCGCTAACGAACTAGGAACTTTAGGTTAAATTACCTCGTCTGTATCTTTTCTGTTGTGAGTTTAATACCCCACCGTCACTTGCGGTGCTTAAAATCGCTTGGGGTTTGTAGGCACAGAGTAGCGTGTCGAAGACCATCCATAAGTAATTTTCCCCTCTGCCTTCTGCCTTCTTCAATGACTTTTTTAACTTTTGATACCAATTGTTTAAACTTTTGACTTTTAACTTCCGTCAAATGATATGACTTCCGCAGTGATGCACCTTAGCAGATAATAAAAGTCTGTCCACTTAAATTAAGTGCTATAAGTGCTATGCAAATCACAACTTCCAATAATCCAATTCATATAGGTGTTTTAGGTTTCGGTGGCCTGGGTCAAGCTGCAGCTAGGGTACTCACTCCCAAACAAGAAATGCTCTTGGTTGCTGCTGCTGACCAAAAAGGTTATGCCTACAGCACTCAAGGATTAAATCCCGACCAATGTATGACCATGTACAATACTCAGGGTTCTTTAGGCCATTTAGAATCTGGTGGCGTTTTAAGTAGTCACAGTATTGAAGAACTAATCAAAGTTGCGGATACTGTAGATGGTTATTTTCTGGCCTTACCAAACTTGCCTAATACTTTTATGGCAAATGTGGCAAAACAATTTATTGCTGCTGGTTGGCGGGGTGTATTAGTGGATGCCATTAAGCGTACCAGTGCCGTCGAACAATTATTAGCCCTCAAAGATGAGTTACAAGCTGCGGGTATTACTTATATGACTGGTTGTGGGGCAACTCCTGGTTTATTAACTGCAGCAGCGGCCATTGCAGCTCAGAGTTATGCTGAAATTCATAGTGTGAATATTACTTTTGGAGTGGGAATTGCGAATTGGGAAGCTTACCGTGCGACAATTCGCGAGGATATTGGCCATTTGCCTGGATATGATGTGGAAAAAGCTAAGACGATGACTGATGCTGAAGTTGAGGCTTTGTTAGAAGAGACCAATGGTCTGTTGAAATTGGAGAATATGGAACACGCTGACGATATTATGTTGGAGTTGGCCGGAATTTGCGATCGCGACCGGGTAAGTGTGGGAGGTATTGTTGATACTCGCAACCCGAAAAAGCCTTTGAGTACTAATGTTCAAGTTACAGGTCGTACTTTTGAGGGCAAAACTTCTACACATACTTTTACATTGGGAGATGAGACAAGCATGGCGGCTAATGTTTGTGGCCCGGCGTTTGGCTATTTGAAAGCTGGAGTTGCTCTACATCAAAGAGGTATTTATGGTTTATTTACTGCTGCGGAAGTTATGCCACAGTTTGTCCGGTAGTTTTAGATAATTCAAAAATCAAAAAATTATCAAAATCATAAGGGTCGCGCAACCTCGCCTTTTAAGGCGAAATATTTTTGGAGCGAGGCTTAAATCCCCTACTTCCCCTCCCCTCCACCGGAGGGGTTAGGGGCAGTGCTAATTCATTGCCTGGGGAGAATATTAATATGAAGTACATTTAATTGTGCAAATATACAAATATCTCCATCTCCCATCCCCCCAAATTCCCCTCCTGGGAGGGGCTAGGGGTGGGTTCCCATCCCCCCATCAATTTTTCGCTCGCGTGACAATAAATAGACCCTGGGGGTTAGGGGTGGGTTGACTTCTGACTTCTGACTTTGTTAAGGGGGCTGAGGAAAAATTCCCCAAAAAAATGTAGGGACGTTCCATGGAACGTTCCTACAAGCGCTTTCAAAAAGGTGTATGTGAGGCTTAATGAGATGTTTTATTAATTGTGGCTCTGACAAAAAGAAGCCCATGGGCAAAGGTAAACCTAAGCCCAAATCAATCAATAAATTTTCGATCAATTATAAACTTACTCAAAAGAATTCTCAACTACAATTTATACAGATGTCAATTAATTTACCCGATATATTCAGAAGTAGATAGGGTTGATGCAAAAATTCCTGTCTGTTCCTAGGTTATTTGAAGAGTAGTCTCTAATTGGCCTTTATTATTTGACTGAATAGGGCGAATACCATTCGACCCTACAGTTAAAGAAATAATTTCTAATTTTATTGCAATTACTTCTTATTTAGTAAAAAAAAGAGACTAATCTATTAAGAAGAATTTGAAGCAAGAAAATTCTGCAAATAACTGGTAAAAATCACCGAAAACTCTCAAAAATCTGGGTCGAGCTAGTGAAATTGTTTGACTCACCAGATTTAATGAATTTTATCAAAACTAATCAGGAGTGTTGATTATGGCAAAAATTGGCATCTTTTATGGTAGCACATCAGGTGTAACTGAAGAAATCGCTGAAGCAGTGCGCGAAAAATTCGGCGAAGAAATTTGTGATATCTATAGTATGGAAGAAGATTACGACGAATATAGTCAACTTCTTGATTATGATTATTTGTTATTGGGTTGTTCGACCTGGGGAGCTGGGGAAGTACAGAATGACTGGCGCGAACCACTTTTTGACATGGATATCGAAAAGCCTGATTTTACAGGAAAAACTATTGCTTTGTTTGGTGCAGCAGATCAAGTTGGTCATGGAAAGCACTTTGCTGGCGCATTGCAACTTATGTGTGACCAATTCGAGAAACTTGGTGCAACTATAGTGGGAGATTTTCCTATTGAGGGTTACAGTTTTGAACATTCTTCAGCAGTGCGTAATGGTAAATTTGTGGGTTTGCCTATTGATGAGGTTAACCAAAGTGAGTTAACTGAAGAGAGAATTACACAGTGGGTAGAAGCATTACGCCCCATTTTTGTAGGCACGGAAAGTGCTGTGTTGATACCTGCTTAGATATTGAAAGTTTGAGTATTATCAGGACTTACGCATAAACACTATATCTGGTAGGGGCGAATGGCATTCGTCCTCTACAGATAGCGTATTATCTACAAGTTTACGTAAGTCCTGTATTATATTAAATCTGGCTAACCTTTTACGCTAAAGTCATTACGAGTTGTTTGAATAAACAGGGCTTACGCAGAAACTCTATATATAGAGAGGGCGAATGCCATTCGCCCCTACAGATGTTGGTTTGACAGTCAATTTGCGTAAGTCCTGATCAATTCCTAAATTTGAGGTATTTTTCGACTTCAGTAATGGCAACTGTTTAGCTGGAAATAGTAACATCTATCGCATCCTGTGAAAAATTGTTTTGTTTGCATCTAAGTTCATCTCCTTTTGGAGTTGGGGAGTATTCCCCAACTTTTTTTGTGAATATTCGTGTCTGGTTAAATGCACATCATCAAAAACAACTTATATCATGTCCGGTAGCATCGGTCTTGTATAGTAAATAGGCAACAGGCAACAGCTCATCTGGCAACAGCTCATCTGGGGGAATAAATTGCCTATCATACAAGACTTTTAGCTATTTGGCCTTTCCTGTAATTTGTAAATATACCAGCGCTCATTGCTATAAATATCGGTTGCCTTGTTCGTCATACCAATACAACCATTCTCTGGTAATTCTTTGAAATGTTCCTACTTCTGTACCAATACCCAGACCTATTTCTGGCATCCACAGTGGGTTTTCTTTTTGCAACTCATATTTCCCTTTTGCATTGAGACAGTAAAGAGTCAATTTAGGTTTTCGTACCCGTAGGGGAGCGTAAATTACATAGTACAACACTCCGTACTGAGCATATTTTCTTTTTTTCTCTTTATATTCACCTCCTGGAGTTTTCGATACTACTTCTAATGCAAATAAAGGAATTACCCCATTTTCTTCCCAGGTGACATAACTCAAGCGCAAGTTTTCATGTTTAACGCGCTCCACTCCCAGACATAAAAAACCATCTGGTGCAATAGCTTTTTCGTCTGGAGAATAATACCACTCCATATCGATACCAAAAAACCAATCGTTACGGTTTGCTCAAATGTACGCCAGAATTGATTTTAATAAGTGAGCAATTAAGTCTTGTACTTCGCTATCCACTGGTTTACCGAAAAATTGGGTTTAAAGCCTCGCCCATAAGCGGGCGACTTTTTATTTGCAAGTAAATTGAATATATGCTACAGTACTAACAGTTGCCGGGGGGCACGCCTCCTCCGGAGGAGCTACGCTAACGGAAACTCTAAACGGACGTGGAGGCAAGCATAAGACTACTGTCAAAGTAGCAGCAGCCTAAGAAGCGTCAACCCGCCGAAGAGCTACGGCTCAGTAGGAATCTCCGTGCCTTTAGGCCGGAGAGGATGTCAACGTCTTGATATGGTAATTCTTCCATGGTGGGAAGACGCCTTTGGGTTTGAGAATCTGATGTTAGCATTGTATTGTTTGTCTGTTTTCATTAATGGATAAGGACTTACGCATAACGGTCATAGTAGGGGCGAATGCCATTCGCCCTCTTACCGAATAATTAATAATTAATAATTAAATAATTCGCGCCTTGAAGCCTCTCCTTTTAAGGGGAAAAAAGCGGTCTCCGGATGGCGTTCGCGTAGCGTCCCGGAGGGAACGGTCTCCTCGCCATATCCATGAGACCAAGAGAAGAAATAATATTTCCTTATATTAAATCAAGAACGGTTTTAACCAGAGGTAATTATCAATTATCAATTAATGAAGGATAGCGTATTGTCTAAGAATTTGCGTAAGTCCTGTTGATGCTTGAACTTAGGTTCTATTACATTAGCTTAAATGTCGAAGGTCAAAATTTAATATTTTGTAGGTTGGGTTGACAAAGGGAACTCAACAATAAGCTTGTATTTTAGCTAGTTTAGCATAAGCGATCGCTCTGTGAGTTTCTCACATTTAATACTATTTATGAATAGTGAGGGCGAATGCCATTCGCCCCTACATACCACACTTCCCACACTTAATGTTCTACTGCTCCTAATGCTGTGAGGCTTGCTTTTTGGATATCGCTTAATCCTTTGACTCCCCTAATGTTTGCGTTTTCATAAAGTCTGGGTACTCTCAGGGTTTTGATGCACTCTCCTGTTTTGACATTCCAGAGTTTAATTGTTTCGTCGGCGCTACTACTGGCAAGAATTTCGCCGTTGGGGTGGAATGCTACTCCCAATACCCAACTCTGATGTCCGCTAAAGGTGGCATAGGGTTCGTGGGTGTTGACATCCCACAAACGCACGGTGTTGTTTTCTCCTCCATTTGCTAATAGTTGACCGTCTGGACTGAAAGCAATTGAATAAGTCCATGCTTGTTGACCTTCAAAAATAGCTATGCATTCCTGGGTGCTAAAATCCCACAAGCGGACTGTTCTGTCAAGGCTGCTAGTTGCTAATAGCTTACCATCAGGACTGAAGATAACTAACTGTATCTCTCCTTTATGTCCTCGAAAACTGGTTAAATTTTCATTGGTATCGACATCCCACGATTCAACAATAGGCTCAACTCCACCGACAGCTATTTTCTTACCATCGGGACTGAGGGTAATTGCAAGAACTTTTGATTTGTAGTTGCTGGGTAAAGTTTTCAGGTGCTGCTTCGTCTCGACATTCCACAATCTTACAAAGCAAGCCTCTCCACCACTAATCAATAAGCTACTGTCAGGAGTAAAAGCAATAGAATGTACTAGGTCTGTATGTCCGCTCAAAGTTGCTAAATATTCGCTGGTAATCACATTCCATAACCTAACTGTAAAATCGAAACTTCCACTAGCTACAGTTTTACCATCAGGGCTAAAAGCAACTGATTGCACACGTTCCTTATGTTGTTGGAAAGTTGCCACTACTTTCCCCTCTTTTATATTCCAAAGTCTCACAGCATAGTCATCGCTACCACTAGCTAAAGTTTTACCATCAGGACTAAAAGCAATCGAGCGAATCCAATTTCCCCAACCTCCTAAGGTATTTTGGAGATGTCTATTATCAATATTCCACAAATTTACTTTTTTATCGCTAGCACTACTGGCTAAAATCTTTTGATCAGGACTAAAAGCTACCTGATACAACCAAGAGGTATGTCCTTGCAAAGTCTTCAGTAGTTGTGGGCGATCGCTATAGCTAACATCCCACAATTTTACAGTTAAATCGCCACTTCCACTGGCAAGCATTTTTCCATCTACGGAAAAAGCTAGCCCTCTAATGTCATTATCATGTGCAGGAATAGTAGCAGTCAGGGAAATATTTTTGATATCTCTAATATCCCAAAGTTTAATGGTAAAGTCAAAACCACCACCACTTGCTAAGACTTTACCATCTGGTCTAAAAGCAACAGTGCGGACTGCTTCTTGGTGTCCTGATAAAGTTGCTAAACATTCACCATTATTTACACTCCATAGCTTGATATTTCTATCTTTGCTAGCAGTTGCTAAAATTTCCCCACTTGGACTAAACACGATTTTGTGTATCCAACTTGTGTGCCCTTGTAAGGTGGCTAGATATTTGCCATTGTTGAGATTCCATAATTGGATTGTGCCATCTATACCACAAGTAGCTAAGAGTTGCATATTTTGATTCAAGGCAGTAGCTTCTAGGAGTTGAGAATCTATGAGTAAACTTCTCAAACATTTACTGCTCGCCAAATGCCAAAACTTTACTGTTCTATCAGAACTAGCACTAACTAGAGTTTGACCGTCCGCAGTAAATTTCATGGTTCTTACTATATGGGTATGACCTTCCCAAGTCAAAAGTTTTTTACCATCCGCAACTTGCCACAAATGAATTTTGCCAGATTCATCCCCTGTTGCCAAGAGTTTACTATCGGGAGTAAACGCTAAAGATCTGGCTGTACTCATAGACTCCATAAAAATAGAATCAGCCAAATTTGCCTCAGCAAAATTAACACCCTGCAAACTAGCACCAGAAAAGTCAGCACCCCAAATAATAGACCGACTGAGATGACAACCCTCCAAACCAAACTTATCAGTCATCACCAACAAAGTCGCCGCATTCCCCCCAACATAACCAACCTCTGCCTCAGTTTTTCCCCTGGTCCCCTCCACAACTTCCCGCAACCTACCACAAACATTCTGCTTTTCCTCCTTCCCTTCCCCTAGACGCAACATCGGCAATAACAAATCCAAAACCGCCTTTGTCAATGGCATTTTTCCCAAAGTCGAACGTAAATTTTCCAGACATTCGCGAGAAAAAGTCTTCAGAGGAGGAATAGAAATAACCCCTCCCTTAGCATCCACCTCCCGACGGAAATATTCAGACCAAGTACAATTTTCACCCATTGCCTCCAAATTAACATGAGACTGCATCCGCGCCACCTCCACAAAATCATCAACCAATACTCCCAACTCCGCAGCAAACTTATAAGCAACAAAAAATTCCAACATGGAACGATGAGCAGGAGAATAGTCGCCATCCTCATTTCTAATCAATATTGTCTGACCCATCATGTCATAATGCCAATGATCCAAATCTCTTTGTTCCTGCACCCTTGACTCAAATAAACGCCGAATGCGGTCAGGAAATTCCCGATAATTCAGACTCATCTTGTCATTAGATAACATTTCCCAGGAAAGTTCGCAGAGAAAATAAAGCTTATCTGCAAGAGAAGTAAAAGTCCGCTCTTCCTTAATATCCCCTTGCATTTTATGTGTAACCGCATACAAATATATCCGCGCCAAGTCGATCGCTTTCCCTTTCTCTATCTCTGGCAACGCTGCCAAAATTAACTCACTCATCACCGGGCGTCGCGCTAAGTCTAAAAGTTGGGAATTATTCATCACCTTTTCTACCGTAGAAGGTTCAGTATTGAAAGAAAGTACCTGACGAATTTGCTCATCATTAAATTTTTTCAAATCCAAAACTTCAAATTGTGGCGGTTCCCCAGTCAGGTTAGCAACGGAAGCTTGTAACTCAGCATTCAACAGAGCGCGACCTTCCTGTGCTTCAGGAAAATGTTCGGTGCGACAAGTGAGAATAACCTTCGCCCCCGGTACAACTGTTTGAGCTAACTCCCAAAAATTATTAATCATCTTTTGTCGGTCAACCCTCGCTGCCATCTCGTCAAAACCATCAAAAATTACCAACAATTTACCCATACGGTTGAGTAATTCAAAAGCAGAATAACCGGGTAGAGGAATTTCATGTTGTCGGAAAAAGAACTCGGAAAATAGAGATTCCATATTAACAGCTTTAGCATAGTCCCGCAGCAAAATAATTATCGGCAAACGCGGGCGTTCCACACCTCGTTTTTTAGCATCCAAATATTTTTGTAACTGCTGCCAAGCATAATGAAAAACAAACCAAGTCTTGCCAGTACCAAACTCCCCCAAAACCGAGAGATGCTTTTTCACGGGGTCATCGAGCCATTTATCAATGTAACCATCTATCCAACCGTCCGCTTCCTCGTAGTCACTCACCCCTATTTTTTGTTTCGTATCGGGGTCAACTTCCTCCTTCCGACAAGCAAGAGGTACATATTTTTTATCAATACCCCGCTGTTTCACTTGTTTTTCCAGCCATTGAAAATAACGCTCAAAGTCAGCTTCCTGGTCTAAAAGTTCGTCAAAAGTGTAGCAGAACAGATTTTGATTTTCCTCCTTTTCAACCCCATGGCGAGCCGCCTTACTAATACGACGCACTGCCACCAACCAACCCTCATCAGTTTTTTCCTTTGCCACCGACTGACGCAAAGCATTGAGGTCGCAAGTTGCCGCCTCCCCTTCCACACCTCTGACCAGAATGCGGTCATACCCCCGACGCGTCTTAACCTTAACTATCCACTCAAAAAATCTTTTGCCGTGAATTTTATCTACAACGTTATAGTTTTCTGCAAATCGATAACCCAGAATTTTAAACCATTCCTTCATCTGTTGAAGTAGGGGAAATTTGTCGCGATCGCTCTGTTTTTGGAGTTCTGTTTCTACAACTCCACGAAAATTTTTGCAGGTAATTTTTTGCCCGAATAAATCTCCCAATATTTTCCATAAATTAGCTGCTTCCTGTCGAATATATCCCTCAGCAAAATTAGTTTTTATCGCAATTTCTCCATATTTTTCATTCTCCCAAGCTAGACAAAAAATATTCTTTTGTAAATCGCTTAAAGTTTTTCCTTTCTGATTAAAATATTGATTATTGACAAAATCAAAAGCTGTTTCTGGATTCATAATATTTTGAAAATAGTTTCTTAATTTTGCAACTATTGTTCATTATAAATTATGGAAAAAATCAAATGTCGCCTTACTCTCAAACTCCTAACTTTTTCTAACTTTTTTTCAAATAATTGAAGGAAGAAGGAAGAAGGAAGAAGAATATCAAATTTGTCGAGGGTCATACAATGGGTAAGGGCGTTAGCGGAGCTTTGCGCTAGCAAATGCCATTCCCCCCTACAGTTCATAACATTTTCTAACCATTGAAGAGCAGGAAAAAGCTACATTATAAATATCAAAGGAAGAATATCAAATTCGTCGAGGGTCATACAATGGGTAAGGGCGTTAGCGGAGCTTTGCGCTAGCAAATGCCATTCCCCCCTACAGTTCAGAACATTTTCTCACCATTTAATAGTAGGAAAAAGCTACATTATAAATATCAAAGGAAGAATATCAAATTCGTCGGGGGTCATACAATGGGTAAGGGCGAATGCCATTCGCCCCTACATTTCATCACATTTTCTAACCATTTAATAGTAGGAAAAAGTCATACAATGGGTAAGGGCGAATGCCATTCCCCCCTACAGTTCAGAACATTTTCTCACCATTTAATAGTAGGAAAAAGCTACATTATAAATATCAAAGGAAGAATATCAAATTCGTCGGGGGTCATACAATGGGTAAGGGCGTTAGCGGAGCTTTGCGCTAGCAAATGCCATTCCCCCCTACAGTTCAGAACATTTTCTCACCATTTAATAGTAGGAAAAAGCTACATTATAAATATCAAAGGAAGAATATCAAATTCGTCG
>NZ_JAAHGH010000004.1:0-19531 GCF_010672525.1 Okeania sp. SIO2B3 | reverse complement strand
AAGGGCGTTAGCGGAGCTTTGCGCTAGCAAATGCCATTCCCCCCTACAGTTCAGAACATTTTCTCACCATTTAATAGTAGGAAAAAGCTACATTATAAATATCAAAGGAAGAATATCAAATTCGTCGAGGGTCATACAATGGGTAAGGGCGAATGCCATTCGCCCCTACATTTCATCACATTTTCTAACCATTTAATAGTAGGAAAAAGTCATACAATGGGTAAGGGCGAATGCCATTCGCCCCTACATTTCATCACATTTTCTAACCATTTAATAGTAGGAAAAAGCTACATTATAAATATCAAGCGAAGCGATTTTTATTGATAAAAACCAATACATTTTGCTATTAAATTTTAGCCAAGTTTCACATTTTATTAGGTAAAAATATCAGCTTCAGCACAACTAAATTTTAACGAAAATATCCTAGCAAATTCAAACAAAAATGACAAATTCTAACAACTATCGCACCAAAATAACTATGCCAATAAACCCAAAAAAAGGAGTAGAAAGAGCATTAACTACGACTCGAACAATCATTCTTGCTTTAACCACAACTTGTGCCTTAACTATTTGTCAACCCACAATTAATATTAATATTTGTTGGCGTTGTACCTTAGATTCTGACAATAATAGTATTCCGGGAAATCAAGTAGGAAGAATTATCGAGCAAATAGATTACACTACTGATCAATTATAGCAACCGCCAGATTGGTTAGGAAAATTAGTGCGAGCATCTTGCTCGCGTCATTTCAGTTATCAGTTATCAGTTATCAGTTATCAGTACCTCCAGTTAAAGTCAGAGGCTTGAAATATTGAACTTTATTTTTTTTATCCCCTTGAAAGGGGAGGGTTGAGACCTTATGTTTTGGTCATAAATCATCATAATTACCCGATGTCCAAACTATAGTGACGACTGCTATAATGTAGAAAAATTCTCCCATCTCCCCATCTCCCCATCTCCCTGCAAGATTATATTTAAGATTTTAGTTTGACAACTTTCGGGTATTTTGTATTATCAGAAGAGCGCACAAAATCAGCAATATTTTCTGGACCAGACTCTTGTAAATTTTTCAATAATTCCGTACTTTCTGTCAGTAACTTATCGACATCAATCTCAAAATAACTAGGTAAATAATAATTCAATTTCCTAATACCTTCCCCTAACAACATAACAGCACCACGCCAATTTTCATTACCCGCATGATAAAGTCCAACTGCTATTTGTAAAACCCCTTGATAAAAAGTACGTTCTGGTTCTCCAGCTTCCATCCATAAAGCCTCCAGAGTATCATGGCATTTATAGAATTCTTGTTGATTAAATTCAGCAATTCCTTGCCAAAACTCTTGAGGAATTTGTTCTTGTTCAGAAGTCATATCATGTCCGTTTGAATACTTACACTTAGGAGGAAAGAAGGCAGAAGGCAGAAGGCAGAAGGCAGAAGGCAGAAGGGAATATTGCTTCAAAAGGAGAAGGTTTTTTGATCGCTCTATTATAGAGAAAAGAGAAGAAGGAAGAAGGACTGAAGTGGAAAAAATTGTCCGGCAATGTTTGTGATCAGAGCAGTGGGAGCATCTTGCTCCCGTGCCTGGTCTTGCTTCCGTGAAACGGTATTCTTCCTTCTAATTTTCAACCTACATAGTCGCTCTAGTAGCTTCTAAAACTTCTTGAGTAATTGTTTGCTCTTCCCCAGCAAAGTCATTATCTGGAGTTAAAAACAACATACAATGACATTCTTTACGCTCTCGCATCGGAACACAAGGACAATTCCAATATGTAGCTTTTACTTCTGCTTCTTTATCTTCATAATGACGACATGGACATAAAGGAGCGCCCAATTCATCCTTATGTTTAGCCAACCCTTCAATTACCACTGCCGTAACGGAAGGATCTACACAAAAATAAGTATTTGTATTCTTGGCATACTTTTCAGAAAAACTTTTCATCGCCTTCAACGATTTTTCAGTGGATAGTTTGCTTTCTGTAGTTGAGTTCATAATATACGTTTGTTATGCTGTTGATATTAGATAATTCTTTAAATTTTACAGCAAAAAGCCATTTTAGGGAGAAAATATGGTAAAAAATTCTAAATCTTTTAATTTTTTTATCTGCATATAATAAAAAGTTAAATTTGTCAATACAAACATAGGTGTTAGGTCTTAGGTTTTAGGTGGTAGGTCTTAGGTATTGGGTGTTATACCAATTTTATCTTTTCTCTCATGGGTTTAATACCCCACCGTCAACGGGGGTGCTTAAAATTGCTTGGGTTTATAAGACATGAAGTGGCGTCTAGAAGACATCCTCATGCAATTTTCCCTTCTTTCTTCTTCCTTCAAACTTGAGACTAAAGTTGAAACTTTAATGGCTGAGTCGAAGACTATCCACAAGCAATTTTCCCTTCTTCCTTCTTACTTCTTCCTTCTTCCTTCAAACTTGAGACTGAAGTTGAAACTCTAATGGCTGAGTAGAACTAATTTCTAAACCAGAACGCTGAAGCTTTGATGTTTCTGTTCCTGGAGAAATAGACTCATCTAACCATAACAACCACCTACTCCCAGAAGGCAGAGAATATAAACTAACTCGGTCTTGAGTCAACCAGAGCAAAGACTTATTTGGTGGTTTTCCTAACACAAACTCTTCCCCGAACTTAACTCCAGCCAAAGTTTGCAACACCACCCTATTCCCATGTACCAACCCAGTAGCAGCAGTCCAAAGTTGGACATTTTTCAGAGAGCGGTTAGCATAAAAATACAAAGAAGCTGCTGCTGTTACCGCCGCTTCAAAATTATCCGTTTGCCAATGAGCAGCACTATCAAGACAAATAATAACTTCCTCTCCTCCCTTAGAAACCTCTAATTCTCGAACCCGCAACTCTCCATAACGAGCACTACTGCGCCAATGGATCAAACGACTAGGGTCGCCAAACCGATATGGTCGTAATGTCCGAGTTAAGCCTTCCGAAGCCATCAGATAACGACTATCCTCGTTGAGTTGACGGCTATTTTCTTGACCAAGTTCATCTATTATCGGACAATTACTCAGGGGTAAAACAGTAGGATACACAACAGCAGTAGCCTTAGCATTCCGACTACGGCGACACCAAAACAGACCAAGAGGTGCTGCACTTCTCAGTTGAAGATCGTGCCAACGATATATTCCTCTTCTTTTGGTAGGTAAATGGTAAGTCCAATGGTAAACTTCTTTGCCAGGAATGACTTCTATTGCTTGTTGAGGTGATTTTCCCAGCACAAAAGGAATTTCATCTTTGAGTTGTACTAATGCTATTGGTTGATTAGTAGAATTTTCAATTGTGAGAGCGATAGTTAAATAGTCGTTCACCGTTACAGGTTGAATGGGATGGCGACGTACTCCTATTTGACGTAGCGATCGCCCAGGCAAAACAGCACCCATTCCTAATAGTGCAAAACTCATCCCACTAATTACATATAACCATCCTGCCATAGTATTAGTGGCGGCACCAAAGAAAAATATTGATAACATTCCGAGTAACCCACCTGCATAGCTTGGTGTTACCCAGTGAGTTTCTAACCAGTCGGAAATTTTGTAGTAAATTTTCATATCCTCGAATCATAGCATGATAATAGACATGATCTGCCCAATCAGGAATCAAATTCCCTCCTAAATATATTTATTGCCTCAAAAAAACAGACAAATAATATCTTGGAAATATTTCTAATAACCTTGCTAAAATATTTGAATAACTATTCTTAAGATAGCTATATTGTGATTGCAATCTACCCAGGCAGTTTTGACCCTATTACCCTCGGTCATATAGATATTATTGAACGGGGGTGTAAGCTTTTTGAAAAGGTTATTGTGGCCGTACTGCAAAATCCTAGTAAGACTCCTTTATTTGCCATTGAGAAACGTTTAAATCAAATTCACTATTCCACACAGCATCTATCTAATGTAGAGGTAGCCAGTTTCGATGGTTTAGCGGTAAACTATGCAAAAATGCGACAGGCTAAAGTCCTAATTCGAGGTCTACGAGTTCTTTCAGATTTTGAAAAAGAACTTCAAATGGCCCATACAAATAAAACCTTATCATCTGAAATAGAGACAGTTTTTTTGGCTACCTCTAACGAATATAGCTTTTTAAGTAGTAGTGTAGTGAAGGAAATCGCCATTTTTGGTGGATCGGTAGATCATTTAGTTCCTCAGCACATTGCTATTGATATTTATAAATGTTACGACAAAATTCAGCCAATATTAAACCAGCATTAAATGGACAAAATATCGAGGGTGAACCCACCAATAACTCCCCTGGAGTCTATATCCAGCCAGAATTAAATCGACTGGAGGAAATTATTCTCGATCGCCATAGAATTCCCTTTGTAGGGTTCCTGGTTGATGAACAACTACTACTAGATTCGCTAGATATAGCGAATCTGAATTTAAAATAGCGCTGGATTGCTTCCCATAAAGATAAAATTCTAATTGAACCAAAAGTAAATGGACAAAATATTGAGAATAAACTTACCAAATAATTCAGGTTTACAGCCTCTCCTTTAAAGGAGAAAAGCGGTCGTTAGCACAACTTCCTCTAGGGTGGGATGGCGAGGTCTCCTCGCTGGCCTCCAATCGACCAAGAGAAAAGAAAAAATTTTCACGCTCCGTGTTAATCCTATCCGTTTTCACTCTCGAGGTAATTGTTAATTATTAATTGTTGAACAGTGTCTCCTTTGGGGTCGATATTCAGCAGGAACTAAATCGATTGGAGGAAATTATTCTTGATAGTCCTAGAATTCCCTTTATAGGACTAACTTTAATAAATAAAGAACAGTTACTCAATCAGTTAGATAATGTTAGGACAAAACTCAGCCAAAGCCAATATTGAACCAGAAGTAAGTGGACAAAATATCGAGGGAGAACCCGCTAGTAGCTCCCCTGGAGTTGATATTCAGCGAGAACTAAATCGCCTGGAGGAGATTATTCTCGATAGTCCCAGAATTCCTTTTGTCGGACGTACTCTGATCGATGAAGAACAGTTACTAGACCAGTTAGATATAGTACGTCTGAATTTACCAGTTGCTTTTCAGGAAGCAGAAATGATTGTTAGACATAAAGATGAGATTCTTCAAGAAGCTGAACTTTATGCTGAAGAGATTATTGAAAATGCTGAACAACGAGCTTCCCAAATTTTAAATGAAATGGGTCTTGTGCAGCAGGCAAAGGTAGAAGCAGATCAGCTCAGAAATCAAGTTCAACTTGATTGTGAAGCGATTCAACAAGCTACTATTGCTGAAATTGAACAAATTCGCTATCAAGCTCAACAGGAGTTAGAGGAAATGAAGGCTAGAGCGATCGCAGAGTGTGATGAAATTCAAAATGGTGCAGATGACTATGCTGATCGTGTTCTGGATAATATTGAACAGCAGTTAACTGATATGCTCAAGGTCATTCGCAATGGTCGTCAACAATTAGAAGGAGATGGAAATATACCAAAACCACTAAATTCTACTAATAATCTATAGGGACATAGATTCAACAATTAATAATTAATAATTATTAATTAATTATTACCTCTCCTTGAAAACAGATAGGATTAACGCGGAGCGTGAATTTTTTTTCTTTTTTCTCCTTTAAAGGAGAAACTTTTTACCTTAATTCTTCGATAAAATTTGACTACTTTTAGCAGTCAGCTTTTGAGAGGAGGATACATTACTCCTCCTAAAATTAAACGACAATCTAGGAGTCGGGGATTTAAACCCAAGTTTTTAGCGTGCTGAAAGCTGTTTGCGGGGCATTCCGGTAATGAATTGTTGGCATCCCACTAATCATTTCTATTTTTGGTATTTGAGTAGGAATGCTTAAACTAACTGGCAAAATCCGCGCAAGAGATACAAGAATTGCATCTAGAAGTACAAATCCAATGATACCTAACCAGTCAATTTTTATTTTATTTGCTCAGTGTTCATTCCTGCTTGATTTTGATTACTATAAAAAAAACTATAAATTATTTGTTATCTGGTAGCATTACGTTGTAAAGGAGTTATTCTCTGAGAGTTGGCAAAGATGCCTTCTCCTTGCATTTGATTTATTGGTGGTTTGATTTCAATTTTCACCACTTTTTCTGTAGAAATACAAACTGTTTGATCTATTAAGTGAAAAGTTATCCAAGGTTGTTGGAGTAACTGTGGTAATATAGCTTGAAACTGTTGAGAATTTATTGGTAAACTAAAGGTTTCTGAATGACCATTGATATAATAAAGTATTATCTCTGTACTGCTTTCTTGAGCATATTGCGCAAATGAACCTTTCATTGTTTTTGTTCCTCAATTTAATTGTGCAAAGACTTAGTTTTCGTTGAGACTATGACTGTTAAAGATTTTCAATAAATTTGACTCTACCGACTCCTCACTTAACTAGCTATTAGCTTTTAGCATTTCCGTTCCGGAATTCTCCGCAAACAGCTAGCCTCTTGCAGAGGAACTGCGTTAACAGCTTGTAGGGGCAGCATTCGGCAGCTTTGCGGAACGCAAATGGCCATTCGCCCATACTTGGGTTTAAATACCCGGTTTCTATAAACCGGAAGGTGCGCGGAGGGGTTTAAATCCCCTTCTAAACGTTTACTGCTGAGTGCTGACCGCTTTTTTAAACTTTTTTACCTGCAGAAACATTAATGAAATGAGCATAAATACTTGTTAAGTATCACAAATCATCAAATTCCAACCATCTTGAAAATTTATTTATTACTCATAGATATATTTAACTTTAGTAAATAAAAATCATTGCATAAATCAAAAAGTGATGATTTTAACTAGCTATCAGCTTAAGTTTAAATTCCTTTAAAAATAGCATTGATCTAGGTTTAAGTATAAATATAAGCTGTTTTATGAATACTGAATGCATCAATTGCTGTTTGCGGAGCATTCCGAACCGAAACGCTTTTTATTTAATAGTTAAAAATTAATTATGGGATTGATACTTTGATATAGATAATTAAATACTTGATGGAGTAGAAAACAGTAGAGAAAACTTTTTAGTTTCACAATTAATCTGTAAACACCATATATTTCATAATATCCTCAATTATATTACTCTCATAGTAGCCAGTAAAAAAGTTAATACTTTTTAAGTATAAAATTGATAAAATCAAAAAAAACATTAAAAATTTTTAGGAAAGCCTGACAAGTATAACAACATTTGCCTATACTCAATAAAATTGACTCTAATCTAGCCTTAGTCGCCATGATTAAACAGACTAACATCTCCCAAGCTGACACAACCATATTATCCCTAAATATTGCTCCAACTCAAATTATTCGGGGGAAAAAGGCTATGGCCAAATCAGGAGAAGCGATCGCCCATCTTGGTACTAATCCCTTGGTTGTAGGAGGTGATCGCTCCTTGGATATCATTCAACCATACCTTGGGCCTTTACTACAAAATCATCATTTAAAATTTACTCAGGCCAACTATGGGTCGGACTGTAGTGAGGCCAGTCTAGCTAATCTTCGCCAAATCGTCACAACTCAAAAAGCAGACCTGATAATTGGCATTGGTGGTGGCAAAGCTCTCGACACAGCCAAACTCTTAGCCCACCAATGTCATTTACCCATAGTCACCATTCCCACCTCAGCAGGCACTTGTGCAGCTTGGACTGCATTATCAAATGTCTACTCAGACCAAGGCGCTTTCTTGTATGATGTTAGTCTAGCTAAATGTCCAGACCTGCTAATTCTGGATTATGGTCTCATCAAAACTGGGCCTTCCCGTATCTTAGTATCTGGTATTGGGGATGCGATCGCCAAATGGTATGAAGCATCAGTTAGTAGTGGCCATTCAGAACAAACAATGACCATTGCTGCGGTCCAACAAGCAAGAGTGTTGCGAGATATTCTCTTCCAAAAATCAACAGTAGCTTTACAAGAACCTGGTGGAGAAACGTGGCAAGAAGTTGTTGATGCTACAGTCTTATTAGCAGGTTTAATTGGAGGTATTGGTGGTGCTCAATGTCGGACTGTGGCGGCTCATGCTGTTCATAATGGCCTAACTCATTTGTCAGCAAGTCATGGTACATTACATGGAGAAAAAGTTGCTTATGGTATATTAGTCCAACTAAGGTTGGAGGAAATGCTACAAGGCAACCAACTAGCTATGACTGCCAGACAACAACTGTTAAAATTCTACGATGAGATTGGTTTACCAAAAACCTTGGGTGAGTTAGGGTTAGGAGAAATCACTTTATCTGAATTATGGCGTGCTGCTGAAGTTGCTTGTCATGAAAATTCTGATATTCATCGCTTACCATTTAGGGTAATTCCTGAGCAATTGGTAGCAGCAATGGTTTCAACAACAGTCCCACAGGAGTCACAGAAACAAAATTTAGGAATTGAAACTTATGTAGATACTACACCTAATTTCTGAAGATTGAAATCTGATGTTTTGAAAAAAATAGTTTATTAGGTAGTCTGACTTTTACCTACCTTATTTCTTGCTTCAACTTGTAATAAATATGGATTGGATTAATCCCGCAAACAGGGTACAAGCACTACCACCTTATGTTTTTGCCCGTTTAGATGAACTAAAAGCTCGTGCCCGCGAACAAGGGCTAGATTTAATTGACTTGGGAATGGGAAACCCTGATGGGGCAACTCCTCAACCTGTGGTGGAGGCCGCCATCGCTGCTATACAAGAAGTACCTAACCATGGTTATCCCCCCTTTGAAGGTACTGCTAGTTTCAGGAAAGCAATTACTAATTGGTATTTCCGTCGTTATAATGTAAAACTTGACCCAGAGGGTGAAGCTTTACCACTGTTGGGTTCTAAGGAAGGTTTGACTCACTTGGCTTTGGCTTATGTGAATCCAGGAGATTTAGTTTTAGCCCCTAATCCTGCATATCCGGCCCATTTTCGTGGCCCTTTAATTGCTGGAGGTAAGATTCATAGCATTTTACTGAAACCAGAAAATGATTGGATTATTGATTTAGGGGATATTCCCGATAGTGTTGCAGAGCAAGCAAAGATTCTCTATTTTAATTATCCTAGTAATCCTACTGGTGCTACTGCCCCACGAGAATTTTTCCAGGATATTGTCGCTTTTGCTAAAAAGTATGAAATTATGCTGGTTCACGACTTATGTTATGCTGAGTTAGCTTTTGATGGTTATCAGCCTACAAGTTTATTGGAGATTCCTGGGGGAAAAGATATTGGTGTTGAGTTTCACACTATGTCTAAGACTTATAATATGGCTGGTTGGCGAGTAGGTTTTGTGGTTGGTAATTCTCGGATAATTCAAGGGTTACGCACTTTGAAGACTAATTTAGATTATGGGTTGTTTGCCGCTCTACAGTCCGCGGCTGAAACTGGTTTACAGTTACCGGATGAATTTTTACATCAGGTTCAAGAGCGTTATCGGCAACGTCGAGATTTTCTGATTCAAGGTTTAGGAAGGTTGGGTTGGAATGTGCGGAAAACTCTGGCAACTATGTATTTATGGGTTCCTTGTCCACCAGGAGTAGGATCTACTGATTTTGCTTTGTCCGTATTACAAAAAACTGGGGTTGTGCTGACTCCAGGAAATGCTTTTGGTAGTGGAGGAGAGGGCTATGTTAGGGTTAGTTTAATTGCTGAATGTGAACGTTTGGGTGAAGCATTAAGTCGGTTTCAGCAGGCAGGCATTTCCTATCATTGAAGTAGCCAAATTCTATATGAAGAAAGACTCTAGCATCATTAGCTAAGTCTTCGATCTTTATTATTATTTTCTCTGGATTTCTGAATACTTACAAGCAAGTGCAACTCAAAACTTTGACACTATGCTTTCTACTTCATCTCAACGTTGGTTGGAGACCCGCGCTCTCCCGATAGGGGAGCGTCGGGAGGAAAGCCAATCAATCTTGCGGTTTTACACACAATATATTACTATACAAAGACTAAGAAAGTTTTAATTACTACTAGATGGTTGAAAAAGCGTACAAATTTAGGTTTTACCCTACTCCAGAACAGGAGAATCTGTTAAGGAGAACTATCGGCTGTGTACGTTTAGTCTACAACAAAGCTTTAGATGCTAGAACTCAAGCATGGCATGAAAACAAACAGCGAGTCAGTTACAAGCAAACTTCAGCTATGCTTACTTCTTGGAAAAAGCAGGAGGATTTAGATTTCCTGGCACAAGTAAGCTGTGTACCCTTACAGCAAGGTTTGAGACATCTACAATCTGCTTTTACTAACTTTTTTAGTGGCCGTGCTAAATACCCTAAATTCAAGAAAAAACGTAATGGTGGTAGTGCTGAATTTACCAAATCATCATTTAGATGGAAAGATGGTCAAGTCTATCTGGCTAAATGTTGTGAACCATTAGCTATAAGATGGAGTAGACAACTACCACCAGGCCCGGTACCAAGCACAATTACAGTGAGACTAAGCCCTTCTGGTAGGTGGTCAGTATCTTTGAGAGTTAATGAAACCAGAGACTTGAGACTCAAACCGATAAAGAAACAGATAGGTATTGATTTAGGAATCACCAATCTATTAACTACCAGCGATGGGGAAAAAGTAGCTAACCCAAAGAATCTGAACAAACTACACAAAAAACTAAGGTTAGCCCAGAAATCCCTAGATAGAAAACCCGACCCCAAGTCTAATAACTATCACAAAGCCAGACTAAAAGTAGCTAGGATACACACAAAAATCAAAGATTCAAGACTTGACTATACCCACAAACTGACAACCCAACTCATCAGAGAAAACCAAACGATAGTAGTTGAGGACTTGGCAGTAAAAAATATGGTCAAGAACCACAAATTAGCAAAAGCAATATCAGATGCTAATTGGGGAGAATTAGTCAGGCAACTAGAGTACAAAGCTGAGTGGTATGGTCGTGAATTAATCAAAATTGACCGATATTTTCCTAGTTCTAAACGTTGTTCTAATTGCGGTCATGTAGTTGAAAAACTACCTCTAAATATTAGAGAGTGGGATTGTCCAAAGTGTGGTAGTCGCCATGACAGAGATATAAATGCAAGTATAAATATTTTGCGGATGGGAACCCGCGTCGGCGAAAGACGCAAGGGAACGCCCACCAAGAAGGCTGCGGGACTCGCAGTGTCAGTCTGTGGAGCGACTGTAAGACCTTCCGGGAGCAAATCCTCGAAGGCGAGTGCTATGAAACAGAAAGCCCCTAATAGCAATGGTAGGGAATCCCGCGCTGTCTCGTAAGAGCAGCGTCGGGAGGATGTCAATGAAGGTATTTAGTTTTATATCATGTCCGGATAATTAGTGATAAAAAAAACCATTACCCTCGGAATCTTTATTTCCCTTCTGCCTTCAGCATAGCTGTCCTCTGTCTTCCTTGTCCCAAAGTGTAAGTATTCAACTGGACATGATATTATTACGAGTCTACAGATTTTTTACTTCAACTTTAGAATCTGCTTTCAGATATCCGTTCTTAGAAACCTACGATAATCTATAGAAACATAAGATGATCTGTTCTATTCCTGCTTCACTCTGGCAGTGTCGTCACTCACCAGTCCACAAGCTGTCACGGACGTTTGCTTTTGCTTTGCAAAACTGGCGTAACGCAACGCTGGCGCGAAACGCGTTAGTGGAGCGTAGCTCTCACTGCCCGCCATAGCTAAATTTAATGCTGCATTTCCGTTTGTCATGCTTCCCTACGGTATGCTACGCAAATGCAAACAAGTCTTGAGCGCAGCTATAGTTGCAGTGTCAGCAATTTGATTACGCGCTCTGATCAAGATAGAGATTCAGTTCCACACCTAGAGCAAGTTTTAGAACTAGGAAACCATCTATCAATAATGGTTAACGCGAGAGCCGTACAGTTGACATTTGTACTCTAGCTGTCTACGAAACTCATAAAAAACCACAGACTAGGGCAGCTTTCGCTAGCTTATGGTTGGCCATCATTCCTGATGCATTCAGGTCTTCACCCACCCCTCTTGATCCCCTCCCGGGAGGGGATGCGGGTGGGTTATGGTTAAGAGCCAAATAAGTAGTTACTTTATGCAATGTATCTTTACGAATGTTAGCTATTCTACTGTATAGTCTAGCTATTTTTAGCTGTGCTTTTTTCCAGTTAGAACGAAAACTTGGCTTTCTGCCTGTTAAGGTATTGCAGTCGTGATAGTAATTATTCTAACTTTTTTTCGATTTCGCACCATCAAACACTTCGCAATAGTGATAATGTTGCGAAGGTTTTTACTCCTAAATCTACACCAACTACATCTACTGACTTCTCACTTATTATGGTTGCTGTTTCTCAGGGCGAAACTAATAAACCATCTACCTGCGTTTCTGCTAATAGTTACAGATGACAGATTAACATTATCTGGCAATACTTCTCAGTCTTAAATCCTAGTATCATCAAACAGATAATTAGAGATTATCATAGATTATACCAGATTATGGGCAACAGTTACTAGCCCTTTGGTATGGTCTGTTTTTTGTAATACATTTATGCCTACACCAAATACATTAGACATCTCCAGAAATTAAATATTCCTATTCGAGCAACCCTTGTAGAGAGGTTATATACAGTCCGTTTAATTAATTACCATTCAAATAACCTCTGCTATCGCTCTAGATCGAGTTTTCCTATTCTCCCCGACCTTGCCCCCTGTTTTAGTCCTCAAGGTTTCTACATTCTCAGGAGTTACGCAAATTGACCTTGAAAGCACCATCTGTAGGGGCTAATGGCATTCGCACTCTTTACTCTTTAGGGGCGAATGCCATTTGCGTTCAGCAAAGCTCCGAATGGCACACTGGCCATAAGTAGAGTCCTTGCGTAAGTCCTGATTCTTTTTCACGCCTATGTCTATTTGATGCGGGCATTCTCGCAACATTTTTGATAAGTTAGTATCTGCTACCAGATAACTTACGATTATCACCACCATAGCGACTACCACCCTTATTTTCTCGCGGCTTGGCCTTATTGACTCTCATGTCACGACCCATCCAAGTTGCACCATCCAAAGCTTCAATTGCTTTTTCTTCATCCTCCTCTTTTTCCATTTCCACAAAGCCAAAGCCACGCATCCGACCTGTTTCACGGTCTACAGGTAAGTGAACTCTTTTCACCTCTCCATATTCAGTAAATACATTATTTAAGTCCTCTGATGTGACATCGTAGGATAAATTACCCACATATATTGACATAGACTGTCTCCCAAATCAGTTAAAAATTTAAAAAAATAGAACTCGGAGACAAGTCTGTAAAGAAAAACTGGAAAACGCCCATCGAACTTAAACAGATCCTCGAAACCGATAACATATTCTATTATATCACAAGCTCAATTTAGCAGTAGCAAAAAAAAGTAAATTTTTACTCAAAATAGATTTGTATTCTTAATAGCTGAGAATCAAGCAGGTTTTTCTATTATACTTTTTTCGCCTTACTACAAATCAAAGATATTACATCTAAAAGTCAAATTAAAATTTGATAATTTTTAAGCAGACTCATGGTGTTTATGCCAAGTTGGATGCCATAACAATTCAGCAGTAGATCGTTTTTCTACCATTTCTTCAGTGATAATGCAACGGGTGACATCTTTACGGGATGGTAACTCATACATTACCTCTAACATTAACTCTTCTAAAATACCTCGCAATGCTCTAGCTCCTGTTTTGCGTCTATATGCTTCTTTAGCGATCGCCCTGAGAGCTTCTTTCTGGAATTCCAGCTTAACATTATCCATCTTTAATAATTTTTGATACTGTTTAACTAAAGCATTTTGTGGTTCAGTTAATATTTTCATTAATGCCGTTTCATCTAATGGGTCAATTACTGTTAATACTGGCATTCGTCCGATAAATTCTGGAATCAAACCAAACTTAACTAAGTCATCTGGTTCTGCACTTTTTAGTACATTAATATTACGTTTTTCTTTTGATTGTAAAGTTATATTATCTTGATTAATCTCTTCGGCCTGAATAAAGCCCAATGATTTTTTCCCCTGTCGTTGTTCTACTATTTTCTCTAATCCGACAAAAGCACCACCACAAATAAACAAAATTGAATTGGTATCAAGCTGAATAAAATCTTGATAGGGATGTTTACGGCCTCCTTGTGGCGGGACATTAACTATTGTCCCCTCCAAGATTTTTAATAGAGCTTGTTGTACTCCTTCTCCAGATACATCTCTTGTAATAGAAGTATTTTCACCTTTACGAGCAATTTTATCTATTTCGTCTATATATATTATTCCTCTCTGAGCAGTTTCTATATCAAAGTCTGCTACTTGCAATAATCTTAACAAAACATTTTCTACATCATCCCCTACATAACCAGCTTCGGTCAGGGTTGTTGCATCTGCTACAGCAAATGGTACATCTAGTAATTCTGCTAGAGTTTGAGCTAACAGAGTCTTTCCACAACCAGTTGGGCCAATTAATAGGATATTAGATTTTTGTAATTCCACATCAGGGTCAACGTTGTTGTCGGAATTATTCTTTGTTTGACAACTCAGACGTTTGTAGTGATTATATACTGCTACTGACAATACTTTTTTTGCCTGCTGTTGTCCAATTACATGATGATCTAAGTATTGATTAATTTCTGTAGGTTTCGGAACTGCTTCTAAGGTAGTTTTGCTCTTACCTGAATGGTGATTATTCGCTAATTGAGGTTCCATTCTGCTAGCTGAAGTATCATCTTTTCTAGAGTTAAAAATTTCTTCTTCTAATATTTCGTTACAGATATCTACACATTCATCGCAAATATAGACCCCAGGACCTGCTATTAACTTACGGACTTGGTCTTGGGACTTGCCACAAAATGAGCATTTAAGATGGGAATCGTATCTGGACATACTTGTTTTCTTCCTTGATGATGGGGGTCTTTTTTTCTGAGGAGTTCAAAAGCTGTTATTTGATATTAATGATTGAAAAATCCAGCTTATGAGTCATATTTAAGTCTGAATTTCACAACTTCTCAACTCTAATTATATATATTTTTAAGCATTTTTATTTGCAAATAAGATAATTGAAATAATTTACTATTAGATTTATATATTCAGAACGTTTAACAAGTATAAGTATCTGGCCTGATTATTTTAAACTCAAAAAATAAAAATCAGCTCAATCTGAATCATTACAATTGTAGGTTGGGATTATAGTTATATTATATCCACAATTTATTAGCTTTTTGCATAATCTAGATTTAGATACTGACTAACTATTTTGAAAAGATGTATTAAGCAGAAAATGTTTAAAAATTTATAAAAATAAAAAATATTTTGATCGAGAAGAGAAATATTGTGATATAGTCTGTGAACTATGTTGGTTCTAGCGAGGGTCAGTCGTTAGAAGTAAGAGGGAAAGTTTGGTGTAAATCCAACGCTGTCCCGCAACTGTGAAATGAATTTAGTAAAATCTAAAATTTCATTCAGCCAGAATGCCCACCAACATTAATTAAGAAAAATAATCAATACATCTGCGAGGTACGGATGAAAGACAAACATGACAAACCCACAAAAAGTAGGGTTGGTTATCAATTGCATAGAGTAAGAGAAATTGTAGCACTGGCAATTTTAATTTTTTTTAGCACAATAGAATCGGCAATAGCTCATCATCCAATGGGTGGAAAAACACCAAGTAATTTGTGGGAAGGTTTCCTATCTGGTGTCGGACATCCAGTCATTGGAATAGATCATCTGGCTTTTGTAGTTGCAATTGGATTAATTGCAGTAGGAATCCCCAATGGTATATCAATAATAGCATCTTTTCTCGCTACAGTAATATTAGGAACAGGTATCCATCTTCTAAGTATTGATTTACCTTTAACAGAAATAGCGATCGCTCTATCAGTAGTTGCTTTTGGTACTATGCTAGTTCTCAAACAGAAGCTAAGTGTCCAATTATTAAGTATCTTTGCAGCTATTGCTGGTATATTTCACGGTTATGCTTATGGAGAGGCAATTATTGGTGCAGAAATGACACCTTTATTTGCATATTTGTTAGGCTTTACACTGGTTCAGTTGTTAATAGCATTATTGGTAATGAAATCTGCTGAATTAGTCAGTAATTATTGGGAAAATAAATTCTTTCTTGTAATGCGCTTCCTAGGTTTGGCAATAGGTGCCATTGGAATGGTATTTTTCACCAGCGCCATATTTAGTTAATAGTTAATAGCACAATTAAATTCCTGTAAATTATCAAAAAAACAGAATGTCTACCCCACAAATACTATTTGTTTGTACGACTTGTGCGAGTGTTTGGAAAGATGGGAAACGACAAGGTATTAGTGGAGGAGAAAAACTACTAGATCGACTTTCCCAACAATATAAAAATTGGCAGTTACGTGATAGGTTTTCTATCCAACCAATAGAATGTATGAGTGCTTGTAGCCATTCTTGTGCTATTTCTTTTGCTGCTCCTGGTAAGCATACTTATGTATTTGGAGATTTACCATCTCAAACAGAAATATTGTCAGAAGTATCAGCAGCAGTATTAGAATGTGCGAGTCTCTATGATGCTAAATCTGATGGATTATTATCTTGGTCGGAAAGACCTGAGCAGTTAAAAAAAGGTGTTTTAGCAAGAATTCCACCATTAATTTATGGAGAGAATTAAGCAAAATTAATGGTTGAATAAATACGGATAATTTTCAATGTTAATTGTGTTTCTTCTATCGCCCCTTACTATAACTTTAGTAGTTCCTATTTTTGTTAATTAAATGTAGTTATAGGATTTACATTTCCAATGTAAATAATAAATTTAATTATCTAGAAAACAGGGGAAAGCAATATTAGAGGGCAGGTTTTTAGAACTCATCGCGCTTAAGTAAAAGCTTTCGGTTAAACCCGTGCCGACAATTTTTTTTACGTTTAATTAAACCTACCTACTTAAACTCTAATTGCAGGGAACAAGTAATACCAATTTGATAAATGTTTGCTACATTTTCGCATTGCGGGGGGGTAAGGGAGAATTCATTAATTGATAATGGATAATTGATAATTGATAATTACCTCGGGTTTTAACCGTTACGGAATTGAATATCAGGAGATATTATTTCTTTTCTCTTGGTCGATTGGATATGGCGAGGAGACCCGCTCTGATCAGAGTCGCTCCGAAGATCGCCATCCCACCCTACGGGAAGCTACGCTTTTTCCTGACGGAATGCTCCGCAAACATGTCGCGTAGCGTTAACGAAGTTGTGCGCCAGCAAAACGACCGCTTTTTCCCCGATCAAGGGTCGGCTTCAAGGCGCGAATTATTTAATTATTAATTATTAATTATTAATAATTCGGTAAAGATAAGAATAATTAGGGTTTGCTTATGGAAAGTATGCATGGTAGGGGTAGGAGTCAGGAGTCAGGAGTCAGGAGAATTATAGAGGAGGTAGTCGGAAAAATTGTAAGAGTGATTTTTCTGCCATAATCGTCCCAAAATACTAGCTTTATGCAGCTCTCTGCGCTGAAAAACTGACACTTTTTTAGACAAAAAAATGCTACAACCTTTATCTGTTAATGCTTTGATATTTAATCAGCAAGCCCTAATTAACAATAACTAGGGTGCTAATTATCAAAAAAGTTCCATGGGTCTGTGTTAATTACTTAATATATTGAAGTACCACTTAAGGTAACCATTCTTTTTTCAAATTTGTATAACAGCTCCAGAAAGCAAAAATGGGAAAAATATTTCCCCTTATTTTATTTATCATTACTCTATTTCCTAAGCAACTCAATATTTGCTTTTGCTATAGATAAGGGAAAACATCCAAGTTCATAAAATATTCATAGTAGTCAAAGGAAAGGTTTAGGAGATATCAAAAGCTTAAAATTCAGACAACATAAGATTTTTCGATCCTACCTTCTTAATTCTTCCTTCTTACTTCTGCTATACCTAATAAATCTAAGTAATTTTGTGCTTAGTTTTATTTATTCTAATTTTTGACTCCTGGATTTTTCCTTATTCTCAATTTTTAATTTGTCAAAAAAATCATCAAGGAACAGTATTAAAATTTATGAGTGCAAAAATTCCTGTCACTGTAATTACAGGCTTTCTCGGCAGTGGAAAAACTACCACAATTCG
Organism: Okeania sp. SIO2B3; assembly: GCF_010672525.1. Lineage (GTDB taxonomy): Bacteria > Cyanobacteriota > Cyanobacteriia > Cyanobacteriales > Microcoleaceae > Okeania. Next base: position 1,524 of record NZ_JAAHGH010000004.1, on the reverse strand, counting down.
CCATTTATTACAAAATAATCAAGGTCGTCGTATTGCAGTTTTAGTTAATGAATTTGGAGAAGTTGGCATAGATGGAGAACTTCTACGTTCCTGTCAAGTTTGTGATGAAGAAGATGCCACTAATAACATTGTTGAACTAACAAATGGTTGTCTTTGTTGTACAGTGCAAGAAGAATTTTTTCCTACTATGCAGCAACTCTTAAAGCGTCGAGAAAAAATTGATAGTATTTTAATAGAAACCTCTGGGTTAGCATTACCTAAACCTTTAGTACAAGCATTTCGTTGGCCGGAAATTAAGACTTCTGCAACTGTAGATGGAGTTGTTACTGTTGTTGATTGTGAAGCAGTAGCAAATGGTACTTTAGTAGGAGATATTGATGCTTTGGAAGCTCAACGTCAAGCTGACCCAAATTTAGACCATGAAACACCAATTGAGGAATTATTTGAAGACCAGTTAGCTTGTGCCGATCTAGTTTTATTAACTAAGGTTGATATGGTTGATGAAGCTACTTTAAATAAAGTACAAAATTGGTTAAAGGAACAGTTGCCTAAAACTGTAAAAATAGTTCCTTGTATAGGGGGAGAAATTAGTCCGGATGTATTGTTAGGATTTAATGCAGCAGTTGAAGATGATTTAGATGCTCGCCCTAGTCACCATGATACGGAGGAAGACCACGAACATGATGATGAAATTAATTCTGTTCATTTAATTTTAGAGCAAGAGTTTGAACCAAAAGAGTTAGTAGAAAAGTTGAAAAGGTTAGCGATAAATGATGAAATTTATCGAATTAAAGGTTTTGTTGCGGTGCCAAATAAACCAATGCGTTTAGTTTTACAGGGAGTTGGTTCGCGCTTTGATTATTTCTATGACCGTCAGTGGCAAAAAGAGGAAGTTAAACAGACTAAGTTAGTATTTATTGGTCGTGATTTGCAACTAAAAAAAATTCAGTCTGAGTTGGTTGACATACTCTCCAACTTAAAGGCGCGGAGATTCTCCTGAAACCCGGATTCTTGGTTTGCTGACGCAAGGCTACGCTAACAAAGAGTCCACTTCAATCAAATACTTTGCGGAATCTAATCCAGAGATGGTTCTCACGCCTGCGCTTTTGCTCTATTTCAAGATCCTGTTACAGTATGTCCTACGGTACAGTTTAAACCTAAAAAAAAACTTTGGTTCTCTGGTACTTGTTGCTTAGAGCTTTTCCATGTACAAGCATTACTGTACAAAACTCCATAACTCTTCTCTTGGTCAGCATTCCCTTGCGCCTGACGGCGACGCGGGGTCTGACCGCAGTTTTCAAGGTGCAAACGCTACAATTTACGTAGCTATAGGTTTTTAGAACGGTTGAATACCTTTCCGCTTTTTTTATGTATAGCACAAAGTCCCCCCTTTTAGAGCAGGGCTGTTTCAAAGTCTCATAAGTTAATGATTTAGGGAGAATGAGAGAAATGAGGATCGCGGAATAGGGAAATTTAGCAAAATTTGCCAAAATTTGCTGATTTTTTTCAGTGTTGGAGTATCCG
>NZ_JAAHGH010000039.1 GCF_010672525.1 Okeania sp. SIO2B3 | reverse complement strand
TACTCTGACTAAATTAGGTCAAATAACAAAAATTCGTTAATTTACCTTCAAGGATAATTGATAAATTTGGCCGAAATCCTGACTATTTTTCCAAAATTTTCCTGTTATACCCATCTATCTATCTCCTTCTCTGTTTTTCGCGAGAATGAAACAGCCCTGCCCCTTTTAGAGGGAGGCTTCAAACCCAATTTTTCGGTGAATAATGTTCCATTGATGAGCTGCGGATGTGCCTAATAATATTTATTTGAATCAATGTTTGTTTTTTCATTTTTGATTTGGTTGATAATATTTTTTTTTGGAGGTTTAAATTATATGTAGTTATAGGTTTCTGTTTTTGGTTTTAATATTTTAAACTTTACCGTTTTTATCTGATTGTTAAATGGAGAAATTTTTCTGAGTTGGTTAACGAGGTTTCAATATTTTTAGGGGTTTTTTTCAATTTTGTGATATTCTATACTTGTGATATAGTTGGAGCATTCTATATCTTGATTGAGTTTTAAGGCTGTTAATTCCTATTCTGCTGTTGTCTTGCCCGATCTTTGTCTGAATTTTCTTTGCTCAAAATGACTAATTTTTCTTTGGTCGTTTTTTGTTGCTTTGACAAAAGATTGTTTGTGTGATATACAAAGGGAGTTTTTTCAGTTTTCGTATATTTTTTGTGTTGAATAAAAAGTCTAGTACATAGGCGAGTTACCCATCTTGAGATTAATTTATCACAGTTGGTTTGAAATGGCAATCCTAATTCTACTTTCGGTGTCGCTTTTTTCGGGAGTTCTTTAGAGAATGCCTTGGTTTGAGTTGTCTGGGAGTTCTCTGGGAGGCGATCGCTTGATTTTTTTTTACTTTCAACTTTCATGTTTTTCTAGTTGAATAAAAAATCTAGCGTAGTAGCGAACACTCCCTAATGACATTATACTATCAGAGTTTGTTTGAGGATGCAAGCCTATTTTCTTTCCGGCCTCACTTCGTTTTTTTGGAGCTTTATAGAATGAAAATGTTGTTCCTGGGGTTAAGGGGGTTTTGATGAGAAAGGCGATCGCTCTATGGGTTTAGCGATCGCCTAAATTAGTATTTGCTATGTATAGTCTCTTTGCTTAAGTCCTGTCAAAATTAATCAAATTGACAATTATGAGAGTCTTTCTAACTTTATTGCTCTTTGTCAAGAGATTAAAATTATGGTTCTTCAGTACTTAAATAGCCTGCTATTGACGAGTGTAGATGTCTAATTTGTTAACAGTTATGGTTTCATCCACAGGTCCACCATTCTTGAGAATAGAGATGGAAAGTGAATCTAGGTTAAACTTATCCCCAAGCTTTTCATTTTGCCGATCTACCTTGATTGCTAATATCAAATAGAAATGTTTTTGAGGTCGGGCGATTGCTCTCCAAGACAAAGAAACTCATAGTCCCCAGAAAGTAGGTATCAATATCAGCTTTCCACAGTGGGTACTGGCTCCATAGCGAACATGGGGACTACATTTTAGGAGGGGTGTATCATCAGCAACTGCTTCCCCTATAAATGTGCTTACAGACAAAAATATGCCCACTAAGGACACAATAAATGCCTTGCGTAGGAATAGGAAAAAATACTTCATAGTGATGTGCCTTTAATCAAAATTAATCAAATTGACAACTATTACAGACCGTCAAACTTTATTGAACTTTGTCAATAGATTAACCAATATTCTGCACTTCAAAATGTATGACAAAGTTGGTTTGAAAATCCAAGCTCATCTTCCTTTCTGCGCGGGCAAAATTTTTTCGAGCTTTAGAAGAAGATGAAATATTTTGCTGTAGTTTAGTAACCACGGTTTTGCGAGGTAGTGAAGCTCAACCTACTGCTAATTTTTGTCTTGATTTTTTCAGAAATTGAAAAGAATCAGACAACCTTTCAACAAACCTACTAAGCAGAACAAACTTCCCCTAGGTTTCATAAATTTCAAATTAAGTACAAATGAGAATTTACTGCTTGACATAGGGGGAGAGTTCATCCCACAAATCAGGAAAATTAGCTTTAAAATAATCGGGTGTAGCTATTTCCATATCTTGATATTCAAAGCCTGGACTAACAGCTTCTTCAAGTAAACCAAATTCACCCTCTTCAAGTATTGCTGCTTTCCAACAATCTTTTGGTACTAATAGTTGAGGAACATGACCTTTAGTAACATCAAACCCAAGTTTAAATTTTGACAATTTTCCGTTTAGCTCAAGAACTAAATAACTCACAGGAGAACCACCATGAAAATAATGAATAACATCTGATTTATTCTTATGGAAGTGGTCAACTGGACGGTCATCAGTGAGCAGATAATAAATGGAAGTAAGTAACTTTCTTTCACTTCCTTCTCTATCAGTATTTATATTTAAATCAGAACGATAGATTTCTTAAAAATAACCTCCTTCCATTTGTTTAACTAAAGATAATTTATCAATTATATCTTGCTTATTCATAAATAATTCAACCTCTGAAAGTAATATAAATAAAATTACAGCGGTTTTCATTTAAGTAGACTACAAAGTTATTTTGGGTTAGGGAGTAGGCAGTAGGAAAATGCTTTAGTCACTTTACTCTATCTATATGAAAACTGCTATAAGTAGACTACAAAATTATTTTGGGTTAGGGAGTAGGCAGTAGGTGGCCACTGTACCCCATATATATGAAAAGCACTATAAGTAAGTATTTCTTTGAGGCACACAGAGAGTTAGTAATATCAAATAATTTTGGTAAATTTTTACTATTATAGCAGTACCTTCTTTAGGGTTTGACAATAAATTTGAGGGAAAAGGTAGTAGGGAGTAGAGAATCAGAAATAGAAGAATTTCTGTGGCCTATTTGCGTAGTGCTATATTATAATTTCCGATCAGCACTTCCAACAAAGACAAGTTATTTCCCGATTTTCATTTTGGTTTGAACAATAGGTAAAGTTATCAGTTTTTGATTCTCTAATTTCCCTTTATCTTAAGGAGAAGTCCTCATAAGTGAATTAATTAGGGCTTGCTGATTAAATCTAAAAGTATTTACAGATAAAGATTTTAGCCTTTTTGGGGCTTTGAAAAAGTGCCTGGTTTTCAGTTCTTCACGCTCAAAAAAGAGCGTATTTTAGACGCATAGTTGGGCAGAAAAATCATTCTTACAAAACGCCCGCTCCTACCTCCTCGCTCACGACCCATTTCTCCTGTCTCCTGTCTCCTACCCTCACCCATAAGACTAGTGAAGCGCAAACCCTAATTAAAACTACTATGCTCAAAGTCAAAAGAATATTTGATATTATGTCCGCTGGTATTTTTTGTGTAAACCCAAGGGTGAATATCTACAGAAAATTTAAGTTTTTTCGGACTTTTAAGTCTTCTGTTCTAGATAAATAAAGCCTTCTTCCCTCTTTCCTATTCCTTCTTCCTTACCTTTACAATATCGATACTACCGGACTTGATATGACAAAATACTTGAGTAGTTATATTTAGAGATACTTAGACAGATCGCTACAACTTCTTTTTTTGGAAAAATATTCTGACCAAAACCCCTACTTATTGATCATATTAAAAGTTCTATGAAGCGACTAATTGTCCATAGGGAAGGGGAGAATTATCTTTTTCACCCCCAATTTCAAACCAGTAGTGTATATGAGCTTCGACAAACTCCTCACGACTGATGGAACCTGAGCCATCTGAGTCGATACTGTCGAAAGCTTGGTCAGCATTGTCAGGCTTTTCTTCTCCAGTGTATATTGCAAGGTACTTTCGGTACTCTTCGCGAGATATTTCCCCAGAATGATCGGTGTCAATTATATCGAAGAAAAGCTCGTTTTTATGTCTGCCTACTTCATATATTTTATCTGGTGATTCAGCTAATGATAATGATACGGTATTTGCAACATTAGTAATCAAATCTTCTTCGCTAATTTGAGTGTTACTATCAACTGGTCCTCCTCCAGCCATAAAATATTGAAACAGAGAATGACACATCTGGCGAATTTCTTCATTCTTTGATGAATCATTTTGAAGTTGAATTAAACGATTTGCAATTTCTTCAAAGTCGGAGAGGGTTAAAACCCCGTTTTTATCGACATCCATAAGTTTGAAGTAAGTCTTCATTCTGGCGCGCCAAACAGGGGATGACAAAAATTTTTCTGGAGACATTTTTACTGATAAGTCAAGAAAACTATATGAATGTCTTGATATTATCATTATCTATGCAGAAGTAAGAAGTAAGAAGTAAGAAGTAAGAAGTAAGAAGGAAGAAGGAAAAGTATTACGTTGTCTTAGTTTTAAACTTTTTAACTGCCCTAACCTTTCTTGAGACTGCTATAATTGCTCATTAGCTAATTAGTCTCCATAAAAAGCTTAAATCTACATTCCCCACTCGTAAGCATTTCCTGCGGAATGCTGGGCAAACAGCTATTAGTATTTCGTACGAAATGCTCCGCAAACAACTTTTGAATTTAATAACTTACTAAGGTTAGCTGAAGACATTTTTTTTATAAGTTTTAATTTTCCTTGGAGACTAATTCCTCTTTTGAACTGATAATGAGCTAATAACTCATAGCTGATAGCTGACGGCTGTTTGCGCAGCATTCCGGAGGAAATGCTTACCCCCACTCTAAAACGTAATATAAAAAATGGAGAAAATAATTAAGTCCTGATGCTTAATATTTTCCTGATAATTTTAATTTGAGAAAGGTCAATGAAGATAATTGATGGGGATATATAAATCTTCACTTCTCTGCCATTTTGTCTAATTTTTCTCTTACAGATAACTGAAATCCTGACTTTAAAACAAAGATAAATCCTAACCCTGATAATATACAAACTACTATTGCTGGTTTCATAAATCCTCCTACCAATAAAACTGAAGCTGAGAGGAAAGTAAAACCAGAAAAACAAGTATAAATCAAAATTTTTAAAGCTAAATTAATTCGTTTTAATAATCGGTCATTTTCAATAGAGCGGACTCTAAATTGAATCTCACCATCTTCAATTTTCGTTTCTAATTGACGGATTAAAATTTCACTTTTACTAGGTTGCTGTAACTTATACTTAATAAAATCTCTTGTCTGTTTTGCCAATTCGCCTACAACTCTACCTCTACCTTGAGCAACAGTAATACTTTTGACAAAAGGTTGAGCGCAAGTAACCAAACTATACTCAGGATCGAGTTCTCTGGCAATACCATCTAAAGTAGATATAGACTTCAGAATAAAAATCATTTGGGAAGGTAATCTAAATGGTTGCTGCTCAAATAATACATAAAGTTCTTCCTTAATTTCATCAAAATTATAAAAATCTACAGGTTTATCTGTAAAATTTTCCAATAGAAAATTCACTAATCTTTTTACAGGCATAATATCAGGCATTGGTTCAATTAAACCAATATTAATCAAAGTATTAAGCACCTGGTCAACATCTTTTCTGAGAATAGCAAAAAACGTTTTAATCATCTGGTCTTTCGTCAATGACTTTACCTCAGCCATCATGCCAAAATCATAAAAAATAACACCACCATTTAAACTAACAGCTAAATTTCCTGGATGAGGATCTGCTTGAAAAAAACCATCTAATAATAATTGCTTTAAATAACAACAAACTCCTATTTGATTAATCCCTTTTGGATTAATATTACAAGCTTCTAGTCGTACTTTGTCGTTAATTTTAATTCCCGGTAAATACTCAAGAGTAATAACTTTTTCCGTAGTATAAGTCCAATAAACAAAAGGTACAATTATTTCCGGATAATCTTTAAAATTTTCCCGAAAACGGTCAGCATTTTTACCCTCATTTACATAATCAATTTCTTGATAGAGAATTTTAAAAAAATCATAATAAATAGCATCTAATTCATACCTTTTAGCCCAGGCAAAATACTTTTGACAAAAACGGATAACATTTTTGACCACCTTTACGTCCAAGTCAAATAAAGATTTTAATCCAGGGCGCTGTACCTTAACTACAACTTCCTCACCTGTTTGTAATTGGGCTTTATGCACTTGTCCAAGACTAGCCGCAGCAATGGGACGTTCTTGAAAATCTCGATAGAGAGAATAAAGAGAGTTGCCAAGCTCTGACTCAATAATAGCGATCACTTCTGTCGTTTCAAAAGGAGGCACTCGATCTTGTAATTTTTCTAACTCCTCCACATATTCTTTCGGTAATATGTCAGCGCGCGTGGATAAAGACTGACCTATTTTGATAAAAGTTGGGCCTAAATCTAGCATAGTTCTCACCAACCACTGAGCACGAAGCCTTCTCACAGAGGCAGACTTATTTTGAAATAAATTGTCCCACCATAAAAAGAAAAAAAATTTTCCGACGGCACTAAAAACATCTATTTTTCTGGTCAGAGGAGAATATTGAGTGCGTTGCCAACGAAGGGACTTAGAGGCATCTTGAGTGAGCATACTATAAAGTTATGTAAATCTATCCACCGTCCATTGATTGTAACTGGGAAACGAAAATTCAGGAAGATGGGTAAATTAATGCCAATTTCACCTATAGCGCTATGCGCCAGGAAGTAGGGGAGTAGGGGAGTAGAGGAGTGTGGCAGGGTCTATTTATTGTCACGCTTAGAAAAATTGATGGGGGGATGGGGTGATGGGGGGATGGGGTGATGGGAGATGGAGATATTTGTATATTTGCACAATTAAATGTACTTCATACTTAATATTCTCCCCAGGCAATGAATTAGTCCTGGGGGAGTAGGGGAGTAGAGGAGTAGGGGAGTGGGGGAGTAGGGGAGATTAAATATTGAAGTAATTATAGAATTATCAACATATACTATATAACTGGATTTTATATCATATTCAAATTCAATAGCATTGGTATAATTAGATTCATAGTGTGGAGACCCACCCCTAACCCAACTCACCCCTGCCCCTCCCAGGAGGGGAAAATCGAGAAAGGTTTGGCAATGGCACGTCGGTTGGAACATTTTTTGATATCTAACCCGAGCAGATTTGATATCAAAAGTAAGGAGTCAGGAGTTAAAAGATAAGGTGTCGGATTATTTTTTGAATTTGTTAAAAAAAAGATAAAAATAATACAGAAATAATTTGACATCCTCCCGACGCTGCTCTAGGAGACAGCGCGAGATTCCCTAATATCACTAATAGGGGCTTTCTGCTGCCTCTTGACAGAGGAGCTGCGCTAACATAGCACCCGCCTTCCGGGATTTACTCCCTTCGGGTCTAAAGGCGCGCTCCACAGACTGACACTGCCTGCCCGGCAGCCAAAATATTTATACTTGCATTGATATCTCGATCGTGGTGAGCTGTACATTCTGGACAATTCCACTCTCTAATATCTAGAGGTAGTTTATCTACCACATACCCGCAATTAGAACAACGCTTAGAACTGGGAAAATATCTATCAATTTTGATTAACTCTCGGCCGTACCATTCTGCTTTGTATTCTAATTGTCGTACTAATTCACCCCAGTTCGCATCACTACCCACCCCTCTTGCTCCCCTCCCGGGAGGGGATGGGGGTGGGTTATGATTCTTGACCATGTTTTTTACTGCCAAGTCCTCAACTACAATAGTTTGATTTTCTCTAATTAGTTGAGTGGTTAGTTTATGGGTATAGTCAAGCCTTGAATCTTTGATTTTTGCGTGAATACGAGCTAGCTTAAGTCTAGCTTTTTGATAATTATTAGAGCATGAATGTTTTTCTAGATAGAGACTTTTGAGATAATCTGAGTTTCTTATACAGTTTATTAAAATACTTAGGGTTGTTGACTTTTTGATAAATGAAATAATATAAATAATTTCTTATTTTTTATTAGCTTCTTGTTTAGCTATATCGCTGTATTTTTGGTAAAGTTCAGCCCTATTTACTGCTACATCATAGCGTGAATAACCTGGAGAAACAGAGGCCATTAATTGTGATGCCTGTTGCCATTTGGAGGCGATCGCCGTCCACTCCTCCTGAGACTGAGCTGTTTTACCATCAGCAGCAGCTTCTTGAGCAAGCCGTACCGCTTGAGCAAAAGCTTCTTTCGACTCAGCTATAGTATCCTCTAAATTTTTAATAGTGGGGTCGGGAGACTGTAAGTTTGTATTTTCTATAGTTGATATTCTATCTAACCTAGAAAAGTTTAGCCATTTATTAACTTGGATGCCCAAAACTAGCATCAACAGACTTAGAAAAAAACCACCCATCATACCCAGTTGAAATTGATTTTGCTTTTGCATTTGAGCGCGTTCGAGACTTGTAGATAGAGATATGGGAATTGATTTAGGCTTATTTGCCTGAAAATGACGTGCTATTTGTTTAAAAATATTGGGCCTAGCCAAAGTAATTTGTTGAGACCAGAGCAACTTATCTTTTGGGTCTTTAGTAATTTCATCAAGCCATAGTAATTGCTGTTCTTGGACAATCCTACTATTAATATTTACTTTTCGGATATTACGAGGTGAGATATCTTCAAGAGTATGCTTAACTTGCTGTACAAGGTTAGACTGTTCCAACTGTTCAATCTGGGATGCTTCGCATAAAAGCTGTAAAACACCATCAGAGAATATAGCTCTAATTCTTACATCTAATGTAGCAAGCTGTTGATTAAGAACTTGAATAATAGCTGCCACACTTCCTTGACGTGCCTGTATAAATATATCGTTAATTTGATCTGTCATTGGTAGTTACTGCAATTGATTTAATAGTTAACTCAGATAGTTAAATATAATTTTTAATTTGTCTAAACCTTCTTGGTAAGACTTCACAATTATTACCCAAAATAAAGCAATAAAATCGAATCAAATATAAATAGCTTTATATCTTTTTCTGAAGATGTAGATAGGGAAAGAGTTAGAATTTTTTACCGAATAATTAATCATTAATCATTATTAATTAAATAATTTAGCTTACTCTGCCTCCCCTTGGCTGCGCCGCGAGCTGTCGCTCTACAAGGGGAAAATAAAGAAACAATATTTCCTTATCTTCAATCCTCTCGGTCTTAACCAGAGGTAATTATCCATTATCCATTATCAATTAATGAAAGATATTCCTTGCATAATTTAATTCCCACTATAAAACCTTGGCTGTACCGATCGACTGGCCGTTTCATTAATATGAGTAGCTTCTAATTAAAAGTAGAGTTGTACAATACACTTCCTATTCCTAATATCAAGAAAAATTAAATCTGTTCTCATCCTTTTTTTTCTCTTTTCTGTTCTACTTTTCCGGCAACTATAGTGAAGTCTAGTAATTCTGCAAGAGGTCTACGGTATTAGCTACTTAAAGTTAAAAGTCCGATATTAAAATTTGCGACATAGAAGGTTCAACAATTAATAATTAATTAATTATTAATTGTTGAAAAAGTCTTTTAGTAGGAGTAGGAGACAGGAGACAGGAGACAGGAGACAGGAGACAGGAGACAGGAGACAGGAGACAGGAGACAGGAGACAACCCACCCCTAACCCCTCCCAGGAGGGGAGAAATGGCTTGGGAGCGAGGAAGTAGGAGTAACAATTGTAAGAATGATTTTTGTGCCCAACTATGAGCCTAAAATACACTCCATTCATGAGCGTTTTAGACGGAAAACCAGGCATTTTTCAAGGCCCCAAAAAGGCACTTGTCTTTATATGTCAATGCTTTTAGATTTAATCAGCAGAGCAATAATTAACAATTACCTCTCCTTGAAAACAGATAGGATTGACGGTAAGTTTGGATAAGTTCAGTAGAACGGAAAACAGGAAATTGATTATGGCCCAATCCCTAAGTGGCAAGATATTTGTAGTAGATGACAATATTGATACCGACCAAATTATTCCCGCCGAGTACCTGACTTTGGTTCCTTCCAAGCCAGATGAATATGAAAAGTTAGGCAGTTATGCTCTATGTGGGTTACCCGATCGCTACGGTAAGTTTATCTCACCGGGAGAAATGAAAACCCATTATCCAATAATTGTGGCTGGAGAAAACTTTGGTTGTGGTTCTTCGCGAGAACACGCACCCATCGCCTTGGGTGCTGCTGGTGTCCAAGCAGTAGTTTCTCAATCTTATGCTCGCATCTTTTTTCGTAATTGTTCGGCAACCGGGGAGTTATATCCTTGGGAGTCTGTAGATCGCCTATGTGAGTTATTTGAAACTGGTCAGGAAGTTACTATTGATTTTGAAGAAAATCAGTTAACTAATCATACTCTTGGTAAGACTTATCAGTTGAAGTCTTTGGGAGAAGTAAAACCTGTCATTGATGCTGGTGGTCTTTTTGCCTATGCACGTCAAACAGGTATGATTTCCCAAAAGCCAAGTTAAATTTTTATTTTCAATGGGAGAGAAATTAATCTCTCCTTTTTACTGTTCAATTTTTCGATAATTTTCAATGGAGGCTCAATCTTTAGAAGTACCAGCATAAAATTAATTATTTTATATAATATAATTGGTAATTTCTTTAATTTATGGTTGGAGTTGGAGAAATTATGATGATCTAACGACTTGGGTTGAAGTTAATCTGATTAATTATGAGTTGTAGAATTAATATTAAAGCCGATTATAATTACTGATATTTCTCGTCTTAAGTTAGTAGATCGTTACACATTTTTAGTATGGTAGACCAATCGTTGATCTTTTTCATCTCAGCAAAAACATTTTTGAAATATAACACTACACAAATAAAGCTAGATAGACACTATACTAGACAGTTCTATAATCAGAAAATAGATATGGAAATGAAGTTTTGGGTAGCCTATTGTTCTACTTCCTTCCTGGTGTAAGATTACCTATAAGTTCTACATTCTTTATGCCAATTATATGTCCAAATGATTAAAGGCCATCCATGAGCGTCTCTATATCCCATAGAACTACAAAAATTTCTAGCTTTTTGATAATAACCTTTATTTGTAACTAAATTATAAAATTTAGTTGAATAATTTGACTGTTGAGAATCTAAATCTAAATTACAACCAACCCAAGGAACATAATATGCATAAATAGAGCTACAGCCAATAGTTTCAAAATCTACATCACCCATTGAACAAAAAAAAGACCATTTTTGAGTTTTTCCAAAGTTTGAATCACCGGGTATCTCATAATATGTTTCCATTGGATGAAAATGTGGTTTACAAATTTCAGTCCATCCTTCTTTTACTTTAATCTTGTAGAAAAGGTAAAAGAAGGATAAATAAAATAACAACAGATGAGTTGCAATATTGAAGATCAATCCATTAATTTTGCATAAATTCCTGTAAACCACGAGTCATCATCTCAACTATTCCCTCTTGGTTATTCAGTTCAGTTTTGGCCTCATTTTCTATACGCTCCACTACATCACCTGGAAGATTCAGTAATTGCTTTAAATTTTCATAAGCAACTTCCTCATCTTCATTAATATTAGGTTCTTCAGGAGTACGAGCACTACAAGCAATTACTTCGTAACCCAACTTTAGCACCAGTTCCCGTTCTTGTTGGGATTCTAATTTAGGAATTGACTCTCCTAATGGGATATTTTGCATGAAATAATCCCTTAATTCTTCCTGAAGTTGTTGCTGTCGATCTCCTGTAGCAAAAAGACTACTGAATCGATTTAACATTAAGTCCACTTCTTCTTGCGCCAGTTGTCCATCAGACCATGCCATATAAGCAACAATCCGCAACAAATTCATCTGGCGTGGAGTAATAGATGGAGGTGGAGGTGGTTGCACTGCCATAGATTTTTCCTCAATTTTTGGCTATTTATAGCTAAAGTTCTAACCTATCATCAACTCAGCAATTATTATCCAATCGTTGACAATTTTTAACTGAATCTGCGAAAAGTCCCACCATGCGATTGGCCTTCATACATTGATAACGAGGCCAACAACAGCAATTATCCAAACTTAAAAAGCGTCGGGAGGAAGTACGCAGCGCCTGTTTTAACGGCTGGTTGAATAACGACACGCGGGTAATAAAGCGAAGTAAAAATCTGCTATACTAGCGGAATAAGGAACAAGGTTTGTCGCCATGACATGACCGCGCTTTGCGGTGAAATTCCGGTGGACAGGAGACGGGGAATTAACTTCCTACGACGGCTGTTAGCTCCGCATTCGGCACCGAAAAGCAAGTAGACAGCTAGAGCAGCGAGAAGATTGCTCCAACCAGCGCGAGTAAAACCACTCGTGAAAGCTAACAAAAAAAAAAGTAAACTCACAGCTAGATTTCGATCTATGCCGAGGAGTTTAGGAGTCTGCCCTTCAGGCTTTAAGTAAATGTGGATTTATCCCATTTGCGGTGGATTTGCCACAGAATTCAGGGTGTTTCAACCCCTGGAGATGTCAATTGATACTATGGTATGGTTAATTAATGTGACTTGATCTCAGTAGGTTTCGTTAGACTTGAGGAGGGTAAACCCAACAAGATGTATTGAGATGAAATACTAAAATTCTTGCCACATATCCTCAACCTTTTTCATAGAGGAGCTAGAGGTTAGGAAAAGAATGTGATCATCTTCTTTTTATTATATCTTACAGCGCTTTTCAAGTTGATGAACCACATCTTCACAAACAAAACCTTGTAGGGACGTTCCATGGAACCTCCTGTGGTCTACCAAAATGAAAACCGCTGTATGATTTTTATCATCAGGGCTTACGCACGAGGCACGAAAAAGTTGCATTTGAGATTGCTTCGGGTGTCGGTCGCAATGACGGAAACTACCTTCTACTGCGTAAGTCCTAAATCATGCCAGAAACTCTCCTACTGTTACCAATTTATTTTTATTTGCTCTTTGCTCAAAAATGTAATTTTTTGCCATTTTCTGTTTCTGAAATGTATAGCAGTAGAAGGAAAGGGTGCGGACATATCAAAAGCTTACAGCGCTTTTCAAGTTGATGAACTACATCGCCACAACCAAAACCTTGTAGGGATGTTCCATGGAACGTCCTTACTGTGGTCTACCGTGCAGGAAAACCTCTGTAAAACTCAGGCAATACAAGATTTTTCCTTCTCTGGTAGATAACTAAACGTCTTCTTCCTTGTGCTATAAATGCTAAAATCACTATCTGATTTGCTTTTCTGAGCTATTCATAGCAGGCGAAAGAATTAATTATATCATGTCCGGTTGAATACTTATAAATAAATGACGGAGTCCTCAGGAGTCAGTCCTCAGGAGTCAGGAGGGAAGAAAGAAGAAGAAAGAAGCAAGAAGAAAGAATAAAGAGGAGGAAAAGTAGAAAGTTTTTTGATCACTAATTATCCGGACATGATATTAAGCTCTCAATTGATCGTGAATTTTACGGAGGGAAATGTTTTTCCCACTGTTGCCTTTTCCCTGCTATAGCAATTATTTGATTTTAGTGATTATATTAGTCATTAAAATTTTCTTCTTCCGGCTGAATATCAATTGTGATCTATATCATTAGTTCGTCAACATAAGTATCACTAACCAAACTTAATTTTATCACTAATCAAACTTAATTTTATCACTAAATTATACTTATGGAAATCACTTACTAACTACATAAAAATATCAGATAATTACCTTGTATTTCAAATTAGCAACATAGGAAAAAATCATGGCTCTCTTAATCCGTCCTTTAGGTTATTTTAACAAAAAAAAGAGTTCTCTGCTACAACAGAAGTTGAAACAAATTCTAGCTAATAGCTCAGAGCATTGCTGTGTAGTAGACCTTGCGACTATCCATTCCATTAATAATTATGGATTAGTGACTTTGGTAACATTACATCGTATAGCAAAGAAAAATGGTTGTAACTTATATCTAATAAATTTGAACGATCCAGTTAAATATTATCTAGAACTTACTGGACTAGACAGAAAATTTAATATTAAGCAGAATGTGAAAAATGTTAACTATAGCCAGGTAGTAAACTAACTGTTTGTTCTCATATTATCAATCCGTGCAAGCACTTATTTGATGATTTAAAACTGACAACTCAACACAAAGGAAGGATTATATACTGTATATAAGTAGGAAAACTTCATAGAATGTCACTCTTGTATTATCGGAGGAATTTTTTCCCTAACTATACAACAAGATTTCAGACCGGGGAGTTCAAACAAGAATAGATTGATTGTTTGTATAATCCCTAGTAATTAATACCAATTATCAAAAGTATTGCTATACCTGATTTCCTGATGATGGGTATAATAAATACTAACACCTCAAATTATATGCGCAGGATATACTGCTTCATAAAACCGATATAAAACGTCATAATTAGTGACATTTTAATGTTTACTTCCTGCTTCCACCGGAACTGTCAGCAGCACTCCGTCCACAGGCATCAACGGTCAAGCCAACCGCATTTCTCAAAAAGTATACTTAAATACGTATTATATCATTATTCTCTGATTAAGTCAATGCTCCTGAATGGATTTGACTGATTGCTTCTTCACCGAAAAATTTGGGTAGTTACGCCTCCTCTTTATAAGAGGATA
Source organism: Okeania sp. SIO2B3 (assembly GCF_010672525.1). GTDB lineage: Bacteria > Cyanobacteriota > Cyanobacteriia > Cyanobacteriales > Microcoleaceae > Okeania. The sequence goes on along the minus strand of NZ_JAAHGH010000039.1, from coordinate 49,694 downwards.
AAAAAAGAAGATTCCATATTTCAAGCCTCCTTATTGCAGAGGTACTGATAACTGTTAGCGTAGCTCCGACCCTAGCAGGCTAACTGAGAACTGAAATAACTACTGACTACTGTATGTGATGGCTACACTTAGCTGGAATAAGAGTAGTGAAATGATCGTAAAATTAGTACAACTATATTTACATGATCAATCAGAACTTATATCATGTCTGGTTGAATAGACATCTCCAAAAATTAAAAATAGAATCAATTATTATCTATAAATTATCAATTCCTTCTCCCTGTTCCCTATTCCCTATTCCCTATTCCCTATTTTCTTATTAATATAAAAGTCATAACTAACGCCGTAGTCTGACAGAAGGTATCCCAAGCTTTAACAAAATTATGCTTGAGTAAGTAATTGTCTATTTCTTCAGGTTTAATTTAATTAATCCTCGGTCACAACCAACTGAGACCGAGACTTTATGACAGCTAGTTTTCTAGAAACTAGACCGTTTACGACCGACAATGGCTAAATATTCTAGAGGGCGTCCGTCCGTATAAAATCGGTGTCGGTAGGGGTGCATCTGCATAATCTCAAAAATGGCTTGATCTTCTACCCAAGAGTGCTGCTGCCGAAACCCAGTCTCAGTATGATCTTCCCAGAAATACTGGGCTACATTGAAGGCAATAAATCCATTAGGGGCAACCTGATTATAAACTACACTTAAAGCATCAGCAGGAACATGACCCTGACTGAGAGCTGAACAACAAATCAGGCAGTTAAACCCTCGAAGATTTAATGCCTGCTTAGTCATTTGCGTTAATTTGGTCAAGTCCTCAGCATAGTAGTTCTCATAAACTCCAGGATACTGCCTTTGAGCTGCTTGTGCTGCTTCAGGAACAATATCAATTCCCACAATTGATTTCACGCCTAAGTCGGCTAGAGTTTTGCCAACCAAACCAGTTCCTGCACCGATATCTAGGACTACCATGTCTTCAACGGTGCCGCCTGCTTGGGTAAATTGTTCAACCAATAAAGATGTCAGGACAGTATGGGATTTGCTGTCCAACTTTTCCATCAGATGCTCATAGAGATAGGGAATTTGGTACACCTCAATATAATCATGTAACCGCAGTTTGCGTTTTGTTCCATTTTGCTTAAACCAAAAGTATTCTTCATGGATGGGTAAGTTGCGAACACTGTCGATTTCTGGTAGTTGTATCTCAAAATTCATTTTCTGCATATCTGTTTCTAGTTTCCATAAGTTAGTTACGAAAAAGTTGTTCACTTTTCCATCAGAACAAATTGACTTGATCGTTCTATCTTGATATACCACATCAACCCGATCATTGTGAATAGCAAAATTGGTAAAACTGTGATTATATCAGTTTCAGAGTTAGTGAGGTACAAAGTTTTATCACTTTAGTCAATAGGGAAGATAGATTAGTCTTCAACTGTACCTCACCATCTGGGCAAAGTGCTGTAGGCGTTGGTAAAGCGCGTGTATGATATTAATCCTAACTCTTTAGGAGTCAGGAGTCAGGAGTTAACCCACCCCTAACCCCTCCCAACCCACCCCTAACCCCTCCCAGGAGGGGAGGGGAAGTCAGGAGGGAAGAAAGAAAAAGAAACCCAGACTAGAAGGAGAAAGTTTTTTGGTCGCGTAAAGGTCACGGAGTTCTATCGCACTCTTATCTGGACATGGTATCATACCTCAAATTACCAACGCCGTGCTGTAAACTCATAAGCTCTGCCATAGATAACAAAGCGTTCTGGACTCCTTTAATAACGCTATTTAATCTTTTTTAAGGCTTTGTCTATATCTTCGATCGCTAGGTCACTATTTTCATAACCGATACTCAATCTAACCAAGCTGTCAGTAATTCCAATCTCTTGTTTTTCAGCGGGGGAGAGATGGTAGTAAGTAAAGACACTGCATTGTTCTACCATAGCATGACTAGAGCCAAAGTTGGTTCCCATAAAAGGAACTTGTAGAGCATCCACAAATTCTGAAGTTACTTCTTGAGATGCGTCTAGCTCAAAGGATACTACTCCTCCATGTCCGGTTAAATATTTTTTGGCTAGAGAGGAGTGAGGATGACTTTCAAGACCAGTATAAAAAACTTTTTTCACCAGGGGTTGCTCTTGTAGATATTTGGCGATTTTCATTCCAGCTTCATTGAAATGTCTCATTCTAATTTCCAGGGTATCCAAACTTCTGTTCAACAGAAAAGTAGTATGGGGGTCGGCAATGCCTCCCATAATATTTCGGTAATTCCTAATTTGTTCGATTAGTTCTCGCGATCCGGCTACACTTCCCCCTAAAGTATCGCCATGGCCTCCAATATACTTGCTACAACTATGAATGGTCAAATCTGCCCCAAACCTTTGGGGTTGAAAGTTACATGGTGTTGAAAGCGTACTATCTACAATCAATAATGTATTAGGGCTAATCTCACTTTTGATTTTAGCTAGATCCATCAAATATAAATGTGGGTTTGATGGCATTTCGACAAACAAAATTTTGGCCTTACTGTGATATTTCTGTAGAAAATCATCGCTATCTGTTGGGTCTATAGGTATTGTTTTTACTCCCCATTTAGGCAAAACTTGATTAAAAAACTTTCTAATGTTTCTATAACATTTGCCAGTGTAAATTAATAGATCGTTCTGTTCAATAAAACTACATACAGTTGTGACTATCGCATTCATACCTGATGAAAACATTAGAGCGCTCTCATAATTATCCAGAGCAGCCATTTTGCTTTCAAATTCTAACCAATTTGGATTATCATATCTTCCATATCGTCCTAGACTTACTTCATCTTCGTGATACTTGATGACCTGTTCTGTATTTTCAAAAAAATAGGCTGCATTCTGATATATGGGTGTAATACAACTGTTCGTGTAAGTCACTTTTTTTTGTTTCGACACTGTTTTCTCCATAAATAAAAAACATTTCTTGCCCAGAAAAACCCATAGCTTGGCAGCCAATATCCTAATTTGAGGATATTTAAATTTAGTTCCCGCGCTCTTGAGTTAGCTTTGAGATATATTGCCTAGCTTTTTGCCAATGATGGCTACATAGTAAAGAGACCGTCCATCTAGATAAAATCTATGTTGATAGTCATGGGTCTGAGCAATTTCAAAAACGTTCTTTTCTCCTACCCAAGGATGCCACGCTAAAAAGGAAGTTTCGCTTTTGTCTTCCCAGCGTTCTTTCTGTACATTAAAGGCAACCCAACTATTGGGGGCGATCGCGTTAAATGCTTTAGCCCAAGCTTGGGCAGGAATATGATTAAACCCAAGAGCAGAACCGCAAACAATACAGTTAAAACCTCTAGTGCTTAAGGTCTCTCGTGTTGCTTCACTTAAATTCGTCAGGTCTTCAATGTAATAATTCTCGTAAACTCCTGGATACTCTCTTTTTGCTGCTTCTGCTGCTTCTGGAACAATGTCCATTCCAGTGATTGATTTGACTCCCAAATCTGTTAGAGCTTTGCCTACCATTCCGCTCCCCGCTCCAACTTCTAGCACTACTAAATCTTCAACATTGCCGCCATTTTGGATAACTTGATTTATCAGTAAAGAAGAAAGGACGCTATGGGATTTCTCTTGTAATTTTCCCATTATATATTCGTACAAATGTGGAACGCTGTAAAGTTCTTGATAGTCGTGTAATTTCACCTTACGTTCCTTTCCATTTTGGCTTAACCAAAAGAATTCTTCCTGAATTACTAGGTTGTTAATTTCTTCTGGGATTCGGACTTCAAAATCAAGGTCTTTCATCTGTTTTTTACCTTATTATTTAATTGACAAAGAACTGGTAAAATTGGGAAATTTCAGGCAATTATTTCCAGAGTATTTACAATTAGATTTAGGGTGATAATTACCTAATATTAACTGCCCATAGTGAGCAGATTTAAGAAAGGTGAATACTCTATTTTCCCTGAGAAATAATATTGGCCTCACATCTTAGATTGAGCTAACTTGTGGCAGATAGTTAAATTACTATTTGCCTTCTAGAGTACAGAGTATTTTGCAATTTAGAGGCAGATGTTGGGGAAGTTTAGCATCTTGACGGCTAACTTGGCTGACATTGTACATATATAAAGGTGTCCCGTATTATTCTGACACTTTGTATTTCATTATGAGATGAGATTATCCATCAAACTTTACTCCTATTGAAATTATACTTTTTCAAGTATCAATTAGACTTAAATTTTACACTAACCAAAACTATCTAGTCAATACTTCAGAAAAACTTAGTGGGCTACTCTTACCTAATTTTGTATACAATTTAGACTAAGACGCATACTTATCAACAAATCCTTGTAAACCTGAATTATAACCTTGTCCAACAGCTTGGAACCTCCAATCATTATCTTTGCGATAAAGTCTGCCAAATTCCAGAGCTGTTTCTCGTGAAAAATCTTCTTCTAATTCATATTTAGCTACTTCTTCTTCGGTGGTCATATCATAGATTCTAATAAAAGAATTTCTAACTTGTCCAAAGTTTTGTCTCCTGGCATCTGCTTCATGGATAGTCACTACAAAAATTATTTCTTGAATGGTTGGATCTACTTTTGTTAAATCAATTTCTATTAGTTCATCATCCCCAGAACCTTCTCCTGTTCTACTATCTCCTGAATGTTTAACTGAACTATCTGGTGATATGAGGTTATTGTAGAAAACAAAGTATTTTTCTGTCGGAATTTTTCCATTAGCAGCCAACATAAATATAGAGGCATCTAAGTCAAAGTCTGCCCCTGTATCTGTAGTATTTACATCCCATCCTAAGCCAATACCTGCTTGCTTCAAATTGGGAGATTCTTTGGAAAGATTTACTCTTTCACCTTTGCTGAGATTAATAGACATAATTTACCTCTTGCATAATTTTATTGGCTAATTTTTATTATACAGGAATCTTCAAGAATTAATAATTCAGAATTTAGAATTACTTCTTCTTAATAAATAAGAGGATTGGATCAAATTTGCGTTAATCCTATCCGTTTTCAAGGAGAGTTCAACAATGAATAATGAATAATGAATAATGAATAATTACCTCTCCTTGAAAGAAGAGGATTGACAAAGAGATGAAAATTTTTCTTTATTATCCCCTTAAAAGGGGAGGCTTTAAACCAAAATTTTTCGGTAATAATTAATAATTAATTATTAATTGTTGATTGTTGAATTATATGCTTCTACTCCTCGATTAACAAATTGTAAAGTTAAAGCTTTTTTATAGTTAGTATCTGGCTTAATTACTCCAGTTTCTAAAACAGTATCAAAGAATTATTTTCACCAAAAAATAAGGTCTGAAGCCTCCCCTTGGCTGCGCCGCGAGCTACCGCTCTACAAGGGGATTAAAAAAAATCAAGTTCAATATTTCAAGCCTCTGACTTTCCTACGGAATGCTGCGCAAACAGGCAGAGGTACTGATAACTGATAACTGATAACTGATAACTGAAATGACCGTTCATCGGTCATTGCACCAATACCTTTTGTTACAGCATATCCAGAAATAATAATGCCATATTATTTCATTTTTTCTAAGCTATAAACTAATAACTCATCTGTCATTTATGGATGATATTTTTTGATTAATTGATTAGCTGGTTCAGGATTTTCTAAATAACTATACCAACCTTTAATTGAAGCATCGACAAATCTCTGCACTAAATCGGGATTATTTTCTACCATTTTTGTTGTTTTTGCTATAGTAGTAGCGTAAGGTTGATAGTCATAATCTGCTAATAATATAACGACAGGTTTAAAGCCTCCTTTTTTCTCAATTGTAAAAGGTTCAGAAGTTAGATAACCTTGTTGAATTACATTTTTATCTAGTAAAAATGGAGCTACACTAAAATTTTAAGGACGTCTTTGGTCGTCTGTATAACCTAACTTCGTATAAAGAAACCGCCAGTAAGCTTTTTCGGATAAAGAGGATACTAAAATAAGCTTGCCTTTTAGTTGTTCTAAAGAGTCATTTCCGACTCCTGGATGAGCAATTAATACTTGGGGGTATTTTTGGAAAATAGCTGCAACTGTAATGGTAGAAATTCCAGCTTCTACAGAACTAATTGCCTCTATACCAAACCCCCATATAAAAGTCAATTGCTCCTCCTACTAATAGCTGAGTTCCATTCACCTGAGCATTGCCCATTTTAATAGTAACATCTAATCCATAATCTTCATAAATACCTGTAGCAATTGCTTGATAAAAGCCTCCATGTTCGCCTTGAGCATACCAATTAGTTCCATAGGTTACTTTGTCAAGATTTTTGTTATTTTCAGCAGTATAATTGGAGTTGTTAGGAGTAGCACAACTTGTTAATATGCTGGTACTAATAGCGAGGCTACTATACTTAATAAATTGACGACGATTAATATAATTCATCAGAATCTATTTAACTTAATATTTGACTATGGTTATTTAGTTGACAAAGTCACCAGAGAATAGGAAACAGGGATTAAACTATACCTCACACTTCTTAAAAGTGCTGTATTAATGGAGAAATACTCACTTAATTATAGAATACTATGGCAATATAAATTCATGTTATTTAATTTTAATTAAAAGGTCTTGAAGTTCTTCTTTGTTACATTATGCTATGCTTAATTTTATTAAAATTAATGACGTAATTATTATCTCAAAGTTAAGAAAAAATGGCAAAGCATAAACATATTGTATTAACATCTCATCCTGGTCCTGCGGACAAAAAAACTATTCCGGTGCAGTGGGGCGCTCAAGACCCCATAGAGCGGGGACCTGCCATCGGGTCTTTGAGTAATCCTAAGCATCGTAATGTGATTGGTACTCACTCCGGTTCTTATGCTGTTTATCGTGCTTTGGCGATCGCTTCTGGTAAACTACAATCAAATCACCGTGCTGACTTGACTAATACTGCTCCAGCAGAACGCATTGGACCTCATCGGAGCTGGTATAACCCCGATAAAATTGTCTGTCTCGATCCTTGGGGGGCGGTAGTGGAAGAAGTTTTTGCATCTTACTATGAGCAGGGATACGATATCCGACCTACTATTGCAGTCACGAAGGCAAATATTAATATGCCAGAATTACAGGATGCTGTTGCTAGGGGTGTATTGAAAGTTGATGGTAATATTGTTAAAGATAATGGCAATTTATTGGTAACAAAAGCAGCGATCGACCCGGTTTGGCATTTGCCAGGAATTGCTAAACGACTGAATGTGGAAGAAAGTGACTTGCGTCGGGTGTTGTTTCAACAAATGGGTGGAATGTTCCCAGAGTTGGTAACGCGCCCAGATTTACATTTATTTTTGCCTCCTATTGGTGGTACGACAGTATATATAGTCGGAAATGTTGCTGATGTTTCTGACCCTACTAAAAAATTGGCAGTCAGGGTTCACGATGAGTGTAACGGTTCAGATGTTTTCGGTTCTGATATTTGTACTTGTCGCCCCTATTTGGTGCATGGCATTGAAGTTTGTATTCAGACAGCGCAAGAGGGAGGAGTCGGTGTGATAGTTTATTTCCGTAAAGAGGGGAGAGCATTGGGAGAAGTGACTAAATTTTTGGTCTACAATGCTCGGAAAAGACAGGAAGGAGGCGATCGCGCGGATGCTTATTTTGCTCGGACTGAATGTGTAGCGGGGGTACAAGATATGAGGTTTCAGGAATTGATGCCAGATGTTTTGCATTGGTTGGGTGTGAGTAAGATTGACCGTTTGGTGTCGATGAGCGATATGAAATATAATGCTATTGTTAATTCTGGCATTGAGATAGTAGAGCGAGTACCTATTCCTGATGACTTGGTGCCAGAAGATGCGCAAGTGGAAATTGCGGCGAAGAAAGCGGCGGGTTATTATACAGATGGGGAGGTGCCGGATGAGAATGTTTTGTCAGAGATTAAAGGGAGAAATTTAGCTGATTAAAACATGGAAGATTCATTTATTCAAGCTGCGGAAAGGCATTTACATGATGCAGAAATTTTACTGGCTCAAAATCGTTGGGATAATGCTGTTTATTTGGCAGGTTATGTGGTAGAATGTGCTTTTAAAGTTATAGTAGAGCAATATATTCAAAATCAAGCTTGTAGCAAATTCGGCCATGATTTAACAGAACTTCAAGGCAAAGCTGTTGAGAGGTTACGGGTAATGTATCCCATTCTTGATACTCAACTACCAATTTCGCGTACAAACGGGACAGTCTTAGCGGACGATCATCCAGAGCGACGCTATGCCAAGTCAGACTTATGGTGTGAAAGTCAAGCAATAGAGGCAGTTAAACGAGCTGGAAAAATCTATAATGAGATTATTCCTAGATTAATTTTGGATGGCAGAATTTCCAGTGGGGAAATTTAGATGATTGATATAACTTTCAGTGCAACATTTGAAAAAGTGCGGGAATGTTTTGCGGAATCTCCCATAAAAGACAAACTAACACAAAATCTAGAATCCATAACTATAATTCGGGATGTTGTGGGGAAAATTAGGATTTTTCTGGAACCTTTAAATAACAGTAAGCTAGAAGATGATATCCTAAATGACCTAGAAAACTCGCTGAGGAAAACACTTGGCAACTACTATGGCGAAGATATTTGGCTACCACAGGGCGAAAAAGATGGTTATAAAGCCTTGATTGATGTCATCTGTCAAGAAAGGGTTTTGGCAGAATGGGATGATGGAAATAAACCTCATTGGTATGTGTTAGAGCGTCATGTAGCGAAGCAAGCATGGACAAATAAAAATGTAGGTCAGCCTCCTTGGTCGCAGAAAGTGGTAGATGAAGGGCACAAACCAGCAATAGTTTCATTTTTTTCCTTTAAGGGTGGAGTTGGTCGCACAACAACATTAGTAGCAACGGCTCTGACATTGGCTCGTCATGGTCATCGTATAGCTATAGTCGATTTAGATTTAGAATCTCCTGGTCTATCGACTGTTTTCTCCTCTGCATCAGAGGAGAGCATTCCTGGGGTGATCGATTATTTGTTAGAGAAAAATATCCAGAGTAAAAACTGGAAACTCCGCACTCATTTGAAATTAGTCAACGAGCCGAAATTGTTGGGAGATACCGGAGAGAGTTTGAGTTTACTGGGAGCTGGTAGCGTGGACGATAACTATCTGGAAAAGTTGGCAAGACTAGATTTTCAAAATTTGCTCAACGCTAATAATCAACTGCTAGAAACCTGGCAAAATATGTTCAAAGAACTTAATGCAGTGGGAAAGTTAGACTTTATTTTGCTAGATACCAGAACCGGGTTTCACGATCTTGGTGGACTGGCGATCGCTGACTTATCCCATGCAGCAGTCATTTTTGGCACTCAATCTCGTCAAAGTTGGAAAGGTTTAACTCATGTTATTCGTCGTCTAGCAAGACCTTTAGCTCCTGAACCGCTGCCAGTTTTGCTTGTCCATGCTCTAGCTCCGGGATTAGGTGTACCAGGAATGGAGCAGGAACTTAGAGATTTTCGAGAGCAAGCTTACATTGTTTTTCAAAAAAATTACTATAGGGAAGAAGATGTTCCTAACTCCAACGATCTAGAAGCTAATTTTTACCCAATAATTATAGATTGGCAAAGTGATTTGCGTAAAGAAATAAGTTTATTTGAGCGAGATTCTACTCCGGATGAGGAGCGTCGTTTGTCAAATATTATTAATGTTTTAACAGGTAAACCTTATCAAGAACTTGCAGAAAGACTTTGCAGTATTTGTCAGCGTAAATTGAAGAAATAAAATCAGGTAGGAAAATGACTAACTTTGATAAAAAAAAGCTATTAGAAATTATGGCTAATGTTGCACCAGGAGAAGGTAGAGCTGAACATGAAAGTAATGATGAAAAGATATTCCTCAAAAATTTTTTACCCTTACCTAACTACCGAATGGCTTTGGAAGTTGACACATTTTTAATATTAGGTGGTAGAGGTGTTGGTAAAACAGAATTTTTTCGTTTACTAGCAAACTCTCCTGGTCGTCAAGCTTTAGTAAAAAACTTAAATATTAGAGGTTTACCCCCTTTAGAAAGAACAATATGGATTGCTGGATATGGTCGTACTAAGACTGGGGAAAAAAAATTTCCTGCACCAGAAATAACAGAAAAATACATGAAAGACAAGGATAGAATTGATTGGCGTATTTTTTGGATAGGATTAATAGTAGGAGTAATATTTCAGCAAGAAAAAGAATTATCAAATCATAGTTGGGGTGAGGAAATACCAGAGGAAATTCGAGATAGTTTAACTAAAAATTTATCATTACTTTCCCGCTGGTTTCCAGATGCTCACCAGAACTTTGAAAGTATCAACTATGCTTTGGATAAATTAGATGAGGAATTGTTGGCAAGCGACCGCTGGTTATTTATCACTTATGATGAACTAGATCGAATTGTTCCTTCTTATATAAAACTGGGCGCTCCTATCGCCGAACTATTAGCATTTTGGCTAGATAGATGGCGTCGTTGGGAACGAATTAGACCCAAAATATTTCTACGCACAGATTTATTTGGAGAAAATTTTTTAGGATTTCCAGATGCTTCTAAACTCAGTGGACATAAAATTAGTTTAGAGTGGAAAACTTCATGGTTATATCAAGTATTTGTTAAGCGTTTAGCTAACTCTAGAAAAGAAATGAATGATTATTTACAAATAGTTCCTGGTTTAACTTCAAAAAAGGATGAAACACTAGGCATATTGCCAGCATCAGATGAGTCTTGTTTTAAATTATTAATGGAAAAAATTGTCGGAGTATTTATGGGCAATAATTCTAGAAAAGGTTACACTTATAATTGGATTCCTAATCACCTTCAAGATGCAAAACGTAGCATTGCTCCACGCTCTTTTTTAAAGCTATTCTCCTTAGCAGCAAAACGTAGATTAGAAAAATTTGACGAAAAAGATTTAGCAGAAAATTGCTTATTAGAACCTTCTGACTTACAAGGAGCTTTAATGGATACTTCTCAAGATCGAATAGAAGAACTTACAAAGGAAGAATACCCCTGGTTAGATGCTTTAAGAGAAGAACTCAAAGGTTTAACACTTCTAACTGAAGAAGAAAAATTTCTCAAGTTACTAAAAAAGACAGAATGGAATCAAGAACCACCTTCTAAAAAACCCCAAGAAATTTTAAAATACTTAGAACAATTAGGTATTGTGGAAATTCGTCACTCAGATCGGCGAATTAATATGCCAGATATTTATAGATATGGTTTTGAAGTTAAACGTAAAGGTGGAATTAAACGTCCGAAATAAAACAATTATTTTTCTCCTTCTAAATATTGAGTTTTAACTTGAGTTTCACTCATCAATTTTTCCCTTGTTAAATATTGAGTTTCAACTGCTGGAGTTCCACTCATAAATTTATTATCAGATTCAAGTGGCAAGAGAATACTTGATGCTTCTTTCACTTCCGAAATTAATGCTTGTCCACTACCATTAAATAAACGAATAACTGCATAGGAAATCAACACTGGTGAAGCTAATATTAAAGCAGCTATCATTCCCACAGGTGCTACTAATTGATAAACAATTAAAGCAGTAGGTTGAAATTCTTCATATTGGGAAAAAACCCGAGATAACCACCACACCAATAATGCCATTACCGCAAATCCGAAAAGAGTAACAATTGAAGGTACAATAAAAGATAAAAATACAGCCATTAGTGCAATTAAAGCACCCCAACCTTTAGCAACAATTTTCTCTGATAGGTCAGAAACCATAATAGTTCCATGGACAAACCAAATCATAAATCCAAATACTAATGCAATTGCTGACCCTGCTAAAAAAATGTTAACGCCTTTAATAAAAAGTTGTTTAACTTCATCGTTATTTAAGATAGGTTGTTTTTGGTTGACCATTTTTTTAATTCCCTAGCCTCTAACCTTTTAGTATATCTTATACTGCTGATTGGCATAGCGATCGCCATCTCCAAAAATCATACAATACCCATTTTGTCAAATTTTTAATCCCATATTCCGCACTTCAATTTGTAACATGAAAGTTAGTATAAAATCCGTAGCTTGCTTAGGTACAGATACTATATAAATTATCTTCATTTACCTTTATCAAGAGTCAAATTGTCAGTTAAATATTCAGCATAAATACTTACTAAATCGTTGACTCCTATTGACCACTTTACTTTTATTTCTTACTTTTGACTTTTGACTTATATGTTTATGCTACATTTTGTGGTGCGGAATGTGGGTTGTATAGCAATGTGCGCTGGCATATTTACAAATTACAGGAATTGTCCAATAACTAAAAGTTTTATATTATCCGCTTTTTCTTCCCCTCCTGGGAGGGCTATGCTTTATAAACATCTTTCTTAACATAAAACGTAGACAAAAAAGACAAGTTATGTGTAAGTCTAAGAGCGGCTTTTTCGGGAGAAAATTGTATTGAAAAATACACGCAAGTGTGAGGACTGTAGACAAAATTCTTACTTCCCCCTCTTCCCCCTCTTCCCCCTCTTCCCCCTCTTCCCCCTCTTCCCCACCTTCCTACAAGGGTTTCAGGAGTTCCTTATCAGGGATAGCTGGGAGGGGGAGGGGCGAGGGGTGGGTTGCCTGTTGCCTGTTGCCTGTTGCCTGTTGCCTGTTGCCTGCGCGCAGCGCTATAGCTTGAACCTAATCAGGAAAAAAGAGAATCTGGTAAATATAAGCGAGCAGGAGGGCAAGAAGGTCGGATGACTTTATCTATCCTATAAAAAACACGGCCAACCCATGCCCTGCCATAAAGACGTAAAAATCGCTCATCTAACGAAACACTAGGATGTACCCGCCTACCACTGCTAATTTCCATTTTAGGCCATCCCTCAAACTTGGTGTAGATAGCTTTTATTATAGATTCAATAATATTTATAGCCAGAACACGCCCCTTACAAACACGAGGGCCACTACCAAAACCGATCCATTGGTAGGGGGGAGGACTATTTGAGCAGAAATCTTCTGGATTAAATTGTAAGTCAGTTTGATCAGCAACTTCAACATTAATATGATAGGGCACATCCTTACCATCAGCTACGCGAAACATATTTTCTAGAACAGGATACTTACAAGCTATTGCCAAAATCACAGCTCTCAGATATTTCTTATCCTTAACAGCACGTTCTAGAATTTCTGGATGGTCTTCATATTCTTTAAAAATATTAGTAATAACCTCACTAATTTCTAAAGCAGGGGTGACAAAAAATTCCATAACAATAGCTGTTAACCATTCTTGCATTGATAAAGAATAAGTAATTCTTAACTGAACCAAAAAATCCAAATTGCTACTATTTTTCCCACCCTCTTCAAAGAAGTGGGCAAGATGTTTACACCATTCCAAACGTTGTTTCCAGTCAGGGTCTAGATTTTCTGTAAAGCAAAGGGAAATATCTTCAATCAGGTTGTATAGAAGTTGCTTAGTATTTAACTCCCAGCTATCATCCTTTGTTTCAACATCCAAAATAGCACACCACATTATATCTACAATCAAGCAACGCAAAATGTTATCTATAACTAACTCTTCTTCTAAATTCGTTAACTTATACACTTGCGTTGTAGCGATCGCTCCACATCTGTCCTCAAGCTCGAAGTGGGACATAATGGCCTTAAACCCCTGCATTATTCGCTGCCAACTAGGGGTCTCAGAACCGCTTAAGTCAAGGGGTAAGAATGGGTAGACAAAACCAGCAAAGAAATATTCCATGCCCACTGGACGAGAAGGTTGTCTGATGATATTTTTTTCAGTATCGGCAAACTCTTTTAATGTTGTTGGTAAAACATATTTTTCTGACTCAATCAAGGTGACTTGAGTATAACTGTACTTGCCTCGAAAATAAATTCCCCATAATATCCGAAATGCACCTAATAAAGATTTCATCTGTAGGTTTGTGAGCAAGGGATGTCTCCAGGGAAAACTTAAGATTATCAAGGCCAACACGGTAGTAGTGATACTAAGTAAAATGAATATACTAAGTAATTTCATTTTGTTATTTATTTATAGTAATAATTTGGCAATCTTACCAATCATAAGTACCTGTGACAAATTAATTTAAATTTACATAACTGAAGCATTTTTAGTTCTAAAAACTATATATTTCTAAGGTTATATTTTTTGCCTACTACAAATAATTTAGTGCCTTTACCTAATATCATTTACCCCAAATTAATCCTAATAAAATAGCAACTTCCATAACATCAAAAAAATATTTTTTCTGAAAAAAATAAAGTAAGCATTCAGCTGTCAGCATTCCGGAGGAAATGCTGACAAAATAAATACACTCAAATTTATCACAACCAATTTAGGAGTAATAAGTTAGTATAGCGCTCCTAATTTTATAGAATCAAAAAATTACTTTTTCCTTTTGAATAAATACATTGACTCGTACAAGTTTCATCAATTCTAACTGCTACAAGTCCAGGAATTTTATCTTCTAATTGCTCATAAATCCATTTAGCGATCGCTTCACTAGTAGGATTAACTAAGCCTGTAGTTTCGTTTAAGTGATAATGGTCTAAATAATCATCAAGTAGGGGTTTTAGATATTTTTTTATATCTCCATAATCCATAATCATACCCTGCTTTGATCCAGAATCTTCTAATTTATTACCATAAACATAAATAATGCCGCGCCAAGAATGACCGTGTAATCTTGCACATTTCCCATCATGATTAGGTAGTTGATGGGAAGCTTCAAATCTAAATTCTTTACCTATTATCCAAGTTTCTGAATTTGATGTCATTGTGATTTTATGTTGAAATAATCAATAATATAAATTTTCAGAAATCTGGATAAAAAAATTATAACTACAAACTCCAACCACCAGAAACTTCCAAAACTTGCCCTGTAATATAATTATAATTAGGGTTAATAAAAAACCAAACAGCATGGTTAATTTATGTCAACTTTGCTGGACGTTTAACTGGTTATTTAGGAATCATTTCTTCTATATCCCAAGAATTTTATGCGACTCCAGGAGATACTACATTAACAGTAATTTTATCTTTTATTAGCTCCACAGCTAATGATTTAGTATAGATGATAATACCAGTTTTGGCAATTATATAAGCTGTATTAGTCTGGCGTGCTGCCATTTTTTGGGCACTGGCACAAGCAAAATTAACTATGCGTGCGCCATTTGCTGCTTTGAGATAGGGAAGTGCTGCTTTAGTAATATAAAAAGTGGCATTAAGGTTAGAATTAATAACTTCTTGCCACTCTTTTATAGATGTTTTGCTAATGGGTTTTCTCAGGTAGTTACCCACATTATTAACTACTACTGATAAACCACTCAATTGTGCTGCTGCATTTTCGACTAGAGACTGAGCTTGTTCGGGTTTGGTAATATCTGCTTGTTTGACGATCGCTTTTACTCCATAATTAGTTGCTTCTTGAGCTGCTTGGTTGGCTGCTTCTACGCTTTTGTTATAATGAAAGGCTACATCAAATACTTTACTTGCTAAGTCGAGAGTGATCGCTCTACCTATTCCCACTGCTGAACTTGTTACAAGTGATTTTTTGATCATTGTCCTTAAGCTAAATTTAGGAGCCATTTCATTAATGAATAATTGATAATTACCTCTGGTTAAAACCGTTATGGAATTGAATATAAGGTAATATTATTTCTTATCTTAGTCTCATGGATATGGTTAGGAAACCCATCCATCCCACCCTTCGGGAAGCTACGAAGATCGACCGCTTTTTTTCCCTTAAAAAGGGAGGCTTCAAGGCGCGAATTATTTAATTATTATAGGACTTACGCAGATATGCTATATATAACACTCAAAACTATTGTCCAACAGTTAATTTACTCTATAAATAGTGTCTTTGCGTAAGTCCTGTATTAATTATTCGGTAAAAATTAAGTTGTACAAATTTTATCTGAGATAAATTTTGACATCCTCTGTGCTGTAAAACGGACGGACATTCCTAACCTATTCTTAGTGAGGGAGATTAAAAAATTTGGGGTTGCCGATCAGGTAATGCTCTTCAATACTTATGAACCGCAAAACTATAGATATTTGAGGCAAAAGCATTACAATTCACCAACGTCAAAAATTTGGATTCTTCCTATGGAGTGAGCTAAATCTTAACATCCAAACTTTTACCGAAAAATTGGGTTTAAAGCCTCGCCCTTGTAGGGCGACTTTTTATTTGAGCATGCAAGTGAATTGGATATATGCTAAACTGTTATTAGTTGCCGGGGGGCACGCCTCCTCCGGAGGAGCTACGCTAACGGAAACTCTAAACGGACGTGGAGGGAAGCATCAGACTACCGCCAAGGAAGCAGCACCCTGTGTTAGCGACAGCTATGCGAAGCAAAGCGTCAACCCCGGGGAGGATGTCAAAATAAACTCATACACTCTAAAACAGCTTTAACTTTAGAAACTTCGTGAGTTCTGAGCATATCATTTTTTCCTAATGCTGCAAAAACTGAGGTAAAAACTTGACCACTTCTGAGTTCTTCTCCAAAAATTTCTTTGGCAGTGAAGAGCGTATGTAAAACTGGAAACCCTAATTTTCTTAGCCGAAAAGCATTTAAAAGGCTTCTGATTTGATATTTAATCTGAGTTGACGCATATAAACCTTCTTTTCTAGGGCCAAGAAGAGCGACTGCTGGATCTACAAAAATTTTTTTGACTCCTAGTTTAGTTGCTTTTTCTATCTCTTTGCCAAAATAATCATAGACTAAATCTATTGGGTCATTAGCTAATGTATAATCGAAGTCCTTTACATCTCTAACGTTTTTTTCTTGAAGGTAACAAATAATGATTGCTGCATCGAAATCAGCTACAGCTCGATACATTTCTTCACTATTTTCAGTTCCAGTAAAGTTAACAACCTTTGCACCAGCTTTTAAACAAATTCTTGCAAGTTCAGGGTAATAGGTTTCAACTGAAGTCAATACACCTTCTTGAGTAAGAGCTTCAATTACAGGCAAAAGTGAACTTTTTTGTTTAAACTCATCAACTCTTTGTGTCTTTGGTACACTAGATTCCGCACCAATATCTATAATGTCGGCACCTTGAGCTGTTAAAACCTTGCCACGCTCAATAGCTTGTTCGGGGGTGTAACAGATAGCGTGATTATGCCAAGAATCAGTGGAAAGATTAATAATTCCTAAAAGCGCTGTTTGAGAATTAAAGTTAAACTTTTTATTCCCAATAGTGAATTCTTCAACTTGGGTATTGTAGTCATCCTGATGTTTGTCATACACTTCGCAAATATCTGCTAGAGTAAGCATTGTTCAACTCCTGTAATCAAAAATAGTAATTTTCAGTCTGGCCAAAATTCCCTACTAACTCCCATTGCCCAGGAATAGCTGTTATGAACAACTCTTTTTGTAGGGGGGGTTGAGGAGGGGTTTACAGCCTTACTTTCAAAACATCTATGCAATCATAATCTAGGGAATCTATGTACAGCTACAATCTCATACCCCCTGCTACTTCCAAAACTTGTCCTGTAATGTAATCTGCTTCAGGAGTGATAAAAAAAACAACTGCATTGCTGATTTCTTTTAAAGTTGCGGGTCGTTTATTTGGTAGGAGAGAGATAGTTTTTTCGTCTAAACCAACAGAATTTTCTGCGACTCCTGGAGCAATGACATTGGCAGTAATTTTGTCCTTAATTAACTCTTTAGCTAGTGACTTAGTGTAGATTATAATACCAGTCTTAGCAACTCTATAGGCTGTTTGTATATTACTTGCTATCACATTTTGGGCACTAGCGAAGGCAAAGTTAATGATACGTCCCCACCCTGCTGTTTTCAAGTAAGGAATTGCTGCTTGAGTAACATAGAAAGTGGAATTTAGGTTAGAATCAAGCATTTGATGCCATTCTTCTATAGATGTTTGACTGATTCGTTTTTCCAAATAGTTGCCCACATTATTAACTACAACAGATAACCCTCCTAGTTTTTCTGCTGCATTTTCCACAAGAGACTGAGCTTGCTCTGGTTTAGTCACATCTGCTTGTAGAGCAATAGATTTGACTCCGTAGCTTGTTGCTTCTTGACTTGCTTGATTGGCTGCTTCTACACTTTTATTATAGTGAAATGCTACATCAAATCCTTTGCTAGCTAAGTCTAGAGCGATCACTCTGCCTATTCCCACTGCTGAACCTGTAACAAGTGCTTTTTTAATCATTAGTAGAATCGCTATTTTAACTTGCCAGTTTAAAGTTTAGATACTCCATCACATTCTACCTCTTCTAGAAGTTGAGCGATCGCCTTTCCTGATACTGGGTCTATCCAGTCAGGAGCTATTTCTGCTAGGGGTACAAGCACAAAAGCTCTTTCTCTCATCCGAGGATGGGGTATTTGCAGGTTTGGAGTATCTAATATTAAATCATCATATAAGATTAAGTCTAGGTCTAGAGTTCTAGGTCCCCAATGTTCTAAACGTACTCGCTTAAATTGTTGTTCAACATCTAAGAGAATTTCTAATAGTTTATGGGGTGTTAATTCTACTTTTAATAATGCACAACCATTGAGATAATCTGGTTGTTCTGGACCAATAGGTTTAGTCCGATACCAGCTAGAATAAGTCTTTAAGGTAATACCTGGAGTTTTTGATAAAGTTTGGATTGCATTTTCGAGAATAGTTAAAGAATCACCGAGATTACTACCAAGAGCCACAGCTACATTATTCTCTTGTTTTTCTGATTGACTGAAGTGAGTTTGATTAGACATTACTGGGGAATTTTTGACCTGATTTTTGGCTGAATTAAATTTAGAAAAACTAACAAGAAACTATCCAAGTTTCTCATCAACTAAATTGTGCTTAATAGCATCATGCTTGTGATAGTTTTTTTCTAGCTTACTATTTATATTATATTCCTTAACTCTGACTTTTAATGAATAAAAAAATCCCAGAAATTATTACATATCTAAGAACTCCCGAGGCCATTCGAGAAAGGTGCAATCGCATATTTAATCTTGCTTGTCAAGACCAACTCAATAATTTTCGAATCGATTTAACTCAACTAGATAAATGTGCTAATTATGTCATTAATATTATTTACGATCGCTATCCCACATTAAACATACCCTTCCATAGTCGTTGGCAACATTTCCAAGTAGGAGATATACCTCGCCTAGCTGAACTTGACCAAATGTTGGCTGGACTCACGCCTGTAGAAAAGGCCAAAGTAAAATTTGATTTAGCCATTATTAGTGTACTACTAGATGCAGGTGCCGGGGCAAACTGGCAATACACTGAACCTGAAACTGGCTTAATATTTAGTCGTTCGGAAGGTCTAGCAGTTTGTAGTTTCCGACTATTTTGCCAAGGTTTTTTTTCTAGTAATCCCGATTTTCCCTGGCAAGCAGATACTAGAGGACTTTCCCAAATTGATGTCCAGACTTTAACTCAAGGATTCCAAGTTAGTCCAGAAAATCCCTTGGTGGGTCTTGAAGGTCGTCTGGAATTGCTGCAACGCTTGGGACAAGTGTTAAATCAAAATTCTCAGTTATTTGGCATTGATAGTCCACGTCCAGGAAATATGGTTGATTATTTGTGGCAAAATCAGGCCATTGAAGAAGGCAGAAGGAAGAAGGTATCCCCCCTACCCCCCTTTGAAAGGGGGGGAAGCAGAAGGAAAGATTGCTTATGGACTCAAACCCCAAACAATTTTCAGCACCGTGTAGATGGTGGGGTATTAAACCCGCCACAGAACAGAAAAGATAAAGAAGTAATTAAAGCTACTTTAGTATTAAATACTGTATTGGAGGGATTAGGTGATATTTGGCCAGGGCGCAGTACTATTTCAGGGATTAATTTAGGGGATGTTTGGCCTCATTCTCTACTCAAAAGCGATCGCTTGGGGGATGAATATATACCTTTTCATAAATTATCTCAATGGTTAACATATTCATTGCTAGAACCATTACAAGAATTGGGTTTAAACATAATTGGATTAGATGATTTAACTGGATTAGCAGAATATCGGAATGGTGGCTTATTTATAGACATGGAACTAATAAAAATCAAAAATCCTTTGATTGTACAACAACAACATTTACCAGGCTCAGAAATTATTGTAGAATGGAGAGCACTAACTATTAGTCTTTTAGACAAAGTTGCTCAAGTAATTCAAGAAAAACTTAACTTAAATGCCTCAGAATTACCACTGGTAAAAGTCTTACAAGGTGGCACATGGACCGCAGGGCGAAAAATAGCAAAAGAATTAAGAAAAGATGGTGCGCCTCCGATTAAAATAAAAAGTGATGGAACAGTTTTTTAATTAGTAATTATGGACTCAATCTCAATTACTGGAATTCGCTGCTACGGGTACATCGGGTTTTTTCCAGAAGAAAAAGTATTGGGACAATGGTTTGAAGTAGATTTAATTCTAGGGTTAGATTTGAATGCTGCTAGTCAAAGCGATGCTTTAGAAGATACTGTAGATTACGGCAGCATAGTTAATACTGTCCAACAGCTTGTGAAAAATTCTAAGTTTGCTTTGTTAGAAAAAGTAGCTGATGCGATCGCTACGGCTATTTTGAAAGAACCATTAGTACAAAATGTTAAGGTTAGTTTAACTAAGTTAGCAGCTCCAATACCGGATTTTAGTGGCAAAGTTACTATTGAAATTACTAGAGCAAAGGAAGCATTAGTATATAACTAATTTAGTTAATAAATTTGCTAATTTAGACGATTTTTTAATGTGGTAAAGTACATACTTTATTTTGATTTTTAGAGAATTTAATAAAGTTAAAAAAATGTACCTCCCTACTATTGTAAATTCTATCTAAATTTGCTCTAGAGACGTTTCAGCTAAGAGAGTGTTTGTAAAATGAATATTAAATCACGTAGTGGCGTGACACACCTAAAATGTTGCAATAGTAGGGACGGGTTCCACGTTAAATTAATGAGTCTTAACAAATTAGATAAACCCGCCCCCAATGATATAATCTACCATTTTAGTTGTGTCGGTCTAGTAGGTCTAGTAGTGGACTATTTCACCTTAAACCCACATTCCGCACCACAAAATGTAGTATAGAATCAGGAGTCAGGAGACAACCCACCCCTAACCCCTCCCAACCCACCCCTAACCCCTCCCAGGAGGGGAGGGGGAGACAGGAGACAGAATTTTAGAAGAAAATCATAGCTGCCGTGATTGAGTCATCAATACTGCAAGTATTTATGCGTAAATTTTTGACTCGGAATTTGATCAACGAAAAAAGTAATTGAGATGATTTGCATAGTATAAATACTTACCAAGCTACGGATTTGCATACTACTTTTGATGTTACAAATTGAAGTTCCGAATGTGGGCTTAAATGTTGCAATAACTGTAGGTTGGGTTGAGGGACTGATCTTCGCAGCTTATCCGTAGGATAAACTCAACAAAAATCTTTCTCCCCTACTCCCCTACTCCCCTACTCCTCTAATGCACCATTTTAGCTGTGTCGGTCCAGTAGGGTGCGTTAATTTCACGTAAGGGACTATACCACAGCACGCGGTGGGTGAGGTGTAAAAGCGAGCATTATTCTAGAAATGGTAAGGGTGCCCTCACACACCCTACTTAGGGTTTGCTGAAAAAGTCTTTTTAAGGAGTAGGAAACTCTCCCCTAACCCCTCCCAGGAGGGGAAAAGGGGAGTACAGAGTAATTAGGAGAAACGAGGAATTATAAAGGAGATAGTCGGATATATTTGTCAGAGTGATTTTTTTTGCTATCCCCCTGCCTTTTATGCTAACTTTTTGAGCCAAATCAACTGAAAACCAGGCACTTTTTTCGACCGAAAAAGGCTAAAACCCTTATCTGTCAATGCTTTTATATTTAATCAGCAAGCCCTATAATCTTTAGCTAACAAACAGTCTCTAAAGGTCTCTATTTTAGAGCTGATTTATAAACCTTGTTTCTCCTTTAAAGGAGAGGCATTTTACCTTAATTATTCGGTAAAAATATAAAAATTATCCACTATGGAGTGGAGGTGAATGTTGATTTATGCCCACTTAATTAATCAGTAATTATAGCAGTTGAAACAAAGGTTAGAACACATAAAAAGCTTAAAAATTAGACAACGCCAGATTTTTCCTTCTTCCTTCTTAGTTCTTCCTGATGAATTCAACTAGGTCATAAAATGACAAAAACTACTATCATTAATCATCCATTAGTTCAGCATAAATTGACATTATTACGTCAAGTCGAGACTACCACTGCTCAATTTCGCCAACTGCTCAAAGAAATAGGAATGTTATTAGCTTATGAAGTAACTCGCGATTTACCCATAAAATATCAACAAATTCAGACACCAATGACATTAATGGAAGCACCAATGTTAGCTGCTGAAAAAAAAATGGTGATTGTTTCCATTATGCGAGCAGGTCAAGGACTTCTTGATGGAATTTTAGAGCTAATACCTACAGCAAGAGTAGGACATATTGGTTTGTATCGTGACCCTAGCACTTTAGTTGCTGTAGAATATTATTTCAAAGTCCCCCATGATATTGACCAGCGAGATGTGTTAATAGTTGACCCAATGTTGGCAACTGGAAATTCAGCAGTAGCAGCAGTCGATCGGATTAAAGAATTTAACCCAGAATCAATTCGATTTCTGTGTTTATTGGCAGCACCAGAGGGAATTCAACATTTCCATGAAAATCACCCAGAGGTATCTTTATATACTGCTGCTATTGATGAAAAATTAGACGAACATGGTTATATTATTCCAGGATTAGGAGATGCAGGCGATCGCTTGTATGGAACGAAATAATATTTATTTTCCTATAAACTCAAACATCATTGCTATATGACAAATAATACTTCCTCTAAACAAAAATTTTTCGATCTTTGGGCACCTAATTATGATTGGTTATTTCCATCTGTAGTTTATCAAGCGGTACATCAAAGATTACTGGAATATGTAAATTTGCCAAGTCCAGCAAATGTACTAGATTTAGGTTGTGGTACTGGAAAACTTCTGCATCGTCTTGCTGTTAAATTTCCCAATCTTCAAGGTACTGGTTTAGATTTATCTCCCGAAATGGTCGATCAAGCTAATAGTCGTAATCGTCATCCAGAAAGTGTAACATTTTTACTAGGAAATGCTGAAGAAATGCCTTTTGCTAATGAACAATTTGATGCCGTTTTTAATACAATTAGTTTTTTACATTATCCTCATCCTCAGCAAGTATTTAATGAAGTGAGTCGAGTTTTACGCCCAGGAGGATTTTTCTATTTAGTTGATTCCTATTTTAAGTGGCAAGATGAATTTCAGTCTTTGAGTATTACTCCTGGTGGAATTAAGCTTTATAGTCCAACAGCTCGCGAACAATTAGGTAAAGAAGTTGGATTAAATTTACAAGCAAATCACTATTTGTTAGGAGCAGTATTACTAACTATTTTTACTAAAGAATTGTCAGAAGGTGGTAGGTGATAGGTTGTAGGTATTAGAAAAATAACCTAATGATATCAAATCCAGTAGCATTGGTGTTATATTATGATGCCGTTTAATATTTAAGCATTCAACTGCAATTAAATCATTTTTTCTAACTAATTTATGATTTGAATTGTGAAATATCCTAGACTTTGAGGGAATCAAGAATGAGAATGATCAACACAGAAACAATAGCAAGGAACGAGTTGGTGTTTGACTCAAATACTGATGATGAACCTAATCAGGGAAAATGTTTTCCCACTTTTGCCTCACACCGAGTGCACTACCAGGTACGTATACCACCAACGCGGGGTCGCACCGCTATTCCCTGCTATATTTCCTATTCTATATCAGTCTAAATTGGATCTATATGCAATTAAACGGATCTGATGTTAGGCAAAAGCAGAATATCCTAAATGTGGAGGAATATCTTGCCAACGTCCTTGACCTACAGCTTGATTTGCTTCTGTAAGACTAATATCACCAGTGTACAAAGCACGACCAACAATTGCACCTTCTACCCCCATGGGTTCTAATGCTAACAGACTTAACAAATCAGTAATTGAACTAATACCGCCAGAAGCGATAATGGGAATATTGATGACAGCAGCTAATTCCCTTAAGGATTGTATATTAGGCCCTTTGAGAGTACCATCTCGGCGAATATCAGTATAGACGATCGCCGCAACTTTTAGTTTAGCCATTTGCCGAGCGAGGTCAGTTGCTGAGACCTCAGATGTTTCTAACCACCCTTTAGTCGCGACTTTACCATCTTTGGCATCAATGCCTACAATAATTTGACCAGGAAATTCTTGACAGAGATTACATATTAACTGAGGTCGTTCGACCGCTACAGTACCTAAAATAGCCTGTTTGACACCAAGAGCAAGCACACTTGCCACTGTAGAATAGTTGCGTAAACCTCCACCTAACTGTATTGGTACATCTACTGCTTTGATAATCGCTTCTATTGTCCTTTGATTTACAGGTTGACCTGCTTTTGCACCGTCTAAGTCTACCAAATGTAGCTTTGTTGCTCCTTCATCTACCCACCTTTTTGCTACATCAACTGGGTTATCATTAAACACTTGCGTTCGCTGATAATCTCCTTGATATAACCGTACACAACGTCCATCTAATATATCGATTGCGGGAATAATCTTCATAGAAAATATTTTTTGTATTCAAAACTACTATTTTTTTAACAGTTGCACCCACTGTTAATATGATACATAATAGAACTAGAAAGTCCTGACCATAGAGGAGTTTTTATTCCTGCTAATTTCATACCTTCTGCAGTCCAATCATTACAAGCTCTTAAAATTGAATAACTACCTTTTGCTGCATAAAAACCACCTCCATAATTATTGTCTACGAGCAGGTTTATTTTATTACCTTGGGCATCTAACTGGAAGGAATTATTGATGAATTTCATCAGCCTACGGTAATTAGATTGATTAATTATAGCACACTTAATTTCATATTGTTGAGGAATATTTTTATATGCTAATACCCTCATGGCAGAGGGTGTTGGTAGGAACATGGCCTTAAAAATTGTCACAATTGGCAATGATGTCCCAGTATAAGTTTCGAGAAAATAAGCTCGATCGCCAAGGCCAAAAGCTAGATAATTTATGGAAACTGATGGATTAGCTATTAATTTTAAGTTGAAATATTGCTGCCAATCCCAAGTTTTAGTTCTGACTGGAACTAGAATATCTGTATGGATACCAGTATTATAAATATAGATAGATATACCTTGGTCTAATAAATTTATATTGCAAGAATTATCGCGCCAATTTCTCGGAGTCAAATAACCAATAATTAAGCAAATGATTATGAACAAAATAATACTTAATACCAATCGAAAAATTCTATTTTTCAACATAAAATATTGGGGATTTATTGATTAGGGATCATCAATATAAACAGCCATTATGACGATCCTCTATCCCGAATAGCTTCCAAATTATTAAAAGTTAATTATAGATGTCCAAAATAAACTAATTAAATTACTATAGAAAAATTTAACTTTTTTTTGTCTTTTAAACTTTACTAGAGTTTTCTGAATATAAAAGCACGCCACCTAGAACTAAATTGATGACTTCTTGAGTTTGTTTTTCAATCATTTCCTGACTCAAAAGTTGTCGATCAGGTTTGAGATAACTGAGATTTTCTTGAGCATCAAAATAAAAAACACAAATCCCCAGAATATTAATAGTTGTCAAAAATGGGTCAACTTGCCGGAAACTTCCTTCTGCTATTCCCCGCTCCAAAATACCCATTAAAAATACAAAGCTATCTTGCCAACCAGTTAATTTTCCGTATTTACCCTGATTTTGAATTGCTTCATGGAACCATAGTCTCCCTCTATACGGATGAGATGCTTCGTAGGCGATCGCTGAACGTATTACCATTTTCAAAGCTACTTCTGCTGGCAACTGGTCCAGGTGCGACTGCTGAATCATTTGATTAAGTTCTCTGACCAAGCGTTGAAAAACTTCCTGATACAAAGCATCCTTACTTTTGAAGTAATAGTAAATCATGGCTTTTGTTACTCCTGTACGAGCGGCGATCGCATCTATCTTTGCCCCTGCTAAACCATATTTCGCAAATTCCTCTTCTGCTGCATCTAAAATTTCTGCTTTTGTTGCTTCTCGATCACGCAACCTTTCTTTCTTGTTAGGCGATGGTTTTTTTTTGCCTTGATGGTTCACAACTTTTATAAATAGACTCCCAAAAAGTTTATCAAAATAATTGGGTCGCGCAACCCCGTCTTTTAAGGCAAAATGTTTTTGGAGGGTTGCTTTAATCCCCTACTTCCCCTCCCCTCCTGGGAGGGCCCCGCGGGTGGGTTAACTTCTGACTGAAATGAAGTGTGTCTTACATTCTGGAGGGGTTGTGTGCGGAATTACTTCCGCACAGTAGGCGCCCCGTAGGAGACCTCAGAATTACACACTCGCTTGTGACTTTTGACTTCGTTAATGCCTTGCTCTGAAAAGGCCAAGCTTTACACTAATTTATATGGCCATATTTTGGCCTTAATCCTTAGCGAATTAGGGCTTGCTGATTAAATATCAAAGTATTTACAGATAAAGGTAAGTGCCTTTTTAGGGTCGAATTGCAGTGCGCCTGTTTCAGTCTAAAACACTCAAAAATTTAGTATTTTGGCAAGATTTGGGCAGAAAAATCATTCTTACAAAACGCCCGCTCCTACCTCATCGCTCCCGAGCCATTTCTCCCCTCCCCTCCTGGGAGGGGTTAGGGGTGGGTTGGGAGGGGGAGGGGCGAGGGGTGGGTTGTCTCCTGTCTCCTACCCTCACCCATAAGACTTTTTCAGCAAACCCTAATTAATATTAGCATTTGCTTCGTTAACTCTTGACAAGCAACATTTAAAAGCTTTATCTTAGTTACTAACTAAACATTTAGTTAACAAAAACAGAAGAGGAGCGACAGATGGCACATATAGATATACCATCAGGATTTCCAGGCATTGCAGGTTTAATGAAATATCGACCAGATACAGGCAAACTACTGTTGGAATTGAGCGAAACCTTATTGAGAGGAAACTCACCCCTATCAGTTGAGGAGCGGGAGTTAATAGGTGCTTATGTATCCCACTTGAACGAATGTAACTTTTGTACAGGTGTTCATGGTACGGTTGCAAAACAACTTCTCAAACGCAATAGTAATTTAGTTGATGCAGTTTACGACAACGTTGAGAATGCAGATATTACCGACAAACTTAAAGCTCTATTGAAAATAGCAGCAAAAGTACAGCTTGGTGGCAAACAAGTTTCTGAGGATGATATTCAAAAGGCAAAAAGTATAGGTGCAACAGATAGAGAAATTCACGACACAGTATTAATTGCAGCAGCTTTTTGTATGTTTAATCGCTATGTAGATGGTTTGGCAACTACTACACCAAATGAGTCCGGAGTTTATGAACAAATGGCTTGTCAAATAGTAGAATCTGGTTATGCTGGAGCCAGAGAATTATTATTTGAATAATATTCAAGTTCAGAATTAAAAAATAATACCAATACGATATTATACCATTTCTCAAAAAAATTTAGAAAAGTTTTTGAGTGGGGGAGCAGGGTAGTGGCCGAGAAGTAAAAACATGAATAATTCACACTAAATGGCTAATAGGGTAAAATTATTCTGCCTGTGTTTGGAAATTTCTATAATTTATCCTCCATATTAGCTTCCTCCTACAGATATTTTCTCATCGTAAAATTTCGGTAAGTGGGAAACCAGCGTCAATGGTGCTGCAAATATTGGAATAAAAAGCAACCTTATGGGGGTTTACCCCGGACAGATTAGAGACATCTTTGGCCATGCCATTAAGGGTAAAATTTGACGTGACGAAAGTCCGTCAAATTTATGACCCTTAATAATCCACACGACTTTAGTCCGTGGAGTGTCAATGTCAATTAATACATAATTCCTCTTCCTTTTTCATTAAATTCTTTAAAAGTTTGCTCTGATAATTCCTGGGTCGTCATTGCTTGTAACACAGAAAATGGTAATGTCAGATGATTAGCACCTGCCAGTAAGGTGGCCACAGCCTCATCAGGAGATTTCACACTTGCTGCTAAAATTTCTGTACCGCTACCCTGAACTACCTCAGCCATCTCTCGCACCAACTTTAAACCATCTCCCAATAATCTTGTTGCCCGGTTGACGTAGGCGATCGCATATTTAGCACCTGCTTCTGCAGCTACTACTGCTTGAGCGGGATGATATATTCCGGTTACCGAACAGTCAATATCTTCAGACAAATGGGATACCAATTGAAAACCAGTGGCAGTTGCCGGAATTTTCAGAACTATTTTATGACCAATTAATTTTGATGCAGCTTTCGCTTCCGCCATCATGTCATCAAAGTTAGTAGCAGTAAGTTGATAATATAATTCTCCTGAAACAATTTCTGAAAGTTCCTTTAATGTTGCTTCTGGAGACAAATCACTTTTTGCCAGCAAAGTTGGGTTAGTTGTCACCCCAGATATCCAACCAAATTTACTGGCAACTCTTGCTTCTGTTACTATTGCTGAGTCAAGATAAAGAACCATTTTTCCTCCTATTAAAAATCATCAAAAAATCAATACAGAAGAGGTAATTGTTAATTATTAATTATTAATTATTAATTGTTTATTTCTGCCTTTCCCATTAATTAACTAATTCCCTCAAAAGGTCCTAAAAAAGTTGGTTTAGGACGAGTAATATGAACTTCCAACAATGCTTTTAAGACTGCCAAAAATTCACGGATAGAATAACGTCTCATAGAATCATTTCTAAATTTTCCCCAATCTGGTGTACCTAAACCTAGAGCATCTACTCCTAGTTGACGACAGGTATAAACTGCACGAGGTAAATGATAGTTTTGAGTTACTAAAACTGCTTGGGTAATACCAAATATTTCTTTTGCCCGATAACAACTTTCATAAGTGCTAAAACCAGCATAATCTAGAGTAATATCTTCAACAGATACACCATGATTAATAGCATATTCTTCCATAGCTTTTACCTCATTATAATCAGGGGTGCTATTGTCACCAGTCATCAAAATTTTTTTAATACTACCAATGTTGTATAAATTAACCGCTCCTTGTACTCGGTCAGCTAACATTGGTGTGGGGGTACCATCTTCCCAAACTCCTGCCCCAAAAACTATGGCAATAGGTTTAGCTGGCACTTCTTCTGGATTTTTGTAGCGATATTTGCTTGTAGCTACTTTGATGTAAAAGTTTAAAGCCAGAGGAATTAATAGTATTGTTAATACTAATAACCACATAACTAAGCGTTGATTGAGTAACAATAATTTAGGTAACATAGGCAATAATTAATTAGGGTTTGCGTATGGAAAGTATGAGTCAACCCATCCCTAACCCCTCCCCTCCTGGGAGGGGAAGGACCGAGTCAGGAGAAATAGGGAATTTATAGGAGGTAGGAGCGGGCGTTTTGTACCTCAATTTTTCTGTCCGAAGGTTTGCCTTTTATGCTAACTTTTTGAGGGTTTTAGACTAAAACAAGCACACTTTTTGGGAAGACAAGAAGGATCAAAGCTTTACCTGTAAATGGTTTGATAATTAATCAGCAAGCCATAATTAAAAAAGAAATACTTTCGTAAGCACTTAGCCGTTAGCTAGTCTCCTGCAGAGGAACTGCGGACTTCAGCGATGGCTTTTGGTATTAGATAAAAGCTTTATTGAGCCAGAGTTAAATCTTACTACAAAAGTGAGGTCTTATTGTGCTTGAGCTGACAGCTAATAGCTGTTTGCGCAGCATTCCGGAACGAAAATGCTTAGAACCTATTTATTTGCTAAACCAACAGCTTCAGAAATAGAATTTAATCCCTCTTCATCTAACTTTTGTAGTAGTCCCTGAAGAATTTGTTTGACCATTCCCGGTCCTTGATATACCCATCCTGTATAAACTTGAATTAGACTTGCCCCCGCGGTAATTTTATTCCACGCATCTTCCGCAGTAAATATACCACCTACACCAATTATTGGTAATTTTCCCTCTGTTTCTTGCCAGATGAATTTAATTATTTCTGTCGATCTTTGGGTTAATGGTGCGCCACTAATTCCACCTGCTTCTTCAGTTACAGCTTTACCTGTTGCTGCAAGAATTTTAGTTTTTAATCCCTCACGACTAATAGTTGTATTAGTGGCAATTATACCAGATATTTGATATGCTTTAATTAGGTCTAGTATTGAGGCGATCGCTTCCTTTTCTAAATCTGGTGCAATCTTAATTAAAATTGGCTTGATTCCTTGATTTTCGGCTTGTAAATCTGCTAAGATTTTACTTAAATTATCGGCATTTTGCAGGGAACGTAACCCTGGAGTATTAGGAGAAGAAACATTAACTACAAAATAATCACCCCAATCTTTTAACAATCTAAAACTACCTAAATAATCTGTTGCTGCTGCCTCTAAAGATGTTATCTTGGATTTACCAATATTTATACCATAAGGAAAAAAATTCGGATAAAAAGAATAATTATTCTCCTGTAATCTGAGAGCCTCTGGAATATTTTTTCCTTGAGATTGTAATCTCATAGCTAAAGCAGCAGCACCTTGATTATTAAATCCCATTCTATTCAAAGCAGCTCGATCCATTGGCAAACGAAACAATCTTGGTTGAGGATTTCCCGGTTGTTGATGAAGAGTAACTGTACCAAGTTCAGCAAACCCAAAACCTAATTGAGGCCAGGCATTAATGGCCACACCATCTTTATCAAATCCTGCAGCTAAACCCACGGGATTTTTAAAGTTTAATCCCCATAAAGTTTGTTCTAGGCGAATATCCTCAAAACATAAAGATTTTTGCATCATTGTCTGCAACCCACTTATTAGTTTACTGGAGGAGTTAGTATCCATAAAACTGAGAATATTTAGGGCTTGATGATGTACCCATTCTGGATCGGATTTTAATACAGAAAATAGAGTCGGAAGTATGACAGAAGGATAAATATTTAACACTTGATTGTAAATAGTAGTTGACAATTAAAAACTAAAAATGAAAACTCAAATTTTTATAAAGTATAATCTTGAGATGACAAGACTCTTTTTAATCAAAGCACACTAATTAATTATTGATCGTTAATATATCATTTAGATCGAGTGAAGTTGAATATTATTGATCAATAAGACGTAGAGATATGCACTCGTCTCAACAGGAAAATTTTAGACAATTTTTGTTTCTCACCACCAAAAGCAAGATATTTTATTGATCACGGCTTATCTAAAGTTGATATTAAGCCATATTTACTAGATTTAGCGGATAAAAATTAATACCTATGAGTAAAAAATATTG
Organism: Okeania sp. SIO2B3; assembly: GCF_010672525.1. Lineage (GTDB taxonomy): Bacteria > Cyanobacteriota > Cyanobacteriia > Cyanobacteriales > Microcoleaceae > Okeania. The sequence continues at coordinate 18,543 of NZ_JAAHGH010000039.1, read as the reverse complement.
ATAATATTATGTCTAGTTGAATACTTATAAATGAACAGTAATAGGGAATGCCGAATATGGGTTATGAGAGCATAAATCAGACAATAGACCATAGGAAGAGAAAGTTTTTGACCTCTAACTAATTAAGCTGACATACTATAATCTATTTCTTCTCTTCTCAAAATAACTATTAAATAATGAGGATAATTTATCGATGTTCAAAAAAAATAAATCAAAAAAAAATCATAATAATTTGATTGCTTTAGAAAGCATAATTAGAGCAATTAGAGAAGAAGAAGATTTAGATTTCCTCATCAAAAAAGTCATAAATTATCTTCAGTCAGAATTTGATTGTTGTTTGATTTGGGTATGCCTGTACGATCGATTAGCAAATAAAATAGTAGGCAAAGGTGGAATTACTCCCAATGGTGAAATTTCTGCTCTCAAACAAAAATTTACAATAAGTCATGGCGATATATTAGAACAAGTATTAATGGAAATAAAAGCAATTAAAGTTGCTGACTTAAGGGCGGAAAAGCAAGTTGGGGAATGGGTAAAAATAGCACAAACATATCAGATTAAAGGTACCATTTTTTTTCCTATACATTACAAAGAAAAATGTTTTGGTATTGCCTTAATAGGTTCACAAGAGTGGGGAACCTCTTTAGAGTCCGAAGAAAAAGCACTACTATCTTTAATTTGGGGTGAACTAGGGCAAACATTACAAAAAATAGAAAAAGAATGGCAACAGCAACAAGCAAAACGACCTGATGAACCAATACTCTCATTACTATCTCAATTAGGAAAATTAACAACCCTAGATCAACGCCTCGAAACAGTTGCAGAAATAACTCATCAATTTTTACAACCATCTCGCACAAATATTTACTGGTATTATCCCAATGGACGCTATTTTTGGCGTCGTGCTAGTAATCATCAAGTAATAGTAGAATGGAGTGACTTTAAACGTCCTGTTTCTGGTATTACACTGCAAGATTTAGGTGAATTCTATCATGTACTATTAACTGGACAAATTATCTGTATCGGAGAATATTACACTTCTGTAGACAATGATATTACTCGCAGACTGACCCGACAAATCAGAGCTTCTTCTGTATTAGCAGCACCAATTATCTTAGAAGACGAATTATTAGGATTTATTGCCGTAGAAGAACAACACAACCGTCCATGGCAAGATGATGAAAAAAACTATTTGCAAGGAGTAGGTCAACTGCTAGCTTTAACTTCTCCCCTCTCAGAAATGCAGGACAAAATTCGTCAAGCTAAACTAGACCAAACCTTAACTGCAGGCATAACTCGCGCTATTTACGGTGATGATGATTGGCAGAAAACCCTAAAAACAACAGCGGAAAAAATATCTCAGCGCTTAGGTGCTAAATATTTTATGTTGACTATCCGCAACGGAGGGCAGTTTGAAGTTGTTTATCAAAATCATTCTACCCAAAGTCGAACAGTCAAAACTGCTCTCCCCCCCCTCAGTAAAGAAGATATGACCTTGCTAGAGCGAAATGCTGAAGTAGTAGGAATTGAAAATTGGTCAGAAAGTCATATATTGGGTGCTTGGCAGGAAGATTTTGAAAAACTTGGAGTACGTTCTCTTCTCTTGTGTAGCACAATAGGAGCGGGGAAAAAGGAGCAAGAAGAATTTATTACAAAAAATCAAGGCGATCGATACAACCAACCCGAAGGACTCGTAATTATTGGTTATGAAACTCCTCGCACCTGGAGTCGCAATGAACGAGAATTAGTGCAAATTGCCAGTCAACAGTTAGGTTTTCTCCTGCATCAAAGACATATTAATCAGATCATAAACAAGCAGCAGCAATATATGCAATATCTTCAGTCTGGTTTAACTACTTTACAACCAACTACAATACAGGCAAATTCAACAAAAATATCGATCGACCCTTCCAACTCCTTATTATTGCAAGAAGTGAAAAATTTGGAACCAGTTGGAGAACAGAGTGTATTAGGAAATTTATCCCTAGACCATCTCGAACGAAACTTTCTCGAATTTATTGCTCAAGCAATTGTGGAAATAGCAGAGATAAACCTGCAAACTATTCCCCTAGTTGGTTTAATTACCTGGTATCCAGTATCACAAACAGGTAGAGTTATGAGCTATAGTTATCCTGAGTCTCATATTACTAGCACTGAGAAAATTTCGATTCCAGTTCGCACTGATTCTTGGATTCAACAAATAATTTCTACAAATGGTTGGTTGCATCTGAGTGTGAGTGATGTACCAGCAAAAACTCTAAGGTGGCTCAATATTCTTGATAGCGGTCAGGTCATAGCAACTGCTTTGCGTACTGCTGTTGAACATCAACCAACGGGTATATTGTTACTTGCAGACCCTCACAAAATTTTATGGCAAAAAACACAAGTGCCACAACCACAAAATTCTCCTACTGAAACTCTGAAAAATTTATTGACTAATTTGGTTTCTCAGTTTGCATGGTCTCGTCGCTATTTGATAGTCAAGACTACTTTGGAATCTCAACGAGAGGAATTAGAGTGGTTAAATTGGTATAAACAAAGGCGTTTAGAAGAACTTTACCGTACTGTTGGTTCTGGTTTTAAACAGTTAAGTGAATTGCATTATACTCCATCAGAAAATCCGGCCCAACAAAAAAATGTGTTGACAAATCTACGTTATCAGCAATTATTACGACAAATTGGGAATGTTTTATCATCTACTACTTCATTATTGAAACAAGAAAAATGGCGTTTACAAGCAAATTTTGATGTTGTATCTGTAGCTAATTTGTTGAGGCGATCGCTAATTCGGATTGATTCCCTAGTTAAGAAAAGACAACTGCAATTAGAAGTTCATCGGGAAGGAAATTTGAATATTTATGGAGATAGTATTAAGTTAGAATTAGTTGTTTACGAGCTTTTGATTAGTGCCTGTCGTCGTTCTCAAACAGGAGGAAAAATTGATATAAAATGCCAAATTTTAGATGAAGAATGGCTAGAAATTTCTATTCTTGATGCAGGTAAGATTAGCTCAAAATTAATTGCAGAATTTAACTCTGCTTCTATCCCAGATGTATTAGAACCTTCTCCCTTGGTTTCACCTCCAGGCAAACATTTAATTATCTGTAGGCGAGTAATTCAACAAATGGGAGGAGAACTGGAGTTAAATTTACAAGAAAGTGGTTTAGTAGAAAGTAAGTTACTTTTACCCTTAGCTCACCTTTGATTTCTACAAAATTTCATAAGTACCTGTGCAAAATTAATTTAAGATTTGTCATTAGGGAGTAGGGCATAAAAAATATACTTTTGTGCACAATAAATCAATCTAAAAATATTTTTTCCTACCTACTTAAGCTAACCGTCAAATATACAATTAATTTTGCTTGACTACCTATTTATATAATGTTCGGATAATCAGCAAACAAAAAACTTTCTACCCTTGAGCCAATATTCCCTTCTGCCTTTCGGTGCGGAATGCTGCGCAAACAGCATAGCTGCCCTCTGCCTTCCTTTCTCCAAAGTGTAACTATTCCAACGGACATGATATTACTTATAATTCTGAAAAGTGTTAGAATGAATTAAATTTAAAACTAATTCCCATAATTGAAAAATATAAATTTAAACTCCCTGGCCTATTAGTAAAAATTAAAAAATATTAGCTATGACTGACAAATACAAAAAAAATAATATAGCTCAACTTATTTATGATACAGCTATTAGTGTAATTGAAGACTGTACCAGTAAAATTTTTTCTAATATTTTAGATTCTCATATTATTCAGTTTCAAAGCTATTCAAATATCCTGAATGAAACAGATACTCAACAACTAAAAGCAGCAATTGAACATTTATCTAGTAATTATAAAAGACAGCAAATATCACAATTACAAATTGCCAATATAGATTTTATTCTTGGTCGAGAGGATTATGCTAAAAATCAAATAGAGCAAGCATTAAATAAATTTAAAAATAGCCTATTAATCTGGGAAAAAAGTACAAAACTTTTACCCGGGGAAGTGGTCACTCCACAAATCAATGAAAGATTAGAAAAAATAGGAGCTGTCCTTTTTCATATCGGATTATGTTATGAGCATCAAGGTAATTTAAACATTTCAGTAGAACAAAAAAATAATTATTGGCAACAAGCACAAAAGAATTTTAAGCAAAGCTTAGATTTATTTGCTCAAATAGACCGACAAGAATTAGTAGCTAAATTCATCATTCAGCAAGGTGAAGTTCTGAAAAAATTAGAAGCATGGAGCCATCTATACAAGCTTGCTCAACGCGCTTTAGAACTACATTTAACTTACGGAACAGAAGAGCAAATTGCTCAAGATTACGGATTTTTGGCCGAGGCAGCAATGCACGAGTCAAAATGGGACCATGCTAGTCAATTAGCAGAATTAGCAGTTGCCATTCAAAATCAATCTATGGCAAATCCTCTAGAAATTGCACAAGATCAGAATTCTTATTTCTCAATTTTAAGTGAATCTCAAAGTAATTTAGAAGAGTGGCAAGCTACTGTTAATCAACTAGAAAAAGCGCGACGAAAAACAAGCCCCCATCATGATTTACACTCTTATATTTCTATATTAAAAGCATTAAAAAAGCTTTATTTTGACCAAGACCAATATGGAAAATCTGCCATAATCAAAGAAGAACAATTACGAGTTGAGCATCAATATGGATTAAAAGCTTTTATCGGAATAAATCCATTACAACCACAACAAAAATCTGATAGTAGTCCGATAATTCCTAGAGAAATTAAAGTTTCTGGTCGTCTAGAAGACGTGAATAATTTAGTGGCAAGAATCAAAAGCCAGGATCATAAACTAATAGTTATACATGGTGTCTCTGGTGTGGGTAAAAGTTCTTTAATTAATTCTGGGTTAATACCTACTCTACTCGCAGAAAATTCAGAAGATAATCAAGCAATTTCACCCATACTACTGCGAGTTTATACAGATTGGATGAGAAATTCTGACTCTGCAACTTGGAATCTAGAATATGTACTAGAAACATTGCGTAAAAACCATCAAAAAAATAATTTAAAAGTATTAATTTTAGACCAGTTTGAAGAGTTATTTACTGTCTGTCCTAAACCAGCTCAAAGACTACCACTTTATCAATTTTTATATGAATGTTTAAACTTAAATTTTGTTAAAGTAGTTTTATCTATCCAAACAAATTACTTACATTACTTATTAGAATGCGACCGCCTGACAAACTTAGAAACAGTAATTAACTATGAAATTTTATCTAAGGAAATTCTTTACTACATAAGTAATTTTGAGCCAAATCATAGTCAAGAAATTATCAAAAACTTAATTGAACCTGCTCAATTAAATTGGGAGCCAGATTTAATTTATCAAGTAGTAAAAGATTTAAGTTCAGCAGATAATACAGTAAGTCCGATGGAATTACAAGTAGTAGGTACTGAACTTCAAGAAGAAGCAATTACAACTTTTGAAGCATATCATAAACTAGGAGATAATCCTATCAAAAAACTCACAATAAATTTTGTAGATGGAGCAATAAAAGATTGTGGTTTTCTGAACGGACGAACAGCAATATCTGTTTTATACTTATTAACAAATGAACATGGTACTCGCCCTCTAAAAACTCGTGCTGAATTAGCATCAGAATTATTAATGGAAGCCAATAAACTAGATTTAGTTTTAGATGTATTAGTTGCTCGAGGATTAGTTTTATTGCTGCCAGAGTTACCAGAAGATAGCTATCAATTAGCTCATAATTATTTAATTCCTTTAGTTCGAGAACAGAAACAGGAAGGAGAAAAATCAATTTCTGAATTTGAATTTGAGAGAGATATTATGTAATATCAAGTCCGGTAATATCGGTATAAAATATTTTGAAGGTAGGAGTCAGGAGTCAACCCACCCCTAACCCTCCCAGGAGGGGAAGGGAAGGACCGAGTCAGGAGGGAAGAAAGAGGAAGAGAAGGAGAAAGTTTTCTATCACTAATTATCTGGACATAATCTCAGGATAGAAAACAGTTATAAAGATTAGGTAATGGTGAAGAAGGAGAATGTTTGTATAGCTAATTAAATGGATTTGATATTATTTGACAACAGACAAAAATAACAAATAAATTTTTAGATAAAGCTATTACTTTCATATCTAGATAGATGCGATTTGATTAGATAAACGACTTTCAAAAAGTGTAATACCAATTGAAAAAAAGAATATTTCTAAGTAATTAAGGTTTAAAGCCTCTTCTTTGAAGAAGAAATAAAGATAAAAAATACTTTTCGCGAATCCTATCCATTTTCAGGAGAGGTAATTGTCAATTATTAATTGTTGAACATTTATTTATAAGTATTCAAATGGACACAATCTAATTATTTATCTTAACTTCATTTTTAACTCAGTTTAATTTAAGGTATATACACCATTCTTAAAATTGAAAATATTGTAATTTTATAGCAGAAGGAAGAAGGAAGAAAGAAGAAGGAAGAAGGAAAATTTTTTCCTGATTATATCATGTCCAGTAGCATCGTTTGTGTATAGAATCAAGTCACAATTGAAAGAAACCTCTCTGTCTTCCTTCCACCAAAGTATAAGTATTCAAGCGGACGATATTACTTCTTATACCAAGCGTGAAAAAAGAATGTTACAAATAATAAGCAGTATTAAAATAATTTGTAGGAAATATCTATTGGACGAAAAAGATAAATTACTAGATAAGAAATGGAATCAAATCCATTCATTCTGACTCCTGACTCCTGTCTTCCCCTCCCCTCCTGGGAGGGGTTAGGGGAGGGGGAGGGGCGAGGGGTGGGTTGACTCCTAAGCAGTAACCTAAATATTTGTAGCAAAGATTTATCAAACTGGTATTACTTCTTCCTTCTTCCTTCTTCCTTCTTATTTCCTTATTGAATTATGAAAAAACTAGCTAAAATCATTCTCAATACTGCTTTATTTGCTAGCTTTGGTTTAAGTTCTATAGTCATACAAGCAGGTAGCTGGGATAACTTTAAACTACGCTATTCTCATCTCACACAATATCTAAATAATCAAGATAGAGAACTCCAAGATATTCAAGCACAAAATCTCGACCCTCAAAAATATAGTCGAATTAATTTAGCTGAACTTTTGAACGGCGGACCGCCAAAAGATGGTATTCCCTCTATTGATAATCCCAAATTTGATACTGCTACAACAACACCTTTTTCTACTAACGAAACAGTAATTGGTATAGAAATAAACGGTGAAGCTGTTGCTTATCCTTTTGGCATTATGAATTGGCATGAAATTGTTAATGATACAGTAGGAGGAATGAATATTACTGTCTCTTATTGCCCTCTTTGTGACACAATAATCGGATTTGAACGAGGCAATACAACTTATGGAGTTTCTGGAAAACTTTATCAAAGTTGTTTAGTTATGTACAACCGCTCCAATGATACTCTTTATTCTCAACCTTGGGCTATTGGTATTCTTGGTCGGAATGTTAACAGTAACTTAAATAGAATTTCTGCCATTAAAACCACCCTGGAAAATTGGTTAGCAGCCCATCCTAATAGTAAAATTTTATCTACAAAAACAGGTTATAAACGTGACTATTTTAACTATCCTTATGGCAGCTACTATACTGATAAAATGTTGATTTTTCCAGTCAGAAATCAAGACCAAATTAACCAACATCCCAAGGCTATTATTAGTTATGTATGGGAAGCAGACCGAGAAACACCTCAAAATTATTTCTCAGGTAGTAGCGCTCAGTTTCTACACTCAGAAATTAAGCAACTAAAAGAAAAAATTGTAGAATTTAATGGGCGAAAAATTCGTGCAAAATGGGACAGTCAAATGCAAACTGTGATTGTTGAAGAATTCGATGGTACAACTATTCCTAGTTCCACCGCTTTTGCTTTTGTTTATCCAGCATTTTTTGCACAGGAATAGTCATCCATCAATGATAGATTTTAATGTTGATTTTAGCTAAGACTTAATACCATGTCCCGATAATTAGGGTTTACGTATGGAAAGTCTTTTTGCTTTTTGTAGGAGACAGCTATACTGGAGACAACCCACCCGCGGGCCCCTCCCAACCCACCCCTAACCCCTCCCAGGAGGGGAGGGGAAGACAGGAGAAATGGGAATGTAGAGGAGGTAGGAGCGGGCGTTTTGTCTCTCAATTTTTCTACCATAATCGTCCCAAAATACTAGCATGCATGAGCTTTTTCCACCACAAAGCTGGTACTTTTTTCAACTCTAAAACGCTAAAACCAATATCAGTCAATACTTTTAGAATTAATCAGCAAGCCCTAGTTATCATACAGGGTAGACCACAGTAGGGACGTTCCATGGAACATCCCTACTGGCCGCGTGATTGTGACGATGTGGTTGATCAATATGAAAAGCGCTGTCAACTCAAGTCTGGATAATCACCTTTAGCAACGTTGGTGAAACAAGCGATCGCTTGACCGTAATTTGATCACTACATCTAATGGAAATGACTCCAACTGAATCAAAGCAGAAGGAAAAATCTAAGTTATTGTACCACAACGATCGCCAACCTCCAAATATTGCAATTGACTGACGGGAAACTCTGTTATTTTGGCAGTAAAATAACTGGTTATATCATGTCCGGTAGCATCGGTCTTGTATAGAGAAGGTAAGCAAGAAGCAAGAAGCAAGAAGCAAGAAGCAAGAAGCAAGAAGCAAGAAGCTTTAAGAAAAGGAAAAATTTTACTTATATGGCGGTAGATATTTCCCCAACTTTTACACAGGACTATACCAACGGACATGATATTAACTGTTGTCAACTCTGAACATCCCAAAGCAATCGTTATATTTTAGGCTTATATCATGTCCGGATAATTAGGGTTTGCTGAAAAAGTCTTATGGGTGAGGGTAGGAGACAACCCACCCGCGGGCCCCTCCTGGGAGGGGAGGGGAAGACAGGAGACAGGAGAAATGGGAATTACAGAGGATGTAGTTGGAAGAATTGTCCCTTAATTTTTCTGCCCAACTCTTGCACAAAATGCTAGTTTTTTGAGCAATCTTTACCAAAAACAGGCGCACTTTTTTCAGCCTTATTAGGTTGAAACCTTTATATGTCAATACTTTTATAGTTAATCAGCAAACCCTAATTAGTGATCAAAAAACTTTCTCCTTCAACTCCAGTTATTCTGGGTTTTGGTGAGAAAATTTAGGGGGATCGCATTAAAATTAATATAGCGTTAGCAGAGATTTGTCTCAGCGATCGCTCTATTTACCATGCACTATATATATTGTATTTGCGTAAGTCCCGATCAAAAAAAACTTGGATTTTCAACACCCATATTATAGTCTTAACTCTTATTTAACAATGGTTTTGAGGGGCTTGTCACCCTATGAGTTAATTTAATTTAAATGCATAATAACTTAACTGCCCTGGCAGTTGCTATACTGAGGGCTATCATTTTATTATTATTTACCAATTTTAAGCTGGCCTATTATGAATAATTTAGTAGAGTTTTTACAAGAGATTTATAAGCAAGGTTGGGAACTGTGGAGTGAAAAAGGACAATTATGCTACGATGCTCCCAATAACGATTCAATGGACTCAATATTGGCGATACTCAAGGAATACAAAACGGAAATTTTAGAACTACTTCGTGATGGTCAAAATCAAAACTCCCAAAGTGAGATTCAGGACACCGAACGGTGGCCATCAGTAGTCTTTCCTCTGAGTGCAGCCCAAAAACAATTTTGTTTTTTAGACCAACTTGATGAAAACAGCAGACAAGCTTATGTTGACCAAGTGTGTCTTGAGCTAGAGGGAGTATTTGATTTTCAGGCAATGGAACAAGCAATCCCAAAGATTTTAGAACGCCATGAAGCTCTACGGACAAGAATATGTTCTGAGGGAGATTTTCAGGAGGTATTGCCAGAGAGCACAATCAAGATTCCCTTGATTGACTTCTCTAATGTTTCGCCTAAGGATCGCGAGGCGAAAGTTACTGAATGGATGGAGGGAAAAATTAAAAAACCCTTTAATCTTGAGCAAGCCCCTCTCTGGCGAGTTTATATTCTTAAATTGGAAGAGAAACTGCATTGGCTAGTGTTAAGAATTCATCATATTATTAATGATGGTTTGTCCATAGAAATAATTTTGCAGGAGATAGCAGCTTTTTACTCAGCCCAATGTGAACGGAAAGTCTGCCAATTAGAAAAACCAATGCAATTTAGAGAATATATAGAGTGGCAAAACCAAATTAGCCAGACAGAGAAAATGGCAGCTAGTGAACTACACTGGTTAAGTAAGTTTTCTGGTTCAATTCCAGTTCTGGATTTGCCTAGCGATCGCCTACGTCCACCAGTAATGACTTATAGGGGTAGTAGACAAACTCTTAAGTTAGATGGTGAGTTGCTTGAACAAATAAAAAAAGTTAGTAGGCAGAAAGGCTGTACACTATTTATGTCACTTTTGGCAATCTATAATATTTTCTTAAGTAAACTTACAGGTGATACAGATATAGTAGTAGGTACTCCAGCAAGAGGGCGCAGTTTTGAAGGTAGTGAAAATATGATAGGTTACTGTAATAATGTGTTGCCTATTAGGAGTAATATTGAAGAGTCTCTGACTTTTTCAGAATTTTTAATCAAAACCAGGGACATTTTACTAGGTGATTATCAAAATCAAGATTATCCATTTCCTACATTGATGACTAAACTCTCTCTTGAAAGAGACCCAAGTAGACCTATTTTAGTATCAACATTATTTAACCTAGACCGCATCAGAAATAGGCCAAATATGTATGGATTGAAAACTAGGTTGATATCGGTTCCGAAACGGTTTGTTCCCTACGATATAGTTTTGGATATTACGGAAACAGAAAATGAGTTGTTGTTCAATTTAGATTACAATGTAGATTTATTTGATGATACTACAATTAAGCGTTGGTTAGACCATATTAAAACACTGTTAGAAGCGATTGTTAGTAATCCAGAACAAAAAGTAGCTCAATTATCATTGTTAACGGTAGCAGAACAACAAAAGCTATTAGAAATAAGTCAGAATTCAGATAACAACAACTGTATCTCTCCACTATCGCTAGATAATTTACCTATTTATGTCCTAGATAGTAACAAACAATTGGCTCCTGTTGGTGTAGACGGAGAAATATATGTCGCTGCATCGGGACTACCTTTAAATTCAAGTGGACTCTACGAACATTTTCAACTAGGTCTAATTAGAACAACTCAACAGTGGGGTAGGAGATTACCAAATGGTTTCCTGGAATGGAGGGGTGATATCCATAAGTTAGTAAGAGTAAAAGGGAAGCAAATTAATCTTGAAGAAATTGAAGTTGCTTTGCGATCGCATCCAGAAGTAAAAGACTGCTATGTCTTAGTAAGAGAGGAACAATTAGTAGCTTATTTGGAAGTATCAAATGCCTTATCTACAGAATTAATTCTGGAGCAACTAAAATTACAGTTCCCAAGGAATATGCAGCCAGATGCTTATGTACAGGTATCAGCATTACCCCTAACAGCATCAGGACAAATAGACGAAAAAAGTTTAGCAAGTATAGAAGTAATAGATTCCCAGTTAAGAGAAAAATGGGAGGAAAAACTACGCTCTCATCCAGAAGTAGAACAAGCAGCAGTGGTATTATTGCCGAAGACAAGCAAAGTACGACGGCCAGTTCATGTGTTAGATTTAGTTCCTGATGCAATGAAGGCAGGTATATTATCAGCAACAGTAGAGTCTGAGGTTGAAGTTTCATCTCCAACCGAAAATCAAGCAGAATTTATACCAGCTTTGAGTGATGGTGGTAAATTAATCATAGGAGAAAATCAGCCACAAACCCTAGTAGAAGGACTACAAAAAGCAGCACAACAGCATTCCGAACGAGGAATAGTTTATATTAACGGCGATGGGAAAGAATCAATTCAATCTTATGGAGACTTACTCAAAGATGCACAAATAATTTTAGCAGGATTGAGAAAATTAGGTCTTAAACCTCAAGATAAAGTAATTTTTCAACTTCAAGAAATCCCAGATTTTATTAGTGCATTTTGGGGATGTTTGTTAGGAGGATTTATACCAGTACCAGTATCAATTGTCCGTAGTGATGGCCAAGGCAATAACGCTTTGAGTAAACTGGAAAATATCTGGTATATGTTGGAAAAGCCATTGATATTGACAGATAGTCAGTTAGCACCAAAAATTAAGGAATGGTTTCAAAAATCCAATTTAGAAAACTTGGAGCTAGAAACACTGGAAAGGCTACAAGAGTGTGAACCAGATAGGAATATTTACAACAGTAGGCCAGAAGATTTGGCAATATTGTTACTGACTTCTGGTAGCACGGGCAAACCAAAAGCAGTCATGCTCAAGCACTGTAATTTATTGAGTATGTCTGTTGGGACTATTAAAATGAACCAATTTTCTAGTCAGGATGTTACATTGAACTGGATGCCAATGGATCATGTAGGAGCCTTAGTATTTTTGAGTATAATGGCCGTAGATTTAGGATGTCAGCAGATTCATGTCCCCACAGAGTTGATTTTACAAAATCCTTTAAAATGGTTAGATTTAATTGACAATTATCAAGCTACAATTAGTTGGGCTCCTAATTTTGCCTTTACTCTGATTGGCGATCGGATACAAGAAGTCAAAAAACGAAACTGGAATTTGTCTTCAATGAGATTTTTAGTGAATGCAGGAGAAGCAATAGTAACGAAAACTGCGAGAAACTTTCTTAAACTTTTAAGTCCTCATGGTTTATCCTCAAAAGCTATTCATCCAGCTTTTGGAATGTGTGAAACTTGTTCTGGTATTACCTGGTCAAATAGTTTTTCTCTGGAAGCTTCATCTGATGAGGATAAATTTGTGGAGCTTGGGAAACCAATTTCGGGTGCTTGTTTGAGAATTGTTGATGTTAATCAGCAAGTAGTTGCAGAAGGTGTTGTGGGATTTTTACAAGTTAGAGGAGCATCTGTCACATCAGGTTATTATCAAAATGCAGTTGCTACCCAAGAAGCTTTTACAGAAGATGGCTGGTTTAATACGGGAGATTTAGGATTTCTCAAAGCTGGGCATTTAACAATTACTGGACGACAAAAAGATGTTATTATTATTAACGGTCTCAACTATTATAGCCATGAAATAGAAGCAGTTGTCGAAGAATTATCAGGAATAGAAGTTTCTTATACTGCGGCTTGTGCAATTCGAGATGCTGAAACTAATACAGATAAGTTAGCTATATTTTTTAGCACCAAAAAAACAGACGATAATGAATTGAAAGAATTGCTCAAAGAAATGCGTTCTACTGTAGTCAAATCTATCGGTATTAATCCAGATTATTTAATTCCTGTAGACCAAGAAATAATTCCCAAAACAGCAATTGGAAAAATTCAACGTACACAACTCAAACAAAGTTTTGAAGCTGGTGAATTTAGGTCTAGTCAGAAGCAGGTCGATTTATTACTGGAAAATAGTAATACTATTCCTGACTGGTTTTACCAACAAGTTTGGGGTCGAAAAGAAGCTTTAATTAGTCAATATGTAAGTCAGGGTTTAACTTTAGTATTTATTGATGGTTTGGGATTAGGAAATTGGTTATGTAAAAAATCACATAAAACTAATCAACCTTATATTCAAATAGAAACAGGTTCAGAATTTAAACAAATAAATGAAAATAGCTACTCAATTGTGGCTGGAGAACAAGAAAGTTATCAAGAATTATTCAAGTTAATAGCAACAAGAAAAACACCTATTAGCAGAATAATATATCTAGTTCAATACAAAGAATATTCAGCAGAAATAGCCAATATAGAAAGTCTAGAAGATTCTTATAGCCAAGAGATTTATAGTTTGTTATCTTTAGTTCAAGAATTAGAAAAAAATCAAGGTAGCCAACATGAAGTGCAATTATTGTGTGTTAGCAGTTACAGTCAGTCAGTTTTACCAACAGATAAAATTGATTGTGAAAAATCGACAGTTTTAGGGTTACTAAAAACTATTCCCCAGGAAATGCCTTGGTTAAGTTGTCGTCACATTGATTTGCCAATAGAAGAGGTAGAAATAAATGGCAATTATTTATGGCAAGAATTGTTTGATGTTTCTCCAGTAGCAGAAGTAGCATATCGAGAAGGAAAACGCCTTGTATCTGGTATAGAAGCAGTGAACTTTGCATCAGCAGAACAAAAGCAATTGCCTTTTAAGGAGGGTGGTATTTATCTAATTAGTGGAGGTTTAGGAGGAATAGGTAGAGAAATTGCTAAATATCTGTTAGAGCATTACCAAGCAAAACTAATATTAGTGGGTAGAAGTTCCCTCGTGGCTAAAAACGACCTGGTAACATCAGAAAAAAATCAGGCATATCAACAATTGCAGCAACTAGGAACAGTAACATATCAAGCTGTAGATATATGCAATTTGTCTGAGTTGCAGCAGGTAGTAACAGACGCATTATCAAAATGGGGAGGTAAATTAGATGGAGTAATTCATCTAGCTGGAGTTTTAGAGGATAAACTGCTATTAACAGAAACTAAAGAAACTCTAGCAAAAGTGTTACGACCAAAAGTATTAGGAACTTGGGTGTTACATCAATTACTAAAAGAGCATAATAGTGATGGTTTGTTCATCCATTTTGCCTCAGTCAATGGTTTCTTTGGAGGAATAGGTGTGGGTGCTTATGCAGCAGCTAATAGTTTTCAAACAGCTTTCTGCGATCGCCAAAGAATTCATAGTAATATACAAAGCTATTGTTTGGCATGGAGTATGTGGGATGAGACGGGTATGAGTCAAGGTTATCAAATGAAAGAACAAAGTCGTGCCAAGGGTTACTATGAAATTTCACCATTACAAGGGATATATTCTTTGTTAGCAGTTTTAGGTCATGGAAAGAATAATCTAATAGTGGGTTTAGATGATAGTAAACCGCTGATGAAAAAATATTCTGGGAAATGTGAAAGCAGGCAACAGTTTACTGGGTACTTTACAGCTAAAAAGACTGGTGAATTGGCTAAAGTGAAATTACCAGAATGGCAGGTGAGCGATCGCTTTGGTCAACCAACTCATTGTCAGTGGGTGCAACTGGAACAAATGCCACAGACTGAGACTGGAGAAATAGATCGAGAACAGTTAGTAGGTGGTCGTAGTTCTGGCGATCGCCGACAAACTCAGCCCAGAAATGATACTGAAAGCAAGCTTGTAGGTATTTTCCAGGAAGTTTTGGGCTTGTCTAGTGTGGGTATTCACGATAACTTCTTTGAGTTGAGAGGTGATTCTCTGAAGATGATTCAAGTGGTTTCCAGAGTGCAGGAAACTTTGAAGGTAAAGCTACCTGTAGGTAAGTTGTTTGAAAAACCTACTGTAGCTGAGTTAAGCATTGAAATTGAGGCAAATAGCAAGAATCAATTATCTTTGGCCAAACAACTACAAACTGCTTCTAACAATCAAGAAAAATGGGAGGAAATTGAGCTGTGAAAACACTAGAGAACTTTTTATTAGAGCTAGTTAATCAAGATATTAAGCTCTGGGTTGAGGATGGGAAATTACGCTGTAAAGCACCAGAAGGAGTTTTGACCTCAGAACTACGGACTCAACTAACTGAGTATAAGCAAGAAATTATTACTTTTTTACAGCAAGCTAATTTAGAGGATCTAGATAACGAGGAACCTCCACTTATACCTATTGAGCGAAATGACAATTTACTACCATTATCATTTGCTCAACAACGACTGTGGGTTCTAGAGCAATTAGGCATAGTTAGCAACGCTTATAATATACCATTGACGTTGCATCTAAAAGGTGAACTACAGCTAGAAGCTCTACAGCAGAGTCTTAACCAGCTAATAGCTCGTCACGAAACTCTCAGAACTACATTTAAGGAAATTGATGATGCACCCGTACAAGTAATCCAATCTTCTTATGAACTAGAACTGCCAATAGTAGACTTGAGTGGGTTGACATCATCTCCACAGAAAGCAAAACTCCTAGAGTTGCTGCAACAGGAAAATCAGCAACAGTTTAATCTAGAACAAGACCCACCAATACGAGCTAAGTTATTTAAGTTGGGGGAAAAGGAAAATTTCTTGCTAGTGGTGTTACACCATATTGCTGCAGATGGCTGGTCCATGACAGTATTAGCAGAAGAACTTGCAGCTTGTTATGAAACTGGAGTTACCAACCAACCTTTAGCATTGCCAGAATTACCAGTGCAGTATGCTGACTTTGCAGTCTGGCAACGCGATATGTTGCAAGGTTCTGTCCTAGAAACACAACTTAACTACTGGAAGGAAAAACTCAAAGAACTCCCCCAACTGCAACTGCCAACAGACCATCCCCGACCTGCCATCGAAACATTCCGGGGTGAAGAGCAGGTTTACAGTTTCTCTACAGAACTGACAGCCAAATTGAACCAACTTAGCCAGCAGCAAGGTGTAACTCCATTTATCACTCTGTTAGCAGCTTTTAAAGTGTTACTGTATCGTTATAGTGGTCAGGAAAAGATAGTAGTTGGTTCGCCTAGTGCTAACCGCAACCGCCAAGAAATTGAGGGTTTGATTGGTTTTTTTGTTAATTCTCTAGTCATGTATACAAACCTTGAAGGAAAACCTAGTTTCCTGGAGGTATTGAATAGAGTTCGAGAGACAGCAATAGAAGCTTATGCTAACCAAGACTTACCTTTTGAGAAATTGGTAGATGAATTGCAACCAGAGCGTTCTTTGCAGCATAACCCTCTATTTCAAGTAGCATTTGCCGTTCAGCAAGCTGAGGCATTCATGTCAAACTTTAGTCTGCCTAACTTAGAAATGAGTTTATTTTCCATGACTGGAATTGAGATGACAGTGCGGATGGACTTAGAATTTCATCTATGGCAGGAAAAAGAAGAATTAAAGGTATGGTGTGCTTACAACAAAGACTTGTTTGAGGCGGAAACTATTAGCCGAATGTTGTCGCACTATGAAACTTTACTAGAGGCAATAGTTAGGACTCCAGAACAACCTATTAGTCTACTACCTTTGATGAGTGACGGCGAACAGCAACAGTTATTGGTGGAATGGAATAACACGAAAACAGATTATCCCAGAGAAAAGTGTATCCATGAGATATTTGCCGAACAGGTAGAAAAAACACCGGATGCAATAGCAGTAGTATTTGAAGGACAAGAGCTAACTTACTGCCAGTTGAATAGCAAAGCCAACCAACTGGCTCATTATTTACAAAAGTTGGGAGTGGGAGCAGAAGTGCTAGTGGGTGTTTGCTATGAGCGTTCCTTGGAGATGGTAATTGGTTTATTAGCCATACTCAAAGCTGGAGGAGCTTATGTGCCATTAGACCCGAATTATCCTAAGTCGCGGCTGAATTATATGGTGGAAGACACTCAACTATCCATCATATTGACTCAAGAGAAATGGCAACATCACCTACCAGAAACAGTAACTCAATTAATATATCTAGACACAGAGCAACAAACATTAGCTACAGCAAATTCAGAAAACTTAACAGTATCAATAACAGCAAAACATCACGCATATGTAATGTACACCTCCGGCTCGACAGGTGAACCGAAAGGAGTTAACATCAGACATCAAGGGGTAGTACGACTGGTAAAAAATACCAACTATATTAACCTCACAAAAGAAGACGTATTTTTACAACTAGCACCTATATCTTTTGATGCAGCCACCTTAGAAATTTGGGGGAGCCTGCTCAATGGAGGCACATTAGTATTAATGCCACCCCATCAGCCATCCCTAGCAGAAATAGGAGCAGCTATCAGGGAAAACCAAGTGACAACCTTATGGTTAACAGCAGGGTTATTCCAGTTGATGGTAGAAGAGCAACTAGAAAACTTAAAACCATTGAAGCAACTATTGGCAGGAGGAGACGTATTATCCATAACCCATGTGCAGAAAGTAGTAGAACAACTGGAAGGATGTCAACTAATAAATGGTTATGGTCCTACAGAAAATACAACATTCACTTGCTGTTTTCCAGTCAAAGCTAACAGCCAGATAGAAAAATCAGTACCTATTGGTAAGCCAATATCTAATACTCAAGTATACATCCTGGATGCCAATAATCAACCAGTTCCCATAGGAGTGCCAGGAGAACTACACATAGGAGGGGATGGACTAGCAACAGGGTATCACAACCGCCCAGAGTTAACAGCGGCCAAATTCATAGCTAACCCCTTTGATGACTCAAACACTACCAAATTATATAAAACGGGAGACTTAGTACGTTATTTGCCAGATGGGAACATAGAATTTTTGGGTCGCATTGACAACCAAGTAAAAATCAGAGGATATCGAATAGAAACAGCAGAAATAGAAACAATTCTCAATCAAAATTCGTTTGTCAAAGAAACAGCAGTCAAAGCACAGATTGACAATTTAGGGGAAAAACGCTTAGTTGCATATATAGTAACGGAAAGCCAAACCAGTAATAATTATGACCCAGAAATATCAGAAACTCAAGTAGAAAGCTGGCAAGATATATTCAACCAACAAATATACGAACAGCTCAGTGAAGTAATTGACCCCTTATTTAACACTAGGGGATGGATTAGCAACTACGATAACCAGGCTATACCAG
>NZ_JAAHGH010000038.1:12598-64187 GCF_010672525.1 Okeania sp. SIO2B3 | reverse complement strand
TTATGTTTAAGCCCTCGCGCATCCCCCAATTCTGGGGGACTTTTAGAGCTTTATTCCACCCAATTTTGGGGAGCTAGGGGGGCAAAATTGAAGTATGAATGCGCGATTTTTTGGTGATGTTTAAGCCCCCGCGCATCCCCCAATTCTGGGGGACTTTTAGAGCTTTATTCCACCCAATTTTGGGGAGCTAGGGGGGCTTGCATCATACCCATAATCAGCTCAAGCCCCAGCGCATCCCCCAACTTTGGGAGACTTTTAGAGTCTTATTCCCCCCAAAATTGGGGGGCTAGGGGGGCAAAAGGAGATACTGATAACTGAAATGACTCTTAGATTAAATCTGGCGTGTTTTCATCAAAATCATCAAAACCATCATCACTATCATCATCATCATCATCTATTAAGTCATCTTCTAGGTCACTAGGAAAATCCGAATCAAAAGGATCTGGCACAAAATCAGAATCATCTAAAACTGATTCACTATTACTTAGAATGCCAGGAAAATCAGGCATACTATCATCTATCAATTGATTTGGCTCTTTAGATATACCTTGAGAATCTCCAAAATTATTATTCATAGGTGAATTCATAGGTGATAAATTCAGATTACTTTCCAATTCTAACGATCGTGCTGTTTGATCGTCCAAGACCACACTTTGTAAATTCTCCTCCTCAATAATATCCATATCCTCATCCCAATTTTGTTCCAAACGACTAATCTCTGCACTCAGGGCATCTTCATAAGCATTAAAACCAGTACCAGCAGGAATCAAACGCCCAATAATCACGTTTTCCTTCAATCCCCTTAACCAATCTGACTTACCTTCAATAGCCGCCTCCGTTAACACCCTTGTAGTCTCTTGGAAACTCGCTGCCGAAATAAAGCTATCTGTATTCAAAGATGCTTTTGTAATCCCTAACAACATTGGCGTATACTGAGCTGTTGCTCCACCAGTAATAGACATAGCCTCATTAACCTGTTCCACTTGTCGTAATTCTATCAACTCTCCAGGCAACATAGTAGTATCACCACCATCATCAATCCTGACTTTAGCAGTCATCTGACGCACAATTACTTCAATATGTTTATCAGAAATATCTATACCCTGAGATTGATAAACCGCCTGCACTTGATCTACCAAAAACTTCTGACAAGCCTCAAAACTCCTCAAACAAGCCTCATAAATGCTTTCATGGTCGCGGTAATAGTTAAAGAAAATCTCCAGAATTTCATGGGGGTTTCGGGGTCCATCTGTGAGTGATTCACCCACATTTACATTTTGTCCATCAGAAACAATCACATTCTGCCCAGGACCGATTGGATAATCTGTAATTGTTCCGTCAGGCGAAACCACGCTAGCCTCCACATGATCGTCATTAGCCTTAACCTGAGCTTGACCCGGATACTTCACTAAAATGCAAGACTCTTTTGGTTTACGAGCCTCCAACAATTCCTCAATTCGAGGTAAACCCTGAATAATATCCCCAGTCTTAGCCCGCTCAAATACTAACAGTACTAAATTATCCCCTCGTTGTACCAAATCCCCATCCATGGTCAGCAGTATAGCTCCTGCAGAAACACGATAAGGTCGGCCTTGACGCAAGATAACTTGATAGCTTTCTTCACCATGATCTGCAACTGTTTTCTGAATTTTAGAAACCAGACCCGAGTGTTCAAGAAATACTCCAGGGGCAATTTCCGTACCAGCAACTAATAAATCCCCTTGAGCTACAGATGGCAAAGTATTAACTGGTATTTTAATTAAGTCAGCATCTCTGACTATCAAAATACGACGAATAGCTTCCGAACCTTCTTTAATACCGCGTACCTCACCAGCTTCCTTAGATAAAATTTCCGTGCGAGCAACCACTGCTCCAGCTTCAATTACATCCCGATCTTTCACCAAAAGTTCGGTACTTGTACTACCATGAGTTGTATCTGCCGTTACATCACGACGAATTACCAAAGATTCTAGAATTACCAACTGCAAACGCATTACTCCCTCTTCCTTTGGATCTGGTGATAACTCGATATCAGCAGCTAATTGAGGAGCTTCTTCTCCAATCTCTAATACTAACTGGGTTCGTAGTAATTCTACACCTTCTACAGATTTAACTCGTTCTCCATCTTTAAAAGAAATGCGTTGTACTGCCCTTAACTCAATGGAAGAATTAATTGATTTCTGAGAAGGAACCCCAGGATCGTCAGGCACATGAAATTCTGTCACAGGCCGTAATAATAATCCAGGATTTTCTGGAGTTTCTACATATTCAATATACTTTAACTCAGAGACTGCTAATCCTGGCACCACTTCTTTTCCTGGCATTGCGATCTGACCATTTATTAGAGTCAAATCCCCTAAATCTGCTTCATAATCTCCACTATGTAGTTCACCTGGTTTAATTACCACTTCCCTGAGAATATCATTTTTTTGGTGTACTTCTACAACTCCATTAGACAGACAGAAAATATCCTTAACTATCTCTGTACCTGCTTCTACATATTGACCATCTTCTACCAATAGCAAAGATATATCTTTATTGACTTCGTGGCATTCTTCAGGAATCCATAGCAATGTACCACCTTTTGTCACTTCGTAGCCTTGTTTAGCTTTACCACGTTTGAGAACTTCTACTCCGGCATATTTAATGATGCCACCTGTATTCGTTTTATAATTGTCTTCTAAAAGTTCAGCAATAACTTCGTGGTTGCCAACTTTACTACCAGGAGTAACTTTCAAAGCAAATCGTTGATTATTTTGGGCTTCAATGATATACTGGTCTCGGTTAGCAATGGTTTCCATCCTAACTTTTGCCTGGTCTAGTCGCACACTGGCAGTAATGACTTCAATCTCACGAGGTAGATTATCTTGTGCTTTCGTATGCACTGGCAGTTGGGTAGGAATGTTAGTAGTAGTCACTGACTCTTCAGACTCATCAGTTGTTGGCTGTTGAGTTCCTGCACTCAAAATATTTTGAGTTTTTTCCGTAGAAGGAATTCGTACCACACCACCATGCTCTGTTACTAGCTTAGTCTCAGCAATTACACTATTAACACTAATTGTAGTAGCATTTTTGATTACTGCTTCTGCACCTGGTGGCAGATTATAAACTTCTCCTGATAAGATCCAGATCAGACCTCCTCTTTGAGCAATGCGCGTTGTCGTTCCTTGTCTGTCTACCTTTTCTTCCTGCACCAACTTAGCAAATAGAACTTCCCCTGCTAAATCTGAGGCTACTTCTTTTGTAACTTTCTCAGTTGTTTTTCTGACCTGACCTGCCTTTGGTACTTCTGCTAAAATGTCTCCTGCTAAAACTTGTTGGTTATTTTGCACCATCAAAATAGAACCTTGAGCAATGAATATATTTTCTTGACCGCCATTAGTTCCTACTATTGTTAGGTCAAAATTATTTTCTGCAATCATTGCTTCGTCCCCATGACGAGTCCGGAATGACCTGGTACGCACAGTTGATGGATACTTTACTACACCTGCAAAAGGAGATGTGAACTGACGTGCTACTTCCCCTGTAAATACACCACCAGTATGGAATGTCCGCATTGTTAATTGAGTACCTGGTTCGCCGATAGACTGAGCAGCAATAATCCCAATAGCTTCTCCCATATCTACTATCTGACCATGAGCTAAACTCCACCCATAGCACTGTTGACAGACAGAACGAGGTGATTCACAAGTCAATGGCGATCGCACAAATACTTTTTCTACACCTGCTTTACCTATTGCTTTAGCTAAGTCTTCTGTAAATACTTGATTTCTGACTGCTTGAACGCCACCACTACTAATAATTTCTCCTGTTTCTGGATGTTTAACATCTTCTCCTGATACTCTACCTAATAATCTGTCTTGTACGGGAATTAACACGCGATCGCCATCTTTCATGCTTGTCACGGTTACTCCCCGCTTTGTGCCACAGTCTGCTTCCCGAACTATTACATCCTGAGAAACATCAACTAAACGACGAGTCAAATAACCGGAGTCTGCAGTCCTCAATGCTGTATCAACCAAACCTTTGCGCGCACCATAGGAGGAGATAATATACTCCGTTACAGTTAAACCTTCCCGGAAATTCGTCTTAATTGGCAAGTCAATAATTTCCCCTTGTGGATCTGCCATCAGACCACGCATTCCCACTAACTGACGCACCTGAGAAATATTACCCCGCGCTCCAGAAAATGCCATCATATAAACTGAGTTCAGAGGGTCACTTGCCTTAAAGTTACGAACTACCTCATCTTTAAGATTTTCACTGGTAACATTCCAGGTATCAATTACTTTTTGAAAGCGTTCTACTTCAGTAATTTTTCCTTTTGTATAGCGGTCAGTTGTATCGCGAATTTCTTCTTCTGCTGCATCTAAAAGTTGTCGTTTAGAAGCAGGTATTCGTAAGTCATCAACACTAATAGAAACTCCTGCTTTTGTGGCATAACGAAATCCTAAATCTTTCAGTTTATCTGCCATGTGTGCAGTTCTAGCTGTACCATAATTATTAAAAGACCAAGAAATTAACTTTTTCAGTTGACCTTTATTAACAACTCTATTCCGAAAAATCATGTTATTCTCTACCTTTGTTTATTAGTTTACTATAGCGCTGTGCGCAGGCAACAGGCAACAGGCAACAGCTCATCTGGGGGAATAAAAAACCGTTTGCGCAGCATCTCCGAAGGAATAATATAAGACTTTTAGCTATTGGACAGTTCTTGTAATTTGTAAATATGCCAGCGCACATTGCTATAATTTAGATAAAAAGACTGTTATTCTAAGGAAAGACAAAATAGTTTTGTGGAATGGGCATCTTGCCCGTTCCTGATATTTTCCCGTTCCTGATATTTTCGGGACAGGCAGGATGCCTGCCGCCACTTACCACTTATATTCATCCCGCCCCTCAGCAATACCAGATGTATGTTGGGGCGTTAACGATAGTTCTGCGAAGCAAATGGCATTGGCTAATGCCAAGCTCCGAATTGCACCCTCGCTTGATTTATTGTCCTTGCGTAAGTCCTGCTTTTCTTCCCTTCTGCCTTCTGCCTCCTGCCTTCTGCCTTCCTGACTCCTGACTCCTTTACAAAACACTTTCAATTGTTTGATTGAGAATTATGCGACCAGGTGTTGTTACCACAAACTGTGTCGCTGCTTCTCCATTTATCTCCCGCACCTGGCGAGATTTAATATGAACCTGTTTAATTTTTCCCTGTTGAGTATAATGAACCCGATACAAGTGATAACGCTTCACTACCTCTCCATTTTCTAGAGTTTTCTCTGACTTCAACTCTCCCAAAGTATCAGGTAATATCTTACTATCCAATGGCATCCAATAAATTTTAATCGCAACTTCTTCTGATATCTGTTGGATATCAGGAGGCATTTCTTCTGACTTATCTGTTTCGACCGTCACATCAGCAGGCAACCTCAAATATACATAAGTATGTAACCCTACCTTAGACTGTTCATAAGCTAAAATTACATCGTTAAAGCTAGCAAAATATAGTTCTTTTCCACCTTGTTCTCTATGGTTTTCTGCTGTCAGATAATAACAACCTAATACCATATCTTGAGAAGGCGTAATAATCGGACGACCAGTTGCAGGAGACAAAATATTATTCGATGCCAACATCAATAACCTTGCCTCTGCTTGCGACTCTAGAGAAAGTGGCACATGAACCGCCATTTGGTCGCCATCAAAGTCAGCATTAAATGCCGGACAAACTAAAGGATGTAACTGAATTGCGCGACCATCTACTAAAATAGGTTCAAAAGCTTGAATACCTAATCTGTGTAAAGTTGGTGCCCGGTTCAACATCACTGGATGACCTTCTATTACTTCCTCTAACACATCCCAAACATTCGGGTCTCCCCTTTGTATCAGTTTTTTTGCAGCTTTAATATTATTAACTAACCCCTGACGTATTAACCGATGAATGACAAATGGTTGAAACAATTCAATTGCCATTTCTCGCGGTAAACCACACTGATTAATTGCCAATTTCGGTCCGACAACAATTACCGAACGTCCTGAATAATCAACCCGTTTACCTAACAAGTTTTGCCGGAAACGACCTTGTTTTCCTTCAATAATATCACTCAAAGATTTCAGAGGTCTGTTGTTTGCACCTACCACAGTACGACCGCGACGACCATTATCAATCAAAGCATCAACTGCTTCTTGCAACATTCGTTTTTCATTACGAATAATAATCTCTGGTGCTAAGATTTCTTGCAGTCTTGCCAAGCGATTATTTCGGTTAATCACTCGTCGATATAAGTCATTCAAATCGCTAGTTGCAAAGCGACCACCATCCAACTGTACCATCGGACGTAAATCGGGAGGAATGACTGGAATAGCATCTAAAACCATCCATTCTGGTCTTGAACCCGTAGCGACAAAATTATCAATTACTCGCAAACGTTTGATTAATTTGGCGCGTTTTTGACCTTTAGAATTAGCAATTTCTTCCCTTAGTTTTTCTGCTTCCTCCTCTAGAGCAAGATTTTGTAATAAGACTTGTAGAGCTTCAGCACCAATACCAACTTCCACCCCAACTATTGTTGAATCTTCGCTATAAATTTGATCTTCAATTTCTAGCCAAACATCCTCTGTTAAAAGTTGCTTATAACTTAAACTTTCGTGATTCCCTGGATCTAGTACCACATAAGCATTGAAGTAAACAATTTGTTCTACATCTCGCAATGGCATATCTAACAAAATTGCCATATAACTCGGAATACCCTTGAGGTACCAAACATGAGTAACTGGTGCTGCTAATTTTATATATCCCATACGGTGACGGCGCACCCGAGACTCAGTTACTTCTACTCCACATCTTTCACAAACAATACCTCTATGTCGGACTCGCTTATACTTCCCACAATGACATTCCCAATCTTTCGCCGGACCAAAGATGCGTTCGCAAAACAACCCATCCATCTCTGGTTTGAGAGTCCGGTAATTAATAGTTTCTGGCTTAGTAACTTCTCCTACAACTGTACCATTTGGTAGAGTTCTTTCTCCCCAGAGACGAATTCTTTCTGGAGAAGCTAGAGCAATTTTGACATAATCAAATCTTTGTTCAAGTTTTGGCATCTTTACAATCAAGAATAAAAAGAATTAAAGAGTTAAGACTACAAAATTAACACCTTCTTGAAAACTAGACACGCGCTAGACATTTGCCATCGGTGAGTGCAAATGATTTTATTACTTACCCGTTTCAATGTGTACTTGCTGTGAAAGTTGATGTTCCGCCCATAAATCATGGGTTAGGATACCCTCAACGGCTTTCCTCCACTGAAAAAGTTGAGTCCTCCGGATACGATATTGATGACAAAATTTATTTCGGGCTTGTATATGTGGAAAACATTTTTTTGTTGCTAATTTTAATGTTTTTTCTAGTTTAATGATGAGTTTTTTTGCAGCAGCTGTTTTGGCACTTAATTGGAACTCTAATTTAGTAATATAGTTGTTTTTAGCTGTTTTTAATTGGTTTAAACATGTTCGTGCTTCAGTGGCAATTGAATCAGCATAAGCCCACTGAATATTAAACTTTTTCATTAGACGCTTTTCTACCTCTGATTCTGATAGCTTTTCAGTTTGCATCCAGTTAACAGCAGAGCGTTTCCAGGATTCATACAATGCTCCTAGTTCCTCAAATACGGCATGATATTCAATTTTGGCTTCTATCCCTGTCAAGGCACCGTTAAATTTGGCCATTACTACATTATATTACTAACATTTAATCACTTTATTCTCTGTTTCATATCCTAGACATTTTGTACATATTTATCTAGGATAGTCTATATTTTTTTTGGGCTTTAGCATAAAACAGACATTGCATATTAAGCGAACGATTTTAAATTAGGGAATTGAGGAATTGTTGGTAATGATGAATATTCGGTTTTTTTGAGTAACACTCCAAACCCATTTTTGGCAGTATCATTTTCACAAGTTAGTAAATTGGGCGTTGCATAAATGCGCTTGGGATTTTAATAGTTTTGTGGAATGGGCATTTTGCCCGTTCCTAATATTTTCGGCCAGGCAGGACACTCACCCCACTTATATTAATCCTGCTCCTCAGCAATACCGTAAATTGCAGTAGGCATCAGGTTATGAGAAGAAATATGATCTATCTAAT
This sequence comes from Okeania sp. SIO2B3, assembly GCF_010672525.1. GTDB lineage: Bacteria > Cyanobacteriota > Cyanobacteriia > Cyanobacteriales > Microcoleaceae > Okeania. Next base: position 56,047 of record NZ_JAAHGH010000038.1, on the reverse strand, counting down.
TCACCTACCACCTACCACCTAAAACCTACCATCTAATTTACCTACTGCTGGTTTTCCTCATGAGACAACGACTCATATACTGGACGAGAAGGCGCTCGCTTTCCTGGTATATCTGCCATCAAATCAACTTCCACATCCTGAGTAGTACCATCATCCATAGTTTCTACCTTGTGAGCTGCAATATCTAAACATAGAGACTGTAACTCTCGCATTAATACCTTGAAAGATTCAGGAGTACCAGGTCGTGGAATTGCTTTTCCTTTAACTATTGCATTCAAAGCCTCATTTCGACCTTGCATATCATCAGATTTCACAGTCAACAACTCTTGCAAAGTATAAGCAGCACCAAAAGCTTCTAAGGCCCATACTTCCATTTCTCCAAAACGCTGACCACCTTGTTGTGCTTTACCACCCAAAGGCTGCTGAGTCACCAGAGAATAAGGTCCTGTGGAACGAGCATGAATCTTATCATCAACTAAGTGAACCAGTTTCAACATATAAGCAATTCCCACAGTCACTGGACGGTCAAACTTTTCTCCAGTTCGTCCATCATAAACACAAATTTTCCCGGCATGATTTTCATTAAATACCCAATCTTTACCAGAACGTTCCCTGGCCAATTCCAACATTCGATGTACCGTTTCCCTTGATTTTTCACGACCGTGCATCTCATCAAAAGGTACACACTTAAATCGCACGTTCAAAACCTCACCTGCCCATCCTAGCAAGCACTCAAAAATCTGCCCCACATTCATCCTCGAAGGTACACCCAAAGGATTTAACACTACATCTAATGGAGTACCATCGGGCAAATAAGGCATATCTTCAATCGGTAAAATTCGTGAAACAATACCCTTATTTCCATGTCGCCCCGCTACTTTATCTCCTACCTGAATCTTCCGCTTTTGAGCCACATAAACCCTAACCACCATATTTGCTCCAGGTGGCAATTCATCTCCTTTTTCCCTGGTAAATACTCGCACATCAACAATACGACCTTTTTCACCATTCGGCACTCGTAGAGAATTATCTCGTACATCCCGTGCTTTTTCTCCAAAAATTGCCCGCAACAACTTTTCTTCAGGTGGTTGGTCAGACTCTCCCTTGGGTGTGACTTTACCTACAAGAATATCCCCAGATTCTACCCAGGCACCAACTCGAATTATTCCTTGTTCGTCTAAGTTCCGCAGACCGTCTTCCCCTACATTAGGAATTTCTCTGGTAATTTCTTCTGGTCCTAACTTTGTTTGTCGGGCCTCAATCTCAAACTTTTCAATATGAATAGATGTATAAACATCGTCATATACTAAACGTTGACTAATCAGAATTGCATCTTCGTAGTTATAACCTTCCCAAGGCATATAAGCTACCAAAATATTCTGCCCTAAAGCCAACTCAGCACCTTCAGTGGAGGAGCCATCAGCTAATACTTGACCAGCTACTACTTGGTCTCCCTCATACACCAAAGGTCTTTGATTTAAGCAAGTATCTTGGTTAGACCTTTGATATTTACACAATGGGTAATCTATTTCATTACCCTCTGGATCGACCACAGATATTTTAGTTGAGTCTATAAAGCTAACTTCTCCATCTGTGCGGGTAATCACTACCATACCAGAGTCCCTAGCAGCTTGAGCTTCTAAACCTGTTCCAACTAAAGGTCTTTCTGGACGCAACAATGGAACTGCTTGTCGTTGCATATTGGAACCCATCAATGCCCGGTTAGCATCATCATGTTCTAAAAATGGAATTAATGACGTAGCAACTGAAACTACTTGTACTGGGGAAATTGCTACATAGTCTACTTGTTGGGGACTGGTAGTGGTAAAGTCTTGTCGATAACGTACTGGTACAACTTCCCCCAAAATATTGCCTTCTGCATCGGTCATAATGTCCCCTGGTGCTACCCGGGAATCATCTTCTGCGTCTGCAGTCATGTATATTGGCTTGCCCTCGCGCAAAACTCGACCATTTTCTACAGGATAATATGGTGTTTCGATGAATCCGTAGCCATTGACTTTAGCATGGTTTGCAAGGGAACCAATTAAACCAGCATTTGGACCTTCTGGTGTTTCGATCGGACAAATTCGCCCGTAATGGGAAGGGTGGATATCTCGTACAGCAAATCCTGCTCTTTCTCTAGTTAGTCCTCCAGGTCCTAAAGCTGATATTCGTCTTTTGTGAGTCAGCTCTGCCAATGGGTTTGTTTGGTCCATGAATTGGGACAGCTGAGAGGAGCCGAAGAATTCTTTGATGGCTGCTACCAATGGTTTTGGGTTAACCAGTGATGCTGGTGTTAATGAGTCTGCCTCAGATACAGTCATCCGTTCTCGGATAATTCGCTCTAAACGGTTTAAACCTACTCTGACTTGGTTTTGCAGGAGTTCCCCTACACTTCTCACCCGTCGGTTTCCTAAATGGTCAATATCATCTGTTTGACCAATGTCATATTCTAGATTTATGAGATAATCAACTACGGCTAATATGTCTTCTTTGGTTAATACTCGTACTGTGTTTGGTAAGTTTAACCTGAGCTTTTTATTGAGCTTATATCTTCCTACCTTTCCTAAGTCATACCTTTTTTGGTCAAAGAATCGACTGTGGAGTAGTTGTTCCCCACCTGCAATAGTTGGTGGTTCTCCAGGGCGTAATTTCCGATACAGTTCTAATAGTGCCTCTTCTTCTCCAAATTGTCCTTCTTTTTCGATTGTTTTTTGGAAATAATCAGGATGTCTCAAAGAGTCAAAAATTTCACTGTCCCCTAATCCTAAAGCTTTTAGTAATACTTGAGCTGAAAGTTTGCGGGTTTTATCTATTCTGACCCAAACTAGGTCATTTTTATCTGTTTCAAATTTCAGCCATGCACCTCGGTTAGGAATTAAGCTGGCATTATATGTGCGTCGTCCACTTTTATCTGTTTCAGATTTATAATAAACTCCAGGAGAACGAACTATTTGATTAACGATTACCCTTTCAGCTCCATTGATAATAAATGTCCCTCTGTCTGTCATTAGGGGGAGATCGCCAATAAATACTTCTTGTTCTTTTATTTCTCCAGTTTCTTTGTTGATTAAGCGGGTGGGAACATACATTTGCACTGCGTAGGTGCTGTCTCTACGTTTTGCTTCTTCTACAACATATTTGGGTTGTTTTAGTTTGTAGTTTTTGGCAATAAAGTGAAGTTCTAGTTTTCCTGTATAATCTGTAATTGGAGAATAGCTTTCTAGTTCTTCTATTAGGCCATATTCTAGAAACCATCGAAAGCTTGCCCTCTGAATTTCAATCAGATCGGGCATATTGAAAATTGGCAGGTTGCTTTGAGTGTTGATATTTAATTTTTGATGAATCATTCTTGAGTATCCTGGTTGTTTATCTATAGTTTTTTATGGGTGATTTTATCTCCCACAAATTTTCTTGAAAACTTGAATATGTAATACGCTTGTAAATTAGTTTGTGTAAGACTTTTACAATTTATCTACATAAGCAAAGCAAAGCTTCTGTGCTAAGTTATTTCTTTCATAAGTAAATTTCATAATTTCATAAGTAAATTTCATAATTTTTATTGAGTTTGATTTTAATTTTCTGCTGTTAAGTTTACTCACTAACTACTATTTTTGAATAAAACAACAAAGCTGTAGCTAATATCATTTTTATAATTTGGTTAGGATGATGAAGTTTTGCCTAAGTATTATAGTTGTACATTTAGAGCAGAAAGCCTAATACAAAAAGTTAGTTTTTAGTAATTAGTAATAAAGTTTCAATGAAAGCAAGTTAAACGATAAGTTTCTTGAAGATATCATAATTATTTGGTGAAGTTGCCAGAGAATTATACTTTAATAACTTTTCTATTCTGATCGTCTCCCAACTCAATATGTGCTATTTATGTGGCACATATTCCAATTTACTCTCAAGCTTACTTTTAGCATGACCTTTGGCCATTAGAGATTGAGTTATTAATTTACTTGTTTGACTTTTAATGATAAAATCTAGATACTATAGCTTTTAGATATTTTTGGTGTCAATAGATAATCCAAATAGCCTGCAAGCATTTTCGCTAGTTTGTAATGCTAAACTTTCTAGCGTCACACCTCTAAGTTCAGCTACTTTTTCAGCAACGTACTTAACGTAAGCAGGTTCGTTTCGTTTGCCCCGCTTTGGAACTGGTGCTAGGAATGGACAATCCGTTTCTACTAATAGTCGGTCATCATCTACTACTTTAGCTGATTCTTGAATCTGGATAGCTTTTTTAAAGGTGACAGTTCCACTAAAGCTAATATAAAATCCTAAGTCTATAAAAATCTTAGTTTCTTCTGGATTACCTCCCCAACAATGCATTACTCCTCTGACAAGTCCTTGATTTTTTTGGAAATCATCAATAATCTCGGCCATTGAGTGAGCAGCGTCACGACAATGGATAATTAATGGTTTGTTGAGTTTTTTGGCGATGGTTAACTGTTGTCTAAAAACAAATTCTTGTTGTTCTTTGTTATCTGCTTTGTAAAAATCTAATCCTGTTTCTCCGATGGCCACTACTTGAGGGTCAGATGCAGCTAACTCTTCAATTTGAGTGCCAGTGGTAGATGTCCATTTATGAGCATCTAAAGGGTGTAGGCCAACTGCATAAGACAGTTCTGGAAAACGATCTGCTATTGCTTTAATAGCACTAAATTCCTGTGGTTCAACACAAGAGTGAACCAGATGGACAACTCCTGCTTGTTGCCAACGTTGGCGTATGTGTTCCAAGTCAGAATTGAATACATCAAAGTTAATATGAACGTGAGTATCAATTAGCTGCATTTGTGGCTCTCCGGGTCTTCCAGTTATCAGTTATCATTTATCAGTACCTCCTGCTATAAGGAGGCTTGACCTTGGCGAATATTCTCTTTTCTTTTAGTCGATTTGTAGTGCTATATTGTAAGTTAGTATAGGTATATTGGCCACAACAATATAAAAAGTCGTTAATAGATAACTTTGACTACTTTAAACTTTATTTTACTGAAGGCAGATATTTAAAAAAAATTGAAGTCGGGTGCTAATTCTTGCAAATATACCGACTTGTGACATACTCCCACACTAACCATTTGGTATAGTATGGGCTTCTCGCTTCGCAGTCCTGCTATTGCATCGGACTCCACGAGCGTTAAGGACGGGATACCCCGTCGCCCTTTTTAGATCTCGAAAAACTACGCACCTAGCTCCGCAATAAGATTTTACGCTCCCAACAGATTACTAGGATTTATGGGATACAACCCCATATCCTATTTGATTTTCATGGTTCATAACTGGTGGTTGTTAGCTCGAGCTTCCCAGCTTGGTGCCACCATAACATAAAATTTATAAATGAATGGGACATCGAGTACCACTAATTTACAGCCGATTTATCTCACACCAAATTGAAAATTATGGCGTGAGGCTTATCGACGGTTTAGCTAAGTAATCCAATCTTTTTTAAGAAGCTAGAGAATCATTAGTTTCTGAAGACTCTGGCTGTTTACTGTCAATCTGTAGGTGCCTTTTATAAAATCTCACTAACCTGGACTTTTTGCGAGAACCATTATTTTTGTGTAAAACACCACATTTTACAGCTTTATCAATTTTACTGTAAGCTTTTGACATTCGCAGATTAACTTCTTGCTTTAATTCTTCTGTGGGATTAGCAGCGTAGTTTTCAACAGCAGTGAAGTATTTTTTCATCAGGGTTCTCACTGCTGATTTGTAGCTTTTGTTGCGTAAACGATTGCGTTCAGCAATCTGGATTCGCTTAATAGCAGACTTAATATTGGCCATAATTAACTTTTCTTTCAGTTCCAGAATTGTAGAAATTTATCTCGTCCCGACGGCTCCCTTGAGAGACACTGCGGAATTCCTAAGACTCACGACTTAGGTTTCTGTTTTATAGCACCTGCCTCCGAGGCTTTTCCCTCTTTTCGGCCTTACGGTTACTCCACAGACTGACACTGCTAGCCCAGCAGCCAAAATATATAAAAATATAAAGTACCAGATATATAAATATAGCATTAATTATCAAAAAATACTAATACTTATTTAAAAATATTGCAATTGAAGGTTTGGTATAGGAGTCGAGGCAAAGGGCGGGGACAGCTCTAAAGCTTAAAACTCATACAACACCCGATTTTTCCTTCTTCCCTCTTCCCTCTTCCTTCTTCCCTCTTCCTTCTTCCCTCTTCCCTCTTCCCTCTTCCTTCTTCCTTCTTCCTTCTGCTATTTTGACTTTTGCTAAAGTTATGCTACATGGAGATATTGGCAGATAATGCAGAAAACTGAGTACAGTATTAAAGATGCCAGTGTTGGTACTTCACGCTATAACAAAGAGTAATGGGTGATTCGGAAACTTAGAGAATGATTTTACTTTGATCCCTGAAATTAAATCAGGGTAAAGTTAAGAGACAGTTGGCGACCAATAAGAATTTTTCTTTCTTGATTGTCAAGTGTTGAGCATTCTACATAGTTTTAATGTTGCTCCAACTCTCTGAGTTCTGAAAGTACCCTCTACTAGCGAACTTTATTAGTTGGCATTCCTAATCTCCATGCTGCGAATAATTACTAACTGGCTTGAGGCACAAGCTGAATTAAAACGTATCACAGAACGTACCCATGATGATACGGCTATTCATAAAGAAACCACGGTGCGAGAAATCTTGCGCTCCGTTAAAGAGAAAGGCGATGAGGCTCTATTACACTATACATCAGAGTTTGACCATATTACCTTAACTCCAGAAGAGTTAAAGGTAAGTGGTTCTGAGTTAGATGCGGCCTATCAGCAAGTAAATAAGGACTTATTAAATTCTATTCGTTTTGCTGCTAAACAGATAGAAGCTTTTCACCGACAGCGAGTTCCTAAATCTTGGGTTCAGTTCGGCGATGATGAGGTGGTTTTGGGCAAACGCTACACGCCAGTAGATCGAGCTGGTCTATATGTTCCTGGCGGTCAGGCTGCTTATCCAAGTACAGTTCTGATGAATGCTATACCTGCTCAAGTGGCCAAAGTACCGAAGATTGTCATGGTAACACCACCAGGTCAAGGTAACAAAATTAATCCCGCTGTACTTGTGGCTGCCCAAGAGGCAGGCATTCAGGAAATTTATCGGATCGGAGGAGCACAGGCAATAGCAGCTCTAGCTTATGGGACAAAGACGATACCAAAAGTGGATGTCATTTCTGGGCCGGGTAATATCTATGTAACTTTGGCAAAGAAAATTGTTTATGGTACGGTAGGTATTGATTCTCTGGCCGGACCTTCAGAGGTGATGATTATTGCAGATTCTGAAGCTAACCCAGTTCATTTAGCAGCAGATATGTTGGCTCAAGCAGAACATGATTCATTGGCTTCAGCTATCTTGTTAACTACAGATTCCGCAATAGCACGTCAGGTTGTAACAGAGGTAGAGCGACAACTTCAGGATCATCCACGTCGCACAATGACAGAAAAGTCGATCGCCCATTACGGTTTAGTTGTTGTTGTTGAGTCTCTCAAAGCTGCTGCTCAACTTTCTAATCTATTTGCTCCAGAACATTTAGAGTTGGAAGTTTCGGACCCCTGGGCTTTGCTGGAAAATATTCGTCACGCTGGTGCTATTTTCCTTGGTTATTCCACTCCAGAAGCTGTGGGAGATTATTTGGCAGGGCCAAATCATACTTTGCCTACTTCTGGTGCTGCTCGCTATGCTTCAGCATTGGGGGTAGAAACATTTATGAAGCATTCTAGTTTGGTTCAATATTCTTCTACTGCTTTGCATAAGGTGGCTACAAAGATTGATATATTGGCCACAACTGAAGGGTTGCCCTCTCATGCTAACTCGGTACGAGTGAGGACGAAAATTCAGGAGCAGGAGCAACAAGAATGGGTGAAAAAAGAAAAAATTAATCAGGAAAATGATGGTAAAAATTTATAAATAGTACAAGAGGACTCCCGTTAGAATCTTTAGATCGCGGGAGAATACACCACTAATATAGAAAACTTTCAGCTGTATAGCACAAGGAAGAAGGAAGAAGGAAAAATATTGCGTTGTCTGAGTTTTAAGCTTTTGGTCCGTGCCCTTTCCTTCGGCTGCTATAAAGTTTGTAATACTATCAAAGATGGGGATTTAAAAGTAAGTCTTAATTTCCCACAAGTTGGCTATTAGCTTCTACGGTAGAAAGTCTTTTAACCTAGATGGAGCTGACTATGGTAGCCTTCTAGGTAGTTATGTATGGGAGATATATGGTCAGTTAACATCAAATATGTATGATGTATGAGGTTTTGTTTAAATATCTTATAGATAAGATGAGTTGTGACTAAATTTATTCAAACTTTACTCGGTTTCTTTGTAGAAACCTTAATTCTCTATTTAGGGCTTGCTGATTAAATCTAAAAGCACTCTTTTGATAAAGGTAAGTGCCTTTTTAGGTTGAAAAAAGTTCCTGGTATCACCTTGAGTTCGCTCAAAAAGTTAGCATAATAAAGTAGAATAATCGCAGAAAAATCACTCTTACAAATATATCCGACTATCTCTTAATTAATTCCTCGTTTCTCCTAACTACTCTCTACTCCCCTTTTCCCCTCCTGGGAGAGGTTAGGGGTGGGTATCCATATCCTTAAAAAGACTTTTTCAGCAAACCCTATTTATTCATACTGGTGGGCATTATAATTATTTTGGTAACGGCAGACTAAACATTTGAGACTTCATTTACTATTACTATACAGGACTACCTAATTTCTTATCTCTACTAATACTCTTGTCTATGGCCTTCAAAACAATTATTGTCGCTCTCAGCAATTTACACTCAGATCTAGATTTAGTAATTCAAGCATTGACAGAATTTCACTTAACATCAAAAACGAGAGTGATTTTATCTCATGTGGTTGCTACGGAAAAATCAGATTTGGATTGGGAAGCGGATCAACCTCAACCTGAAGGGAAAAACATTTCTGTTGGGGAATTTGAAAAGCAACTCAAAGTTTACCGAGAAAAACTTCCTTGTACTACTGAAGTAGAGGTTGTGACTGGCGATCCAACTGAAGAAATTGTTCGTTTATCTAATATTTATAATGCAGATTTAATTGTAATTGGTAGTCGGGGATTAAAAGGTATCAATCGGATTTTGCAGGGTTCTATTAGTAGTCAGGTTGTTGCTGAAGCAAATTGCTCTGTGTTTGTGATCAAGCAGAGATAGCTAATACTATATTTTTTATAAGTAGAAGTATTCAGGTCATAAATTACTATAAAAATAGCCAAAACAAATAGGCAATCAAAAGCAATAATAATTTAATTGCAGTCTTTATTTTATGTATAGGAAATATGATTAACTTATTGGATAATGGTTAACCACAGAAAATCATAAATTCAATACATTAATCTTATTCTTTCTGTGTTAAATCAATCATAATTTGACATTGAGGCAAATTTTAACATCTGGCTCTAAAATACTCAGAAAGTAATAAAAATACAAAATTCAAAATTGTCTCTAACTCAGAGAATTGGGCTATATGGGATTTGACAAATTCCAACAGAAGTACGAAAATAAGTCCTAAAATTTCCCAAAATCTAATTCTCAAGCTATATAAAATCAGGTAAAACAAGAGGCATGAAAACTTTTTTGAAGCAGTCTATAGCTGCAATGACAACTTTAGGACTATTAACTTTCTTTTCTCTTCGTCCAGCACCAGTCAGGGCAAATTTCTTTGACCAAAAAGAAGTCGAGCAGTCTCGATACATTGCAATTGCAATTCCTCGTGCTTTTGGGCCACAATTGCTGATTTTAGAACAAAAAACCGATGCCAGACAATGTTGGGGTGAAAGTGGCGATCGCCCTGTTTTGGTCGATCCTCTATTACTAAATTTTGACTTTACAGGTATTTGTGGACGTGCTACTGACAGTAATGGTTATTCTATCCGAATAGCAAATACTGATCTGGCTCTTGAATATGCTCTGTCTTTGCAAATGAGCGGAGGGGATATACGACTAATGGGTATTTCTCGTTATGATTCTAATGCACCACGACTACTGATCGGTAGAACTTATGGTTTAGCTGACGGGTTTACTAAAATTATTCTTGAACCTGGTTGGCGGTTTGCTAAAAGAACTTATCAGGGTAAAGAGTTAGGTCATATATATGTTACTACTGACTGGATGCCAACAGAGTTAGAAAGTAATAATAACAACTAGATATAGCAGTTTCCTACTCGATAGAGTACATATTATTGATGGTTTTAGGGAGTAGAGAATGGGGAAGATGGGGAGGCAATATAGGGAACAAGCAAAAAATATTTACCCCGTCAGTTGTACCACATTGATCGCCGAATCTGCTGTATATAAAATTAATTTGAAAAGGCAGTCATTTTTAATGACCGCCTTTTAATACTCCTCAACACCACTTAAAAGAAATTGACACAAAAGTTGTGTCCTAATATAAACAGAGTTTTTGAGAAAGAGCATCGACGACTGGCCGTGTTTCGTCTCGATGCTCTTGCTGATTCGCTCCTCACACGGTAGATAGTCTAACTTACTAAGCTCATTTTGTCACTACATTTCAGTAATTTTTTTTTGACAAATCTTGAAAGCACTATCTATCAAGAGCTTCACCGAAAAAATTGGGTCTTCTGAACAAGCATTGGGTCAACCCGCTGAAGAGCTAGGCTCAGTAAGACTCTCCGCCCCTGACTGTCTGATAGGATATAAACTTTGGGATAACCAATCTAAAATCAAAGAATTAACTATTGTTGGCCTTTCATCGTGGGGGCAATGACCAGTGTTGGGTATGGGAACAAATTGGATAAATGCACCTTTCTCTGCTAAGTCTTGATAAATTTTTCCACCTGAAATTGGTGTCCAAGGGTCGTTTTCTCCCCAAATTACTAACAATGGTGCTTGAATTTTTGGTAACAATTCTGAGGGATGGGGTCCAGCAGGTGCAGTGAGAATTGAAGCAAAAACTTTCTGCGCTCCAGGGTCGCAGGAAGGACGATGAAGTAGTTCGATTAACTCATCTGTAATGGCTTCTTGATTACTATAAACTTGTTTGAGGGTGCCACGAATACGATATTTTTTACGGACTTGATTGAAAATAAATGGTCCTAGAGCTGGGGAGTTAACTAATTTGCTGAACATTCCCATTATGAATCTTAGAGGAGGATTTAGTTCTTGAGGTCGATGGTTTAAGCCTCCTGCACAGTTAATGAGAATTCCACCTGTACAGATTTCTGGGTAGTCTGCTAGTATCATTAGGCTAAGTAGTCCACCAATGGAGTTGCCTATAAAGACGGTGGGTTTTTGAATGTGTTGCTTCCAGAAGTCGTATAATAGTTCTTGCCAAAGTTCTAATGAGTAATCTATGGGAGGCTTAGAAGATGCGCCAAATCCTAATAAGTCGAGGGCAAATACTTGATGGCCTCCAGTGGCGAGGGTAGGGATATTGTTACGCCAATGACCTATGGATGCACCAAAACCATGAATTAATACTAGGGGTTGTCCAGTTCCCATGACTGTATATTGGATTTGGTGGTTTTTCCAAGTCCAGGTATGTAGGTCTAGTTGATTTGGTGGTGTCGCTATAACGGTGTTCATTTTATAAAGTTTTGTAAAGTTACATATTTATGATAATAGAAATTTTGGCAAAATTTAGGTCTATATTTTCATTGGTAGGGGAGTGGGAGAGTAGGGGAGCGAACCCACCCCTAAACCCTCCCAGGAGGGGAAGTAAACATCAGAATAATTAACATTAACTTGGCTAAAATTAGCAAAAAAATTTATTCTGCTCTTTTTCATTACTTAATAACTGAAGTGCTACCTAAGTCAAGTATTAATACATGGGAATTGGTATAAGATTCTTGCAGAAGCGATCGCTAAAGTATGTTGGGAATCAATATACTAATTAACTGTTAAGTTGATTAATAAATTCTTGGTGTTCGGTACTAGATAATCCTTGTTGAAGTATATTTAAAACTTCAGCCAAATTTCCCTCTATTAAGGATTTAACTGCTAATTATAATCCAGGGTTTTTTTTACTTTTGAATTATGGGTTTTTATTGATGGTAATAGAAATATATTCACTCTCACTATCAATGCTAATTAACAGTTAAGTTGACTGACAAATTATTGGTGTTCGGTACTAGATAATTCCTGCTGAAGTAGATTGAATACTTTAGGGAAATTTATTTCTATTCAGTATTTAACTGCTAACTATAATCCAGGAAAAATTATACTTTTTATTACTCCGTTTGATCTATGGCAATATAAAGATTCTCACTCTAACTAAAAATGCTAATTAACAGTTAAGTTGACTGACAAATTATTGGTGTTCGGTACTAGATAATTCCTGCTGAAGTAGATTGAATACTTTAGGGAAATTTATTTCTATTCAGGATTTAACTGCTAACTATAATCCAAGGATTTTTTTACTTTTCAACCCTGGTTTTTTATTGATGGCAATAGAAATCTATCCACTCTAATTAAAAATGCTAATTAACTATTAATTTTACTAATAAATTCTTGATGTTCGGAACTAGATAATCCCTGTTGAAGTACATTTAAAATTTCAGCTAAATTTCCTTCTATTAAGGATTTAACTGCTAATCATAATCCAGGAAAAACTTGACTTTTTAGAACTCCATTTTCATCTATTGTCGCAGAAATATATTCACCTTCAGATAACAAAAAATAACTTAATTATTGCTCATAAACTCGCCAAACTAAATATTCTTTGACTCCATTACGTTGATAAATTTTTAATTTATCATGTAAATCATAAGCAGCGCTACTAGCAGCAATTTAAACAATTAATTCTGGCGCACCTTCTATATAATCATCCTCACTAATTTTTGTTTGTCCTCCTAAATTTGGTTCAATAAATAACATGGCATCTGGTTGAGGTTCGTTATTTTTATCTAAACGAATAGTTGTATTATCAGCACCCTTAACTCCAGGAGTTGCAGCAGCATAAACTCCCAACCAGGTATTAATTGAAAATGAGGTTCTCCATGGGCAGAAAATCTTAATGGTGAAGCCATATAAACAATTCCTTCAATAAGTTCAGCTTTTTGATGTTTTGCCATAGAAAAGTAGCGCTTTTCAAACTCATCTCTAGTTAAGCGTTCGCGGAGCGTGGCGTCAGCCGTATCGCCACTTTCTAAAGGTATTATTGTAGTTTTATTCATAGTTTTAACGAAAAATAGAAATTACCAAAAAAAGATTATAAAATTTCTAAAATTTGGTAGATTACTTTTATTTATTATGTTATTTATAACGCAATACGGTTTTCTACGGAATGCTGCGCAAACAGAGAAGACTAAAACTCATAAGGTATGGGAGTATTAGAGTAACTCTTCAGATTACAGAACTGTCATTTCAGTTATCAGTTATCAGTTATCAGTTATCAGTACTTCTAGTTAAAGTCAGAGGCTTGAAATATTGAACTTTATTTTTTTTCATCCCCTTTAAAGGGGAGGCTATTGACCTTATTTGTTGGTCAAAAAAATCCTTAATTGAACTGTATTAATCTATAGAATTATTTACCGAATAATTAAGGTTAAAATCCTCTCACTCGCTGTGGAGAAACAAGCGGTCGTTAGCGCAGCTTTCCCGTAGGGTGGGATGACGAGGTCTCCTCGCCATATCCAATCGACCAAGAGAGAAAATATTTTCCTTTTATTCAATCCTCTTCCTTTTAGGGAGAGGTAATTATCAATTATTGAATTTCCTTCTTCCTTCTTCCCTCTTCCTTCTTCCTTTCTTCTTTAAATATTAGCCATTCTATCCTCAACCATCATTCGCACAACATCTGGCATTTTATACTGTGCTTTCCATTCTAATTTTTCTTTAGCTTTAATTGGATTTGCCCTACCTAAAGAAATATCAGTAGGGCGATATAAACTCTGGTCTACCTCTACATAATTTTGCCAATTTAATCCTACAGTAGCAAAAGCTTCTATTACAAAATCTTGCAAAGGATAACTTTCTCCAGTAGCAATTACATAATCATCTGGTTCATCCTGCTGCAACATCAAATACATTGCTTCTACATATTCGGGGGCCCAACCCCAATCTCTCTGCACTGAAATATTTCCTAAATGTAATTTTTCATTACTACCATTAGCAATTTTACAAACAACTGAAACAATTTTTTGAGTTACAAAACGTTGAGGTCTGAGAGGAGATTCGTGGTTAAATAATATGCCAGAACAAGCAAATAAATTGTAAGCTTCTCGATAATTTGCTACTTCCCAAAAGGCTGTAGATTTAGCAACAGCATAAGGACTTCTTGGGCGAAAAGGAGTAATTTCTGTAGCAGGTTGACCGCCTGTATCACCAAAACATTCGCTGGAGCTAGCATTATATAATTTAATTTTTGCTCCGGTAAATCTAATTGCTTCTAATAAATTTAATGTACCAGTAGCGATACTTTCTAATGTTTCTACAGGTTGTTGAAAAGATAGACCTACTGAACTTTGACCGGCTAGATTATAAACTTCATCTGGTTGATATTTTGTTAATATTTGTAAGACACTTCTAAAGTCAGTTAAAGACATAGAGTCTAATTTTACTTTGTCACGAATATCTAAACGATATAAGTTGTTAAAAGTAGACATTTGGGCATCTCGGGAAGTGCCACAAACATTGTAACCTTTTTCTAGTAATAGTTTGGCTAAGTAGGAGCCGTCTTGACCTGAAATTCCAGAAATTAATGCTGTTTTCATAATTTTTAAAGAAGGAGAAAAAAGAAATAAATCTTTGGGATTTGCTGAATAAGTCTGATATTTTAATTAATCAAAGTTTTAAGGGTTATTGAGATATTTATATAGTGCATTGAAGAAGGCAGCTATGCTGAAGGGAAAATTGCTTATGGATAGTCTTCGACACGCCACTCCGTGTCTACAAACCCCAAACAATTTTAAGCACCTTCGTTGACGGTGGGGTATTAAACCCGCCACAGAAAAGATAAAAACAAATAAGTCGAACCGTATGTCAAAATTCAGCCATTTTTTTGAACTGAAACAGTGAAAATTTTTCTATTGTTAAACTTCAATAAACTCTTGCCTTTCCTTACCTATTTTTTTTACCATACCCTATATTAGAAGGCTGACTTTATCGCCTTTTCCAGGTAATAAGTCAGGAGTAAGAATTAATAAGAATTTTTTTTGACTTTTCCTGAACCCCTCCTTACCTAATTGGGTTAAATACCTCATTATTCTATAATACCATTTTGATAATTAGCACGCCAGTTATTGTTAATTATTCTTATGTTTACTTTTCCCCTACTCTCCCGCAATGCCAAAATATAGCAAACATTTATCACCCTTGATATAACTTCTGAATCCTGTATTTTGAGATCATGTCCGTTTGAATACTTACACTTTGGAGGAAGGAAGGCAGCTATGCTGAAGGGAAGAAAAGGTTAGGAGGGATAAAGTTTTTTTATAACTGATTATTCGGACATGATATGATTTACTCTTCAAAGATATCTTTTGATTAAAAACAAAAGGTTATTGCCTAAATTTAATCTTCTCCCCTACTCTCCCACAATGCCAAAATATAGCAAACATTTATCACCCTTGATATAACTTCTGAATCCTGTATTTTGAGATCATGTCCGTTTGAATACTTACACTTTGGAGGAAGGAAGGCAGCTATGCTGAAGGGAAGAAAAGGTTAGGAGGGATAAAGTTTTTTTATAACTGATTATTCGGACATGATATGATTTATTCTTCAAAGATATCTTTTGATTAAAAACAAAAGGTTATTGCCTAAATTTAATCTTTATTCAGGTTATGTAAAAAATATTTTGGAGTTATATGAAAATGTTCAACAATTAATAATTAATAATTAATAATTAATTATTACCTCTCCTTGAAAAGAAGAGGATTGACTAATCATGAAAAATTTTCTTGTTTCTCCTTGTAGAGCGACAGCTCGCGGCGCAGCCAAGGAGAGGCTTTAAACCTTAATTATTCGGTAAATTTTTCATACTTTAATAATCGATTTTAGTTTTCTTACAAATTATTTAGAATTGCTATATATCTTATATTATCTTTCTGTGGTCGGTCGTTGACTATCCATCAGAAATTTTCCCTTCAGCATAGCTGCCTTCAGCATAGCTGCCTTCTGCCTTCTTCAAATCAATCTGGAATTGTTTCTGCTAGAATTTTCGCTAGATTTTTGAGATGTGCTGCATAGTTTTTTTGATTCTGATCGAGTTGTATTTTGTCCTTATTTTCTAGTTTTAGTTTGGTTTTTTCCAGTTCTGTTTGAGTTTCTTGAAGTTGAGATTGACTGCTATTCAATTCTTCTTGATACTTGAAATAGTTAGATTGAGATTGTTCTAATTCTGCTTGTACTTCATCGAGTTGGAATTGGGTAATTTCTAACTCTTCTCGCGCATCATGTAGTTCTGAAGAATATTTGTCTACTTCTGTTTGAATTTGCTGTAGTTTGGCTTCGGTTTTTTTGGCTTTTTCTTGGTTTTGCTGAAGTTGAGACTGAGCAGATACTAATTTTTGGGAAAATTCGTCTCGCTGAGATTTGGTATTTTCTAATTCTGTGTGAATTTTTTGTAGTTGTGCTTCGGTATTTTCGGCTTTTTCTTTATTTTGCTGAAGTTGAGACTGAGCAGATACTAATTTTGCGGAAAATTCGTCTCGTTGAGATTTGGTATTTTCTAATTCTGTGTGAATTTTTTGTAGTTGTGCTTCGGATTTTTCGGCTTTTTCTTGGTTTTGCTGAAGTTGAGACTGAGCAGATACTAATTTTGCGGAAAATTCGTCTCGCTGAGATTTAGTATTTTCTAATTCTGTGTGAATTTTTTGTAGTTGTGCTTCGGAATTTTCAGCTTTTTCTTGATTTTGCTGAAGTTGAGACTGAGATTTTTCTAATTCTTCTAATATTTGGTCTCTTTGAGATTGGATATTTTCTAATTCTGTGTGAATTTTTTGTAGCTGTTTTTCGGAATTTTGAGCTTTTTCTTGATTTTGCTGAAGTTGAGACTGAGCAGATACTAATTTTGCGGAAAATTCGTCTCGCTGAGATTTAGTATTTTCTAATTCTGTTTGAATTTGTTGTAGCTGTGCTTCGGAATTTTCAGCTTTTTCTTGATTTTGCTGAAGTTGAGAATGAGATTTTCCTAACTCTTCTAATATTTGGTCTCTTTGAGATTGGATATTTTCTAATTCTTCACGATTTTGCTGAAGTTGAGACTGGGTAGATACTAATTTCTGAGAAAGTTCATCTTTCTGAGACTGAATATTTTCTAACTCGGCTTGATTTTCCTGAAATTTTACCTCCAATGAAACACTATTCCCTATTTCTGAAATATCCACATCTCGAAAAACTGGCGTACTATTCCAAGGTTCAAAAGGTATAAGTTTTGAAGTGGAAAAATGAGGTCGAAAGAAATATTTTCCCACTTCATTTAATAGACAAGCAGCAAAAGCAAAGGGAGTATTAGAAATAGCAACAAAATCACACTTACTCAGTAAGAAAAAATTCAGATATTCTCTATTAACTTCAATCTCCAAGTCTTGAACAGTTAAAGGATGATATTCAGAAAAATAAACCAGAGGTAATTCCTCTATATTATCGCTGGCAATAAATAGAACTGGTTCCTCTAAAGTTTCCCATAAACCATCTAACCAAATTTTATACCACTCACTCGGAGCAACAGCAAAATTACTATTTTCCTCTGAATGTGATTGTAAATGTAAACCAATAATAGTTTTGCCATAAGAGTGTAATTTTTCCCAAGCAACTTTTACTTTTTCTTCTATCTCTAGTGCAGGTTGAAACAAAGAACAAAAGTATTCTTTAAAGGGCGCATAATAGCGAGTGTGATATAAAAAATTTCCATGAATATCTACATTTTTCAAAATTTTTGTATTACCGAGGATAAATTCATTATCATTCTCCGAAACTTCAGGTAAATCTTCAGAAATTTCTCGGTCTTTATGCCCAAATAATTCTTGTCCTATCCATTTTGGAGCCTCTACTGATAAGCCATTTTCTTGAGCATAAATTTTCAAGAAACCATACTGGAAAATTTGATTACCCAATCCACCATTTTTGCCAAGGGTAGACATACTAATTACTTGTTTTCTCACATAAAAAACATCTCCCCAAGAAGGGTGAAAAGGTGTTGCCTCCGCTATTTTGCCAAAACCATTCTGTGCTAAAAACTCATCAATTTTTTCTGCTAAAGCACAACCTTCATAGAGTTCTTCATAATTAACCTTAGTGTAAACTGCATCTATATATTTAAGTAGATTAGTTGCGCCTTGTAATGCCAAAAGTTCTGCCCCTTGAATATCTAGATTGAGAATATTAAAATCTCCTGGTGTTAGTCCTAATTCTGGTAGCAAAGTATCAAGAGTTTTTGACTCAACAGTTAGTTGATGTGTTTCTTTAATATTTGGATAAATATTTCGATAAAATTTCAAAGGCAAAATCGAACTACTCTTTCCCATAGAATTAACATATAATTTAACTTTTCCATTTTGATTACTAATAGCATAATTAACAGCTTGCACATCAATAGAAGCTTCGGTAATATTTGTTTTTAGCCTTTCAAATACTGTGGGGTTAGCTTCAATGAAAAGAATTTTTGAAATATTTAATGCTTGATAAGTTTTAATATCTTTACCCTCATAAGCACCCACATGAATAATGCCTCTAGGAAAAATTTGGTTTTGAGAACAAAGGTTCTTTAAATCTAATTTCATTACTACTAATACTTAAATAATTTCAGTTCAGGAAAAAATAAATAGGTCGCTCTTAATAATTAATAATTAATAATTAATAATTATTGATATGCTGATTAAATATCAAAGTACTGACATATATTGGTTTCAGCCTTTAAAGGAGCGAAAAAAGTGCAAGCTTTTCAGTCGAAAGAGCTGCATAAAGCTAGTATTTTGGGATGATTATGGCAGAAAAATCACTCATACAATTTTTACGACTACCTCCTCTATAATTTGCATTTCTCCAGTATAGCTGTCTTCCCCTCCTGAGAGGGGTTAGGGGTGGGTTTTCTCCTACCCCTACCACTCATACTTTCCATACGCAAACCCTAATTAATAATTACCTCTCTTTGAAAAGAAGAAGATTGACTAATAATGAAAAATTTTTCTTCTCTTGGTCGATTAGATCTGGCGAGGAAATTTCGCCATCTCTCGACCACTTTTTATCCCTTTAAAAAGGAAGGCTTTAGACCGAATTTTTCGGTAAAGTTAAGCATATTTTTTGAGTTTATATTCTCTGGATATCTCTCAATATTGAGAAAATTACGAGCAAAAGTCTTAACTAGATATACTCTCCAAAATATAGGGTGCATCTCTTATGTGTAAAAATATTTCCTATATATTCCCTGTTGCCTTCCGGAGCAGTTGCCTGTTGCCTAAAAGCGATAATTTTTTGGCTTTCTTCAAAATTTAGATGCACCCAAAATATATTGTTAACTAGATATATAACAAAAACCAACATAGTACAAAATATTGTCTGATATTTGTTTGATAAATAATCTTTGAATTTGCAACATACTTTAGCTTAATATAGTCAAGTATAAAAAAATCTATATTTAACCGTGAATGTAGTAGAAAAGCACCAAAAAGCCAGAGAATATTTGGCCCTAGGTAAAATTGATAGAGCGATCGCTCTGTGTCATCAAATTATAGAGGTAAAACCAGACTTTATTCCAGCTTATCAGACTGTGGGAAATGCTTTAGAAACTCAAGGTAATTTCAAAGCTGCAATTAATTGGTGTATTAAGGCATTACAAATTCAGCCAAATTTAGCTGAATTATACAAAATGATTGGTAATTTATACTCTCGACAAAAGCAATGGGATGAGGCGATCGCCAGTTACCAAAAAGCCATAAAATTACAACCAAATTTAACAGAAGTGTATGAAAATTTGGGTGATATTTTTAAGCAGCGTTATCAGGCTAATTTAAAAGCAGCATTGAGTCATTATCGTCAAGCAATAGATTACAATCCTCAGAATGAAACCAACTACCATAAAATCTTAGAAATTCAACCCTACCATCCAGAAATATGCCGTAGTTTAGCTAATATATTATTTAGAAAAAATCAATTAGGATCTGCAATTATTTTTTATCAAATTGCTCTAATAACTGAACCAGAAAATCCCGAAATACATTTTAATTTAGGCAAAATATTGACAGAGCAAGGCAATATTCAGCAAGCAATTTATGAATATCAACTAGCCTTAGAAATAGATAAAAATAATCCAGAAATTTATCTAAACTTAGGAATAGTTTTGGCAATAAAAAAAAGATGGTCAGAAGCGATCGCCTCTTACCGTCGTACTATTGAAATTAATCCCAACTCAGATTTAGCTTATAACTATTTAGGAGAAGCTTTAACAAAAGTGGGGGAATTAGAAGAAGCAATCGATATTTTTGAACAAGCGATAAATCTCAATCCCACCTCACCTTTATTTCATAAAAATTTAGGAGATGCTTTAGCAAAGCAAGGAAAAATAGATGAAGCAAGTGTCGCTTATAGTCGCTTTATTGAATTAGAAGGAAGAAGGAAGAAGGAAGAAGGAAGAGGGGAAAATATTGCTTTTTCTGAATTTTAAGCTGAAGAAGGAAGAAGAAAGAAGGAAGAGGGAAGAAGGAAAAGGGAAGAGGGAAAAATATTGCTTTTTCTGAATTTTAAGCTTTTAATTTGTCCTAATACCAATTTGAAAAAAGAATGTTACAAATAGTAAGAGTAATAAAAAGGTAAGCATTTCCTACGGAATGCTGCGCAAACAGCTATTAGCAGTCAGCTATTCCTACGGAATGCTACGCAAACAGCAATTAGTAATGAATAATTACTTCTAAGGTTTAGGAAGGGAGCTTTAACAGTAACTTTTATTCTGTCTCAATTTCTCAATTATTTTTACCTTCCCCAAAATTAATAGCTGAATTGCGCAGTTCCGACCATAGGAGGCTAGCTAATAGCTGACGGCTGAATGCTTACATAAAAAGACTTTACAGGATATATCCTTTGACAAAAAGAATTATTGTCGACCTGAAAAATGGTATTGAAGCTATTCATTCTGACTCCTGACTCCTGACTCCTAAGAAATAACCTTTCTTTCGACAATACTTAGTTTAGGTAGCACTTCAGTTATTAATTAATAAACACAAGTTAAATCACTTTTTTGATAATTAGCGCCCTAGTAGCGCATTAATTATTATGTTTACTACTCCCCTACTCCCCCACTCCCTGACCTATCCCTGTATTCGTGCCATAATCTGTGTTAGCCACTCCCCCACTCTGCTATTTCCTATTTTCTTGATAATATTTTTGTGCAGTTTGCATCCAAGCTTTAATCTGAGATTCTAGCCATTTTTTTTCATCATTTAACTGATTAATTTTCATTTCTAAAATCGAATTTTTTTTCTCAAGATTTTTAACCCAGTCCCTATATTCATCTACCTCAAACTTTAGGCGAGAATTTGCTTGTAAAATTTTTTGTATTCTAGTGCCTAACTCCTGCACGGAAATACTTAATTTTCCTGACTTGCTCCGCCAATTTTCCAGCAACTCGCATAACTTAAATGCCTCATCAAAATTTCCCTTTTCCAGATGATGATAAATTCGATAAAAACTCACCCATTTAACAGTTCGAGATAACACTTCACTTTCCCAATCATTTAATTCTGGGTCTGATAAATTTAAACTATCAATTAGATCACTACAAATTTGTAAATGTTCTTTCACCTGATAAAAATCATCAAAACTATGAGTTTTATTTCCTTCATGCCATCGATAATATCCCAATATTTCTTTGACAAAATATAAGTCAGCAACCAAACCAATTCTCAACCATAATTCTAAATCCCCAGCATAAGCATAATTCTCATTAAATTTCCCGCCAACTTTCTCTAAAACCTGTCTTCTCATTAATACAAACGGGCAACAAATAGGATTAGCTTCTCCCAAAATATTCCTCACCCATTCCTTGCCATTTACTAACTTATCCTCAGCATAATTTGCCCAATTCCAATTGAGATGATTATTATTAGCGTCAACCACCATAACAGATGAGGTAACTAAACCTATATTTTGATATTTATCCAAAATTTTTACCTTTTGCTCTAAATTTTTTGGCAACATCACATCATCCTGAGCAAAGATAGTAATATATTCACCATTAGCATTTTCTAAACACTTATTCCAATTAGTAAAAAGTCCTAAGTTTTTTGAATTTCTCAAGTATCTAATTCTATTATCTTTCTGGAGATAACTTCTAATAATTTCTGGAGTATTATCGTTGGAAAAATCATCATAAATAATTAACTCAAAATCTGTAAATGTCTGTTGAAGGACACTATCTATTGCTTGAGTAATAAATTCTCCAGAGTTATAAGTAGGTAAACAAACGGTAACTTGAGGACAATGATTGATGAGCATTTAATCTAATATTAATTTTGAAGTAATACCAATACCTTTTCACGGAAGTAAAAAGTAAAAAGTAAAAAGTAAGATTTTATCATCTCAAAACTTTGATGCTACAGTAATTTCAGGAAATTATTTAGCATTTAAAGTTTGAAACTATTTGTGACATTTTTAAAGTGAATTGGTATAAGTTCGGTTTATATAGTGCTACGCCCTAGGGAATAAGTAATAGGGAACAGGAAATAGTGAACTGTACAAGGTTTTTTCCTGCAAAAAGACTATTTCAAGCCTCTGGCTTTAATAGGAGGTACTGATAACTGATAACTGAAATGACGGTGGGGTATTAAACCCACTACAGAAAAGATAATAAAAGTGATTTAAAAACCTTATTTTGATGTCTGTTAAACTCAAAATCAAGCCTGATATTTGTCACTAATAAATTCAAATATTTACCAAGATATAAAAAATAGATAAGAAACATTTCAAGTTAATTTGATTAAAGCATGTATTCTAATTCCTAAATTAAGTACTTAAGCAAAATTAATTATGCACTAACTTCTCACTCTGTCAGACTTAGAGATGAAATTATATACAAAAATTTGGCATGAGTGCTTATTATTATTCCTGAATTATAAATTATCACAATTTAGAGCCAATTTTTTTCAATTGGCATGAGATATTTTGAGTTACGACAAATGGGACTGTGACTAAGTTATTTTAATTATTCTTGTTCCTGTGATAAGTGGGAACGTAAACTTAAAAATATAGCAACTGCTATTAAGAAGGCACACAAAATTAATTTCCTATTTTTGTCATCAAAATATCTCCTTATATCATGTCCAGATAAGGTAAGCATTTCCTGCGGAATGCTGCGCAAACAGCCGTCAGCTATCAACGCTTCAGTTATTAATTTATTGCCTTTATCTCAGAAATTAGTATTGATATATTTAAGTAAAATTAAAAGTATTGGAAAAAAACTGACCTTGACTTTAGAGCGTATATTTATTATTTGTTAAACAGTTAATAGCTGACCCCAAGCTAGCTGAATACTTACAGTCAAAGCTTTCAGTTAAACCTGCCCCGACAATTTTTTGACGTTTAACTAGACCGACCTACTTACCGATTGAAATTTGATTACTTCAACTAATTTTGATGAATAAACTTAACTGATTTTATGTACTGAATTCTGGGTAAATAAATTTCCGGGTTAGTACAATAAACTCTTGTAATAAACAAGTAGACTCTATGGTTAACTCAGGTAGTCAATTTTTCTCCTCCACAGAAATAAAAAACTGCACCTGTACTTAAATAGAATCTTTTCCAATAAAAACTAATATATAAATAAATAGGCAAAATATGAGAATTTCTAAAACAGCTGTCTTAACCCTTGCTGCTCTCAGTTCCCAAAATTTAACTGCTCAAGCAAAAGCTAATCCTAATATTAATTCCTACCCTCAGATAAACACACAAGAAACTAGCAATTTTACTGACTCTACTAATATTAGTAGTTTGCCATCTACTCAATTAATAAGTCGTCCAGAAATTTTACTTAGTCAAACTCCTCACACTCCTAAAACTATAACTGCTTTATCGACTCCAAATATAGCTCAAATTAGAGAAGTTTTAAATGAAAGTTGGCTGGGAAAAATAGTGGAATTTACCGCTAAAAATAGTTCTCAACTACCACAGATTACTTCTCAAATTGCTTTACAAACAGATGAAGAAGATCAAGCTAGTCTCAACCTCAATCTTACCATCACTATATTGAA
This sequence comes from Okeania sp. SIO2B3, assembly GCF_010672525.1. Classification (GTDB taxonomy): domain Bacteria; phylum Cyanobacteriota; class Cyanobacteriia; order Cyanobacteriales; family Microcoleaceae; genus Okeania. The sequence goes on along the minus strand of NZ_JAAHGH010000038.1, from coordinate 31,883 downwards.
TACTTTATTATTAGTTGCAACTTTATTTCCCCCTGTAACTATTAGCTTTTTTTGGTTAGTCAGAAGGTTGATAATTAAAGAATTGATTGGTGAAGTTAATCAACGGTTAAAAAAGATCAGTGAATTAGAATTAAATTTGAATCAATCTCAAACATTAGTTACAGAATTAGAAAATCATATAGTCGCTGCAAAAAAGTCTATTGAGTTCATTACTCAAGAAGCGAAAAATTCAAAATCTTCCGTTGAACAAATAGAAACTTTGAAGTCTCAGTTTTTGATGCAGCTACAAATGATTATTTCTGAGACTCAAGAAGCAAAGCATCAGGCTATTCAAGAAATTAACTATTCTCTAAATTCAGAAACTAAATCTATTGAAAATACTCAGAAATCAAAATATCTTGACAAAGAAACTACTACCGTCGCTGATGATTATTTGAAACAAGGGGAAAAACTTTTCTCTGAGAGTAAGTATAATCAAGCTTTAGTAATTTTTGAAAAAGCTATTTCTCTGAATTCTGATTTAAGTGAAGCTTGGTTTAGTCGCGGTAATGTTTTTATAAAATTGCAGCGCTATGCTGAAGCATTGACTTCTTACGATAAAGCTCTTTCTCTTGATTCTGATAAATTTGAATATTGGTTTAATCGTGGCAATGTTTTGGTGAGAATGCAAAGTTATACTCAGGCATTAACTTCTTATGATAAAGCTCTTTCTTTTCAGCCAGATAATGTAACTATTTGGCTAAATAAAGGTATTTTACTCAGAAAGTTACAACAATATAATGAAGCACTTATTGCTTATGAACAAGCTCTTTTAGTTCAGCCTAAAAATGTTGATGTTTTACATAGCTTAGGCGCTCTACTTGGAAAACTACAGCGCTATGAAGAGGCACTCTCTGCTTTTGATAAGGTATTACAAATTCAGCCAAATAAATATGAAGCTTGGTATAATCGAGGTAATTTGTTAGGAAAATTAAAATCTTTTACTGAAGCAATTGATTCTTATAATCAAGCATTAGAAATTCAGCCAAAAAAATATGAAATTTGGTACAACAAGGGAGCTTTATTATGGCAATTAGAAAGATATGAAGAAGCAGTTAATTCCTATGATCGAGCTATTAAGTTGATGCCAGATGATGATGAAGTTTGGCATAATCGAGGCATGGCTTTAAATGCTTTAGAAAAATATGAAGAAGCAGTTACTTCATTTGAACAAGCAATTAAAATTAACTCCCAATGTTATCAAGCATTTATGGGTAAAGCAGAAGCATTATTGAAGTTGGAAAAGTATGAGGAAGTTCTTAGTTGTTGCAATTATGCTATTTCTATTAAAAATAATTGTTTTGAAGCTTGGGAAAAAAAAGGTATTGTTTTAGAAAAACTCAAACGTTATAAAGAAGCTTTGGTTTGTTACGAGGACGCTCTTGCTATTAATCCAGATAACTCAGAATTTCAGCGTAAATTCAATATATTAATGTCAGAATTACAAGGGGAAAAAGTTTTAATTGGAAAAAATCAACCATTATCACAAGGCAATTTAGATTTAAGTAGTCATCAAGATAAAAAACTTAGTCATAGCAAGAAAGTTCATCCTCTTGCTCTACTAAATGGCAAAAAAGTTAAAACAGATAACTAGATTATGATTTATGGCACAAGGAAGAAGAAAAAAGGAAAAAGGAAGAAGGAAAAATGGCATTGCTGAGTGGTAATGATTTTTAGATTAAGTATCAACGCAAAACATAAGTTTTTCAATTTTACCGAAAAATTGTGGGTATGCGCTTCCCTTTTTAAGGGGATAAAAAGCGGTTGAGGGATGGCGAGGTCTCCTCGCCATATCCAATCAATCAAGAGAAAAGAAAATATTCCAGATTTAAAGTCTCCTTATTGCAGAGGTACTGATAACTGAAATTACCTTCAGCTACTTACCATTACATTTGAGCAACTGCTAGATCAGGATTTGGCCACGGATACACGGATGATTAATTTGCATTGTATGAAGCTCCAAAAAAAACGATAAGGCTTTTCCCCTTGCATCTCCAAAAAATTATGATAGTATGTAATCATTGGGTGCAACTCGCCCCTACGCATGACTTTTTATTCAACGCAAAAACAGCATTTCGTTACTGAATACATATAGAAGGGATACTTAGACACCAAAGCACCAGAACAATTATCATCCGGTGAAGCACTCAGATCAAGAAGTGGCGATCGCTATATTCACAAATCCAGAAAACTATCATTTTGTGAAGCTCAAAAAAACGGCAAGGTATTTCCCCTTGCATCCTCAAAAAAATTATGATAGTATGTAATCGTAGGGTGTTGCTCGCCCCTATACATGACTTTTTATTCAACGCAAAAACAGCATATTCCCACTGAATATATATAAGGGATACTGAGACACCAAAGCACCAGAAAAGTCATCATCCTGTGAAGCATTCAGATAAAGAAGTAGCGATCGCTAAATTTTTCACCTCATCAACAGTATCGATATTATTCATGTAGAAGCGATGTAGCTACCGCACTTGCTCCGCCAACGCTATATTCACAACCAAAGAAAAATCATCATTCTGTGAAGCTCAAAAAAATGGCAAGGCATTTCCCATTGCATCCCCAAAAAAATCGTGATAGTATGTAATCATTGGGTGTCATTCGCCCCTATGTATGACTTTTTATTCAACGCAAAAACAGCATTTCGCCACTAAATACATATAGAAAAGATACTCACACACCAAAACAAAGAAAAATCATCATCCTGGGAAGCACTCTGAGAAATAAGTACCTATCGCCAAATTTGCCTGCCCCATCAACAGTATCAATATTATTCATGTAGAAGCGATGTAGCTACCGCACTTGCTCCGCCAACGCTATTATTCACAAACAAAGAAAAATTATCATTTTGTGAAGCTCAAAAAAAACTGCAAGGTATTTATCCTTGCATCCTCAAAAAAATCGTGATAGTATGTAATCATTGGGAGTTGCTCGCCCCTATACATGACTTTTTATTCAACAATTGAATAACATATATTTTGCGTTGATACTTAATCTAAAAATCATTACCACTCAGCAACACCGGAAAAATCTTGCTTCTTTTTTGTGCTATATAAACAGCTATTAGCATTCAGCTTTTTAAGATAATTTCTTCTACATGATAGAGTTTGTTGTAGGTAATATTGATTTTCGTAACATTCCATGAACTCCTTTATGAGGATGATTCACAACTTGAGTAATATGAAAATTCACAGCAATAGAACACAGAATATAAGCATCTTCAGCACTCAACCCAACAAAATTTTCTAACCAACTAATCATTTGCTTTAAAGCTAATTCAAAAGCAACATCCAAAGTATTACCAAAACCAAACGAAATAATATCAGTAGATGTTTCTGCCATGGGAAAAATTAATTGTAAATCTTGCCTAACCTTAATCTGAATAGTACCATTCATTGAAGTTTCAATAGCCGTTACATTTATTTCTCCATCCCCCTGTGCAGAATGACCATCACCAATAGAAAATAAACCACCAGGCACAAAAACAGGTAAAAAAATTCGCGAACCAACCTGTAATTCTCGGCAGTCAATATTTCCCCCATAAATACCAGGAGGAATAGATGAACGTTGAGTATTTTCTGTAGCAACTCCGAGAATTCCAAAAAATGGTTGAAGTGGAATTTTTATCCCACTATTAAGAGGAAATTCAGCTATCTTTTTTTCTAAATCTAGTGGAATAAAGTTTAGTCTTGGTTCCGTAAATTGTTCAGGTAATGCACCCCATCCCGGACGAATTGAATTAAATCCTATTGGTAAACTAGGGTAAATATTTTCCAGAATAATTTCCAATACATCTCCTGGTTTAGCATCATTAATATATATTGGTCCGGTTAATAAATGAGGACCAACACTAACTTTTCTTTCTGCTGGTAAATTGTGACAAATTTCTAGAAATTCTGGAGTGAGAAATTCTCTAGGTGCTTTGTCGTAAAGATAATAACCCGTGTAAGTTTCTACATCTATGCGATCGCCAGAATTAACGATTAATGCTGGTTCTAGTTTATGGGAAAAACCTCCTAAATGAACAGTGTTACATCGAGCTTTTAAAATGTGCTTACTCATCTTATTTATTTTTTTTTAATATTTATCGTATATAATACATATCTAAGTAAAATTATTTCAAAATTTTATAAATTCCAGTTAAAATGATTAAAATTATAACTAAAATTAATTAAACTTTTAAATAGTTACAGCCAGGAATTGGTCTTGGTGCAGGGTCATTTCATTCTAGATTTTGGCAATGAATTTATTGATTTTCAGACAGCGAAAGATAAATTTCCTAAAGCTTAAAATAAGGTGGTTTCGTCAATACATAAAATGGCACAGTTTAGAATAAAATAGCCCTGGTATTGGTGTAACCTTACCTCAAGATTGGGTATCTATCAAAAATGAAGCTCTAGTAATTATTGTAGGTTTAACTGGTGTAGGTAAAAGTACAGTCATTAATACATTAACTGAATCTGGATTAAATTTCACTTTACTTCCAAATCGACGCACCCTAACAAAAAAATTAATTATTCCTCATATTACAGCCACAAACGAGCAAAATTTTCAAACAATTTGTCCTATAGACCGCTTCAAATATACTCGCCAGTATCAAAAAAGTTTTCCTGGTGGTATGGGTCATATTTTAGCCCAGTTACAAGTTAATCCCTCTTTAATCAATCATCCATTAATTTTTGATGGTTTGCGAGGAAAAAATGAAGTTACTTATGCTGCTAATACTTTGAAAAAAGCTAAATTTATAATTTTGGATGCCCCATTATCAGTTCGCTTAAAACTTCTTTTAACTAGAAGTGATGCTTTCGATAGAATCACAAAATATCCAGATAATGAAGTAGTTAATACCAAAAAAATTATGAGTTTTTCTGATTTTGGTATACCCGAAGCATCCAATTTATTTACCTGTGATGAAGAACAGGAAATTTTAACTCAACTGGAAAAGAGAGTATATAACTCTGTAGATGTTTGCGAACGACTAAAAATTCTGGTTGAGGAGAGCAGAAATTATGATTCGGAAGCAACAAAAACAGCTTTACAGATAATTGCCCCTGAGCGAACTTTAGATTTTCCCTTCTTCCTTCTTCCCTCTTCCCTCTTCCTTCTTCCTTCTGCTTTAAACTCAGACAACGGAAGATTTTCCCTTCTTCCTTCTTCCCTCTTCCTTCTTTCTTCTGCTTTAACAATAACTTAAATGTTCTTAAGTATTCTTAAATATCTTTAACATATAGCATTTTTTTGTGACATTAATTGTAATTAATCATACTAACCATAATTCCTACAATATGTTTAGCTGAAGATTATAGAATTATGCCTAAACTAAAAAAATGCTATTAAGCAAATTAGCGATCGTTGATTCTACTCTGCGAGAAGGAGAACAATTTTTTAAATCTAACTTTTCTACGAGTGATAAAATTGAAATAGCTAGAGGATTAGATCAATTCGGAGTAGAATACATAGAAGTTACTTCTCCGAGAGCTTCTCCTCAATCCTATCAAGATTGTCAAAAATTAGTTAAATTAGGTTTACAAGCTAAAGTTGTCACCCACATTCGTTGCCATCTAGAAGATGCAAAAATAGCCCTAGATACAGGTGTAGATGGTATTAATCTGTTCATCAGTACTTCACAAATTTTACGTCAATTTGGTCACCGTAAAAGTATAGAAGAAATTATTGATATAGCTACAGAAGTTATCACTTTTATTCATCAAAAAAATCCTCAAGCAGAATTGCGTTTTTCTACTGAAGATTCATTCCGTAGCTCCCTTTCAGATTTACTACGAGTCTATTTAGCAATTAATAAATTAGGAATAGTCAATCGTTTTGGAATAGCTGATACAGTAGGTATCGCAACTCCCCACCAAGTTTATCAACTAATTCAAAAGATAAGACAATGCTTTTCTGAAAATATAGAATTTCACGCTCATAATGATACAGGTTGTGCTGTTGCTAATAGTTTTACTGCTTTTGAAGCGGGGGCAACTCATATTGATACAACTGTTTTAGGGATTGGTGAACGTAATGGTATTACTCCTTTAGCTGGATTAATTGCTCGTCTTTATACCCTCGATCCAGAAACTTTAAATAATAAATATTCTCTATCTTATCTCCATAAATTAAATCAATTAGTAGCGGAAAAAATTCAACTTTCTATTCCTTTTAATCATTGTATTGTAGGGGAAGCTGCTTTTAATCATAAAGCTGGAGTTCACACTAAAGCAGTTATCAATAATTCTAGAACTTATGAAGCAATAAATCCCACTGACTTTGATTTGAATCGGTCAATTTTAATTAATCATAAACTTACAGGTAAAAATAGTATTGCCCATCGTGCTATTCAACTAGGTCTGAATTTAGACAACTTCCAAATTCAAGCTATTACTCAAACAATTAAAAATTTAGCCGACCGACAAAAAATGACCTTAGAAAACGTGGATGAAATTTTGTTTTCATCCCAAAAAAATATGTAAGCAGTCAGCAGTCAGTTATCAGGTATCAGTTATTAACTTATTATCTTATACCAAATTCAAAAAAGGTCACTACAGTGTTAATCTCAACACTCCTAGTAACAGACTAAAGCACTGTAACAGTATTTTTTGAAAATAGTATTAGAAGGAGAGTTCAAAATTATGTTTATCAAAATAATAATGTTTTTGGAGGGTTGCTCAAATCTCCGTTACAAAAACAAGTTCTGACTTCTGACTTGGGGACTTCTGACTTCGTTAAGAAGCATTCCGTAGGAAATATTAATAGCTGAGTGCTTACACAAATATTGATTAAATTTTTCGTTGGTGAAAAGAGGTATGATATCTTGTCTGGATAAGAGCACGAACAAAAAACTTTCTCCTTCTACTACTGTTTCTTCTTCTTTCTTCCCTCCTGACTCGGTCCTCGGTCTTTTCCCTCCTGGGAGGGGCCCGCGGGTGGGTTGACTCCTAAGTAATTAGGGCTTGCTGATTAAATCTAAAAGCATTGACATATAAAGACTTTAGCCTTTTAGGGGTCGAATTGCAGTACCTGGTTTTTAGCTCTTCACGTTCAAAAAGGAGCGTATTTTAGGCTCATAGTTGGGCAGAAAAATCACTCTTACAATTCTTACTCCTACATCTTCGCTCATTCCTATTTATCCCCTCCTGGGAGGGGGAGGGACGAGGGGTGGGTTGTCTCCAGTATAGCTGTCTCCTACAAAGAGCAAAAATACTTTCCATACGCAAACCCTAATTAAGATTAATATCATACCCGCGCTTTACCAACGCCAATTTTTTTAGTTAGCATCAGTGCCAAATCTACCACAATATTAATATATTCCTTTGTTCCCAGAGAATAAAGACACCACTAAAGAGCACAAAAATAATTACTAGCTGACGGAACAATTGAGGACTAATTTTTTCTAATACTAAATTACCCAACCAATTACCTGGAAAAGCAGCTATTCCTATAAGTATCCCATATCCAAACAAAGGCAAAGTTAAAGTACCAAAAATGGTATAGGCGATCGCTTTAACAATATGAACTACCATCCGGTTAACTGCTTGAGTACCCAATAATTCCTCTTTTTCCAAGCCAAAATTAAGGTAAAAAGGTGCAAGTATTGGTCCCATACTGCCAATAATACCTGACAAAAAGGAATAAATAAAACCTGCTGGTAGAAAATACCAAGCACGAACAGTAAAAGATTGCTCTTGATTCTTAATAATTAAATTTATCCCAGAAATAACTAGAAATAATCCTACTAAAAAACTCAGCCATCCTACAGAAATTTGGGTCAACATAAAAGCACCCAAACAAGCACCAACAATAGCACCAGGTAGTTCCCAAAAAATCACTGTCCAGCTAATTTTTTGCCGATAAGTAAAAGCACGTTCAGCATTACCAATAATTGCTCCAGTTGTAATAATTGGTGGGATAGCTAAAGCTCCTAAAAAAAAACCAATGAATGGCATTAAGAGAAATGAACTACCGCCACCTGCTAGGGTACTGACAAACCACCCAACAATACTTGCTAATGTTAACCACAAATAGGTCATATTCTTTGAAAATTTATAATATTTTACTGTAAGCATTTCCTCCGGCAATACTGCGCAAACAGATGTCAGCCATCAGCTATTGCTTTTAGTTTAGGATAAAAGCTTTATTAATTGTCATATGACTATATTTATGTATAACTTTTATTATACCAGTTCTGAGAATAGGAATCTAAGTTTTAGAGTTTTCATATATCCTTAAATTTTTTACCGAATAATATCATGTCTGCACTTTATCGTTTGTATAAACCGAAGGGTGAATATCTACAAAAAATTTAAGTTTTTTCGGACTTTTAAGTCTTCTGTTCTAGATAACTAAAGCCTTATTCCTTTTTCCCTCTTCCTTCTTCCTTCTTCCTTCTCATCTCAATAATCTTCTCCAGAACCCACTAATAAAAATTTAGTAGTTTCTAGAGAAGGAACGACTAACAAAATTCATTGATTAAAAACTTAATTAACACTGCTACTTAAGGAAGTGGCTATTCATAATATAACCCTTCTATCGGCACACCATCCTCATGTTTATTTTCCTTTGATTTCCCTGGTAATGACTTACCATCAAGACCAATACGATTAACTGGAATTTTTTCTTTTTCTGCACCGACTCTCATCATAACTAGAGGTTCGTCTCCACAACTTTGAAACTTGTAAAAACCACCTCTAGGAATTAATATACCTTGGTTTCTGGTGAAAACTCCAACTTCACCATCTTTGCCAAAAAACCTAGCTTTTCCAGCTAAAATTACAAAAGTATGATCCTCTCCCGGATGAGAGTGTAGAACATTTTCTCCCCCTTGAGCGTAACATTTAATTCTCACGCTCATTAAATCAGTTTTGGCGAGGGTATAGTCACTCCTTCCTTTGCTCAAAAGTTGAGTTTTGAGTTGAAAAGTTTGAAGTTCTGGACTTTGGTTAGAATTTTTTTCTGTTAATTCTTGATTAGCAACCATCGTAGGTATTTTTTTTTTACAAAAAACACGAAACATAAACAAAAGTATATTACCCTAATTCTCTAATAATATTCATTATCGAAATATTAATTTTTATAATGAATTTGACAGTTGAAAGCTCCATCCTTTAGCAGAACGGAGGACTGCTTTTTATGGGCAGGATTTAGATATTAATTTAGTATCTAGCTATACTGACAAAAACGCAAATAAAACAGATAATTAAAAGTTTATTAGTAAAGTCTCAAAAGTGGTTAAAAAGACTGCAAAGAAGGCTCTCTAAAAGTAAGCATTCAGCTATTAGCTGTTAACTCTAAGATATTATAAGAGGGTTTTAATAAATATAGGCTTTAAAGTCAGCTTTGATAGTTAGGTATAAATTATGACTCAATTAGTAAAGCTTTTATCTAAAACTAAAAGCAATAGCTGACGACTGTTTGCGCAGCATGACAAACGGAAATGCTGACGCTAGTATAGAAGAGATGAAAAGGATTTTCTCAAGAAAGAGCAAACCCTCATAATTTCTTTGCCATTGTGTGCTTTATCTGTAAAAATAAGCCTGTCTTAGTCGCCTAACAATTTCTCCATGAACTTCACTGCGGATGCGGTTGCCACGCTGACATTGTTCCAATTTCACATTATCAATAAAAAACTTTACAGCCAAATCTATAGTCCCTTCTCCACTGCGTCCTATTGTCACATTATTCATCCAAATTTTGGGATGTTGCCAAGCAGCATAAATTTGAAATCTATCCTCCATCCATTTCCATAACTCTTCACCATAGTCATCCAACTTAGTTTCTAAGAAACTATTATTAGCATTAACAATTTGCTGTAAGAATTTATCCATTCTCATCTTTAAAAAAGCAATTTTTCTGTCAAACTCAACTTTTAAAACTTCATTATCTTCCTCAATTATATCTGGATCTTCCTGCCAATTTTCGTACCAACTTCTTAGCAAACTAATCAGAGTATCTTCATCCATATTTTCTGATTCTTTCAAATATAATAATTTTTTCCCTCTTGGTTTTTCTGAGATGACTTTGAAGCCTACTTTTATAAGTATATCTAAATAGTAACCCTGAATTTCTCTAATTTCTCCTCCATCAAGTCCTTCCTTTTCTAGAAACTGAATTTTGCTAATCAAATCTTTCATTGCTTGTTTGATTTCTGCGAGCTTAATTTTTAATTTTTGCTCTGCTATGAGACGCTTATGACCAAATTCTTTCTTTGATAAAAGATTATCTTGTGCATCTAACAATCGATCGCTCACCCTGTAAAAATTTTCTATAGCCACCAACTTTTTATCTAAGTCTCCTAAAGTATCTGGATGACTCAACACAACTTCTTCAATAATTTTAATAGCTTGATTTGGGTCGCAGTCACCTCTGATGGGGAGAGTAATTGTATAGTAATAATTTGGATTCGGACGACTAAAATTAATCAGTTTTTCACTTTCTAAAGCAGCGTTAGGAAGAAATAGATCGCAATGACTTTCAATCAAATATAAAGTTGTCAACCTAATTCCTACAGATTTAATTACAGCGGTCGAGCCATCCTTTAAAGCAACAACATCACCAAATTGAAATGGGGTATCTATCAATAATACCAAACCACTAAAAAAGTTAGATAAAATATCTTTCAATGCAAAACCTAGTACAAATGTCACACCGCCAAATCCTACCCATAATCCAGTTAAATCTATTCCTAATGTTTGTAGAAATAAAAAGCTTCCTATCAAGAATATAATGATTGGTAGAGTATTCTTAACGATAGGAACTAATACATCATCCCACTCTGCCTCTGTTTTTTCTGCGTATTGACTGAGGTAGTAAGAAACTACCTGAGTAAATAATGCACTTACTAAATAAGTACTGATGAGAATAATTGCGGCAGTTAATAATCGTTGAATAATAGCTAAATATTCTAAAGATTCTAAATTAGAAATTGCTATTTTAAGAAAAATCAGGATAAAAATTATCGGCAGAGGAGTTTGTAGAATGTTTAGAGTTAAAATTCCTATTTCATTATTTAACCTCCGAAATAAAGACCTAGTCCCATAGAAGACCACTATATATAAAATAAAGGCTAAAATAGTCCAAATTAGTAAATCTCCGAGAAAATTACTTAACTCATTTTTAATCAAGAGTAGGAAATTGATGCTTGGAGAGTCTAATACTTGTAAAACTTTCAACATAGTCTAAATTAATTCCTATTCGTTTTTTCAGTTGAAACTAAACTTTGAAGAAGGCAGAAGGCAGAAGGCAGAAGGGAAAATTGCTTATGGGGTCCAGACCCAAAAAAATTTTAAGCACCCCCATTGACGCTGGGGTATTAAACTCGCAAAAGAAAAGATAATTTAAATTGATAAGTTTAACGGCCAATTACCAGAACATCAGGTCTCATATAGAAACCGGGTAATTAGTTATCGTATTGCTAAGAAGTCAGTCCTCAGGAGTCAGGAGGCGCGAAGTCAAGAAAGGATTTGAACTATTAAATTTTTAAATTCGTATTCAAGCAGAACATCTGTAATTCTGAGGAAGTAATTTTACAATTACTTTATAACCGGATTATATATCAAGCCTCCCCTTTCAAGGGGATAAAAAAAGAAAATTAAGTATTTTTTTGCATCCTACTTTAGTAGGATGTACTGTTAACTGATAACTTAAATGGCCCATTCTAACTGCCAATAATCTCCCCTGTGGCCAAACGAGTACCATTAGCAAAATCCCAACCAGAAACCGCCTTCTTTCCTGACAACTGGACCTGCCACAATAACAACCAACCAGCGCCAGTTTGCAGCACTGGTCCCAAACCCTTAATAACTTTCACTACTTCCCCCACACTCCCAGAAACCTCAGACTCAGAAGACCACACCTTCTCTAACTTCTGTAACTCAGGTGGCAACTCCGACCAATATTCAGCACCTACTGGAACAGTTGCCATTACCTTCAAAGACTGACCCCGAAAACTGGTAACACAGTTAGGAAAAAACCCCCTTACTTGGTTGTGAATTTCCAAAGCACTCCTTGACCAGTCAATTTGATAATCAGAATTTTGAATCAGCGGAGCGTAAGTTGCCAAAGAATCATCTTGAGCAATAGGTTCAATATCCCCTTTCTCCAACTTCAACAAAGTTTCCCATAATAAATTAGCCCCATCTTTTGCCAAAACTTCCGCCACAGATGCAGCATTATCCAATAAACCAATAGGAATAATACTCTTCAACAACATTGGACCCGTATCCATCCCCACATCCATCAACATCGTGGTATTACCTGTTTCCTTCTCACCATGATAAATAGACCACTGAATAGGAGCAGCACCGCGATACTTGGGCAAAATCGAACCATGAACATTTACACAACCCAACTTCGGCATATCTAAAATTTCCGCAGACAAAATCTGTCCATAAGCAACTACCACAAATACATCTACTTGTGCTTGTCGTAATAAATTGAGAGTTTCAGTATGTTTTTTAACTCGACGGGGTTGCCAAACAGGGATATTGTGAGAAACTGCTAATGACTTAACTGGAGATGGGATGAGTTTATTACCACGTCCCCGTCGCTTATCAGGTTGAGTGACAACTGCCACAACTTCAATTTCTGGGCGAGTTAATAATTTTTCCAGAGTAGGAACAGCAAATTGGGGTGTGCCAAAGAATATTATTTTCATAGAATTATAAGAAGGAAGAAGGAAGAAGGAAGATAGGAAGAAGGAAGAAGTGGATGGAGATACTAAAAGAAACTGCTCCGCTCGACCAATACCCAATCAATGGTAGACACCGCTTTTGTGTAAGACTTATAGCTTTTTTTAGTAACAAAAAAGAATTCAAATGATTACTCAGTCTATTTCAGCAATAACTCTAGTATACTTAATAATAGGTGTTTTATTTTTTGAAACTAAGACGTTATAGTTATGCCTGTAAACATATTACTATAACGTCTTAGTTTATTTTGAATGGTTTAGGCAGAAATAGACATCTGGTAAAAATCAAAAATAAAATCAATTATTATCCATAAATTATTAATTGTTTCTCCTTCTATATCCGGTGTTCCCTGTTCTCTCTTTTGATGGAGATGTCTATTTCATCTCCCCTACTCCCCCGCTCCCCCACTTCCCTACTCTCAACTATATAATAAGTATTCAACCAAATTTGATATAAAAGCTTGGGATGATACCCCCATCTCAAAAGCTGAATGCTGAAGGCTGAATGCTGTTTGCGGAGCATTCCGGAACGGAAACGCTTTTTAATATGTACCTTAGACATTTACATTTACGACAGTTTCGGAACTATCTAGACCAGAAAGTTAATTTTGATGCTGCCAAAACAATTTTAGTGGGAGATAACGCCCAAGGTAAATCTAATCTACTGGAGTCAGTAGAGTTACTTTCCACTCTCAAATCTCATCGGGTTAGTCGCGATCGCGATTTAATCCTAGATGGCAAACCAGCGGGACAAATACAAGCTAACTTAGAAAGACAAGTTGGCAATATTGAGCTGACTTTAACTGTACGGAGTCAAGGTAGACGCACTGTGGCAGTTAATGGTGAAACTTTACGTCGCCATTTAGACTTTTTAAGCATTCTAAATGTGGTTCAGTTTTCCAGTCTAGATTTAGATTTAGTCAGGGGTGGACCTGAAGTACGCCGTCACTGGTTAGACCGACTATTGGTACAACTCGAACCTGTTTATGCTCACATTCTGCAACAGTACAATCAAGTTTTGCGCCAACGGAATGCTTTATTAAAGCAAATTCGCCAACAGAAAATGGCAGCAGAAACTACTGGTTCCATAAATTCTATTTCTACTCAGGAGTTAGCTTTGTGGGATGCTCAGTTGGCAACTACTGGAGCGCGGGTAATTCGCCGAAGACAGCGTGTTTTACAGAGGTTAGCACCGTTAGCGAGTGAGTGGCACCGGGCGATCGCTGGAAATATGGAAGTTTTGCGGATGGAATATTTGGCGAATGTGATGGTTGATAGTAAGGAATTGATTATTCAAGATAGTTTGGATGGGGTGCGTCAAGCTTTTTTAGAAAAAATCAAGGTACGGGCGATCGCCGAACAATATCAAGGTACTACAGTAGTAGGTCCTCATCGAGATGATGTAGCTTTTACTATTAATGATACTCCAGCACGACAATATGCTTCTCAAGGACAGCAGCGCACTTTGGTGTTAGCGTTAAAGTTGGCGGAGTTGCAACTTATTGAGCAGGTAGTAGAGGAACCACCGTTGTTGTTATTGGATGATGTGTTGGCAGAGTTAGACTTGCATCGACAAAATCAATTGTTAGAAGCAATTACTGACCGTTTTCAAACTTTGATTACAACTACTCATTTAGGGTGTTTTGATGGTCAGTGGTTACAAGATACTCAAATTCTTTCGGTGCGATCGGGACAAATTAGTTATTTCTTGGATTTTTGATTATTTGATCGTTGTCAAACAATTAACATTTGACAAAAATAAAAAATTGTAGTAATAGAATATTTTTTTGATATTTAACTATACTAAAATGTCAAATTGAGCTAGACTATACTATGAAATAATCAATAAAAAATTAGCTACCATAGCAAATAAAGTTCTATGAAACGTTTTATTTCTCGTGTACTAGCCTTAGTTTTAGTTTGTGTAATAGGTTTGATGGGTTGTTCTAATAATCCCGCAACTTTAAGTGGAAATTATCAAGAAGACACATTAGCTTTAATAAATACCTTAAAAACAGCTATTGAGTTACCAGAAAATACAGAAGGTAAAGCAGAAGCTCAAGCACTAGCACGTCAAACACTTAATGACTATGCTTCTCGCTACCGACGTGATAATTCTGTATCGACTTTACCTTCTTTTACCACTATGAGAACTGCTCTTAATTCTCTAGCAGGTCATTATAGTTCTTATCCAAATCGTCCTGTGCCTGAAAAATTGAAGAAACGTTTAAATCAAGAATTTAGACAAGTAGAACTTGCTTTAAAACGGGGAGTTTAATAATTAATAATTAATAATTAATAATTAATAATTAATAATACCTCTCTTTGAGAGGTTGTCTGAGAAGTCCCATTTGCTACATCAAAGCCCCCGCGCATCCCCCGTTCAACAAAAAGCGAAGCAACATCTGGCTTCCCCCGATCCTGCGGGGGACGGGAGGGAGATTAATAAAGGGGTACTTTTAGAAGCAAATTTACTCTTGTTCCCCCCAAAGTTGGCTTGCTCGGGGGGCAAAATTCAGTATCAAAAAACTTTTCAGAATTCCTATGAAAACGGATAGGATTGACTAAAAGAAAAAAATCTTTTTATCCAATCCTTTTATTTATAAGAAGAGGTAATTCAAAATTATTGAATATTCTTATGTGTACCTCATTTACCTTCAATATTCTGTAATTTTTCCTACAAAGCAAGGTGAAAAAATAAGCAATTCCTCAGTTTTTTTTGAGTAACTGTACAAATTCGGGTAACAATAATCCGAATTTTTTTTGTCAATTTGAAGATTTAAGAGCTATTGGACTACGTAAATATAGCGCTGTGCGCAGGCAACAGCTCATCTGGCAACAGCGGTGCGACCCCGCGACGACGCCAGCTCGCTTGCGGTCAGACCCCGCGACGACGCCAGTCCCAAGGGAACGCTGACCAAGAGAGGGAATGCGCACTCCTGTGAGGCAACAGCTCCGGAAGGGGGAATAAAAAACCGATATAGCATTTCCCAAGCTAGTGAGGTACAGTAATCTTTTTTATTCCTATTCCCTATTCCCTATTCCCTGTTGCCTGTTGCCAGATGAGCTGTTGCCTAAAAAAACGAATTTTGTATCTCACCAGTATGAGAATTGCTATAATATAAGGCTTTTAGCTATTGGACAGTTATTGTAATTTGTAAATATGCCAGCGCACATTGCTATAGGTGAAGACAATAAATTTGAGTCAAAATAGGCATTGGTTAAGACATTTTTCAATCCTGTTCATGGAGTGTTTCCGTAGGAAAAAACCTTGCTATTCCCAGAGCCACTATTCCCTACCACATAGTGCTATACAATTGATTTTTCAACTATACTGAAAGACTAGCTATTAACCGAATAACTAATCAACAATTAGGTGTTATTCTGTTTATTTATATGAGGAAATAAATTTAATTACTCTTATGAACACAACTTATACTTCACTGACAAAAATTAAAACAAAAAAAACCTTATATAATACTCTATTAGGTACTTTATTTTGCCTAATAGCAAATCCATTATTTTCGTATCAGCAACCAGCTCAAGCACAAACAGATAATTATTGTCGTTTGTCACCAGAAGCGATCGCTACAAAAGAAAACTTACGTCAAGCAGTCTTAGCAGGAAACAAAGAAGCAGAAAAACAATATCAAGATATCTTAATTCAACAGGGTAGAGAAGTAAACAACTGTCGCCTGAGAAACTGGCCAAGAACTCAAGGCATCTGGTTGCGACTATATCCTTGTGATGCTAGACCAGGAGAAATTGACAGAATACTCGACCATGTAGTTAATAAAGGCTACAATCAAGTTTATATAGAAGCTTTTTATGATGGACAAGTGCTTCTTCCCGCAGCAAATAACCCCACAGTTTGGCCGTCTGTACTGCGCGTCCCTGGTTATGAAAATGTCGATCTATTAGCTGAGAGTCTCAAAAAAGCAGGCGATCGTGGTTTGCGAGCTTATGCTTGGGTATTTACCATCAACTTTGGCTATACTTACTCTCAACTACCCAACCGTCAACAAGCTTTAGCTCGCAACGGTAAAGGTCAAACAACCCTTGATGTGATTCCAGATAATGCTAGTTTGCACAACCAGTTAGGTGCAAGTCATGCTTTTCATACATTCATTGATCCGTACAGTCCAGAAGCACGTCAAGATTATGCAGTTATGATTAATGAGGTACTCAAACGCCGACCTCAAGGTGTTTTATTCGACTACGTTCGTTATTTGCGTGGAGTAGGACCAGACTCTGTAGCGGATCAAGTAAAAGATTTATGGGTTTATGGTGAAGCTTCTAAGAAAGCTCTATTGCAACGTGCGAAAAATGAAGCAGGAAAGGAATTACTCACAAGATTTTTAGACAAAGGATATGTAACTTCTGGAGATATTTCTGCGGTTTCTTACAGGGAAACTCCTAAATGGCAAAATTTCTTTTCACCTGCGACTACTGCATCTGCTACTGGTAGACTACCGAAAGGAGGTTCGGGACGACAAGTTTGGGAATTGAGTGTTGCTCACGCAGCTCAAGGAATACTTGATTTTCTCAAGGTGGCGACTAAACCAGTGAAACAAAAAGGTCTTTCTGCTGGTGCTGTATTTTTTCCTGGTGGTAACAAAAGAGTACGGGATAATGGGTTCGACTCTCGACTCCAACCTTGGGACCAATTTCCCTCTTCAATGGAATGGCATCCCATGTCTTATGGAATTTGTGGCGATCGCAACCCCAGTTGTATTGTTTCAAAAGTGCAGAGAGTAGTAAGTATGGCACCAAATGGGGTAGCAGTTATTCCAGCGATCGCTGGAGTTTGGGGACAACCTTTTACTGGTCGCCCTTCCTTAGAGATCCAAATGCAAGCTATTAGAAGAGCAACTCCTCAGATTAATTCTATTAGTCATTTTTCTTATGGTTGGCAAAATGTGGAAGAAACCCGCGAACGTAAGTCTTGTCGGTTGTAAAGAAACGGTCAGCACTTTAGTCCAGTAGGGTGCGTTAGAGAAGCGTAACGCACCGTTTTTCAAGGAAGCTTCAGCAACAAAGCCATTAACAATTAATAATTACCTCTTCTTAAAATGGATAGTATTGACTAAAAGGATTTTTTTTGATTTTATACCCTTAAAAGGGAAGGCTTGAAGGCTTGAATTGTTGAATGAATAATTATCAACTTAATTATTAATTATTAATTATTAATTATTAATTATTCGCTAACCTACCCCACAGATTACCTGGTAATCAATTTCTGAAGATGATTTTTGAATTAATAGTGGTGCGTTAGGCGCTAGCCGTAACGCACCCTACTGGACTAAATAGGTTGTAATATTTTATTGTTGGGGTTTGGTCTCCAAACCTAAGCGCAAATTTTCACAAATCATTTAGGATTAGTATATCAGCGATCGAGATAATGATAAAGAATAGAAAACAAAAATCAAGGAACAAAAAATTAGAGGAAAGAATAGAAAAGCTGAGACAACAAGGTTTTTATTTTCCTCCAAACATTCAATATCCTAACAAAAAAACTCCTGAAAAAGAAACCAGATTAATCAGACGTATTGCAGATTGGTGGGAAACAACTCCTATTGAAAAGTTTTTAGAAGATATAGAATATCTGTTAAGAAATTCAGCAACTTTAGAAATTATTGGTTTGCTTGCTAATATTGCTCTTATTGTTAGTTTAGTAACCTGGTTAACGGAGTTTGAAGAACGAAAAGAAGAAAAACTTTTTTCTACCTGGAGTGTTATTAATGATGGTAAAGGCGATAAATCTGGGGTTGTGAAAACAGCAGTAGAACGATTACATAAAGATGGATTTTCTTTATCTGGTCTAGAACTTAATAAAACTAATCTCCATGACGCTAACCTCATTGTTCAATACAATTGAGTTAAGGATTTTTTTTTGCAGTTTTATAATCTCAAGAGCTACTAATAATTGTTCGATAGTTTATAGGTTTTGGTCTTATATCATGTCCGATTGAATACTTACACTTTGGAAGAGGTAAGGCAGAAGGAAAGAAAAAGTTAGAAGGGAAAAGGTTTTTTGCTCACTAATTATCCGGACACGGTATTATCTGAACCGTATTAGACCATTGTTGGGTTTCGATTCCTCAACCCAACCTACGCTTATTGCAATATTTTTAGATATATCGGTTTACTATTAAAGTGGAAAGATAAAGACAATGATAAAGAATATAAAACAAAAATCAAAGAACAAAAAATTAGAGGAAAGAATAGAAAATCTCAGACAAAAAGGTTTTTATTTTCCTCCAAACATTCAATATCCTAACAAAAAAACTCCTGAAAAACAAACCAGATTCCTCAGACGTATTGCAGATTGGTGGGAAACAACTCCTATTGAAAAGTTTTTAGAAGATATAGAATATCTGTTAAGAAATTCAGCAACTTTAGAAATTATTGGTTTGCTTGCTAATATTGCTCTTATTGTTAGTTTAGTAACCTGGTTAACGGAGTTTGAAGAACGAAAAGAAGAAAAACTTTTTTCTACCTGGAGTGTTATTAATGATGGTAAAGGCGATAAATCTGGGGTTGTGAAAACAGCAGTAG
>NZ_JAAHGH010000038.1:0-12498 GCF_010672525.1 Okeania sp. SIO2B3 | reverse complement strand
CTTATTGTTAGTTTAGTAACCTGGTTAACGGAGTTTGAAGAACGAAAAGAAGAAAAACTTTTTTCTACCTGGAGTGTTATTAATGATGGTAAAGGCGATAAATCTGGGGTTGTGAAAACAGCAGTAGGACGATTACATAAAGATGGATTTTCGTTATCTGGTCTACAACTTAATGAAACTAACCTGAGTAAAGCTAACCTCAGTGAAGCTAACTTCAGTAGAGCTGACTTCAGTGAAGCTGACCTCAGTGAAGCTAACTTCAGTAGAGCTGATCTCTTTGTGGCTAACCTCAGTGTAGCTAACCTCAGTGGAGCTAACCTCAGTTTTGCTGACCTCAGTTTTGCTGACCTCAGTCAAGCCAAGCTTTTTAGAGCTAAACTCAGTGAAGCTTACCTCATTAGAGCTAACCTCAGTCAAGCCAAGCTTTTTAGAGCTAACCTCAGTCAAGCTAACCTCAGTGAAGCTGACCTCATTAGAGCTGACCTCAGTCAAGCCAAGCTTTTTAGAGCTAACCTCAGTCAAGCTAACCTCAGTCAAGCTAACCTCCGTCAAGCTAAACTCCGTCAAGCTAACCTCAGTCAAGCTAACCTCAGTCAAGCTAACCTCAGTCAAGCTAACCTCGGTGGAGCTAACCTCAGTCAAGCTTACCTTTTTAGTGCAAAAAATCTCAGTAATGCACAAATAAAATTAGCTTGCAATTGGAAAGAAGCAATTTATGTAAACAGTACAATAGTTGAAGAGAATACAGTATCTGGAGACAAATTCATTCCTATAGACAAACAAGCCAACCAAGAAAGAATAAAGGAAATTGAACAAGATAAAGATTCCGATCCTAAAAATCCTCCTGACTGCTCTAAATGGGAGAAAGACTGACAAAACCTTATTAAAAACTAAAAATTATGCACATATCTAAGTATCTTATTTTACTCTTAATATC
Source organism: Okeania sp. SIO2B3 (assembly GCF_010672525.1). GTDB lineage: Bacteria > Cyanobacteriota > Cyanobacteriia > Cyanobacteriales > Microcoleaceae > Okeania. The sequence continues at coordinate 11,561 of NZ_JAAHGH010000038.1, read as the reverse complement.
TTTATTTTCAGCCTGTACTTTTGAAACATCAAAAATCCCACCAGAAACAGAAACTTCCGACAAAAATTCTACATCTATAGTTACTCAAAATAGTAATTCTCAGTTAGTCAAAAATCTGGTAGAAAATTATCTCAACAAAACTCCTGTTGACACTGCAACAACTCTAACTATTCCTCAAGCAAAACAAATTCAAAAGCAATTTATAACAGAAATTAGTAAAAACTTAGGTCAAATAGTTGGCTACAAAGCAGCATTAACTAATCCAAATGCTCAACAACGTTTTAATGTTTCTCAGCCTTTGCGAGGTGCTTTACTCGACAAAATGTTCCTCGAAAGTGGTGCTGTAATTCCAGCTAAATTTGGCAGTCGTCCTATAGGGGAAGGTGATTTAATTGTTAGAGTTGGAAGTGCAGAAATTAATAATGCTAAAACTCCCAGAGAAACTTTAAAATATCTTGATGCAGTAATACCATTTATTGAATTAGCAGATTTAGTTTATAGTCAAGATTTAAAATTAGATGCACCTGCTCTTTTAGCTATTAATGTTGGGGCAAGAACGGGAATTTTAGGTAATCCTATTCCTTTAGCCGATACTGATGAATGGGAAAATCGTTTAAAGAATCTAAACCTAGAAATTTTAGATGAAACTGGTAAAGTATTAGTATCAGGAAATAGCAGTTCTTTATTAGGTAATCCGCTAAATGTTGTTCTCTGGATTAAAAATTCTTTACAAGCAGAAGGTAAACAATTAAAAAAAGGGGATCTACTTTCTTTAGGGAGTATTACAAATTTTTTTACTGTTAAATCAAATACTACTATCCGCGCTCAATATACAGGTCTAACTCCAAATGAAACCGTAGAAATATTTGTGAAGTTTGAATAGTATAGCGCTACGCGCAGGCAACAGCTCCGGAAGGCAACAGGCAACAGGCAACCCACCCCTCGCCCCTCCCCCTCCCAGGAGGAAATTGCCGTTTGCGCAGCATCTGCGTTGGAATAATATCAGGACTTACGCAAAGGCACTATTTATAGAGTCCAAGTACTATTGGACAACAGTTTTTAGCGCTATATATAGCGTATATGCGTAAGTCCTAAATATAAGACTTTTAGCTATTGGACAGTTCCTGTAAAGCGCTGCGCGCAGGCAACAGGCAACAGCTCCGGAAGGCAACAGGCAACCCACCCCTCCCCCTCCCAGGAGGGGAATAAATTGCCGTTTGCGCAGCATCTCTGTTGGAATAATATCAGGACTTACGCAAAGGCACTATTTATAGAGTCCAAGTACTATTGGACAACAGTTTTTAGCGCTATATATAGCGTATATGCCTAAGTCCTAAATATAAGACTTTTAGCTATTGGACAGTTCCTGTAAAGCGCTGCGCACAGGCAACAGCTCCGGAAGGCAATAGGCAACCCACCCCTCGCCCCTCCCCCTCCTAGGAGGGGAATAAATTGCCGTTTGCGCAGCATCTGCGTTGGAATAATATCAGGACTTACGCAAAGGCACTATTTATAGAGTCCAAGTACTATTGGACAACAGTTTTTAGCGCTATATATAGCGTATATGCGTAAGTCCTAAATATAAGACTTTTAGCTATTGGACAGTTCCTGTAAAGCGCTGCGCGCAGGCAACAGCTCCGGAAGGCAATAGGCAACCCACCCCTCGCCCCTCCCCCTCCCAGGAGGGGAATAAATTGCCGATAATATAAGACTTTTAACTATTGGACAGTTCCTGTAATTTGTAAAGTTGTATGGAACGTCCCTACTCCCTCTTTTGCCGAGATGTCTAGTATAGCGCTACGCGCAAGGCAACAGGCAACAGGCAACAGGCAACAGGCAATAGGCGACAGGGGAATATAAAAGGGTTTTCCTACGGAATGCTGCGCAAACAGCTTCTATTTATGCCCTAACCTTAATACGTAGCGCTATATTGAAATAATTATAGAATTATAAACAGATATTATATAACCGGATTCTATGTGTAATTAACCGGATTTGATATAATAAGGAGTAAATAACGTAATATTTTTCCTTATTCCTTCTTCCTTCTTCCTTCTTCCTTCTTCTTCTTCTTCCTTCTTCCTTCTTCCTTCTTCTTCCTTCTGCTATGAATAATTTTCTCACCCAACATTTTAGCCTACAGAGAATAGTAGTTAAGTTGGGTTGAGTAAGGTAAGCTTGCTGAATGAATGTAAACTTTTTAAGCTCATAAATTAGCAATATATCAACATCTATCTATGAACTTTTCTCTTCGTTTTATTATGCCAATAAGCAGTCATAATTTTAGGCTCTGAAAATCCCTGGACACAGACAACTCTCAATCCTCGCAGCACATCTATAAACCTTTTATAAGGAGTTCTGCATAAATTCTTATCAGTCAAAGTATAAGTGACTGCCCCATAACTAAATTGTCTATTACCATAAATTATGGCAACTTTCATCATAGGCAAACTAATAGCACGTTGTTGTTGTCGGCGTTCCAAATGATTAGTATCTTTAGGATTATGTACAGCGCTAATACAACCTAATTGTTGAATATTTTTGTCATTTTGAAGCACTAGACTGAGTTGGTGATTCATGTTCATTGTCCTCATTGAGTAAAGTTACTAGGTAAATCACAAGCAAAAAATTAAGCATAGTTTAATTGAATTGATGTCTAGAAATAGACTAATAGTTCAGCACAAAAAAGAGATATGGAACAGCTTACTTACTAAAAGCTTTTATGTAGCTATTCCAGAAAATGTTCTAGGTAAGTTTTCAGTGGGTTGAGAAATAAATCCCGGTAAAACCACATAGAATAAATACACTGTTTTATCCTTGACTAGGCAGGAGGATTAATAGATTTTTCTTCCGAAGTAGTTATACCCTTAAAACCAGGTTAACAAAGACTACAGAATTTGCAAGTTATACTACATTCTGTAATTGCCAAAAATAGGCCACTTGTTGTTGCCACTGGTACCAATATTTCATCACTTCATTAGGTTGAAACCAAGTATTGTTGGGGGAACGTGGCATCACTTATCGACTCTTGAGGAGTGGCGACGATCAGCAAACCATTGTTGAGCCTAAGGCCATATTGACGATTCATTGCCCCACAATAAGCTGCCAGTTGGAAGAGTTTCTCAGCAAGAGGTTTGATTTGATTAGCAGATAGAATTATGATATAATGCAGCCTTTGCAGATCGTAGCATAAATTGACTGTGTAGGCGTACTGTCGGGGGTTGGAAACAATCTAGATAAGTGCTACTTAAGCAGTAAACCTCAACGATTTAGGTTTGAAAATCTCCCATGATCATCTTTAGATTTAACGGGGGAGGATGTCAAGATTAATAATTTCTATGAACACTTAATATTTCAGACTGGCCGTGTACAAAAAAACAGTATCAATATTTAGTAGTTTAGTGGTGGCCACAATAACAGCCACTGTTCCTTCCATTGCCTATGGGGTTACTTGTCAAGAAACATCTAGAATAAATACCTATACTTTTTCTGGCTGTGGGGTCAAATTATTGGCTCAAAATCAATCCGTGAGTTCCAACTTAGACAAACTATTACGCCAGGGAAGAACGCTAGCGGATGCGGGTAAATACCAAAAAGCGATCGCCATATATCAACAGGCAGCACGTTTAGACCCAAAAAATGCACAAATATATTCTGGTATTGGCTATTTAGAGGCACTCCAAGGAAATTTTCAAGCTGCAAGTCAGTTTTATCAACAGGCGATCGCTATTGAGCCTCATAAAGCAGATTTTCAATATGGTTTGGGATATAGTTTGGCTAAGTTAGAAAACTATCAAGCCGCAGTTGAAGCTTATCGTCGTGCTTCTTTACTTGACCGCAATAACGTTAATGCTCATTTAGGATTAGGTGCTGCATTATTTCGTCTAGAGAGATACAATGAAGCGATAGTTGCATATCAAGTAGCAATTCGGTCTAATTCTAATAATGCTGAAGCTTATGCTTCAATGGGTTTAACATTACTGAAACAGGAACGTTTTCCTGAAGCATTAGAAGCACTTAGAGAAGCTGTTAGATTATCACCGAGAGATGCAGGAGTGCAAATCAAGTTAGGAACTGCTTTATTATCTATTGGAGATATTAATGGTGGTTTAGCTGCTCTGGAAGTAGCTTCTCGTCTAGGACCTCGAAATGGAGAGATTCAGTTTCAAATTGCGGAAATTTATCAAGCACAAAATAATCCCCAAGCTGCCTTGAAATTTTATCAAAGAGCTGCTTATGCTAATCCTGATTTAGTAGAAGCTAGGTTTGCTGCAGCAGAGATACTTTTAGAAAGTCAGGATTATTTACAAGCCATAATTATGTATCGGCAAGTAATTAAGAAAAATCCGGATAATGCAGATGCTCATTATAAAATGGGGTTAGCTCTTCACCGTCGAGAGCGCGTTCGAGAAGCTAGAAAGTCTTTTGAAACAGCATTAAAATTGTTTGAGAAACAGAATAATTATGAAGGTAAAGAAAAAGTGGAAACTATTATGAAGGAATTGGAAGATTAATTAGGGCTTGCTGATTAAATCTAAAAGCATTGACATATAAAGACAAGTGCCTTTTTGGGGTCTTTAAAAAGTACCTAGTATCACGTTTAAAACGCTCGTGCGAGGAGCGTATTTTAAGCGCATAGTTGGACAGAACAATCTTGGGACAAAACTTAGCTCCTACTTCCTCGCTCATTCCTACCCTCCTGGGAGGGGTTAGGGGTGGGTTGTCTCCAGTATAGCTGTCTCCTACCCCAGAAAAAAGGCTTTCCATACGCAAACCCTAATTAGTAGTCCTGCATAGTAATGGTACACAGCAAAGAGGAATACCTGGCACGGGAGCATTTTGCTCCCACTGTTGTACCTTGTACAATGCACGACCATTACAATGCACCACCACCCAAATTAATATCAAATTAATATATAGCAATTAGGAATCAGATGCGAGAATTGAAGTGTTCCTTTAAAGTATAGAATATAGCAGTTATCTTATTCTTATATATTCGTTTTTTTCTTCTTCCCTGTTGCCTGTTGCCAGATGAGCTGTTGCCTAAAAGTCTCCAATATCTCACAACTTAAATCATATTAATATAAGTTTGATCTACAAATTTAAATTTTCTAATTCTTGCCACAAAGTATTCATAAACTCCTCAGTATCTTTTAAATCCATCTTACCTAAAGCTTCCCACTCTTCAGCACTATAATTATTGTCAATTCTCATCACATCCTGAGTCCAATAAGGCAAACTAGATGGTTTTTCCATCAGCTCACGAGCCATATTTTCTGCAGCTTTACCAGGATTTTCCCCAGTAATTTTTGTTGCCAAACAAAACTTTAATAATTTTGCCAAATTACTATCAGGAGAAACTAACATGAGAAAAGCCATATTTTTTGCTAATAAGTGCTTTTGTGATTCCATAAATTTTCTGCCTATTTTTAGTTAGTTTTAGTCTGGCTGAATTTTAGCATTTTTTAGTCTAAAAAAGTGCCAGCTTTTCGGCGGTAAGAGCTGCATAAAGCTAGTATTTTGGCACGATTATGGCAGAACAATCTTGGGAAAATTTTTCCGACTACCTCCTCTATAATACCAATTTGAAAAAAGAATGCTACAAAAAGGTAGACCTTGATCGAATATGCTTAAAAATAGCTATTCCAGTTCATTTTAGATAGTTATTTATATTGTTTTTCCCTTTTTTTTCAAAATTTATCCCTTCTTCCTTCTTTCCTCTTCCTTCTTTCCTACGGACTATGCAACGTCCCTACCATTTGTAACAAATATTTATCACATTGGCATAATTCCCATTTCTCCCCTCCTGGGAGGGGTTAGGGGTGGGTTGTCTCCTGTCTCCCCCTCCCCTCCTGGGAGGGGCTAGGGGTGGGTTGTCTCCTACCCCTAAACCCTATTTATGCTTTGAACCATCTGGCATAATTGCATCTTTTAAATAGGCATTAGAAAGTTCAGCAACACTTACTTTTGCATCCTTGAGATTCGCACCAACTAAATAAGTTTCAATAATTTTTGCCCCACTCAAAGTCGCCCCACTCAGATTAACACCGCTCATATTAGCATTACTCAAGTCAGCACAAACTAGATTAGCATTACTCAAATTAGCACTACTCAAATTAGCATTACTCAGGTTACTAAAACTGAGATTTGTATCAATTAAATTACTGCTTGATAATTTAGCATTCGCCAGGTTAGCATAACTTAAATTTGCTTGTTTAAGATTAGCATTATCTAGGCAAGCTTCACTCAAATTTGCTTCATTGAGATTTGCTTTTTTCAAATCAATACTTGCCAAATATGCACCTGGTGCTTGTAGAGTTCTCAGAGAAACATTATCTTTATTCAAATCTTGAATTGCCATAAATCTAGCCTGACTATCTTTGATGCCTTTAGCTGCATCTATTACGCTCCAAGCTTGATAGTGAAATTCTTTTTTTCGGTCGGGGATTTCTTTAACAAACAGAATTATAGCAACAATAAGACTAATAGTATCAGCAGAAGCTAATGTTTTAGCAAAAATAGAATCTTCACCGACTAAATTCACCACTATAATTGCAACAATGACGGCGATAATTACTACATATATTTTTGGCAATTCCCAGAAAATATTAATAATTTGTGTAAGTAATTTCTTGAGTTTTGCTATTGCCTCCTCAGTAGAATATTCTTTGTCTGACAGTTCTTTTTTTTGCTTAGTTTTAGTTGTTATTTTTTGTCTAGTTGTGGGAGGAGAAAGAGATTTTTTTTCTTGTTCAGAAGTGGGTTTTGTCGTTGTTTCTTCTACTTGTTTGGGAGGTGGTGTTGGTGTTTTTATATAACCTGCTCCTTCAAACATGAATCTAGTAATCTGACCGAGTGCATATACCCAAGCTTTCTTAACTTCGGGAGTCCAGTCTTCCTGGAGATACTGTTTTAAAGTTTTCAGTATAGTTTTTTCTACTAAAGGATAATGTTGTTTGAGAGTGCCATAATTAACGTGACGGGCACCAAGAGCGCGTAAGACTTCTGCTAAAGCTTCTGGGTTTCGCAGACTTTCCACTACTAAGACTAAGGAATTAAGCAACTTTTTTTGTTGATTTTCCATATCGGTATTAGCAAATAGTGGTTTTGCCTCTGGGTATGCTGCAAATAAATTTTCATAGAAACTGGCAGCAAATTCTGCTCCACGGGATTTTATTTTTTCAAAGCTGTTTTCGATGACTTCTACCTGTAACTTAGAGCTTGGTTTTGATACTGGTGCTTTCTCTAGATTGATTTCTATTTTTGGTGGCGAGGTAGTTTCAACTTCTGTGTTTGAAGTTTCTGGAGAATACCCTGCACCTTCAAACATCAGTTGCACAATTTGTTCGTAAGCAAATACCCACGCATTCTTGACTTCCAAATTCCAATCTTGCTGAAGATACTGTTCTAAAGTCTTCAACAATGCTTCCCCAACTAGAGGATAATGTTGCGGAAGAGTTCCATAATTAATATGACGGGCACCAAGAGCGCGCAATACTTGTGCTAAAACTTCTGGGTGACGGAGACTTTCTACTACTAACACTAAGGAATTAAGCAACTTTTTTTCTTGCTGTTGTATATCAGTATTAGCAAATAATGGTTTTGCCTCTGGATATGCTGCAAATAGATTTTCATAGAAACTGGTAGCAAATTCTGCTCCACGGGGTTTGATTTTTTCAAAGCTCCTTTCAATGAGTTCTATTGGTGAAGTAGGGGTTGGTGTAGCTTGAACTTCGGTTTCGGTGTTCTTGATGTGGGGGTTTTCCTGGGTCTTGGTTTCAGTTTCTGTAGTCTCATCAGTGGGCGATCGCTCCTTCTCCGGTGGATAGTTTGCACCTTGCAACATCAATTTTGCAACCCCACGATAAGCATATATCCAAGCTGCTTTTACTTCTGGAGTCCAATATTCCCCAAGATACTGCTTTAATGTTTTTAGTAGTGCTTTACCTACTAATGGATAATGTTGTTTGAGAGTGCCATAATTAATGTGCCGACTGCCTAATGCTTGTACAACTTCTTTTAGCACTTCTGGATGCCGGAGATTTTCGACCACCAATATCAGAGCATTAAGCAATTTTTTCTGTTGCGTTTCCATATCAGTATTAGCAAACAGTGGTTTAACTTCTGGATATTGTGCAAATAAGTTTTCGTAGAAACTGGCAGCAAATTCATTAGCATCAAGTTTAATTTTCTCAAAACTTTGTTCTACAATTTCAATTTTTGATTGCATTTTTTATGTAAAATTAGACATTAACTATTGATAATATAGATGAATTTTTTCAGTATCAAATCACACATTAACTTGTAATGCCTCTGCCAGAAATCAAGAATAGCTTGAAATAGAAAAATGTAGATAAAAAAAAGGTAAAAAAGATTTAATTGTTACTTTTGTAACAGCTCTATTATTTTACAGTGAAAAACTGTAAAGTATTGTAACAATTACGATTTTGATCGTAATAAATTTTACTCTGGTTTGACAGTTGGTCTAACCTATAAATTACTCTAGTTTGACAGTTAGTCTAACTTATTAATTTGAGTTAATGTAACGAGGTAAAGATGATGAATAATCTCCAAAAATATCGTATCCAATGCACACTCACTTTCGGCGACATTTATGGCCAAATTATTGTTTGGTTAATAGTGGTATTCTTGAGCATAGCTGGAGGAGTCGCCCTTTGGACTAGCAGTAGCCAAGTCTATGCTCTAGGGGCTATTGCTTTAATCGTGGTTTTGTCTCTACCCTTCCTACTTTTTGCTTTTGTAACTACCTTATTAAACCATATTGAAGTCTTTTCAGTAGAGCCTAATGATGAAGAAGAGCCTCAAACCTCAATGTCTGGTCAGCAAGCAGCAACTTCTGCAGGCTAAATGTTTTAACTTTGAATTGAGCAACACCAAAAACTAAAGTCCTCATTTAATTTGAGGAATTTAACAAGTTAAAAACCTGCCTGCTTAATTACACAGGTGGGTTTTTTATTTAAGGCTAGTTTATAGCAGAAGGAAGAAGGAAGAAGTAAGCAAGAAGGAAGAAGGAAGAAGGAAGAAGGAAAAAGAAAGTCAGAAGGAAGAAGGAAGAAGGAAGAAGAAAGTCATAAGGAAGAAGTTAAGAAGTTAAGAAGGAAAAAGAAAGAAGAAGTTAAGAAGTTAAGAAGTAAGTCAGAAGGAAAAAGAAAGTCAGAAGTCAGAAGAAAGAAGAAGGAAAAATATTGCTTTGTCTGAGTTTTAAGCTGTCGAACTATAGTAACCTTTCCTCCGACTGCTATAAAAAAATATTGCTACAAATTAAAAGAAAATTTAGTATCATACCATTTAAAAAAAAGAATGTTACGAATAATAAGTTCAATATAAAGACTTTAGAGAAGATGTCCTTTTGAGAAAAAAAGAGAATTTCTGACCTAAAAACTGGTATTGAAGCCATTCATTCTGACTCCTGAGGACTGAGGACTGACTCCTAAGAAATAGCCTAACTATTTGTAGCAAACAGTTATCAAATTGATATAAGATAATAACAGGATAAAACTATTAGAGATTTACTTAATGTTAGAACACGACGTAATAATAGTAGGTGGCGGTCTAGCAGGCAGTCGCGCTGCTGTAGAAATAGCCCGCAAAAATCCTAGCTTGAATGTGGCAGTTGTTGCCAAAACTCACCCCATTCGTTCCCACTCGGTAGCAGCTCAAGGTGGAATAGCAGCTTCTCTCCAGAATGTAGATCCTGAAGATAGTTGGAAAGCTCATGCTTTTGATACAGTCAAAGGTTCCGACTATCTAGCTGACCAGGATGCAGTAGAAATTTTGGCAAAAGAAGCACCAGATGTAATTATTGACCTCGAACATTTAGGGGTCTTATTTTCCCGGTTGTCAGATGGTCGCATTGCTCAACGTGCTTTCGGCGGTCATTCCCACAACCGCACTTGTTACGCTGCGGATAAAACTGGTCACGCTATTTTACATGAATTGGTAAATAACCTCCGTCGTTATGGGGTGCATATTTATCAGGAATGGTATGTAATGCGCTTGATACTCGAAGATGGTCAGGCAAAGGGCGTAGTTATGTACCATATTCTAGATGGTGAAATTGTTGTGCTGCGAGCAAAGGCAGTGATGCTTGCCACTGGTGGTTATGGTCGAGTATTTAATACCACTTCCAATGATTATGCTTCTACTGGCGATGGTTTGGCAATGGCAGCAATGATTGGCCTTCCTCTGCAAGATATGGAGTTTGTACAGTTTCATCCTACAGGTTTATATCCAGCAGGAGTTTTGATTTCTGAAGCGGTGCGCGGTGAGGGTGCTTATCTAATTAATAGTGATGGCGATCGCTTTATGGCAAATTATGCTCCTAGTCGCATGGAGTTGGCACCCCGCGATATTACTTCCCGTGCTATTACTTTGGAAATTAGTGCTGGTCGCGGAATTAATATGGATGGTACTGCGGGAGGTCCGTTTGTTTATCTCGATCTGAGTCACATGGGGCGGGAAAAAATTATGAGTCGAGTACCGTTTGCTTGGGAAGAAGCACATCGTCTTGTAGGTATTGATGCGGTGAACGAACCGATGCCAGTTCGTCCCACTGCTCATTATTCTATGGGTGGCATTCCTACTAATACTGATGGTAGAGTTTTTGCTAGTGCTGATAGTTTGGTGGATGGGTTATTTGCTGCGGGTGAGTGTGCTTGCGTGTCGGTGCATGGGGCGAATCGTTTGGGCAGTAATTCTTTGTTGGAATGTGTGGTTTATGGGCGACGGACTGGGGCAGCGATCGCTGATTTTGTAGAAGGTCGCAAATTGCCGAATATTGAGGAAGAACCTTATATTCAGGAGGCACGAGAACAAATTCAAGGGTTGTTGGACCGTTCGGGAGAATATCGTATTGATTTTTTACGGCAGCAGTTTCAGGATACGATGACTAAGCATTGCGGTGTATTTCGTTCTCAGAATGTGATGCAAGAAGGGTTGGAAAAATTGAAACAGTTGCAGGAGCAATATCAGGAGGTTTATTTGGATGATCAGGGTAAGTTGTGGAATACGGAAGTTATTGAGGCGTTGGAGTTGCGGAGTATTATTGTGGTAGGGGAAACAATTTTAAGTTCGGCGTTGAGTCGTCAGGAAAGTCGTGGCGCTCACAGTCGGGAAGATTTTACCCAGCGGGATGATGAGAATTTTCTGAAGCATACTTTGGCATATTATTCGTTAGCAGGAATTGATATTGGTTATCGACCTGTAGCAGTTACAATGTTTGAGCCACAGGAACGGAAGTATTAATTTTTATAGCGGAAGGAAGAAGGAAGAGGGAAGAAGGAAGAAGGAAGAAGGCGTTTAGTTATCTACCAAAGAAGGAAAAATCTAGCTTTGTCTGAGTTTTAAGCTTTTGATCTGTCCGCGCCCTTTCCTTCGACCGCTGTAATCAGCAGGCCCTAATTATTAATTATTAATTAGAGTTGTTGGGAAATAAGGTAAAATGGTTCAAGCAGAAATTGGCCAGAAGAATGCTAAATATTGAACGAGCCTTAAAACAAGATAGGTTACTCAGAGCATTAACAGGATTAAACCGTAAAGCA
>NZ_JAAHGH010000037.1 GCF_010672525.1 Okeania sp. SIO2B3 | reverse complement strand
ATATATTAGTCGCGGGCGGGCAGTCCGAGACATTAAACGGACGCGGAGGCAAGCGTAAGACTACTGCAAAAGTAGCAGCAGCCTGTGAAACGTCAACCCACCGAGGAGCTAAGGCTCGGTAGGAATCCCCGCGCCTTTAGGCCGGGGAGGATGTCAATGCGTAATTAATTTTGCCTAAGCAGCGTTTAAATTTGTGGGGTGCATTGTAACGCACCCTACGCCATTAACCAAATTAAATTATTAAAATTAAGGAGTTTATTATGGGATTTTGACAAGACTGATGGCAAGGTACAAAAATAATTTTCTCTAAATCATGCCAATAATGTAAAACAAATGATATAGTTCCGCTCAACTCGGTCTTACTTTAATTGGGTGCAGTTAGCGGAACTACAAATTGAGATTTTTTCTTATAGAAACTTCTGTTTAGGAGCTACCAAAATCCTTAATTGAAATTACTGATCAATTCAGTTTCAAAAACAATTAAACCAAATTCAACGCTATAATTTGGCATGAATAAATAAGTAAGTTATAGCTTCAATAATTCAACCTCAATTGTCAAAACAGCCAAGTATTTTCTTGGTGTCTTTTTCTTGAACGCTCAACATTTAAAAGTCACTATCAAGGGAAAAAAAATCTCTACATACTCAAAATCAAACTTCAAATACCTAATCTTTGATACACATCATCCAAATGTTTTAAATGATGTTTCGGATCAAAACAAGCTGCAATCTCTGCCTCAGATAACTTACTTTTAATTCCTTCATTCTTGCAAATCAAATCCTGAAAATTACCATTAGGTTGATTCCAAGCTTGATGGGCACAAGACTGAACAATCTCATAAGCATCCTCTCGAATCATGCCTTTTTCTACTAAAGCCAAAAGCACTCGCTGACTAAAAATTACCCCTCCATAAACATTCATATTTCGCTTCATGTTTTCTGGGTAAACTAACAAATTTTTGACTAAATTAGTAGTTTCTTTGAGCATAAAATGAGTTAAAATGCAAGAATCTGGCAAAATCACTCTTTCAACAGAACTATGGGAAATATCCCGTTCGTGCCAGAGAGCAACATTTTCCAAAGCGGCAACAGCATGACCCCGCACAATTCTCGCCATTCCCGTTAACCTTTCCGAACGAATGGGGTTACGTTTGTGAGGCATAGCACTCGAGCCTTTTTGACCCTTAGAAAAATATTCCTCAACCTCTAAAACATCCGTACGTTGGAGGTTACGAACTTCCACCGCAAAACGTTCTATAGAAGCAGTCAGCAACGCTAAAGTTTGCACATACTCAGCATGGCGATCGCGTGAAATTACTTGAGTAGATGCAGTATCCGGTTGAAGTCCCAGTTTTTGGCAAGCGATCGCCTCAACTCGTGGGTCAATATTTGCATAAGTTCCCACTGCTCCAGAAATCTTACCCACAGCAATATTATCCCGCATTTTTACCAATCTCTGGCGGTTCCGACAAACCTCTGCCAACCATCCTGCCAACTTAAAACCAAAAGTCATAGGTTCCGCATGAATACCATGGGAACGACCCACCATTACTGTTTCCCGATGCTGTTGTGCCTGATAGCGAATTGCTTGTCCCAACTCTTCAACACATGATAATAACAAATCCAGACTCGCAACCATCTGTAATGCTAATGCAGTATCCAAAACATCAGAACTTGTCAACCCTAAATGAATATACCGCCCAACATCACCAACATATTCATTCACATTTGTCAAGAAAGCAATCACATCATGGCGGACTTCTGCCTCAATTTCAAGAACCCGCTTTGGGTCAAAATTAGCCTTGGCCTTGATTTCTTCTACAGCCTCAGTAGGTATATAACCTAGTTCTGCCTGAGCTTCACAGACAGCTATTTCTACTTGTAACCAAGTTTTTAGCTTGGCATTCTCAGTCCAAAATTCACCCATTTCGGGCAAGGTGTAACGTTCAATCACACTCTATAATAAAACTAAAACAACCGTTACATTGTATAGCAGGGAACAGGGAACAGGAAATAGGGAACAGTTGGAAAAAAATTTTCTAGTCTAAGATTCATTTTAAAAGAAGAAACGTTCAATCACACTCTATAATAAAACTAAAATAACCGTTACATTGTATAGCAGGGAACAGGGAACAGGAAATAGGGAACAGTTGGAAAAAAATTTTCTAGTCTAAGATTCATTTTAAAAGAAGAGGTGTAACTACCAAAATTTTTCGGTGAAGCTACATTAGAGGGATAGAATTTTGTTCTACTTGCGCGATCGCTCAGTAATTAACACAGACAGAATCACCTTGCGTGATAATTATCACGCTAGGAGCGCATTAATTAATTCTCTGTAGGGACGTTGCATGCAACGTCCCTACTCCCTCACTCCCCCACTCTCTTCCGTATCCGTGTATCCGTGCCATAATCCGTGTGAGCCACTCCCCCACTCCCCCGCTCCCTCACTCCCCCACTCCCCCACTCCCTTCTTTTGTTCAATCAATCAAAATATCTTCCTGAGATTCTTGAGAATCATGTAACCAGTTTAAATCTGGCATCTCATCAAGAGCTTGCTTAATAGACTCCTCCCATAACTTTCGCACTTTAGCTAAATAAGGATCGCCCAGACGCATTTGCAGGCGATGCCGAATTTGAAAACTATCCTTTTCATACATCACCAAATTAATCGGAGGTCCCACAGAAAGATTAGATTTCATTGTCGAATCTAGAGAAACTAAAGCACATTTAGCAGCAGCTTCTAAAGAAGTAGAAAAACTTAAAGCACGGTCTAAAATTGGTTTGCCATACTTAGTCTCACCTATTTGTAAAAAAGGTGTTTCTTTTGTAGCAGAAATACAATTCCCTTGAGAATAAATCAAAAATAATTCCGGGTCTTGTCCTTTAATTTGACCCCCCAGTAAAATACTGCATCCTGTGTCAATTCGATCCTTTTGTAGCCAAGAGCTGTCTTTTTCTTGAATCTCTCGAATTTTACCTCCAATGTAGCGAGCAATTTCGTAAAGGGTAGGAATAGTATGAAGATTAGTATTCTCAGAAATCTTGAAGTCTTTTTTTAGTTCAGTGATTACTCCTTGAGTAATTGACAAATTTCCAGAAGTGCTGATGAGGATAACCCTCTCTCCAGTCACAGAAAAATCAAATAGCTTTAGGTAAGTGGAAATATAGTCTACTCCCGCATTAGTACGAGAGTCAGAGGCCATTACAATACCAGATTCAGTAATAATACCAAGGCAATAAGTCATATATTAAGTCACTCAACCGTTTCGCGGAAGCCAAAAACAAGTACGTAATTCTGAGGAAACTTTTCGGTGCGGAAATGCTAGGCAAACAGAATTAAAGACACACTTTAAGACAGTCAAAAGTCTAAAATTAAAAGTCAAAAGTTAAAAAAATATTTTATATACTCTTTTTTTGACCTTGTTAAGCATTTTTGCAAAGTTTTTGTGATTTTGTTGTACAGGATGCAATTTTTTTAAGGATTTATGAGTAACCTCTTATAGTTAATTCAACTTATTTAGGTAATTAAACTTACTCATCCGGAAAACCATGCTTTAGGTATAGCCATAATACGTAATAAATGTTAACATTCTTAACATACTATTGAGTAGTGTAAAGTCCATAGTAATTATCTTAGAGATATAGGAAACGAAAAGGCTCTACTTTAGTCCCATCCGATCTGGATTCTGTACTAAAGTACTTAAACCTTAGTTAAGACACAATCTAAATTCTCAAAAAATAGTAAAACTTCTTTTATTGTCCACAAATTCTTACAAATTAGAGTCAAAAGATAAAATATAGCTTATTTTTTTGACCATATCTCAAATCCATAACTTAGGATTTCTATCGGCCAAATTAACTAATAAATGGCCATAAAACAAATTTATTTAAAAAAATTCAAGGAAAGCACAATACCCGCCCGCTTTTCTTGCTAACTCAAAGCAGGGTAATTCAAACCCTACCAGTAGAGATATCTAGCGGGAAAAGAGTTATGAAGACAAAAACCTCAGACACCGATTCTGTACGCACTTACCTCAGAGAAATTGGCCGTGTACCCTTATTAACCCACGAAGAAGAAATTCTTTATGGAAAACAAGTCCAACGCTTTACAGCTTTACATGAAATAAATCAGACCCTTGCTGAGAGTTTAGGCCGTAAACCGACAATAGCAGAGTGGGCTGAGGCCACAAACTTATCGAGTCATGAATTGCAGCGAATTATTCGCGAAGGTGAAAGAGCCAAACGAAAAATGGTGGAGGCAAATCTACGATTGGTAGTATCTGTTGCTAAAAAGTATATCAAACGAAATGTAGATTTGCTTGACTTAATTCAGGAAGGCACTATCGGTATGCAGAGAGGGGTAGAAAAGTTTGACCCTACCAAGGGTTATAGATTTTCCACTTATGCTTATTGGTGGATTCGCCAGGCCATAACTAGGGCCATAGCAGAAAAAGGTCGTACAATTCGTTTGCCGATCCACATTACAGAAAAGCTGAATAAGATTAAAAAAGCCCAACGCCAACTAACTCAAGAGTTAGGACGTTCTGCCACTACCCATGAACTAGCAGAAGAACTAGGTTTCACTCCAAAACAAATTCGTGAATGTTTGGAACGCGCTCGCTTACCTCTTTCACTAGATCTACGAGTAGGGGACAATCAAGATACGGAGTTGGGAGACTTACTTGAAGATACGGGAGCTTCTCCAGAAGATTATGCTCTCCAATCTTCCATGCGTACTGATTTAGAATCAATTATGACTGACTTGACTCCCCAACAAAAGCAAGTTTTGGCCTTAAGATTTGGCTTGGAGGATGGGCAAAGTATGACTCTCTCAAAAATTGGCGATCGCCTAAATATTAGTCGTGAAAGAGTAAGACAAATAGAAAGAGAAGCTCTTAGTAAACTTCGTAAGAGAAAACAAGATATGAATGATTATTTAGCTAGTTAACTTTTCTGGCGGAAAGTCCCCTGCTATAATATTCGATTCAGCGCCGTATGAGAGGGCCAGATAATGGAATAGTAATGGACACAGAGGGAGGACATCACCTCTGTATAACCTGTAAATCCTCTACGGGTCGAATAATCCCGCGTTGTCGTTCAAGGGCAGCGTCGGGACAATTTAACTAATTTACAAGTCAGAAGTCACAAGTCAGAAGTTATTTTTTTCATTAATTGATAATGGATAATGGATAATTACCTCTAGTTAAAACCGTTCTTGATTGAATATAAGGAAATATTATTTTTTTTCCCCTTAAAAGGGGAGGCTTTAAACCAGAATTATTTGACTATTAATTATTCGGTAATGGGGATTTGAGCAAAGCTCCAAAAATATTTCGCCTTAAAAGGTCTGGTTTTAAATCCAATTATTTTGATAAAACACTTGTTAACCCTGTACATAATATAGAATAAAAGGCAGAGGAAATAAAATACTTTTTCTCTGCTTGAGGGTTTTCATACTCTAAATCAATTTATCGCTAATTATCGCTAATATCACGTCCGTTGGTATTGTTTGTGCAAAAGTTGGGATATCTACATTTATTCTTATTTTTTACTTTTAAATCTACTTTATTCTTATTCTTTACTTTTAGATCTTCTTCCTTACCTGAACTTTATCGCACCGCTCCTATCGGACTTGAGTTCGATGGACATTGAAGGGTTCAAAATGTACAATAAAAAATTGCATTTTCATAGAGCTTATAAAAATAAAGATCGAATTTTCTCCCAACCAATATAGCAGTCTAAGAAAAGGGCGCGGACAGCTCAAGAATATAAAACTTAGACCAGGTAAGATTTTTCCTTCTGCCTTCTGCCCTCTGCCTTCTGCCTTCTGCCTTCTGCTATACCTGTAGTTATAAGTTCGGTTATACCTACCCTGATGTGACAATTATGCTGTTACATTAGTTTATAGGATGTAAAGATATTAACAACCGCAATATATGATGTGGTTAATTTAATCAACCACACTTGACTTGTCGATATAAATCAAGTTTCTGAAACGGAGTTAGTAAAGTGACAAATAGAAGAAATCAAACGCGAGAGTTTTTTGAAGAAAGTTCAGAAGGAAATAATTTACTCTGGGAATATGTCCAATCTATGAGTCCAGACACAGTTTCTCAATTATCAAAACCAAATTCTCAAGAAGTTTTTCAAGTGATGGAAAGAAACATTGTGGGACTTTTAGGCAATCTGCCTTCAGAACAGTTTAATGTCAGTATAACAACCAGTAGAGAAAATTTAGGCAAGTTATTAGCTTCAGCAATGATCAGTGGCTATTTTCTCAGAAATGCTGAACAGAGAATGACTTTTGAAAAATCCTTGCCAGGAAATCAAATCAGTAATAATGAAGGTTGACCAACGGTTAATTAATTAAGTCTCGCTCGTCCTCTTGGTTAATCAACCAGGAGATTTTTGTTTTAAATAGAAAAGATTGAAATATGATATTGCCTCATAAGTTAATTGGTGTTGCTGTCATCTGGAATGAAGCAGGACAAATTTTAATTGATAAACGACGACCTGGGGGTGCGTTTGGGGGTTTATGGGAATTTCCAGGTGGCAAAATAGAAGCAGGGGAAACAATAGAAGATTGTATTAAAAGAGAAATCTTAGAAGAGTTAGGAATTGAGATTGCAGTAGAAGAACATTTAATTACGATAGAACATAGTTATTCTGAAATAAAAGTAACACTTCATGTCTATCATTGTCGCTATTTGCGGGGAACACCAAAAGCTATAGAATGTGATGAGTTTAAGTGGGTGATATTAGATAATATCGAGGAATTTACATTTCCTCAAGCAAATAGTCAGATTATTACTGCTCTGAAAAAAACCCACATTACTGGCAGCTACAGTTAATGTGAGCTTAAAATTGCCTTGTTTGCAGGCCGAAGCGTTTTTATTTGCAAGCCGTTACATATACTCCTTCAAAGGACAAAGTTTTTCAAAGCAGTAGATAACTGACGTAAGCGATCGCTAACTTCTAAATTGACTTCATAAGCCTTTAAATTATCGGGTATTTCAGCCATAAGTAAGGGATTTTCTTCTAACCATTCATTCTGGGCAACTCCTCGCCAAACGGCTTCATATCGGATAAAGCGATCGCGCAGGTCATCAAGTTCTTGTAGACAAAACTGCTCAAAACCCGCTGCGTCAAAAATAGCTGACCGTAAATAGGTTCCAAGAGCTTTAATATCTGTTTCAATTTCTAAGATTACTTCTTCTGCGGAATTATTAGGTGGTTGTGGCACATCCTCAGAAACTTCACGAACACCTAGTATTTCATAGCGTATATTTGAATTATAGAGCAACTTGGAACCCCGATTTACATATCGCTTTAGCACGCTGAAAGCCTTCTCCTCCCCACTATAATAATTATCAACTATTTCTATATCTACTCCCAGTCTTTTGACAATACGCTTACGAGTTTCACTATCTAAAGGTCCAGGAATTAAAGAGTCTGCTACTGGACGTGCAAAGCGAAGAAATAACGCAGTCAAACTATGACTTAATACTTCTACAAATTGTTCTGTATTACCAATCAGTCGTGCTTTCACTTCTGGACTTTCCCAAAGTAAAGTAGTTAGATATTTGACTAACTTTAAAGCCTCCTCTTTGATTTCAAGGGCAAGTTGATGAGCAATATCTAATAAAAGAGTGCTAATATCGCCATCAAGTTCTTCACGCCATTCATAGTCGGTTCGTTTTGGATCAAATTCCTTGCGAGTTGTTTGCTCAAAAATTTCTTCTTTTCGTTTGCTGGTCTTTGATTCCAACTCTTTCATCTTTGTATCAATATCTTGGAGATACCGGGCGCGAAATTGTTTGACTATATCTGAAGAATATTCTACCCCTTCATCTATAGTCAGCTTACGAATATTTTTACTATAATATTTTGTAAAATCTCCTTGAATCTCCGCCCACTTTTTCTCCCACCACTCAGAAAATTCAATACGACGCTGATTTTCTTCTCGTCGTTTAGCTTCGTCTGGATTTTCTGGATAACGCTTACTAACGACCTCAAAAATTTCTTTCGATGTTGTTAATATCGTTTTAATAATAGCATTGCAACGTTTCTCTAAAACTGTAACTCGCTCATTATTAATATAATCATTAATTCGCCCTTTAATTTCCTCAATACCAGTCGCTTTTTGTGGTAAGATTTCTTCATCTTCGATAGCAGTCAAATACTTCAAGTGACTTAAAATGGATTTTGAATCGCCAACTGCTTTAGATGTTTGTTCATTTGCCCTACCATTCAAAACTAAATAAGCTCCAGCAGAACCATGAACAATTCGCTCCGGGGGTAACTTTGCTCGTCGATACCAATCTTCTGATGCTTCTTTAAGGTGTTCTTGCAAATCTTCTGGAGTCTTAAAGCGATCGATCTGACTCAAGAAAACAAAAAGTTTATCTGCTACTTTGACATTTTTATCACCTTGCTCAGTAAACTCTACAATTTGAAGTTCTGCACCCCGAATATTAGAAAATTGCTGCACCACAATTACAGCATCACAATCTGAGAGCATTTCTCTAGATTCATCTATATGCTTGGCTAAACCTGAGTCTAATCCAGGCACATCATAGAAAACAACCCCTTCAGCTTGTGCCAGCTTATTAGTATATAGTCTGGCTTCTAATACCGCATGAGCATATTGCTCATCAGCAACATATTTGTTCAGAGGTTGGTGAATATCTTCCAGGCGAGTAAATGGAACATTTTGCCGACCTTCGTAACGAACTTGTCTCAATGTATCTTCATATTGTCGGATTGTCTCTAAATCTCGTTTAGCTCCATCACTATGTTTAGAATTACTTTGGGATTCTAACTCTAGTTCATTCAAAAGCTGATCGAATTGTTCCTCTGTTTTGGGTTGAACTTCTAGCCTCTGCTGAGAATCTTGTTCAACGGAATAAATTTGTGTGGTTGTAAATGTACAACGAGCTTTTTTTGCAGGTAATAAATCACAATCTAACCACCCATTAACAAATGTACTTTTTCCCGCCTTCTCCAAACCAACAACAGCAATCCTAAATTCTCGTTTCTTCAAACGTTCAAGCTGACGACGAGCGGGTTTTTCTTCTTCTAATAAAGTATCTTTCAGGTGAGCTGGAACTCCAGCTTGGGGAAGACGAGCTAAATCAATTGCGTATCGCAGAACATTTAATGCGTCATCCAAACGAGTTTCATAATATGACGAAGCAGTTTTCCAATCCATTTTTTATGCCTTAAACACGATTAAATTTTTCTAACCCAGATAAATCTTTGAGACAAGCCAGTTTTTCTAAGGTAAACTTTGCATTATCTGGTAAATTGCTCTTCAACCCATAACGAGTTGTTTTATCAATAAGATTTCGGCCTCCTTCACTGACATTAATCCTGATATAAACTTCTCGTTGACTATCAGGTAAAATCTCTTCATCTGTGAGTTTTAAGTATTGCTCAGATGAGTTTGCTTTTTTAGGTGTTGTAGATAAAAAGTATACAGTATCTTCTAAGATATCTGCGACAAAACTGGCATTTAATAGCCCAGAGTTGGTTTCCAGAGTGCTGGCTATCCTCGCTGGAACAACGAGACATAACGAAGCCGGGATTGGAGGAGGAGGAGGAGAATACTGTTGTTGCCTTTCGCTTTGAGCTAAACGCCTTTCTCGTCCTTGTTTTTCTTGTTTAACATCGTCAAGATATTTAATACAAACCCCAACTCCAACTAACATAGAAGCCCCTATGATAATCCATTTAGTTTCTATCATTTCATTATCTCCTGTTTTTATTCCTATTTTGGCTTTCATTTTTTTTACATTATCACCTAACTGTTGTCTGAAACCTTTATTTTTGCTAACAATTGGATGATAGTTTTCTATCTTTTCTATTAAAATTTTGTCAAGTTTTTTTAAGTCTTGCTTTTTATGATCATTTTCATTTATACCCAGACATCTGCATATTGTCTGAGTCTTTTCTTTGTCCTCTCTATGTATTATCGTAATTACCGTATATAGGACACCTCGTTTTTGCCCTTGCACATGAGGATGTACTTCCTTTAAAACTTGCTCAAATATATCTTTATCTTCCCCTTCTACCACAACCTAAGACTCCTTACTTAAGATTTTTGCCAAGCTAGAGAATTCTTCCGTAAGTTGTTGAGCTTTTTGTGCCATAGGTTCCCAAATATTTTTTTCTTTTTCATAATCTATCGTGACTTCTTGGCGAGCTCGATCGAGCCTTGACTGATAACGATCGATAATATCACTCTGAACCTGGCTTACATTTTTTTTAAGACAGTCAATTTGCTCTAGCAACCAATGTGCTATTTGCTTAACATTTTCCACTTCTGCTTGTTTAGATTGAAGTACCCAACCCTCTAACAACTTTTCCACACTAGGTATCTCAGCGTTATCGCTAGAGCGTATTTCATATTCCATTTCATAAAATGTTGATGTCCCCAACCATAACTTCCACCAAACTCTCTTCTGAACAGCTTTTTGTACACTCTCTTCCCAAGTGCCTTTTGTAATGGGAAATCCTGCTTTAAACTTGAAGTTAAATTTGAGCTGCCTATCAACTTTACTGACTTGAGAATCTGGAAACTTAATAGCTATGTTTGGTGCAATGTCATTTGAACCTTTTTCCAGATAAGATAAGTGAAAACTAAAAAGCTCTTCAACCGCTTGATGCATTCTATTTAATTCTTGATTTGAAATTTGATTGACTACATCCTCAAGCACAAGATTCAAATGAATGGCTAACTCGTTTAATTCTTCATTCAGTTGTTTAAGTTCTTTTTTTTCATTCTCAGTTCTTGCCTCCATATTTTTACCATTTTTGGCAACAGAAGCAGTATAGCCTAAATCCACAAGTCTATTTAATTTTCTTTCAAGTAAGTTTACTTTTAAGTAATTTGCTTTTTTTAAATTTGTACTCTCTAGATTTACTTTTCCTTTTTCCAGAGACTCTGCAACTGCTTCCAAAACTTGGCTTATTCCTTGTCTCAATTCTCTTATCCATCCATAGAGTGGATATAACTTTTCTCCTAGTGAGTCATAGGGTTCGACATACTTAAGTTTTATGATTGTGTTTTCTATAGACACAATAGGATCATTTTCATCTTCAGGCTGTTGCTCTAAAAGTTGTTGAATTTTTTTACCTATTTCTTCAAAAGGTTCTCTTAAATTGCGATCGTGAATTTCCAGGAAATGTTCAATGGCTCCTCTAATGTGTTCTATCTCTTCGCATTCTTGCTGATAACGATCCTCTGAACTATTAAGAATAGCAGTTGTTGTTTGTTTCGCCCACTCTGCTACAGCGTTTCCCGCAGCGACATTAAAGCGTTCTACCACTTGTGGTATCACCAATTGCGGAAAATGCTGAGTAATATGATTATTCAAGTTGTCGAAAAATTCACCTGCATAAGACTTTTGCCGTAAAGCGTCAGCAACCCGTTTCCGATCGTGTCTAGACCAGTTTTGTGTTTTACGAGGCAGGTCTTCTAGTATATCTTCAACCATTCCATTGAAGTGATTGTCCGCTTTTTTTGAAGCTTGAAAACTCAATTCATCATGTTCACTTTGTATCTGGAGAGCTAGAAGAGCAGGCCATGTACTAAGTTTTACGACCTGTAAATTCTCAATTTCTTCTGTATATTCCTTCAGTCGGTCAATTAACTCATTTTTTATACTATCGATAGTATTTTTAACAAAACGATTTTCTGTTTCTGGCCAATTTTTATCAGTTCTGAAAACATCAATTTTATTAAGAACAAAAAGCATCCGTGCAGGAGACCCTCCTAAATCTTTAACCTGTGTGACGACTTCCTGTAATAAATTACTAACTTTTTGCCGATCTGTTTCCGCACTGTTGTATGTAACAATACATAAAGCTTCACGGCACTGTCTAATCACACTTGCATTCCCTTCATCACCTACATAGGCTAAACCAGGCAGATCCATTATCCGTATCTTAGTACCTCTAGGAAGTTCAATATCAGACTCTTTTAAGAATTTGAAGGGATAACTAATTGCAGATTGTGGGCAAGCTAAGTTGGGGTTTCCTTCTCTTCGATCGATGTAACTTATCATTACTTGATATAAGCGTTCAGAAATTTCTTCTTCACTAATACCTTGCCATTCTCCACACTCCCAGGTAGCTCCTGGTGTTTCATGGATTACTAAAGATATTTGATCGCTATATTCAATAGTAACTACTCCAGCACTCATTTCACTTACTGCCATAGGAACAATCTCAGCTCCACATAACAAATTCACAAGTGTGCTTTTACCACTGCTGGTAGTTCCAGTTGTTGCAATAGTGAGTGTCGGATTACGAAGTTCTCCAAGCAGGTTTTCTAGTGCTTTCTCTAAATTATTAGAGAGTTTTATCATCTCAGGCTGATATGTATCAGGCAAATGCTGAGATATTTCCATGTAGAAGTTATCCCAAGATTTAGCTAGAAGTTTTGCTCTATCTTCAACATCTTCAAATATTTCGTATACAGGGCTACTCATTTTGATTTTGTTTTTATAGGGGTGATTAACTGTTAAACTTAAACCGTAGAAAATAGTTGTAAAATTTACAAAAGTGTTGTAATATTAAATAGCTAATAACTAAAGAAATTCCCAGAGGCATTTACAGCCGAGGGAATAGTGAGCTGTGCCGTACAGCCAGTATTGGTTAATCCAATATCAAGATAAAAGCTGTCACGATTTTCTACAGTTTTTTTCGTACGGTTATGGGACTTTGCTGATAGAATTAACAAGCTGTTAAATTCTATTCACATCTGTGGTCAAACTATTTACCTACCTATTATACCAATTTTATAAATTTTTACTACAAATAGCTAGTAGCTAGGTTATTGCTTGGGATTCAGGAGTCAGGAGTCAGAATGAATAGCTTTTATATCATTGAAATATTTATCAAATTGATATTACAAGAATTTTC
Organism: Okeania sp. SIO2B3; assembly: GCF_010672525.1. Taxonomy (GTDB): domain Bacteria; phylum Cyanobacteriota; class Cyanobacteriia; order Cyanobacteriales; family Microcoleaceae; genus Okeania. The sequence goes on along the minus strand of NZ_JAAHGH010000037.1, from coordinate 51,436 downwards.
GAGATGTCTAATAGTAAAGCTACATTCAAGTCTCTAAAAATTATCTGTACCTTCCGCTTCATTCAAAACTGTTTGAGAGTTCCGTCTCCAATTTTGAACCAAAATCCCATACTTGGGCGCAAATACTATTGTCACTAAAAATAAGAAGGTCAAAAGCACCACAATAGCACCGCCAGTTGATATATCCAGATGATAGCTGAGATATGTTCCCATCACACAAGAAAACACACTGCTGATAACAGAAATAATTAACATCCGGTCGAAGCGATCGCTCAATAAGTAGGCAATTGAACCTGGTGTGACTAACATGGCAATAACTAAAATAATCCCCACAGTTTGTAAGGCAGTTACGATAGTTAGAGCTAATACAGAAAGTAGGGTATAGTACATAAATTGCGTATTCAGACCAATTGCCTTAGCATGATTAGAATCAAAACAAAATAGCAATAAATCTCTACGTCGCAGCAAAATCACTGCCAGAGTAATAGTACCTGCAATCACAGTCTGAACAATATCTCCGTCAGAAATTCCCAGAACATTCCCAAATAAGATATGAAATAGATCAATTGAACTGGGTATCTTAGTCTGCAGTACAATACCAAAGGCAAAAAAACCCGTAAAAATCACCCCGATAACCGCATCTTCCTTGAGACGGGTGTTTGATTTGATATAACCAATAGCAACAATTGAACCAAAACCAAACACAAACGCTCCCACCGCAAAAGGAATATTGAGAGCGTATGCAACTACCACTCCTGGTACTACGGAATGGGAAACCGCATCCCCCATCAACGACCATCCCTTGAGGGTAATATAACAAGAAAGCACCGCACAGACTAAACCTACAAAAGCACTGACCAAGATAGCTCGAATTAAAAATCCATACTGTAAAGGTTCGAGCAACCAATCTACAACAGGAATAGCAGCAATCAAATTATTCATGTCAAATCCGTTTAATTCACTATCAGGACTTACGCAAAGGCACTATTTATAGAGTCCATTAACTATTGTCCAATAGTTGTGAGCGCTATATATAGCATATCTGCGTAAGTCCTAACTATAAAAAAATGCTCTATCTGAGCGCCATTAGCAAATCTTTCCCTATCTCCCCATGAGGAAACGGAGACACATCGGACGTGGTGTGTCGGTGACATCCCATTCTCTGCGTCTCCCTCTCTCCCTATCTCCGTGTCCTTAAGCAATTTTCAATTTTCCCTCCTGACTCCTGACTCCTGACTCCTGACTCCTTCTTCAATAGCTTGTTCTTGAGAAAACTGACTGGTTTTTTGGGAAAAATTTTGACGCAGACTATTGATCGGTAAACCACCGAAAGTTACAGATAAATTTTCTTCAGTTAAAATATCTTCTGTTTTTCCTGAAGCAAAAATAGTACGGTTGAGCAGAATAGTGCGGTCGCAAAAAGTATAAATTGATGCTAAATCGTGAGTAGACACTAGGATAGTATGACCTTCTTGACGTAGTTGCATCAGTAGATCGATAATTCGCTTTTCTGTTTTCACATCTACCCCAGTAAAAGGTTCATCTAACAAAATCACCTTACCTTCTTGAGCTAACGCTCGTGCTAGAAATGCTCGTTTTTTCTGTCCTCCTGAAAGTTCGCCAATTTGTCGATCGCGAAAATCAATCATCCCCACTCTTTCTAAACTTTCCATCACTAAACGACGGTCTTTATGACTCTCGATCCGCAATAGGTTCATATATCCGTAACGACCCATCATTACGACATCAAACACGCTCACAGGAAAATTCCAATCTACTTCGTCTGACTGAGGTACATAAGCCATCAACTGACGTTTTTGCGCCTTTTGCACGGGCAAACCACCGATCCGAATTTGCCCTTGACTTGGTTGTAAAAATCCCATAATGGATTTGAATAAAGTAGATTTCCCAGAGCCATTTGGTCCGACTAAGGCTGTAATTGTACCAGGTTCTACTGTACAGGTGACATTGTAAAGAGCTAACCGTGCATTACTGTAGGTAACGCTAAGGTTGTTGACTGCAATGTCTAGAAGTTGAGTTGTTGTTTGCATAATTTTTAAACTTTCAGTTAATTTACTGGAGAGTACTAAAGTTATCCTCAAAAATGATTTACTTGCAAGGATAAAAGTACTACTGGGAAAGGCTTATAGCACCGACAGTTCTCAATAGATAGTTTCTAATCTTGAGATGGCTGAAATCCTTAGCTAGCAATAGTTATTTCAAAAACTTTCCACTGTCTAGTTAATTTACTTATTATCTTTTTTTTTGGGTTTAATATCCCGTCGTCTACAGGGTGTTTACAAGCTTGTTGGGGTTTGAGTGCCCATCCACTTGTTCCATCTTCCTTCTTCACTTAATTAATTAGGGATTGCTGATTAAAGCTAAAACCATTGATAGATAAAAAAATTAGCTGTTTGAGGTTGAAAAAATGCCTGGGAATCAGCTCTTCATTCTCAAAAAGGAGAGTATTTTAGGCTCATAGTTGGGAAGAAAAATCATTCTTACAATTCTTACTTCTACCTCCTCTTAATTCCCATTTATCCCCTCCTGGGAGGGGTTAGGGGTGGGTTGTCTCCTGTCTCCTGTCTCCTACCCCTACTAAAAGACTAGTGAAGCGCAAACCCTAATTATTCCTGAGTTTTACTACCAGCTAGTAAACCATTAGTAATAGTGCGGACATCATATTCAAGCAAGTCTAAAAAGGTAGGAACTGGTCCTTCTTCAGTAGATAGTGAATCCACATAGAGGTTGCCCCCAAACCGTGCTCCTGTTGTTTTGGCTACTTGCTTTTGCCCTTCACTACTGACGGTGCTTTCACAAAAAATAGTCGGCACATCATTCGCTTTCACTTCCTCAATTACAGATTGCATCTGTTTAGGAGTAAACTGTTGTTCTGCATTGATCGGCCATATATAAATTTCTTTCATATCGTAATCACGGGTCAAATAAGAGAATGCTCCTTCACAAGTGACTAAAATGCGTTGATTTTCAGGTACTTTAGCTAAATCATTCCTGAGCTGTTGGTCAATTTCTTTTAGCTTTTCACTGTAGGTTGCTGCATTAGCGTTGTAAGTTTCGGCGTTCTCTGGGTCTAGTTCCACAAAAGCTTTACGAATATTCTCTACATAGATTAAAGCATTTTTGGGTGACATCCAGGTATGAGGATTGGGTTTATCGGTATAGAGTCCTTCCGCAATCTGAATAGGTTCAATTCCTTCTGTTAGTATTACCGCAGGAACATCTTCTAAATTCCCTAAAAATTGCTCGAACCAACGCTCAAGATTCATACCATTATAAAGAAGTAGGTCGGCATTTTGAGCTTTAACTAAGTCGCTGGGAGTAGGTTCGTAGCCGTGAATTTCTGCACCAATGCGGGTAATTGATTCCACTACAAGCTTATCTCCTGCCACATTTTGAGCCATATCTGCTAAGACAGTAAAAGTAGTCAAAACTTTCTTTTTGCCCTCAGTATTGGCAGTTTGATTAGAATCAACTTCCGTTGTTTGAGTATTATCTGGAGTAGCAGAGTTTGAAGTTCCTTCAGTTCCACCACAAGCAGTCAACCAAACTCCTAAGATTATACTAGAGAGGAGAATAGTGCTTCGCGTCCAAAAAAAGTTTACCATTCGAGAAATAAAGTATATTCATTTCATAATTTTATCATAATTTTATCATAATTTTATCATAATCATTAATTTTTCTTGAATCTGTAAGATTGCTCTCAAAACCTTTGTGTTGCAAAAAAGAAAAAGTCCAGATAGAAGCAATTTGTATAGTTAAAGATACGGAGATGAGGAGATGGGATCATTTTTCTACTTTTTTCCCCTATTCTATTTCTGAATTTCCTGACTTCACCAGGACTGAGGGATGAGGACTGACTTCTATGCTATAGCAGTCGCCACTATAGTTAAGACATTGGTTCAACAATTAATAATTAACAGGACTTACGCAAGGACACTATATATAGCGTATGTCAAATAGAGCGATTGCTGACGCAAAGCTTCGCTAACGCTATGATTTTTTAAGCGATCGCCTGAACAACAAAATTATCATAACTAACACAAAGATACGCTCATATAATTGATTTTAGCTCTATAATATATGGCTAATTGTAAATGAATTTTGCTCAAATACCCTGATTATTGTAGAATAATATGATTGTTAAGAGCGAGCTAACACTCTGGAATTTTAACTATATTGATTATTGTCAGTATCTACTTAACTCTCATACAAATTATACTATCACGCTCTGTAGCAAATCACTTAGAAAATGTTAGCCATGACAAGATCAATCGTTATTTGAAAATCGAAAACTTTGATAATCAGGAATTAGGTCGAAATGTTAAAAAAGAAATTGTAACTAATACACTTATGTTATTTAATCTTTGATGATACAGTCCTTAACAAGAAACATAGTAATAAAATTGAATTGGTTCGGCGACAGAGAGCGTGGCAATGAACATCAAGTAGTTTGCTGACGCCAGGCTACGCCAACGTGGTATAGGAATAGTAAATTGTATATATTTTCATCCAAAAATCGAACAATTTTGGCACTCTTGATTATCGCGCTTTATGACCCAGATACTGATAAAAAAAACGTGAGGAGCGCTCATGTAGAAGAAATGATTTTATGTGTGGTAAATCAGAAAAAATTACCATCATTGACGGTGTTAATGGATAGTTGGTATGCAACACAAAGATTAATGGGATTGATAGATAATATGGAAAAAATTTCTTACTGTCCCTTAAAAACAAACCGCGCGCGTAGATGATACTGGTGGTATAGAAAAATATAAAAATCTTGGAGAATTAAGTTGGAACTCCTCAGAAAAAATATCAGGTAAAATAATTAAAATTAAAGGTTTCCCAAGAGATAAAAAAGTCAAGCTCCATACGGGCAAATATTTCTACCAATAGGACAGAATATATTGCAACTAATGACTTATGTCAAGCTTCAGTAGATGCAGTAGAGTTTGAATCTCAAACCAGATGGAAAATTGAAGAATTTAACGCCAGAATTAAACAATTAACACGCAAGCGAATTCTGTCAATGTCGTCTCAGAAAAATTCAGAAAAATCATATAGCCTGTGCTATATTAGTCTGGAATTTTTTGAAAAGATTAGCAGTAAAAATAGGAAAAACTATTTACCAACTCAAGCATGAATTACTCTGGTGATTATCTGATACAAGAGCTGGAAAAGCCCACAATAAAGTTCAGAGCTATTTTGATTTTATAGGTATTTTTGTTACTCTTGAATGAATAGCAAAAATCTTGAGGCGATCGCTACATTTTTTTAAGTGATCGCTCTATTTACTATGCGCTATATATAGTGTCCTTGCGTAAGTCCTGATTAATAATGGCTTTGTTGCACAAAAGACGATCTGGTAAGCTATTTTTTTGCTAGTCCCTTACTCAAGCGTTGGCGGAGCCTAGCGGTAGCTATATCGCTCAGTTGAGGCAGATTAATGTTTAATTTAACTATTGTCCAATAGTTATGTTGATTTATATACAGTCACAGGAAGCGATCGCTCAGTTGAGGCAGATTCATGTTTGATTTAACTATTGTCCAATAGTTATGTTGATTTATATACAGTCACAGGAAGCGATCGCTCAGTTGAGGCAGATTCATGTTTGATTTAACTATTGTCCAATAGTTATGTTGATTTATATACAGTCACAGGAAGCGATCGCTCAGTTGAGGCAGATTCATGTTTGATTTAACTATTGGACAATAGTTATGTTGATTTATATACAGTCACAGGAAGCGATCGCTCAATTGAGGCAGATTCATGTTTGATTTAACTATTGTCCAATAGTTATGTTGATTTATATACAGTCACAGGAAGCGATCGCTCAGTTGAGGCAGATTCATGTTTGATTTAACTATTGTCCAATAGTTATGTTGATTTATATACAGTCACAGGAAGCGATCACTCAGTTGAGGCAGATTCATGTTTGATTTAACTATTGGACAATAGTTACAGCAGTTTCCGCGCATTATTGTTGTACATATCGGGAGTCTAGTCGCAGCTATATACTTTCATGCAACAAAGCCCATAAAAAGTACAGAGATTAACAATTAGATATCTCCGGAAAAGATGGAGTAGGGAGTAGGGGGAAATAATTGATAATTTCTGTGCGATAATTAATTTTATTTTTTGGCGTTGGTGAAAAAAGGTATGATATCATGTCTCGATAAGAGTGCAATAGAACTCTATGACCTTTACGTAACCAAAATCCTAAAAGCCTTACCAATCAATACTTTTGACTTTTTACTTTTGACTTCCGCGTAGCGGCACTAGCAAAACTCCCTAATTGTCCTCTAGTTAATTTGACAAAATGTCCCAAACTACTCAAGCACTCTCAAAACTAATATTGGCTGAACCTGGGTCTTCTTACACGAGCAACCATCCTCAAGAGTCGCAAGAGTGGGTGGAAGTTTTAGTTGATGTTCCTTTCAAAACTTCAACAGATGATACTGAAGAGCAGGAAAAATTATTTACCTACAAAATACCTCCCGAACTGGACATTCAACCAGGAGACATTTTAACAGTACCTTTTGGCAGTCAACAGGTAGGAGCGATCGCTATTCGCAAAACTTCCCAACTACCAGAAGGGTTCACAAGGGAGCGCATAAAAAATGTATCAGACATTATTACTAGAGGTTTTTTCCCTCCCACTTATTGGCAACTTATAGAAAAAATTGCTAGTTATTATCAAACACCTATTATTAGAGTTATTCGCACAGCTTTACCACCAGGATTACTCAAACGTAGTCAAAGACGCATCCGCATTATAGAAGAAGCAATACCAACAGGTGCAGAAATTTTTCTCAATGCTACCGCTAAAAAAATTCTGGAAGTTCTGCAAAATTCCAAAACCAAAGATTACACCTGGCAATATATCCAACGTCAAGTCAAAGGTGCTAACAGAGGATTAAAAGATTTGCTCCAACGAGGTTGGGTAGAAAGTTATCTGGAACCTCCTTCTCCTCCAAAACCAAAATTGAGACAAGCTGTAACTTTAGTTGTTCAAAACTTACCCAAAGATTTAACTCCACGTCAACAAGAAGTTATGGAAGTACTACGGCGAAATGGTGGGGAAACATGGTTAACTGAATTGCTTAACAGTTGCAAAACAAACTCTTCTGTGGTCAGAAAACTAGAAGAAAAAGGCTGTGTCATCATAGAAGCACAGGAGGTGTTGCGACGTGAAGAAGGTAGGGGCAATATTAGAGATGAAATCAAAATGCTCACCCCCTATCAAGCAGAAGCATTAACAACCATTACCCAGATTCAAGAATTTGCTCAAATATTGTTGCATGGAGTTACGGGGTCTGGAAAAACAGAAGTATACTTACAGGCGATCGCTCCCATCCTGGAAAGTGGCAAATCTGCTCTGGTACTTGTTCCCGAAATTGGTTTGACTCCCCAACTCACCGATAGATTTCGCGCTCGTTTTGGAAAAAAAGTCTATGTTTACCATAGCGCTCTATCTCCAGGCGAACGTTACGATACCTGGCGTAACATGACATGGGGTATTCCTCAAGTTATTATTGGCACTCGCTCCGCTATCTTTGCTCCATTACCAAAATTAGGTCTAATAATATTAGATGAAGAACACGATAATAGTTTCAAACAAGACCGCCCCGCGCCTTGTTATCATGCTCGCACTGTAGCAAAATGGAGAGCAGAATTGGAAAACTGCCCATTAATATTAGGTTCGGCAACTCCCTCTTTAGAAAGTTGGTTAGAAACAAGAGAATACCATCCAGAAAACCTGAGTCAAGCATCTCCTAATCTACCAGAAAATGTAGATGAAAATGTTTCCCCAAAACCTAACACCCAAAACCTCACACCTAAAACCTATTACCTGTCATTACCAGAGCGCGTCCACTCACGACCGATGCCACCCATAGAAATAGTGGATATGCGCCAACAACTGCGACAGGGAAACCGCACAATGTTCAGCTATCCTCTACAAGAAGCACTGCAACAACTACAGGAAACTAAACAACAAGGCATTTTATTCATCCATCGTCGCGGTCATAGTACATTTGTGTCTTGTCGTAGTTGCGGTTATGTAATGGAATGTCCCCACTGTGACGTTTCACTTTCCTATCATTATACCCACGAAGGGGGGACTCAACTGTTACGTTGTCATTACTGCAATTACACTCAACTACAACCCCAACGTTGCCCTGAATGTGATTCTCCTTTCTTTAAATTTTTTGGCAGCGGTACTCAAAAGGTAACTCAAGAGTTAACCAGACAGTTTCCTGATTTACGATGTATTAGATATGATAGCGACACTACCCGCACTAAAGATGCACACCGAATATTGTTAACTCAGTTTGCTAATGGAGAAGCAGATTTATTAATCGGTACTCAGATGTTGACCAAGGGTTTAGATTTAGCTCAGGTAACATTAGTAGGAGTTGTTTCTGCTGATGGGTTACTACATTTTTCAGATTATCGCGCCAATGAACGTGCTTTTCAAACATTGTTGCAAGTAGCAGGACGTGCTGGTCGTGGAGATAACCCAGGGCGAGTAATTATTCAGACTTATACTCCCGAACATCCTGTGATTCAAGCAGTGCAACGTAATGATTATGAGTCTTTTGTGGAGACTGAATTACAACAACGGGCAGAACTACACTATCCTCCTGATGGGCGGTTAATTTTGTTGCGTTTGAGTAGTTATGACCCGACTGAGGTAGCGGTAACTGCTAGAAAGTTAGGGAGTGTTTTGATGGAAAAAGCGGAAGCAGGAAAATATGATTTATTAGGTCCTGCACCTGCTCCTATTGCTAGAGTCGCTAATCGTTATCGGTGGCAGATTTTGTTAAAGTTATTGCCTGGATGTGATGATGTACCCGATATGACTAAGTTGATTAATTTTTGCAGCCCTGGGGTGAGTTTGACTGTGGATGTCGATCCTATGAATTTGTGATAGTTTGTAGTAGGGTTTTAGCCCGAACTATTGATGTGGCTAAAGAGTAGTTTTTCGCTATTCCAAATATTTCAGTGCGTTACTATTGTCCAATAGTTACAGCAGTTTTCGCACGTTATTGTTGTACATATGCGCAGCAAGTAAAGAACAACTTTTTCTGATTGTCAAGGGATTAGGGTTTGGAGACCAAACTCCTACGGTTATTCAGGTTCTAAAAAAAGAGCCACTATTTTTCCACAATACCAATCTAATATGAGAATATAGCAACTTTTTCTAGTTGTCAAGGTGCGATCGCTATTAAATTACAAAAAACTACTGGACTAATTTCAATGAGCATAAAATATTCTCTGTCTTTCCGAAAACTCCTCAGAGAAAATTGGTTGACGTTCTCCTCTGCCTAAAGGCGAGAGGATTCTAAATATCACTATCTAGAATTTCTCTTTCTTCAACAAACCTTAAAACCAACTATCTCTTACGAGCAGTGTCTAAACCAACTAACCGTTCTACAGAACTAATTAGCGAGTCTAGTTTAGTTAGTCCCAGAGGGCTATATCTCCAGAGACGTAATAGGATACTGGCCTAGCGTTATCGTGCGCCCCACGATACGATCAAAAACCGAAAACTTGATTTTTTCTGGAATTGAATTATTTTTGGTTCGTTGGCTATGTTTTTCTTGGTATTCGCCACCCAATGTTTGTATCCTTAAGCGATACTTTTAAGTTCGAGCATATAGCAACACTCTGGGGTTTCAAACCATTATGATCATAACATCAAAAACAAAAAAATGATAACTAATAGAAAAAAAAAGCCGTCCTCAAAGGACGGGGCTTTAGGCCCAAAATTCCTGTAACTTTTTTCTACTCACGGCTGAAGCTGTTAGATGTTAAAGTATAAATTTTTTCTTATTCACCAGTTCCTCAAGACCATCAAAACCAATGCAAGACCACAAAGAAAAAACGACACAGAGAACCAAAATTTTTGGTGGAAATTTTCTTTTGTCTCTCTGTCAGCCCAGGTAAATAAGCATCTAAAACCAAAGAAAACGCAGACCCAAAAGCCCAAGCCAATCATCAACAAATCTAAAAAATGTTCAAACACTAATCCCAAAAAAAATTCAATTATTGCTTGATAAGGCTGAGTAGAAGAAGTGTTATCCCTTATCTTCTCTTCGTCTTGCAGATCAGTTTCTAACTCTCGCACTCGCCGTTCTGTTTCTTCAAGCTTCTGCCGTTCTTCCTCCAGTTGTTCTTGTAATTTTACTTTCTGTTTTTCTATGGCTTGAGCGATCGCTCTTTTCCTCTCTTCTTCCTGCTGATACTCCTGAAACAAATTAATAGGTATACCCCAACGAAAAGTCAAACCTTCCTTTCCTTCCTTACTCGTTCCATGCACTGCCACAACCTTACCATTCACATCCACAACAGGGGATCCACTCATCCCACCCACAGCCAAAGCATCATAAGAAATTCCATAACCCTCCGTGAAGCTACCAAAACGGGTAACATTACCCAAAATAAAATCCGGTCCTGAATTTGAACCCCCAATTGGAAAACCAGAAATATGAATCAAACTACCCTTGTTCAGACTGTCAGAATTACCTATTTTCAGCGCCGGATAATTACAATTTCTTCCCTCTGGGCGAAAAGTAACCAAAGCCAAATCTATACCACCGGGAAATATTTCCACCCTAGCAACATCCCAGGCTTTTCCATCCTTAGTCTCTAATGCTCTTTCCCCTTTATCTCTCACAACATGAGCAGCCGTTAGTACAGTACAGACTCTCTTTTCTCCAGCCACGAAAAAACCAGTTCCATGTCCTGGTACATTTCTATAGAATACTCTGACAACACTAGGCTCTAGTCGAGAAAATATTTGTTCTGAGGATAAAGAACAATTTGCCAGAATTAGAGTCAGGATTAGTGCTAGGAGAGCTAAACCAAGGAATCTGCGTAGATGTTTCATCTGTTTTAGAAGTTCGGAAATTAGATTTTTCTTGATTTTGCCTACAAATTAAATTATAGGTTTTCCTTTGCCATAGAGAAAATAGAGAAAATTGAAAAAGTAATTGCCCTAAAAAAAGAGCCACTATTTTCCCATAATACTAATCTAATCTCAGAATATAGCAACTTTTTCTAGTTGTCAAGTGCGATCGCTATTAGATTACAAAAAATTCCTGGAGTAATTTCAACGTGTGTTATGTTACCCTTGTAAATAAAAAATTATAAATATTTTTATAAAGAGGTACTGATAACTGATAACTGAAATGACCCTGACGATCTAAAAGCGCGTGACTTTATCCAAAATCCCAAAGTAATTGTTGAGGTGCTTTCCCCAAGTACAACAAGTTACGATCGCGGCGATAAGTTTAAATATTATCGTCAAATTCCTAGTTTGCAGGAATATGTATTGGTAGACTCGGAATCAAATTCAGTGGAAATTTATCGTCGAATAGAGGGAAAAATGTGGTTTTGTAATTATTATGAAGCAGGGGAGGCGATCGCTTTAGAAAGTATTGAATTTCAATGTCCTATAGAACTTTTGTATGAAGGAGTGACGTTTGAAGTCAGAAGTCAGAAGTCAGAAGTCAGAAGTTAGATAAGAATGGTAAAGTGTTTGCAGTGCTGGCATCTTGCCCGCGACTGGTGTACCTTACAAATCAGGACTTACGCAAAATATCACTCCAGTAGTAGACTGACACAGTTAAAACTGTTCAATAAGCGTAGTAGCGCGTCAAGCTTGAAATAGTGTTTTAGGAAAATTCTCCAAACCTTAGTCAGAGCAAGAATTATACTCAAAAATTTAATACATCATTTTCAGCTTGACACGTCAGTAGGTTGGGTTGAGGGACATTAGCGCCAGCTGATCCGTTAGGATAAACCCAACAGCAATCTTTCTCCCCTACTCCCCCACTCCCCTACTCCCCTACTCCCCCACTCCCCCGCCTCTACATATGGCGTTTTCAAGGTAAATTTGCGTAAGTCCTGAAAATGTTATAAAAAACTTGTAGATAATATAGATGGAAAAAATCCATCAAAACTGGACATAGCCATAATTCCTAGCTTTTTTGCCCAGCAATAGCTAGTGCCTACAGATCAAAAGTTTGTAGGATTATTGTAACAGTTCCAAAATGGAACTCAACACAAAGCATAATATTTTCAGTAAACACTTATACATGGGAACAAACTAAAAATATGGTAGACGTTTTCTTTAATTTTTGGGATAATGGCGGATTAGATAATTCACGCTCTATAGACACAAACGATCCTACTTATGTAATCGTACATGGTTTCCAAAGTACAGGTGGAAACCCAAGTAATAACTTCACCCCTGAAGGTTGGATGTCAGAAATGGCACAAAATATACGAGATTTGGAAGGCAATGATGCTAACATTTTATTAGTAGACTGGCAAGATGGCGCTGATACTCTCAATTATTGGGCTGCTGCTGACAGAGTTGATGATGTGGGAGTTGAGGTAGCAGACTACTTGTTGGGTCAAGGTGTTAATCCTGCTGATACCACACTTATTGGTCACAGTTTAGGTGCTCATGTAATGGGTGAAGCAGGAGAAGAATTTCGCGAACGTAGTGGTGAAGTCGATCAACTTATTGGTCTCGACCCAGCAGGTCCTGAGTTTGAAGGAGGTTGGTTCTCTAGTGCTAACCCCACAGACGATCGCCTAGATCCAAGTGATGCGGATAAAGTTGTTGCTTTCCATACCAGCAGTACATTGGGATACGATGCTCCATTAGCTGACTTAGATTTATACATTAACTGGAACGATCTATTTCAACCAGGTTCCTTTAGTTTTGTAGGTAATCACGGCTATGCTCATACATTGTATAACGATCTATTAGATGGAGCCACATTCGCGCAAAACAACGGCACTACTTTATCACTCGCGACTGTTAATGGTAACACAACAGGTTCAGTATTTGTAGACACTTTTGCTGTATAGAATCCCTAAGCGTATCTTTGCAAAGGTACAAGTTTTTGGCAAAGGAGTCAGGAGGACCGAGTCAGGAGTTCCAGAAATAGGATAGGAGAAAAAGCGGATGCGACCCCGCGACGACGCTAGCGCAGCTTCTCTGAAGGAGGCAAGTCGCAAGCGGTCAGACCCCGCGTTACTGTCAGCTTCCTTGCGGAATACTGACTCCTTTTCGGGAACGCGCACCAAGCAGATAGAATAATGCTTCCATCTCCCCACACTCCCCACACTCCCCACCCTTCCCACACCTCCCACACTCCCTTTTAAATAGATCCCAAATGGGTTCTACAGTTTGATGGATAAGATGACGCTGTTTTCCTAATCAAAGCCATAACAACTGTAGCATTAGCAAAGCTTTGCCTTAAAAACTAACAAAAAAAATAGTGGTTTGCATATAAATAAATCACAAACCACTATGTTTTTTTACCTACTTTTCTCTTAAGATTCTGCTTGAATTCTTTGTATTGCTTTCTCGATTTTTTCTGCATCTTCTCCTTTACCTTGCTCTTTTAATAGGTCTCTAGCTTTAGTGAGAGATACTAATGCTTCAGGTCGTTTATTTTCCAAGTATAATGCTACCCCTAGTTGATAATGAAGCACTGCTAAGTCTGGTTTGAGGCGAACAGCATTTTCAAATTGGGAAATTGCTTCTGACAAATTATTTTGATTAGCTAAAAGACTGCCAAGATTAGCATAAGCTTCTGCAAATTCTGAATCTAATTCAATAGCTTTGCGAAATGCTGCTTCTGCTGATGTCAGGTCTCCTTCCTTATAAAGTTTCACCCCACGATCAAATTCTGCTTTGGCTTCTCCTTCCAAGGCAATAATTGTTGTGTTAGCTAATTGGGCTTGTTTTGCGGTTGGTTTGAGAGTTGAAGCATAAGCTGAAGTAGTGCTGACTAAGCTTAGTATTGTGCCTATGGCCAATAAGTTGTACTTAGATTTTTTATAAAACATTTTTAAGAATGATAGTACTCATAGTTACTTGTTTCAGCATACTACTTATTTTTAGATTTGATCCCCTCTTTATGAAATAAATCTTAAGAGAACTCAACTTGTTCAAATTTCTGCTTAAGGCTCTTGAGAAATTCTCTACTCATCAGAAATTGGTTCAAAATGAGCATTTTTACTCTTGACTCTTATCTAGGATTTCTTTAAAGCAGAATCAAATTCTAAATATTTGCTATTTTTATATCCGTGATACAAGGAAAATGATGGCAGTTTTGTCAAATATTTGTTATATTTTGTAATATGATGCGGTCGTCTTATGAATTCTCATTAGTTCCAGAAAATTTATCAAAATAATTGGGTCTCGCAACCCAGCCTTTTAAGGGGAAATGTTTTTGGAGGCTTGCTCAAATTCCCTACTTCCTCTCCTGGGAGGGGTTAGGGGTGGGTTGACTTTTGACTTTTGACTTCATTAAGGCGATCGCTGAATCAAACAAGGCACATTTGGAGCAATCCAGATGAATTTTTCGTATCTAAATTTACTGAATTTACTCGCTAAGTAAGCTCAGTACATAGTTGTTATTATGAATATGGAGTAAAGCTATGGACCAACCGATGGAAATGCCACTGGAAAAGCAATTTAGCGTTCGGTCTTTTGAGGCTCAGGTACGCCAGATGAGTTTACAACAGGCTCAAGATTGCTTGGTTCAATTATATGAACAGATGTTGATGAGGGAAACTCTTTATCAACAATTTTTAAAGCATAAGTGGGGATTAGAATCGAACCCTGATTTTGATTAAAACGGAAGTTGTCTTAGGGACGACCTCTTTCTCTCACTCATTTTCAAACTAATGAAAGAGGGTCGGGGATCATGGGGCGTCATTTCAGTTATCAGTTATCAGTACCTCTGCAATAAAGAGGCTACAAAAATACGGAATCTTCTTTTTTTTATCCTGTTAAAAGAGGAGGCGTAACTACCCAAATTTTTGGGTTAACTAATACTGTTTCACTGAACTTAAAAGTAAAATTTTATGAGCTAAGAAGTTTAGTAGACAACAACTTTAGGCAATTATTTCATATCAATATATATTGTGCGACATTATTTATTAATTGCATTGGTATAAATATACAAATATTACAAGTATAAGTATTAAAAACATCATTGAGTGACTAGCTAAAAAATTAAGAAGACTCAAGAATATTAAAAAATATTAATAATTGTTTATGAATTAGTCTGGTTGACGTTCCATAGTAGCTTCCATCGCACTACTCAAAGAAAGACCACTTAAAACCCCGCCAGTAGAATAGTACCGCTCTTCGTCTAAGCGTAGTAAAGTTTCAAAGCCACTACGACGTTGGACATCATTCCCAATTACCCAATAGCGCTGAATAATTGAATCAATGCCCAGCCATCCTTCTCCTTCTACTTTTCCTAGTTCGCTATGCTGAAGAAGAAAAGTATAGTGTCGTTCATCACTGTCGAGACGTCCTTTGTACTGTAAGATAATATCCTCACGGTCTTTACTGGGAAATATCAGTTTTGTAACCATAGAGAACCAATCTGTGCGGTCCCATGTCACAATAGTCTTACCCTTAACAGTAATTAACATTCCATTGCGTTCTAGCCAATTTCCTTCTATTGTCCATTGGCCTGATTCTAGTATAAAAGTATGAACCACAGTGCTATTCCTATGCTGCTAATGCTAGCTTCATTGATAAGGCAATTTGGTAAGTTGACAAAAACCATGATTGGTGCTAGCGAAATACCCGTCAGGCAGAGTCAAGATAATTTTATAAAAAGTCCAATATCCTGAAGCCTTGGCCGGGAAGGGTAGACAGGTTGACTTACCATTTTTAGTGCCAGCACTATGAGTGTATTTTAGACTATATAGACCACTTATGTGTGTAAATAACAATATAGGAATTACAAACTTTGGGGACTTTATACTTTCTTCAGCTATCTTGAGTTTAATGGTTAAATCAAAGGCTCATTTCTTTTTTGGATGTCTATTTGGATGTTTAGATAGATTCTCTGTATAAATACATAAATACATTTTCGTACTGAGCTGGTAGAGAAAAAAATTGAGAAATTACTATTGTTGAAAATGGAATCTGGGAGTTTAACCAAAATTACTCGTAAGGAACAAAAAAATATATCTTGTCTCATCCGACAGATGATGAAGTAATTTGAGAATTATTTATTAATCGCAGAAATCCTAATGTTCAAGTTTTCCCCTTTTTCAAAGGGGAAGTTCAGTAATATCATGTATCAAAGTTTTTAGTGCAACCCGCCCCTACAATTCGGAAATTTTCCCATCCATCAACAGCATCCAAATTAGAAACAACTCCCTTTTCCATCAACACCACACCATCTGCAAAATCAGTAATTCCATACTTACCAGATTTATAAAGCTCTTCAATGCGAGGTACAATTTTCTCTAGTCCAGTAGGGTGCGTTAGGCGCTTACTACAAACTACGGTTGAACTGTAAAATATTATGTTGCGCCGTAACGCACCGTTGAGTAGTTTGTAGCTATCTCAAATATCTCGCTCAGTTACGCTGGGCTAACACATCCTACTGAACTCCTGACTCCTGTCTCCTGACTCCTTCTTCAAAATTTTGCCATCCATCAACAGCATCAGGATTAGAAACAACTCCCTTTTCCATCAACACCACACCATCTGCAAAACCAGTGATTCCATATTCACCAGAATTATAAAGTTCTTCAATTCGAGGTACAATTTTTTCTAGTCGTTGGCGATCGCTCTTAAATGCTACTCGATATCTATTCAACCGCCACAGGTCAACCATTATATATTCCACCTTTTCCACCTCTCTAGCATCATTTCTCAATTGCATTCTGGGAAACCGCAAAATTGCTCGACGACCTGATAAGTGAGGAATAATATAAGTTGTTGCTGCCACACTAGCATCATCAGGAATTTTCCCTAACAATGGTCGCATTTGACTAACGTGCTGCCACTGCTGATGTGCAGGTACATAGACCCAAGGTTGTACTGAGTCTGGCACCAAAAAATAGAAGGTACGATTAGGATTAGATGTAAATGTAAAAAATAGTGACAAGCAAAGACAAATTACCCAGAAACGCTGAAACTTTGGTGATGGCAGTTGTGAATTTTCAACTTCTGATTCTCTCTTTCCCCACCATAAAATTGCACCGTAAAATAATCCAGGTACCACTGTCATTGCGTAGCGAATTGTAATTGACAGTACAGACAAACCCTGAGCAGAAAATAACTTTAACAAAGGAAACCCGGCGACCATCCAAGCAGCAGGAGCAACAGCAGGGACAAATGCTAGAGGCAACCATTGACCCAATAAATATTTGATGGTGCCAAAGAATGGGGTAAAAATTTCTCCAATTAAACGCCAAGGGTTGCTAATCATACCCCAAATAATTTCTAGAGTAGAAGCTTCTTCTCCTTCTGCATATTGACCGAATCTTTCCATCATAAATCTCTGGGAAATATCTTCGGAAAATATAGGCATAATCAGATTTGTTAAAGCCACCATATAAACAAAACTGAGAGTACAAATAGCTAAACCTATTTTGGGGTAACGTTTACTCAAAATTAGATAGAATCCTACTCCAAATAAAACTACTCCCGCATCTTCCCTCACTGCTAAAATTAATATTGCTAAAATCCAAAATATAGACCATCGGCGTTTTTCCATTGCCAATAGTAGGCTAAATACAAATATAGGTATCTGACAAATATCATGGAAATTTGCCAGAGTAGGGCCAATTACTGCATTAGCACAATAGAAGCTAATGGTAATCATTACTGATAAGGGTGGCTGGAGATAGTGCCTAGCTAAAATGTATAAAACTAAACCAGCACCAGTAACTAATGTGACTTGTAAAATTGTTAAGGTGATGGGATATGGAAATAGAGCATATATTGGCAGCCACAATAATAGGGCTGGAGTAAAATGTTGGCCTAAGCGGTGATAGTATACTTCTGGTATTTGGCCTTGATGAACTACATTTGTTGAAAGAGCAGAAGACAGAGAACTTTGAAAAAAACGACCGTGCATACTATTCCAGAATACTTGGTTAAATATACCTTGGTCGTAAGAGGCGTAAAAACTATAATAGCGGTGCAGATTAAATAATAGACAGAGAACAAAGAAAGCGATCGCCGCCACAAGCACCATTCTGAGGGACTGATTTTTTTGCCAGCTAACCAACTTCATCCACTTTTAGAAATATTTCAAAATTAAAATTTTATAGTGCTACGCCCTAGGGAATAGGGAATAGTAAACTGTTAAAGGGTTTTCGGTGCGGAAACGCTCCACGAACAGGGTTTAGAAATGTCAAACACCTTAATGCGTAGCGCTATAAAAAAAATTTTAGAGTATAGCAATGTGCCCTGGCATATTTACAAATTACAAGAACTGTCCAATAGCTAAAAGTCTTATATTATCGTTTTTTATTCCCCTCCTGGGAGGGGGAGGAGCGAGGGGTGGGTTGCCTGTTGCCTGTTGCCTGTTGCCTGTTGCCTGTTGCCTGTTGCCTGTGCACAACGCTATAAATGAGGCACGAAGTCATCAGAGTATCCTCAGCAAACCCACAATTACCATAAAATTTAAGCTTGCAGTATACCACTTACCAGAAAATTCTCCCTCACTTGAGTCATTATAACCACTGGTAAGATTTATCTGTGCTTATATACTATAAAATATCAATTATGTCAAGTAAGCATTAGATAATCTCAATATACTCTAGAAGGCGAATTTAAAGTATTAGTGTCACAATATAAAATAGATATTAAATTATCTCAGAAACTAATTTTCTTTTATAGGCCATTAATAGAAAAATATAAAATTCATCCAATTAGTTTTTTAATCGTAAGTGGTAAACCCCGCCCCGCTTACATGATCGGGCCAAGTATCTAGGTAGGCGGGAATATTCAATATGGATTACTACTAAATGGTAAATTATTCTATTTGCAAAACAGATGCTAATAGCCTATCCCACTTACCTAGAGATTTTGTACAGGTGTCTTCAGAAAAATCTAATAATAATAATGAGCAGGGATTTTTACAGATTTTATTGTTTATCAATAAACGTCCTGGCTCTCAAGAGCAAATTCAAGCCATTCGTAAGTCTCTCAACAATTTAAAAAAAGATTATGATTATCCTTTTGAATTTCAAGTCATTGACGTAGAAGAAAAACCCTATATGGCAGAGCACTTCAAGTTAATTGCTACTCCTGCCCTACTCAAAATTTATCCTGAACCGAGACAAACCTTAACTGGTACAGATTTAATTGCCAAATTGGAATATTGGTGGCCACGCTGGCAACGTTCCATCGCCGAATATTGGCACACTCATAACTCTCAAGCTCAGTCTAAACAGGTCCCAGATCAAAAATTATCTGTTAGTTCCATCGACTGTGCAGCAGAATTAATGCAAATGTCAGATGAGATTTTTCGTCTCAAACAGGAAAAGGAACTACTTCAAGCTCAACTAAGATTTAAAGACCGTATTGTGGCCATGTTGGCTCACGACTTACGCAACCCTTTGACAGCAGTGTCATTGGCTCTAGAGACTTTAGAATCAACTCAAAAAACTGCTAATAGTGAATTTCCCAGAAGTTCTCCAACTCTTATGGAAAGGTTAATTAAGCAGGCACGTTACCAAGTTCGCGCGATCGACAGAATGATTACAGATATTCTGGAGAGGCCAAGAGGCAAAAGTACGCAGTTACAAATTCAGCCTGAAAAATTAGATTTGGGGGCATTGTGTCGCGAGGTGATAATTAGTTTTCGAGACCGACTTAAGTCAAAAGATTTGCAGTTGAAAACGGATATTCCTCATGATTTACCATTAGTTTATGCTGACCGAGAAAGAATACGTCAGGTAATAGTTAATGTGTTGGATAATGCCATTAAGTATACTCCTAAACAAGGAAAAATACAGGTGTTAATCCTCGATCGCACTACTCAAAAGATTCAAGTGACAATTTGTGATAGTGGTCCTGGTATTCCTAAAGAAAATCACGGTCGTATTTTTGAAGATAGTTTTAGGCTCAAGCGTGATGAGTCAAAAGAAGGTTATGGTATTGGTCTAGCTCTATGTCAGAGGATTATTTTATCCCACTATGGCAAAATTTGGGTAGAGTCTAGTCCAAATAATGGTAGTTGTTTTAAGTTTACTTTACCAGTTTATCGGTGAGGAGATGGGGAGATGGGGAGATGGGGAGATGGGGAGATGGGGAGATGGGGAGATGGGGAGATGGGGAGATGGGGAGATGGGGAGATGGGGAGATGGGGAAATATTTGGTAATGGTTGAAGATGGAACATTTTTTACGTGCCGAATTAAACAGATTTGATATAGAATATCACTTCTAACTTTTAACTTCTAACTTTTAACTTTTGACTTTTGACTTTTGACTTTAGTGAATGGGGAGATGAGGAGATGGAACATTTTTTGATACCGAATTAAGCGTATTTGATATAGAATATCACTTTTAACTTTTAACTTTTGACTTTTGACTTTAAATTCCACATTATGTCCAAAATGAATAGTTTTTCAGACTATTTTATGAGATTTTAATGGCAGTTGTTTATAGGTAAATTATCTATGCCTGCTAATATTGGACAAAATCAACCCTATATCCTTTCTGATGAAACTACTCAGTCTATGGTAGTTGTTGTTCCCGAACGAGGTGGCATCATTACTGACTGGCGTACTCAAGACCAAAAAATATTTTACCTTGATAAGGAACGTTTTGCTGACCCCACTCTTTCGGTGCGCGGTGGTATTCCTCTATTGTTTCCTATTTGTGGCAACGTGGTTGACGATACCTATACGTTAGATGGAGAAAGCTACAAAATCAAGCAACATGGTTTTGCTCGTACCCTCCCTTGGGAAGTTACACAACAGTCTACTGAAAATGGCGCAAGTATTACTGTGACTCTTCGCAGCAGTGATGAAACTCGCGCAGTATATCCATTTAATTTTGAGTTGAATTATACCTATATATTGCGGGGTAATACTCTAGAGATGCGATATTCTCACACGAATTTGTCTCAGAAACCTATGCCATTTGCTACAGGAATTCATCCTTATTTTGCTGTGACTGATAAGAGTCAATTAGAGTTTGATTTACCTTCAAATGAGTATAAACTTAAGGGCGAACAAACTGTTAATACTTTTTCTGGAGAGTTTGATTTTAATGCCGAAGAAATTGATTGGGCTTTTGTAAATTTGTCGAAACAATCAGCGGTAGTTACTGATAAAAGTCGTAATTTAAAGTTAACTATTAACTACGATAGTAATTACTCTACTCTAGTTTTTTGGACTGTAAAAGGTAAAGATTTTTATTGTTTAGAACCTTGGACTGCACCTCGGAATGCTATGAATACTGGGGAAAGTTTATTAATTGCTGAACCGGGTAAAACTGTGGAAACAGTTATTAGTATGACTGTGGAAATTGGCTAGCTTTAAAAAAGCGGTCAGCATTTCAGCACTCAGCACTCAGCATTATAACGTTTAGAAGGGGATTTAAACTAAAGTAGGGACGAATGCCATTTGCCCTGACAAGCTGATGTTAATGGGGAAATGCTTGTAGTGCGGGCATCTTGCCCGCGATGGTTGTGCCTCACCAAGATACAATCTGTTGTATAACTATCTAGCAGATTTTCCTATACGAATGATTTGCGTTGGCGGAGCAAGTGCGGCAGCTACATCGCCTCCTGCCTCATACTATACAGCGCTTTTCAAATTGATGGACTACATCTTCACAAGCAAAACCTTGTAGGGACGTTCCCATGGGAACGTCCTTACTGTGGTTTACCCAAATGAAAACTGCTGTAAGTCTAAATACTTATATCATGTTCGGATAATCAGTTATAAAAAACCTTCTGCCTTCTAACCTTGCTCTTTCCCTTCTGCCTCACAGGAGTGCGCATTCCCTCTCTTGGTCGGCGTTCCGCAAGCGAGCTGGCGTCGTCGCGGGGTCCGACCGCTTGCGTCTGACGCGCCCCGCGGGGTCGCACCGCTTCTGCCCTCTGCCTCCTGCCTTCGGTCCACAGATATTATAAGTATTCAACCGAACATGATATTACTCAAGTTTCCGTTCTTTATATACTACATTTTGTCGTGCGGAATGTAGGTAATAATATTACTAGTAATTTCAGTCAGGAGTCGGTTCCGGTTAAGGAGCAGGAACAGGTACACTAAAATCATCAGCACCAACTAAGCCAAAATTAATACCCGACAACCTAGCTAAAGCTTCCCCAGTCGCAGCAACCTTAATCAAAGTGGTACTGCCGCTCCTGACAATATCTAAGTCATCAAAACCTATACCTTCTAATTGAATAATATCCGTGCCATTCTCAAACCGTTGAATCAGGTCTATACCCATTCCTGGACCGATGATGAATGTATCTATTCCTGCACCGCCATTATACCTGTCGTTGCCAAGACCTCCATTCAAAGTATCATCTCCTGCACCACCGTTGAGGATGTCGTTACCATTGTCACCCAGGAGTAGGTCGTTGCCACTGTCTCCATTGAGTATGTCGTTGCCTACACCTCCATCTAAGGTGTCATCATTGTTACCACCATAAATAATGTCATTACCTTCATTTCCCTCAATGTGATCATTTCCTCCTTGGCCGTATACTATGTCATTCCCTGCTAATGCTGAGTAATTTTCTGCAATGTTGGTGCCTCGAAATATATCCCCGCCAGGAGTTCCTTCCAATGTGGGAGTTTCATTAATGTCGTTAACATTAATTGTCAACTGCTCTTGATAAGTATTTCCTGCTGTATCAGTGGTCTGAACTCGGATATTGTAACTAGACTGAGTTTCATAGTCTGGGGAACTATTGACTAGCAGTTGGTCGTTGTTTGTACCGCCAATGGTGAAGGCTGTGTTATCTGTATCTCCATCTCCTGAGACTAAATCATAAGTAAAGGTATCTCCAGAGTCAGGATCGGTGGTAGTAAGTGTACCAACTACGCTGTTAGCTGCTACGTTTTCGTCAATAGTGTTGTTGTCAAGGCTGATGTCTGTAGGAGAGGCATTATCAGTAAACTTAACTACATAGCTATCAACACTGCCATTACTGGTCAAATCATTGTTGCCATCAGAGTCGATGTCGATGCTGCCCTCGAAAGATCCAGTAGCCCAGACATTACCATTGCTGTCCGTGGCTATGCCATTGCCCACGTCACCACTGCTACCGCCGATATTTTGAGCAAACAGGAAGTTGCCATCACTGTCGAATTTAGCTACATAGCTATCAACACTGCCATTACTGGTCAAATCATTGTTGCCATCAGAGTCGATGTCGATGCTGCCATTGAAAAATCCAGTAGCCCAGACATTACCATCGCTGTCCGTGGCTATGCCATTGCCCCTGTCAAAACCGCTACCGCCGATATTTTGAGCAAACTGCAAATTGCCATCACTGTCGAATTTGGCTACATAGCTATCAAAATCGCCATTACTGGTCAAATCATCCGTGCCATCAGAGTCGATGTCGATGCTGCCATTGAAAAATCCAGTAGCCCAGACATTACCATTGCTGTCCGTGGCTATGCCTAAGCCCACGTCAAAACCGCTACCGCCGATATTTTGAGCAAACTGCAAATTGCCATCACTGTCGAATTTGGCTACATAGCTATCAGCATTGCCATTATTGGTCAAATCATTGTTGCCATCAGAGTCGATGTCGATGCTGCCCTCGAAAGATCCAGTAGCCCAGACATTACCATTGCTGTCCATGGCTATGCCATTGCCCTGGTCAACAGTGCTACCACCGATATTTTGAGCAAACAGGAAGTTGCCATCACTGTCGAATTTAGCTACATAGCTATCAACACTGCCATTACTGGTCAAATCATTATTGCCATCAGAGTCGATGTCGATGCTGCCATTGAAAGATCCAGTAGCCCAGACATTACCATCGCTGTCGGTGGCTATGCCGAAGCCCGCGTCAAAACCGCTACCGCCGATATTTTGAGCAAACAGGAAGTTGCCATCACTGTCGAATTTGGCTACATAGCTATCAAGAATTCCATTACTGGTCAAATCATCTGTGCCATCAGAGTCGATGTCGATGCTGCCAGAGAAAAATCCAGTAGCCCAGACATTACCATCGCTGTCCGTGGCTATGCCTATGCCCTGGTCAACAATGCTACCGCCGATATTTTGGGCAAACAGCAAGTTGCCATCACTGTCGAACTTGGCTACATAGCTATCAGCACTGCCATTACTGGTCAAATCATTATTGCCATCAGAGTCGATGTCGATGCTGCCCTCGAAAGATCCAGTAGCCCAGACATTACCATCGCTGTCGGTGGCTATGCCTAAGCCCTGGTCATTACTGTTACCACCGATATTTTGGGCAAATTCCAGTTGCAAGTTGAGGACACCACTATAAGTTCCCATTACTTCTGTTTGTAGTGCTGTGGTTAGGTTGGCTTTACCTATATTTACCTCTAACTCCCAGTTACCACCTTTAGTTGCATTTCCTGTCAAAGTCTCAGAAGCTGCAATATTGGCTCTTGTAAAACCCTGCAATTTACTGACAAACTCTTCTCCCGCATCCCCAGCAGCAACATGACAACCATAAAGCAGCAGGTTATCAATATCCCACTGTTGCAGTTGAGGTGCATATTGTTTAAGGGTATCTAAACTCAATTGAGTATTTCCCAGGTACAAACATCCAGGGGCACCGTGAGAAATAATATGAACAGTTTTTTGTCCTGGATATTGTTGTAATATTTGGTCTATTTGTTGGATACCGTCAGTGGCAGTATTCAGAATAAAAGGTTGAGCTTCCGCAACTACACCATCAAATAATTGTTGATAGTTGTCAACTCCGGCATCGATAAAAACTAGAGTGGAAGTTTTAGTAGTATTGTTCATTTTATTCCTTGGGAAAATTTATTGGTTAAATTGATCGCTGAAATGACTTCTACCTTGTTGTTGTCCAAGGTAGGCACTATATTTATGTATCTACTTAGTCGGTTACCGAAAAATTGTGGTTTAAAGCCTCCCCTTGATCGGGGATAATAAAGAAAAATTTTCATTATTAGTCAATCCTATCCGCTTTCAAGGAGAGGTAATTATTCATTATTCATTATTCATTATTAATTGTTGAAGTTTGCGTTGTTTTTTAACTTTCGGCTTTTGCTTAGTCCCTCTCAATAATTCTACTAACACTGACAGAGTAATGAGCTGTTGTTCTCCATTCCCAACATTTTCTATTTCCGGCAACTCCTCCTCAAAAGTTGCCTCGACTAAAATAGGCTCACTTTTCTCTTCAGAAAAAACTGCCTCCTGGGGTTTCTCTAGAACAACAATTTTTGTTTCCAACTCTTGAGGTGGGGAATTTTCTACTTTGTGAGACTCAACAATAACTACTTCTTCTTGCCTTTGATATTCCTCGTACCTTTTTCGCAAAATAGCTCGTGCTTGAGAAATTAGCTTGCGGACATTAGGGTAAGAAATATTCAGCTCTGTAGCTATCTCTTGATAAGAGTATTGTTTCTCAAAATAGAGAACAAAAGTTTCCCGTAGTCTCTTTGGTAGATCGTCAATGGCCAGGCAAAAAAATTTTTCTAGTTCTTGTTATGTAGCAGCAAGAATTGGACTTTCTTCTTGAGAAACCCCATTAGAAATAACCGAGTCTACATCTTCAACCTCTAGATCGTACAGAGTACGCTGCTTATATCATGTCCGGTTGAACAGTTATAAATAAACGACGAAGGAGTCAGGAGACAGGAGACAGGAGGGTAGAAAGAATGAAGAAGGAGAAAGTTTTTTGATCACGCTCTTATCCGGACATGATATTAAATAGATCCATGCAAAGATTATAAGTTAGTTTAACCAACCAAGCTTTAAAATTCTCAATTGCTTTGGTGGAGTGTTGTATTTTTTCCCTAGCCTTGAGCATGGCCATACTCAGAGCATCTTCTGCTTGTGTGGGGTTGCCTCCCATCCATTTGATACAGCAACGGTAGAGATAGTCTTGATGCTCTTGCCATTGTTGCCAAAATACTGAATCAATATCTGCAGTCCTTTTGTGTCTATCCAAGATTTTAAGTTTTTATTCAAAACAACACATTTGGGTAGTTTCCCTGGTTTTCTATCAGTAGGAAGTATATTGTTATTTAACGATCTAATTTCCTATAGTTTAATTTTTAGCTTTTGTTAACATATTACTTATTTAATTATTACTTATTTAGTTATTACTTATCAGGACAAAAATTTTAAAGATTTTAGTAAAATTATAGATAGAGGTTATTTGAGTCAATTTACTGATAATTTCTTCTTAAAAAAGATAATTTTTGTTATTCTAGCGATCGCTTTATAGGGGTTAACTAGCTATCAGCTATTAGCCTAAAAATTTGCGCATTTAATACAGCTAATTCCAGCGTTGGGATTGAGGGCGAATGGCATTTGCGCTCCGCAGAGCTGCCGCTAACGCCTCTACAGATGATGGTTTAAAAGTCAATTTGCGTAACTACTGTGTATATGTTTCAAATTCTATAATTACTCCCCCACTCCCCTACTCCCCTACTCCCCTACTCCCCTACTCCCTTACTATTGTTGATAATCAGATATAACTTTTTCCAAATACCAAATCCTATCTCTTCCAGGATATTTTTCTCGGACTTTTGCAATTAATCTTTCTGCCATTTCCCAATGCCCACCAACCATTTTTAAAAGTTTTTGTTGTAGTTGTTTATATTGATTATCTTCATTAATATTTTGATTTTGACTAGGAGCAGTTCCCTGAATTTTCTTCAAGTTATCTAAGGTTTTTTTATAATTATTCCAATCTTCAGCATCCCCGAATAATTTAGCAGCATTCTGATAATCATCTATGGCTTTTTTCATTTCTTCTAAACGGGAATAAACAATGCCTCGATGATAAAAAGCTTTGGCTTCATTAGGGTTAATTTTTAATGCTTGTTCATAATCTTTCATTGCCTCTTGATATGCTCCCATATCCCGATAAGTATTTCCCCGACTTACATAAATAAGTGAATTATTCGGTTCAATTTTTAAAGCTGCATCAAAGTCAGCGATCGCCCCTTTAAAATCTCCCATTTTACTGCGAATTATCCCTCGATTTTGATAAGCTAAAATATCTCGGTCGTTAAATTGCAAGGCTTGATTAAAGTCTGATATTGCGCCTAAATTATCCCCTTGTTTATGACGAATAATTCCTCGACAACAATAGGCTTGAGAATCTTTTGGATCTACTTGTAAAGCCCAGTTTAAATCTGATATTACTCCCTGGCGATCGCCTTTTTCAAATTTTCTTAAAATCTTAGCTAAAAATGTTTTACTATCTCCTTTTTGGAGATTATTTTCAATTTTTACAGCAGTAGTAGATACAGATTGTATTTGTTTAATATTATCCAAACATTTCCGACAATTAACTGCATCTTTCTGTTCTAAATACAATTCTGCTCCTCGCTTAAAATTCTCTATTGCATCTGCTTGATTATGTTGTTTACGGTAAGCATTACCTAACAATTTATATGCCGGAGCATAGTGATTATTAATAGCAATTATTTGATTCGCATCTACAATAGTTGCCGAAATATCTTTTACTGCCAACTTAGCAATACCACGAGCTAAATAAGCATCTATATAATTAGGATTAATTGCCAAAGCTTGAGTATAATCAGCAATGGCTTCATTGTTATTTCCTAAATCAAACTTTGCTAAACCTCGGCCATAAAAAGCTTCAGCAAAATTAGGATTAATTTCTATAACTCGACTAAAATATTGAATTGCTGCCTGATAGTCTTTAGCACGAGATTTTGCTACTGCTTGCTTATAGATTTCTTGTTCCATTAAATTCTAAATTAATTGTTTTATAAATAATCCTAGCATTTATTTGAAGGAAGAAGGAAGAAGGAAGAAGGAAGAAGGAAAAAGTGGATAGGTACTCAAACCCCTTCTTGAGTAGCTAGGGACGTTGTATGCAACGTCCGTACAGGGAGATAACCCACCCCTAACCCCTCCCAGGAGGGGAATTCATTAATTGATAATGGATAATTACCTCTGGTTAAAACCGCTGTTGATTGAATATAAGGAAATATTATTTCTTCTCTTGGTTGATTGGATATGGCGAGGGGACCTCGCCATCCCTCAACCGCTTTTTTCCCCTTGAAAAGGAAGGCTTTAGACCTTATTTTTTGCTAAACAATTAATAATTATCTCTCCTTGAAAAGAAGAGGTAATTATTAATTATTAATTGTTAATTATTAATTGTTAATTGCCTTCTTCAACTTTCATAAATTTCCAGAGGCAACCCATCTGGATCGGGAAAGAAAGTAAAACGTTTGCCAGTTATTTCATCAATTCTAATATCTTCTACTTCTATATTGTGAGACTTCAAATAATCGACAGATTCATCAATATTATCTACTTCTAAAGCTAAATGTCTCAAACCACAAGCTTCTGGACGAGTTAATCTTTTTGGAGGGTTGGGAAATGAAAATAACTCTATGCGATCGCCACTTCCTACAAGTAAATCTAATTTATAAGAATTGCGTGGTTTTCTCCAAGTTTCTTGAATAATTTCAAACCCTAAAATGTTCACATAAAAATGTTTTGATTTTTCATAATCAGAGCAAATAATTGCAACGTGGTTGAAGCTTTTGATTTTCATAGGGTAATCCTGTAGTTGGCAATAGTAATTAACAAAAAGAATATCATAAACGAAGGCAGAGAGCAGAAGGAAAAATTGGTTGGAGTTTGAGTCTCCCATCGATTTTTTCTTCCTTCCTTCTTCCTTCTTATTTCTTAGTGATACTAAAATATTCGCGAGCAAGATGCTCGCACTATCAAATTTATCTTTTCCCTGATGGGTTTAATACCCCAATGTCACCCGCAGTGCCCAGAATTGGTTGGGTATCATTCGAGGGTCGTGGCAACTTTTTAGTATCCCTTCTTTCTTACTTCTTCCTTCTTACTTCTTTCTTCTTTTTTAGCGATACTAAAATATTCGCGAGCAAGATGCTCGCACTATTTTTCTCTTATTCTTTCTTCCTTCTTCCTTCTTTCTTCTTCCTTCTTCCTTCTTCAATACCTATACTTTATTACAACTTTCACGACTGCATGTACCCTTAACAATAACCTCATAACTTTCAGGATAAATTCCTGGTGGTAAGCGATCTACTTGTAAATTACTAAAAATTTCCCAGTCTAAGTCAACGATCGCGCCACACTTTTGACAGCAAAAATGATGATGAGGTTTAACGTTAGCATCATAACGAGTTACTCCCTCTTCCAGCAATACTTCTTTAACTAACCCTACTTCTCGTAACACAGTTAGGGCGCTATAAATAGTTGCCTTGGAAGAAATTGGTAACTCACGGTTGACTTCACTCAATATCTCCTCAACTGTGGGATGGTCTGAACGAGATAAAAGATTAGCATAAACCGCAAACCGCTGAGGAGTAATTCTCAGTCCTTTAGATTGCATTTCTTTCTTAATATTTGTTGCAGTATAGTTACTGTTCATTAACTTAAGCTTATTATATACATTTTATACCAGCTTCAGATTATAACACATCTCAACAAATATTGGTTGTTAAATTAAATTTAATATTATCCTTGACATTTTCTTAAATCAGAATTATTCTTAGATATAACAGAGTAAAAGAAATAATTCAGGAGAACACCATGGACTTGTCCAACTCTAACACCGCCAAAAACTTGTCTGATGCCTTTGGAGGAGAATCAATGGCTAACCGTAAATATCTCTTCTTTGCCGAAGTAACCAAAAAATTGGGCATGGAAGATTTAGCCAAACTTTTCCGGGAAACAGCTAACCAAGAAACTCAACACGCCTTTTCCCACTTTCGTCTACTTCACCCAGAGTTAGTGGTAGACGACCCATCTACTTTGACTGAAGAGCAGAAAAAAGCGATCGCCTCTCGTTGTCTAGAATTAGCAATTGAAGGAGAGACCTACGAATATACAACCATGTACCCAGAATTTGCCGAGCAAGCACGGGTAGACCGCGATAGTGCAGCAGCAGCAGAATTTAAGGAGCAAGAGGAAGAGTCTCGCGAACACGCTTCCATGTTTCGCCAAGCAACTCATAAGTTTGGTTTATTGACTAGCATTGAGCATCACCACGCGGATCAATATACAGAAGCTCTCGAAGGTTTGAATGGTGTTGCACCGAAACAAAAAGCTGCTGGGAAGGAAGCTGCAACCCGTAAATGGATCTGTCGCGTGTGTTCGATGATTTACGATCCAGTTGTTGGCGACCCTGACTCTGGTATTGCTCCTGGTACAGCATTTGAAGATATTCCTGAAGATTGGTCTTGTCCTATTTGTGGAGCGCAGAAGAAATCTTTTGTTCCTTATGAAGAAGCGGTTGCAGCTTAGGTGTTTTTTTTGCTGAAGGAAGACTGAAGGGAAAAGTTACAGGACTTACGCAAATTCACCTTTAAAACACCATATGTAGGGGCGAATGGCATTCGCCCTTACTTGATTTAATGTCCGCTTGGCTACATTTTAAGTAAAACCAAAACCCGCCTTTATAACCAGATAATTAAGTTCGCACTCTGACTATGGAACCTATGGTGCTGAGTTTGTATGATTGTTTAATTTTAGACTAGAATAGTTAATGTTCACAGCCTAAAATTTATAACTTACTGAATGATTCTCAAAACTTTATACATTCGTTTTTACAAGTCTTTTAATTATGATTACCTAAGAAAGCATCATCGAAATGCTGTACAAAGACCTTGGGAAATGATTGATAAGATGTGGTATCCGTATGTACAAATTCCAATTGATTCCAAAGTAACTACAGTAGTAGGGGCAAACGAGTCTGGAAAGTCTCATTTATTGAGCGCGATTAAAAAGGGAATTTATGGTGAAGGAATTACATATCAAGACTTCTGTCGTTACTCAAAGTTTTTTACGGTTAGACAAAATGAGCTAAGATTGCCTGATTTTGGCTTTGAGTTCTCAAATTTAACTAAGCAAGAGCGGGAAGAAATTTGCCTTGTTTGTTCAATTCCGGAAAATACTGAATTTGATCGTTTCTTTCTCTTCCGAACAGATGGAAAAAATCTTTGTGTTTATATACAGCAGGAAACAGATAATTACAAAAAATATGAAATTACCGATCAAGAAAATATAGCAAAAGTTTCAAAACAATTGCCTAATGTATTTGAGTTAGAAGCAAGAGTTGCTGTTCCTGGAAGTATTCCCATTAAACAACTGGTCAAGAGAATCAAAAACCAAGAAATTAAGAGTACAAAATATGAATTAATAGCACGTCAAGGTCGGGCTAAAGTTCGTGAAATTGTTGATAATATTTTTGACAAATCTGATGCTTATATATCAACAAAAAATTCAATAGTTTCTAGGCAAGATAAAGAAGTAAAAAATAATATTGAATCATTAATTACGATTTTCAATAGTTTAGAAAACTATAACCTTTTAGAGTCGCAAAAAAAAGAATACGATCTTGTTTTTGACTTAATCTGTAAAATTGCTAATATCGATCCAGAAGTATTGCTTACTCTGGCAGATTCCTTAGCAGAAGGAAAAGAAGGTCATGCTAATAGTATGATAGCCCAAATTAATACTCATCTATCTGATAGCCTCAATTTACAAAAGTGGTGGACACAGGATAAGGATTTTGGCTTGCTGGTATCAGCACGAGAACATGATTTAGTATTTACAATTCGCGACCGGACTGGTACTGAATATTCTTTTGAGGAAAGAAGCAATGGACTTAAGTATTTTTTAAGTTATTACATTCAATATCGCGCTCATAAACCCCACCCCGAAAAAGATGAAATTCTCTTGATGGATGAACCAGATGCTTATCTATCTAGCCAAGCTCAACAAGACCTTCTCAAAATATTTGAAAAGTTTTCCAACCCCGATAAAGGAAAGCCTATTCAAGTTATCTATGTGACTCATTCTCCATTTTTAATTGATAGAAACCATGCTGAAAGAATTAGAGTTTTAGATAAAGGAAAAAAAGAAGAAGGAACAAGAGTAGTTAAAGATGTAGCTAGAAATCATTATGAACCACTAAGGTCTGCTTTTGGTGCTTTTTTAGGTGAAACAACTTTTATTGGAAACTGCAATTTAATGGTTGAAGGAGTTGCCGATCAAATTCTAATTGCAGGAGCTTCAACTCATCTATTTCGGAAGGGAGCATCAAAGGAAATAGAAACTCTTGATTTGAATCAAATTACTATTGTTCCAACAGGTTCAGCTTCACATATTCCCTACATGGTTTATCTAGCTCGTGGGAGAGATAAAGAACAACCTGCAGTGATTGTTTTGTTAGATAGTGATGAAGCAGGTAATAATGCAAAGAAAGCTCTAAAAAGAGGGGGAGCAAACAGAAAAGAATTGCTCAAGGAAAGCTTTATTCTTCAGATAGGAGATTTAAAAAAAGATTCGGGTTTAACTTTGCCAGAAGGATTAAGACCAACTGAAATAGAGGATCTTATTCCTTTATCTATTTGTGTAAAAGCTGCTCAAGATTATGCGAAAGATATTTGTCAAGTGGAAAATAGTATTGTTGAGTCTATAACAGAATCAGCTATCTTGGAAAAAATACCAGATAACAAAACTATCTTCAAAGCTATTAAAGCTTATTTTAAAGAGTTATCTGAGGAGGGTTTTCATATTGACAAAGTAGGATTTGCCAGAAATGTAGTTGAGTCTCTTAAAAGTTATAAAGAATATTTTAAAGAGGAAGATGTTACAAATTTTGAAAAAAACTTTAAGATATTATTTTCTGAGTTAAATAAAAGGAAGCGACAAGCTGAAAAAAAGCTAACTCAAGAGCATATTTCACAAAAAAAAGAACGCCTTATAGACTCTTTCCTCCAAGATCATCCTACAGCAGCAAGACGCGAGCAGGCAATAATTTTGTTTGAGGAATTAGAAGCTGTTTTATTAGATGATGATAATAGTGTTGATAACGAAGGAGCTATGAAAATAATTGATAATTTACGCTCCGTTCATCAACTTGGCACTGATATAATAAAAGTCATAGAAGATTATGAATCTTTTCAGCAAGGATTAAAACAAATTAAGTATCTGGAAATAATGGCTAGTCAAGAAAAAGATGATGATTATCAAAATCAGGAATAGGAAAATTTATAATATAAATGGTAATAGTTTAGTTAACTTCATTGCCAAGCTTTATGTCTGATTAAATAACCAATTTTATCTCTGGAATACTAAAAAGATGAACGTCAAATAATCAAGCAGAATATATTTTTGAAATTGAATATATTCGTTATATTCAGTGGGTTACAGAAGATAATTATAAAATTGTGTAATTTTTTAGAATTGTTCTTGCCTAACCCACTCTACTAAGTATTGAAATTCTTTCTTTCCCCCTCTAAAAATCTATAGACCTAACAGCAAAATCTCCTAAAGTCACAGTAAAATTATCCTGCTGTTTTGTCGCTGCAAAATTCACCACAACTTCACAAGCAACAGCAACAGTTAACATTACTAAATTTCTCGCTAATGGATAATCACAAATATCATCATTTACAGGAGAAGGTACTCGATAATTTTCATTCCAAATTATCTCTGAATATTCAGAAGCTAACCCTACATGAAGACAAGAAATATTAGCATCAGCACAATAATTTTTCACAGCACTCCGACTAATACTATTATCAAAAGTGTCAATCACTAACTCACTTTTTCCTAATAGTTTGCCCACATTTTCTCCAGTTAATTTTTGAGTTTGAACATCAATTTTTACTCCTAAAGCACGATAGAGACTATTAGTCAAAATTTTAACCTTAAAAGCTCCTACATCAGAACGATAATAAGGTTGAGTAGATAGGTTACGCTCCTCAATGCGATCGCAATCTATAACCCGTAATTTACTAAACCCAGAACGAGCTAAATTTTCAGTAATATTTGCTCCTAAAGCACCTGCACCACAAATAGTTATTGACAAATTCTTTAGCTTTGTCATAACTTCTGAACTGCGGTAAAGTTGTTCGTGAAAAAACATAGTTTTGAAGGAAGAAGGAAGAGGGAAGAAGGAAGAAGGAAGAAGGAAGAAGGAAGAAGGACTAAAGTTGGAAGTAAGAAGTAAGAAAGAAGGAAAGAAGAAGTAAGAATGACTAAAGTTGGAAGTTAAAAGTTATCAACTCGAAGGAAGAAGGAATATAATTTATTAGGAAGAAGTAATAATCGGTAAAGTTGGAAGTTAAAAGTTATCAATGTTTTGAAGGAAGAAGGACTAAAGTTGGAAATAAGAAGTAAGAAGGAAGGAAAGAAGAAGTAGGAAGGACTAAAGTTAGAAATAAGAAGTAAGAAGGAAGGAAAGAAGAAGTAGGAAGGACTAAAGTTGGAAATTAAAAGTTATCAATTGGAAGAAAGAAGGGATATAATTTATCAGGAAAAAGTAAGAAGGGGTAAAGATTGCTTGGAGTTTATAGACTTGGAGTAGCTTTTTGGAGACTACCCCTATCTACTTTTTCCTTCTTACTTCTTACTTCTTACTTCTTCCTTCTTCCTTCTTAAAGGTATTTAAATTATGGGTAGTCATCGAGAACAATATATATGGAAAAGAGGTGTTAAAATGGCTATTAACTGCTACAAAATAACTCAACATTTTCCCACTTCTGAACTTTACGGTTTAACGAGTCAAATTCGTCGTAGTTGTGTTTCAGTTCCCTCAAATATTGCTGAAGGATATGGCAGAACAAGTAAAGTTGAATATATACGTTTTCTCAGAATTGCTCTAGGTTCTCTCAGAGAGTTAGATACCCAGTTAATTATTGCTAAAGCAGTAAATTTAGCTAAACCAGAACTATTTAATTCTATCATTCAAGAAGTTGATGAACTACAACGTCTTATTATAGCTACTATTCGTAAATTAGAAGCATAATTTTCCTCCTTCTTACTTCCTTCTTCCTACTTTTCGGTCTTTCCTCCTTCCTTCCTTCTTCCTTCTTCCCTCTTCCTTCTTCCTTCTTTAACAACACCCACTAAAGACTGCAAGTCAAAATGTCGATCGCCTCCACTCAGACAAATACCAGCACTCACCACAGTTAAATCATTTTTATCAATAGCAGAAGTATGGTGTTCCCCATCCCTTGTCACCCATTCTACTTGCCAATAAGTAGAGCGATCGCGAAAGTTCTGCAATTCACCCCCTCCCATTTCTAACGCTTCACGCAGTTGTTTTTCATCCCTTTGTTGTTGCATTTGCTTCATAAATTCTTCTTTTTGTCGTGCTACTAAGTCATAAACTGTTTTCATTTCTGGAGTTATCCCCTTAAACTTAACCTCTTTGGGTGGCGTAATATTTTTCAACGCTTCCCGTAACTGTTCCGCAACAAAAGGATCGGCACGGCGATCGATATCTTCAAACCACCAAGAACTACCATCAAATCTAGCAATTATTGACTCAAACATAGCTCCTTCTGTTACTAGATGAACTACTATAGGTTTAGCAAAACCAAAACGTTGTTTAGCATCAGATTCATTAGTTGGATATGCTAGCCATTTTTGCCCTTTTAATTGACAGGCAAGAAATAATCTCAGAGGTTTTAAAAGTTGGAAATATTCCTCTAATTGAGGTAAGCTTGGCTCTTCTACAAATTTTGCTATTTTGTCATTAATTGGTTGAAAAATTCCCCAACCTTCAAATTTTTTGGGTTTAGTTTGAAAGGTATAAACCATTCCTGCTACTCTTGTTTTGACTCGCCCACCTCCCACACAAGGTGCTAGAAATTGAATATTATTTAACTGTGCTTCTTGGGCAGCTAATTGGTTTAATAAATTCCGAATATCTGTCATATTTTTTGATTTATTGAAGAAGGAAGAAGTAATACCAATTTCATAAAATATTGCAAAGCGTGACGACACAGGCAACAGGCAACAGGCAACAGGCAACAGGGAAAGAAAAACATAAATATTAAAGAGGAAAAAAGGTGAAAATTTTAGAATTTATGGAATTTATAATTTTTTCTTTTAGGAATAAATCACAAATTAAGATGTAACTACCTTTTTTGAATTTGGTCTAAGAAGGAAGAGGGAAGTAGGAAGAAGTAAGAGGGAAGAAGTAAGAGGGAAGAATGGGTAAATTTGGAAGTTCAAATTTATTAACTGGAAAGAAGATAGTAATATTTAATTTCTGGAGATGTCTATTTATCAACGAGAAAAGCGAGGAAATAGTATAGTATCAAGATTTTTTAGTTTTAATTTCTTAATATCAAATCCGTTTGCTTGGTGAGCAATATCATTTCTACCGTAAGTAGAGGCAAACTGCCATTTGCCCCTACAATTTTGACTGTTATTTTTTAATTTCAATACTGAATTATAGCAGTCGAAGCAAAAGGTGCGGACAGATCGAAAGCTGAAAACTCAGACAAAGGAAGATTTTTCTTTCTTCCTTCTTCCTTCTTCCTTCTGCTATATACCAATGCTACTGGGTTCAATATCAAGCCCAAATGCGTCCGCGACGGAAAGATGGACTGTCTTCCCTCTTATGGTCTTTGAACATAATTTTCCAACGTGCGTAGTCTTCCAAACCAGTTGCCAGCATCATAGATTTTTGTTCTTGCTCAGATATATCTTGTTTTTCGCTGTCACTTAAATTTTGAGAAGCTTGAGATGTTTGCTCTGACATAATTATCCTTATTATTTAACAACATTAAACTTCTTGCAGAAGTCAGGGAATAGGGAATAGGGGAATGAAATTGTTTATTTGAGATCTTGAATTAATTTAATTAACACTTTTGCAAGAGGTCTATTATAAATTTTTTCAAGATTAGCGATCGCCCAACTATACAGGTGCAAATGACTCTCAACGACCGTTCTTAGAAACCGCTGATTTGTGGGATGCAACTCAGTCTTAAATCATAGTATCATAACACAGATAATTAGAGATTATCACACGATTATACCAGATTATGAGCAACAGTTATTAGCCCCAACCAGAGAACTTGATCTGATTATAAGTCGGATAATTATAGGGAGCTGGATCGTTATAATTAGCCCCATGCATCAAGTCCATACGAATTCTTACTAGATCTTCACCGCGACCATGAACCACATCTACTGCTAGACTGGGAGAAATCAGATCGGGTCTTTTCACTGGAGGTGTTTGTTTCGGTAATCTCATATTTATGATTCCTTACTATAGGTTCAATTTAACTAGCTATCAGCATTTTCCGTACCGGAATGCTCCGCAAACAGCTTTCAGCGTGCTAAAAGCTTGGGTTTAAATCCTCGACTTCTAGTGCAGGATAGCAGAAATAACTAACCAGTTACAAAATCCTAAAAGCCTTACCAATCAAAAATGATTGACTTTTAAATTTTGACTTTTGACTTCCGCGTAGCAGCACTAGCTTGTCATTTAATTTTAGGAGGGGTCGCGTATCCCCTTTCCGTACCGGAATACTCCGCAAACGCGCTCGTGCTGACTTCTAAAGGCCGATCAACTGAAAGCGGAGCATTCCAGACCGAAATGCTTTTTAACAATTATAATGTTAACAGCAATAGAATCAGGGCGACAATTATTGACATACTCCCGACATTGCGCATGGCGCGACAACGCGGGATTCTTCAACCCGCACGCGGAGTTGCAGTTTATACAGAGGTGATGCCCTCCCCCTGTGTTCTTATATATTATAACATGGTCGCTTTCCCATACGACGTTCCCTTGCAAGAGAACGCGGGACTTCTCGCTATTTTTTGTTAAATTTTTTTCCCAAGAATATTCTCAAGTATATATTTAGGTGTATACTCAGTCTGAAGATATAATTAAAAATTAACTTGAAATTGTGCCAGATTTTGCAGATATCCCTGGGCTAAACGAACTGTGGACCCACACCAGAGGCGACCCTCGCATTACTGTAGCTCTCCTAGATGGAGCTGCCGATCTAGACCGAGGTTGCTTTCAAGGAGCTAACGTCACAAAAATCAACCCTTATTGGCAACAACCACTAGAATTCGACCCCAAATATATAGACATCTTCCGAGAAATCCAAAATTTGGATCAAAAGAATGAGGTCACAGAGACAAAACTAAAAGAAGCTATCCCAGACAAACTCACCAGAGAAGTCCTTGGGGCAGCTTTCCACGCTACCCATGTTTTTAGTAACATTTTCGGACAACCAGGTACTCCCGTTGAAGGTATTGCTTACAAATGTCGGGGCATTAATATTCCGATAGGTTATGGTAATGACTACTACGTCGATCCTATAAACTTAGCTCGTGGCATTAACCTGGCCGTAGATTTAGGGGCAAACATTATTCACTGTGCTGCGTGCCGCCCTAGCAAAACTGGCGTTGCTCATGAACTATTGGAAAAAGCAGTACGTCAAGCTCTAGAAAATAATATTTTAATCGTCGCTCCGACTGGAAACAATAAAGGCGAATGTTGGTGTCTTCCCGCTATCTTGCCTGGAGTAATGTCGGTAGGAGCAATGAAAGATAATGGTCAAATATTCAAATTTAGTAACTGGGGTGGGCAGTATCAAACACAAGGTATTATTGCTCCCGGAGAAAATATTCTTGGTGCTCAACCGGGAACAGAAGAAACTGTTCGCAATAAAGGTACCAGTTGTGCAGCACCAATGGTCACAGGTATTTCAGCACTTCTAATGAGTTTGCAATTGCAGCAAGGAGCAACTCCAGATGCAGAAGCAATACGAGCAGCATTAACAAATAGTGCTATTCCCTGTACTTTGGAAGATACTGAAGAAGTCGAACGCTGTATGTTAGGTAAACTAAATGTTGCCGGAGCTTTTCAACTTTTGACAGGAAAGCAGTTAGCAGTAGTGGAAGTTTCTACGGCAGAGGTAATATCAGAAGATGTTAGAGATGAAGTATCTGTAGTTGCTGCACAGGAAAATACTATATCACCTCTTTCTCTCAAAGTGGGAGACAGTGGGGAAAAGCTGACAAATACTCAAACAAATATTACTGCCTCAGAAGGAAGAAGGAAGGAGGAAGAAGGAAGAAGCGATGGGACCCCGCGTCGGCGACAGACGCAAGCGGTCAGACCCCGCGACGACGCTAGTCGCAAGGGAATGCTGACCAAGAGAGGGAATGCGCACCAAGAGAGTAAGGAGGAAGAAGGCATTCCCCCTTTGAAAGGAGGGGGGGAAAAGTTGATGGGGAATCAAACCCCAACCAATGACCCTGTAGAAGGCAGGGTATTAAACTCAACAGAAAAAGGTAACGACCCAACAACGATCGCTCAACCTACTAATGGTATTATTCCCAGTGCTACTTCCAACAAAATTTATGCTTTGGGGACAGTGGGTTATGATTTTGGCACAGAAGCACGGCGCGATTCATTTAAACAGTTGATGCCAGCAGCAGTTATTTCAGGAGTTCAAGCTCCTGCAAACCCTTATGATGCCAGCCAAATGGTAGATTATCTAGAGACTAATTTATATGAAGCCAAATCTTTAATCTGGACATTAAATATAGAATTAACTCCTATTTATGTTCTCCAACCTGTAGGCGCATTTGCCGAGGATATTTATGAAACTCTGCAAAATATGTTATCAGGACAGGTTGAGGCAGAAGACAATGAAGGTTACATCGAAAGGGTCAGTATCACTGGTAGGTTGAGTGACGAAACTGTGAAATTATTTTCTGGGCAAACTCTACCTGTGGTAAAAATATATAGTCCCAGAGGAATGTATGGTTGGACAGTGAATATGCTGATTGATAGTGCCCTCACATCAGTAAGTGCAGAGCGAGAAGAAGCGGAGGAGGAAGCAATACGAAAATCTCTCAGAAGTTTTCTGCAACGAGTTTATTATGACCTCCGCAATTTGGGACGAGCAGACCGCGATCGCGCTATTAACTTTGCTGCGACAAATGCTTTTCAAGCAACAGCTTCTATTTCTGAAGCAGTAGCAGTTGGTATGGAGTTGCACAGTATAGAAGTAGAAAAAAGTCCTTTCTGTCGTTACAATAGCAACTGTTGGGATGTGAAGCTCAAGTTTTTTAATCCAGACAACACTAGGAGGGCAAAAAAAGTATATCGTTTTACTATTGATGTGTCTGACTTGATGCCTGTAACATTAGGTAAAGTGCGGTCTTGGTCTGTTCCTAACTAGGGTCTGCTGAAAAAGTCTTTTAGTAGAGGTAGGAGACAGGAGACAACCCACCCCTCGCCCCTCCCCCGACCGTGGAGGGGAAGACAGGAGACAGGAGAAACGGGGAATTATAGAGGAGGTAGGAGGAATTATTGTCAGAGTGATTTTTCTGCCATAATCGTCCCAAAATACTAGCATGCATGAGCTTCTGCCGCTGAAAAGCTGGTACTTTTTTAGACCAAAAAATGCGCTCAACCAATATCAGTCAATGCTTTGATATTTAATCAGCAAGCCCTAACTAATTTGAAGAAGGCAGAAGACAGAAGGCAGAAGGCAGAAGGCGGAAGGAAAAACTGCATGGGTTTTATTACCCCAAACAATTTTAAGCACTGTATGGACGGTGGAGTATTATATCAAATCCGGGTAATTAGCGATGAAAAATCTTCTTCCTTCCAACTTTGATCCTTCCTCCTGCCTTCTGCCTTTAAGTCAAAATCTCTGTATTCTATGAAACATGAAAACTGCTATGAATCTTTCTCCCTCTTCCTTCTTCCCTCTTCCTTCTTCCTTACCCTTAGCTTAAAATCAAGTTAAAAATAATAGGACTAAAGATGCCCGAAATCGCTAATATTCCAGGAATCAAACAACTATGGGCAAAAACCAAAGGTAACTCTGAGGTTTGCGTGGCAGTGCTTGACGGTTTAGTTGACCTGAAGCATCCCTGTTTTGCAGGAGCCAACTTGACCCAACTACCAACCTTGGTGGAGGGCGAAGCTAGTCCTACAGATCAAATGTCCGTCCATGGTACTCATGTTGCTAGTATAATTTTCGGCCAGCCAGAATCTTCTGTCTCGGGTATTGCCCCCCACTGTCGAGGGTTAATTGTTCCTATTTTCTCAGACTCTCGTCACCGAGTTTCTCAACTAGACTTGGCACGGGCGATCGAACAAGCTGTGAATGCAGGAGCAAATATTATTAATATAAGTGGAGGCGAGTTGACAGACGATGGTGAAGCTGAAGACTGGCTTAACCATGCGGTAAATTTGTGCCGAGACAATAACGTTTTGCTTATTGCTGCTGTAGGTAATGATGGCTGTGAATGCTTGCACATTCCCGCAGCACTTCCTGCTGTATTGGCAGTAGGGGCAATGGGAGAAAACGGACAACCTCTAGATTATAGTAACTGGGGTCAGACTTATCAAACTCAGGGTATTCTTGCCTTGGGAGAAAATATTTTAGGCGCTCAACCAGAAGGCGGTACAATACAATTAAGTGGGACTAGCTTTGCAACGCCAGTAGTATCAGGAGTGGCAGCATTACTGATGGCTCTGCAGTTGCAGAGGGAAAAACAATTGGACCCACAAAAAGTCCGTACTGCCTTGCTGGAGACAGCCATTCCGTGTCTTAGTGAAGACACAGGTCGTTGTTTAGTAGGTCAGCTCAATATTTCAGGTGCTGTTGCACATTTAACAGGAGAAACTATGTCAGAATCAGAACAGCAAAATAGTAGTATCGAAGCTAGTGGTTGTGGTTGTGGGTCAACTCCAGAAGTGAGCCTGCAAGCTTCTGCTAGTCCAGAAAATAATCATGAAATTCCATCGGACACTGGCGTGGTAGCTGCTGGTACCATTGAAGCTAGTGTCATTGCCTCACAACCATTATCAACAACTAATACATCAGATAGTCAAATTTCTTCTATGCCAAATAATCATACAAATGGAATAACTGCCAGTCAACCCCCTCAAGAAATGGGTTCTATAGTTTACGTTATCGGTACATTGGGTTATGACTTCGGAACAGAAGCTAGACGCGACTCATTTAAACAGTTGATGCCAGCGGTTACTATTGAAAATACCCAAATTCCAGCTAACCCTTATGATGCACGCCAGATGGTGGACTATTTGGCAGCTAACCTTTCAGAAGCTAAGTCTCTGACTTGGACTTTGAATATGGAGTTAACTCCCATCTACGCTCTTGAACCTTCGGGGTCATTTGCGCGGGATGTTTATGAAGCTTTTCAGCAGTTGCTATCAGGGGAAGTGGAACCAGAAGATTCTGAGGAGTATATTGAGCGTGTGAGTATTCCCGGACGACTAACTGGGCGTACAGTGAGGCTATTTTCAGGACAAGTGGTGCCTGTGGTTGAGCCTGTTAGTCCTCGTGGTCTTTATGGCTGGCGGATTAATACTTTAGTGAATTCGGCTTTAACAGCAGTGCGTGGAGAACAAGCAGAAGCTGACGATGATCAAATGCGGAGGAGTTTGAGTAGTTTCCTCAATCGAGTTTATTACGATTTACGCAACTTGGGGCAAACTTCTCAAGACCGGGCGTTGAATTTTGCTGCTACTAATGCTTTCC
This sequence comes from Okeania sp. SIO2B3, assembly GCF_010672525.1. GTDB lineage: Bacteria > Cyanobacteriota > Cyanobacteriia > Cyanobacteriales > Microcoleaceae > Okeania. The sequence goes on along the minus strand of NZ_JAAHGH010000037.1, from coordinate 9,092 downwards.
AAGCGGCTATAACTTTTTCTCAAGCGGTTTATGCTGGCATGGAGTTGGATAGTATTGCGGTCACCAAGAGTCCATTTTGTAGGATGGATAGTGATTGTTGGGATGTGAAGTTGAAGTTTTTTGACCCTGAAAATAATCGTCGAGCGAAGAAGGTATTCCAGTTTACCATTGATGTTAGCGATTTAATTCCGGTGACTATGGGTGAGGTTCGCTCTTGGTCTTCTCCTGATTAAATTAACTAGAAGGTAGGAATAGGAGAAAGGAAGGCAGAAGGAAAAGAAAGATTCAAAGGGTAGAAGTTTTTTGATCACTAATTATCCGGACATGATATTACTTCTGACTTCTGACTTCTAACTTCTGACTTGCTAAGACGTATTTAAAATGCGTCTTAGCTTAAACCGCCGTTCTTAGAAACCTACGATTATCTATATAAATCTATGATTATCTATAGATAGTCTGTTCTATTCCTGTTTCTACCTGGCAACGTCGGCGTTATCCAGTCCACAGGCTGTCACGGTCGTTCGCGCTAGCGTTGCGGAGCAAACTGACCGCCATAGCTAAATTTAACGCCGCATTCAAGTCTCACACGCAGCTTAAATTGCAGTGTTCGCAATTGAAAACGCGCTCTGATAACAGCAGAGACTGCTTTACCTTTCCACACCTACTGCAAGTCTTAGAGCTAGGAAACCATCTATCAACAACGATTAACTTAGAGCCGTATAGTTGACACTTATACTCTAACTGTCTTCTGAACTCATAAAAACCCATATCGGCAACAGCCTTAGCTAGCTTATGGTTTGACATCATACCTGATACATTCAGGTCTTCTATTACTATTTGACTGTGGTTTTTAGCCAAATAAGTAGGCGCGTTTATGCAATGTATCTTTCCTGATGTTAGCTATTCTCAGCAATGTAACTGAGCTATTTTTAGCTGTGCTGCCCTCCAGTTAGAGCGAAAACTTGGTTTTATGCCTGTGCCCGGTATTGCAATCGTGATAGTTTAGATTCTAACTTTCTGTAAGATTTAGCTCCATCAAATACTTCCCCTGTTGACAATGTTGCCAACGTTTTAATTCCTAAGTCTACACCAACTACATCTACTGGTTTCTCAGTAATTTGACATTCCCTTTCTTCTTTGAAACTGACAAACCATCTATTGGATGTCCTACTAATAGTTACTGACTTGGGATTAATATTATCGGGCAGTATTTCATAAGTTTTAATCCATCCAATTCTTGGTAATTTAATCTGATTAAAACCTACCGATATTGATCCATCTAGAGTAAAACTATCATCTCTACCTTTTTTCTTAAATCTAGGTTGACCAGACACTTTACTAAAGCAACGCTTCCAAGCTGATGATAAATATCTCAAAGCATATTGAGGCGCTGTTTTAGATACTTCATAATACCAATAGTTATTAGGTTTAACCATTGCTACTAAAAGTTTATGCAGGTCGATAGATGTGGGAAATTTAAGTTTACCTGAAGGATTATTGGAATTGTGAGTAAGGATATTTCTAGTCAGCCATAATCCCCAATTCCAAGCGTGACGAGCTACAAAGCGCGTGTTTAGCCAGTAATGTTTTTTGCTGCTTATTTGGGTGTAACTCTGTTTTGAATCCTAGTAGCATAAAATCAAATATAGATATTCTGAGATTATAGTAGATAATCTATGATTATGTCAAGCTGTTAATTACCCTAAATGTAATCAACATTGCTCCAATTTTCGTCGTATCCACCACCCGTGCTGTTGGGTCAAACTCCGCCACTAAACCACCACGACTACCAGCATTAATATCTTCTAGCAAAGCATCGACTACATCTGTGTCTGCTAAATCCATCAGTTCTCCACTACGCAAACCTCTAGCAGCCGCGATCGCCTTTAGGGTTTTCAAGGTTTCCCGCAATGGTGTGACGCTAGCAATAACCAAAACCTCCGTATTTCCCAAAGGCTGACTGACGGTTAACTTAAACCTATCCACCCCTGCTTCAGGTAATAACTTCCTTTCCCCAGATTTAACTAAAGCTGCATCTACTTCTTCTACCCAAGTATTGGGAAAAACTATCCCCATTTCTCCACTAGAATCAACTACCAACACCGCCATATATAAATCTCGGTCTTCCCGATTAGTTATTTGTAACTGCACCTGAGTACCGACAGCTAGTAAAGGCACTCCCGCTTCAACTTTGATGGGAGTATTCGAGGGAATTTCCTCTGCTTCAGTTTGGCCTGTCCCCCTGACAGTAAAGGTGCTGGCAACAAATTCCTGGTTAAGAGTTTTCATCAGCGCCAACGCTTTCAACTGGGACGAGTCAGCATTCAAGGTCAATTTCACCAACCTCGCTGCTAACAAAGATTTAAACTTCGGTCTCAAACGCTGCAATGCTTCCTCCAGAGTTTCCCCCGTTTTGCCAAAAGAGTCGGGAATTAATTCTAATCCGGGAGTATATAAACCAAAACTCCCGACTTCCGGTACTTCTAATTTCTGGGAATCATTTTCTCGCGCTTCTGTTGCCAAAGTTTCTGTCATTCGCCCCAAAATGTAATGCACTTCTCCTCGTTGCAGGGGAACCGGCTTGATGCGAGGAATTTGTTGCAAACTTCCTCTGGTCTGAATTGCCGCATTACCCAGAGAATTGTCTAATCCTATTTTCAAAGTTAAATCTGTGGGAATGGCTCGGGCTATTTCCTGCAATAAGGCACCTGGCGGCGGGGTTTGACCAGCAATAACTTTCCCAGAGCCAATTAAACCGTTGCGAGATGTTGACTGTATTTTTCCCCGCTCCTTGCCCGCTTTATCTACCCAAGCAAATACGGCATCTTTATCGAAGATTTCCAAGGATTCGGCATTGACTCCACCCAACCAAAAATTGACTTTTTTCTCGACTACTTCTATCACTACTGCTTCTGCTGGAGGTGTCTGTTTTTTTAATAAATAAGTCGGTCGCTCTTCCTTATCTGTATTTTTCTTGGCTTCTAATTCTGGTACCTGACCTGTAGTGGAATATTTCGCAGTTATCCGGGAGACTTTTCCCAACATACTGATAACTTTTTGATTGTTGGTTTCTTGCCATAAATATTGAGTCATTGCATAAGTAAATGCCCCCGCAAGAAAACCGTCAAAGGGTGCATCTGCTGCTAGTTCGTCTCTGGCTGCGGAAGCTATGACTACGCCTTTAGCAACGGTTTGTTGTCGGGTTTGGATAAATTCCGCTTCCGACATTTTCAGGCGGGAAAGCCATTGCTTTTGATATTCTAATTCTTGGTCGTTGGGATAGTAGCTAAAGGGGCTGCTTCTGTCGAGCGATCGCACGATTAAATTTCCTCGTTTTCCACCGCCTGAATGACAGCTATCTAAAACTACGGTGACATTTTCGCTATCAATTGCTGACATTAGCAAAAAGAGAGTGTGTCCCATAATATCGGACACTAAATTGCGACCGTCTCGTTTAACTTCGGTCTGGTCTATGGGAACAAATGTGCTATTTAAACCGTCCGGTTCGTCTTTATCTTTGTCTGCTACTCGGGAGCCATGTCCTGAGAAGTGAAAAACTACTACATCTCCAGGTTTTGCTTGTTTAATTAGGTGTTCTTCAAATGCGGTTAAGATGCCATCGCGGGTTGGTTTAATTTCGGTGTCATCGGTGACTGATAAAATATCTGCGGGTTGAAAACCGAAGCGATGAATTAACAGTTGTTTTTGTAATTCAACATCAGTGATGCAACCATACAATTTACTTTTATTAATGTAGTTATTGATGCCAACCAATAAAGCAAGTTTGCGAGGAGTATTTTGGGCTAAGGTTTTGGCATAACGTAAGCTTCGGCGTTGAATATCTAATTGACTGATGCCGAGAGTGGCTAACATCGAGCCGGTAAAGAGTAGGAGTTGACGGCGTTTCATAAGCAATTGAGATGCTTGGTTAGCAATGGATGGTTGGCAACAGATGTGGTAACGGGTGTAACGGATGGTCGGCAGGGCTATTTGATTCTAAATTGTTGCGCTTCTCTGAAATTAAAAGCCTCCATCTCCGCGTCTCCGTGTCTCCGCGTCCCCGTGTCTATCCATTGTTGGCACTCCATACATATAGCTTTCAAAGTTGCGAGCAAAATCATTTGGCAGTTTTTCCCATTCCTCCCGGGGAACTTTAGTGCCTATTTCTTTGATTTTTTGCCAGAAGGGTTTGACCGCAGGCTCCGAAGGTTTTTTTTCGATCGCAGTGGTTTTTGCATCGTCTTGAAGAAATTCTTCTAAGGTTTCCTCTGCTTGTTGCCCCAATTGCGATTGGGATTTTTCAGAGGCTTCTTGCCCCCTTTTTTCCGAAGCAATCTCTTCTAAAATTAGAGTAGCAATGCCATCTTGTTCTGATTCTGGGAGTTTGGTTATGGCTGCGATCGCCTCTTCTAATAGTTTTGTCATCTTTTGGTTTGATTAGTTTTTTAGTAGGCTTATTTTCGCAGTATAGCGCAACAGTATTTAATTTGTCAAGATTGGAAGGGGCGATCGCTGTCTTACCACTTCAGCATCAGACTCAGTTAACAGAGTCACTTCTGAAAGCATGGGTGCAATGGCTTCCGCTTCTGCTTTAGTTCCCGGTAAGGCCGCAAATTTCAGGGTAGCTAGGTCTGTAGCGCGTCGGTTGTTGCTGCGGTTATTGGCGACGAGTTCGGCAGAAGCGGGATTGCCGGGAGAGTCGTATTCGGGATTGGCAACTAATACTGGTGGTTGCTGATGGGGGAAATTAACGGAAAGGCGGATGAGGTCGCGTCCGGTTGTGAGGTAGGTAATGGTATAGTTTTCGACGAGGTATTGGTTGTTTTCATCGACGAGGGTGGCAAAAGGAATCAAGTTGAGTTGGGAGTCTGGGGAGAGGAGGATGTGTTTGGTGTTGCCGAGTTTTTGGCGGATAGGTTGCATCACTTGTTGGTCTAAGGTGCGGGCTATTTTTTGGGGGGGGTGTACCGGGTCGCGATAATCGATAGCGAAATTCGGCGACAGCTTTGTGGATGGGTTCGGCAACTCCCAGGTCTAGCCATTGGGGTGCGCCTGTGGAGTGGAGGATGTAGGCTGCGTAGTGTGGTTGTCCGAATCTTTCACTTGATTTAGCTTTGGCATTGTCAGGTTTGTACTGCATTATTTCCAGCAATGCAGCATCGGGGGGAATTAACTGTTGAACTATTTCAATAGTTACTGGTTGAGAAGTTTTGCCGAATGCTGCGCTGGCACGAGAGAGGTCGGCTTCTAATTTTTCTGCTTTACCCTTGAGGTTGGCGACTTGTTGGCGGTATTGTTCCAGTGGGAGATTTTTGGGTTTATTAGACCTCTTATATAACTCCACAATTTTGCCTAAAAACCTTGGTGGCACTTGACAATAATCGGCTTTTGCAGGTCTATTGTAGATCAGTGCTGCTAATTGGGCACGGGTAGCTGCCAGATCGCTGAGGAGTTTTTTGTTTTCTGGAGTTAGATTATCGCGAATAATTTGGAGGGAGTCGGTGATGGAGTCGAGGATGCGAGCTTTGCGTCGGAGGATGGTGGTTAGAGCGAGGCTTACTGCTTCTGGGTTTGTGGGGGCATTTTGGAGGTGTAGGGATATTGTTCGGTTAGTAGAGTTTGAGAGGGCGATCGCGGAGGCTTGTTTTTGGCTTTCGGAACCTGTGGCGAGGAAGGTAGTCAGGGTGGTTTCTTCCACTTCCATTCCCCGGTGGTGAAAATCAATGGCATCGGTTGTATTACCTTGAGCTTGGTAGAATAATGCCAAGCTATGGAGGCTAGTAGCGACATCAGGATGGTCAGCACCCAAAGCTTTCTCTCTGATAGCTAAGGCACGTTGTAAAAGGAGTTTGGCTTCACTGTATTTTTCTTGGCCACAGTAGAATACTCCCAAGTTATTGAGGGTAGTAGCCACTGCGGGATGGTCAGCACCCAAGGCTTTCTCAGTAATAGCTAAGGAACGTTGGTAAAAGGATTCGGCTTCACTGTGCCTTCTTTGGTCATAGTTGATTTCTGCTAAGTTGTTGAGGCTGGTAGCGACACTGGGATGGTCAGCACCCCAGGCTTTCTCTAAAATAGCTAAGGAACGTTGGTACAGGGGTTCGGCTTCACTGTACCTTCCTTGCTTATGGTAGAATGTTCCCAAGTTGTTGAGGCTAATAGCGATACTGGGATTTTCAGCACCCAAGGCTTTTTCATCAATAGCTAAGGAACGTTGCAAAAGGGGTTCAGCTTCACTGTATCTTCCTTGGTGACTGTAGATATCTGCCAAGTTGTTAAGGCTTTCTGCAACACTAGGATGGTCAACACCCAAGACTTTCTCTCTAATAGCTAAGGAATTTTTGTACAAGGGTTCGGCTTCTGTGTACCTTCCTTGGTCGCGGTAGAGTAATGCCAAACCGATGAGGCTGATAGCGACATCAGGATGGTTAGCACCCCAGGTTTTCTCTTTGAGAGCTAAGGCACGTTGTAAAAGGAGTTCGGCTTCTATATACCTTTACATATGAGAGGTGCAACTATTTTGTACTATCCATTAGATGGAGCTACTCCCAGTTATTCGCTACAATTTGAGCCAGTCTTTTGGTTTAAAGATATTAGTATTTTGGTTCAAGCTTATCAGTCTATTACTGGGGATTAAATTATTTCCAAAAATTCTAAATTTTCTAAAGTTTCTGTCAAATAATCATCCATTGAAATACAACCACTAGCTTCAACTTTATCTAAAAACGTAGTGACAGATTCTTTTCCTCTTAATAGGTTATTCAAAGAAAGCTGAATATCTAAATAATGCTTCATGGCTTCCTCTTGTTCACTAGGATGAGACTGCATATTAATCTCAAACCCTATCGCGTTTTGGAGTTGTCTATACCTACCAGGGTGGAAATTTTCAGGCAAGACTATGCAATTAAGGTCTTTCATTGTTATTAGAAGGCTGTTACAGCTCCGACATCTTCTAGCGCATCTAGCCATCTAGAAACAGTTACTACAGGCAGATAAACCTCTGGTTCTGACGATTTAGACAAAATCTTGCTATTTGTTGGCTGTGTAGGGGTAGGGTTTAAGCTGGCTACGATAGCCTTTAAGCAATCCTCGTAATCTCTATCACCTACTGCTGTTGTAGCAGCTCCTGTCCGTGCATCAGGTGTCGCTATAGATCGTCTACCAAATGGCATAGTTCCACTTCTTGTCTTTTTCTTATTGTATTTGCGGGTTGATAATTGCGAAGTCTCTTCCTCGCCGTTATCGTCCACTCCTACTAATGTGATAGTAAGAGTTGCTGGATACCAGCCAGCAGGCCCGGCAGTGGATTCATTGCTGCTTCTGACTATTCCTAATTTGTCCCATGAGTCTCCTGTTATAGCAGAGACCGCCATTTTTGCTCCGGCTCTACTAATCGTAGTATTCATGTGAATCGTAGCACCAGCAGCAGTGCTGGGTGAAAATCCAAAAGGGACAACACCTACACCAAATAACTCTTTGTCTTCTGCTGGTGCTTTTCTCTTAACAGTATATGTAGCCTCTCCCTTTTTCACTTGGACGTATTTATCCCAATCAGCTGCTTTGAATAAAGAGAATTTAGGTCTGCGTCTTCTTCCCATCTTTTTACCTCATCGACTATTACTTTTAAAGTAGCTTGAAAATTTTTAATTCCAGCAAATTGCTAAATCAGTACTTAGGTGCTGAAGGGAAATTCCAGCACTTAGGAATTAGCGATCGCTAATCTTCCGGAAGAGACATTAATTGTCTATTGTCTATAAGAGCTGATTTATAAAGTAAATGTTAAATTAGCTAATCTCTTGACCATTAGGCAGATTAAGGAACCATATCAAATTCCAGTAGCTACGCTTATAAATATCAGTAAAAACAAGATAAGAAATATGTTAATGCTTGAAGAATCTCACAAGATAACTCCAGAGCAGGTGAAGCAGTGTCAAACAAAGCTGAATAAACATTATCGTTCTAAGATTGTCAGTTAACTGACAACCTTGGTTTTGTAAGATTTAATTTAATCATTAGACATCTCCAGAAAATAGGGAGTAGGGAGTAGGGAGAAAGAATTGATGTATAGACAATTGGGTTCTTTTTCATAACGCTCTTATCCGGACATGATATAAGTTCCTTAATTATTCTGATAATTCAACAAGCGATCGCTCACAATCCTACATACTTATCTTTCAAGTCCAGCCTTAGTTTTTTCAAGCAGTATAGGTTGGACTTCTTTAAAAAAGCGCGTGGTTTTCTGTAAATTTGCTACCGATACCCCTATAAGAAGAGGTAATTATTAATTATTAATTATTAATTGTTGATTATTTACTCCTCTCTTTCTCTTTGACTCTCTAACCAATTTTCTACATCTGCAATAGTTTTTATGTCAAAAATTTCCTCCCCTAAAATATCTAATTTGGCCAAAGATAATTGTTGGATTTGACTCTCAATTTCTGGAGAAATTTCTCCTAACATTCGCCGAATTAGACGCAATATTTGTTTAACTGCTTCCTCAATTTTTCCTTCTTCTCGACCTTCTTCTTTAGCTTCCTGTTTCGCTAAACTAATCTCACCTTTCCTATCCCCAATAAATACTTCTTGTTTATGTAACTCCTCTAATTCCTCATTACTTAGATTAGCTCGGTTAGCAATATTTAACGCTGCTTCGATTTCTGCTACTTCTCCAAGAGAATCAGGAATTACTTCTAAGTTAGGAGCAGATTTAAGGAAATAAATCCATTTATCACTCTCGGTTTCTAACTCTGATAATTCTTTGTTAAATTTGGGTAATTCTAAAAATATTAGTTTTAACTCATCTCGATAGTTAAATGAATCTTTCTCCTCCTTGAATCTAAATTTGTTAATCATTTTTTTTGCTTCTTTGAATAGCACAAAATCTGTAATAGTCAAAGCAATAAAGGGTTTTAAAGTTCGATATCCTTCCCCAGTATCTAGCTGGTTACCATAAGCTTTAGCTAGATTATAAATTACTCTTTTTTCAAATGCTTCAACGTTCAATACCTGCATCTCAATTATGACTGTAGAGCCATTATCTAATACAGCTCTAACATCTAGATAAGTATCTTTAAGAGTTTGAGTAATGCCTG
>NZ_JAAHGH010000036.1 GCF_010672525.1 Okeania sp. SIO2B3 | reverse complement strand
AAATAGATAATGGTCATAAAAGTAATTCAGAATTTGTACCAATTCCCACAGCTAGACTCAAAGAAAGAATAGCTCAGTTGTGCGATGAATATGGAATAATATTTATAGAAACCGAAGAAAGTTATACAAGTATTGCTTCATTTTTAGATGGTGACTATCTACCTAATTATGGTGAAAAACCCGATGATTGGAAACCGTCACCGAAAAGAATAAAGCGTGGTTTGTATATAAGTAGTAATAATAGGTTAATTAATGCAGACTGTAACGGGGCTGCAAATATAATCACAAAAGTAAGCCGCAAAGCTAAGGTTAAACTTAAGCCGACTGTGTAGGGGCACAATGAAATTGTCCCCAGAGAGTGTATCTTTGGTCAGCTAAGAATAGACGGAGCAACACGGATTTATCCTGTTGCGTAGTATCTGCTTAGAATCCCCGTGACTTGAGTCCGGGGAGTAGTCAATGGAACATTTAACGCTGCATTATTGGAGCAAAAACTTAACCTATCATTTATTTTATCTGAATTTGTATATATTATGTCTTGGTCTCGTATTATTAGTGGATTAGTGGCGATCGCTGTTGCTTTGGGAATGATTATTTTCGGGGGATGGTGGTTTACAGTAGGCATGGGAGCGATCGTTTACCTGGGCCAACAAGAATATTTTCAACTAGCACGCACCAAAGGTATTGCACCAGCAGCCAAAACCACCCTAGCATTAAGTCAAGTGATGCTGATAGTCGCTGCCCTAGCTCCTAATTTAGTAGATGCTATATTTACATTAGCAGGAACTCTAATTTGTTTTTATCTACTATTTCAGCCAAAATTAGCTACGATCGCTGATATCGCATCATCAATTTTAGGTCTATTTTATGGTGGATATCTACCGAGTTATTGGATTAGACTCAGAGTTGGACTAGAAGCTCAGTTACAGACACCTCACACAATTCCACTAGGAAATTACTGGGATATTTCATGGATAGACCCTTTGAGTTGGCCTCCGAGTTTAACATTTACTCTACTTGGTTTTTGCTGTATATGGGCTGCTGATATTGGTGCTTATTTTGTGGGAAAATTCTTTGGCCGAATTAGACTATCAGAAATAAGCCCCAAAAAAACTGTGGAGGGTGCAGTGTTTGGAGTTATGGGTAGTATCGTAGTCGCGACAGCAGGTTCTTGGTACTTAGGTTGGCCTGGTTTGCCTTGGACAGGTGCTGCTTTGGGTTTAGTAGTAGGTATTGCCAGTCTACTTGGAGATTTGACTGAATCGATGATGAAACGAGATGCAGGTGTGAAAGATTCTGGACAACTAATTCCTGGACACGGAGGAATTCTTGACCGCACGGATAGTTATGTTTTTACTGCACCCCTAATATATTATTTTTTTACTTTACTTTTACCACTTCTCAATGCTTAGAATTTAGTATATAGCAGGGAATAGGCAACAATGAGAAAAGCATTTCTCTGTCTCAGGTTGATCATCAACATAGCAGGACTTACGCAAAGGCACTAAATATAGTAGATAAAAACTATAGCACTATGGTATATATGGCGTTTTTGTCGGAAAAATGCGTAAGTCCTGATAAGTCAAACACCAACTCGTTCCTTGCCATAGTTGGATTTATGGGTTGACTGTTAAGCGACCTTGACAACTAAGTTGACCAGGATTTAATGTTAATTCTTTTAATTCAACATCAGAACCTAAGTCAATTTTGATTTTATTTGAAAAGTCATAACTAGGCTTTTGCACAATCTGAATCTCTAGATTGTCTAACAATAGTTCAGAGCTACTAGCAAGCTTCAAATCAGTATGCAGAGTCAAAGAAATCTTGTGATCTGATGTAGACAAAAAATTAGTATAGAAATGTAATCTACCTGGAAAAATTTCAGCTTTTTGGTCATACAAATTAATTGGTTGTTTTAGCTGTTCTAAAAAATCTGAAGGTAATAATGGAGTTAAAAATTCAACGATCGCCTGAGCTAAGAGGGGAGATTGTAAACTAGCATTAAAGTCAGACTGTAGTAATTTCAGCTTACCAAAAAAAGGAAAAGATTCTAAAATTTTTAATGGTTTACCCTTGATAACTTGACCAATATTAATCTTAATTCCAGTTGCAGATAAATCTATCTCCGTTAAATTCAATCCTCGAAAAACTACATTAGAAGCAGCAACAGAAACCTGCGGAATTTTACCTGTAAGAATTTGACGATCGCCACCTTCAATCAGAACTTTTAATTGTTCTACCTGTTCTAGTTGAGATTTTAACCAAAATTTCAATGCAGGGGATAAAAATCTACTAACAATCCTACTCTTTCTTGGAGTTGATATTTCATCTTGACTTTCAATAGCAACATCAGAATCGGAAATTTGATTTACTTCTGGTAAATTTTTATTCATCAAAGACACCATTAAGTTAGTATAGTCAGTTTTATAATTACTTCCAGAGAAGGAGAATATATAAACTAGCATATTTTATAGCAGAAGTAAGAAGGAAGAAGGAAAAATATGGCGTTGTCTGACTTTTAAGCTTTTTATATGTCCTAGCCTTTTCTTCAACTGCTATACCAGGAATTTGGATTGAAAAATTATATCTTTCTAGAGAAGCTTTGATATTTATTTGAGCTTATACAAATTTAATGTGAGGCTAAACCGAATTATACAATTCATTCATTTTAAGTACCTAAACAAAATCAATTGCATATTTTTTTGCCTAAACTGCTAGTATTTTTTCGATTATTTATAGTGGTTTTCACAAAAGTAAACTACAGTAAAAATCATAGATATAGTCATTTAACTTTAGATTGAGACAAAGCTTTCTTGCTCTGAGGAAGTTTCAGACGAAAAAACGTCTCATTTTTAAGTTAAACAACTATATATCTCAAGCTTAACAAGTTGCAGAAATAGTTATGTATTCTATGTTAATGAAAACCGCTATAAGCAAGCAATAACAACTCTCATAAACATTAATTTGAATTCATTTATATTTAATAAATTTCCATCAAATTTCGATTAAGTTTTGCATTGGTGAGTAATTAGGGCTTGCTGATTAAATCTAAAAGCATTGACATATAAAGACTTTAGCATTTTTTTGCCTTTAAAAAGTACCTGGTATCACGTCTAAAACGCTCAAAAAGGAGCGTATTTTAGGCGTATAGTTGGGCAGAAAAATCATTTTTACCGAATAATTAATAATTAATAGTTAATAATTAAATTATTCGCGCTTTGAAGCCTCCCCTTTTAAGGGGAAAAAGCGGTCTATCTTCGGAGCTTCCCGTAGGGTGAGATGGCGAGGTCTCGGAGCTGTCCGACCATCGACCAAGAGAAGAAATAATATTTCCTGATATTCAATTCCGTAACGGTTAAAACCCGAGGTAATTATCAATTATCCATTATCAATTATCAATTAATGAAAATTCTTACTCCTGCTTCCTCGCTCATTCCCATTTCTCCTGTCTCCTGTCTCCTGTCTTCCCCTCCACCGGAGGGGGAGGGGCGAGGGGGTGGGTTGTCTCCTACCCCAGAAAAAAGACTTTTTCAGCAAACCCTAATTAGGTAGCCAAAATATCTTGAATTTTTTTTGTTCTTATTCTTCTAGCTTTTCTATCAAACTGTGGCTAGTATGAATTAATGCTCGATCAATGAAAACTACAGTAAGCTTAGTTGGACTTAGACAAAAATCAGGCAAAAAAAGTCCTCAAGTCTATAGAAACCATTTGGTATATTTGCAGGCAGTATGTGCTTTTGGCAGTAGGAGTAAGTCCTCAGAACTCATTCTGTGGTGAAGTCAGGAAATTCAGAAATAGAATTAGGAGAAAAACACTCCCTGACTCCCCTACTCCCTGACTCCCCTACTCCCTCACTGCCCTACTTCCTTTTCCCCTTTTCCCTCTTGAATGTTGAAACTTTTTCTTGCCAAGAATGCTGTAGCTTTTATGCCTCTTACTGTTCAATTGTCCCATCGGTTTAACCAATTGTCAAAAGTTATTTTGCTGACTTCAAATAGTTTGATTAATTGAGAGATAGAAAACTCCCGATCGTTCAAAATTATAAATTTACCTCTATTTCTCACTTGAGGGAATTAACTTGAGCCGCTATAATTTTTTCTATTGCTAGAAATTATGAACTCTGTCAAACTTTAACTGGTCTATTTGTTCTTCAGTTGCTCCTTTAAATATCTAATTTTATGTTTATATCTAAAAATTAAAATGCTAAAAAATATATGTTGCTTTTATTATAAATTCAGAAAAATATAACACTTATTGTAGGGGGTTGTAAAAAAATTGATGTGTTTATTTTTTCTTCTACTTTCCACCTAATATAGCAATCATATTTCAGTTGTAATATTTTAGTGTTAATTAGAAGTCAGGAGTCAGAATATCAAAGGATTTTTATCGGTCTTAATTGTTCTTAAATATCTCATAAATCATTCCTGATTTCTATCTGTACAACCTACCTATACCAAAAATTTACGATCCGAATAGAACTGCTATATATTGACTAATAATCTGAATTGACAAAAGTAATGAACTGAAAAGTATGGCTGAAAGAGTACAAAAAATATTATCTCAGTGGGGAATAGCCTCTCGACGTCAAGCCGAACAAATGATTATAGCTGGACGAGTAAAGGTCAATAGTATAGTTATCCCATTAGGTGAAAAAGCTAATCCGGAATTGGACCGCATTGAAGTTGATGGTTTGCCCCTCCAACCAGAAAACCGTCCTAAATCTATATATTTATTGCTCAATAAACCGATGGGGGTAATTTCCACTTGTTCGGAACCTAGTAGACGTAGTAAGGTTCTAGATATTCTAAGTTCAGAACTGAGAAATGGGAAGGGGATTCATCCAGTAGGACGCTTAGATGCAGATTCTACAGGAGCATTACTCCTCACAAATGATGGTCGAGTCACATATTGTTTGACCCATCCCAAACATTGTCTTCCCAAAACTTATCAAGTATGGGTAGAAGGTCATCCTCAAGAATTAACATTAAAATTGTGGCGTCAGGGTATTATCTTATCTGGTAAAAAAACTTTACCTGCTCGGGTTAAAGTTCTAGAGGAAAGTAATAATTCTCAAACTCTTTTAGAAGTGGTTATCTCTGAAGGTAGAAATCGGCAAATTCGTAGAGTTGCAGAAAAATTAGGACATCCTGTTGTGAAACTACACCGTACTGCAATTGGCCAAATCCAGTTGCAGGTATCTGGAGAGTCTGCTTTGCCTAGTGGTCATTACCGACCTCTAAAAGATTTTGAAATTAACTTTTTGTACGACCAAATCAATAAAAGTTCTCAATCAAGCTAAAACTTAGAGAGTTTTAAGAGTTTGAGTTAAGTGGGTATAATAAGTCAAACATCCACGTATAATTTCATACTTTTTTCTAGATAAATCTTGCTGATTTTATCACAATATATCTGGTCTACAACTTTTGAAAAAATTGTATGAGCAATATGTTTAGGAGTTATAAAATGAAAATTAATGATTAAATTAATTACAGGTAATCAAGAATATTATTGACATCAATAAATTAATTATTATCCTATCAGTATCACTCTAATAATAACAAAAGTAATAGTTTCTATAAATTAAATCAATGGTAAATTTGACAGCAATAAAAAATATCAAAAACAGTTTCTTTGTCTTACCATTTAAAAAACGTTTTCATCAAGAAAAAGAGCTGTCTTTTGAAGAAAAACAAAACCAAACATTAATAGATATAGGATATAAATTAAAAAGATTTCGAGAGAAACATTCTATTTGTTTAGAAAGAGTGGCCATAGTAACAATGATTAGAATTAATCTGCTAGAAGCTATAGAAGAAGGTAATTTAGAAAAGCTACCTGAGCCTGTTTACATTCAAGGTTTAATCAAGCGGTATGCAGATGCTATGGGATTAAATGGAGAACAATTAGCAAACTTGTTTCCGACTGAAAAAAACCGAGAAACCAGAAAAAAATCTCTCCTCAATCTATCAATACCTCAGCTACGACCACATCATCTCTACTTCTTATATGTATCAATTGTTTTATTGTCAGTGAGTTTGTTGCCCCGTATAATGAGTAGCTATTATATACTAGGGAAAAAATCTGAAATTAATAATTATATAAAAGAAAAACATCAAGGTGATTTAGCTCAGGCATCTTCAGGTAATATTAAAACTGAGGAAAAATCTACAGATAAAATAACAACAGCACAGTTAGAAAAACAAAATCAAAAACAATCTTTAGCAGTGAGTGTAATTGTCAAAGAAGACTCCTGGGTGTCAATAAAAGTAGATGGAAAAATAGTATTTGAAGGGACTTTAGTGCAGGGAACTCAAAAGACTTGGGAAGCTCAAGAACAATTAGTTTTCTTTGCAGGAAACGCTGGAGGAATATTCATACCTATTAATAATGGACAAACGATGCGACTGGGAAAAACAGGAGAAGTAAAAGAAGTTGTTTTTACTCCTACTGATACTAAAATTTCCCAGTCCAGCAATACTAAAAATTAAACACTATGAATCCTCATTTTGTGGCTCACGACCATAAATTTCTGTGACTTCTCTAAGGCGATCGCTTACCTCTGGAGTTAATATTTCCGGTTGGTAGCGCCAGCTCCAATTTCCTTCAGCAACTCCAGGTTGATTCATCATAGTTTCTTCTCCAAATCCGAAAATATCTTGTAGGGGAAAAATTGCCATAGAAGCCACCGAAGACATGGCCAAACGAATTAAATCCCAATGAATTCCATTACCACAAGTACAACCCAGAAAACGAGTTACTCGTTCCTGTTCCTCAGGAGAACGATTATTAAACCAGCCCACAGTAGTATTATTATCGTGAGTGCCAGTATAAACAACCCAATTAGGAGAAACATAATTGTAGGGTAAATAGGGATTTTCACAGCCTGAGTCAAAAGCAA
This sequence comes from Okeania sp. SIO2B3, assembly GCF_010672525.1. Lineage (GTDB taxonomy): Bacteria > Cyanobacteriota > Cyanobacteriia > Cyanobacteriales > Microcoleaceae > Okeania. Next base: position 59,415 of record NZ_JAAHGH010000036.1, on the reverse strand, counting down.
AATGCAGAATCTTCATACCAGGAAGTTCAAACTTATCACGCAATTCTTCGACATCAGGAGTAATCAACCCTAAGTCCTCAGCAATAATTGGCAAAGACCCTAACTTTTCATTAATAGTTTCAAAAAAAGCCTCACCGGGCGCCTCGATCCATTCACCATTTATGGCTGTAGTTTCACCTTCTGGCACTGCCCAATAAGCTTTTAAACCACGAAAGTGGTCAATTCTAATCAAATCCACTTTATTAAGCATTGATTGAATGCGTTGTACCCACCACAGAAAATCTTGCTGTTCTAATCTATCCCATTGATAAACTGGATTGCCCCATAGTTGACCAGTCTCACTAAAATAATCTGGGGGGACACCTGCCATCAAAGATGCTTCACCTGTTTCTCCATCTAGGCAAAATATTTCCGGATGTGCCCAAACATCAGCACTGTCATGGGCAACATATATAGGAATGTCACCAAAGATTTTTATTCCTTGCTCATTGGCATAATTTTTCAGATCGTCCCATTGTTGGAAAAACTGATATTGAACGAATTTATGGTACTGAATTTCATCGGCCAAACGTTGCTGCCATTCTTTTAATGCTGCTGGTTGACGACGGGCAATTTCTTGCTCCCAGGTATGCCAACTAGCTCCTTGGTGGGCTTCTTTTAGGGCCATATAAAAAGCATAATCATCTAACCAAAAAGCTTTACTGGCACAAAAATCATAGAATGCTTGTTTTTCTTCAGATTCTTTTGTTTTAAAATTATCGTAGGCTTTTTGTAGTAAAGAGTGCTTGAATTCTCTGACTAAATCAAAATCTACTCGGTCATTTGGAAATTCTGGCAAATTAGATAAGTCTTCCTCACTGAGTAATTCCTGGTCTTGTAGTTTATCTGGACTAATTAGCAGAGGGTTTCCTGCCATTGCCGAATAAGCTAGATAGGGAGAATTACCAAAACCTGTCGGTCCTAGTGGTAGAATTTGCCAAATTTGCTGTCCGCTGTCTGTTAAAAAGTTGACAAAATTGTATGCTTCGTTACCTAAGTCACCAATTCCAAAGCGACTTGGGAAGGAAGTAGGGTGCAGTAGAATACCGCTAGCTCTTGAAAGTGGCATAGCTAAACCTAGAAAATATTAATCAAAAAAATTGCTGGCATCAAACACCAGCTTAAAGTTTATTCTACGATCAAGGGGGTATTTTTTGTTGACACTCTCACCGTTAAATCAAAGATTATAACGAGAGATTCCTGTATCACAGATTCTCGGGCTAGATGACAAATCAAATAAGTTGAGTTGCACCCCCGCTACTACTATCTCCACAAGCTTTCTTGCTCCGTCTTTACGCCCTCGGAAATCTCAGGGCAGGCGGTGCGCTTTTATTCAACCGTTTGTCCCACGGCTATTGATACAATTATAACACCAAAAATGTTTCACCGAAAAATTGGGTCTGCTACCCCTTCTAGGAGAACTTTTGATTTGATTTAATACCCATAAATATGCTATGTTCCACATTCAGCAAGACAATAATGTATAGCGATGAGCGCTCAGGTATTTACAATGTCCAGCTTAAAATGCAGTAAGCGAAAAGGTGTACAAAAAATAATGTGTAAATATGCCAGCGCACATTGCTATAGTATGTAAAAGCGAGAAAACTTGAGTAAGTATTTATACTGTTCAAAAAGACTTTTTCCCTGTGGCTGAGTATAAATTCAACCATGAGTGTGGCAAAATATGAAGTATCAAGTAGAATCTGGGTAAAAATTTCCATCAAAAAAACTCTGGGAGTGATATAGGCATGAGAATATCCATGGTAGAAATGGGCACTATAAATACTTCCAGACCTTGATGATGTGATTTGAGATGTATTTTTTATTCTGTAGTTAGTGCGACAGTATCTAGAACATTTGTGGCTAATATAAATTTATCTGCTCGCTTTTTTTCCAGCTCAACTTTTTCTGTAATAACAGTTATTTGACCAAGGACATTGATAACAGGAATCTCCACTCTTATTATCTTAATATTTGTTTGATATTAATTTCTGTTAGTTGATGATACATACACTTTTGGAAAAGCTGCTTGGGTGATTTTTGAGCATCAGGTATATACGCAAACTTTTGAGATATTAATTCCCTGAGTTTTTTCTGAACTGCTACCTCTTCATTTTTAATTTTTTCCTCTAGATGTTTTAAAAAAGTCTTCTCTATATTTATTCAACGGTCATATTCCTTTCGAGAATCAGAACTCATTAACTCCTCAACATCCCACAAAAGTCGATTACACATATTATCTAAAGGTAAATCATTAGGATCGTAACCAAAAGGATTTTCTATCTCTAGTCCTATTGCTTCAATTCCTAATAAAGCAAAGCTAATTACTCCTGTAGCAGGAATAGTTATCCAAGATAACTCAGCTACTAATTGAAAAGGTAGAGCAAAACAATACAAAAATAATAAATGTTTTAAGTGAATTGCATAAGCTAAAGGAATAGGTGTATTTACAATTCTTTCGCAGCTAGTTTCATCTTTTACCATTAAATCTAAAATTTGATTATAAGTAGATAACTGAATACTGTCTATATAATTAAGGTCATAGATTTTTCGGAAATAATCTCCAATCCATTTAGCTATTCTCAGGGGTCTATGATGAATCTCTTTCAATTCTAAATATTGATTATTGCTAATAATTGACTGAAGTTGCTGATCGATACTTTCATTTCTTAAATGTAATTTTGTTGCCATCAGAAAACCAGCTAAAAGTAAAACTGCTGCCTTCTTCTCCTCTGTATCTGCTGGAGTTTTCTCCGGAATATTTACCCACATTTGTCTTGATAAAGACCGACCTGAAATTATTATTCCCCCAATCAGTTTTCGCCCTTCCCAGAATTTATCATAAGATGTATTTGTTCTAAAAACTAATAACAAACCTAAAACAACACCCGGGATTAAGCTAGCTAAAATTGGTTGATGAATCCAAATAAGTCCACTCTGATAAATAATAGTAACTATTAAAGAAAAAGTCATTGCAATTACTACCCGTTGCCAAACTCCAGGTATGACAGATCCTTTTAATGTCAACACTAATTCTATCCAGTTTTTCTTATGAAAAGGCATATTTACTTAATAAGTCATTAGTAGTGTATAAATTAAAATTACCATAAAAAAAGTTGACTAGGCTCAATTGTAAAAGTATCTATCAAGCTTGAAAAATAAGGTGTCAAGTTATGTGTAGTCTGACTTTAGGAAATTGGTATAGCGTTTCTCAGGCTAGTAAGGTACACTCTTGTCTTTACTTCACTATTGCCTATTGCCTGTTCCCTGTTCCCTGTTCCCTAAAGCTTAGAGTTTTGTACCTCACTCTTTTTGGAAATTGCTATATAACTTTCATAAGCTAAAGGTTCTAATCATTTATATTTGATAAATATCCACAATATTTATATTTGATTTAATTGTGGTGAGTAAGTGGGCAAAAATATTATTATTTATTTTATTCTTTATATTTTTTTTGCCGATTACAGGGTTTTTTATTCTGGTAAATCGAAACATTTTCCATTACTAAGTAGGTGGGTTTAATTATCCGTAAAATAGCGATGGAAATTCAAAACTTGGAAAACTGCATTCTGGCTTCATTTTCAGATTCTTAGTTTTTTTGCGTAGCATGACCTAGGAAAAGTTTATGTATGCCCATTTACTTAATACTGTTTCTTTTTCTAGCTTTTCAACTTAATTTATCAAATGCAAGCTAAAATTATATTCACTATTAATCTGACCTTCAAATACATGACTTTCTCAGATATTATTTCTTGATAGCTGTTAAACGGACATGGTATATAGCAATAGACAGGGTTTTTTTATACTGTTCCCTATTAAGGGTTCCCTGTTCTCTGCTATAAAAACTCCGATGTGAATACTAATAAAATCATGCAAATCTTTGATCGATTAAAATCTCTGTTTATAAAAGTTCCATTCCAGGAAACTGAGAATGAACTTGATGAACTCCCAAAAAATGTTATTTCTGGTTTAAATCAACAAATTCATGCTTTGCCTTGTCATCCTAAATATGTCAAAATTTTGCAATCTACTTTAGAAGAAGCATTATGCCAATGGCAAGATCATCCAGAAGCTAATGAACTGGTAATTTTGAGCAGTTCTATAGAACCTTTATCTCAAATTATCCAGACAGCTTTAGTTAATTGGAGTTATGAAAATATCAGAGATATAAAATTATTATCCTGGTCAAATAGACCTAAAGATTTCCTGAAAATTGTCTCCAAATTACAAAATGATTTAGGTTTGTCTGCAAAGTTAGATGTCGATTGTAATTCTGGCAAATTTCAGGAATTAATAGTTATTCCTTGTTTGGAATTTTGCTTTCTACGACATATACATGGTTTGGATGGAATTGAGTTTTTAAGAAATAGAATCTTTCAAGATCATTCTCGATTTTGGTTAATTGGTTGTAATTCTTTAACGTGGCAGTATCTTGACTATATTTATAATATTAATTCTTACTTTGAAAAAACTCTATTATTACCGACTATGACAGGAGAAGAACTTATGGAATGGCTAACTCCTGTATTTACTAAGATGGAGTTTCAAAAAAATGACCTAGATGAAGAAAAACAAGTTGCTAAAATGCAAGAATATTTTGATTATTTATCCCATACTTCTCAAGGTTTAAGTTCAGCAGCTTCTCAATTATGGCTAAAATCTTTGAGTATGATAAATACGGAAAATCTTGATTCTCAAGAAACAGAAAAAGAGAATATTTTAGTAGAGTATCATCAAATTAAATCATTAGATTTACCAGAATTAAGCAGTAGCGATCGCTATCTTTTATTTTCTATGCTTTTGCACAAAGAAATTAATTTATCTCACCTTGCCTTGAGTTTGGGAGAGTCTGAAAGTAGAATTCAATTCCAAATTCAAAAATTATTAAGCATGGGAGTAATTCAACGTTTGAATAATCTGTTGACTATTCATCCTACATATTATCCAAAGCTGCGTAAGCATTTAAAAAACTATAACTTTATTACTGATTTAATAGAATAGATTTATTGCATAAATTAGGGAATAGGGAATAGGGAATAGGGAATGGGGAGATTAAATTGCTGATTTAATATCTTGAATTGATTTAATTAGGGCTTGCTGATTAAATCTAAAAGCATTGACATATAAAGACAAGTGCCTTTTTGGGGTCGAATTGCAGTGCGCCTGTTTCAGTCTAAAACGCCCAAAAAGGAGCGTATTTTAGACGCATAGTTGGGCAGAAAAATCACTCTGACAATTCTTACTCCTACCTCCTTGCTCCCGACCCTTTTCTCCTGTCTCCTGTCTCCTGTATTCCCCTCCTGGGAGGGGCCTGCGGGTGGGTTGTCTCCTACCCCTACTAAAAAACTTTTTCAGCAAACCCTAATTATTTTTTTTGCAAGAGGTATAATGATTCTAAAGTATTTAGGATTAACATTCTTTTTTCATTTTCATCTACTTACAGTAGCGCCAGGATTAAATGGAATAGGTATCAAAGATATAAATCTTCGGACTATTCTACAAACAGTAATTGCTTTAGCTCTTGCTTATGGATTTCTTATTAGCGTTAAATTTTTGAGTAAGTGGTTATCAGAAAGAGTTCCTTTAAGATTTCGAGCGGCAGCTAAACAATCAGAGCCTTTTTTACAAGCCTTAATTTTATTGACTTCCACAATATATATATTGAGCTTGTTCTTGCAACTTTCGACTGAAAATTTATTAGCTATAACCGGAACAATTGCTGTGGCTTTAGGTTTTGCTTTTAAAGATTATGTTAGTTCTCTAATTGCTGGAGTAGTAGCTCTATTTGAAATTCCTTATCGAGTAGGAGATAGAGTTCAAATTGGAGAAAATTATGGCGAAATTATTACTTATGATTTGCGGGGAATACGTTTACAAACTGTTGAAGATAATCTGATATTTATTCCCCATAACAAAATTTGGAATGAGCCGATATCTAATGCTAATAATGGTGCTTTAGAAGCTCAAGTCACAACTGATTTTTATTTGGCTCATGGAGTCGATTCTGAATTGGTTATTAAAATTTTACATCTGGCTGCTTATACCAGTAAGTACACTCAATTAAAACTTCCAATTACTGTATTAGTTGAGGAAAAACCTTGGGGAACTCAATATCAGTTAAAGTCTTATCCTATAGATGCTAGGGATGAATATGTTTACAAAACTGATTTAGTGAGACGAGTTAAACAAGCTTTTGCTAAAGATAATTTTAATTATCCTAAAAGTAATTTTAGTCAAGAGTAAATATAGAGTAGGGGAGAAATTCAAGTAGATGCTAGGGATGAATATGTTTACAAAACTGATTTAGTGAGACGAGTTAAACAAGCTTTTGCTAAAGATAATTTTAATTATCCTAAAAGTAATTTCAGTCAAGAGTAAATATAGAGTAGGGGAGAAATTCCAGTAAGCATTCAGCGGTCAGCTAGCCTCTTACAGAAGAACTGCATTATCAGTTATGATTTATTATAGCGCTACTTGAATCGGGAATAGGGAATAGGGAAAGTAAACTGTTAAAGGGTTTTCGGTGCGGAAATTCTCCGCAAACAGGGTTTAGAAATGTCAAATACCTGAATGCGTAGTGCTATAACTGATTATCGCACTGAAGGAGAAATTAGTCTCCAAGGATAATTAACAGTTATGTTTGCTTCCCAATTTCGCAGGAAAGAAAAAGCTTATCAGCTATCCTTCGTAGTTGCTTGAATATGTTCAAAGGCTGAATGCTTACAAATTGAAAGATATCAAGTTTCTTCAATACTGTGTGGGAAAGACTCGATCTTACCCAGAAACAGCAGATTAGTTCCTAGGAAGATTTTCCCTGAATAATTGACGAAAAATAAATCAGAAGATACAGCAGATTCCACCTTTGTGAAATACATCCATAGCGAGCAAGATGCTCGCACTACAAATATTTAATTGTTAATGTTTGTACTTCATTATACTTGGAATTTGCTGCATCAATATAATAAAATCTATAAATCCACATTCTGCACTTCAAAATAATAAAAAAATACTGATAATTAACATTTGATTTGTGATTAATTTGAACATCTATAGCGACCTAATAGCAAAGTCTGAAAAACAATTAGACAGAGCAAATAGCCAAAAATCTAAGAAGTACAGAGGTGCTATTAAACCGCAATTAAAAAACTATCATATTAATTATTAATTTTTGAATGCTTATCTTTTATGAGAATCTCAAAATTTCGCCGATCCTAAAATTCGTTTTAGTCAAGAGTAAGAATATCTAAAGACTTGAATACCACAAAATTTTCATTCTGTCAAAATGGACAAATTATTGGTTCCAACAAATAGTTATATATTGAGGCGGTGGCACAGCACTCAATTACTACTTTATTTCTATCTCAGGAACGAAAATACTTAGGTTTCAGCCTATTAATTCCTAAGTATTTTTAAAAGTAGCTACAACATTGGCAGCATATCATTGTTTTTCAGTATACCAAATCTCTGAAAAAACGCAAGTTCGTTGAAATACAAAGTAAAATTTATACCGAATTTGATGACTCATATTTAAAATTTAAAACAGAGATTGTATTTTGTACAAATTTTATTTATACACATTTTTTCGGACTCTCTTAATTAAAAATCCGTAATATTTTCATAAAATTTTGTTTGTTTTATCGATCAAGATATTTTTTCAAATACATGAAACTATCATAGTTACCTGAAATTTAATACTAATTTAAACTTAATTAAATCTTCAACAGAAAAATGTGTCATCAATTATAAAAAAAGTACAAAAAAATAGAGAAAACAATTCAAGTCAACCCCACAAAAAAAGAACAGAACTATAATAAAACAGATATCAAACCAGCCCCAGAAAAATCCCAAATTAGGGCAAGGAGAGAATATGAAAGTAACAAACGAGCAAGAACTTGAAGAACTGATAAAAAGAGTAAAACAAGCTCAAGAAAAATACGCCACTTATACTCAAGAACAAGTAGACTACATATTCAAAAAAGCCGCCCTAGCAGCCAACGCAGCTAGAATTCCCCTAGCAAAAATGGCAGCCACAGAAACAGGCATGGGATTAGTAGAAGACAAAGTAATCAAAAATCACTTTGCCTCAGAAATAATATATAACAAATATAAAGGTGAAAAAACCTGTGGAGTTATCGCAGAAGACAAATCTTTTGGCTTTCAAAAAATCGCCGAACCAGTAGGAATTCTTGCCGGGATAGTTCCCACAACTAATCCCACATCAACAGCAATTTTTAAATCATTAATAAGTCTCAAAACTCGTAACGCAATTATATTTTCTCCTCACCCCAGAGCCAAAAAATGTACCTGCGAAGCAGCTAGGGTAGTTCTCGAAGCAGCCGTTGCAGCAGGGGCACCAGAACAAATAATCGGTTGGATAGATGAACCAACAGTTCCCCTATCTCAACAACTGATGCAGCATCCAGATATTAAACTGATTCTTGCTACTGGCGGACCGGGAATGGTTAAAGCTGCCTACTCCTCGGGTAATCCATCCTTGGGAGTCGGTGCTGGTAATACTCCAGCTTTGATTGACGAAACTGCCGAGATAAAAATGGCAGTCTCTTCAATTATCCTCAGTAAAACCTTCGACAATGGGATGATTTGTGCCAGCGAACAATCAGTAGTTGTCGTTGATAGTGTTTATGATACAGTCAGACAAGAATTTATCGACCGAGGCGCTCATTTCTTAACCCCAGAAGAAAAAGACAAACTAAGAAGCAAAATTATAGTCAACGGACGGTTGAATGCGGAAATTGTCGGCCAACCCGTGCAAAAAATTGCCGAAATGGCAGGTTTTTCCATTCCAGAAAATACCAGAGTAATTATTGGTGAAGTAGAAAATATTAATCAAGAAGAACCATTTGCCCACGAAAAACTTTCCCCTATCTTGGCAATGTATCGAGCAAATACCTTTGAAGAAGCTGTAGACAAAGCCGAAAGTTTAGTAGAATTTGGTGGACGTGGACATACAGCAGCTCTATATACTTCTCCTGCCAATACAGATCATATCAAACGATTTGAAGATACAGTCGAAACAGCCAGGGTTCTAATTAATACCCCTTCTTCCCAAGGAGCGATCGGTGACATCTATAATTTTCGCCTTGACCCTTCCCTAACTCTTGGTTGTGGAACATGGGGTGGTAACTCCGTTAGTGAAAATGTTGAACCTCACCATCTGCTGAATATTAAAACAGTAGCGGAACGTCGAGAAAATATGTTGTGGTTTCGCGTTCCACCAAAAATTTACTTTAAATATGGAGCTTTACCTACTGCCATGCGAGAGTTGGCAGGTAAAAAACGGGCATTCATTGTCACTGACAAACCCATATATGAACTTGGCATGACTCGTGGTTTAGAAAATGTGCTGGATGAAGTTGGGGTTAAATATGACATCTTTTATGATGTAGAACCTGACCCTTCTCTGGATACTGTCAACCGTGGTTTGGAAATGATGCGGAAATTTAATCCTGATGTGATTATTGCTATCGGTGGTGGTTCGCCTATGGATGCTGCCAAAATTATGTGGTTGATGTACGAGCATCCAGAAATTGAGTTTGAAGGTTTGGCAATGCGGTTTATGGATATCCGTAAACGGGTTTATGATTTACCACCTTTGGGAGAGAAAGCTATTTTGGTAGCAGTACCTACGACTTCCGGTACAGGTTCGGAAGTTACACCTTTTGCCGTGGTTACTGACCGCCGAAATAATATTAAGTATCCTCTGGCAGATTATGCTTTGACTCCCAGTATGGCAATAGTCGATCCAGAGTTGGTGTTAAATATGCCGAAAGGTCTGACTGCTTTTGGTGGAATAGATGCTTTGACTCATGCGGTGGAAGCTTATGTTTCTGTTTTAGCTTCTGAATATACTAATGGTCTGGCATTGAAAGCTGTTGGATTAATTTTTAGATATCTCCCTTCTGCTTATAACAATGGTGCTAATGACCCCAAAGCACGAGAAAAAATGCACTACGCTGCAACAATTGCAGGTATGGCTTTTGCTAACAGTTTTTTGGGAATTTGCCATTCCATAGCTCACCAGTTAGGAGCTATTTTTCATATTCCTCACGGTTTGGCAAATGCGTTGATGATTTCTCATATTATTCGTTACAACTCTACCAATGCGCCGTTCAAACAAGCAACATTCTCCCAGTATAAATATCCTAATGCTAAATGGCGTTATTCTCAAATTGCTGATTATTTGCTATTGGGCGGAGAAACTGAGGATGAAAAAGTAGATTTGTTAATTGCTGCGATTGAAGAACTAAAAAGTCAGGTTGGTATTCCCAAGGCAATTAAAGATGTGGTCTCTGTGAGTGAAGCTGAATTTTTTGCTAAGTTGGAAGATTTGGCAGACCAAGCTTTTGATGACCAATGTACAGGTTCAAACCCTCGTTATCCTTTGATTAGCGATATTAAGCAGTTGTTGACCAATGCTTATCATGGTGACTTGGCTACTTCTCCTCACGGGGTGACAGGCGTTCTAAACGCTTTGTAGTCAAGGGATCAGAGTAAATAAGAGTGTTTCTAAAATTAAGATTTTTGGCGTTGGTGATGCGTGGCTATGATTGGGCTTTAATGGCTATTGCCTAACTATTAACTGAAAAGCATTTTATGTTTTGCAAAATTTAGATTTCATAGCTTGATTAAGCAACGCCACTTCCACAGTTTAACTCCCCCGGCGAGAAGTCCCGCGCTCTCCCGGAGGGAAGCGTCGTATGGGAAAGCCGGGCGTTATCTGTGTTGTCCATCGGGGATTTTCTCTTTGTAGCATACATATTATATTGTAGCATATAGATTGACTATAGCTATTGACAATTACAAATCAATAGATTATTATCGTTATCAATACAGGGGGAGGACATCACCTCTGTTAAAACAGCGGTCAGAGCTTCTCTGACTGAAGAATCCTGCTTTTTCGCGTAAGCGCAACGTCGGGAGTATGTCAAGTCTAGTCCCTATGTCTAATTAGAGCTTGCTGATTAAATCTAAAAGTATTTACAGATAAAGGTAAATGCCTTTTTGGGGCCTAGAAAAAGTGCCTAATTTTTAGCTATTGATGCTCATGCGTGTTAATATTTTAGGCTCATAGTTGGGCAGAAAAATCCCAAATTGACAATTGTTACTCCTACCTCCTCGCTCGTACCCCGTTCCTCCTGTCTACTGTCTTCCCCTCCACGGTCGGGGCCCGTGGGTGGGTTGTCTCCTACCCTCACCCATAAGACTAGTGAAGTGCAAACCCTAATTACTCACTGCCGTTTCCATCAAAATTTTATGAGAACCCAATTCTGGAGAATTTTCAACAGGGCGACGTTGAATATACTGACCATCTGATTGTAAATCCCAAGCTTGACGGTTGTCAGATAACAGAATACCCATAATCTCTTGCAACTCTTTAGTTAAGTCAGGATCTTCAATAGGCGTAATAGCTTCTACCCGACGGTCAAGATTGCGAGGCATCCAGTCAGCAGAACCAATATATAACTCCTCTTGAGCATTATTATAGAAGTAGAAAATACGAGAATGTTCTAAATAACGCCCAATAATACTTACTACCTTAATATTTTTACTTACACCCTCTAAACCAGGACGCAAACAGCAAATACCTCGAACAATCAAATCAATTTTCACCCCTGCTTGAGAAGCTTCGTATAACTTAGCAATTATTTTCGAGTCCACCAAAGAATTCATCTTAGCAACAATGCGACCTGTTTCTCCATTTTTACAATTCTCAATTTCACGATTAATTAGCTTAATAAAGCGATCGCGCATATTTACAGGTGCCACCAACAACCTCCGGTAAGACTGCTGACGCGAATATCCCGTCAAGAAATTAAACAAATCTGTTAAATCTGCTCCTAACTCTGGGCAACAACTCAACAAACCCAAATCGGTATAAAGTTTAGCAGTCTTAGGATTATAGTTACCAGTACCAATATGAACATAGCGGCGGATATGATCTTCTTCCTGACGCACCACCATCACAATTTTAGTATGAGTCTTCAGACCTGCTAAACCATAAACAACGTGAACGCCAGATTGTTCTAACTTCCGCGCCCACTGAATATTATTTTCTTCATCAAATCTTGCTTTCAATTCCACCAATGCTGCTACTTGTTTGCCATTTTCTGCCCCAGCAATCAAAGCATTGATAATAGGTGAATCTCCAGAAGTGCGGTAGAGAGTCATCTTAATTGCCAACACATTAGGATCGTGGGCAGCTTGAGTAATGAAACTTTGTACCGTATTTGTAAAAGAGTGATATGGATGATGTAGCAATAAATCTTTCTGGCGAATGACTGAAAAAAAGTCTATGCCATTATTCTTATTCTGGTCAGAAGTTGCGATGCGATCGCCATGATGTCGCAACCGTGGAGGGACAGTAGATGCCCAATTTGGATCTTTGAGTTGTGGTAATGGTAACCCCATGAATGACATCAAATCTTTTAAATCAAGTAATCCATCTACTGTGTATACATCCTTTTCTGATAGCTCCAACTTTTCCATTAGTATCTTTTTTAATGTACTAGGCATTGTTGAATTAATTTCCATCCTCACTACGGTACCACCAATACGGCGTTTTCTTAGTTCTTTTTCGATCGCCAATAGCAAGTCATCGCCTTCATCTTCTTGCACTGATAGATCGGCATCACGAGTAATCCGAAATAGGTGATACTCCTGGATATCCATACCAGGAAACAGAACACCCAAATTATGAGCAATAACTTGTTCGAGAGGCACTCCCATCCAATTTACAGTTTTATTCTTTTCTTGCACCTGTAATTTTTCTGGTAAGGGCAAAAACCGAGGTAGTATTTTGGGAACTTTGATTCTGGCTAATAAATCTTCCTGAGTTTCTGGATTTTTCAGCATTACTGCTAAGTTTAAACTGAGATTAGATAGATAGGGAAAAGGGTGACTAGCATCAATAGCTAAAGGTGTTAGTACAGGAAATATATGTTCTTCAAAATAGTTTTGTAAGTATGTTTTTTGTTTTTGATTTAAGTCTATATAATTGAGGATATGAATGCCATTTTTTACTAACTCTGGTCGTAAGGTTTGCTCAAAGAATTGATGTTGCAAAGAAACCATTGGTAATAGTCTTTGATTAATCCCATCAAGTTGTGTTTGGGGAGTACGACCGTCTGGAGTTAATTTATTTACTTCAGCTTCTATTTGTTTTTTCAGAATTGCTACCCTGACCATGAAATATTCATCTAAGTTAGAACTAAAAATTCCTAAAAACTTTAAACGCTCTAATAAGGGAGTACGGGGGTCTAAACCCTCAGATAAAACTCTACGGTTAAACTCTAACCAACTAAATTCTCTGTTAAAGTAGTATTGTGGATCGCTAAAATTTTTTTCTGCCTTAGTTTCTGCACTTTCTGTGGTATTTTTTTTGTTTTTGGACATAGTTAATTTAAGGTATATTTTGATATTTGTTGAAATTAATATTGATTGTAAGGTAGTCTTTAACCTTTGTAAAGTCTACTTTTCAAATGAATATTTAGTATAGATAGATACTTTGATGACTATAGTTAAATTCGTGGCAATGTTCAAATTTATCACACCATGAAGTGATAGAAATCAGATAGTTTTTTTTGATTTTGTTTGTGATTTATCTAGATAAGTTATGGCTTGGCAAATAACTGTTTAAACAATGGCAATAATAGTTAAATATATCTAAGTTTCAGCATCACAAATATCTCAGTTTTTTTTAGTAGTCAAAGTGTGTAGCTTTCGCAAAAAATAAATGCTTTGTTTAATCCCAAGCGTAAAAAAAAGAATGCTTAACTTAGGTAAAACTTCAATTATTAAGTAATTAACACAGACCTATGGAACTTTTTTCCCAGTTATTGTTAATTATTCTTATGTTTACTACTCCCCCACTGTGGATAAAAATTGAATATCTATGTATTATTAAGATTCTGTAAAGCTACTCAAAAATTAGTCATTAGTAGGTGCTATATGTAGTTTCTTCGCGTAATATCATGTCCGGTAGAAAAGTTAGTTATAAATAAATGACAGAGGAGTCAGGTAGGGGAGCCGTCGGATTGGCAACGTACAGGAGTCAGCAGGGAACAAAGAAGAGGAGGAAAAAGAGAAAGTTTTTTTATCACTAATTATCCGGAAATGATATAAGTCCTGAGTTAAATTTATCTGAGCTTCAGTACCACAAATATCCCTGTTATTTTTTGGCAGTAAAAAACTGTAGATTTAGTAAAAAATAGATGCTTTGTTCCGTATTTTTATGGATAAAAATCTATGTATTATGAAGATTATGTAAAGTCGCTCAAAAATTAGTGACAAAGTAATTGGGATGATATTATACTAAATCTAAACCTTTGTTGCATGAATATCCCCAACCTCTTGCTGTGTCATACAAGATTTTATTATTAATAAAAGCCTTGTAAATCAGGGTGATGGTATTGTTATCCAACAAAGCCCTAAATCAAGATCGAGTTAGGCAAAATAAACAGGAGATTCTCATCTTATGGCAACTTTTTTTGTAACCAACACCATGGATGCGGGTAATGGCAGTCTGCGGGATGCTATTGCGATGGCAAATGCCACACCGGATGCCGATACCATTACCTTTGATAGTTCCCTCACTGGAATGACCATTGGACTAACGAGTGGAGAATTATCCATCACCAATTCTCTCACCATCAATGGATTGGGTGCAAATCTGCTGACAGTGGATGCACAACAGAATGGCTTCCGGGTCTTTAACATCGATAACGACAGTGACGACCTGATAAATGTGTTCATAGATGGCTTGACCATTACTGGAGGTAACCCAATAGGTGGTGGTGGAGGAATTTCTACCTCCGAGAATCTGACCGTTCAAGACAGTATTATCTCTGGTAACACCTCAATTGGCATCGAAGGCCAATACGATAGATTTACTGCTGATGGTGGCGGAATTGACAGCCACGATAGTAATTTAACTATCATCAACACGGATATTATTAATAATGAAGTCAAGGGACAATTAGCCGATGGAAATCCCAAATTTCAAGAAAATTTTGGTGACGACCCTGACGGTGGTGGTGTGTCTATCCGGTATGGTCAGCTCAACGTTGTCGATAGCAATATTTCCGGTAATAAAGTCACTGGTGGTTTGAGTGATGGTGGTGGGATTTACAGTTGGCATAGTGACATAACGGTTACTAATTCTACTATTTCTGGCAATACTTTGGAAGGAACTGCCTTTGGCAGTGGTGGTGGGATTTATAACCGCCATGGTAATACAACAATCGCAAACTCAACCATCGCTGATAATTCGACATTTATGACCAGTGATCTCGGATCTGCTGATGGGGGCGGTATTTTTAGTCGCAATGGCGATTTAGAAATTACTGATTCAACTGTATCAGGTAATTCAGCAGTTGGCCTAGATAAAACAGATGGTGGTGGAGTTTACAGTAAAAATGGCAATTTAACCGTTGTTAACTCTACTATTTCTTATAACAGTACTGCGGGTAATAGCGCTGATGGTGGAGGTATTTTCAGTGGTTCTGGTATCGCAACAATTACCAATTCTACCATTTATGGTAATTCTGCTGATGGACGTGGAGGAGGCTTATTTAGTGAAGGGAGGACAAACCTTACCAATACCATCATTGCCAACAGCACTGGTCGCGATGCCGTCCTGAAGACTAACAAGATCGACACTAACCTCAATAACCTGATTGAAGACGGCCATTATAATCCATTTTTATCAGGCGATCCTGGTTTGGGTCCCCTACAAAATAATGGTGGTTCCACTGAAACCCACGCCTTACTCCCCGATAGTATTGCTATTGATGCAGGGGATAACGGAGGTGCAACTGGATTAGCATCCGACCAACGAGGGCAGGGATTTGATCGCATTATCAACGGTACGGTAGATATCGGTGCTTATGAAGTACAGCAACAACAGTCACCAACTCCCGAACCTGAGACACCAACTCCTGAACCTGAGACACCAGCTCCTGAACCTGAGACACCAACTCCTGAACCTGAGACACCAACTCCCGAACCTGAGACACCAACTCCTGAACCTGAGACACCAACTCCTGAACCTGAGACACCAACTCCTGAACCTGAGACACCAACTCCTGAACCTGAGACACCAACTCCTGAACCTGAGACACCAACTCCTGAACCTGAGACACCAACTCCTGAACCTGAGCCACCAACTCCCGAAACAGAATCTTTACTGTTTAGCCTAAAAAACAACCAACCAACTCTAGGTGGAGTTAGTTTCACAAGAGAAGACATCGTTGAGTATAATCTAGCTGACCAGAGTTTCAGTAAGTTCTTTGATGGTTCAGAAGTTGGTCTTAACGGTTTTAGGATTGATGCCTTTGAAGTGGTTGATAATAATGAGATTCTGTTTTCTTTTGAGGAACCTAAAAATATAAATGGCATCCAAGTAGATGACTCTGACATTGTTAAATTCACTCCCACGTCACCTGGAGACAACAGTAGCGGTTCTTTCGAGTTATACTTCGATGGTTCAGATGTTGGCTTAAATCAAGGTGATGAAAATATTGATGGTCTGAGTGTCGATCCTCTTACTGGAGACCTTCTAATTTCGACCATAGGGAACGCTTCTGTATCAGGAATTAGCAGTAAAGATGAAGATATACTGCGTTTCAATTCTGATACTTTAGGTAGCAACACCAGTGGAACTTGGTCTCTTGAATTTGACGGTAGTGATGTACAGCTGAAGACGCGTAATGAAGACATTGATGCTATCGGTATTAATGGAGAGCAACTACTTCTGTCCACAACTGGCAACTTTGCTGTAACTGATGTATCAGGTGAAAACAGAGATGTATTTATCTTTAATCCAAATACTCTGGGTTCTTCAACATCAGGTACATTTGAAGAGTTTTTTAGTGAATTGAGCGACAGTGATATCAGTGGCGTTCATTTTCTGGCATAGACTTGATAGAAGTTTGTTATAGCAGAAGGAAGAAGGAAGAAGGAAGAGGGAAGAGGGAAGAAAGCTTACAGCACTTTTCAGGAAGCGTGAGGTACAGTTTGAAAATTAATCTTTTTTTTCCCTACTCCCTACTCCCAACAACTCTAATAAGTATTCAACCGGATTTGATATGACACGGGAGCAAGATGCTCCCACTGCCCTAGGTAACAAAAATAATCACAATGCACTACCACCGTTAACGAAGTCAGAAGTCAGAAGTCAGAAGTTATTTTTGTAATATGAATAGGACTTACGCAGATACGCTATATATAGCGCTCAAAACTATTGTCCAACAGTTACTTTACTCTATAAATAGTGCCTTTGCGTAAGTCCTGATGAAATCCGGTTATACAGTTATCGTACTTTCTACTTCCATTCAATGTAGACATAAAATGCCTGCTTGTCCACAAATAATTCCCACTCTCATCCTTCCTTTCCCCTTTTGATTTTCTCCTGATATAGAATCCGGTTATATAGTATATGTTGATAGTTGATAATTTCTATAATTACTTCAAGCCTTTAATTTCCCCTACTCCCCTACTCCCCTACTACTCCCCTACTCCCCTGCTCCCCTGCTCCCAACTATACAATAACCATTCAACCGGACATGATATAACGGGGGTGCGTGAGCAACTATCCAAAAATATTTCGCCTTAAGGGGTTGCGCGACCCAATTATTTTGTATAAATGCTCCCTACTCCCCTACTCCCCCACTCCCCTACTCCCCCACTCCCCTACTCCCCCACTCCCTATCTTGGATTTTACAAGTATTCAATCTGTCGCACCACAGTCAATGCTGAATAAGACACTCCTGCGGTACCCTCTCCCGGATGAGTTGAATCTCCTACCAACCATAAATCCTGAATGGGAGTACGATTGGCAAATCCAAAAGGTCCGAAAGTTGAAAGACGCTGACCAACACCACCTACAACACCTTCCTCCCGTGCTGTAAATTTAACAAAAGTACGAGGTGTCGCCGCTTCTTGATGAACTATTGTTTCAGGTTTTAAATAAAAATATTCACTCAAACGAGCGATCGCTTCCTGAGTATATTGCTGCTTCAACCCCTGATAATCTTGGCAATGTCTCCAAATCTGAGTATCGGTAAAACTTGAAGCTGTAATTGTTGCTTTACCTGTGGGAGCGCGACCGTCTCCAGGATGACTCACTGATACAAACAAAGAATTATTTTCTCCAATAGGACCGTCATAATTGTAGAAAAACTGCAAATGAGGCGGACAGTCTTCTGGAATAGCACTTTCATCTACTCCCAAATAAATCACAAATGCACCCGATGGTGAAGGGAGTTTATTCACTCGGCGTTTGTAACCGGGTATTGGGTGTGAGGTCTGATTTTCATCTTCCACTAACTTCACTAAGTTTTGCACAGTGACATTAGCCACAATATGATCGGCAGTTTCTACCCAAGTTTCTCCAGTTTTTTGATTTTTGACTCTGACACCAGTAGCTTTACCCTTATCTATACATATCTGTTCGACAGTATGACCCATCAAGATTTGCCCCCCGTCTCTTTCTAAAGCTGTAACTAGGCGATCGCTTAACACCTGCATACTTCCCTGAAGATGATACAAACCCTGGGGAGCTTGGGAAACAGCTAAAGCGGTAGCAGCATAAAGTAGAGCAGTTTCTTCTGTACCTACTTGAGAGTAAAGTTTCAGTTGTAAATCTAGAAATGTTTTCAACCGTAGATTATCATTCAAACCATACAACCGTAACGCATCTGCTACCGTCATCAAGGTAAATGGTACTGTAATCAAAGTATCCAGACGTACTGCTCTTGCTAACTGCCACATATCCCAAATATTGCGCGGTGGTAAAACTGGGTCTCGCCCTTGAAACTTCCAACTTACCTCAAATAATTTTGTCATTAGTTGCCAAAAAGCTTCGCTACCGGGAAACTGACGAAGTCTCTCTTGTTGCCATTTTTTGGGGTCGCGCCAAACATTAATAGGTTGAGTCTCTCCTGGTAGAAATACGGCACAGGCAGGGTCGCAGTTGGTGGCGTTCGGAATGTCGATATCCAACTCAGAGAAAATCCGGTGATGAATACCACCTGTTTCTAAACCTGCTACTTGAGTTGCACCAACATCAAAAGTGAAACCGCGTCGTTTAAAAGTAGAAGCACAGCCACCAGGAACGATCGCTTGGTCGAATATTTGGACTTGATAGCCTTTGTGGGCCAGCAATGCTCCTGCTGTTAGGCCACCAATACCAGCACCACATATCACAATTTTTGATTTTTGTATAGTATTTTTAGAGGACATATCATTAATATTAATATTTCTTAATTAAACATTAGTATAATCTATCATTTAATCGGATTTTTGGACAAGGTAGGAGACAAGATCAAAAAGCTTGGGAAAAGGCTGTATCAGCAATAGACAAAAAAAATTAGCCAATTGTTATAGTTAGATGATACCAAGTCCACCGAATCAAGGTACTTTTTTGTAGCCCCTTAACCTTTGAGCATAGCGGCCTCACGCCTTACCTTTGTAGTCAAAAAATAGAGCGATCGCCAGATTGAGTATTAATGAGAGAATTGAAATCGATGAATTATATCATGTCCGGTTGAACAGTTATAAATAAATGATGGAGTCCTCAGGAGTCAACCCACCCCTCGCCCCTCCCCCAACCGTGGAGAGGAAGTCAGGAGTCAGGAGGAAATAAAGAAGAAGAAAGAGAAAGTTTTTTTATCACTAATTATCCGGACATGATATTAATTCTGTCTCTTAACTACAGACTCCTTCTTCAAAATTCATTCAAAGCATTGCTAGCTAAAGTATTGACAAATAATAATAGTTGCTAAAACCATCCGGATGATATCCGACATCAAACTAGAGAATATCAATAATCAACGGCGTTGCTGATTCGGTAATATAGCCGTCTTTTGGCGTTTGACAATAAATTTGAGTTGTAAGGGAACAGGGAACACCAGATCTGGGAACAGAAGAATGTCAAGAGCGTATTTACGTAGCGCTATAATATTTGGCTCTAACTAACAACTTATTATGAAGATTTTGTAAAGCTATTCAAAATGTTGAAAAACTATAATTGCTCAAACATTTTAGACTGTACTTATGGTGAAACGACAGAATATCAACAATAAACCTGATTTTATACATCCGCATAACTACAGAAATATTTGAATTTCAACTAATAACTGAATTATGAAGATTCTGTAAAGTCACTCAAAATTTAGTCAAAAGTAATTCAATTTATCCGTATAGTATGCTAAAAAAATAAAGCAATCAAAAATATTGATGACGATTGCTTAAATATTTTTCCCGGTGCATCCTACGATTCTTTTCATTAAATTAGCAGCTTATTATGAAGATTGTGTAAAACCACTCAAAATTTAGTCAAAAGTAATGCGGTTTATCCGTATATGTGCTAAGAATAATAAAGGGAGCAAAATATTGATGACGATCACTTAAATATTTTTCCCGGTGCATCCTACGATTCTTTTTATGAAACTAGCAGTTTATTATGAAGATTGTGTAAAGTCGCTCAAAATTTAGTCAAAAGTAATGCGGTTTATCCGCATATATGCTCAGAAGAATCAGAATACCAAAATATTAATATTATTATGAAGCTGATATCTTAATACTTATACTTAGTGAATGCTATAACTCTCTTCCGACTGATGGTTAGAAGATCGGGTTTTTGCAATTATTTCAAGATACAGCACAACATATTCCTTCCCCACCACTCCCAAATTCTTCTGTAAGACTATTTCAAAGTATCAAAATTGAGTTGACAATCTTAGCACTTACAGCTATTTTTATCGCTCTGAAAAAGCTATAAGCTCGACAGATTAATAAGTAGAGCAATTACACAGAAACTTTAGAGCTGTCATCAAACATCTAACTATATTTGTCATTGCGACCGATATGTTTTATTAACTGAGTCGCTAAATTCTGCATCTTCTCCAGACAGCACGATAGGCCTGAGATCAAAAGCTCTCATCATGTCTTGAGGATAAGACAAAAAATCAACAAAGGGCTCATATATTAACTATTTTCCAATTTATCAAAAAAATTTGATATTTCAGGAGGCATCAAGCTATGACTATTTCCAAACTCATCAAAAAATTTTCCATGACCTTTGCTGGTACAGCTTTCGTTGCTCTCAGCGCCACCACAGTAGCTCAGGCAATTTCCATAACTCCCACCAGTAATGGCGATGATTTGCTCAAAGAAATCCTCGGCAGTGGGATCACAATTGTACCACATTCTATCAATTATACAGGTGCTTCTGGTGCTTCAGGAACTTTCACTAATGGATTATCATCTGGTATTGGCATCGATACTGGTATTATTATCACCACAGGTAAAGCTATAGATGCTCAAGCTCCCAATGACTCAGATAAGAAAACTACCAATAATAAATTGCCTGGAGATTCAGATTTGGATGGGTTGATTCCTGAAGACCAAAAAACTTTTGATGCCACCATTCTGGAATTTGACTTTCAAACTGAAGGAGGGAATATTTTCTTCAATTATGTATTTGCCTCTGAAGAATATGTAGAATGGACAAACTCTGAATTCAATGATGTCTTTGGTTTCTTCCTCAATGGAACCAATATTGCTCTAATTCCTGGTACATCTACTCCAGTTGCTATCAATACAGTTAATGGGGGTAAGCCACTAGGAACTGATGCTAGTAACCCAGAATTTTTCAATAACAATGATCCTAGTGAGGGTGGACCATTTTTTGATGTAGAATATGATGGCTTCACTAATGTATTTACTGCACAAGCACTAGGACTTAGTGCCGGAACTCACAAGATTAGATTAGCGATCGCTGATGCTGGTGATGCTTTTCTCGATTCTGCTGTATTTATCGAGGCAAAAAGTTTTTCAGATAGTCTTAAGGAACCTGAAACAAAATCAAAACCTACCTCAAACTCTCAACCAAAATCAAAACCTACCTCAAACTCTCAACCAAAATCAAAACCTACCTCAAACTCTCAACCAAAATCACAACCTACCTCAGACCCTCAACCAAAATCACAACCTACCTCAGACCCTCAACCAAAATCACAACCTACCTCAGACTCTCAACCAAAATCACAACCTACCCCAAACTCTCAACCAAAATCACAACCTACCCCAAACTCTCAACCAAAATCACAACCTACCTCAGACCCTCAACCAAAATCACAACCTACCTCAGACCCTCAACCAAAATCACAACCTACCTCAGACCCTCAACCAAAATCACAACCTACCTCAGACCCTCAACCAAAATCACAACCTACCCTAGAACCTGATACTCCTATTAAAGATGTCCAAGATATTCCTGAACCTTCTGTAGTTATTGGTTTGTTAGGAGTTGGTTTTGCTGGACTTTCCTCAAAAAAAAATCAATAAAGTGTAATAACTAATTTCTCAAGAGAATAAACCTCATGTATTGAACTTGATGGTTAAAAGCTTACTCCTACTAACTCCCTACTTCCCACTTAAAAATTATATTTATTTAAAAATTATATTTATTTATTTAACGTAATTTAATATTCAGAATTTTATCTGACAATATTTTCATCCGATCACTCTTATAGTAATTATATTTTAAAAAAATTTACCAATTTATTAACTTTTAAATATTTTTAATCAATAATTAACCAAAGCTTCCACGGTTTCCTACTGCTTCATAAAACTGACATAAAACGTCATATAGCGACACTTTACTGTTTACTTCCTGCTTCTACCGGAACTGTCGGCAGCACTCCGTCCACAGGCATCCACGGTCAAGCCGACCGCATGTCTTAAATTAATTGAGGCATTCAAGTCTCGGTCAAGCGTATTATATCGTTATTCTCTGATTAAGTCAATGCTCCCAATTTTTGCAAGAGTTCTATTAAATCTAAAGCAGGATTTGTAAAGAATTATTACTAAGTTACTCTATAAAAGAAAATAATTCTATTTTCTGTTATAAAGATGCCACTTAGGTTTTTGATTGACTACATATAAGGAAAAGAAAAAATGCTTTACTCAACTTTACTCGCAGTTGGCCCTAATACTTTTAGTTGGAGTCCCAAAATTGGTTTAATTATGATTATTTGTAATATTGTAGCGATCGCCTTCGCTAAGTTTACAGTTAAATATCCTAGCGTTGGACCTGCAATGCCTGGATCTAACTTTTTCGGTGGTTTTGGTTTAGCTGGTGTTTTAGCAACTACTAGCTTTGGTCACATTTTAGGTGCAGGTGTAATTCTTGGTTTGGCAAATATAGGATCTCTGTAAGATTTCCCTCAACTATAATCATTAGCAGAGAATTTTTAATTAAATTTTGATTTCTTTCTGGCAACTTCCCTAAAAGTTGCCTTATTTGTTAACAATTACTATTGCGCAATAGCAATAAATCATGGGAACCAAACAACCAGCTTTTTTTATGAGGCAAGAGATTTACCGTTAAAGCGAGAAGATAGGTTTTTTCCACGCTATTGAACTTATCTATCAAATTTATATGCCATAGCACTCTACTGAATTTTCGGCGTTGCTGAATGACTTTATGATTTTGCTAGATTATGAATGTGGTTTATAGCTTTTAAGTATCTATTCATACCCACGTATCAGTAGCACCTAATTTTCAATTACAGTGCTTTTTAAATGGATGAACCACATAGTCAAAACTAAAACCCTTGTAGAGAAGTTCCATGGAACGTCTCTACTGTAATCTACCAATCTTGAAAACTGCTGTATAATCAAAAACCAGCATATTTTCAGTAGTTAAGGATTGACTAAATGAATGAAAAAGTCAGAAAAAAATCTTTATCTAGATGGATAAATAGTAGTCAAAACCACAATATTTTTAGTGGTTTTCATCTGTTAATACTCTTAAGCATAAGTATAGTCATTAGCTGGAACTATTTACAACGGAAAGCTCATGCTTCAACTCCTGTTAAAAATCAAGAAGCTTCAACCAATGCGACAGACTTAATAGAAATTCAATCTCCAATAAAATCAAAATCACCTGTTACAAAAAAAGTACTAAAAGAACTTTATATTCAGCAAAATGAAAATATTTATTTAATCATAAAATTAAGCGATCGCCGTGTCTATATATATCAAGACGACCAATTAAAAACCAGCTATCCCATTGCTATTGGTAGAGAAGGATGGGAGACTCCCGCAGGTACATATAAAGTCATGCAAAAAATTTCCAATCCATCCTGGAAACATCCTTTTACTGGAGAAATAATACCACCAGGTCCAGAAAATCCTTTAGGGGAAAGATGGATAGGTTTTTGGACAGATGGCACAAACTATATAGGTTTTCATGGAACTCCCAACGAAGAAACGGTAGGACAAGCTGTCTCTCATGGTTGTGTTAGAATGTTGAACCAAGATGTACTAGCCCTATTTGAAAAAGTAGCAATTGGTACAACTGTCATCGTCGAACCTTAACAGAATATGAGCATAATTTATTGATAAATTAAGCTACTAATAATATTAGTTTCTGATAATATCTATATGATTAATTTTGAGGAGTGAAAAATGATCGAATCTACCACAAATAAATGGCTTAGTCCGATGCTCAAAATCAACAATGGAGCATATAATTTAACAGCAATCTTCTTAACTACAGCAATTATTATATTATCTGGTCAAAAGTTATCTATAGCTTCTATTGATACGACTGAGACAACTAATAATAATCAGCAAACACAGAAGGAAGCTACTTTAGCATTTAGTGATTTGATACCAAAGCGACAACCTCCTGTTCAAGACCTCCAAAAATATTTACTAACAGAAGGAGAATCAGTTAATCCATCATTTGGTGGCTTAATGCCAAACCTGAAACGTGCTGTTAAAGACTTTCAAAAATATTTGGGAATAGAAAGAATAGAAGTAGAAAAGTTAATCCAGGTGGTACTTCGCTTAGGGGAACGACGAGTATATGTGTATGAAGGAGAACAGGAAATAGCTAGTTATCCTGTAGCAGTGGGTAAACCAGGTTGGGAAACACCAACGGGTGAATTTGAAGTTATTCAACTGGTGGAAAATCCGCAATGGCAAAACCCCTGGACAGGTGAGGTAATGCCAGCAGGGCCAAATACAGCTTTAGGATTGAGATGGATTGGTTTTTGGACAGATGGAAAAGATACAATTGGGTTTCATGGTACTCCCACTGTAGAATCTATTGGATATGCTGCATCTCACGGTTGTGTGCGGATGCGGAATGAAGATGTGATTGCTTTATTTGAGAAAGTACAGGTGGGTACGACTGTGGTTGTGGAACCTTAATGAAGGAAGAAGGAAGAAGGAAGAAGGAAAAAGTCAAAAGGAAGAAGGAAAAATCTTACGTTGTCTGAGTTTTAAGCTTTTGATATTTCCTAATCTTTCCTTTAGATCGAGCTAAAATATTTAACAGGAGTTACGCATGAGGTACGAGAAACTAGGATTTGAGATGGCTTTCTGTTCCGGACTGCTCCGTAAACCCTGTCGGTCGCTTCGGACGACAATACAGCGGTTTTCATTTCGGTAAACCACAATTAGGGATGTTGTATGCAACGTCCCGACAAGGTTTTGGTTATGGCGATGTGGTTCATCAATGAGCAAAAGCGCTGTAGGTTCTACTGCGTAAGTCCTAATTTAAGTTAATAACTATATGTGTTTAATATGTGGAAACCAGAATTGTTAGCTCCTGCTAAAAATCTCGAACGTCTAAAAGTTGCTGTTACTTATGGCGCGGATGCTGTTTATGTGGGTGGGCAAAAATACGGTCTAAGGGCCCGAGCAGATAATTTTTCTGACTATGACTTAGAACACGGAGTCAATTTTGCTCACCAAAATAATGCTAAAGTTTATCTGACTCTGAATGCTTTTCTCCACGATGATGACTTTGAGGGATTAGCAGAATATTGTCAATTTCTCGAATCTATTGGTGTGGATGGTGTTATTGTTTCCGACTTAGGGGTTTTGCGAGTCGTGAAAAATAGCTCTAATCTTGACATTCATCTCTCGACTCAAGCATCTTGTCTTAATTCTTATGCAGGACAAATGTGGAAGGAATTTTCTGTGAAGCGTTTAATTGTGGGGCGAGAAGTCAGTGTTGCGGAGGGGGGGTTGATTCGTAAACAAACTGGTATTGATGTGGAGATGTTTATTCACGGTGCTATGTGTATGGCTTTTTCTGGTAATTGTACAATTTCCAATTTTACCGCAGGTCGAGATTCTAATCGTGGTGGATGTATTCAATCATGTCGTTTTCCCTATCAGTTGGAGGCAAAAACAGATAATCAACCAGTAACGTTTATGTCTTCTAAAGATTTATGGGGTATTCATCAAGTAGGAGAATTTTTTCAACATCAAATTTGTTCTCTCAAGATAGAGGGGCGAATGAAATCATCGTTTTATGTGGCGGTGACTTGTAGAGCTTATCGTCAAGCGATCGATGCTTATGCAGAAGGGAGGTTGACCCCAGAGTTAGTTAATCAGATTAGTGGTGAATTAGAATCTGTGCCTCATCGTGATTATTCTTCTGCTTCATTGGAAACTCCCGCAGGAAATGATTCTGTATATAAGCAGTTGGAAAGTAGTAGGGGGACTCACGAATATCTTGGTATTGTGATGGAGACAACACCAGAAAATATTGTTTTGCAACTGGTTGAGTCTGTGGAAGTGGGTGATGAAATTGAGATTATTCCTGTGTCTGGAGAGATAGTGCATTGGAGAGTTAGTCAGCTTATTTCTGTGGTAGGCGATCGCCTTGAGAAAATGCGCGCTGGTAATGTTGTTTGTGTTCCTAGAACTGCAGCACCAGATATCTTGAATAATGTAGCAAAATTAAATATAGTTAGGGCTTGCTGATTAAACATTAAAGCATTGACTGATATTGGTTGTAGCATTTTTTGATCTAAAAAAGTGCCAGCTTTTCAGTGGAAAAAGCTCAAAAAGCTAGTATTTTTGGAGGATTATGGCAGAAAAATAAAGGGACAATTTTTCCGACTACCTCCTCTATAATTCCCATTTATCCTGTCTTCCCCTCCTGGGAGGGGCGAGGGGTGGGTTGTCTCCTGTCTCCGACCCTCACCCATAAGACTTTTGAGCGCAAACCCTAGTTAGAGTCCCGCCAGTAATATAGCGCTACGCGCAAGTCAGAAGTCAAAAGTCAGAAGTCAAAAGTAATCCCTGACTGAGTTTGAGTGTTTATAATTGCCCTGACCTATTTGCGTCGTGCGATATCATCAGGACTTACGCAAATTGACCTTTAAAGCAGCATCTGTAGGGGCGCCATTCGGAGCTTTGCGGAACGCAAATGGCATTCGCCCTAGCTTATAAATAATATCATCTCCGGATAATTAGTGATAAAAAACCATTACCCTTGAAACTTTTGTTTCCCTTCTGACTTCTGACTTCTGCCTTCTGCCTTCTGCCTTCTTCAATTACTTGTTTCCTTGATACTGCATAATTATTACGGGAAGTTTGAAGATTTTTCTAGCTAATTGAGATATACCAAATTTGAACTTTAGAGATTGAGGTAATTCACCTAAAGAAATAGGTACAAAACCAAAACGACTGTAAAAAGATTCTAATTTTTTACCCAGACATTCTAGATATAAAGGTTTAGTTGATTGTTGAATCAGATGTTTAGCTAGTATTGTTCCTAAACCACGTTTTTGCCAAGATTTTACAACTACTAAACTACCTAATTCTTCTGCGTCTTCAAAATTACGCAACTGCCCACAAGCTACTAATTTTTCTTCACATTCAATTACCCAAAATTGCTGCCAAATTAATTGAGTTGGGTCAAGTTTAGCAGTCAAAACTACTTGACGAATAGACCAAATATCTTTGGCAGATGCAGGTCTGAGAGTACAGGAATTTGGCAATAATATTTCTGTCATTTTCGCCTTTTTTGATAGTTGATTTATTTGTTTATGATTATTATTCTCGATCCTAATTTTCAGTCAGTTGAGATAAACACTTTAAAATTTGAAAAACCTGATCGGATCATTTCCAGGATTAATAAGAAGTTCAAAAAGTCAACATATAGAATACTGTAAATTATCTCCCTTCATTAGTTTAACAAATCTGAAATTACTGCCATTGATCAATAATCCAAATGTCGGTAATTTTGGAGCCATATCAAATCCGGTAGCATCGGTTTCAACAATTAATAATTAATAATTAATAATTAATAATTACCTCTCCTTGAAAACGGATAGGATTGACTAATCATGAAAATTTTTATTTATTATCCCCTTAAAAGGGGAGGCTTTAAACCACAATTTTTCGGTAATGAGATGGGGAGATGGAGACCCACCCGTGGGCCCCTCCCAGGAGGCAGGGTCTATTTATTGTCACCAGAGAAAAAAGAAAGAGGGGGGAGAGGGGGGAGAGGGGGAAGAGGGGGGAAGCATAGGAACTCAAAAAAATATAGGGTTGTAAATATTCTCGCTACGACAATGAATTAGCTCTGGGGAGATGGGGAGATTTGTATATTTGCACAATTACAGCACTTTTGAGGAAGCGTGAGGTACAGCTATAAGACTATTTATTCCTATATTCCCTTTCGGAGCTGTTGCCTTCCGGAGCTGTTGCCTAAAGCAATAAAACTTTGTACCTCATCAACTAGAAAACTGCTGTAAATGTATTTCTTATGAATATTCTCGCTACGACAATGAATTAGCCCTGCTCCCCCTCCTGGGAGATCGAGAAATATTTGGTAATGGTTGAAGATGGAACATTTTTTTATACCGAATTAAACGGATTTGATATCAGATTAGTTAACATAATCAGGACTTACGCAAAGGTACTATCTATAGAGTAAAATAACTATTAGACAATAGTTTTGAGGGCTATATATAGCGTATCTGCGTAAGTCCTAATAATAAAATAATCGTTGAGGCGGTAATAAATTCAGAAAGTGTGGGAATGGTAATATGAACATTGTCCTCCAATAATTGAAACGATGAAGGCAAAAGGCTTAGAGAGGACTAGCCAAAAAATAAAAATAAAAAATTGCATTTCCTTAAAAAGAAAAGGATTGACTAAAAGGAAAAAAATTTCTTGTTTCTGCTTAAAGGTAGAGGCTTTAAACCTTAATTATTCGGTAAATTTTGATCGGTGAATTTAGTATCATTATATATTTAGGAGTATCTATTTTGCGTTGAACTAATGAAACACAGTTACCCAATAATATCTTAGAAATTAAATTGTGATTTTTTGCCTGTTTTATTTTTTTGACCATAGTTTTTTTATCCCTTGATAATCAGAGTTTAGGAAGATTTTATAACTATATATGTCCTGAATTAGAAAGCTTATGCAATATGATATAATCCAAAACTTAGTCAAACATTTATCAATAAACTCGTAGTTATGTTAACCGGGTCTCAAATATATCTCTAGCCCTAAATCACAAAGATTTCCTCTCTCTGCTGAACCCCAACCCAAATTGCCAAAACTCCCTTCTTCAATATGGTCAATCAAATTAAAATTCGTAACCCGCGCACTGGTATAAATGATTATTTCATTACCCAACCAACTGTAGAACAAATTGCTACTAAATGCCTCAATTTACGAGCTGCTCAAATTGACTGGGAAAAGTGTGGAATAGAACAACGTATTCAGGCAATTCAACAATGGAAAGAAGCTATATTTTTTCACCGGGAAAAACTCACACAGGCATTAGTCAATGATACAGGTAGACTAATAGAATCAAGACTAGAAATTGACTCTGTGGCTAATAGTATAGATAGATGGTGTAAGTTAGCACCGCAACTCTTATCAACTGAGTCAGTCAAAACTACAACAATTCCATTTATTCAACTACAAAATCAATTTTCACCTTATCCGTTAGTTGGTATTATTAGTCCCTGGAATTTTCCCTTATTACTTTCTTTAATCGATGCAATTCCAGCTTTAATTGCTGGTTGTGCTGTGGTAATTAAACCAAGTGAAATTACTCCGAGATTTATCAAACCTCTGTTAGAAACTATTGCTAATATTTCCTTACTGTGTGATGTTTTTACTTATATTGAAGGAGCGGGAGAAACTGGCGCAGCTTTAATAGAATATGTAGATTTTATTTGTTTTACTGGTAGTGTTGCTACAGGTCGAAAAGTTGCCGAAGCAGCAGCAAAAAGATTTATTCCAGCTTGTTTAGAATTGGGAGGAAAAGACCCGGCAATAGTTTTAGCTTCAGCAGATTTAGAGTTAGTAACATCGGCACTTTTATGGGCTTCAGTTGTTAATGCGGGGCAGTCATGTTTATCAATTGAACGTATCTATGTTGCCGAATCAATTTTGACAGAATTTATGACTAAACTGACCGAAAAAGTTAAAGGTCTGAAATTAGCTTATCCCAATATTGAGTCTGGAGAAATAGGACCAATTATTTCAATAAAACAAGCTGAGATTATTAGGGAACATTTACAAGATGCTGTGGCTAAAGGTGCAGTTATTCATTGTGGAGGAAATGTTGAAAATTTAGATGGTGGCTTATGGTGTTTGCCCACAGTTTTAGAACGTGTAAATCATAGTATGAAAATAATGACCGAGGAAACTTTTGGACCAATAATACCTGTGATGTCTTTTACTACTGTTGAAGAAGCGGTAAAATTAGCAAATGATACAATTTATGGATTAAGTGCTGCTGTTTTTGCTGGTTCTGAAGCTGAAGCTTTAGGAGTTGCTAGCCAGATCAATGCTGGAGGTATTAGTATTAATGATGCAGGTTTAACAGCATTGATTAACGAAGGAGAAAAAAATTCTTTTAAGTTTTCCGGTTTAGGTGCTTCTCGCATGGGAGTTGATGGTATGAAAAGATTTATGCGGAAAAAAGCGATTTTAAGTAAAGTAAATTCTGTAATTAACCCTTGGTGGTTTAAAAGCTGATGAATGAATTATCTCTGGATAAAAAATTAATTGTTTTTTTGCTCAAAATATTACATATTTCTGTCTTGATTTTTACCTTGACTGGATGGCTATTACCGAATAAATTGTTATTGATTTATTTAGTTTGGATACCAGTGATGGTGATTCAATGGCAACTAAATCAAGGAACTTGTATATTGACAAATCTGGAAAATTATCTATTAGGTGAAACTAACAAACAAAAGTCACAACAACAGGGTCAGTTTGTGAAATCTTTGTTTTTAAATTTATGTGGTTTTGTACCAGCAGATAACTTTTTAAAATATTTGATTTATTGCACAATTTTTTCCTGTTGGAGTATTGCAGGTTATAAATTTTATCTGTATTATTATGGCTATTGAAGAAGGTGCTAAGTTTTAGGTTTTAGGTGATACTGATATAGCAATTCCCATATTGGTAAGGTACAAAATTTGTTTGTTTTAGGGAGTAGGGAGTAGGTAGGGACGTTGCATGCAATGTTCCTAAAAAGTAGTAATTCGGGAAACATTGTAATTAGGGTTTGCGCTTCACTAGTCTTTTAGTAGGGGTAGGAGACAGGAGACAACCCACCCCTAACCCCTCCCAGGAGGGGAAAGACAGGAGACAGGAGTTAGGAGAGTTTAGAGTAGGTAGGATTCATTAATGGATAATGGATAATGGATAATTGATAATTACCTCTGGTTTTAACCGTTACAGAATTGAATATAAGGAGATATTATTTCTTCTCTTGGTTGATTGGATATGGCGAGGGGACCTCGCCATCCCTCAACCGCTTTTTTTCCCCTTAAAAGGGGAGGCTTCAAGGTACGAATTATTTAATAATTAATAATTAATAATTAATAATTCGGTAAGAATTGTAAGAGTGATTTTTCTGCCCAACTATGGGCTTAAAATACTAACTTTTTGAGCGTTTCAGACTGAAAACCAAGCACTTTTTAAAGGCCCCAAAAAGGCACTTGTCTTTATATGTCAATGCTTTTAGATTTAATCAGCAAACCCTAATTATTTTGGTCAAGGACAAAAGTAGTGGGAGCAAGATGCTCCCATGAAATGGCACTGTTCATCCCCATCTACCATTATGTGAGTAGGACTACCGTTTTTCGATCGCTAATTATCCGAACATAATATTATATATTTTTTCGCCGATAATATCATGCGAAGAAGGTGATAGGTGGTAGTAAAAAAAAACCATCCTCTAGCTTTAATAATAAGGTGAGGTTTCATATTTTCTTTTCTTCCTTCTTCCCTCTTCCTTCTTCCTTCTTCCCTCATATAATACCTTCTTTTCTCAACTTTTCAATAGTTGCACGTTGAGTTTCAATAAAATGTTTTCGCTCAACTACTCCACTATCCATAGTATTAGCAGGATAAGCATGAAACTGACGATAACTTTCTGCATAAATATCCCATCTTTGCCTTGCTAATAAATTTTTTATTCCTACTTGAGAGCGATAGTTGCGGAGAGCCATAAGATCAATTTCACCATAGGCGGCCATGCTTTCCCCTGCCCCAGTTTCCGCTAATATTAAACCTCGATAGTCGATAATTTTGGAACCCCCATCAACCGAAGCTTCAGGAATAGGAGTGTTAGCAATACCTGCAGTATTAGCAGATATCACATACATCATATTTTCCACAGCACGAGAAACTTTCGCTGCTTCTTTTGGCGATCGCGCTTGCCCATAAACCTCTGAAGTAGGATGCAGTAAAATTTCTGCCCCACGCATTGCCAAACATCGGGTCACTTCTGGAAATAAAATTTCATCGGAGGCAACAGCAGCAAAATTACCGATCGCTGTTTTGGCAACAGGAAATACTCCCTCTAAACCATAACAGTCGAGATATTTATCCCAAACATCGTGGGGAGTAGGAGCAAACATAGAATTGAGACGACGATAGCGCAATACGATATTGCCACTGGGGTCAATTAGAAAGCAGCTTTGAAAATATAATTCGGGAAAGTTGGGGTCAACTTCGTAAGCATTGCCCCCTAGAAAAATATCATTTTTTTGAGCAATCTCCCCTAGAAGGTCGTAGATGGGGTCAGTCATTTCTAAACAGGCTTTATTTGCCCAACTTGTCAAAGACTCGGCCATCGGAAAACCTGTGAGAAAATATTCTGGCAGTAAAACTAATTTACAGTTTAGGCCAATAAAAGCTTTACTAGCAGCTATTTGTTTTGCTAGGTGGTTGATGGTTTCCTGAATCAGCGATCGCGCAGATTCCCGATCATTGGCCTGATTTACTGCTTTAGCCTGGACTTGAAGGGCCAAAGCCTGGAAAGGGGTAACTTGATGGATAGCTTCTACCATATTTTGCTATAGTCATCCTCAGCATGGGTGTGTAGAAAATCTCTGGGATTTTGAAGAAGTAATCATTAGTCAATGAGTGACTGAGAATGGGGTTGATGAGGATTATCTCCCTAAAAACTCCATTGACATCCTGGGTGAGAGTGGGATATAAAACCCATCATAGAAAAGATAAAACAGTAAAAAGGAAGAATAAATAATTTATATTATACCAATGTTCCCTGCTCCCTGTTCCCTATTCCCTGACAATACATTTGGATTGTCAAATGCCAAAAAACGTAGTGCTGTAGCATTAATCAATGAAAAATGATATTACTTGCCTAATTCCAAGATTCTAAAAAGAAAAGGCGCAAAATATTACGCCCCAGAACAAACAACTGTAGTTAAAGTGTTAGGAGTAATGTACTCCAAGGCTTTTTCGGTGGATGATCAACTCTATAACCTTAAGAAGGTTGGTCTTGATTCATCTGGCGCTCAATGGTTTGAATGGCCGCATTAAGTCCAGCTAATCTAGTTTCTAGATCGTCTCGCATCCACTTGAGGAATTTCAGTTTATTTTCCTGATGGACTTTACGAGACTCTGGTTGAAAAAAGTCCCAGCCACAGCAGGATTTAGCAAAGAATGGAAACATGGGTAATACTCTCAACTCATCTTTACTTAATATTTTGAAACAAAAACTCTAGAAAT
This sequence comes from Okeania sp. SIO2B3, assembly GCF_010672525.1. Taxonomy (GTDB): domain Bacteria; phylum Cyanobacteriota; class Cyanobacteriia; order Cyanobacteriales; family Microcoleaceae; genus Okeania. The sequence continues at coordinate 25,521 of NZ_JAAHGH010000036.1, read as the reverse complement.
GACAGATTATATTCTAATTTATTTCTTAAATATCAAAAATGAAGGCCATGCCAGCCAGTAAAAATCCTTAGAAGTCCGTACTTCAAAAAGTAGAGCATTATATCTATATACATATATTATCTTCTTGGGTCTGTGTCTATAAAATGCAAGTAAGTATTCAATCGAACTTAATATAAGTAGTGTTCGCGATCGCTTCCTTACTTAGTTTTACCGCCATTATTAACAGTAATCAGTTTCATGGCATTCTGATTTTTTTCAAAGTATATCGAGTTTACGAAACTCAAACTCAGCCTAATTTTAGCACTTTCAAATATTGATCCAAACTTGATTTCATGCTAAAATTTATACTGTAATTTTTAGGCAATAATTACGGTTCTAATATAATTACTTATTAAATATAAAAAACTCTAAATTTGCCTGAAAAATATCAATAATATTTTACATTTATCTATAAAAGGATATATGATTATGGTTGCTCAATCTCGTATATATTCATCACCTCTACAGCAAGCAATTGACCGTTATCCGCTAACTGTAACCCCGGAAACTCCTCTGGTAGACGTACTAAAACAAATGAGTATGTTACAAAGCAGCTGTGCAATACCGATAAATACACTGAAAAATGGAAAAATTGATGAATCACCATTATCAAACCAGGAAAAAGCTACAAGTGTTTTAGTTGTAGAAAATAAATCTATAGAAGAAGATAAAAAAGGTGGTAATGCACAATCTTCTTTTTTATTAGGAATATTCACTGTCAGTAACCTTGTCAAACTAATTGCAACTGGTAAAATTGGTAGTCTGAGTAATTTATCAGAAAAAGTGAAGATAGCAGAAGTCATGTCATCTAATTTTGTGACTCTAAAAGAATCAGACGATCAAGATTTATTTACTGCTTTATTTCTGTTTCGCCAACATCAAATTAGTCATCTACCAGTGCTAGATAGTATGGATAAAATAGTTGGTGTCGTCACACCAGAAAGAATTCGTCAAGTACTGCAACCTTCTAATATTCTCAGCTCAAAAAAGGTAAATGAAGTAAAAAATGATTCTGTGTCAGTCACAACTCCAGAAACGTCATCACTGTTGAAAATCAGTCAATTAATGTCAGACCGACAAGTGAATAGTGTAATCGTCACACAGAAGAAAAAACATAAAACACAAAAGACTGAAATTGAAAAACCAGTTGGCATAATCACAACAGATGATATTGCACAAGCCTATTTTATAAATATGAATTTGGCAACAACACCTGTAAAAAAGGTAATGAAAATGCCACTTAATTTTTTGAAACAAACAGATTCTCTCTGGGATGCTCATAAAAAAATGTTGCAGGAACAGGTACAAATCTTAATAGTATGTGGTAAACAAGGAGAGTTTCTGGGAACAGTTAATCAAGCTAGCTTACTGCAAGTATTAGACCCGACAGTAATGTTTGGGTTAGTCAGAAAATTACGAAAAGATGTTAATCAACTGCAAGCAGAAAAATTTGAACTATTACGCACTCGAAATGCAGAATTAGAAAAAGAAGTGCAGGCACGAACGGCAGAAATACAAGCACAGTTAGAACGCGATCGCCTCCTGGCTAAAATAGCTCTTCGGATTCATCAATCTTTATATATAGATGAAATTATTAACGCTGTAGTTACAGAAGTTCAACAATTCTTCAAAACAGACCGGGTAGTGTTATTTCAGATAGAATCTTCAAAAGTAGCTAAAATAGTTGCTGAGTCAGTAGAAAAAAATTGCAATTCCTGGATGGGAGAAACATTTTCATCTGAATGCTTAATGTCAAATTTCAAAGTGAATCAAAATAAGATTCAGGCAGTTTCTGATATAACTCAAACAAATGTAAGTACAGAAAAAATTACTGAACTGAAGGAAAAACAGGTAAAAGCTTACTTAATAGTACCAATTTCCCAAGATGGGCAACTATGGGGACTGATGTGTACCCAGGAATGTTCCGGAATTCGAGAATGGCAACAATCTGAAATTGATTTGTTGAAGCAGCTAGCAACTCAGTTAGCGATCGCTATTCAACAGGCCCAACTTTATCAACAAGTACAAACTCTTAACACAGACTTAGAAAAACAAGTTCAAGACCGCACAGCAGAATTGCAACAAAAAGTGCGAGAACTACAGCAACTTAATATTCTCAAAGATGATTTTTTAAGCACTGTTTCCCATGAGTTAAGAACACCTCTATCGAACATGAAAATGGCTATTCATATGTTGAAAGTCTTTCCTGTATCAGAACGCGGTCAAGAATATTTAAATATTTTAGATACAGAGTGTAAAAGAGAAATTAACTTAATTACCGATTTATTAGATTTACAGCGTTTAGAAGGTGGTACTGAACTTATTCCTATAGATACAATAGATTTAGCAAGTTGGCTTCCCACTATTATCGATCCTTTTAAATCTAGAGCTCAAGAACGTCAACAAACTCTAAAAGTTAAATGTCCTAAAAAACTCCCTCAGATCGTGTCTAATAATAATAGTTTAAGCCGGATTTTAGCAGAACTCCTAAATAATGCTTGCAAGTATACTCAGAATGGTGGCGAAATCAAGTTTTTAGTTGAATGTAACCAGAAAAAAAGTAACAAAAAAAGCCTGAAAGAAGCACCTTCTTCGATCAAATTTATGATTAGTAACCCATCAGAAATTCCTGAATCTGAGTTACCTAAAATATTTAATAAATTTTATCGAGTGCCTAATGCCGATCCTTGGAAACAAGGGGGGACAGGTTTAGGTTTAGCCCTAGTGAAAAAATTGGTAGAACAGCTAAATGGCAATCTATTAGTATCCAGTATTAATGGTTGGACAACTTTTACAGTAGAACTACCAACGTAAAGGAATTGCATCAAATTCTAATTTCCGAAATTTAATTTTGGTTATCCCACTTCCTTATTTCTACTTAATACTATACAGTAATAACTGTAGTAAATAACTGCATTAAAAGTGCATTCAGGGAAACAAAGACCACAGAATATTTCTCTCTCTCAGGATTGGTCATGGCCTCTATGGCCTATTTTACCATTATACCCTTATGGACAAAGACGAACATTACGAAAGGAGATAGTCAAAGATACAATTTGGACTTTTGAGCAACTTCAGGGTATCTTCTATGTCACTGTACCAATTCGGATGACAGTGGTAAGAATGATCGGAGGGGGTTTGTTTGTTTATACCCCTATAGCACCAACGCGGGAATGCCTACGCCTTGTCAATGAATTGGTAGAAAAATATGGAGAAGTTCGCTACATTATTTTACCAACTATTTCTGGCTTAGAACATAAAGTATATGTGGGACCCTTTGCGAGAAAATTTCCTACGGCGGAAGTTTTTGTCACGCCCAACCAATGGAGTTTTCCTCTAAATTTACCCCTGAGTTGGTTGGGTTTGCCAAGAAACCGCACCTACCTACTCCCTGTGAATAGTGGAGATGCACCTTTTGCAGCAGAATTTGACTACGCAACTCTCGGACCCCTTGATATTGGTTTCAAACCTTTTGCAGAAGTAGTATTTTGGCATAGTCCATCCCAAACTTTACTGGCGGTTGATACTGTTTTATCTGTACCTGCTGAACCGCCTGAGATTTTGAATTTAGACCCCTATCCGTTATTATTTCATGCCAAAGATGACGTGTTTGATGTGGTAGAAGATAATCCCACAAATAGATGTGTAGGGTGGCAAAAAATATGTTTGTTTGGATTATATTTTCAGGTAGATGCTTTAGATGTGGTTCCTACTGGGGAAATGTTGAAGAATGTGGTCAAAGCAAGCGATCGCTCGAAGCGTGCATATTTTGGTCTCTTACCATGGCGGTGGAAGTCAGACTGGCAGCGTTCTTTTACAAAATTACGACAGGATGGGCGGTTGTTAGTAGCACCTATATTGCAAACTCTGATTTTAAATCGCGACCCACAGCAGGTAATGGAATGGGTTGAGAAAGTGGCAGGTTGGAATTTTCGGCAAGTTATTCCCTGTCATTTTGATGCACCTATTCAAGCAAGTGGGTATGAGTTTAGACAAGCTTTTAGTTTTTTACAGGATAGAGATGGAGGGTATTTACCAGAGATAGATTTGCAGTTTTTGAGACAATTAGACTGGCAATTGAAAAAAAGAGGGATTTTGCGTTAACAACATTCTATCTGTGGAATTTAAACCTGCTTCATAAAACCGACATAAAACGTCACATAGCGTGATATTTTAATGTTTACTTCCTGCTTCCACCGGAACTGTCAGCAGCACTCCGTCCACAGGCATCAACGGTCAAGCCGACCGCATTTCTTAAATTAATACTTGCATCTCATACGCGGTCTATAGATATGCCACAATCTGCACCCACCCCCATCCCCTCCCGGGAGGGGAGCTAGAGGGGTGGGTTATGATTTTTGAGCATTCCACTTACATTCAAGTCTTCTATCACTATGGTGCTGTGGTTTAAAGCTCGCCCATGTTGTCAGTTTATGTAGTGCATCTGCTCTGATATCAGCTACTGCTTGGTGCGCGTTCCGCAAGCGAGCTGTCGTCGTCGCGGGGTCGCATCCGCTTTTTTGTGAGCCTTAGCTAGTCTTTTTACCGCCTTGACTCTGTTTTTGGAGCCTGGTTCTTTTTTGTTAACACGGCTTTGATAGCGACTTAATCGTTTTTTAGCTTGTTTGTAGGCTTTGACGTTAGCAAAAACCTTCCCATCACTACAAGTTGCTAGAGTATTTATGCCAACATCTACACCTATAATATCTCGTTCTTTGGCAGTCGGTGCTGGTTCAAAATCATATTTCAAGCTGATATACCAATTATCTGCACGTCTTGATATGGTCACATTTTTGACTGGTACAGAAGGTAAAATTTCATAAGTTTTTACGATTCCTATTCTCGGTAGCTTTATATCGTTTCCCTTGAGAATCTTAATACTTCCTTCTAAATAGAAACTATCTTTTCTACCCTTTTTCTTAAACTTAGGAAAACCACGTTTAGGAACAGTCAAAAAGTTTTTAAATGCCCTTTATAAGTCTCTTAATGCTTGTTGTGCGGCACATTTAGATACCTCATAATACCAAGGATTAATTGACTTAACTTCAGCCACTAGACGCTTATGTAAAGTGATAGCACTAGGGCGTTTTTTTGTTTCTTCATACTCAGTAATACAAGTAGCTAATCCCCAGTTATAAGCAGTCAGGGGCTACACCTGCGTGTTTGGCAAGTATGGTTTTTTGGTAATTGTTAACTTTTAATTTAGTCTTGATTGATTGCATTTCAATTGATCAGCCACCTCTTTGAATAGTTTAATTAAGTTAGACATAAACTTAGTATATCACAGTAAATGTCTATTTATGTTAAATTTTGCCCAATTATTTTAATACTGTTGATAGCCCTTACCAATTGTATGAAGAGCAACAGAATTATATTACTCCGAAGCCAACGGATTTGATATAACTTCAGCAGAAGGGAATTTCTCAGCCTTGGTTTTTTTGAAGCAATCGCCTCTGGTTAGGAAGCGATCGCTCACTTGCTGGAATTACAGTCAGTCAATGGGTTTTGAAACTGCCAAGTTATTATGATATGCCAGCATCAGATCGTTGACCATCGCGATCGCCTGACTCACCAATATTAATCTGGTCTGGTCATCAAAGAGAGGACTTAAACCTCATTTTTGACAAAGAACAATGCGGTACGGGGACCGATTTCAATTCCACCACGATTAGGGGAACCCCACTTGTTAATGTACTTCTGACCGTCACCGCCATAGTCTACACACATTTCAAAGTCGTACTGTAGTTCGTTGTAACAACCAACTCCTAAACCAGGCATTTTAGCAGCACTGACATCAAATGTTTCACCAGCTTTATTAATAATGGTTAAACCTTTATCTCCACGCTCGATAAAGAGTAAATTAGGACTGTCTGCACTATCAGCAATTTCGTTACCATTGCGATAGTATTGAGATTCTCCCATCATTTTTTCGTGAAATTTGGTACCAGCAACAATTGTAGGTTCAAAAGCATCAAAAGTTAAAATCAATGGCGTTCCTTCTTTTCTCCCTAAAACGTAAGCTGTTGCTAAAACTAAATCGTTCTTGTCAAATTTCCAATTATCAAACTGTCCTATTGCCCAAGTGTCGTGGTTACGAGCAAAGGTGACCGCATTTTCTCCAGGTACAGCACGCTGAGTATCTGCTGGATTAACTAGAGAGCGTAAGTCTCCCCCGTAAACAAAAGCACTTTTCAAGGTATTGACCAATTGAAAATCTGTTACTTTGGGAAACACTGGAATATATTTCATGCTCTCGTCAAAGTTACGACCGATAGCTTCACCATAGAAAAACTTATCTTCAGGGATAACTGCAACTATCTTCTCCAAATCTTCAACAGAAATGTGTTTGACAGCATCAAAGCGGAACCCATCTACTCCAAGAGCAATCAGTTTTTGCATATATTCATGCTGTTTCTGTTGCACATAAGGTAAGTCAGTCCTTAAATCTGGCAATCCTTCCTTGTCATTTTGACTGCATAACCAATCATTTTCAACTTCGTAGGAATTATTATAGTTGGCGATACATTTTGCCTCGTGGAAATATTCTTTTTTTGGGTAGAGCGGATATGCTTCAGGGAAAGGTGCAACATCTTGATAAAAACGATAATTAGCCATGTGATTAAAGACCACATCAGCAATAATTTTAATTCCTCGTTCGTGAGCAGCGTCAATCAAATTCTTTAAATCTTGCTCATTTCCTAGGTTTCCTTCCAGAACATAATCAAATGGCTGATACTGAATGTACCAGTATTTATCTGAAGTGCAGGCATCATCTTCCCGTGATGGCGTTTTATTGGGAGGCGAAATTTGAATATAGTTATATCCTGCTGCTTGAACTTCAGGCAGTTTTGCTGTGACATTGGCAAAACATTCATCGAAAGCGTGGTAGATAACATCTGCTTTGGCAGGAGTAGGATTGGATGTTAGTCCAATCATTACTGCCAGCAAGCAGGTACAAACCCACGTTATTAGAAAACTGAAAGCCAAACGATTTTTTGTGTCCATAAATACGATTCCTGTTTCTACTTTATAGGTAATATCATGTTTCGATAATAAGTGATAAAAAAGTTTTTGTTTGTAGTAGATATTTAGCCCATTAAATATCTATCTTTTTGCTCAATCCCTACTACGATCTCTAACTATAACTATTCAACCGGACATGATATAACAAGTTGTCTGAATTTAAGGCTATTTATAATTAGGGTTTGCGTATGGAAAGTATGAGTGGTAGGGGTAGGAGACAGGAGACAGCTATACTGGATAAATGGGAATTATAGAGGAGATAGTAGAAAGAATCATCCCTTGATTTTTCTGCCCAACTCTTGACCAAAATCCTAAGATTTTGAACCTGAGTCGCCTAAAACCTCGCACTTTTTGATACTTAAAAAGGCACTTACCTTTATCTGTAAAAACTTTGAGATTTAATCAGCAAGTCCTAATTAGACATCATTCTCGTACCAAGTTCTCAGTTGCTGGATAAATGGTTGAATGTCTTCTTTGTTTGGTAATCCCATGATATTCTCCTTGAGTGAATTTCTTGAAACTTGAGAAAACTTTTCAGATGTGGTCAACTAAACACTCAAAATCACAACAATTGTAGGAACGTTGCAAAGATATAGTTGCTCAATTAGCAACTATATCTTGAGATTTAGGGTTTATCGAACGTCAACTAATGTAACCATTTGTTGAGTTGAACCCCGAACCGGACGAATCTTTCTCCCATTGCGCTTCAGAGGTTCGATCATGGATTGAACTTTAGCCGCAAATAGGTAAGGACGAATTTGAGTATTCTCAGGAATTTCCTGGAAAGCAAAATACAAAGTGACAGGTAGGTTGTGAATTGCTTGACCAGTAATATAACCAACCAGATCGTGCTCAAAGCTGTGGAAAGCATTTTTCCAGGAGTGTTGCTTAGGTAGACTCAAGTCGGGAAGATTATTCTTAGCACTTACCCAGTGCCAAGTACCACCATGTTCATGGTCTATCATATACTTAAACCAATAAGCATAGCTGGTAGGCAAGTATTTAGCGTAGGAAGGATCGCGCAAACTGAATGTAGCAGCAGTTTGATCCAACTCTGCTAAAATCCACCATTCTTTATCAGTTTCTAATTGACCATATTGATTGATTCGACGACCCCAAGTTCCATCTTCTAGGAAAGCTTCTTCAAAAATTAAAGGTGCTTTTTCTTGAGCAAAAGCTGTGAGTTCGTAATGTCCAGTTAATTTACCGATTTCATAGATCAACCATAAGGTTTTAATGGAGTGACCAAAATCTGTATGATCTGTTCCTAACCTTTGTTTGCTCGGATCGGTAATTGCTCCAAAGAAAATATTGTTGTCTGGTGTATAGAACTGCTCGCTCATAATTCTGGCTAGATGCACCAAGTCATCTTCCCATTGGGAGCGGAGGGATTTGCCATTAAAAAATTCAGGCAATGTGGGAGTGAGCAACAACATATAACCATAAACTTGGTCAAGTTGAGATACTAATTCCCGTTGATCCTTACTAACTTTTTCTTCCTTACCGTTCTCATCAACGTAATCCACATAATCCTCATGTGCCCACGCAAGTAAATCCCATTCTGCATCGTAATAGGTCTCAAAAATATAGTCTTTGAGGGCAACGATATCTGCTAATACATCGGTATCGCGGGTAAGATAGTAGTAAAATCCTAGACCAGCAACAGCATAAGCCATATCTTGACTGATCCGGCGATCTTTACTTGGTAGGCCAACTCCATCTTCAAAGTAAGTGTAAGCACCACCTTCTGGGGCTAAACCATATTCGCGTAAATAATCTACTCCATCTTGAGCAAATTGTAGGTATTCGCTCTTTCCGGTTAGATGGTAAGCAACACCATAGGCAAAGATTTGTCTTGATTTTGCCCTGATGTATTCTCGTTCTGGCTTGACAATACTGGAGTCAGCATTTTCAAGTTCTGGACAGGGATTTCTCCAACTGTACAAAGACCCGTCATTGCATCGATAAGTCGGGTAATTGCCAACAGGATCGCCCAGTGCTTCGTCCATTGTCCAAAATGGAAGCAAGTCTTCTTCTAAATGTTGAAGCCAACGTTCGCCTGTGGGAACATCGGCAATAATGCCATCAATATTATCAACAGGATATTGAGCAGTTGATGATACTAATGCTAAAGCTGGTTGAATGCTTGATACAAACAGAAGTGTAAAACTCAGGAATACACTTGCTGCCATCTTAAATAGACGATGGCGAGTTAGGTTGAACATAAGAACTCTTGTTTGCTTTGATGTTTGCTTTGAAGGTGAACAATTGAACTTTCTTGAAGGCCATTGCAATCAAATAATATTAGTTAGTTGCTTGCTGTGATTGCCTTTACTTCAAATCTTATCACATCCTTTTTTAATGTCAAAAATTTATTTTTTCTTAAATATTAGAGATTGTAGTTGACAAATAATCACCAATAGCTTATGGATGAAACAATTATCCTGAAAAAGATGCAGGAACTTAAGAGGACGGCGATCGCTTTGAAAGCAAATGACTCAGCTAATAATATCTATTGACTCGATCCTTTGGTGAGTGTTAAAATTTCCCCATACCTAATTCAAGGAGACGATCACTGTTTTGACAAGCAGTCTACAGAAAATCAATAAGCCATAGAAAAAGAGGCGAAAATTCAAAAAATTAAGAATAAAAGCTGGGAAAAACTGCTAGCAATAGTCATAATGACGGTGGCAATGTTAGCATTCAATCTATTCCTACAGCCATCTGCTACGGCAGAATCAGAATTGTCTGCGAAGGCAATTTCTCAATGCCCTCCTGCGTCTAAAACTGTCTCAATAAACGTCGAACTAAATGGAGAAAAAATTTACGACATCCAAAACGTGCCTTGGATCGAAAATGAGACCGTAAGTTTAGCGATGAAGAATGCAAAGTTTGTGGACAGCACTTTCACCTATGAAACAAATACAAGTAGTCCTTTTGGAGATTTAGTAACCACTATAGGCGGGAACGGCCCTGGATTCAAAAAATATTGGCAATTGAGGATCAACGATAAACCATCCTTAAGAGGAATTGATACAGCCATCCTCCCAACATGCGACCAAATAGAATGGAAAAATGAATCCTTTTAACCTTGATCACTCGTAGGCGACCAAGAGAAGTTCTCTTCGCAGTCAGAAAGTGGTTTTTGTGTCTGTGGAGGACCAGAAGGCTCCCCATGCTTTCCTAAAGATGTTCAGTGTAGAACGGTTATGTTCCACGGTGCACTGCTACTCCCTCTCCGTTCTGCGGATGTATGTGCGTAAGGAATTAGGTTATATCATGTCCGGATAATTAGTGATAAAAAAACTTTCTCCTTCTCTTCTCCTTTCTTCCCTCCTGACTCCTGACTCCTCCGTAGTTTATTTATAACTGGTCAACCGGACATGATATTAATGGCCTCCGAAAGGTTTAGGTTTTGAGAGGTGATCGCATCGCATCGGGGAAGCGATCGCCTAAAAATTGCTCTATTGAGAAATTACTGTATCTTCCCGGAACGCTAGGTTCTGAATCCGCTCGTCAGAGTCAGGTCCCCCATCCGCTTGGCTAAAGGCAGTGTCTGCTGTAGGAAAAACTTGATAGAAGTATTCCGCAAGTGAGTCCTGCTCAGTGCCGAAAGGAGTGAAGTCAGCAACGCCATCGACAGCTTCTGCAATCGCTTCATCCCTCACCCCGTTTTTGTTGAGGTCCTCTTCTGGTTCAAAATTTCCATCGCTGTCGCTATCTGGCTCACCTAAGAGGTCGACACGATTAAACAAAACCGGATCGGCACTCAAAAAACTGGGGTAAGGATAGCTGTCGCCACCGTCAGCGAGATAGTTAACGGTAATCGCACGGAAGGTGCGGTTGGGGTCGCCGACTAATTCCCCATTTTCAGCTACAACATCAGATTCGCCATCGCCCAAAACGACTAAAGAGAGAATACGATCACCAGCAGGAAGTTCTGGATCGAAGCTAAACTTCAAACCCCCTACTTGTGGAAACTGGCCAGGTGTTGCACCAGGAGCTGTCCCTGCAACCCCATGTTCGAGTGTCTGTAAGAGTTGTTCTGCTGTAAGGGTAATCAGGGTGAGTCCATTGTTGAACCGGAGAGAGTTGTTGATATCAAGTTGGGACACTTCTCCCTCTGCTTTCCCTGCCTCCGGATTTGCTTCTGGGGGCAACAGTTCAAAGTCATTGGGATCGGTGCTACCGCTTGCAGCGTTGATGATACCTATGTTGGAACGGATACTACCTCCATTTTTCAAAGCAATACGTGTTGTAGCATCAATCGTTTTGGCATAGGCAAGATCGGCATCGGAAGTCAGATTGCCCAGATTGGTTTCTTCAGTGCGGACATAGCTGCGGTCGCCCCGTAGGAAAACCGTTGTGTTGCCAAAAATATTACCATCCTGGGTAGCAATGACTCCATGGAGGGTATCAATGATTTCCACGATTTCCGGGTCTGGGGTGCCACCAGTGGCTGCAACCCCCTCTTCGTCGGCGGCATAAGCTCCACTGATGCTAGGGTCGATGCTACTGGGAATAAGGAGACCTTCGGCATCGAAGTCTACCACCAGGCGACCCACATAAGTATAGTTGGCTTTCGTGTTGACTACAGCGATCGGGTTTCCGTCTGCATCAGTTTTGAGAATAGGATAAGGACCGGCGCTAGTATCTCCAGTGCGGAGGCGGTCTGTTTCATCAGACAGCAACGTATGGGAACCACCCGCAACGAGGATATCCACATCTCGGAGGCGGGGTGCAAGTTCGTCGCGCTCGATATTCAACTGTTGCATATGGGACAAAAGAATCACTTTGTTGATGCCCGTTGCCGTCAGCTCATCTACAGCAGCCTGAATATCAGCAGCCAGTGCATCGTAGTCAGTGTCATTTTCAGGGAGTACGATCACCTCACCTGTAGAGGCGATAGCAGGTAACAATGGTGTGCTTGCACCAACGATGCCGATTTCTTCCCCACCAACAGTAGCGATCGCCGTTCCTGCTAATTCTCCTGCTGCCAGCGTGCTAATCTCTTGTCCGTTTTCCGTCACCTGGTATGCCAAGTCGGGGTCTGTACCAAAATTCAAGTTGGCGCTCAGATAAGGAAACAATGCCCCACGATATTCCCCAGAAGGTTGAATGATATCGCTCACTTCCTTAGTACCGAGATCGAAATCGTGGTTGCCAAAAGTGGAGGCTTGAAGGCCCAGTTGGTTAAGGATTTCGATATCGGCGTGGCCGATGCCCGCTTTACCCACAGGGGTGTCATTCATGGTCGGGTCGCCACTCGCAAACAGGAAGGGGCTGGGAATGTAGTTATCTCCAGAGGAAAGGAAAAGGGTATTGGGATAGTCGTCTTTGAGAGCATTGAGGACGGCTGAAAAACGAGGCGCGTCTTCCAGAGCTTCCAGGCCAGCTTCAAAGTCGGAAGCATGGAGAAGTTGCAGGGTGAAGGTTGTGGCCTCTGAGTCAGCAGCGGTGCTGGTGGGAGCGGGTTCGGATTTGCTAAACCAGTCAAACCCTTTGAAGAAGTCGAATAGGTTCCATGCTGTCGCCGGGGGGACAGCGACACTCAAAAAAAAGGTAGTGGCGATCGCAATAACCACGACCTTCCTCCACAGATGCTTCCAAATACGATTTAAAATCATTAAGAAAAACCTCTAAACAATAACGTTGAACTTTGGACGAAATGTCCGTCGATTCACTTTTTGTTGCCTTCGCATAGCGAGCCGTAAGTTTATCATATCATGTCCGCTTGAATACTTATACTTTGGTGGAAGAAATGCAGAGGGTAGAAGGCAGGAGAAAGAAGGGTTTCTTGCTATTGTGACTTAAAATGTTGTATTAGGATTTTGGCAAAAACAATATAATATAGCTTAGATTTTGCCATTTTCCTATTCCCCTGTTTTAAGCTTGACACGACAGAAGAAAAGCTGTTTGGATAAAACGAGTATGAAAACCGGATTTGGTATTAGATAAAAAAAAACCCAGATAGGTTTTACTACTTGGAGTTTTGCATTTTTGAAGTTGATAGAGCGATCGCCACACTATACCGCTAGGCGGAAGACAAAAGTCAGTTGAAAACGATTCCCACTATCAAAACCTAACTTTGATTACGATTAACAATCACACTTTTTGTCCTGGCGACGCTTATTGAGTCGCTTCAACACCTTGCGAGACTTACGCCCAATGCCAGATTGCTTCCTTACACTCCGTTCCACTCGCAATGACTTGGGTATATTAATTATCCGGATTTGATATAACGCACCCTACTGGCTGGAGTATCCGAGCTAAATCGTTTAATTATTAATTATTCATTATTAATTATTAATTATTTAGTTAGCCCAAATTTTTGACAAGGCGAAAACCAATGTGAGTGGTTCCAGTATCGGGTGACTGAGACTCCCGTGCAGCCGGACGGTATCGACTGCAATAGTTCGGCGCACAGAGGTGAGAACCACCTTTAATGACGTGTACCGCACCCTCACCAGGTTTTTTGGGGTCAAAACTTTCGGCTTGCCTGGGACCTTCTGGGTTAACGCTATGAGCCATATCCTTTCGTTCAACTTGATACCAGTCGGCTGTCCATTCCCAAACGTTACCTGTCATGTCATACAAACCGTAACCATTCGACTTGAACGAAGCAACGGGAGCAGTTCCCAAGTAGCCGTCTGCTTTGGTATTTAGAAAGGGAAAAATTCCTTGCCAGGTGTTGGCTTTTTTGGCAGAATATTCTTTACCCCAGGTGTAAGTAGATTCTTTTAAACCACCTCTGGCAGCGTATTCCCATTGAGCTTCGGTGGGAAGTTGTTTTCCTGCCCACTTGGCGTAAGCTAAGGCGTCTTCGTAGGCAATATGAACAACGGGATGTTTTTCTTTCCCCCTAATATTGCTATCGGGGCCGTAGGGATGTTGCCAGTTTGCGCCCACAACCCAATGCCACCAACTCAGATAAGCAACTTGTTGAATGCCTTCTGCGGGAGGTTCAAAAACCAGAGAACCAGGCGATCGCTGGTCATCTGGTAAATCAGGAAATTGTTCTTTTGATAGCGGACGTTCGGCTACGGTAACGTAACCTGTATCTTCAACAAACTTAGTAAATTGGGCGTTAGTAATTTCGTGGGAGTCAATGCAAAATGAACTGACAGTCACATCTTCAACAGGTAGTTCTTCGATAAATTCTGGTTGTTCCGACCCCATTTTGAACTCCCCTCCCGGAATGAAAACCATATTTTCGGGACAAGTTGAAGAGGGTACGGCAAACGCACTCGGACTAAAAATAGTAACGGTAAGAATAAAAAAACTGAGAACAATTAGGAGTTTTTGAATATAATTTTGAGAATTATCCATCATTTGAGTCGCAGAATTATTTCGCTGAACGAGGAGAATAGCTTTGAACAGAGAAACCTCATTTATTTGATGTGATATCAAATCCGGTTAAAAAGTTATAGATAGGTTGACTCTTTAGGATTCAGGAGGAGAAAGATAAGACAAGATGAGCGTAGTTATAGCGATTGGAGAATTTTTTTATGTCCAATTAAACAGATTTGATGTGAGATAGAAAATATCCAGGCTGGCTATAGCCTGGAGGTTAAGTCGAATTCATTGCCAATTTTTGTGAGATTGGATGCCGAAGCGATAACAAAACTTCGACATCCTATTTCTAATGGCTAGCTGTTTAATTCAACAGTCGCAGATTGAGTAATCTACAGACTACTGCAAACCCTTACTCGTCAGCCCACCAAGTTGGTCGTTAATGTCCTCGATAGCATCCCAGATATCTTGATCCTTGATAGTCTCACTGGCATCTTCAATGACACTCGACAAATTGAAGGATTTTCCACTTTGTACCGGGGGATATTCAATCAAGCTTTTAATGTGTTCGCCTAACTGTTCGCTGATGGGTTGGAAAAGCCATGAAACTTTCTGTGTAAGGTGTCCGTAAGCATCTATGCTGTCATAGCTCTCAAACGGGTCCATCCGTAGATTGAATATTAGGGGCATAGTACGAGGAACAAGATTGGCGTAGTAGTCCTCCTTAGTGGAAAAGTGGAACTTCCACGGTCCCATTCGCACTCCGGTCAAGATACTTTCGTAATAGTTGAACAGTAAGTTGCGGTTTGACTTGTCCGTCTCGCCAGTCCAGTAATCAAGATTGTTAACCCCATCAATGTACTGATTTTTTTCAGTCTTCATCTGCTCTACTACATCAGGTACACCAGCCGCAGTAGCAAAGGAGGTGAACATATCTTGGTGAGCCTGAATACCATTGAGTATCTGACCTGGCTGGATCTGCTCCGGCCATCGGAGCATGGAAATCACACGAATTCCACCTTCGTAAGTCGTCATTTTTTCACCTCGGAAGGGTGTGGTTGCACCATGAGGCCAAGCGGAATGTTCGGGGCCATTGTCTGTGGAATACCAAATGATGGTGTTCTCATCTAAACCGTTGTCTTTAAGGAAATCTAGGATAACACCGATATCGTGGTCATGCTGAAGCATCCCGCTACCGTGATAATCAGATTCACTGGTATAGTCTTCGGCTGCGTAGCGCCATTCCTCATTTAGCCGAGTGTAAAGGTGCATACGACTGGTGTTCAACCAGACAAAAAACGGTTTATCCTGAGCTTTGGAGTCTTCCATGAAGTGAAGCGCTCTGGGAATTACTTCCTCTCCATCAAAATTCTTCATCCGCTCTCGGTAAAGAGGACCGGTATCTTCGATTGTTTGATAACCCACGACTCCAAAACGAGGATCTACGCTACTATCAAAAGTATCTGTCGCAAAGGAGTGGATTACGCCTCGCGTGCCAAACTTCTTTTCATATTCTTCTAGGCTACCCGAATACTGCTCACCAAAGTTTTGATAGTCCCGCTGTTCAGCTTCTTCTTGGGTATTGAGGTGGTAGAGATTACCGAAAAATTCGTCAAACCCGTGGACAGTCGGCAGATGTTCATTGCGATCGCCCAGGTGGTTTTTACCAAAATGACCGGTTCTATAACCTTGCTCCTTCAGCACTTCTGCCAGAGAGGGTGATTCCGCTTTGAGACCGAGGGAGTCTCCAGGTTGTCCCACGGTGGTCATACCAGAACGGATGGGATACTGACCTGTAATAAATGCTGCTCGTCCCGCTGTGCAGCTTGGCTGGGCGTAGTGATCGGTGAAGCGAATTCCTTCGTTACCAATCTGATCGATGTTTGGCGTGGTATATCCCATCGTCCCCATACCGTAAGCAGATACGTTCTGCCAACCAATGTCATCTCCCCAAATGACCAAAATGTTAGGAGGCTGAGTTGTTTCGGCCAATGCTGCAGCTGTAGGGAGCCAAGGCAGCATTCCTGCTACCCAGAGCGTTAAGGACATCGCCATAGCGGTCCCTATTTTTATGATTCGTTGCTTGAAAATAAACTGCTTCATAAAACTGATATAAAACGTCATAAGCGCGATCTTTTAATGTTTACTTCCTGCTGTACGGACGTTGCATGCAACGTCCCTACCGTTAGCGGTTACTCATCCACAGGCATCCACGGGTCTTGCCCGACCGCATTTCTTAAATTGATACTTGCCTTTAAGCCTCTATCTATATGATAAGCCACAAGATTGACAATCATAAGTTCTCAGGTTTAATGGCATATCTTGGACAAGATCGCAGTTAGAACAAGTCTTTTTTGATGAAAAGAATCTATCAACTACTACTAACTCACAACCGTACCATTGGCACTTATATTCTATCTCTTCTGATAGTTTGAAAAAGTAGTTTGATATCAAACACTAACATAGTATCAGAATTTATTCTCTTGTCAAACAAAAAATTTGTATATGTGTATATTTATTTTCAGGTAGAAAATATCTTTTTTTTTATTTTGAAGCTACAGTTAGAAGGCAATAATAATAATAATAATAATAATAATAAATCTATGACTCACCCCTGTAAGTAGTATTTATAAATAACAATAAAAGTGTAGCAAACTTTGCAGTATTTAGTAAATAAATTATGCTTTTACCAATTCTGAAAATTGGCAATATTTTAACATTTCTTAAAGAAAAGGAGCTAGAGTCCCAATTGTGAATTTGATAATTCTGTGCAGCCTAACATAAAATTGGTATTATAATAAACTGGCCAGTTATCGACTAAAATGGGCTACCGTGCATGAACCGAAAAGCATTAGTAGTGGGTATCAATCATTATCCTTTGCTGAAAGATAGCTCTGCTCAACCCCGAAATTTGATTAAACCAGCAGCAGATGCAGAGGCGATCGCTCAACTATTAGAAACTTATGGCAATTTTCAAGTGCAGCGTTTTCCAGGGGCAAATATAGAGGGTTCTTGGCAAGTAGACCCTCTTCCTAAGATTAAAAACTGTGAAATAAATGCTTTGAAAGAGGCTATTTCTAAATTATTTAATCCTCTAGATAATATTCCTGAAACTGCTTTATTGTTTTTTGTGGGAAATAGTTTATTAGATGAACAAGGGGGGGTTCAAGAAGGATTTTTAGCAACCAGTGATACGAACCCTGAAAAAGGAAAATGGGGAATTTCACTACATTGGTTAAGTCAATTATTACAAAAATCTCCTGTCAAACAACAAATAGTATGGTTAGACTGTTACCATCAGGAAAAACAAATTGACTTCTTACAAACAACTCTTAGTAATATAGAATCAACTTATAATGATAGGTGTTATATTTTTGTTTCTCAAGAAGCAGAAGTTTATACAACACAAATAAATTCAGAACATGGCTTTCTCACAAATTGTTTATTAGAAGCATTAGAGCCAGAAAATTATTCAAATTTTTGCGTAACAAATTATAATTTAATAGACTACATAAATCGACAACTAAATCTTTCTACTATACATCCAGTATTTAATAATTCTGGGAATGAAATTATTTTGACAGGGGAAAAAGAAGCGACAGAAAATCCAGATTTGACGGCGGGAGTTTGCCCTTATAAAGGATTAGCTGCATTTGAGTTTAACGATAAAGATTCTAAATATTTTTATGGTCGGAAAACTTTGACAAATGTACTTTTAGAAAAGGTTCGTTCTCGGAATTTTTTAGCAGTAGTCGGAGCTAGTGGAATTGGTAAATCAAGTGTAGTAAAAGCAGGGTTATTATATCAACTTAAACTAGGACAAAGATTATCGGGGAGCAACACTTGGCCAATATTAATTATTAGACCAGGAGAACATCCTTTAAAAAATTTAGCAGCAGCGTTTGTAGATTATCAACTACAGACATTGTTAACACCGACAATAGAAGAAACAACAACTCCAGAGGAAGAATTATTACAACTTTACACTACTAATTCTCAGCAGCATCAACAAAAAAAGCGACCGCCAAAATCACCTATTCCCGATCCACCTCCACCACCAGCACCAGAAATAAGAGGAACCCCTAGGCGATCGCCAGAACAAAGAAAGTCCGGTGCTACATTACCTCCTAAAATCAAAAATTATCACAATGAAAACCTAGAGCAAGAGATAAAAAAGGCTGAAGTTGAACGTATAATTTATTCACCTATAGAAATCGAAGAATTAATTGATCGGGGTGCTAGTGGGTTTAGACAAGTGTTGCAAAATACTCAAGCACCTAGAATAGTCATGGTAGTAGACCAGTTTGAGGAAGTTTTTACTCTGTGCTTAGACAAAATAGAGAGACAACAATTTTTTGAATGTTTGATGGGAGCAATAGACAAAAATTACCAAGATAATGCTTATGCTAGTACATTTCTGTTAATTATTACTATGGGGGCAGAATTTTTAGGTAAATGCTTTGAGCAGGAATATTCTGGGTTAGCGAGGCAAATTCAATCTCATTTAGTGACAGTAACACCGATGACTAGACTGGAGTTGCAACAAGCGATCGCCGAACCTGCGAAACAAGTAGGTATAGAAATTCAGCCAGAATTAGTCGAACAAATGATTGTAGATACAGAAAGTCATGCTAATTTACCATTATTACAATATACTTTAACAGAACTATGGCGACAGCGTCGAACCGATCAATTTACTCTGAATCAATATATTAATTTAGGTGGTGTAAAAGGTTGTCTAGAAAAACAAGCTTATGCAACTTATCACTCCCTCAATGCTAGAGAGCGTCAGGTGGCAAAGCAGATATTTCTCAAACTCGTACAAATAAATGAAGATACAGTAGTAAGCTGTAAACGAGTATTAAAAACTGATTTAATTACTCCTCAACAATCATTAGCAGTTGTGAGTAAAATACTGAAAAAATTAGCAAAAGCGAGATTAATTATAACTACTAAATTTACCAACTATCAAAACACTAATCAAACAGTAACATTAGTAGAATTAGCTCATAATACTATTATTCATCATTGGTCTCAGTTAAGTTTTTGGGTAGAGTCAAACCGGGAGGCAATTAAACAAAAACCTGGTATGGAAGCTGATGCTCAAAGGTGGCTGAAAAAAGATAAATCAGATAAATACTTACTAAGTGGGCGCAAGTTAAGTTTAGCTGAAAGTTTATTAGAAAGTGATGCTGATAGTGCTTTTGTCTCTGTATTAGCAAAAGAATTTCTCGAAAAAAGTATCAACCGCAAACGTTTTCAAAACAATTTTCGGTTCGGGAGTGTAATAGGATTAATTTTAATTTTAGGTGGGTTAAGTGGGTTTTCCTTGATTAATTGGCAAGTGGCAGAAAAGGAGAAATTAAATTCCCAACTTAATGCTTTGAGCTTATCCGCAGAAAATCAGTTTACTGCTAACCAACGGTTTGATGCTTTACTTACTGCTATCAAAGCTGGCACAAAATTATACAATACCTCAGAAGTATCAGCAGATGTAAGAATGCGAGTTTTAATTGCTTTGCGCAAAACTGTTTATGGTGTGAGTACGCGCAGAACTATTGCAGAACATACACAACCTGTTAATAGCATCAGCGTGAGTAAAGATAGAAAAATAATTGCTTCTGCTAGTGATGACGGTACTGTGAAACTCTGGACTAACTCTGGTAAGGAATTAGCTACTTTAAAAGGACATCAGGGTGCTGTTTACAGTATTGACTTTAGTCCTAACAGTAAAATGTTAGCTTCTGCTGGTGATGATGGTACTGTAAAACTCTGGAACCAGAATGGTAAAATATTAGTAACTATGAAAGGACATCGAGGAGCAGTTAATAGTGTGGGTTTTAGTCCAGATGGAAAAGCGATCGCTTCTGGTGGCGTAGATGGAACGATTAAATTATGGAATCTTCAAGGGAAACTATTGAAGTCTATTCAAGCACATCAGGATAAAATTTACAGTGTCAGCTATGGTAAAGTATTAGCCTCTGCTAGTGAAGACAAAACGGTGAAGTTATGGAACTCTCAAGGCAAACAATTGGCTATTCTCGAAGGTTTTCAAGACAGAGTTTTGAGTGTGAGTGTGAGTCAGGATGGTAAAACTATTGCTACTGCAAGTTGGGATAGTACTGTGAGAGTATGGAGTATAGATGGTCAAGAAATAGGTACTCTCAGAGGTCATAAAAGTCCAGTTGTCAGCGTTAATTTTAGTGCTGATGGCAAGACTATTGCTTCTGGAAGTTCTGATGGAACAATTAAACTCTGGACTCATTATGGTCGAGAAATAGCCACTCTCAAAGGTCATGGTACCTGGGTTAGTAGTCTCAGTTTGAGTAACGATCGATTAACTCTTGTTTCTGCTAGTGCTGACAATACAATCAAACTTTGGAATCTTCAAGAACGGAAATTGCCTACTCTCAAAGGACACACCAGTTATATCACAGCTATTAGTTTTAGCCCAGATGCTGAGATGATCGCTACTGGGGGTTACGACCAGAATGTGAAAATTTGGAGTCGAGATGGAGAGGAGTTAGCAAGTTTAAAAGGACATAAACGTGGTATTTATAGCTTGAACTTTAGTCCCGATAGTCAAACTGTGGCTTCTGCAAGTGCTGATGGTATAGGAATAGTTTGGAATTTGGCTGGTTTGGGTAATGCAACTCTTTCCGGACATAAGGATCGGGTTTATAGTATTAGCTATAGTCCTGATGGTAAAATGTTGGCAACTGCTAGCTTAGATAAAACAATTAAATTGTGGAATATTCGCGGTCAACAACTATTGACTATTCCAGGGGGTATTTCTGAACTCAGAACGGTGACTTTTAGACCGGATGGAAAAGCGATCGCTGCTGGTGGTTTTGGTGGAGAGAGCAAGGTTGTCTTGAAAATATGGAGCATAGAAGGTGAGGAACTGGGAAAATTTGAAGGGTTGTGTAGTGTTGTGAAGAAGGTTAGTTTTAGTACAAATGGAAAAATTCTTGCTGTAGCTTGCTCTGATAATACAGTTAAATTATTAACTCCTGAAGGTCAAGCGATCGCTACTCTCAGAGGACATCAAGGTCAAGTGAATAGTCTGAGTTTTACTCCTGACGGCAAAATTATCGCCAGTGGTAGTGATGACGGTACGGTGAAAATTTGGACTCTTGATGGTGAAGAGTTGGCGAGTCTAGCAGGTATTCGAGAAGGGGTAATGGATGTTAGCTTTAGTCCAGATGGTAAAATACTCGGTGCAGTTGGTAGAGACCGAGTAGCAATATTGTGGAACTTTGATTTAGATAATTTATTGGCACGGGGTTGTGATGTTGTTCACGACTATTTGCAGAATAGTCCTGATGTTAAAGAAAGCGATCGGCTTCTTTGTGAAGGGAAGTAGGGGTGATGGGGGGATGGGGTGATGGGGGGATGGGGAGCAGTAGGGTGTGTTAGCGAAGCGTAACGCACCGAAGTATTATATCAAATGCGTCTACAGCGGTTTTCATTTGGGTAGACCACAGTAGGGACGTTCCATGGAACGTCCCTACAAGGTTTTGCTTGTGAAGATGTGGTTTATCAATTTGAAAAGCGCTGTAATTGGACATAAAAAAATTCTTCAATCGTCATAACTACGCTCATCTTTGTAATTCTTTCTCCTCCTGAGTTCTGAGTTCTGAGTTCTGACTCCTCCTCACTTAACCATTCTATGGCTGTTTAACCGGATTTGATATTAAACATCTCCAAAAATTAATCTTACAGCAGTTTTCTAGTTGATGAGGTACAAAGTTTTATTGCTTTAGGCAACAGCTCATCTGGCAACAGCTCATCTGGGAATATAGGAATAAATAGTCTTATAGCTGTACCTCACTATCCTCAAAAGTGCTGTAAGCTTATAAATATAAATATTAGGCATCAAATTAATCTTAAACCCTAGTAACTATCAGGCTAAAATTTAGTTTCTGGAGATGTCTATTTGAGATATGCGGTGCGTTACGCTTCGCTAACACACCCTACTGCTTGGGAAAATAACTGATAACTGAAATTACACCCTAAAAATAATGCTCAAACCAATATCAGTTAATGCTTTGATGATTATTCAGCCAATTCTAACTATTGTCCAATAGATAAATCAAATATCAATGTCGGAAAAAGCTCAAACAACGGCACTTTTTTGCAGCCTAAAAATAATGCTCAAACCAATATCAGTTAATGCTTTGATGATTATTCAGCCAATTCTAACTATTGTCCAATAGATAAATCAAATATCAATGTCGGAAAAAGCTCAAACAACGGCATTTTTTTGCAGCCTAAAAATAATGCTCAAACCAATATCAGTTAATACTTTGATGATTATTCAGCCAATTCTAACTATTGTCCAATAGATCAAAAAAATATCAATGTCGGAAAAATCAGCGATATAGCTGCCACACTTGCTCCGCTAACGCGACTTTTCAGTTATCAGCAGCTAGACACAGATTCGGGCACGGATAAACGGATTAATTATTTGGCTTCATATCAAATCTGTTTAATTCGGTATAAAAAAATGTTCCATCTTCAACCATTACCAAATATTTCCCCATCTCTTCATCTCCCTATCTCTCGGTCTCCCTACCTCTCCATCTCCCCACACTCTTTATCTAATTACACCGATGCTACCGGATTTGAGATAGTCCGTGCATCTGTGGCAAAATCCTTGTCTAGCCCCTGTCTAGCTCTATTGTTGTTGCCGACAACGTTCGAGATTTTCTCGCACAATTTTAGTGTTAGGATGTTCCTGACCTAATGTTTGTTCAAAAATATCTAATGCTTGTAGGTACAAAGGTTCAGCTTCTGAAATCTCCCTTGAGAACGATATAAAAATGCCAAGTTGTTGAGGTTTCTAGCTTGGCTTGGATGATTTTCTGGTAGGGCAATTTTGTCAATTTCTATAGCTTGTAGGTACAAAGGTTCAGCTTCTGAATATCTTCCTTGAGAACTATATAATTCTGCCAAGTTGTTGAGGTTTCTAGCTTGGCTTGAATGATTTTCTGGTAGGGCAATTTTGTCAATTTCTATAGCTTGTTGATACAAGGGTTCAGCTTCTGAATATCTTCCTTGAGAACTATATAATTCTGCCAAATTGTTGAGACTGGTGGCAAGATAAGGATGATTTGATGGTAGGGAAATTTTGACAATTTCTATAGCTTGTTGATACAAGGGTTCAGCTTCTGAATATCTTCCTTGAGAACTATATAATTCTGCCAAATTGTTGAGACTGGTGGCAAGATAAGGATGATTTGATGGTAGGGAAATTTTGACAATTTCTATAGCTTGTTGATACAAGGGTTCAGCTTCTGAATATCTTCCTTGAGAACTATATAATTCTGCCAAATTGTTGAGGTCGATGGCAAGGGATGGATGATTTTCTGGTAGGGCTATTTTGTAGATTTCTATAGCTTCTAAGTACAAAGGTTCAGCTTCAGAATATCTCCCTTGAGATTCATATAAACCTGCCAAGTTGTTGAGGTAGGTGGCAAGGGATGAATGATTTTCTGGTAGGGCTATTTTGTAGATTTCTATAGCTTCTAAGTACAAAGGTTCAGCTTCAGAATATCTCCCTTGAGATTCATATAAACCTGCCAAGTTGTTGAGGTAGGTGGCAAGGGATGAATGATTTTCTGGTCGTGCTATTTTGTAGATTTCTATAGCTTCTAAGTATAAAGGTTCAGCTTCAGAATATCTCCCTTGAGATTCATATAAACCTGCCAAGTTGTTGAGGTAGGTGGCAAGGGATGAATGATTTTCTGGTCGTGCTATTTTGTAGATTTCTATAGCTTCTAAGTACAAAGGTTCAGCTTCAGAATATCTCCCTTGAGATTCATATAAACCTGCCAAGTTGTTGAGGTAGGTGGCAAGGGATGAATGATTTTCTGGTCGTGCTATTTTGTAGATTTCTATAGCTTCTAAGTACAAAGGTTCAGCTTCAGAATATCTCCCTTGAAATTTATATAAACCTGCCAAGCTGTTATAGACAGTCGCAATATCAGCATTATTTTTATCTAGCTGTTTTTCTCCTATTTCTTTACCTTTCTCTAACCAAGGTTGTGCCTGGGAGTAAAATCCTTGACCTTCATAAAACAGACCTAACCTCATAAAAGGAACTATTAAATCATCATCACTCAAATACTCAGTAAAATTTTCCGCTACTTCCTCAATATGGGGAATATCAACCTCAACTTCCTCAACTTGCTCCCGTGTAATGTCATAGGGAATTTTATCTGCCGCCTCCACCATCACCACAACAAAACCACGTTTCAACTCATCCACCTCCGAATATTCTCTCAATTTTATCTGCAAAAATTCCCGCACCAAAGAATGCAAACTATAAACCCCAGACTCAACACCCTTCAACAAATGCAGATTTTCCAAATCCCCAATAGCAATTTCCCACACCTCCAACTCCTCATCATCTTCTATCCCATCCAACGACAAACGAAAAGGAGCCAAAGCATACAACCCCAACCTCAAACCTATTACTTGAGTCTCCTCATCTAACCTATCCCAACTCAAAGCGATCGCCTCTGCCACACCATGAGGATAATTAATCAACTCATTAGCCTCCATCGCTTTATGTTCCAGACTTTTGCGCTGTAAACGCTGGAGCATTTTTGTCAAAGCCAAATTATCCCTATTCAAAGACTCCCAATACTCATCCAAATACCGCCCCACCAATTTGATCGCCAGAGGCAAATAACCCAACCATTTCAACAACTCCCTTGCCTTCCAAGGTTCCTGCAAAACTCTATCTCTACCCAATATAAACTTTAACAACTCCATCGCCGCCAAAGGTTTCAACACATCCAGACGCAACTCCCGAAATGCCGAACCAAAATGTTTACGAGTCGTCAGCAGTACCCGAAACCGAGACAAGTCTGGAGGCAAAAAAGGTTTTACCTGAGATTTGTAGTCAGTCACATCATTATAAATAAGTAACGCCTCCCCTAGCTCCTCGGCAGGTTGACGCTTTGCTTCGCATAGCTGTCGCTAACACGGGGTGCTGCTCCCTTGGCGGTAGTCTAACGCTTCCCTCCACGATAGCAAGATAAATAACTGTACGACGACCAGCATTATTCACAGCAGATGCTTGACTTAAAACATCAATTAAATCCTCATCTGCTGGGTAGGTTTTTGCTAGTTCATATCCGTCACTGCCGAGTGCGG
>NZ_JAAHGH010000035.1 GCF_010672525.1 Okeania sp. SIO2B3 | reverse complement strand
TGAGTTTTCTAGGTTCTGGCGTTGGTTGGAGGTGTTTGCCTCTCTCCCTGCGCATTTACTAATCTAGCAACTCTACTTTGGTATGTCAACCCCTTTGAGCAAAATTTTTGATTTTTAGTGGGGAGGAAATAGCTGTATTTTATATATGGAAAGCCTTTTGAGAGTTATTTTTTTTTGAAAAAAAATCAAAATAAAATATTGGATTCAACAATATGCGAAATAATGTCCATTTAAAACTTAATTTTTGGACTATTGGTTTTTGCTTAAAGGACTAATACTACTATACTTACTACATAATATGTTATGTATGTAACAACTGAGTTATCTCAAATCTAAGGCCACAGAAGAAATTAACTATACCTAACTAATTCTGAGAAACGACATATCATAGAATCTACAAATCACAAATAACAGGTTCACTATTACGATGAGATAAATTCTGATAGAGGATGAGGATATTGTGATTAATGCCATAGTCCTAGTGTAAAGAATTACTAAAATGAACTAAATAGATAATACTATTAATGGCCTATAAATGTTATCGTAGGGTAGAGGCAATTGATTAAGTATAAGGATTGTTGTTAAATGAAAAATTATGCTTGTATTGCCATTGGTATAAATCAATATGAGTTTCTTCAACCTCTCAGTTATGCTAAACAGGATGCAGAAGCACTGCATAGCTTTTTGTTAAACGAAACAAATTTTTCCGCAGAACAATGCTTATTATTAACAGACAGTAATTTATTACCAATTTGGGAACAACCAACCTATCCTAGTAAAGAAAATATACTAGACCTGATAGAAGACTTTTGTCAGAAACAATTACAAAAGGAAAATTTTCTCTGGTATTTCTTTAGTGGTTATGGTGTTGTTCATCGAAAGCAAGACTATATAATGCCAATTGATGGTAATCCTAAAGACCCTGAAACTACAGGAATATGTATAACAAAACTACTAGAAACTTTGAAAATATCTCCTACGGGAGAAGTTTTGGTTATGTTGGATATTAACCACAATAGTTTGATGGGAATGGACAACCAAGTTGGTGTTCAAACAGTAGAAGTAGCCAGAGAGTTAGGAATACCTCTGTTAATGTCATGTAGTCCACAGCAAATTTCCTATGAAACTTCTGCACTACGTCTGGGATTTTTTACAGCTGCTATTATAGAAGGGTTACGTTATGGGAAATGTACAACACTCAAAGAGTTAGATAATTTTTTAAGTAATCGCTTACCGGAATTATCTGCTCAATATCTACAACCAAAGCAAAACCATCTAATAATAGTAAATTCTGCTGAAAAAATGAATCAGATGATTTTACCTCAAAAAAATTACGATGATTCTAACTCTACGGAAGAAAAAGAAAGTTTAATTGTTGATTCATTAATTACTTCTACAACAAAAAAACAAGTTTTAAAATCAGTTAAAACTCCTTTAACAAACATTACTAAAATAAATATGGTAAATGGTAATAAGAGTCATAATAATCAAATTGAATCTCAAATAAATAGCAAAAATAATGTATATGTAAAAGCAGAAATGTCTGAAAATATTTCTCAACACATTAATTCTGATAAATATTTTTTACACAAGTTGATTGTAGGAAGTAGTCTAACTTTTCTAGTACTTCTATTAGGCGTATTTTTAACAAATAAGTCTATATTTGCAGGTACACAGGCAGTAGGTGTAGGGAATATACCTACTATAAAAACGGAGGAAGATGACTCATCAGAAGTAACTTTATCAAAATTACCTGTGGTCTCTTCTTCTGAAGGTCAATCTCAGGGAAAAACTGATATTGCAAAGGAAAGTAGCACAAAGCAAGAAGAAAGTCAAGATCCAGCCAATCAATTAATATTATCTGAAGCTATAACTGAACTTAATTCAGTCACAGCTTCTAGTTTTAGTAAAGCAATTATTAAAGCTTCCCAAATTTCTCAAAGCGATCCGCTTTATCCTGAAGCACAAAATCAAATAGAACGTTGGAGTTTAACTATTCTTGATATAGCTAGTGGACGAGCATTAAAAGGAGATTTTGATGGTGCAATTAATACAGCTAAACTAGTACCTGTGAATGTCCGACCAATTTATCAAGAAGCACAGTTAGCGATCGCTGAATGGCAACCCCAAGTAACTCAACAAAAAAAAGCGAATAAAGGGTTTAATGAAGCATTACTCAAAACTGCAAAAGAAAAGATTAAACCAGGACTAGCTTCATCTTATATTGAAGCAATAAATGATGCCCGTAAAATTCTACCTGGTGAGCCTAAGTATGAGGAAGCTCAAAAACTGATTACTCAGTGGAGTAATACTATTTTTAGCATAGCTAAAGTACGAGCCAAAAATAACAACTTAAGTGAGGCAATTTTGGCTGGTGAGTTAGTTCCTTATGGAACACCAGCTTATGGATCTGCTCAAGAAGCACTAGCAGATTGGAAAAACCAAGAACAAACAAAGAAAAAAAATTGAACCAATCGTAATCATAAATTATAAATCAATAGCTATATTTATAAAAATTATAGAAGCATAGTTTACTCATAACTTTAACTATGCTTTATTCAAGTAATTAATTTGGCGATGCTCAATTCAATTAGAGACTTCAAAGTAAAAAAATTCCATTGCACTGAACTTAGAGGATAGAAGTTGAGGAATGGGAAAGTCCAAGGAGAGGAAGGAGTGATTTTTATTGCTATTCCTTCATAGATCATAATAAGAAAATATGAGGTATGAAAATTTGTATTGCTTAGTTAAGTCAACAGTGAAATGGATTAATTCTATATTCACTAATCAAGTAGTTTGATAGTTATTAATTGTATGAAATTACTCTCTAGTAAAGTATGAATTTAAATTCTAATTATAAGTTTAAAAAATATATATAGCAATCAGGAATAATTTATAAAAGAGAACTATACATTTATAGTTTTGGGAATCACGAAGAAGTCTTGATTGATTGTCCACTTAGCTTCTCACATCTGGTTTCTGATTGCTATAGTTTTTTCAAATGATTTGTCAATCTATATAGTCTATATAGTCTTTTTTTTGACAAAAAAATTTCTGCATTCTCTTTTCCCTGACTGGAGTAAGCGTCCCCTCTCTTGGTAGATTGGATATGGTGTAGGTTTCTCTTTAACTACAAGACCCTAAGTCTTTTCTTAGGGAATGCTGCTAAATATATTGGCGATCGCCATTAACGTAGTTGTGTCCTAGCAAAACGACAGCTTGCGTCTATCCTCTGACAAAGGAGCTAAGGCGCTTAGCCAACGCAGGGTAGCACCACTGTTGCTTTTTGTGGACTATTGAATGTTTATGATCCAGATAAAAATTTTATAGTAGTTGAAAATTCAACTTTTTCCGATCTTAATAACTATATATTCAATTGTGGAAACTACCATAATTTTGTGTCCAAATAATCCACAACCATATTTTAATAAATTCTGCTCAAAAAAAATGAATATTAAAATTAGTATTATAGCTTGATCATACTAATATTTACAACGTTTACTAAATATTAGTGACTTTTAATTCTATTAAAATCTTTAAATATTGAACCATTATTTGCTTGAAAACTTTAGTATTTTTCATCAATTTAACTTAGTAACTAAATCAGAATATTCCGAAAAATTAAGATCAAGTAATTATCAGGTAAATATAAAGCAAAAAAGCAAAGTTGTCTAAAATTATAACTACTAACTAATCTAAGTACCGATACTGAATTTCAAAAAATAGCTACAATAGAAGTAGGATATCTAATACAGGTTAACCACATTATATATTCCTAGATTCCTTATTGCTTAAAACTCACATTTTTCCCTCGTCAATTGAGAGAATGCTACAAGCAAAAACTTTCTCAATACTTTAACTTTTTAGTTAATAGATAAGGAATGAGGATTTTATTATCTACAAGAGTTAAGTGTAGTATATCCTCAACAGATATAGTTCCATTCGTGAACTTCTGGAGTTGATTGAATCCTCAATCCTAAATTAATCCTTAACAAGAGAAAATTAATATAAAGGTTATGTAGCTTGTACACCTAAGAATTTCTGTTAGTCAGAAACTCGTCTACTATGACTTACGCCCAGCTCAAATCTCAAAAATTTGATAAACTTCTAGAAGAATTAATCCATAAAGCCTGTTTAAGTATTGATGGAGATTATGTAGAGGTATGGATACCAGATAATAACGGTACTAGAATGGAGTGTAGTCCAATCTGGTATGGACGACCTGAGATTCAAGAATTACTAACAAAATTTCATAGTTACAGTGAAGAAATAACATTTCCACCTAGTGTAGATATGGCTGGTAGAATTTGGATTTCTCAACAACCAGAGTGGGAAAAAGATATTAGTAATCTACCAGAAACAATTTATGTACGAGCGAAAAAAGCAACTGAAGTGGGTCTCCAAACAGCTTTAGGATTTCCAATTTTAGCGAACAATATTGTTGTTGCAGTTATTATTTTTTATATTAGAGAAATTCGGCAGTACGATCAAAATATAGTAGATTTAATATTTTCTTTCAGCAACTTAGGAGCATTAGTTTCAAATATATCTTATCCAATGAGACTACTTGATAATCAAGATTACTTCCGCCTAATGATAGAAAGTAATTCTGATGCAGTCACGGTTATAGATATTGGGGGCAATATTTTATATAATAATTTAGCCACTGAAAAAGTATTCGGTTATCAAAGGCAAGAATTAATTGGAAGAAATTTTCTTAAATTTGTTCATCAAGATGATTTTTTATTTGTTATAGATAAATTAACGGAAATTATTCATAATCCAGAATCAACAGTCAACATTGAAACAAGACTTTATCATATTAATGGTTCCTGGAATCTATATGATTTGAGAGCAAAATTTTTTGTAAAAACATCAGAAATTGAGCAAATAATTATATATAGTCGCGATATTTCAAAATTAGACCGGGAAGATATTTTACTTAAACAAGATTTATCTGATACAAAAGAAATAGTAAAAAGTAGTACTAATGGAATAGTAAAATTTGATATTAATTATAATTGTATAGATTGGAATTATCAACTTGAACAATTATCAGGAATTAGTGAAGATGATGCT
This sequence comes from Okeania sp. SIO2B3, assembly GCF_010672525.1. Taxonomy (GTDB): domain Bacteria; phylum Cyanobacteriota; class Cyanobacteriia; order Cyanobacteriales; family Microcoleaceae; genus Okeania. The sequence continues at coordinate 61,336 of NZ_JAAHGH010000035.1, read as the reverse complement.
GTTGGGAAGTCAATATTCGAGTTATTGATATTTACTGTAAATTACAAAAAATTATCTTCTGAAATTTTTTTTAAATCTCAAATAGTCAATAGTAAGAATGCTTTTAATGAAGGGATACAATCCACTCCTATAAATACAGAAAAAGAAAAATTATTAGAGTTCGATTATTACCCAGTTAACAATGAAAAAGATCAATTTATTGGTGGCTTAATTACTATTCGTGATATTACTGAAAACCAACAGAAAAACACGCGAAAATATGATATCTTTAAAAATCTTTTACTAGAATATATACCTATAGCAGTAGCTATTTTAGACCAAGATATGTGCTACTTATGGACATCTAAGCGTTGGTTAACTGATTACAATTTAACAGAAAAAGATATTATTGGGCATAGTCACTATGAAGTTTTTCCCAACATTAGCGACCGCTGGAAGCAAATTTATACAACTTGTCTTGCAGGAGAGGTTCAAAAATGCGAGGAAGATCAGTTTTCTAAACCAGACGGTTTCTTAGACTGGATACGATGGGAAATACACCCTTGGTATAATAGTAAAGGTGAAATAGGTGGCATAATTATTTTCACTGAAATAATCACAAATTATAAATTATCACAGCAAGAACTTGTAGATAGAAATGCTAACTTACAACAGGTAGTGGATGCTGCAACAGAAGTTGCGCTCATTACTACAAATATTGACGGTCAGATTACCACATTTAATTCTGGTGCCGAGAAACTTTTGGGTTATGATAGAAAAGAAGTAGTTGGTAAAGAAAACCTGACAATATTTCACGACAAACTTCAATTAATAGAACGCACCAAAGAATTAAACCAGAAATTAAATCGCCCCATAAAAGATTTCGATACGTTAGTAGAATCAGCACGGCAAGGAATTTTTACATCTCAAGAATGGAATTATATCAGAAAAGATGGCTCTCATTTATTAGTAAGTTTAGTCATCAGAACACAACTTGATAGTCAAGGAAAAATTATTGGATTTCTTAGTACTGCTATTGATATTACAGAGCAAAAACAAACAGAAACTAAACTCAAAGAAGCAGAAAAAATTCTTAGCGGTTTGTATAGAGTAGCTTCAGAAACAGACCAAAATCTTGATACTTTTTTACAAAAAATCCTGGAAATGGGGCAAAAGCAATATGGAACAGAAATAGGTATCTTAGCAAAAATTAAGGGACAAACTTATGAAGTAGTCGCATCTCAAGTACTCCAGGGATTTCCTTTTTCGATCAAGGCAGGAGATACAACCGATATAAAACAAACTTATTGTAGTGAAACAATTCAAAAAAATGAACCAATAAGTATTGAAGTAGCAGGAAATTCAGAATGGCAAAATCATCCTGCTTATGCTCAAACATTTTTTAAGCTAGAAACTTACATTGGCTGTCGCGTAATAGTAGAAGGTGACCTGTATGGTACTATAAGTTTTGCAAGTCCATACCCAAAATTGGAACCCTTTAAACAGAGCGATCGCCAGATATTAAAACTAATGGCACAATGGGTAGGAAATCAAATAGAACGTTATTCCTCAAAAGCTGCCTTAAAAAACAACATAAAACACATTTTACTCCATAAACGGTTAACTAGAGAAATTCGTTCTAGCTTAAATAGCGATCAAATATTTCAAACAGCAGTTAAACTAATAGGTCAAACATTTAAAGTAAATCGCTGCTTAATTTATTGCTATATTGTTAAACCATCACCACAAATTCCTCTAGTAGCAGAATATTTTGAATCAGGTTATAAATCAATACAAGGTTTATCACTAGCATTAGAGGAAAACGATAATCTGCAAAAATTATTAGCTCAAGACGAAGCTATTAGTAGTGAAAACACCAACTTAGAGCCATTATTATTCAAAGATACCGAAATTTGTTGCTTATTAGGAGTAAAGTCAGTATTAGCAACTCGCACCTCATACAAAGGAGAACCGAACGGAGTAATTGTTCTACATCAATGCGATCGCATTCGTCATTGGGCCGATGAAGAGATATATTTATTAGAGTCAGTTGCTGTACAAGTAGGAATTGCCCTAGCACAAGCTGATTATGTAGAGCAAGAAAAACGGCGACAAGTACAACTACAAACTGAAAATTTGGAGTTAGAGGCAGCTAGACAAGAAGCTGAATTTGCTAATCGAGCTAAAAGTGAATTCCTAGCGATGATGAGTCACGAGATTAGGACTCCTATGAATGCAATAATTGGCATGACTGGATTATTACTGGATACACAATTAGACTCTCAACAACAAGATTTTGTAGATACTATTCGTCATAGTAGTGATTCATTACTAACAATTATTAATGACATTCTTGATTTTTCTAAAATTGAATCTGGGAAACTAGAATTAGAAGACCAACCTTTTAATCTCCGAAGTTGTGTAGAATCAGCCTTAGATTTAGTCGCCTCCCAAGCTGGTGCTAAAGGTTTAGAATTAGCTTATATTATCTATCAAGATACCCCAGAAGCAATAGTAGGTGATGTGACAAGGTTACGTCAAATACTTGCCAACTTACTTTCTAATGCTGTTAAGTTTACTGAGAGTGGAGAAGTTATTGTCTCAGTAAAAGGAAAAAATTGGTTGTCCGCTAACAGTCAATTATCTCACTCAGAAGATATTGAGAATAACCAAACAAGTACAAACTCAGTAGTTAAAAGAAATCCCACACCTGTTGACAACCTATACGAAATTGAATTTGCAGTAAAAGACACAGGAATTGGAATTCCGACAGATAGATTAGAAAGATTATTTAAACCTTTTAGTCAAATAGATGCTTCAATGACCAGAACTTATGGAGGTACAGGTTTAGGATTAGCTATTAGTAAAAGGTTGAGTGAAGCTATGGGTGGCCAGATGTGGGTGGAAAGTGAAGTAAATAAAGGTTCTACATTTAACTTTACCATGATGGCAATGGCAACTGACACAAACACTGAATCTAAGCTCAAAAAATCACAGCCTGAACTTACACAAAAGCGAGTACTTGTAGTTGATGATAATGCAACTAATCGCCAAATTATTACTCTACAAGTAGAATCTTGGGGAATGAATGTCACAGCAGTGGAGTCAGGAGAAACAGCTTTAAATTTACTCCGCTCTGGGGAAAATTTTGACATTGCAATACTAGATTTACAAATGCCAGAAATGGATGGCTTAACCTTAGCAGAGAAAATTCAATCCATGGCAGAATATAGAAGATTGCCTTTAGTAATGCTAAGTTCAATAGGCAAACTGACATCAGAAGAAATTGCAGGAAGAGCATCGTTTGCAGCTTTTGTGAGTAAACCAATTAAACAATCTAACTTATATGAAATGTTAGTTTCTGTGCTAGGAGTACAACGAGTATCAGTTAAACCTGAAACTTCAAAAGCAAAATCAATATTCAGTGATGGAGTAGAAGTTGGATTACCATTACGCATCCTGATAGTAGAGGATGTAACGGTAAATCAAAAAGTAGCTTTACTCTCTTTAAACAGATTAGGTTATCGTGCTGATATAGCTAATAATGGATTGGAAGCTCTAGAAGCACTGCGCCGTCAAAATTACGATTTAGTTTTCATGGATGTACGAATGCCAGAAATGGATGGTTTAGAAGCAACAAAACGAATTTGTCAAATTTTCTCTGAAGTCAAACGGCCTTGGATAGTAGCTATGACTGCTCATGCGATGCGGGGCGATCGCGAAGAGTGTTTAGAAGCAGGGATGAATGACTATATAAGTAAGCCAGTTCGAGTAGAATCATTAATCAAAGCATTAAATAATTATATTAGTCATAGAAAGTCAAAACAGATAAATGATTTGCCAACAAAAAGTTTTGCAGTAGAAGATAAGGAAGAGAAGATAGTTGCAGCAGTAAAAGAGGTTGATTCACAATCAAATCAACTTAATCAAGAGTTAATTCCAGAACAAATTGTCAATTTGGAAAATCAAGTTCCAGTAGAATCAAATATTACTGTACTAAATAATCTAGTATTAGAAGATGAAGACCGGAATGATCATTTATCTTTAGTCAATTCTCTCAATAAAAATATGTCAAACTTTATAACTCCAGCTATTGATGAATCAGTATTTGAATATCTAAAAGAGCAAGCTGCAGGGGGAGACGAAAGCATTTTACAAGAAATAATTAATAGTTATTTAGAGGAAGCTCCTCAAAAGCGAGATGCAATTTTAGCAGCAATATTAGCTCAAGATGGGACTGAATTAAGAAATGCGGCTCATGCTCTAAAATCTCTTAGCTTAACCATTGGAGCTAATAATTTAGCTCAACTATGTGGACAATTAGAAGCAATAGGTAGTATGGGCACAACAGAAAATGCAGAGCAATTAACAGAAGTAATGAATCAAGAACATCATAGAGTGAAAGTAGCATTACAATCAAAAAATAGAAATAAATCTATAAAATGATTAAACCAGGTTGTTGGACTGTAGCACCCCGAATACTAATAGTTGATGATGAAAAGACTATTCGACTAATACTGCGTCGTATATTACATAAAGATGGGTATCAAGTTATTGAGGCAAATAATGGAGAACAATGCTTAGAAATTTGTCAAAAACAATTAGCAGATATGGTATTACTTGATGCAATGATGCCCGAAATGGATGGCTTTACTTGTTGTGCTAAACTACATCAGTTATTGGGAGAAAATAGTCCACCAGTATTAATGATTACAGTTCTTGACGATCAAGCATCTGTTGATTTAGCATTCCAAGTAGGAGCAACAGATTATATTACTAAACCAATTCATTGGGCAGTTTTACGTCAACGAGTTCGACGCTTATTGCAAACACAATGGGCAATGAGAGAACTAAGACGACAAATAGAGAAAGAACGGATGTTGAGTGAAAAACTGGAAAAAGCTAATCAAGAATTGGAGCGTTTAGCTTCTTTGGATAGTTTAACAATGATTGCTAATCGTCGCAACTTTGAGAAGTTTATAGAAAGTGAGTGGAAACGTTCTTATAAAAATGGTTTGCCATTATCCATAATTATGTGTGATGTGGATTTCTTTAAAGCTTATAATGATACTTATGGCCATCAAGCAGGAGATACTTGCTTAAAAAAAATTGCCGATCTTATAGTTCAAAATGTTAATCGTTCTCCTGATTTAGTAGCTCGTTATGGAGGTGAAGAATTTGTAGTTGTTTTACCAGAAACAGATTTACAAGGAGCTGTTTATGTAGCAGAAAAAATTTGTAAAAGTATTAAAGATGCTGCTATTGTTCATCAAGGTTCAAAAATTAGTAATTGTGTCACAGTTAGTTGTGGAGTTGCTACTAGAACATCATTATCATGGAACACTGACTCTAACTCTCAGCCTAGTGATTTAATTAAAGAGGCAGATTCAGCACTTTATGAGGCTAAATCTCAAGGGCGCAACCGAGTTTATTCTTATTCTATAAATTAAGTTATTCTTATTAAAAAAAAATAATTATTCTGAGTAGATGAACTTAAGAAATGATAAAAAAACTGAGTAATTATATAGTTTGGATCGATACTATTTTTCATAAAAGAATTAAGGTATCACTACGAGTAGTTATATTTTTATCTTTGATTACTCCCACGTTAATTACAGTCTTATTTATTGCCAGGACATCTTTAAAAAAAGAACGAATAGCAGTTAAGCAATTAGCCAGTCACCTTAACAGTAAAACAGGTAGTTCTGTTACTCATAATTTAGATAATTATTTAGAAATACCTAGTCTAATTCATGCAATCAACCAAGATTTAATTAAGTTAGAATGGTTAAAATCTAATGATTTAATCAAAATCAAGGATTTGTTTTTTCAGCAAATAAAACGCTTCAATGTCAGCCAGATTAATTTTGGTACGACAAAAGGAGAATTTGTGGGAGTAAAGAGAAAAAAGGATAATAGTTTAGTCACAAACTTAATGACTAAGTCAAGTTCAGAAAATCTCACAGAAATATCTAAAAATCACGAATATAATTATCAAACAAAAAGTTGGTATAGAGATGTAATTAAAACAGGTAAACCAGTCTGGAATCAAGTTGATAATTCAGAATATTCACCAGAGTCACAAGCAATCTTAGCTAGTTATCCAGTTTACGATCGGAATAATAGTCTCATCGGAGTATTAGCAGTTGAGTTACCTATTTCAGAAATTGATAAATTACTTCAGACAGTAAGTATGACTCAATCAAATGTAATTTATCTTATAGAAAAATCTGGGATAGTTGTCGCTAGTCACTCAAATCAATCATTAGATAATTCTAGTGAGATATTAATTCAAGAAATAGCCAATAAATTATTAGAGACAAAAGAAAATTACTATAATGTTAAAAATACAAAATATTTAGAATTAAAAGTTGCCAATAAGCAATATTTTGTAGAATTGAGACCAAGCAAAAATCAAGATAGTTTAGATTGGTTAATTGTAGTGGCTGTGCCAGAATCAGAATTTGCACCACAAATCAATAAAAAAGTTAAAGTAACTATCTTTTTATGTTTATTAGTAATGGTTTTGGTTATCTACTTAGGGATGTTAATCTCTGACTGGATAACTAAACCAATCTATAAATTATTAAAAGCATCTCAAAATAATATTATTAATGAAGAAGATTTCTCCTCAGCTTCAAAAATAGTTTGGTTTAAGGAAATTGAAAATTTAGTACAATCATTTAATCAAATCAATGAAGGTCTGAAAAATAATTGTAGAGAAGGCGATCGCTTTTTTGATATTTCTCTTGACTTATTAGTAGTTTTTGGTACTGATGGTTATTTTAAAAAGCTTAATTCAAGTTGGTCAAGAATTTTAGGTTATACGACTGAAGAGCTATTAACAGTAGCTTATATTGAGTTTGTACATCCAGCAGATAGAGATACTACTCTTGCAGAAGTCCAAAATATTACTGATGGTGCTAAAGCTATAAAATTTCAGAACCGTTATCGGACTAAAGATGGTTCGTATCGTTGGTTAGCTTGGAATAGTGTTCCTTTTTTAACAGAAAATTTAATCTATGCAGTGGTACGAGATATTACAGATGAAAAAGAAACTTTAGAAAGTGTTCTTCATAGTCAAGCACAATTAATAGAAGCAGAGAAAATTGCTGGTATAGGCAGTTGGGAAAATGATTTGACTACAAGTCAATTAATATGCTCAGAAGAAGTATACAAAATTTTTGGCATACAACAAAAATCGACTTTTGTAACGATGGAACATTATTTTCAATTAGTTCATTATGATGATTTTTCAGCAATACAAAAAGCAATTGATTTAGCAATTAATCAAGGTCAAAGCTATCAACTCGATCAACGAATTTTATGCCCAGATGGTGAACTAAAATATATATCAATTACAGGAAAACCTATTTTTAATGAAGAAGGTAAAGTAATAAAACTTTTCGGGACAGTATTAAATATTACCGAACGCAAACAAATAGAAGCAGCATTACAAGAAAGTCAAGATGTATTTCATCAACTAGCAGAAAATATCGATAGCGTTTTCTGGGTAAATGATCCTCAAAACAATCAAATTTTTTATATTTCTCCTAGTTATGAAAGAATATGGGGTTATCGTCGCGATGAGTTATACAAATCACCCCACTCTTTTCTAGATGCGATTTATCCAGAAGACCGCCCAAAAGTAGCGGAAGCTTTAGCAAATTCTACGGAAGTAGAAGAAAAACAAGAATATCGTATTATGCTACCTAATGGAGAAATACGTTGGATTTTGACTCGTGCTTTTCCCATCAAAAATCAGGCAGGGAAAGTTGATAAAATAGCTCGAATAGCACAAGATATTAGTGAAGATAAACTGGTAGATACAAAATTACAACTAATTCAAGAACGATTACAATTAGTATTAGAAACTTCAGGTGATGGGTTATGGGATTGGAATATTAGCACAGGCGAGTGTTATTATAGTTATCGATGGTTAGAAATGCTAGGTTACGATGCAGGCGATCTTCCTAAGAAGATAAATTCTTGGGAAATGCTAATTCACCCAGAGGATAAAGTTTGGGTAATTGATGCTTTAAATTTGCACTTAGAAGATAGTTCATTTATCTATGCTTTTGACTATCGGTTACAAACTAAATCTGGTGAATGGAAGTGGATAGCAGTTTACGGTAAAGTGGTAGTCAGGGATGAAGCAGACAAACCAGTGAGAATGATTGGTACTCATAAAGATATTAGCGATCGCAAAGCAGCAGAAGTAACCCTCAAGCAACAACTAGAGTTGGAAAAACTTGTTGCTAATATCTCTACTAGCTTTATTAACCTTAATCCTAATGAAATTAATAGTAGTATCCAAATAGCATTAAAACAACTTTGTGAGTTAATAGGTGCAGATCGTAGTTATATGTTTTTAGTAAGTAGCGATAAAATTCAAGTTAGTAATACTTACCAATGGAGAGCTACAAAAACAGAAGCTAAAATTGAAGCTCAACAGAATTTTCCTATAGATTATTTACCATGGATCATGGAAAAACTCAGTCAATTTGAGGTCGTACATATACCATTAGTTTCCAATTTACCTCTGGAAGCAAGCAGAGAAAAACGAATATTATCAGCACAATCAATTCAATCTTTGTTGTGCATTCCTATGGTTTCTGGAGATGAATTAATTGGTTTCGTCAGTTTCGATACAGTAAGTAAATTATGCAGTTGGACAAAATCTACAATTAATCTGTTAAAAATTATTGGGAAAATTTTTGTCAGTGCTCTAGAACATCAAGAGGCAGAATTAGCATTGCGCGAAAGTGAAAAACGTTTTCGGATGATGGCTGATAGTGCCCCCGTATTCATTTGGATGTCTGGAAGTAATAGTCTTTTTAACTATTTTAATAAAAGATGGCTAGATTTTACCGGGCGTAACTTAGAACAAGAAGTTGGGAAAGGTTGGTTACAGGGAATTCATCCTGAAGATGTGCAACATTATTTGGAAAATTACCGGGTAAATTTTTATACCCATCAATCGTTTAGCATAGAATATCGTTTGAGAAGAGAAGATGGCGAATACCGTTGGGTCTTAAATCAAGGGGTTCCTAGATTTAATCTCAATGGTAAGTTTGCTGGTTATATTGGTAGTTGTATTGATATTAGCGATCGTAAAAAAGCAGAAGAACAAATTCAAAATTCTCTTCAAGAAAAAGAAATTTTGCTCAAAGAAATTCATCATCGAGTGAAAAACAACCTACACATTATTTCTAATTTATTAGATTTACAGTCAGATTATATTGAAAATAAAAAAGTGCAGGAATTATTTGCTGATAGCCAAAATAGAATTCAAAGTATGGCTTTGATCCATGAACAACTCTATCAGTCAAAAAACTTAGGGCAAGTTGATTTTAGTGAATATATTCATGCTTTGATAGATAATTTGTTTTGTTCTTACGCGGACAGAGAAAGTCTAATTCAACCTATAATTAATGTAGAAGCAATAACTCTGAATTTAGAAACGGCAATTCCTTGTGGTTTGTTAATTAATGAATTGGTTACTAATTCATTTAAACACGCTTTTCCTAATAATCAATCTGGAGAAATATGTATTGAATTACATCAAGATAAACAAGAAAAAGTTTATATTACAATTAAAGATAATGGCATTGGTATTCCACCAGATTTTGAGTGGAAAAATCATTCTTCTTTAGGGTTAAAATTAGTGCGAATTCTTTCTAAACAATTGAAAGCTGAAATTGATTTTGATGGTCATAAGGGTACAGTAGTTAATTTAATATTTTCTCCTCTCAAGTATCAATCCAGATTTTAAATGAAAGGAGGAAAATTTCACAAATATTTTTGAAGAAATCCTATGCTTTCTCGAGTCAATTCATTTAACTGCTTAATACTACATTCCAGACAATAAAATGTAGGTATTGAAAGTAAAAATTCTAGTAGTATGGAATTTTATTTTAAACCCTTTATATCAAATCTGCTTAATTCGGTATCAAGAAATGTTTCATCTGAAGGCCAGAGCATAACTCTTCCTAAATTCTCTTCCCTCCTGAGTCCTGAGTCCTGAGTCCTAACTAATTAGGGCTTGCTGATTAAATCTAAAAGCATTGACATATAAAGACTTTAGCTTTTTTGGGGTCGAATTGCAGTGCGCCTGTTTCAGTATAGAACGCTTAAAAAGGAGCGTATTTTAGGCGCATAGTTGGGCAGAAAAATCATTCTGACGATTCCTACTCCTAACTCCTCGCTAATTACCCGCTCCTCCCCTCCAGGGAGGGGTTAGGGGTGGGTTGTCTCCTGTCTCCTGTCTCCTACCCCTACTAAAAGACTTTTTCAGCAAATCCTAATTATACCAATGCTACTGGATTTGATATTATTCTTTGTTGGAATGTAGAAATTAGTAGCAATGGTTGAACGATATTTTTTGAAATTGGTTTAATATTATAAATTTTCTGCTCTTTCCAACAATGTTTGACTCAGAGCTAAATCTTCCATTAGTTTTAATTTACGTTTTTCCTGTTCTTCTAAGAGCAATTTCTGCTCTTTTTTCTGATTCTGAATATCGACATTATGACCAATAGCCACCGGAATACTACCAATTAAAAAATTTACTGGTAAGCTCCCAAAATTTCCATCTCTAATTATACCAGTAAAACTACTAATCATTATAAAGCTAAACCAACCAAGAGAAATAATATGTTTTCTTGGACGAAATTTTGATGTAGAATTATTAGGCATATCTTCCCACTCCAAACATTGAATAAAGTTATCTAGTGCAGAATGGCGGAAATAACTGACCAGTTACAAAATCCTAAAAGCCTTACCAATCAATACTTCTGACTTATGACTTCTGAATTTTGACTTCCGCGTAGCGGCACTAGGTTCTTCTAGTTAGATCCTTCATGCCATTAGGAAATTCCGGAAATATAGTAGCGATCGCTCCGGTCACAATTTGGTATTGTATTAATTCGGGATTAATGATACCAACTCTCATGCATTAATGCTATACTTAAGTAAAACTTCAGTTATTAAATATTTAATACAGAAAAAATCAATTTTTGCTAATTAGCAGCTCAGTTAATGTTAATTATTCTGATGCTTAAAACTCCCCCACTCCCCTACTCAAGAAAATGTAGAAAAGTTTTTGAGAAATGGTATTATAGTATTGGAGAGAGGAAGTAAAACGAAAAAAAGGGCATTTTTGATCATGGGTATGATTCAGAATAGATCGCTGAAAGCTATAAACTTAATTCAAAATCTAGAAAAATCATACATCCATTTAACAAAGCCCTTCATTTAATTGTTCAGAAAACATAAATTATCTATGTTCTTTGACTTTTGAACTAGAAGAAAATCAAATGTTCCTAACTTCAATATTTCTTCTGCATTCTTCAAAGCATTAGAGGTCTAAATCCATGTTTGATGGATAACTGACCAATTAGTTCCATTTTTTCTACAGTAATTAAATTACGTCCCCAAGAAAAATTAGTATATAACTTTTCAAACTCCAATAGCATTGACTCTGCAAAACAAGCAAATAACTGACGACCAGGCACATCCATATTGACAATGTTCATAATTTTCCAGTCAATATCAAGAGAGTGTTCTACTATTCCACCATTGAGAACATAGATTCCTTCTTGCTGAACTTTAGTCGCCATGTTTTTTGGATAACCACCGTCAATTAATAAACAAGGTTTCTTCAAAACATTTGGATCAATTGCTACACCCTTGGGCATACTAGCTACCCAAACTATAATATCCGCCAGAGGTAAAGCTGCATTTAATTCTAAAATTTTACCTCGTCCTAGTTCCCCTTGTAGATTTTTTAGCCGCTCTTGCTCGCGAGCTATCAATAATAATTCTGCCACTTCTGTTCTACTATTCAGCCAGCGACAGACCCCACTACCAATATCACCAGTGGCCCCGCATACTGCTACTGTAGCTTTTGATAAATCAATTCCTAACTTTTGGGCAGCTTGTTCTACTTGCTGACAGAGAATATAGGCTGTATGAGTATTACCAGTAGTAAAACGTTTAAATTCTAATGTAATATTGCGGATTTGCTGAAACTTTTGCAAGTTAAAATTCTCAAAAATAATTGACGAGAACCCTCCCAAAGCAGTTATATCAATACCATGCTTCTGAGCATGAGCCATAGCATTCATTATCTTACGAGTTGCTGCTTTGATTCGGCGAGCTGCTAGCATTTCCGGTAGAAAACAAGATTCTACATACTTGCCTTCAATTTTCTGACCTGTGATACTTGTTACTTTAATTGTATCGACTATTTGAGGCGGAGCGCTACACCAGAAATCAAGACCTTGATCTGCATACTCTGGATACCCTAAATCTCTTGCTACTGATTGGGCGTGTTCTAAGCTAGTTAGATGACCAATTAGACCAAACATTAAATTGTAATTATTATTAGTAAGTTAGTTATTGTTGATGATATGTGGAAATCAGGCAGAAATTAGTATATGGCAGTTGGCAACTATTATTTTCACGATGAAAAAGTTTTTTGTTAAATGCTACGCCATTACTCATTCCTCATCCTAATTTCCATTTTGATTGAAATCAACTATACGGCGACCAGACCATAAGCTGACATCCGCATGATTTCTCCAGTTGTAAAGCCAATATTGTTCAAAGCTTCGCCATAAGCAATCATAAAATCTTCAATCAAAGCTTCTTTTTCCATTCCCAGGGTCTTCGCATCTTTTTCCACCTGGTTCAGCATTTTCCATACTAGGGGTAAGTTCTGGCGATTTGCTTTCTGTAGTTCTGCTTTGGAGTCTTCAAAATGCTCTTCTAGCCATACTTCGCCAAAGTTGAGGTGGGTATATTCATCTTTGACTACACCTTCAGTAATTTTCCGAGCAAAGGGGTCAGCAACTGGTATATAGATATTGTAGGCTGCGATCGCAAAGCATTCAATAATTAGAGATTGAATTAGCAAACAAGTAACTAAATTACCTGTTTTTGCTGCTGCTTGGAAGTTCTTATGTAGTGGCTCAAAAAAACTTTTGGCGAATTCCATATCTGGTGTCACCTTCAGATTTCGGCCACAAGCCTGAAAGCCTTTTTTGTGACGACTTTCCATTTTTGAGAGGCTCTTGAGCTGCTCTTCGTAGTCTGGTAGCATTTTGATCAGACTTATATAATTTTCGTATGCCTCTTGCTCTCCTTCAATCACAATTGCATTAATTCGGCTATAGGCATATTTATAAGTTTCACTTTCAAATATTGTTTTGTCAGCTTCACTTTGAGAATCTACTGTTTCATCAGTTTCACTTTCAAATATTGTTTTGTCAGTTTCACTTTGAGAATCTATGGTTGAAATTGCTTCAAGCTTTGGCATCAGTTAGTTATCTCCTCATCAAAAAATAGCTTTATCAGGGCAAAGAAAAATATTTGGTCTTAACTTAGCTTATAGTTTACCAGCAAATTTGGTTTAAAGCCTCGCCGTTGTAGGGCGACTTTTTATTTTATTTGCAAGTGGATTGAATATATGATACAAAGTTATTAGTTGCCGGGGGGCACGCCTCCTCCGGAGGAGCTGCGAATTGCGGAAACTCGTGCGCGGACGTGGAGGCAAGCATAACCCACCCCCATCCCCTCCCTGGAGTGGAGCAAGAGGTGTAGGTGCAGCAGCCTAAGAAGCGTCTACCCGCCGAAGAGCTACGGCTCAGTAAGAATATCCGCGCCTAACAGCCGGAGAGGATGTCAATGTACCTACTTTCTAGAATAATTGCCTAGCCTAACTGTAATTTATTGGGTAGCTATGGCCTTAATCTTGGTAAAAACCTCCATTTCTGTCAATTCTAGTTGAATTTTCAGTATAAATGCTTAGTCATAATTAGATTATACATTAATCCACTGACCATTTTAACAGAATACGGTAAGAAGTCCAGCAAACTCTAGTTAGAGAATGTTGTAAGAGATGGAGACCGATATTATCATCAAAATACAGGGAACAGCATCACCTGGTTTATGAACAAGAACTATCTGTAGAAGTTGAAGCATCCTTGCGATGTCGTGCCATGGACAAATTGGGAAATATGTCAACCTCATAAGTACAGTGAATATTGACTTGGCTTGATTATTGGTATTTTAAATTATACTTTGTTATTTATGGCCATTATTTATATTGTATTAGTCCATAATGGCCAATAATCTTGGTCAGGACAGTTGAGTTAATTATTATTCACAAACTTTGGTGCAGATATTAGGGGTTTGCCTCTCTCATCTGTTATAGTCCTTTGATTTTGTTCTCTCAATTCCTGAGATTGGTCTTGAGGTATAGGTATAGTTTGATACTCTACTGGTTCTAGAGTTGGAGTCTGGTTTTCTACAGATGGAGTCTGGTTTTCTACAGATGGAGCTGTACTCAGCCAGGTTCGCCAAATACTAATTTGATTCTGGGCTGAATTATAGGCAATACTACTTACCGGAATTTTACTAGCAATCTCAATAGCTAGTGGCACATTTCGATTCACTTCGTCCATAGCAATCGATAAGATTTGTTGACCCCATTGATTAATCAACTGGGAAGCTTCAAACTGCCTGGAACTGTAAGTTGGCACTTTTTGTGCTAAACTTATAGCTTGACCATAACCATCTGCTGTACCTAATGCTGCTGCTTGACGAGCATTATCTAAATTTTCTTCTGCCTCTTTTTGAGATTGCCACTGCCGTATTTTGGAGCTAGCTTGGGAATATAGAACTCTTCCTTCTCGAATCTGTTGTGCTATAAGAATTGCCTGTTCTAAATTGCCTGAGGATGCTAGGCGTTCTGCATTATCAAGAATTGGTTGATCTTGAGACCGTTGAACTCTTTGTGTCCACCTTTGGATTTTCTGTTGAGCTTCCTCATATAGAGTTCTGCCCCTACCAATTTGACTTGCTTCATCAATTGCAGCTTGTATAGAACTAATATCACCAAAACTTGCTAATTTTTCTGCTTTTTCCAAATAAGGCCGGTCTTCCTGCTGCTGTAGTTGTCTACTCCAAGCTCCTATCAAAGTAGTTGCGTCTTGTCCACGAGGGTTATAAGGAGGGACAGTCTGCAATTTAGCGATCGCTGCTTTTAAATCGCTAATTCCTCCTGGTTGGGCTAATTTTTTTCCTTCTTCTATAATCTTGACATCTGCAATTTCTTGTTGCCAAATACTGATTAACTGTTGAGCTTTGCTGTAAAGAGGTCGTTCAGTTTTGAGTTTTTGAGCTTGAGCAATAGCATCTTCAAGTCCCGCTATTGTACCCAGGTTAGCTGGAGAATGGGCACGAGCTAATAATTCTAGATCTTTTACTTTTTCCTCTAGGACATCATTTTCTGGAACTTTATTTACTATCTTAAGTGCTTCTTGCCAATTTCCTTCATTTAGTTCGACTAAGGCCATATCTGCTATTTGTTCGCCCAAATTTAGTATTAACTTTTGAGCGGTCTGATAGAGATAGCTATTTTTTCCAATTGCTTGAGCTTTTTTGACAGCATTCGTGAGATTATCTAGTCCACCTTGTTCGCCTATCTCTCGTGCTTGGTTTAATTTGCTACCTTCTTTGCGAGTTCTTTTGATGTCGTTAATTAGTTCCTGGTATTTTTTCGTTTCCCAATGTACATTTGGTACTGACAATAAACGAGAAGCTTCCATGGAAGCTTGATTCCATTCTTCCTGACGTAGATGCTCTTGAGCTTTCTTATAGGTTGTTTCAGCTTTAGTCCAAGTTTTTTGCCAATTTTGAATCTGTTCTTCTACAAGTGGATAAGCTGAAACTTTCTGAGGTACTTTTTGGGCAATTTTAATAGCTTCTTCTAATTTTCCATCTTGAAAAGCTAATTCCCCCAAGGACAATATTTTTTCCGACCATCGTTCAATGTAACCATCAATATTTGGACGCATTGGATGGTCATTTGATAAAACATCTACTAAATTAATTGCTTGAAGTAAACTATCTACTGTGGGAGAAGTAGCTAATATCTGAGCACAATAAAGACGTTTGCTTGCTGATGCGGTTGGCCAGTAACTTGCTTCACAATCTGCCTGAGAAGGTAATTTGAATAAAGCTGATATGGCTGTTATACCTGCCCCAGTTGGAACTATTACCAATAGTACTATCCAAAATAGCCATTTTATCGGCCAAGTATTGTTTGCAGATTTTGGGCTTTTTTGCTTAGTTTTTTCTATTCGAGAAACTGAATGTTGTTGCAGAGTGGAAGGTTTTGCCGGATGTTTGTATGTTTGTATCTGACTGCCATTCGATCTAAGTTGTTGCAGTCTTTCTTCGCGGTTTTTCCTACGTTCAGGTAGTTGCCATTGGGCTTGGTCTTTTTGCTTCATCTGGCGTAGTGTCCGCCAACGGCCTATTGTTTTGTATTTTTCATTCATATACACTACTTATCCCGAACAGCAAGTAACAGATATATTTCATGTTTAATGACTTTCCGGTTGGTTTAACCTAATAATAAGCAAGCCTTTATCTACAAAGTTAAATTTAGGCTCCAATTCTTCGCGGTTTCTATGTATACACTATTTTGGCGAAAGATGCAACCTTGATATATACAATAATTATATTTTAGTTCTGAACAGAAAATCAAATATTTGAGAGAACGGTTAAGATCAGGAGTTTTGGCAAATTTTCCCGTCGAAAAAATTAAAACTGAATTTGATAGCTAATCTGGAAAACTCATATTTAATAATAAGATCAAACTTATTTAATATCTATAATTCATAATTATGAATAGTAATTATCTTGAGCATGAATTTTAACAGAAAAATTAGCCCTCAAATTTGATATTTCATTACTGAACCAATGCCTCTCTTATTCTTGTTAACAAGATACCAAATTAGTTCTATACAGCTATGAATTCAGAAGACAAAAATTGATTATGTGTTCTGAATTCTTAGAATAAATTTATGAAGATGATTTGCGTAGTTGTCCAACTGGAATTTCTGTGAATGGTTGTTGTAAGTCTTCAATTAGTTGTATAAGGTCTTTTTGACTAGCTTGATATACTTCTCCACAAAATTCGCAGACTGCCTGGGCACCATTGTCTTTTTCAATCATATCTTTTAGTTCATCAACACCAAACATTTTTAATGCTCCTAACACTTTTTCAAAAGAGCAACCACAATGAAAACGAACTATTTGACTTTCGGGAAATATATTTAAGTCCATGTCTCCCAAAAGTTGTTGCAAAATTTCTGGTAATGTTTTGCCAGCTCGAAGCAATGGAGTAAACCCTGAGAGGGAGGCTATACGAGATTCTAAGGTTTGGACTAATTCTTCATCTATGGCTGCTTTGGGCATAACTTGTAACAAAAGTCCTCCTGCTGCTTGTATACCCTCTTTATCTACAAATACTCCTAGCACTAAAGCGGATGGTGTTTGTTCTGATGTAATTAAGTAATGAGCAATATCATCTCCTATTTCTCCAGATACTAGCTCTACTGTACTAGAGTATGGGTAGCCATAACCTACATCTTTTACTATGTATAAGAAGCCTTGGTTGCCTACAGCTTTTCCGACGTCCAATTTGCCAATTTTATTTGGTGACAGCTCAATTGTAGGATTGTCTACATAGCCTCTTACTGTTCCATCTAGTCCTGCATCTACAAGTACTCCTCCGAGAGGACCATTGCCTTGGACGTGAATATTGACTCTTGATTCTGGGGTTTTCATACTAGAGGCTAATAATAATCCAGCAGCCATTGTGCGGCCAAGAGCAGCAGAGGCCACCCAAGAAAGTTTATGTCGTTGTCTTGCTTCTTCAGTTAAACGGGTGGTAATTACACCAACAGCACGAATGCCACCTTCTGCTGCTGTAGCTCTAATTAGTCTATCTGCCATTGAAATCCTTACATTTCTTAATAATTATGAGTTTCTTTATCATAACTCTGTTGGAATATTCCTGGTGAACTACCCCACCGTACAGAGGGATGGGGTTTCTAAACTCAAAGGGGAATGCCTCAAGACAGACTTACGTCCACCTTTTGGTCTTACTTCCCCTCCTTCCCTACGGGACGCTGCGCGAACAGCAGCAGTCCTTCCAAGACCGATATTTCCCTGATGCCTTCTGCCCTTATATTTTTGGACGCATTTTCGTCTCGGTCGTGGTGAGTACCACAACTCGGACAAGTCCACTCTCTCTCTCACATCTAATGGCATTTCTGATATTTGATACAGACACCTACTGCAAGTTTTAGAGCTAGGAAACCATCTATTAATCTCTACTAATAAACCACCTTTTTGTTGCAGTTTATAGTCAACAAAATTGATAAATATTCCCCAACCCACATCAGAGATAGTTTGAGCTAGGTTGTGATTACGTTTGCGCAGCATTCCGTAGGAAACCATACCCTTGATGTTCAGATTCTCAACAATTACTACTTGATTATCATTGACTATTTTTCTTGATAATTTATGTAGAAAGTCTTGACGGGCATTACTTATACGTTCGTGAACTTTAGCTACTAGCGATCGTGCTTTTTCTCTTGAAATACTATCTTTCTTCTTACGGGCTAATTTAGCCTGTTTTCGAGCTAAGTTTTTTTGATGTTTATTGTGTTAGTCTAAGCTTTTAGATATAATGATATATTATAGATAGTATTCTTTAGTTATAAAATTTACGATGAATATTATTTTTAGAAAAAATTTATTCCTATAATACATAATCATAAATTATAAAAATTAATCGATTTGCATCCAAAATTTGCTTAACTTAATTCCTAATTATTGGAAAATAATGTTAGCCTAGATATTTGTAATTTTCTAGTTTTGTTTGAGAAAAAGATACTAAGTATAAATTCAAAAATTATATTACTATATTGCTATGTTAGGTACTTTCCAAAAAAGCCATTTACGGATTGAGATTGAAGCTACTGAAGCTACTATCAGAGAGAGTTTGCTACGTTCATCCAAGTTACAAATATGGTTGTGGCCTCAGCGCTTGTCTCCTGGACTACCAGAACAATTATCTGAGGGTTTAGAGTTTAAAAGTATGGTTGGTGTAATAGAAATTAAACATTATGTTGATGTAGTAGGGTCGAATTGTTTGAGGTTGCTACTTAGTCAAGGTATTGATGGATTTCACGAGTGGTATTGGGGAGATGGTTGGATACAATCTCGTTTAGAAGGAATATCTATGTTGCCTCTAAATTTAGGTCAGACTTTTAGTTTACTTCGCTTGCGAGAGTTTTTAGCTACACCAGAAAAAGCTGTTAAGTTTTAAATTATTTATTCTTAAAATATGGCAATTATTTCTATTTATAGTAAATTGTGAGTATATAAAGTTAAAGACATTAATAATAATGCTTTTATGGTGCAAGTATCTTGCCCGCTAATGGTGTACTGCACTTATATAAAATATGCTGTATTTTTGATTTTAGTGTAACTTATTCAGGATTGCTTTACTTAAGTTATCAGCTGTTTTTATCAGACTGCGATTAATGTAAAAAAAATTTAAACCCATCGCTTAAAATCATCAAATTTATAATTTTATTTCCCTAGTAGAAATAACAATTAAATTGTCTTTTTCCTGAAATATATAGCGATCGGGATTAATTTTAAACTTACCTTGAGGCTGAGAAACTGCTATTAAAATAGCGTTATGAGTTTGCTTAATATGTATAAACAAGTCTAAAAAAGTTTTCCCTACCCATTCAGCAGTAATAGTTATCCGATAAAACTGATTTCCCCTTTCATAAGTTAGTAATTCTGAAAATACACCCATTAATCCTCTATTCAAAGCAGCTTGAGCTAATAGAAAACCACTTTGTTCCTGGCTAACTATATAATCATTAACATGACCCATATCTAAATGAGAGCCATATTCACGATTAAGTAATTCAGCACAAGTATAAACATTTGGATTTAATTTTTCGGCTGTTAAGGCAGCTAAAATTGTCCTAGCATCTGCATCTTGATCGCTACGACTATGAGTTTTATCGCACAAAATAATGCAAGTTTCAGCTCGACTTATACCCGCTTTTTCTAAAGCAGTAACTTTGGTAAAATCGTCTTTGAGAAATTGTATTCGAGATTTTAAATCTGGAGCAATAAAATTAGGTTCATCATCAAATTCAGCTATGACAATAATTGGTATTCCTTCGTTTTTACCAGCAGCTTTATATTCTCGAACTATAATCTCAGCTTTGCGGTTCCAACCACAAATAATTGTATGATTATTAAAGCTTTCCCAGTCCACAATATCATCCTCTCTACGGATTTTATCTACCATAAATGCTGATACTGTTCCAGTGAACATAGCAAAGATAGTAACATTCATAAACATGACAAAAACTCCAACTATTTTTCCTCCTAATGAGGATGGTGAAGCCGGAATTGGTTCGCCAGCAAATAGAGAATAAACACTAAACCAAAATCCTTCTTCTAGGGAGGTTAAGTTTGGGTTACTACTACCTTCAAATACTAGGATAGCAACACTACCAAACATAATAGTTAGTAGCAGTAGTCCAACAACGATTAGGTATTCTTTAATTCCTCTTTGTAAGATATAGGGAAAGGTGCTGGCATAACGGTTGAAAAAACGAGATAATCTGAGTATTCTTAATAGGCGTAATAGTCGTAAAGCTCTAATGGATCTGAAGACTCTTAGTAATGGTAATATAGCTAGTATATCTAACCAGTATTCTTTAAAATAAACTTTTTTATTAGGGGCAACTATAAACCGGAAGCTTAATTCTATAACAAATAATATAGTGAATATTTTACTAAATGTATTACATATTAATAGATAGGGTGATTTTTCAGGTATAGATAATTCTACTATGGTTAATATAACAGACAAAATTATGATGATACCAATAGTAATATTGACTATTGGTAGTTGCAAAAAACGTTGTATATAAGGCTGGAAATTGTGTTTCTTTAATAGGAATAAAAGACTAGAGTTTGAATTAGTCATAAATCAATAGACATCTCCAGAAAAGAGGTAGTATGGAGTAGGGGCGATTCGCGAATTGCCCATACAGCAGTAGGGGGAAATAATTGATAATTGCTGTGTGAGAATTGATTTTTTTTTTGATTTTTGGAGATGTTTAATATAGAAAAAAACACTTGTTAATATATTCTACTTGTTAATATATTCTACTTATTAATACATTATTCGACTATATATAGTGCTTATCAAGTTACTGAGATACTGTTGTTTTTATTCTTTTTTGTCTTGATGCCTATTCCCTTTCGTATGTTTCCGACGCTGGGTCGCATCATTATTCCTTGTTGCCCGCATTAATTAATACTTCTTACTTCCTGAAACAAGCAAATTTTGTATATCACGGTTCTTGGGAATTGCTATATATGAATATTAAGCAACCATCAAAATTTTTATAACAGGAGCAGCTTGTTGATGTAATCAACCATGATTTTGATTGTCTAATTTTTATTTTTGGAGAAAATTATTGGAGTAAAAATTAGAAAGATTTTTGTGATATTTTAGTCTCCTAGTTTTTGCTTAAAATTTGGATAGGTACTATGGTCGTTGATATTTACTATGCGACTTTCATCGCCTGTTGCTGTGATATTTTCATAGATTCCTTGGTCTCTTTTTACTAATTTACTAAATCCTTGACTTTTTAAATCGCTGATGCCCGTTTCTACTATTATTCTAGGGGCACTAATCATACGTTTAACAGGAGTGTCTTCTGGGGTGTCACCAAGATCGCATTTAGCTAATTTGCATAACTGGCCCCAAGTTGTAATATTTTCATTTATACTGTGCCAAACTTCCAGTTTTTGCTGATTAGTTGGACAAAAATAATCGTATACAGGCATAGTAATACTTCTGGCAGTAAAAGGCTTAGTTTTTAATTATAGATGATGCTAAAGTTTTTCCATATGTATAAACAGAAAATCAAATTTTTGAGAGATTATGAAGAATAGTGACGGTGGATAAAGAGAGTTTTTGCTAGGAAAAAATTATATAGCAATTCCCAAAAAGCGCGAGGTACAAAATTCATTTGTTTTAGGGAACAGGGAACAGGAAAGAAAAAATAAAGATAGATGTACCTCATTAGCCTGAGAAACGCTATAGTCTAATATCTACAGCTCATCTGTAAAGACTATATGTTATATCAAATTGATGAACTTTTGCTACAAATAACTAGGCTATTTCTGAGGTTCTGAGGAGTCAGATGTCAGAATGAATAGATTTAATACCATTTTTGATGTCGTAAATTATTTTTGCCGTCAAATAGACATTTCATATAAAGTATTTTAATGGCACTTATTATCCATAAAATTATTTCTTCAAAGTGGTATTACACCAATCAAAAAAATAATGCTACAAAAAAAATGCTGAAAATTATGCTTAAAAATAATTCCTCTAATCCTGTAAGCCATCTATTTCGATTGTTTTTCCTTTGTTGTGATTTGTTTATTACTATTTACTTTTTCTTTCTTGACTTATTCCTTAGCGATATATGTGAGGATATATACTTTTTTTCTGAGATTGATTTGGTAAATTAATTAAGGTTAATTATTCTTTTTAAGAGTCTTTATCGAGTTTTATCATACTAATTGATTTTTTTTGCTGCTATCCAACTATTATTAGTTTAAATCTACATTTGATGTTAATATAAAATCTCAATATACAGGAACCAAATGATTTTAAGGAGAATTAATTAATGAGTGATTTTAAAGTAACACCACAAAGCGATCTAACTACCAGTCAAATGTTAGAGAGATACAATTTAGACGATGAAATAATTCTAAAACGTTGGGCACAATTACATGGTATTGACAATAATCGTGGTTACTACAATCCAGATGAAGTCGATCTAATAGATCATGTACATCATCATATTTATAATCTTGGCATGAGTATTATAGATTATCAAAGTTTTATAGACCGCCACCAAATTTCAGCACAACGATCTACTCAAGAAAATGATAAAAATATGACGGAAAATAAGATTTATACAAATGTAAGTAATTCGGCAGAAAAAGGTCAAGGAGCAGAAAATTTTGTTTGTAATGATTATGACGCAATAAATAATACTTCAGAAGAAATTAATAATGAAGAGTATGCAGCTATAGAGATGTTGAAAAAGCAGTATTCTGAAGCAATTGATTTAATGGGAGAAAAAATTGCTGACCATTTTATAGATGAATTAGATTTATCTGTAATGCGACATCTTGTTAAGAAGGTAAAAGAGCGTCAAAGACTTAATGGTAAAGTTTCATCAAATCGTTTTCTGAAAACAATTAAAGCTGTTTTACAGCCTCAAAATGGTAATTTTCTTGTTCCTAAAGATAATGAGGATGAATCTAGTATTGAACTAGAACAAAATCATCGACTTGGTTAGTTCATTTGTTTCGCAATAATTTACTGTTATGGGGGTAGGTTTTACATGAGAGTTTTTTGAGTTTAGATTGAATCTTTTGTTAAACCTAATACTCTTCATAAATAAGTAGGTAGGCACAAAAAAAATTAAGCATTCAGCCGTCAGCTAGCCTCTTTTCCTGCGGAATGCTACGCAAACAGAGGAGCTTTCCTATCGGAATGCTGCGCAAACGCTAACAGCTATTAGCTATTAATTCATTGCCTTGAGAGCAGGAATTAGTATTAAAAAATTTAAGGATAATTATAAAGTATTGGAAAAAAACTGACCTTGACCTTATCAGTGTATATACATTATCTATGAAACAGCTAAAAGCTGACCGCTAATAGCTGAATGCTTACATTATAACTAGCTAAATACTAATCATTTTATGTTGCATTGCTGTGAATTATAAACTATAAAAAAAATGATTAAATCTTGGATGATAATTGGTGCGGTTACTTTCTTAATAGCATTAAGTAGTAGCATTTTGACGCGGTCTAGAGGTGTCCGATGGTTTAGAAATCTACAACGACCTCATTGGTTAACTTTTGAAAGAGGAATTCCCATCATTTGGACGATAATTTTTATTTGTGGTGCTTGGTCTGCATATATTATCTGGGAACAGGAACCAGGAACTCAAAAAACTTGGTTATTAATGGCATTATATTTATTGTTAGAAATTGTGACAATAGCTTATACACCTGTAATGTTTTGGATGCAAAATTTGAAGGTAGGAACAATTATTGGAGGAACGGGTTTTGTATTAAGTTTGATACTAATTTTGACTGTCTGGCAAATTAATAGTTGGGCTGGAATATTATTGTTACCTTATACATTTTGGAGTCCAATTGGTACTTATACTACTTGGGAAATGAATCGTATTAATTCTGAAAATTAGTTAGAGTAATTAATTTTTAGTGTTATATCAATTCCCCGAAATTTGGCGGCACTTAAAATTTTAACCACTATTTATTTAAGTTAGTGCGGAGTATCTAATAGTTATTAGATTTTTTATATAGCAATTCCCATGCTGGTGAGTTACAAAATTCCTTTATTTATTTAAGTTAGTGCGGAGTATCTAATAGTTATTATGATTTTTATATAGCAATTCCCATGCTAGTGAGTTACAAAATTCCTGATTTCAAGCCTCCTTATTGCAGAGGTACTGATAACTGATAACTGATAACTGAAATGAGCTTCTCAGAGTGGGATGAAATTTATTCATTTTGTTTGTAGCGATCGCCAGAGAATGGAAGAATAGAATCTACCCTAAATTATCCTAGGGATTTTTTGAATTCAAATAATAGATAAGTAGTTGGATAGACAATAATAATATCTCCTTTGATACGAAAACCACAAAATTAAATTACTATAGTAGATGCTAGGTTTTAGATTCAGTATTATTGGAAATTTAACTAGCTCTGGGCTAACAGTTTTTAGTTATAAACTTGGGTTTAAAGACAATTTAAAAGGAAATTTATCTCGGTTTGAGTATAAATTTAAGCTAAATGTTGACTGCTGAATTGCTGGACTATTTTTCACCCCCAACCAATTGTAAATAATTAGCGTATAAGCATTCAGCTAGCTCAAATTCAGCTATCAGATGGATGAAAGAAAGAATCAAACAATGACTAAGGTTAGGTCAAATGACTATTTCATTTGAGGTGTTTTTAAAGCATAGAATATAGCAGTTATCTTATTCTTATGTATTGGTTTGTTCCCTCCATACCTAAAACAAAAGTCTCCAATATCTCACAACTAAAATCATATTGCTATACTTCTAGAAGATTATCGATTAATGTTATTTACAACAATTGAAAAACAGAATCAACAGATAGTTTATTTTGTCGGCTCGCTCGTAACAATTATCAGAAACTCTCATAATTGCTATAGTGCTATCTTTGATATAAAATTATCAATAATAATTGATTTATGGATTTACTTTTATGGAAATAATTGATTATATAGTTGTACTAATTTATTTAGTATTTATTATAGTTTTTGGTGTTTTTCTACAAAGAAAAGCTTCTACAGGAATAGAGTCTTACTTTCTAGGAAATCGGAATTTGCCTTGGTGGGTTTTGGGTGCTTCTGGTATGGCTTCTAATACTGATTTAGCAGGTACTATGGTGTTAACTGCTTTAGTTTATGCTTTGGGAACTAAGGGATTTTTTATCGAAATTCGCGGTGGATTAGTATTAATAATGGCGTTTTTAATGACGTTTATGGGAAAATGGAATCGTCGTGCTCAAGTAATGACTATTGCTGAATGGATGAAGTTACGTTTTGGTAAAGGTAGAGAGGGAAATATAGCTAGAATTATTAGTGCAGTTGCTAATATTATTTTTGCTATTGGTACAATGAGTTATTTTGCAGTTGGGGGTGGAAAATTTTTAGGTGGTTTTCTGGGAATTAATGATAAACTCGCCGGAATTTTATTAATTTTATTAGCTTTAATCTATACTGCTGTGAGTGGATTTTATGGGGTTGTTTTGACAGATGTTTTTCAGGGATTTTTGATTTTTGTGGCAATTTTATATATCTGCTTTATTGCTTTTCAAACTGTAGATTTGCCAGAGACTTTTTCAATTTCACTTCCGGGTAGCGAACAATTACAAGAATGGAGTTTGAAAGAATGGAGTAGTATTATCCCTCCAATAAAAATTGATTTGCCAGGGGATTATAGTATTTTTAATTTGTTTGGTGGGGTGATGTTATTTTACGTCTTTAAAGTATTTCTAGAAGGTGGTGCTGGTGGGGGTGGGTATATGATTCAACGTTACTTTGCAGCTAAGAGTGATCGTCAAGCTGGTTTACTTTCTTTATTCTGGATTTTCTTATTATCTTTTCGGTGGCCTCTAGTTACAGCTTTGGCAATATTAGGAATAGATTATGGCTTAAAAAATCAGGTAATTTCTGACCCTGAGTTAGTTTTACCTACTGTAATTGCTGAATATATTCCGGTAGGAATGAAGGGTTTATTAATTGCCTGTTTTATTGCAGCAGCAATGTCAACTTTTGATTCAATTATTAATGCTAGTGCAGCATATTGGGTCAAGGATATTTATCAAGCTTATCTTAAACCTGAAGCTTCTAATCAACAATTGGTTAATCAAGGTCGTTTAGCGTCTATTGTCATTGTTGGTTTAGGGTTAATTTTTAGTTTTAATATTACAAATATTAATGATATCTGGGGATGGTTAACTTTAGGATTAGGAACTGGGCTGTTTATTCCTTTAGTATTGAGATGGTATTGGTGGAGATTTAATGGTTATGGGTTTGCCATTGGTACTGGAACGGGTTTAATTGCTGCTATTTTGACAAAAGGAGTAATTTTACCTGTGGTGAATAATTCTCAAATTCAGGAATATATTTTATTTTTAGTGCCAAGTATTTGTTCTTTTTTAGGATGTATTTTGGGGACATTTTTTACACCAGCAACTAACTTAGAAACGATTGATAATTTTTATCGGGTTACCAGACCTTTTGGCTTTTGGGAAGTAGTTAGGAAAAAATTACCAACTAATATTCAGGCAAAAATTAAGGTAGAAAATCAACGAGATATTATGGCAACTTTGATTGCTATTCCTTGGCAGTTGGTTTTATTTTTGATGGGAATGATGTTGATGATGAAACAGTGGGATAATTTTGGGATTTTATTATTAATATTTATTTTATTGTCGATTGGATTGTATTTTACTTGGTTTAGGT
This sequence comes from Okeania sp. SIO2B3, assembly GCF_010672525.1. GTDB lineage: Bacteria > Cyanobacteriota > Cyanobacteriia > Cyanobacteriales > Microcoleaceae > Okeania. Next base: position 34,340 of record NZ_JAAHGH010000035.1, on the reverse strand, counting down.
ATTTGGATAAAATCATAGACTTAAGCTAATATGCTTTGATTTTGAGAATAATCTAAGATAATGGATTAAAAGAACACCCGACCTGGAAATAAATAGGTCATTTCAGTTATCAGTTATCAGTACCTCTGCAATAAGGAGGCAAGAAAATACGGAATTCTCTTTTCTCTTGGTTGATTAGATATGGCGAGGAAACCTCGCCATCTCTCGACCGCTTTTTATCCTCTTAAAAGGGGAGATTTTAGACCACGATTTTTCAGTCATATAAAGATGCTTTATAGCGGTTTTCACTCATGTTGACTACAAAGCTTCTGCCTTCTGCCTTTAAGCCAAAATCTCTGTATTCTATGAAACATGAAAACTGCTATAAACTTATATAGCAATTCCCAAGAAGCATGAGGTACAAAATTTATTTGTTTTAGGGAGTAGGGAGTAAGGAATAAAAAAGAAGAAAAACAACTGTATCTCAGTAACTAGAGAAACGCTATATAGTTATTTCAGTGTAGATTGAAACAATGGTTTATTGCCTCGAAATAGTTTCAGGCGAAAAAGTGTTTAATTCTTATTTTAAATGACTATATATTCACAATTTAAATTTGCAATATAGCAGTCTAAGTAAAGGTTAGGATAGATCAAAAGCTTAAAATTCAGACATCGAATTTGTATTATCTCTCCTACGCTTTATTTAGGGTTAGATGTTATGGATAAAGTTGAGGAAAAAATAATTCCTTGAGGCCAAGAGAAGAAAAATTTTTCCTTTGAGTCAATCCTCTTCTTTTCAAGGATAGGTAATTGTTAATTATTAATTATTAATTATTAATTGTTGAATTCTCCCCCACTCCCCTACTCACCCGCAATGCGAAAATGTAGCAAACATTTATCAAATTGGTATTAGCTCATAGGTGTTAGGTACTATAACAATTTTATGTGAAGTGGCACAGAATTATGGAATTTATTAACTTGTCTATCTCGAGCTACAACCAACTCTGATTAATATATTATTCTATGCAGCTTCATCTGAATTTGGTATGATGCCAATTTTATGTGAAACGGCACATAATTACCAACTTTTATAAGTTATTAATCTCGAGCTACAGTCAATTATTTATTCTTGAAGCCTTAATTCTATGGAAACTAATATTAAATTACTATCAAGTTATTTGAGAAATTTACCAATGATTAATTAGCAATTACCAATTACCAATTACTAACTTAGATTTCTTGTTTAGGAAATTTTAGTGATTTTTACATTTCTTATAAAAATCAGATTGTAAAAATACTTAATACTAATTGAGGCGAATTTTAGTTAAGCTGAAGGTAACTCATTCATATATAACTCTAAATAGGTAAAAATATATGGCAACTATTTCTCCAAATCTGGAATCTAATCAAAAACTTTGGCAAACAATAGTTTGTTTAACTTTAGGTTTCTGGTTAAGTGCCTGCATAATTTTAGACGTGGTAATTATGCCTAGTATGTATGCTTCTGGCATGATGAATACATCAGATTTTACAGCAGCAGGTTCAATAATGTTTTCCTTATTTAACCGAGTTGAATTAATTTGTGCAAGCTTGGGTTTAACAGGTTTATTAGTATTAAGTGCCACGCCAAATAATTTTATTAAAAAAAGTAAAACAGCAATTATATTTTCTATAGCATTATTGGCGATCGCTCTAATTGATACTTACGGTTTAACTCCTCAAATGAGTGCTTTGGGTATAAATCTAAATCTGTTTGAGTCAGTTAAAGAAGTTCCTTTAGCAATGAATCAAATGCACGGCGGTTACTGGTTATTAGAAATTATTAAATTAGTTGTTGGTGGTACTTTACTTGGTTGGTGTTATCAACAAAAAAACTAATAATAAGGTTGTAGGTGAAAAAAGTAGGGTGAGTGAATTTTGGTTGAGATAAAATTAATCTCAATTAAGTAAATATTTGCCCACCCTTAACTGACTAATGCCAATTCCCAAAAATAATGCTATACTTCCGATGCAACTTCAGTTATTAAGTAATAATAATGCTTCAGTAATGTTTGTCAAGATTATCGGTATTAAATCAAAATATATTATATCTTTATAATCCTACTCCCTACTGCCTACTATCAAGGGGATGTAGCAAAACTTTTGAGAAATGGTATAACTGATCACTGAAATGACCTCTAAAGAAACTCATGCCTTACAGTAAATTTACCTTAGAGTAAGTTCTCACTAATTTTAATCTTCAGCTGGTCGAAAACTTGGGTAAATTTAATAAATTACCAGATGTTATTCCCAGTCAATTTCTTCAAGAAGCTTTAGAATATTATCTACCATTAGCAGTGGCGAACGCTTCGGAAAAAGCTAGTTTCCTGACGGAATGCTCCGCAAACAGAATGTATTATTGCTCCAGTATTAGCAGAAGTAAAAAAAATATCTAATAATCAAATAGACTTATTTTCTGGCATCGAATTTAATGTTAACCCAGAGCTAGGATTAAATGGTTTTTGCGATTTTATTATTAGTCGTTCCACATTACAAACGATAATTCAAGCACCAATAGTTACTCTTGTAGAAGCTAAGAATGATAATATTAAATCTGGCTTTGGTCAATGTATTGCCGAAATGGTTGCTGCCCAGATTTTTAATCAAAATAAAGGGAATGAAATTAGCAAAATTTATGGAGCTATTACCACGGGAACAGCTTGGCAATTTTTAGAATTAGAAGCTCAAACTCTAGTATTAGATTTAGAGGAATATTCTATCAAAAACTTACCGAAGATTTTAGGAATATTAACCAGTTTTGTTAGTTAGTAAGAGGTAGAGGGGGTAGGGAGTAGGGAGTAGGGGGAAATAATTGATAATTTATGTACAATAATTGATTTTATTCTTGATTACTGGAAATTTCTACAGTAGATTCCAAGTATGTGAGATATAAGTATTAATATTCAAATCTCCGTAGTGCGAGCATCTTGCTCGCTAGCAGCATACTCAGACAAAACAATATTTTTCCTTCTTCCTTCTTCCTTCTTCCTTGGATATTCATGCAATGGGTATGGGCGAATGTCCATTCGCCCATACAGAGTTTTAGTTGTCAGGATAGGGTTGATAAATAGACAATTTCAAATATCAGTTAAAGCAATATTTAAACTTAACTATTTTCCGACTCTTCTGGCTCCTCTTCACCAGAGAATAAAAGACGAAAACCCATAATTGCAAATCCAATAGCAGCAGTAACCTTTACTATATTTGTTGGTAAAATTTCTGCGACTCCTTGCCCTACTAAAACTCCTAAAAAACTCGTTAATAATAGAGCAGATGCAGTACCCAAAAATACTGCCTGGGGAAATTTTGAAGACCCACCAAGAGCGATCGCTGCTAATTGACTTTTATCTCCTAATTCGGAGAAAAAAACTGCGATAAAACTTAAACCTAAAAGTTGCCAATCCATAGTTAGTTAATAAGTAAGAAGTAAGAAGGAAGAAGGAAGAAGGAAGAAGGAAGAAGGAAGAAGAATATTTATATAAAGTCAAGCTTTTATCAAGAAAGAAGTCAGAATTCAGAATTAAATTCTATAAATAGGAGTAGATGTAGCTTGCTTATGATGAAAAAGAATAATTTACTTTAAGACCTATGAATGCTATACTCTTAATTCTTTCTCCTAGTAAGTCGCTAATTCAACAGCTCCCCTAGCTAGTTCCTGATTTTTTAACCAGGAAAATTTTCATAAAAAACTTCTACAATTAAAGTCAAAGATATTAGTAATAAAATAATTCCTGCTGCTCTTTCTACAGTTTTAGGAGAGAGACGACTGGCTAACCATTGACCCAACAAAACCCCTAACAAACTTGTAGTTACTAATGCGCTACCTGCACCTAAAAATACTATCAAAGGAGATTGAGATTCAGCAGTCATTAACAGAGTAGTAAGCTGAGTTTTATCGCCAATTTCTGCTAAAAGTATTGTCACAAAAGTTGAAGCAAATACTGCCCATGCTCCTGTTTTTTGTACCTTTGTTTCTTGTGGTTCTGATTGAGAATTAGTAGGAGGTAAAATTTCACCTTTTTCTGAACTAACTTGCAAAGGTAAGCTCTCAGATATTTGTTTTTGTTCTAAATCTATTTGGGTTTGATCTGTATTTTCTCTGGTCTGGAAAAATTTCACTGGCAACTATAATAAATTACTAAATTACTGAATATATGTAGATTTTTTCAATCTGGCTTATTGTTTCAGATAATCACTTTGAATGTCAAATACTTACCGAAGAATTAATTATTAATTATTAATTGTTAATTATTAATTATTGAAAATACCCACTGCATAATTAAAGCGCAACATTTCTAGACTACGATCGCCGTACATATCTCCAATGTGCTGCTGACAACAATCAATGGCAAATTCATTAAGTTCTTCTGGTTCAATACCGTACAATTCTCTAAAAGTATCTGGTTGGACTCGACAAAAACGGGGCCTCTCAGGGTAAATACGGCATTCTCGCGTTAAACTATCGTAATTAATACACCATCCATCCGCCCCTACTAAACTCATATAATGCTTTAGCTCTTCTGTAGATAAATATTCCTCTAACTCTGGACGCTCTGTTGGGTCTAAGTAACAACAAGCACCACAATTTTTTATACAACGCCAACTAGCCATTTTTTTTTAGCCAATAGTTATCAATTAACGGCCTTCTGATTGTAGCAAACTAAATTATTGAGTTTTGTAAAGTATCTTAAATTAAAGTAGCGATAGCTTGGTAGAATAAAAGACGGTTTTTCAGTTCAATATATATTTGATTTATTCTTAGGGGAATTATGGGGTTTTTAACTGATTTGTTAAGCAACATTAACTTTGAAACTATTGCCCAGTTAACAATGTTGGCCATGGTTGTAATTGCTGGCCCTGTAGTTATTGTGCTACTGGCACTTCGGGGCGGCGATTTGTAATACCATTTCACGGAAGTCAGAAGTCAATTGTTTGGGGTTTTAACGAAGTCAGAAGTCAGAAGTCAGAAGTCAGAAGTTAACCCACCCCTCGCCCCTCCCCCTCCCAGGAGGGGAAATAGGGGATTTGAGCAACTCTCCAAAAACCCGATCGCCTTAAAAGGCGGGGTTGCGCGACCCAATTATTTTGATCAGACACGGAGTGGCGTGTCGAAGACTATTCCCATGCAATTAGACCTTCTGTCTTTCTTAGTGCAGGATGGCGGAAATAACTGACCCGTTACAAAATCCTAAAGCAACCAGGACTTACGCAGAGAGTCTACTTATGGCGAGGGCGAATACCATTCGCCCCTACTGACTTTTAACTTCCGCGTAGCGGCACTAGCTCCCGCTGCCTTCTTCAACAATTATTTCGATGATTGGTGATGATAATTACTTTCTCCAAACCGATAACCTTTTCGATAAACAGTATAAATTAGTGGCAACTCTCCATTTACTTCTATTTTTCGTCGCAATAAACGTATTTGTGCTGCTAAAACGTTACTGCTTGGTTTTTCTCCTTCTCCCCACAAATATTCATAGATTTGGTGATGAGTTAGAAGTTGGCCGGGGTGGGTCATAAAATATGCCAGCAATTTACATTCTTTTTCCGATAAATTAATTATCTGTCCACTGCGATAAGCTACTTGATTTTCTATGTCTAGCTCTAAACCTGCTACTTGTAGATGTTGCTCAGTTGTACTTGTTTCAATATTTTGGGGACGACGTAATAATGCTCGAACTCTTGCTAATAACTCTCGCAACTCAAAAGGTTTAACTAAATAATCATCTGCTCCAGCATCTAATCCAGTAACGCGATCGTCTACTGTGTCTTTGGCAGTAAGAAATAAAACTGGTGTGTAGTCGTGGCGCGAACGTAACTCCTGACAAATTTCTAATCCTGTTTTGTGAGGTAACATCCAATCTAAAATCAGCAAATCATAGTTACCCTGACTTGCCATGTGACTACCAATTTTTCCATTATCAGCAACATCAACACTATACCCCTCTCGGTTCAAAGCACGACTTAGAGGAGAAGTTAACTCCGGTTCATCATCCACTAAAAGAATTTGCATTTGATGAATTCTAAGATTAGTCAGTTAAAATTTTGAATCAAAAATAGTTTCTGACTCAACTTCTGCTGCTGCTAACCATTCTTGCATATCAGCTAGCGCCCAAACCGCTTCAGCATAAGCTTGTGCTACTGGTTCAAGTTTCACGTGATAAGTGGCAAAGCGAGAAACTACCGGAGCATACATAGCATCAGCAATTGTAAACTTACCAAACAGCATATCACCTTCTGCTCCAAATTTTTCGCGACACTCTCGCCACATTCTTCCGACCCTCTCAATTTCAGGTCTAACTTCTGGAATTATACCTACTTCTGGATAACGACCTCGACAGTCCATTGGCATATATTGGCGTAAATTTGGGAATCCTGAGTGCATCTCCGCACTAATTGCCCGCGCTACTGCTCGTGCTTCGCGGTCTTTTGGCCACAAATAATTGGCAAATTTCTCCGCTACATACTCACAAATAGCTAGAGATTCCCATATCTTAATATCCCCGTCTAACAAAACTGGTACTAGACCAGTAGGAGAATATTTTAAAATTTCTTGATGGGTAATATGTGTATCCAGAGGAATTTTAATTTCAGTAAATTTCACTCCTGCTTGTTTCATAGTTAACCACGCTCGCAACGACCAAGAAGAATAGTTTTTATTGCCGATAACTAGAGTCAATTTACTCATCATTTTTTCAGATTTTTATAAGTAGAACATACAACTAACTGATAGGCCGATATTCTTTGCTTAAGATAGTATAGTATACCACGTTAGTCTGATAATAATTAGCATCTTTTTCGTATTTCATTCCTACTTTTTCCATTACTCGTCGGGAGGCAATATTTTCAGGTTGAGCAACTGCTACAATTTGCTCTAACTTCAACTCTTCAAATCCGTATCTTAAACTTGCTTTTGCTGCTTCTGTTGCTAATCCTTGATACCAATATGCAGGATTTAATAAATAGCCAAGCTCAATTTCTGGAGTATTGTCGAGAAAACAAAGTCCGCAACGACCAATCATTTTATGATCTCTTTTATGAACTACAGCCCACATTCCAAAATTATTTTTTTCCCAACTTTTAATTATACTGAATATTCTTGCTTCTGTTTCTGGCTTAGTGAGAATGTCTTTTCCCACATACTTCATTACCTTTGGATTATGATACAGATTGTATAATTCATCCAAATCATCAAGAATAAATTGTCTTAATTTTAATCTTTTTGTTTCAATTTCAACCATCATAATTAGGTAAGAATTTCCTGCGGAATTTGCTCGCATTCAGCTATTAGCTTTTTAATGGATGAAGCAAGCATTCGTTTAACTTTTCTATGGAGGGAAATGTAGATGTGGCTCGTGCTTACTGCTAAAGTTAAATAATAGGCTTTTAACCATATTTTTAATTATTTGAAGTCTCTCAATTGCTTTTTTCTCCTTTATGAGCTGATAGCTGATAGCTGACCGCTGTTTGCGCAGCATTCCGGAGGAAATGCTTACATAATTAGAATTATTTATGAGCCATTAATTGTGAATATTTAGCTGATATGCTACCTTATAAAAACATTAGACTACCTAGAGTTTAACCAAAAAACATCTATGAGAAGCATCTCACCAAAAGCCAATAGGAATAAAGAGAGAAATAATAATAAAACAGACTGGCAACTAATTAAAAGAATAATCGGCTATGGTCTAGGCCACAAAAAATTAGTATTTGCCTCACTGATATTATTGTTGCCACTATCAATTTCTGGAGCAATTCAACCACTATTAATCGGGCAAGCAATTTCTCTAATTTTAGGAGAAAAAACCTGGTCATTTCTCCAACAAATATCATTATCTCAAGGATTGAATATTTTAGGTTCTATATTAATGTTGAGTATTATTATACGACTAATATTTCAATCTTTACAAGGCTTCTTAGTACAAAAAGTCGGACAACAAATTACTGCTGATATTAGAAATGACTTATTTAAGCACGTTCTTTCTTTAGGAGTTAGATTTTTTGATAGTACCCCTGTGGGAAAATTAATTACTCGTCTTACCAGTGATGTTGAAGCTTTAGGAGATGTATTTTCCACAGGAGCTATTGGTATTTTGAGCGATTTATTTTCGATTTTAATAATTGCTATTACTATGTTTAGTTTGCAATGGCAACTGGGTTTAATCCTGACATTAATGATGTTACCAGTCACAGCAATTATTATTTATTTTCAGCAAAGATATCGGCAAGCTAATTATATAGCTAGAGATGAACTTTCTGGTTTAAATGCTCAATTACAAGAAAACTTAATTGGTATAGGAGTAGTACAATTATTTCGCCGAGAAAAATTTAATTCGGAGTTATTTAGAGTTAATAATATTGATTATATCAAAGCACTAGATAAAACTATTTTTTATGACTCAGCTATCTCTGGTATTTTAGAATGGATTTCTTTAGTTGCGATCGCTGCGGTATTATTCTTGGGAGGGCAATTTGTTTTAGCAGAAAATATAGATTTTGGCACTTTATCTTCCTTCATTTTATATGCTCAACGTTTATTCGATCCTCTGCGACAATTTGCCGAAAAATTTACAGCTATTCAAGCAGGTTTAACTGCAGTGGAACGTATTATTAATCTTCTCAATGAAGAAGTTGAAATTCTAGACCCAGAAGGAGAAATTAAAAAATTACCTACTCTTCAAGTTAACAATTCTAAAATTGGTGAAATTAGATTTGAAAATGTCTGGTTTGGCTATAAACCAAATGAATATGTTCTGAAAAATCTCAACTTTACTATTAAACCAGGGGAAAAAGTTGCTTTGGTCGGGCCTACTGGTGCAGGAAAAAGTTCTGTAATTCGCTTACTGTGTCGTTTATATGATGTCAATAAAGGCAGAATTTTAGTTGATGGAATTAATATTAAAGACTTACCTCAAGCAGAATTAAGAAAACATATTGGAGTAATTTTACAAGATGGTTTTTTATTCGCTGGAGATGTGAAAAGCAATATTACTTTGGGAGAAAATTATTCATTAGAGGAGATTCAAACCTCAGCAAAAAATACAAATATAGATAAATTTATTGCAGAATTACCCCAAGGATACAATACTCAACTACGAGAAAGAGGAGCTAATCTTTCTGGTGGTCAAAAGCAATTATTAGCATTTGCTCGTGCTGCTATTCGTAAACCGAGAATTTTAGTACTTGACGAAGCAACTGCTAGTTTAGATGTCGTAACAGAAGCTTTAATTCAATCAGCATTAGAAAAACTTTTAGTAGAAAGAACAGCTATTATTATTGCTCACCGACTTTCAACTATTAGAAATGTTAACCGGGTTTTTGTATTGAAGCGAGGAGAATTAATTGAGTCTGGTACTCACGAAGAATTATTACAAAAAGAAGGTCTTTATGCTGGTTTGTATAAATTACAAATGTTAGGAACTTAAAAGCCTGGCGTTGCTGGTTCTGGGTATGATGCAAGCCCCCCCTAGCCCCCCAATGCGCGGGGGGAATAAAACTCTAAAAGTCCCCCAAAGTTGGGGGACCAGCGGGGGCTTGACCAGAACCAAACAATCGCACATTCATACTTCAATTCAGCAACGCCAAAAGCCTCTATCCCCGTGTCTCCGCGTCTCCGCGTTCCCGTGTCTATCGAGAATGAAACAGCCCTGCTTCCTGGGAGCAGTAGGGGTGAGTCCCCACCCTCCCCACACTCTTTATCTAATGCTACCCAATTTGATATGATGCCTCAGTGTCAACATCGCAAATATAGGCAAAACCAGTTTTAGAGCCTAACAAGTCACCATTACCGCTGATAATAGCCCGACTACCATCGAAAGCAACACCATAACCCCATCCCAGATTTTTTGGCAAATCTGAGGGGTGCAACTTCTGTTTTTGCTCCCATTTGCCATTTTCCAACTGAAACAGATAGACAGCACCGTAATCCCACATACCATTAACACTAGCCTGAGATGCTCCCACAACTGCTACATTGCCTTTAATAGCTACGGAACATCCGAAACCATCGTGTTGCTTTTGGTCATTAGCTTGAATCTTCTGATGTAAGTACCATACACCGTTGTGTAATTCATAAATATAGGCCGCACCCGTATCTGCTTTTCCTTGTACACCAGAAAGATGTGCCCCTACAATTGCCCGATTGCCGCTAACAGCTAACGACCAACCACAATTATCGCCAGAACCTAAGTCTGGAGGTTGAAGTAGCTGCTGCTGCCAATTGCCACCTTCTAATCGAAAAACATAAGCAGCACCACAATTTTTTTTGCCTGGAGCATCAGCTAAATATGCTCCCACCATTGCTACATTACCCTCAATACAGACTGAGTAACCAAAACAATTGCCAGCTTCAAGGTCGTCTGGTTGCAATTTTTTGCCTTTTTGTACCCACTGACCACCTTCTAATTGGAAAACATAAGCAGCACCACAATAATTTTTGCCTGGAGCATCAGCTAAATATGCTCCCACGATCGCAAGTTTGCCATCAATTGCCACCGAATAACCGAAATAGTCGCTAGCTTTTAAGTCCGAAGGTTGTATAATTTGTTTGTGCTGCCACTGACCATCTTTTAATTCATAAATGTGAGCTGCACCCGCATTATTTTTGTCCAAAGCACTAGCAGAATGCTGGCCGACAATTGCGAAGTTACCGCTGATATCCAAAGAGTGACCATACCCAGCCATTTTCTGACCTTGAGGTTTGAGCTGCTGTTTTAACTTCCACTGACTGTTTTGCCAATGATAAATATAGGCATTGCCTTTACCATCATCCCCCACTAATGCATAGTCACCATCAATACCCACAGCTTGCTTAAAAGCAAAATATTCGCTAGCACTCTTCTTGGACAGTTTTTGCCTGGGTTTTAATTTTTTGTTCAAAAGAGGAGCAGTTTGCTGCGCCCAATATTTGACATTGACTCCCTCGGGTTTATATTGAGAGCAGTAGAGACAGAAATTATCTAGGTTTTCTACTGCTTGACCTGGTTTAGCTCCTTTATAACCAACGATCGCCCAACTACCTCCATACTCGAGATTACCTACCATTGTCGAACCAATAGAAGAACAAGCTGTTTTCATGTTCTGTTCTACTTCCGTGCCTGTATAATCTTTGGTAGCTATGGCAACTATTTCTCCTGCTTGTAAATCTTCGATGATTTCAACGAACCTATCTACCTCCTCTGGTATCCCAGGATTAAAACTACCAGAGCTTTTCACTTGCCCATCTTTGCCGTCTAATACTATCAGATTCCAGCCAGATTTATATCCTCCTTCTATAGCTAGAATTTTTCCGTTGAGGTGAATTTGTGCTTCTCCTCCTTGGGGGAGATAGTATGGTGCTGCAGCCAATATTGATGGTTTTGATACAGCTTCTACTGCAAAAGTTCCTAGATTTTCTACTACTTCTACCTCTTGGGTGTAGCTACTGCTGGTTTCTAACCAAAACATAGATTCATGGGCAGTACCTGGTTCATGGCCTTTGATACCTATGAGGGTGTAGGATTGGCCAACTTTCAGGTTGTCTATTTCAGCGCTGCCTATGGTTTTAAAAGCAGCTTTGGCTTTATCTGTTAGAGGAGTAGATACGGCATCACCTTTGATTGTTAGGGCAACTATCTTTCCTTCTGGCAGGTTATTGATGAAATCAGCAAAGATGTCGCTGTTGCCAATAGGAGTATCAAATCTGTTACAAAATAGTAGTTTACCTGTGATTTCATCGAATACGGCCACATTGATACCCCGACTATAGCTGCCGAAATTAATTTCTTGGCCATCGATATAAATTTTTGCTTTAGGTTCTCCTCCTCCATAATATTTGGCTGTATAGCCATTGGATGTAGCAGTTATAGTGATTTTTTTTATTGCCATGTTAATTTTATGTCTGCTTTATTGGTTGATTTTGTCTGATATTGACATCCTCCCGACGCTGCTCTACGAGACAGGGCGGGATTCCTGCTCCATCGCGGATAGAGGCTTTCTATTGCCTATTGACAGAGGAGCTGCGCTAATATAGCACCCGCCTTTCCTACGGAATGCTCCGCAAACGGGGATTTACTGCTATTAAAAGGAACAATGCTTTTTAGTCGATCTGGAACTTTTACTAGAAAGAAATAGAGCTAAAGTTTAACGGAGACAATTATAGCAGTTAAATGTATATATGTCGAGATGAAAAAGTCATATTAAATATTTAATTTTTGTTTGTCATTTGAGTCTTGACTGTAGGTTTTGTTTTTGATCGAGTCCCAATAGTAGTTTGCGGGGGAGCGCGATCGCGCTCCCCCGCAAACTCAAAAAAGCGATTAAACTTAGTTTAATCGCTTTTTCTACTGAGAAATGAATAAGAATTATATCATGTTCGGATGATCACTGATAATAAAGCCAGAATCATTACAGTAGAAGTATTCAAATTGTTTTTGAGTGGGCAGATATTAATAACCCATCCAGAGTTTTCGTTCTTTCAAGGTCTTGTCAATGCACTTTTTTCAGGCAGGCGATCGCCTTTTTTCACAGTTTTCCTTTTGGGATTAATCAAAGCGATCGCCCCTTATTCTTCTAACAGTACCGATAACTTATTAAGGTTGGTGTGCACCAATCAGAGATACTGTGACTTCTAGGGGAGTTAAAGTATCCGGACCTGTTGCGCCAAAAGCGTTGCAAACTTTACGTTCCTGCTTCATAAAACTGATATAAAACGTCACATAGCGTGATATTTTAATGTTTACTTCCTGCTTCTTGTGAGACCGTCGGCGGCTACTCATCCACAGGCATTCACGGTCAAGCCGACCGCATCTCTCAAATTTATACTGGCATTCAGATCCCGGTCTATAGATATCCCACCTTTCTGGCAAAAGAGCGATCGCCATTCGGCCATCAGTCAATTTCCGTTCTACTGAACTTATCCCAACTTACCCAACCGTTGGTCACGCTCCGCGATCGCTCAACGGATAGAGATTACAAAGAGACTTGAACATCAACAACCAAATCCCCAATTCCTAGAGCACGAATGGTGACTTCATCACCGGTGCCGAGTCCCGAGTATTTGAAGGTAATGTTGGTTGTTACTTCCGAGCCTGGGGCTACATCTTCAAAACGGTCTGGCTCGATGCTTTCCACATAACCGTAGTCATCGTTTACCGCTACAATAGTCAAGTTTTGGTTGATTACCTCTAATGCTTCCTTGAGAGCCTCAATCAAATTTGAACTATCAGCCTCTAGCTCAACTACAGCTCCTACCCCTAACTGACTCACCAAGTCATTATATGTGCTTACCACATTGGTGGTTGCCAGGAAGATAGGCACTACATTAGCTTCATTGATTGCCTGCTTCACCTGAGGGACAGAGGGAAAGTCCTCACCAGGGTCTAAAACTGCGTCTCCATTGTTGGGAGTACCTCCGGGTGGGTCCCCTGCCTTTTTATAGGTAGCATCTGTGGATACAATTGCTACCCGACGAGTATTCTGTCGGAAATTTAACTCACTTTCTGCCCGTACAGCAACTTGCATTAGAGCTGTCAACGATGACTCTGGATAGTCACCTCCACCATTAGCCGTCAACTTGTCAACCGCTGCCTCGAATGCAGCCGAGTCTGTGGTCAAAGGTAACTCGGTTCGATACACATACTCACCTGGATTATTATCTTGAAAAGTTGCTAGACCAAAAGTTGTATCAGGTTGGAGAGCGCGCAGTTCTTCCACCAAGTCAGGAATTAGTGCTCGCAGAACTGGCAAATCATCTCGGTAGGAGCCAGTCACATCTTGGGTCAACATTAGATCTAGAGGCAACGTGCCTGAATCTTCAGGAATCGGAATTGTGACTGGCAGAAGGAATTTTTCGTCAGGGGTAATGATGATTTGGCATTTCTCATCGCCCAACTTGCAAACGAGTGGTTCGAGACCGATAGCATCAACGTAGGAACCCTTGCTATCAGGAAACTCTCCTATATTATCAAAGCTCAGGCGAGTCGTAGAACTGTCAGCTTGAACACCATAGCTATAATCCTGCCAATTGCTTTGAGATAAACCTTCACCACTTGCCTCCAGTTTAACTATCTCTGTATCTCCCCACTTAACATTCAGCTTGTTGTCTGAGACATAAGGACGGGGGGAGAATGAAAAAGTGAGTTCGTAGGTCTGACCCGCTTCCGTCGTGATATCCTGATAAATTTGAGTTACTTGCTGAATGCTGTCAAGCTGCACATATTGCTTCCCATCTTTGGCTTTGGGAATTACTGATTCTGGGGGGAGATAAGGGATCAGATCCTCTCTGGTTTCACGATCGATTTCCATCAAGTAACCCTTGGATAAGTCCCACCCTTTAAATGAGGGTTGAAAATCTGCTGTACCATAGTCACCATTAAGGACTGGCTCTTCAAAACTGCCATTGACTACTAAGTTCTCGGCAGCGGCCGATGACGGACTGATATTCAAGCAGGTAAATGCCAGTAGCACTGACATCACCCAAGGTAATATTCGTTTCATATCTGATGAGATGAGTTGTCGAACAGTTTTCTGTTTCCAGCGTAACTTCAGAAAAGCTCAGTGTCAATACCGATACACATTTTTTTGATCGCTGCTGTATTGTGAGTGTACAGTCATTTGAGATAAAAATAGGACTTACGCATGAACGCTATTGGTAGTAGACCGACACTGCTAAAATGGTGCAATAAGCGTAGGTTGGCTTGAGGAACGGAACCCAACAATAGCGAGGCTTTGTTGGATTTCCCTTCGGGAAGCTCCGCTAACACTCCGTTCTACCCAACCTACATTTTTGTGTCAGTCCAGTAGGGTGTGTTAGCGTTAGCGTAACGCACAAAACCCTACATCTATTGCCAGTGCCTAAGTCCTGAAAAATACACCCTTCCGTTTCTGGAAAGGGTTTAATGTTGACTTTACCGACTGTCCTAACTCTGGCGATCGCTTCTCTGTCCGTTCTTAGAAACCTACGATAATCTATAAAAATCTATGATTATCTGTTCCATTCCTGCTTCTACCTGGCAACGTCGGCGTTATCCAGTCCACAGGCTGACACGGACGTTTGCTTTTGCTTCGCAAAACTGGCGTAACGCAACGCTGGCGCGAAACGCGTTAGCGTTGCGGAGCAAACTGCCCGCCATAGCTAAATTTAACTAGGTTGACCAGAAATTTTGTTAAAGCAACACTTCCAAGCTAGAGATAAATATCTTAAAGCATATTGAGGTGCACATTTAGACACTTCGTAGTACCAAAAGTTCTTAGGTTTAACCATTGCTACTAAAAGCTTATGCAGGTCGATAGATGTGGGAAATTTAAGTTTACCTGAAGGATTATTGGAATTATGACTAAGGATATTTCTAGTTAACCATAATCCCCAATTCCAAGCATGACGAACTACACCTGCGTGTTTAGCCAGTAATGTTTTTTGCTGCTTATTTGGGTGTAATTCAGTTTTGAATCCAAGTAGCATAAACAGATAATACCAGATTTTTATAGATAAAACCAGATTTGAGCCAACAGTTACAAGCCCTACAGATTCTCAGACAGGCGATACGGCTGATGCCACGCTCCGCGATCGCTCAACGGATAGAGATTACAAAGAGACTTGAACATCAACGACCAAATCCCCAATTCCTAGAGCGCGAATTGTCACATCATCTCCGCTACCTAGTCCAGTATCTTTGAAGGTGACATAAGTTGTTAATTCCGAGCCAGGAACAACATCTTCAAAGTAGTCCGGGTCGATGCTTTGCACATAACCGTACTCATCATCTACGGCCACAACAGTCACAGTTTGGTTTAATATCTCTATTGCTTCCAGTACAGCCTCAACCAAATTTGAACTGTCAGGCTCCAGTTCGACTACAGCTCCTACCCCTAACTGACTCACCAAGTCATTATAGGTGGGTATGAAAGGGCTGGTTACTAGGAAGATAGGAAGGATATTAGCATTATTGATTGCGTCCTTCGTCTGAGCCACAGAAGGATAGTCTTCTGCCTCATCCAGAACTGTATCTCCATTGTTTGGCGTACCTTGTGGATAATCCCCTGCCTGCTTGTAAGCATCATCTGTAGAGATAATAGCAATCCGACGAGTCTCATCTCGGAATCCTAATTCGCCATCAGCCCGTAAACCAACTTGCATCAGAGCTGACAAGGATGACTCGGGGAAGTCATATCCTCCTGCAAGAGTGGCTAACCCTGCAACTGCTTCCTCAAATACGCTACTGTCGCTCGTCAGAGGCAACTCCGTCTTGTACACATAATAATCAGGAGTTCCATAAACCTTCTTGTCTGTGAAACTTGCCAGACCGAAGTTTGTATCAGGTTGGACAGCTTTCAATTCTGTCACTAAGTCAGGAATCACTGTCTTGAGAGTTGGCAAATCATCTGAGAAGGAACTGGTCAAGTCTTGGGTGAGGATTAAATCCACAGGCAGTGCCCCTGCATCTTCTGGAATCGGAATTGTGACTGGCATCACAAATGTTCCATCGGGAGGAATGATAATCGTACAATCTTCATCCCCCAAATCACAATTTAGATTTTCTAGGCCAATCGCGTCAATTAAGGAACCAAAACCATCAGCTATCTCGTTGAGATTATCAAAGCTAATGCGAGTTTCAGTGCCAGCTGCTTGAACGCCATAGCTATAAGCCTGCCAATCGCTTTTAGATAAACCTTCCCCACTTGCTTCCAGTTCAGCAATCGTGGTATTTCCCCAATGGACGTTCAGCTTGTTGTCTAAGTTGTCTGCACGGGGGCTGAATCCAAAGGTTAATTTGTAAGTCTTACCTGCCTCAGTGGGAACATCCTGATAGATTTGAGTTACTTGATTTAAACTATCGAGTTCCACATATTGTTTCCCATCTTTGGCATTGCTCGCTCCATAAAGGTCGCGGTCTATTTCCATCAAGAAACCCTTGGACACTCTCCAGCCATTAAATGAAGTTTCGTAAGTTACTCCTGCTGGACTTTCGATCACTGGCTCTTCAAAACTGCCATTGACTACTAAGTTCTCGGCAGCTGCCGATGACGGACTGATATTCAAGCAGGTAAATGCCAGTAGCACTGACATCACCCAAGGTAATATTCGTTGCATATCTGATGAGATGAGTTGTCGAACTGTTTTCTGTTTCCAGCGTAACTTCAGAAAAGCTCAGTGTCAATACCGATACACATTTTTTTTCACTGTGTTGTCCCTGTAGCAGTAATTTGAGACAAAAAAATTAACCACGATCAACCTGTCAAATTCGACTGAGGTAGAGAGCGGTCGCGTTTTGGAAGTTGGACTTGAGGCCAGGGGCGATCGCCACTGCGGCACTTAAGAATGGCGATCGCTTTTCTATAGAATCCCCAATCGTATCTTTGCAGGGGGGTATGTACTTTTGGCTGCAGTCTTCAGTCCTCACAAGTTGTGAAAATTCAGGAACGAGAATATGGAAAAAAAGGGCGTTGCTGATTCTGGGTATGATGCAAGCCCCCCGAGCAAGCCAATGCGCGGGGGGAATAAAACTCTAAAAGTCCCCCGATTTTATCCCCCTCCCGTCCCCCTTAGAAAGGGGGAAGCCAACTGATACAAAGCTTTACATAAAGTAACAACCCGATGTTTACTTCCTGCTTCTTGTGAGGCCGTTGGCGGTTACTCATCCACAGGCATTCATGCACAGGCATTCACGGTCGAGCCGACCGCATTTCTTAAATTTATACTGGCGTTTAAATCTCAATAAGATTGACAACCCACAATCAGAGCAATTATAAGTCCTTAGATTTAAGGGCATATCTTGGACGTGACCACAGTTTGAGCAAGTTTTTGATGATGGAAAAAACCTGTCAACTACTACTAACTCAGAACCGTACCACTGGCATTTATATTCAAGCTCTAGCTGGACGCGGTTAACTAAGGCGAGGTAGTTTCACCACACACGCTTATTTCATCAATGTAAGTACCCAAACTATCGGGTGTTTCGTTGAGATTATCAAAGCTCAAACGAGTGGTAGCACTTGTGGCTTCGAGGTCGTAGGTATAAACATCCCACTCATTCTTAGTAAGACCTTCACCACTTTTTTCTTCTTGGCAGACTAAAGTTTCTCCCCAACGCACGTTCAGCTTGTTTTCTGAAACATCAGGACGTGGCGAAAATGCAAAGTTGAGTTTGTAAGTCTGACCTGCTTCAGTGGGAATATCCTGATAGATTTGAGTTACTTGATCCAAACTGTCCAGTTCTACATATTGTTTCCCATCTTTAGCATTGCTAGCTCCAAAGATATCGCGATCAACTTCCATCAAGTAACCCTTGGATAAATTCCAACCGTTAAATGAACGTACAAAATCTACTCCTGTTGGACTTTCGACTTCTGGAGTTTCAAAGCTGCCATTCTCTACCAAATTTGTGTTAGCTGCGCAACCGGATAAATTTGCCACTAAGCTGATGGCATCAATGTAACTTCCTACACTATCAGACTTTTCATTAAGATTGTCAAAGCTCAGACGAGTAGTAGTGCTTGTCGCTTTCAGATTTTTGTAGGTATAAACTTCCCATTTCGTATCCGAGAGACCACTGCCACTTTTACTAAGTTGGACTAACGAAGTATCTCCCCAATACACGTTCAGTTTGTTGTCTGTGACATCTGGGCGTGGTGAGAAGGCAAAGGTGAGTGTGTATGTTTTGCCTACTTCGGTGGGAATATCTTGATAAATTTTAGTCACAGCATAACTATCTAGTTCCACAAGTTTTTGCCCATCGTAGGGTTTGCCCGCATTTCCTGTTTGAACTTCGATACTGGGGCCTTGGGCTAACTTCCAATCTTTAGTGACCTCTGGGTTTTCAAAGCTGCCATTGACTACTAAGTTGCTCTCGGCAGCAATCGCTGATGAAGGACTGATATTCAAAAAGGTAAATACCAGTAGCACTGACATCATCCACGATAATATTCGTTTCATATCTGAATAAGATGAGTTGTGGAAAAGTTTACCGTTTCCAGCGTAACTTCAGAAAAAGCTCAGTGTCAATACCGAGACACATTTTTTTTTCACTGTGTTGTCCCTGTAGCAGTAATTTTAGACAAAAAAATTAACCGCTGAATATCAGACAATATGAATGTGAGAACTGCGGTTTCAAGGCAGACAGAGATTTTAATTCTGCTGTGAACTTAGAAAATTATGCACGTTAGTAGGTGGAGTTCTCACCGATTTTAAGCCTGTGGAGAAGATAAGTTACAGACTGCGGTCAGTGGTCTTCTGGGAGACAGGAAGCTAGCTCCAAAGCTCATGCAATCAGTCATGGGTAAGTTTGGGTAAGTTTAGTAGAACGGAAGAGATTGTGCTTTCTAGGAATGGACAATTTATAATTCAAGTAGTTTTCTGCCTAAGTTTAAGGTTACCCATTATATCATGTCCGGTTGAATAATTAGGGCTTGCTGATTAAATATCAAAGCATTGATAGATAAAGGTTTTAGCTGTTTTAGGTTGAAAGGGGTGCGCCTGTTTTCGGTAAAGATTGCTCAAAAAACTAGCATTTTGTGCAAGAGTTGGGCAGAACAATTTTGGGAAAAACGCCCGCTCCTACCTTTTCTACATTCCCCTAACTCCCCTCCTAGGAGGGGTCAGGGGTGGGTTGTCTTCCCCTCCTGGGAGGGGGAGGGGCGAGGGGTGGGTTGTCTCCTACCCCAGCAAAAAGACTTTTTCAGCACACCCTAATTAGACTTTGCTGGAAGGAAGTTAGCATTGCTTGCTAATAAAACTATAGGAAGCAATTAGCTTGCAGGGGCAGCTTGGAGTTCCCCACTTCCCTCGATCGTCAAAATGTTGACATCTTCCGTAGTGTGATCGGTTTCTTCATCAAAACTGGTCTCTTCCTCTATTTTGATTTCAACACCGTTATTAGTTAAGTTTTGATACCGCAGTCCAGCACTATCTGCACCGTTGTACGTGGCGATGGCCGCAATCAACTGTGGCCCTTCCTCATAACCGCTCAAGCCGATATTGACAAAATTTTCCTCAATACCGCTGACAATTTGAGCTTGATACTTATGACCTGACCAATTGCCGGCATCACTTGCTTCAATAGCTAACCAACCAATGGTTTCCTCAGTGTGACCATCAGTTTTGATCTCCTCTTCTTGCATGGCCACTTGGAAGCTATCAGTAGTGGCTGGTTGTTGGCGAGTGTAAACAAAATCAGGACCGTTGCTGGTCTGTAGCTCTGTAAATACTACTGGAGAAGCACCAAACCCGCTGCTGAAGTTCACTGTATCGAAACTGCTACTGCCCAAGTTCCAGCCAACGGTTGTTGATGTATTATGGACTCCCACTTCCAGAACAGTGCCATCATCAAGTTTCCATTGTCCAGCTTCTAGGACTATGAAACTGAGGGTTTCTGTTGTATGGGTGCCATCAAAATTACTAGGTTCCTGCAGTCGGACATCAAAGCTATTGCTGGTGATGTTGCTCAAGCGTACTGCTACAGGGTCTGCGCCGAGGAAGGAAGGAGGTAAGGCTAAGACGACTGGAGCAGTAAAGTTATGGCTGAGACTAACCGTTTGTATTTCATGGTTCAGGTTGGAAATACGGCCAAATTCGCCAATGACTGCAAGAGACTTCTCCACCACGCTTACTGCATCAATATAGCTACCCATACCATCTGATATCTCATCAAGATTGTCAAAGCTCAGACGAGTGCTGGTGCTAGTTGCTTTGAGATCGTAGGTATAAGTTTCCCATTCGGTATCCGCTGCTGTTTTACTGAGATTGGCAACTACGCTCTCTCCCCAACCTACATTCAGCTTGCTCTCAGGAGTGTTAGGGTTACCCTTAAATGCAAAGGTAAGTTTATAGGTCTTACCCGCTTCAGTGGGAATATCCTGATAAATTCCAGTCACACTATAACTGTCCATTTCCACAAGCTGTGACCCCTCAAAGGGCTTGCTTACCCATTTACTATCAATTTCAATTGCCAGTCCATCAGATAAATCCCACCCTTCAATTGAATGTTTGAAATCGACAAATTCGACTTCGGGTGTTTCAAAGCTGCCATTGACTACTATATTATCGGCAGCGATCGCTGATGAAGGACTGATATTAAAAAAGGTAAATGCCAGTAGCACTGACATCATCCACGGTAATATTCGTTTCATATCTGATGAGATGAATTGTCAAAAAGTTTACAGTTTCCAGCGTAACTTCAGAAAAAGCTCAGTGTCAATACCGAGACACATTTTTTTTCACTTTGTTGTCCCTGTAGCAGTAATTTGAGACAAAAAAATCAACCGCGATAACTTTTTGTTAACTAAGGATATCTAGACAACATATTCGGCATAAATCAGGCCCCAACCATGGAGCATCTCGCCATCTAGCAAGAGCTTCACCTCCACATTACCACTCACCTCCTCAATAAAACTATATTGACACGCTCTGTTATCCGCCACCACCAATTCCATGGCACTATCAAAATTCACGGCCACCGACAAACTATCGCGTTCATCTGCTGCCTCTACTCGCAAACTCTCCGGCATGGGCACACTGCGATGGGCAAACACGCTGGCCATAACTCCCGGCAACCGGATCGGTAACACCCCGGTCGCAGACCATTCCCAGTCGATCGCCAGAGTTGACCCAAGAAAAATCTTCCGCAACTGATTCCCCAAATAAACAAATATATAGGACAACCCCCATTCAGAATGGTCTCTGTTAGTACGTCTATCTAAAACCAGAGTTAAAGTTCTACCATCGGCACAAGTTGCAAAAGCGACAAACCACTCCCAACCAATATCCTCCCCCCAACGAAACCTACCGAAGTTGCGGTCATGGTAGCAAAACCAATCTTGACGGATGGGAAATTTGGTGTCCCCAACAGACAACTCCCCGGCCACTTGCAAACCAGGTACCAAACCCCAACCAATAAAACCGCTACCGAAAGGAGATTCTTCTGTTACTAGCAGTGGTGTGGCCTCCGCAGAAGCTGTAAAGGCGATCGCCAACCCAGACTCTTCATCTCGTACTGCTACTTGTGAATTTCTACCATCTATTTCCAAAGAAACATTCTGACCCTGCAACCGCAAGGGTTCGCGACTCACCGTTCCCGCTACCCATCTCTGGGGGTAGGCAGTGCCGAATGTTGCCAAATTATTTTCCTGATGAAGTTCAGCGCTCAAAAATTCCTTCGGTATAGTGGCAATAAAACTTAATTGTAGTTCGCCCCCAGTAAGTCTACCACTAAGAGTTAAATTCACCAAAACTCTCACCCCACTTTTGGGTTCCATTAAAATAAAATGATACCAGTCTTTCCAGTCTAAAGGTGCTAATTCGTCATTAGTAGGAATGCGTAACTGTTCTACACTAGCTAATGTTCGTTCATCCATAGTCATTTCAGTTATCAGTTAAAAGAAGGAAGAAGGCAAAAATGTATTTGCCATTAATATAGAATCCGGTTATACAGTATATGTTTATAATTTTATCCACACTTCAATATTCGCCGTTGGTAAAGCGCGTGTATGATATTAATCTTAATTTTTTAGGAGTCAACCCACCCCTAACCTCTCCCAACCCACCCCTAACCCCTCCCAGGAGGGGAGGGGAGCGACCGAGTCAGGAGGGAAGAAATAAGAAGAAACCCCCATCCCCCCATCTACCCATCCCCCCATCTCCTCATCTCCCCATCTCCTCATCTCCCCATTCCCCCATCTCTTCATCCCCCCATCTCCCCATCTCCCCATCTCCTCCTGGTCAAAGTTGAATAGATTTAGATTCCCCAATTATATCTTCAACAGCAGTTTGGGGTTTGGGGGGCCGAGTTATAGGTTCTGGTGCTAAAGTAGCGATCGCTTCTAATATGGCTGCTATTCTGGGGGACATAACTGCCAACCCTAAAATAATTGCCTCAAACCAGAGATCGCCATTTATTCCGAGTTCGGCGCTCAAAGCTTCCCTAGCGGAATTATTGGGAACTGATCTCTGAATATTGCTGTTATCTGGCAGCAAACTCCACAACCACAATTCCCAAAAGACCAACATTCCTCCCATTCCTGTTGTAGCACCAATGGAATTAGCAAAAGCAGTAGCAGACGACTGACTAATTTGTAACCACCGAAGCACTTTTGCCGATGCTAAAGCCACTACACCATTTTTAAAGAAGCGAGTCCGACTTAGGCGATCGCTTAATTGCTTTCCCGCTGCACTCCCAGCATACTCGTTTCCTACTTGGGCAAGAATTACCAGAAGTTCCACTACTAACCACCGTACCGGCAAGAAATTTAATCCAGGCAATGCTGTTGCCAAAACATAACCTGCCTCAGCTGCCTTAGCATCAGCAATAGCTATGGGGGTTACAAGTTCAGAAATAGTGGCCAAAATCTGACCAACACGAGGCGACAACACTGACAACCCCAAGAGAATATTACCCCACCAGCGGTCGGCATCCATTTCCAATTTAGCAACCATTGCTTCTGCCAAAAATGGTGGAACAAAAATTTGCTTGCCAACCTCCTCTGCTTCCACATCTGTTTCTACCAAACTCAACAACCATTGTTCCCAGATATAAAGCAATCTTTGAGTTCCCGGTGTCTGACTGCTGCCCCCTAAAATAGTATTAGCGATCGTCAAACTTTCAGATATCCAACCAGGGAGTTGAGCAGAGGTAAGAGCAACTATTCCATTTTGATAAAAAACAGTGTGTTTAAGTTGTTCCAGCAACCTACTACCAGGTAAAGTTTGAGCATATTCTTCTCCTTTTTGAGCAATAACGATTAAAAGTTCTGCCACCAACCAACGAGTAGGAATTTTATCCAGATCGATAACCCCTGAGATTAAGCCAAAAATACCCGCCATAGTAGGGTCTAAGGTATGAGAAAAGCCAGAATTAGTTTCTCCAGAAACAGGAAAGGTAACAGTAAGGGGAAACTCTACAACTTGAGGATGAGGTTGCACGACAGGCATAATTTCAACATCAATAGGAATAGCTTCTTCTTGAATGCCAGGAAATCGCAACCAAGTTTTTAACCTTTGTCCAGGCAATACATTCCCAGGAATGGAAGCTGTTATTGTCTCACTAGCATCACTGCCAGAGAATAAATAAATATAAGGCGGTTCGAGTTTTTGGGATGCCGTAATAATTAAATTGCCATTATCTACTACCCAATCATCTAAAGTAGGACGTAACAGTATAGCCTCCTTCATCCAGTTTTGAAAAGACATTTGTAGCACCAGAGTCGAACCAGGTTGCAGTTGGAATTGAAGTTGCGGAAGTTGGAATGAGTTCATATTTGCCTAAATTTTGTCAATTTTTTGGGTAGTAGTGTACAAGTAGTGATATTTGGAGCAAGGCGTTGCTGAATAAATGTATCATATCAAATCCGGTTAAACAGCCATAGAATGGTTAAGTCAGGAGGAGTCAGGAGTCAACCCACCCCTAACCCCTCCCAGGAGGGGAACGACCGAGTCAGGAGGAGAGAGAATTACAAAGATGAGCGTAGTTATGACGATTGGAGAATTTTTTTATGTTCAATAAAACGGATTTGATATCAGGACTTACGCAAAACCACCATATCCAGTGACGAATGGCCATTTGCTAACGTAGAGCTTCCGCTTTATATGTTGCCGAGCAAAACGCCCCTACTGATGGTGTATAATTTCACGTTTTGCGTAAGTCCTGTGTATGATTTCACAGGAGTCAGGAGGTAGAGGGAAGGTATAAGGGAAAAGGGAAAAAGGTTGAAAAATACTCCTCATCTCCCCATCTCCCCATCTCCCCAAATCCCCCTCCTGGGAGGGGTCAGGGGTGGGTTCCTATCTCCCCATCTCCCCCCATCTCCCCATCTCTTTTGTTCCCTATTCCCTTCCTACAGTCTAAATCACTACTTCTACAGGACTACCAATTTTACAAATTTCGATAAATCACATAATTAATCAATTGTTTGAGAAAGCGACGGTCTTGCAGAGACGAACCCCAATTTTCTCCTGGTTGCAAGGGAGATTCAGGTTTGAGAAAATCCATCGACTCAAAGATATTGTCAGCTTGGTTGGCGAGAGTTCGAGCTAAATACCAACCATGGTCAATACTACCGCAACGCTTCATTTCTTCTAAAATAAACTCAATTTGTTCTGCTTTTTTCTGTTCTCGTGGCAGGGCCAAAATTTCTAAAATCCGATCCGCGGCGTTGCTGTTAGCAATAACATGATTCAACATAATTGTGCGTTTACCTTCATAAATATCTCCCCCTATTTCTTTACCATAGGTTTTCAGGTCTCCCAAGATATTCAGCAGATCGTCTTGAATCTGAAAAGCAATCCCCAAAATCATCCCAAACCGAGTTATATCTGCCAGAGGTTTAACTAGCTCCGTCAAATTTGCCGTAGGGTGTCCAATAATTAGACCAATCCGCAAAGGAGTCATAAAGGTGTACCAACAAGTTTTCTTGACACACATAGTAAAATAATCTTGGTCTGTAAGCTGGCCTGTATTATTAGCTACCCAGTCCAACTCCATTGCTTGCCCTTCCACAGATTGCTGTGCCATAAATTCGATCTCGTGCAAGACATTAAGAGTTTTTTGTATCCCAATCGCCGATAGGTTTTCCAGCAATAGACCAACGGCTAAAACATTAGTAGCATCACCAACATTAATGGCCCGAGCTACCCCAATGGCGTGATGCAGAGTTTCCTTGCCCCGCCGAGATTCAGAACCATCTTCTATATCATCATGTATTAAAAAAGCATTATGATATAGCTCCAGAGCTGCTGCTGTTGTCAAGGCCCGATCTCCCATTCCTCCCATTGCCCTTGCTGCACTAATACACATTGTGGGTCGCAACATCTTCCCCTTACGAAATGGGTAATCTTTCAGCATTTCGTATAGCGGAGCATAACCTCCGGATATATCGCGCTTAAAATCAATAAACTGCATAATTCTGCCAGTAATTGCTTGTCGAGATTGTTGCAATGTCTCATTAATAATAGTCTTATCAAACTGGGGTTTCTCTGCATCTGGAGGATTTACAATACTCTCCGCTTCATCTGGTAGTTGTATGCTACCTCCGTTGGGCAATGGTATATTAGTTGCTTTACCCCCAGACCAACCATTACTATCATCTTGTTTTGGTTGGTTAACTTGAGTTTGCTCAACCTTAACTTCTGGAGCAGTTTTCACCATTACCAATTGGCTTTTACTATTGCTACTTAGATCTTCATTGTGACCATTACCATTAGTGCTAGCTTCAATGTGACCATTACCATTACTACTTAGATCTTCATTGTGACCATTACCATTAGTGCTAGCTTCAATGTGACCATTACCATTACTACTTAGATCCTCATTGTGACTGTTACCATTAGTGCTAGATTGATTCCCATTAGCTACTAGAGTAGTTTCTTGGTTGCTTTGAAGATTGTTTTTTTTGGCTTCCTGTTCCTTGGGTAATTCTATAAAAATTTTCACCAAGACTGAATCAGCTTGACCATTACTATGACCATTACTATGACCATTACTATGACCATTACTATGACCATTAGAATAGCTTTCATTTGCTAATACAACAGTTCCTTCATTTCCTTGGAACTCTATTTTTTCAGCTCTCTGTCCTTTTGGCATTTCTATGGAAACTGTCAATGAGACTGAATCATGTTTACTATTGGAGGAATAGCGATCGCTTTTTGCTTGATTAGAAGTAAGCTGCTGGTCACAATGGATATCTGCCTTACCGTTAGAGGAAATGGCCATTTTTAGCTTAGAAGCAAACTTGCTGTTTTGAATATCAGATTGGCCTGTTAACAAATAAAAAAAACAGAACGTTATACAAAATAAAAATATGGCAAACATAAATTTTTTATAGTTCAATACTCTTCAATACAAGCATTTTATCACTTAGATGAAACGCAATTTTTTGTATAATAGGCAACAAAGCCATAATAATGGGAAAAAGCTTTCCCCCATCTAATATCAGATCCGCTTGAGTAAGGTTATATTCAAAAAAGTCAAAGTCTTTGCCTAGATAGAATTTGGGGATGCGAGATAAGTGCCCTATAATAACCGGATGATTTCTGAAGCAGCCCTTTGTTTGCTATAGTGCATCAAGAAACCGTGGGAATGGATAAGTATGACAAATACTAGCACAGAACGTCAGAAACAATTAGCAACATGGTTACGTCGCTTGATAGAAACTCTCCGCCTTCAAGGTGGGGAGACATGGAAAACATTGGTGCATATTGTCTCTGGAAAAACTGTGACAATCGCTATTGATGATACTATATTACAAGTAAGTGCTGAAGGAGGCGAACTCCTCCAACTTAACTTTAAGTATGTAGCATCACCAAACTCAATAGATTTCTGTTGCGATGTCCGTACTTTCAGAGATATTGTAGCAGGAAAATTAACTATGGATGGAGGACTGGCCAATGGCAGAATTTATGCCCGTAGAGGTTTTGATGAATTGTTGGGTATCTATGAAGTGGTAACGCGGATTTTAGCCGACAGCGCTACTAACTCTCAATTGCAGGAACTGTGGATGGAGTTTGACCAATCCTGGCCTGCTTCTACTGGTAATTTGCCATCGCCCCTCGAAATACAGAAACCTACTTACGGCTACTTCATCAATAATGTCCCAGAAGATGTATTAGAGATCGAGGTCGAACCATATCTGGTAGACAACTAATACCATGTCCAGATGATTAAGTATAATAGATATCTCCAGAAAATAGGGAATAGGAAACAGTGAATAGGGAAAAGGGAGAAATAATTGATAATTTATGGATAAGAATTGATTTGATTTTTGATTTTTACCAGATGTTTAATAGAAATTGATATAATTCTAAAATTTTAGATATGACCGATCATAATACACAACTCAATCCCGAAGAAAACCTGTCTCTAATACAACCTAAAACAACTCAAAGTAAACGCATTGTACTTACTACTTTCGGGTCATTAGGTGACTTATATCCCTATCTGGCGATCGCTCAAGGTTTAAAAAAACGAGGTCATTTACCCTTGATCGCCACTAGCGAGAGATACCGTAAACCAGTGGAAGCTCAAGGTATTGAATTTTATCCAGTCAGGCCAGATAGTTTGCCAGATTTTGAAAGAGAGGGGGAATTTCTGAGTCTGATGATCCCCCAAGGGCGAGCGATCGAGTATGTCATCTGTTATATGTTAATGCCCCATTTACGCGCTAGTTACGCCGATCTCATGGCAGCTACCGCCGGAGCAGATTTACTAATAACTCATCCCCTCACTGTCGCGGGTTCTCTGGTGGCAGAAAAAATTGGCATTCCTTGGGTATCTAGTATCCTGTCACCTTACTCTTTCTTATCTGCTTACGATCTTCAAAGTTATCTTTGGAGCGGAAATATTCCCCTCTCTGATTACGAAAAAATACAAGTAACAGGGATGCAAGATGGCATAACACGGCATTTTCAGTGGCAATCACGTTTTTTTTTCGCCCCTTGGCGACAACTGCGAAAGGAACTCGGTTTAGCACCCAGTTGTAATCCTCTAGTTAGTGACTTGCAATCGCCATATTTAGTTTTAGCCTTGTTTTCAGAGTTGTTGGCAGCTCCACAACAAGACTGGCCATCGCCCAATATGATCGCGGGTTTTCCTTTTTATCGTCCTCAAAATTCAGAGGGTTTATCTGCGGAGTTGATGCAGTTTTTAGATAGTGGGGAGCCTCCCATTACTTTTACTTTGGGTTCATTAGCGGTTATGAGTCCGGGCAACTTTTACGTTGAGGCTGCCACTGCCTTGAAAGAGTTGGGTTATAGAGCTGTTTTGTTGATGGGAAAGGAAGCGGGACAAGTGTCGTCAGAGTTGCTTCCAGAGGGAACAATTGCAGTTGATTACGCTCCACACTCAGAACTTTTCCCCCGGTCAATGGCGATCGTACATCATGGAGGAGTGGGTACTACTGGGGAGGCAATGTTGTCAGGTCGTCCAATGTTGATAGTACCTGATGATTTTGACCGTTATGATAATGCAGCGCGGGTGGTGAGTTTAGGTATAGCTCGGCAAGTGAATCGCGATCGCTATTCTGCTGCTGTATTAGCTGCGGAGTTAAAGCAGTTGTTGTTCGACCCAGTTTATCAGGAGCGAGCAGCTAGTGTGGGTAGCCTGCTACAAGCAGAAGATGGTGTTGGGGTAGCTGTGGATGCGATCGAAGGTTTGTTAGGAGTGGGAATTCATAACTAATATCATGTTCGCTTGAATACTAACACTTTGGTGGAAGGAAGGCAGAGGGAAGAAGGCAACTATGCTGAAGGGAAAGAAAGGTTCAAAGGGAGAAGGTTTTTTTATCGTTGATTATCCGGACATGATATAATTTTAATATTTGGATTGGAGATAAATTTTTGATCCACAAAGTGATATACTAAGCAATATCTAAGTATATATCATATCGGCGTTGCTTAATTGAAGTATGAATGCGCGATTGTTTGGTTCTCGCCTTCGCCCCCGCGCATCCCCGCGCATTGAGGGGCTAGGGGGGCTGGCATCATACCCAGAATCAGCAACACCATCATATCTTTGGTTGACAAAAAAATTAAAGATCGATTTGATTTGCGTCCTCTTTTTTTATAATGAAAGCTACCCTTGACCTTGGAGAATTAAATGTCATTGCCAGATTTATTCGTTCTGGAAATGTTGTGTTTGATGTCGGTGCGTATATCGGTCAGTGGACTGATGAAGTTTTCAAATGTGGAAGCGATCGCCTCCAGATACATAGTTTTGAACCTCACCCACAAAACCATCAAAAATTAGTAGGCAATCTCGCCCAAGCAATTAGTCTCGGGCAAGTTGTTTCCAATAATTTTGCCCTGTCTAACTCGGAAGAAATAAAAATCCTTTACGATTATCAGGATACTCGCTTCCTGAATACTTTATATCGCCGTAACTCCGAAGATGAAAAATTGTTTCAGATGGGAACGCCCAGGCAGTTTCCGATTTTGCTTACCACCCTTGATGCTTATTGTCAACGGTGGCAAATTAAACGGATTAATTTCCTCAAAATTGATGTTGAAGGCAGCGAGTTGGATGTCTTAAAAGGAGCAACAAAAATGTTGCAGTCGGGCAAAATAGATTATCTGCAATTTGAATATGGCAATACTTTTAAAGATGCAGGAATTTCCTTGAAAGCTGTTTTTGAATTCCTGCAACAATATCGCTATTCTTTGTTTAAGATTTTACCTAATCAATTAGATTACAAACCGGAATTTTTGCCCGCAGATGAAGACTGGCAATGGTGTAACTTTTTAGCTGTTAACGAGCGTTTTATTTCTGGAGTTTTGGGGCAGTTTCCCCAGATGTTTGATTTGGCAAAACTTTGTTCGCAAAATTCGATTCAACCAAGGGGTGTAATTCATATTGGTGCTTATGAAGGGGAAGAAATTAAAGCATATCGAGAGATGGGGATGGCAAAGGTCTTGTTTGTGGAAGCTAACCCCCAAGTATTCGATCGCCTCCAGAAAAAGATGGCAGGAATGCCAGAGGTGCGAGTAGCTAATTATGCTTTATGCGAGCGAAATGGTTTGGTGGATTTGCACATTGCTGCTAACGAGCAAAGCAGTTCGATTTTATCACCAAAAGATGATAGCGACCAGAGTATTTATACCAGAGAAATATCCAAAGTAACTGTAGAGGCAAAAACTCTGGATAGTCTCCTGGCAGAATTAGAATTGCCACCGGAGGATTTTAATCTGCTCAATATCGACATTCAAGGAGCTGAATTATTAGCATTGCAAGGGGCAACTAATGCGTTGCAGTTTGTGGATGGGATTAATATTGAAGTCAATTATGAGGAAATTTATCAAGGTTGCCCCTTAATTGACGATATCGACGAATTTCTAGAAAAAGTAGGTTTTGATCGGGTAGCAACGACCACACCTTATCACCATTCTTGGGGCGATGCTTTTTATGTCAAGAAACCAACTATTATTATGTCAACTCTGGGCAAAAATGGCGGATTTGCCAATCAACTTTTCCAGTACGGTTTCTTAAAAATTTATGCCAAAGAACATAATTTGCGAGTAGAAACCCCAGAGTGGATCGGAAAAAAGATTTTTGGGTTAGATGACCCACTAATTAGACGACAGCTCCCGGTTATTCCCGAAAATATAGAAAGCAATGTGTCAATTTCTAATATTGTCAATTCCTCAAAAACTTTAAGCAACGTTGATTTTTGGGGATACTTCCAATATCACACTGCTTACTATGCCAAACATCAAGAATATTGGCGATCACTATTTCAACCAGTTGAGGAAATTCAAGGAAAAATGCAGGTTGCCTGGGAAGGTCTGAGGGCAAAAGGTAAGACAATAGTGGCAATACATTTGCGACTGGGAGATTATTTTGATCTCTACCCTCATTGGATAGCTCCTTGGGAATGGTATGGCGAGTGGTTGCGGGGTTTTTGGGAAACTCTAGAAGATCCAATACTTTATGTTGCCAGCGACGATGTAGAAAAAGTGTTAGGGTGTTTTGCCCAGTATCAACCGATAACAGCACAAGATTTAGGAGTTGAGTTACCAGAGGCAGAGTTTTATCCAGATTTTTATGTATTGAGTCACGCTGATGCTGTAGCAATATCGAATAGCACTTTCTCTTTTGCTGCTTCCATGCTCAACCAACAGGGCAAATTTTTCTGTCGCCCCCATTTTCCATCCCAGAAGTTGATTTCTTTTGACCCTTGGAATAGTTTGCCATTGTTTAGGTAGTAGGACGTACATAATTTTGACGTTGCTGAATAAATGTGTGATTTCACAGGAGTCAGGAGTCACTCCTCAGGAGTCGGAATGAATGGCTTTATATCAAATCCGGTTGAACACTTATTATATATTCCGGATTCTATATGACTCCTGAGGACTCCGTCGTTGTTAGTAAACATTCACAGGACTTACGCAAATTCACTTTTAAACCAGCATTTGTAGGGGCGAATACCATTCGCCCTCACCATAAGTAGAGTTTCTGCGTAAGTCCTGATTCAGCTATTAGCTGTCAGCTCTCAGCAATCAGGATAGGGTTTAAATGAATATAGACTTTAACGACTTTAGTAGTAAGTGTAAATTCGGCCTCAATTAGTAAAGCTTTTATCTAAAACTAAAAGCAATAGCTGATAGCTGACGGCTAAATGCTTACCTTTGTTCATAGATTAATAGTAGTTGACAAAATAACCAAAATATAATAAGAAAGACTATAATATGTGTATTTAGTTAGACAAGTTGATACAGTAAAGA
This sequence comes from Okeania sp. SIO2B3, assembly GCF_010672525.1. Taxonomy (GTDB): domain Bacteria; phylum Cyanobacteriota; class Cyanobacteriia; order Cyanobacteriales; family Microcoleaceae; genus Okeania. The sequence continues at coordinate 2,143 of NZ_JAAHGH010000035.1, read as the reverse complement.
TGAAAAAATTATATTTTTATTGGTCGGCAGAAAATTATTTATTTGTGTGAGGCAAATTCAATGTACAGAAGACTAAAAATTAGACAAATTCTAACTAGCACTTTAACGACAGTAGCTAGTATTACTATAATTTCAATTGGGAGTATAGAGAGTTCCTGGGCAGAAGAATCTTACACCCAGTCTTTACAAGAACTCTATGATCTGCGCGATCGCACAGTTGCACAATTAGAATCTCTACCTACTCCCAGAAAGCAATTATTCTTTTCTGATAACGATGACACTGTATTAAAAAAGCAAGAAAACTTGCTACAGAAATTACAAGAAATTGATGTTCAAATATTAATTGAACAACGAGCAAATGATAACTGGCGTCAAGCATTAACCCTTGGCGCTCAAGCATCAGAAGTAGGAGAAACGCCAAATGCAACTGTCAAAACTAGAGAAACAGAAAAACACCTCTGGCAACAAGCTCTTTCTAATTTAGAAGCAATTCCTACTGATTCAATTATAGCAGAAAAAACTACTAAAAAGATTAAAGAATACCAGCGTAGTCTGAATGATTCTTATTATCAGTTAAACCTAACAAAATCAAACTTTTTAGAGAAAATTCGTAAAGACAGTGGTCTATCTAGCAGAGCAACGATCGCTATTTGTAACCTCCGGCGAAAATGTTTAGACCTAAACGGCAATAAACCACCTGCCAGTCCTGCTAGTTTAATTAAAGTTCCTGTTGCTGTAGCAGCAATGCAGAAAGCGTCCCAAGAAAATATCAGTTTAGATACTCCTATATATGTAAGTAGGGGAAACTTTACTGAAGATGCCTCAGAAATTAGAGCAAGAAAACCCTATCCCCTCAAAACTCTGGTTGGGCAAATGATTGACCATAGTAGCAATATTGCCACAAATCAACTTATTGATTATTTAGGACAGCCTTATATTAATAAAGTTCTCAAAGACGATGGCTACAAAGTGATGAGTGTCAACTACAAACTGATGGGGAACCGGATCATGCCCAAAAATCCTGGTAAAGGTCGCAATACCCTGACTAGCAACGAACTGACAGACATGATGGTCTCAATATATAATTATGAGTATCCAAATTCTGATGTATTGATAGAAGCTTTAGCCCGTCAGAAGGATAGATTATTAGGATATGCTGCCCTAGAAGAATTACCTGAAGTTAAGTGGTTGGGTGAAAAGACGGGAGAAAATTCTCGCGCTCTGGGTACTACTTTAGGATTAAGTATTAATGGTGAAGTGTATGTAATAACTGTAATTGATAGTCGTGGTGGGCGCGACCCCCAAATTCGCACCTCTATTAATCAGGTGGCAAAATATCTAATGGATAATGATGATTTGCTCTCGTATAGATGATGAACTATCCACCTAATTTATGAAGTAGGAGAGTAGGGGAGATGGGGAGTAGGGGAGATGGGAGAATTTTTCAGTGGTGGTACATTTTCATTGGTCGTGCATTAGAATTCTCCAAAAATGAAAAATAAAATCAATTATTATCCATAAATTATCAATTATTCCCCTCCTGGGAGGGGTTAGGGGTGGGTTCCCTATTCCCTGTTGCCTCTTTTGATGGAGATGTCTATTATGATTATTTTTGTTACGAGAACAGCCAGCTGTCCCTCGTTGTTGTATACCATTACGCGACATTTTGACTACTCCCCGCAGCTGTTGCCGAGGGGATTCTAAGTTGATACTACGCAACAGGATAAATCCTTGTTGCTTCGTTTTCTACTTAGCTGACCAAAGATATATTCTCTGGGGACAATTTCATTGTGCCCCTACACAGTCAGCTTAAGTCTAAACTTAGCTTTTTGTTTACTTTTGTCTAAACATTTGTACATTCAGATTATAGCACAGGACAACTAAAGTTGTCTAGTCTAAACAACTCGCTTGTTTTCATCCCCCGGTTAAAACACCTATGCTTTATAAACATCTTTCTTAACATAAAACGTAGACAAAAAAGACAAGTTATGGGTAAGTCTAAGAGCGGCTTTTTCGGGAGAAAATTGTATTGAAAAATACACGCAAGTGTGAGGACTGTAGACAAAATTCTTACTTCCCCCTCTTCCCCCTCTTCCCCCTCTTCCCCCTCTTCCCCCTCTTCCCCCTCTTCCCCCTCTTCCCC
>NZ_JAAHGH010000034.1 GCF_010672525.1 Okeania sp. SIO2B3 | reverse complement strand
CGACGCCATATCATCGGACTAATACCCAGTAGTACGACTTTGAGTTGGTAGATAACGGGTTCGGAGTAATTAGACATTTGTCCATATTACCATATATTGTCATCTCCCCCGATTTTTTTCACTCTCCATGTAGGGGAATGGGGCCATCTACTGGTAAATAAGGGCCATATCTTTTTTCCTCCTTTTCCACATACAACTCGTTGTCAAATAATCCCCACCAGAGAATCACCTTTTCTCCTGCTAAATCTGGGTCTACTTCGTAAGCCACTCCTTCAACGGAGATTCGCGCACAACCATCAACTTTTCTCTGTTCAGGTTCCCTGGCAAAGGTACAAAAGCGTTCCCAACTACACATTTGCAGTAATCCTGTCTTGGGGAGGTGTAGACGCCAATCTTCGATGCGAGAATGGTTTTCCTGACGGTGAGGTTGACTGTTGTAGTTGAGCAAATACTGGTGTAACCAACGGTTGGCTTCAACTTCAGTTTCTGGCTGGTGGAAATGGTAGAGAGTTTCGTGAGCTTCCTTGATGGTGCGAAAAGGGCGCTCTACTTTGCCTTTAGCTCGTGCTGTAACTCGTCTGCCATCTTTACCGTTAGGTAGGTGGGTTACTACTTTTACTCCCAAACAGTCCATCACGTTCTGAAATACTCGACTCTTGGCAATCGGACCGTTATCGGTGTAGAGCATTTGTGGGATGCCTTGAAATGAAAACCCTTCAATGGTTTTAGCATTCATGGCGTTAAACAAGAATCGTAAAGCAGTTTCTGCATCTTCGCCATAAGCACAGCGATATTCTTGATAACAAGCACCACTGCGGTCATCAACTACGCTGTAGAGCATTAATTGTGGTTTTCCTCGCCCAGACTGCACCCAAGGGGGTTGCTTGATATATTTTTAGTCAGAATGGCTCAAGTCAAAGTGCCAGCATTCATTACTCTGTTCGGCTTGAAAGCGCACTGCTGGTGGCTGTCGGGTGAGGGATGTGTGGTCGTATCCCCAAGCTTTGAGATAATAGTTGACTGTACTTTTTTTCAGCAGTTCTTTTGGTGGTTGAATGAAACCGTCTGGGGTTTCTATGCCATATTCTTCTAGTAGTTCAATGGCTCGTACTGTGGAAAGGTGTCGCCCTTTGGAGTTGTTGGTGCGGATTTTCATCGCTGCTATTACCTCACAGTAATTCTCCATTTCTGAGCGGGTTAGTTTACGAGGTTTTCCTTTGTCGGAACGTTGAATGGCTTTTGGTTTTTGTTGTCTTCGCAAACTACGATATAGAGTATCTACTGACACACCATAGTTGGCAGAGGCTTCTTCAATTAGTGCGCGACGCTCCCGCGAACGCTCTGGCAGTAATTCCAACCTAGAGCGTAGTTGAACGAGGGCTTCAGAGGGAATTTGTTTGCGACTCACGTCGTTCCTCTAGCCTCCGCAATGTAGTGGTAAAGCGTTGGCTTGGAGATGCCCATCATCTGACAGATTTCATCAATGGTGTATTGGCTTTCATCGTAAAGTTTAACTACTAACTGGCGCTGGGCTGGTTTGAGGGTTTTGGGGCGACCCCCTTTCCGTCCCCTGGCACGAGCTGCTTTTAAGCCTACTTGGGTTCGTTCTCTAATCAGGTTACGCTCGAATTCGGCTAAGGCTGCGAATAAGTGGAAGATGAGTTTACCGCTACTAGAGTTTGTAGCAATTACTTCTGTAAGGCTTTGTAGCTCTATACCTCTTTTTGAAAGAGTTTCTACTATCTCTATCAAATTCTTGAGCGATCGCCCGAGTCGGTCTAAACGCCACACAACTAATACATCTCCGGTTCGAGCTACTTCAAGAGCTTTTTGTAAACCAGGTCTGGCTGCTGATGCCCCACTAATACGATCTTCATAAATCCGATGGCATCCCGCAGTCCGCAAGGCATCTCTTTGCAGGCTTAAGTTTTGGTCATCTGTCGAGACTCGGGCATAACCAATTAGCATGGGTGGGCCTCAGTCATAAGGCAAAAAACTCATTACTAATTATTATATCTTGCCTTAGATAAATTGACTGAGTTTTTTTACTTTTCTAAAGTCCTATTTTCGTTTCTGTCATTGCTGAGAGAAAAAGGTAAAAAAAACGAACGTTTTCTTTACTTCTAGTTGCATTTAATCCTGGCTCAAAAAAGTTATTGCTGTCTGGTTGCAATTAATCCTGGCTCAGTTGCAGTTAATTCTGGCTCAAACGTTAATCTAGTTGCAATTAATCCTGGCTGAAAAAGTTCCTTATTGCTGGTCCGGGGCTTTCTTATTGCTGGCCGCTACAGGTAACTGTAAGGATGCACCTCATCCCAGAGATGAGAACCTCAGAGAGATTCGTAGAGTAGGACGTAAAAAGTGGAAACGTGAGAGTGGATATCATCGGCGTTCTCTATCAGAAACAACCATGTTTAGGCTGAAAGTAATATTTGGAGGTAAGTTGCGACGACGGAAATTCGACAATCAGGCGACGGAGTTGTTCATACAATGTGCCATACTTAACCGTATGATACAGAGCTGTAAGCCAGAAAGCTACAAAGTAAAATTCTAACTAACTTCTCTTGTGGGAGAAGTTGCGATCGCAACATTCATGCAACAAAGCCCTCTCCTACTAGAAACGAGTCGCACTCGCCAACAGTATCTTCGCTACTTTTCCCCCAGATACTATTTATTGAAGGTAAAATTCGGCATGAGCGCAAAGACTATTCTCAAATTGTAATTTTGGTCATTTGTCAAAAAAATTAGATGCGTTTTCCCTGGGGGGGTGTAGTGCGTGATCTCTGCGAACGCACTACACCCCTTCATTCTCAATAAGCGTTTTCTTTTTGTTGAAATATTAGCAAAAAAACGCGAAAAAATTTCTCTATATAGCTTTCAGCTAGCTTGCCACCCCGTGAGGTTAATCAGACCATCCTCTTATTTCTTCATCAGTTAACATTTTTTTTAACTTATAATACTCCCGTTGAGTAGCTTGAAGGATATGTTTCATCATTACAGGTTCATTGTAATCAGCAGCGAGAAAAGCTGCATTTAAGGCAATATTGCGAATATTACCCCCAGCTACCTTGAGTTGTCCCAATAATTGATAATCGAACCCTTGAGTTGGTGTTTGAATAGGAAAAATGCGTTGCCAAATCTTGGTTCGCGAAGCAGCATCTGGAAAAGGAAAACCAACCATAAACCGGATGCGACGCTCAAAAGCAGAATCTAAAGCAGCTTTTAAATTAGTAGTCAAAATAGTCAAACCCTGATATACTTCCATTCGCTGTAGCAAATAAGATACTTCTACATTAGCATGGCGATCGCGACTATCCTGAACTTCGGTACGTTTACCAAATAAGGCATCAGCTTCATCGAAGAGTAAAATTGCTCCTCCTGTTTCAGCAGCAAGAAATATGCGCTCTAAATTCTTTTCCGTTTCCCCTATATATTTACTAATTACAGCGCTCAAGTCTATGCGATAGAGATCTAGACAAAATTCATTAGCTAATATCTCAGCTGCCATAGTCTTACCAGTTCCACTTTCACCATGAAAAAGGACGCTGATACCTAAACCTCGATATCCTTTGTTGACAAAACCCCATTCTTGATAAACTTTAGCTTTTTGTCGCAGATGAGTTGCTATGTCTGTCAGTACCTGAAATTGTTGTGAAGGTAAAACTAAATCATCCCAAGTTGCAGATGTCTCTATTCGTTGAGCTAAACCTTCTAATTGAGGACGAGCTTGAGAACGACAGAGATTCCAAAGTTTCTCAAACTCAGAATCAGAAGAAATGCTACCTAATTCTAGTTGGGAAGGAACAGAACAATTTTCAGTTTCAGCTTTAAGCTTTGAATTTTGAATTTTAAATTGTTGACAGATTGCTTGAATAGTGGTACTGCTGAGATTAAATTGAGATACTAACTTACTAATCTGGACTGGGAATTTGTTTGCATTTAGACCAAGATTGGTTATCCAAATGTCTGTTTGTTCTTGGTAATTTAGTTGAGGTATATCAAAAGTAATAAAGCGATCGTGTTGAGCTTGCAGTCGTTTCTGACTACAAATAATTATAGGAGTTAGCAAATTTTCTGCAAACTGACAAACCTCGAAAACAAGTTTAGACTCAGTTGGTAAAATATTTTCGCACTCAATCAGTAGTAAATTATTATGTAGCAAAGCTTCCCTTTCCCAACGTTGTTTAATTTGTTGAATATCGTTATGTGATTGGGAAAACACAGTCGATGACATCAAATACAAATTAAAACCAAAATGCACAGACAGAGTTTTAGCTATAGCATATTTAGCTGTTGATTCTTCAGCACAAAGCTGTAAGGTAGGATATGTATATGTATAAGATAGCTCAGACCAAATCAATACTATTTGCTCGACAATTTTTTCTTGGGAGGGAGCTAGAGGAATTTGTTCTAGGTGAGAAGGAACAGGATAAATAAAGCCCCATAATTCTTTATCAAAACTAGGTTCTCCTAGGAGATAACTAAAAATATGTGGCTGAATACGCAGAGGAGCTTGAGTGAGAGTAAAACTGGTACCAATTTCTATTAATCGCCAATATTGTAATGAATTATGGGGAGAAAGCACAAACCAACTAGCTTGAGGAAAAGTAGCTAAAGCTAAGGCAAAGGTAGGATAATTAAGTTGGGGATTACCTTGAATTTTAGCGCATAAATCAGCCACCTTGGGGTCAATCTCCAGAGTGACGCACAGTAAAAGAATATCCCGCTCAAATTCAGTCAACCTAAATTTATAACACAATTTAGCCAAAGCTGAATTAGGTGGTATTATGTCGGACGGCAAAAGTTGTAAACTTTTATCCTCCAATTTATTTTCTAGATATTGACGAATATAATTAGTGGTGTTTATTAATGTGGTTAAGTTTTCTTGATTCCAGTTAGAGACAGGGGATATTTTCATGTTATAAACAGGATTTACGCAAAGACACTATATATATTGTATGGTAAATAGAGCGATCGCGCTCCGCAAATATCTGCTTTTTTCTGAGGTCATGCGGAGCATTCATGTTGGTTCTTAGCCGAAAACGCTACAAATTTTTAAGGGATATAGCCGCCGCTAGGCTCTGCAAACGCTCTATATTGTTTGAGTTTTGCAAAGAAATTTTCGTTATAAATGACGTGCTTAGTACAATATCCCATCGTAATTACGAAGTTGACGCGTGGTTTTTTTTTCGGAGGAATCACTACTTCTATTCCTCTCTCAGTTATAGCAATTTTCCCGTTTTTGCACAGTCTCCCCAATTATATCCTTTAAACCATTATCTCACTAGGGGTTTTGAGCTGCTTGTTACCCCGTGAGGCTATAATTATTAAATATTTCGTTGTTTTTTTCTGACTTTTTCTGCAACAGAACCCATCTACCACTCCACATATAAAATGTTATTCATCCAGGGTAGTTTGACAACTTGTATGCTCCAAGGAATTCTATCTAGTAAGATATCGTAGGTTTCGCGTTCAACCTGTAGTAGATAACTACCATCACGAATTTTCAAAATACCTTTTCGTTGCAAAAAAGCTTTTCTAAATCCTTCTATAGATGTATTTTTTAAAATTGACCAATTTTGAATTACAGCAGATAGCAAATTTTCACATTCTGTTATTTCTTGTTTAGTGATTTCTAAATTTGTGTCTATTGGCTCTAATAAATCTATACCACAAAGTATTTTATTAAGAGGTAAAATATATTCAGGTATTTCTATTGAGTTATCGACTATATACTGGAGTAAAATAGCTGCCCGTTCAGCAGATGTGATGTTAATAAAAAGATTTTCTTGTACCAGTCCTATTTTGAGCAAAAAACGCTTGAGGAATGGCCATAAGAAAATTAATCCTGCATTGCGAATATATATTTCATCGGAGTCACTAAAATTAACGGAATCTAGAAATTTAGTTTGCCGATTAAGTTGCTTAATTTGCTGTTGATATTTTTCTAATATCTGTTGATTTTCACTTAACTTTTGACCAGATTCTAATAATTCTTTCTCCCTAGAGTTGCCACTAATATTTTCTGTGACGGATTGAGAATTTTTCAGATTTTCATTAATTTCTGCATCGGATTTATTCCCGACTAGACTAGAATTTCTGATTTCCTGTAATAAAGTTTCTATTTGACGATTAAGTTGTTGAATTTGCTGTTGATATCTTTCTAATATCTGTTGATTTTGACTTGACTTTTGACCAGATTCTAAAAATTCCTTTTCTCTGGAGTCGCCAGGAATATTTTCTGGAATTGAGTCAGAGGTTTTCAGATTTTTATGAATTTCTGCATCGGATTTATTCCCGACTAGACTAGAATTTTTTAGTTCCTGTAATAAAGTTTCTATTTGACGATTAAGTTGTTGAATTTGCTGTTGATATCTTTCTAATATCTGTTGATTTTGAGTTAATTTTTGACCAGATTCTAAGAATTGTTTTTCCCTAGAGTCACCACTAATATTTTCTGTGCTTGACTGATGATTTTTCAGATTTTCATTAATTTCTGCATCGGATTTATTCCCGACTAGACTAGAATTTCTGATTTCCTGTAATAAATTTTCTATTTGCCGATTAAGTTGCTGAATTTGCTGTTGATATTTTTCTAATATCTGTTGATTTTGAGTTAATTTTTGACCAGATTCTAAGATTTTTTTTTCCCTAGAGTCACCACTAATATTTTCTGTGCTTGACTGATGATTTTTCAGATTTTCTAAGATTTCTGGAAGTGAACTTTTAAACTCTCTTCCTTCTCTAATTAGATGCTCTATTTTAGTAACAAAACTATTAAACAAGTCAGTATAATTAATCCCATTACTGGTTGCTATAAATAATAAATTTGCTTCTACTACACTGAGCTTATTGACTTTAGTATTATCCCTAACAGATAGACTCAATAATATTCCTTCCCATCTCTGAAATCTTAATTTTGCTATAGGAATATTTCTCGTCTGCTCTAGTTGTTCAAAAATAGGCTTAATATCTGTATTATAATTAGCAATAAACTCCACTAAATCCCCAACAAACAAACTTACTATTTTTAAGAGTATTACATCAGAAAATTGGTAAATTAAACGCTGTAACTTCTTGATATTTTTCAAGCATTCCTCAACAATATACTTCACCTGAATAGGCGAATCTGTAATGAGATAATCGCAACATTTTTCTAACTCCTGTTTGCTGAAATTTTCCGTCCACCAGGGAAGCATTCCTGTGTCTAAGAAGTAGCTAAAAATTTCTAGTTGTGATCGCCTCTTATTCTTAATCTTAAATGCTTCTAAATTTTTCAACTTACGGTCTTGTTGAGGAGCAGAATAATTACTACTATCGACATTTTTTTGACCAGATTCAGATATATTTGTTTGCTTAACAGAAGAACTAAATTCCACCTCTAGTTCCTGTTGAATTTGTTCAAGAATTTTCTCAATCAAATCCTGTTCCAAATTATTAATATCAATATTTCCTAAATTAATTTCTAGAGTATTAATTCGATGTATTGTGTCTGGAGCGATCGACTGACTTAATAAATTATCTATTAGAGGAACAACTTTTTGACGATATATTCTACTTACCTCATTTTGCAATGTAAAAGCACCTTGTTGTGAACTTAAATTAAGTTCTATCACCTGTTTTTTGATAATATGTCGTTGTTTTTTCACTGGTAATTTCAGTTATCAGTTATCAGTTATCAGCAGTCAGCTATATTCATTGCCTTTAGAGCAAAAATTAGTATTGAGAAATTTAAGTAGCATTAAAAGTATTGGAAAAAAACTGTCATTAACCACGATCAGCGTATATTCATTAATTTATGAAAAAACTATAAAACTAAGCGCAAGCTAACTAAATATTTACAATTTAATAGATTATTTTAAATTCTTATTCACCACTTTGTGGCTCAATCGTCATATCTCCAATTGATAATAGTTTGATCATTTTCTTAGTATTATCAATATTATTATTTTTTCTACTCATGATTTCATCTAACCATTCAAAGTAAACACTCTCAAAATCTTCCATTTTACTTTGATCAAACCAGTGAAAATAAGGAGTTATATGTGCTGGTATTTCTGAAGTAATAATATCATAAACTATATTTTTAAAATCTTTGTCTTTAAAGCGACCTATACAACCAGGGAAGACAAAACTGATTTGGAAAGAAAAAGGATCTTTGTGTGGTTCTTTGTGTATCCATTTTCCTGTTTTGGGGTCTTCTATTCCTACTTTTATATCGAATGTATCTGCTTTCACGTTGCTAACAATGTAATCATTATTGTAGCTCCCTGAATCAAATATTTGTATTTTTTCACAATTTGAAAGTCCATGTTTCTCAGATGTACAAGTAACTTTTTCTGTTTCATTCTTCTCTTCTTCTTCTAGTTCTACTTTTTCAAACTTTGAAATTGGATAACCCAAATTTACAGTAAAAGATTCATCCTGATTAAGAGGAAGTAAAATATGCTCAACCAGATGAAAACCTTCTATTTTATTTTGTTCATCTGAAAGAGCTAAATATTTTCGCTCATAAGGCATTCCTAATAAGCAACAAATTCTTTTTTTTAGTCCTGAAACATTATCTGTATCCCAAACTTCCTGAGAATTAGTACAGTCAAATGCTTGACCCCTACCAGTACTAATTTGGGGATAATTTCGTAAAAAAGTAACTTTATCTTTAATCAGTTTGTTTTCTGGTGATTCTTCACTATAAAGCAACGAAGGATCTGTAAATTTTTCACAAAACTGTGCCATTAAATAATCTAAAAAACGACTTTTTCTTTCTAAATTAATATTTTTCTTTTCCTCTTCCTGTAAATCCTCTGGTTGCTTGTCTGAGGAACCATTTGAATTTAGGATTTCGTCTGCACCAGGAAAACTAGAAATATCCTGAGAAAAGTAGGTTTGATTATCCTCATTTTGGAAAGAAAATAAATCTTTAGTATGTTCTAATTGAGTAAAATAATTAGCTAAAATCTGGTCAAAAAACATCAAATAAGCTTGTAACTGCTTTGCTTGACTCTTGCGTTCGGTAGTTGCAGAAGCAGGTAAACCAAATTCTCCAATACCATAATTAGCTGGAAACTCATTTTGAATTGATTCATAGTCATATAATTCTCTGTATTCTCCTACTGGGATAGGAATATCTTGTATTTGTTTCGCTGATAATGATTCTTCTGATGGTTCCGAACTATTGTCATAAATCTCAAGATCAAGAGGATAAGAACGGTTTCCTTTATAAAAAATAATCTTAGTATGATGATGATGATAATCATCATCATCATTAGGTTTTTTAAGTCGTGGTGTTTTATCGGGAGCTAATGGTAACACCCATCCTTGTTCTTGAGCTGATGACGAATTACCTAAAAGCTTGATTTCTCTAATTGTTTTTATCCCTTCAATCTTTAAAAGCTTCTCAATTATTTCAGAGGTATACAATGCTGTTTTCTTAATCAGAACATCAAATTCTTCGTCCTTAATCAAACCATGTTCGAGAGGATATCCTTCAAAAATCTCTTCAGTATTTTTACCTTCATCTTGTAGTTCTTTTAAAGTATGAAATTCTAGGTTAGGAGAAATATAATTATATAGCTCATCATATACCTTTTCCATTAATTCACTTTCATCAGAGTCATCTTCTATATCAATATGTGCCTCTACAGCAATTTTTTCAGTATCTAAGATTTTAATATCACCGAAAAAATATTCACACAAATTCCGATGCTGATTAAGTTTAGATACTACTTTTGCTTTAATAATAGCTTTATCTTCTTCTGTTGTTTCTACATCATCTAGTTCAATAATTACTTCATAAAGTCCTTTTAAGTAGACTCTTTCACTTTGTTCATCATTAGAATTATTATAATTAATAGTTAAAGTATGATTGTTTTTATCATAATACATAGAAGGTTTTGTATGCTGAATTCGTTTTAATTCAGCATTTTTTACACCTTCAATATCAATTAATAGTTTGCGATAATCATTAATAGTCAGAGGATTAACAGTAAGAATTTCTCCAGCTGTATAAAACTGTTTTATATTTTCTTCAGCATCTTCAGGACGAGGTGCAAGTAAGTCCTTCATCTCGAAGTTAAGTCGATAGCTTAAATCCGTTATGACATAGCAGAATTGCTCTAAAATAGTAATACCTGGATCGTGGGTATTATAGTCTGTCCAAATTTGACTTCCTAGCTTTTCAATGTGCTGAATACCCTCTTCCCGCAACCCGGCAAAATCCATACCTGGATGTTCTGGAGGAGTATTAGAAATGGTAAGGTCTTCATTCATGTTAGTTATTATTAATTTATCCCTGGGAACTATTTTCTGAAGTTAATTTATCTGAAGTTAATTGATTAGTTGAAGATTGTTCTTGAGCAATTGTCTGATGGATAGGTTGAACTAGATTTTTTAGACTCTTAACCTTATTTTTTGAGAAGTCTAATGTTTCAGCAAAATCATCTTCTTCTATTTTAGCAATCTCTTCTTCTAATACTTGAATTGCACCTTCAATACGCAGTAAGGTTTGATTAAGATTTTTTTGTTTAGCTTTTAATTCGGCTACCATTTTTTGTCCTGATGCTAATTCATTTCTGAGTTTTTGCAGACGTTGTTCGAGTTGTTCTTTCATCTTGTTTCTATCTATAAATATTTGGAGCTATTTTGATACTTATATTTACTCATCTTATTCTATAATTTCAGCAATTTTTGTACTAATTGCCATTACCCATACGTCAATATTTCCATTAAAAGGAGCGGAATTTACTTGAATATTCCAATTTTGATTATCTTTTTTGGTATAAACGGAAAGTTTATCTAATTTTTCTGATTCACAATTTAAACCAGCAATTACACAAACATATTCTGATACTGGATAATCAGTTTTGCAAGTATCTTCATTCCCTATTGTTACTGTATACTTTTTCACTTTAATAAGTTTGTTCTTTACCATCAAATCTCCACCTACATTTAGGTTGACTGGCGACGTCGAAGTTGAAAAATTCCCTATACTTACACTACTATTACTATTACTTACTACTAAGCGATCGCTTCCTACTGTCAAATCTCCACTTACATTTAGGTTGACTGGTGAAGTTGAAGTTGATCCTATACTCACATCACTGCCATTTACTACTAAACGATCCTCATGTACCTTGAGAACTCCTGTTGAATTTGAACTTCCAATACTCACACCACTGCCATTTACTACTAAGCGGTTTTCATGTACCTGTAGTTCAGTTGAACTCCCAATACTCACACCAGTGCTATTTACTACTAAGCGATCGCTCCCTACCGTTAAACCTTCGTTTAAGTCTAGTTTTTCCATGGCTAATGTACTACTAATAGTCACACCAGTGCTGTTTACTACTAAGCGATCGCCCCCTACCGTCAAATCTCCACTTACATTTAGGTTGACTGGTGAAGTTGAAGTTGATCCTATACTCACATCACTGCCATTTACTACTAAACGATCCTCATGTACCTTGAGAACTCCTGTTGAATTTGAACTTCCAATACTCACACCACTGCCATTTACTACTAAGCGGTTTTCATGTACCTGTAGTTCAGTTGAACTCCCAATACTCACACCAGTGCTATTTACTACTAAGCGATCGCTCCCTACCGTTAAACCTTCGTTTAAGTCTAGTTTTTCCATGGCTAATGTACTACTAATAGTCACACCAGTGCTATTTACTACTAAGCGATCGCTCCCTACTGTCAAATCTCCACTTACATTTAGGTTGACTGGTGAAGTTGAAGTTGATCCTATACTCACACCACTGCCATCTACTACTAAGCGGTTTTCATGTACCTGTAGTTCAGTTGAACTCCCTATACTCACACTTGTCTCGTTTACCACTAAGCTATTTTCATTTACCGTCAAACCTTTGCCTAAGTCTAGTTTGTCTATAGCTAATGTACTGATACTGACACCACTGCTGTTTACTACTAAGTAATCATTCCCTACCTTCAAATCTCCACTAACCTCTAGACTACCACTTAGTGTTTCTTTATCTTCTGCAAGATTCAGATTAGAATCAATCAAATTTGCAAAATCTGTTCCAGAAGGGATTGCACCCTGTTGAAATTTCTTTTTTAACTCATCTCTGCTTTTTGGATCTTGTGCAGTCATAATTTTTAATCCTTAATTAATTAACAATAAAACTATCGCCGATCGCCATGTAACCAATGCCGTAACTATCTGGTTCTACAAATGGTGTTATATCATGGTTCTCAGCAGAAACAAAAATCGAATCCGGTTTCATATCAATATTTTCTTCAAATTGAAAATCGGCAACATAATAGACATATTCTCTTTGAGCAATAAAATTGATAACCAAAGATTCTTCAATATAACGGCCCAAAGGAATATCCACTGTCCGATCATAAGCCCAAGGAGCAAAAAATTGTTTCAGCTCTTCATTGAGTTTATTGATATATTCACCTTCTTGATTAGGTTCACCAGAAAACACGACTTTGATTATACACGTCAGAGGTTGATACTCAGGATTTTTCACCTCTATTTCTACAAATTCTGAAGTATGTTTTTTCAGGAAATCTCTTATTTTCTTCAGCAAATACAAAGGTGCTTTCGGTTCCTCTGGCAAAGGGGTAGTATTAGAAATATCAGGTATGACAACCACTGTCACCTTGGCATCAGCAGGATTTTTGTTCTCAGTTGCAGTAATACATTTTACCTTATATATTTCTGGGAACTCTTCTAATACCAGACGTTCATAATCCCAAGCTGTTATTGCCCTCTGTTTATGGCGTAGTCTTTCACTAACCCGTGTAATAAATTTATCATCATTTTCTTCAGGTTTGCCACCAAATGATGTAGTAGGTTGTTTGACTATTTTAATAGCTGATTCAGGAATAACAAACCCTTGAATAGAATTAGCTGGTAAAGGTTTGGCAAAGTGATCGGCAGCATTCCCCTGATTTAAGAAAGTAGCACTGACTGCTTGAGTTTTGATACCCAGAGTGCCAGGAATAGCCAAAGCATTTTCTGCTACACTAGCTCGTAACCAATGTAAACCACTAGGTAATATATGCTGTTCAGGATCTAATGTTGGCACTGCCAACTGGATAATCCCCGTATTTAATAACTTACCTGTACTATCATACACTATCTCTTTATCTTTAAACTTTTTCCAAGAATTACCATCTAAGTAATGCCAGTCAACCAGAGGTGTTTCTAATTCTTTCTCACCACTTCCTGGTATTATTTGAAAGAGAATAGAGATATTTTGAGGAGGCTTTAGATTGTGAAGACCAATGTATAACCTTCCCTCATTTTCGTATTGAGGTAGGAGGTATTTTTTCTTTTCTTCATTTTGATCTCCATAGCCAAATGAATCTTGGATCTCCACATAATACCCAAAAGGATGAATTTGAAATATTTTGTCAGAGTCTTGTCCTTTTGGAGAATCTGGCAAGTTAATTTCGACTGAAGTAGTGTAGTCAAGGGAAATCGCTTTTACCTCCGGGGTGTAAGGAGGATATACAATTTTAGTAGGATATGGAGTTATTGTACCTTCTAGAGTTATTGTATCTTCTGGAGTTATTGTATCCTCTGGAGTTATTGTACCCTCTAGAGTTATTGTACCTCCTGGAGCTATTGTACCTTCTAGAGTTATTGTATCCTCTGGAGTTATTGTATCCCCTGGAGTTATTATACCTTCTAGAGTTGTTGTACCTCCAGGAGTTATTATATCTCCTGAATTTGATGTGGAGTTAGACAAAGCAATTTGATTTAATACTATAGGATATAAATCATGCCCAAAGTCTGGTTTTTCTAATTCTAATTTAAAGTACCTGCTGTATTCAAAAGGATCGTCTGTATCAATTTCTAGGGTAGAAGTGTCTGGAGAATAGTCTTTAATATCATTGAATTTTTGATAATTAAGGCTAATTTCATTACTCAAAGTACCATCAACTTCAGCAAAAATAGATTTGGAGCTTTCAATACCAACCCAATTTTTATTGTTAAGAAACTTTAAATTAGCTTTAAAGCTGTCATTTTTAATCGCAGTATTTTCAACATTCTCCGAATAAGCTTTATAGTGCTTTTCAAAGTCATCAGGAAGTCCCATCCATTCCATTTTTAAAGTCAGACTATCTAATTTTTTCTGGCTTATTTCTTGATTAGCAAAATAAAAACCCGAACCTACTTTTGGAGCATCACCAAACAGCTCAAAAGCTGCTTTACTATCAAGGACTGAGTTATCATTTCGTAGTTTTATATCTTGAATATTTTCAGCTTTGACCTGTATATAGACTTTTGTTAATTCTATAGACTTAAATTCTTCATAATATATTTTATATTTGTTTGGCTCGGTATTTTTTACTTCTTTCAACAGAAATTTGATAATTGGGTAGGGAGTTGGAACCACAAAATCTAACTCCTCATTTGATTCATCTAAATTGAGTGGTAAAATGGCAGGTAAAGTCGAATCAAGGGTTAACTCAAGCAGTAATGAATTGTTAGTATTATTATTATGATCGATAATTGCTAAATTCCCATATAAATTTATTTGTTTATTCTCAAAATTCTCTTTAATAGTTTTATTCTCTAAAATTATTTCTAGATTAGCAGTTTTTTTATCGTCTGTTTTTAATGAGGTAATCTTGAATATTTGACCGTCATTCGATATCAGAATTTGCCCTACATTTTCCTCGTCAAATTCTCCATTTCCATTACTTAAAGAAACAGTCTTATCCTCTTCAGACAGAGATATTTCTTGAGAATCATAGCATTTTAGTGGTTTTTGTCCTATAAATATAAAATCGCCTGTTCCCCAACTAAAAGATTGAAGTTGTATCCATTCCAATCCACTACTCAAGTAAATATCAAAAGGTTCAACCTTAGTATTTATTAATTCTTGGATACTCTCTGGATTCAAAATTTCTTCTTTTGCTTCCAAATTCAGAAGAATAGTCCGTTTACCTTCTGGCAAAAATAATACCGGAGAACTAACAGCAAAACCGATAATTATTGGCGTATTATTTTTTTCCTTATCATCACTTCCTAAAGTTTGAAAACTTTTTTCTAATTGTAATTCACTTTCCTCTCCCTCTTCTGCATCAGCTACAGAATTTGCATAAATATTTTCAATTTCATCTGATTCGTTTTTCTGAACAAATAAAGTTTTAATACTAGCTACTTGAGCTTGATTAACATTTATCTCTCTATCAATCTTATAATAACGGTCAATACCTTGACTATCTACACCCGCATTTAGCAATGTTTCCTTTTTAATTAGATGTTCTTCTACACCTGGAACTAGCTCAAAAATTACATTTACCTTGTCAGGTACTTCTTTTTTTTTGGTTAACTTCAGTACATCTTTATAATAAAAATCAAGATATCTTCCAGTCAGGTCTTTAAACTGCTGCTGAGGATGTTCTAATAATTTTAAAAATGTGAATAATAAAACTAAATGAGGCTGATATAATTGCCTTAATTGCCTTAATTTATCTTGATATTCCTGAAACTTTTGAGGATTCTCAATATGAGCCTGATATAATTGCCTTAATGTCTCTTGGTCTGACTGAAATTTTTGGGGATTCTCAATGTAATCCACCATATCCTGAACATCTTTATCATTTTTTTCTTTGGTATCTTTGCTAGGAAAGAAATTAGACCAATCACCCTTTTTTCTATTAGATTCATCATAATAATTGACATTCTTAGCATACTCTTGTACAAACTTAAGGAAATCTGACAGACTGCGCTCCTCCACTGCCACATAATCTGGTTTCAGTTGTTTCAGGAGGCGATCGCTCTGACTCACCCCATCCCGAAAAGTTTTTTGTTGATTTTCACTCATCAGCTAATACCCATTTCAACTTATTAGTTTTCCTCAATCTTCTGCAATTTTTTGGGCTTTTAACTATTATCTATTTCCCAGTAATTTTAAACCATAACAACCTGACTAAATTCAAGATAAATTATGAATAATAATTGCGTATTTATAAACTTATTTTCAAGTTTGTTTTAAATAAATATATAAATTTTAATCTAAATTTAATTAACAGGACTTACGCAAAATACTAAATAATACACCACCCGTAGAGGCGAATGGCATTCGCCCACACTAGATAAAATGTTACTGCGTAAGTCGCGATCGACTAAAATTAATTTGATTAAGTTGCTTGCCATTTTGTATTAATTGTGGAAAAAGTTCCCATTCCTGAATATTGACGCATGGGGTCTGGTGTAGGAGGTTCTCCAGGAGCAGTAGGAGGTTTTATAGCAGGACTTTGAACTTTAAATTTAGCTATAAATATGCTTCCTTTCAATAGGACTTTTTTTCGACCACTATAAGTTTTTCTAGCCTTTTGATCTATTCCTAAAGATGCTATTTTTAATGTACCAGTTCCAGGAATTACATAAGGAGGAGAAATGTACATACATCCGCAAACAGATAACTTTTTTTCATCCCCATCCACACAGATTTTTTTACCTTTTAATGTGGATCTACCACTAGCTTTTAATCTACCTGGTCTTACTGTAACTATTGCTTTCCCAAAGACGGGAATAAAATTGGCTTTGTCGCCATCTATAAGAATAAATCTAGACATTTAATTTTGATTTTTTGATTTGACTAGGAATGGTAGTTATCTGAAGTTTAAGAATTAGGGAATAATTTCCTTTTAATCTAGATGAAATTTAGATTGTAATATCCCTTCGATGGCTCAATTATTCTTAATTTATTCTGTACTATATAAATCAAATTTAAGTATAAATTTCATTCTCAAGCAATTGTTCCTGTGCACGTTCCTTGCCTAAAACCTTCTTTAAAGCAGAAATAAATGCATTAGAGGGATCATCTTTTTTATCTTCCCCCTTCAATTCACTAACTATTTGATTACACTTGAGAATATTGTTTTCAACCAATGAATTAAGAATATCAACAACATAATCTACTTCAGAATCTCTAGCATACCATAAAAGACTACTTATTTCACTAAGTTGAAGTAAACTAGATGGAGGCTGCGCAGTTTTCTCAAGAACATCAAGCGCAATTCTACCCGGCTCCGCACGATAAATTTCTACCGCTTGTGGCGGCAATTTACCACTGATTAAAATTTCATTATCAACTTCAGCATTAGCCTTCACTCCTACCCCAGTGGTATTTAAGTTCGGCCATTCAATATAGTCTGCTTTCATATCATATATTCTAATGTCCTGATGATTAAGTAAATAAGTTAAATCTATCTTGACTACTGGGTCCCAAAATCTAAGAGGTCTCATACGAGTCCGATTAGATCCTGAATCCCAATTCTTAACAGTATTAACAATAGCACCCAAAGGATTACTTGACGTACTAATAAACTGTGTTGCAAATGAACCACTCACCTGATCGGCAGGAAGCAACTGTGCCATAGAATCTCCAGGTATCAATTCTATTTCATTAGTTATTTTTGTTCTTTTAGGGGACTCGTGCGATTCCATTGGATGCCTATGAAGATTTTTTAGTTCCTTGAACCGCTCTCCCGGAGATGTTGGCAACTTTATTTCCGCAGGTACGGATACTTTTTGATTCAATTCAAATTTATCCTTATCAACATCTTTACTTCTGATACTTCTGTATAATGTACGTACACCTGTTCTTTCAACATATTCATTCACAGTTTCAAACTGGTGACAGTTCTCATCAAGATTTATCTGTTTATGATTATCAACTGAAATTTTCACTATTCGATCAATTATTTGGTCTAGAGTAAAATCTAACCTGCTTTTAATTCTGTTTCTCAAATAATTTTTAACACCAATCACTTCTATATCTATATTTTTTTCTTTTAGTTTATTTTCAACCATATTTTCTTCCAGCGAGCCACCAACACCACTGTCAACTATTTTACGCTGAATTTCAGAGCTATTTTTAATATTCAGAATAGTTTGTTGCCCAACAACACCAAAATTATTTTTAACTAAACTATCTGGCACCGTGTAGCCACTATAACTACTTAATTCCTTGATTTTTCCTCCCATTACATCAGCCTCTTTTTCCAACACAGCATCATCATTCACATTCAGATTTCCCTTCATCTGCATCGTTGGTTTCACCCTTCCCTGCATCTGCTGAACAACGTGCCATGCTTCATGGGGTAAATGTTTCTCCTGTCCTGGTGCCACATGAATATCCGTCCCTTGAGTGTAAGCTAACGCCTGTAACTGAGCAGGTTTAGACGAATTATAATGAACCCTAACATTATCAAGAGAATATCCTGATAAATTTTCTACCCCTGCTTTGAGGCGATCTGGCAACCCAGTTTTATTCGGAGGCACTTGTGCTGTAGGAAAACCAGACCGAGGTGGTGCTTTGAGCTGGTGTACAGGTGCAATATGACCTTCCCTTTGCTCAGGTCTCGGTACTTGTAACTGCTTACCATTCATATTACTTGGAGGCGGTGAAGAATTTGACTGAGAAAGATTTCCCATTACATTCGCTATCATTTCCCCAGTCTGAGGTTTGCGGTATTCTGATAAATCAGTTGTTGCTGAGGTTGCTGTAATATTCTGAACAACCGGGGGAAATTTACTTTCCTGAAAAATGCTCTGTCTCTGACCAATATTTGGTACTTGGCTGGATCTAACTTTCTGCCGACAAAAACTTCCCATAATTTTTTTTATCAATCCTTTTTACTTAAAATCACAACTTTGTAGCTTCTCGATAAATCTGTTCATTTGTTCTAGTATCTTTTTCAGATACAACAGAAGGTCGGCTCAATATCCCTCCACTAATAGAAACACCAACTTCATTAAGAATTTTCTCAACAAAATCAGAACAATTCATATACGTAACACTTGAGAACGGATTAAGATTCAAAAATTTACTTCCACTTAATATATACCTATTATTAGGATCGTCACCAATTTGCCTAGCCAAAGCCATTGCAATAAAGCCTTTCTGACGATCTACTACATACGATTGAGTTTTTGCTGGAATTCTTAACTCACCTTCAATACGCCGACTGAAAAAGAGAGAAGAAACAGAAGAAGGATTATACTCTATTTGAAGTTGCTTTATATCAACATTTATTGTACCATCACCAGGAGTAGTTAAATGAATCAAAAAAGTATTCGCTAAATTATCTTCATCTAATATTTCTAAAAACATCATTGCATGCCCACCAGTAAACGATTCCTGCGTAGCAGAAGTAGTAATTATAGCATTTTCTTCATTTACAAATTTTGACCTATCAAACGAACTTACAATTACATTATTATTTAACTCTATTCTTTGAACCACACTGGAATGAAACGAAATACTTCTTGTAGTTCCCTCTACATTATTCTGTTTTAAAATTGCTGCTGGTCCCATCATATCTGCCTCTTTCTCTAATCCAACATCATCATTAACTTGCACTCCCTTCATCTGCATCGTCGGTTTCACCCTTCCCTGCATCTGCTGAACAACGTGCCACGTTTCATGGGGCAAATGTTTCTCCTGTCCTGGTGCTACATGAATATCCGTCCCTTGAGTGTAAGCTAACGCCTGTAACTGAGCAGGTTTAGACGAATTATAATGAACCCTAACATTATCAAGAGAATATCCTGATAAATTTTCTACCCCTGCTTTGAGGCGATCTGGTAATCCGGTTTTATTCGGAGGCACTTGTGCTGTAGGAAAACTAGACTGAGGAGGTCCTTTGAGCTGGTGTACAGGTGCAATATGAGCTTCCCTTTGCTGAGGTTTCGGTACTTGTAACTGCTTACCGTTCATATAACTTGGTGGCGGTGAATAATTTGACTGAGAAAGATTTCCCATTACATTGGCAATCATTTCCCCAGTCTTAGGTTTGCGGTATCCAGATAAGTTAGTAGTTGCTGAGGTTGCTGCAACATTCTGAACAACCGGGGGAAATTTACTTTCCTGAAAAATGCTCTTTCTCTGACCAATATTTGGTACTTGCCTAGATCTAACTTGTTGCTTACCGAGATTTCCCATAATTTTTTGCCTCTTTTCTATAATTTTTTGGACAGTATTATAATGTTTTAGCTTTAATATTAAGACCACAAAGATCGCAATTTTTATTCATATTCACTATATTCTAATATGCGTTCTTTCAAACTTGGGTCATTTCTTATTAACTTCTGTGCATATCGCCACTCACTTTCGGTTATCTTTCTCTTACCTCGATCCTCTTCAACATCTTTAATTATTCCCCCTGGAACAGGACTCCATCCTCTATCATTCCGCCTACCTGATGTAAGGTTGAAATGTACCCTAGCATCTAATCCTGATTCGGTTGTTGCAAAGTCAATTCCCAATTTGCTTGTCCGTCGCCAAAAAGCATTCTGTACCCATGTATTCACATCTTGCGCTAATTGATTATTTCTCTTGTTTAATTCAGAAAACTTCTTGAGCGCGGTCTCATAATCTGTTCCATAACTTAATAATTTATGCACTAGCTTTTCTGTTAATTCTTTATTAAAATTCTCGTCTATGTTCTTTTCAAACCTTTTTTTAGACTTGATGAGCTTTAGACCTGTTGCTTCTCCTGGCAATATTAAAAACTTTCTACCTTGAGGTGTACGATTACCTAAATCAAATAGACCTATTTTCTCGCGTTCGTCTACAAGAAATTTCATCCATTTTTGTTCATTAGAGATATGTACTCCCTCTTCTTCCTTTGGGTAATCATGTTGTGAATTCGACAAATATTGTTTCCATTTTTTAGGATCTTCTAGAGCCTTTCTGACCGTATATATCCCCATAAGTGGATATAAGCTTATAGCTTCAGTGATGCCCACTGCTTTATTGTAATCATCTATTGTCATTTTCCTATTTTCTATTTCAGGTTTGTTATCCTGTCGAGCGCTCTCTTTTATCCGTTTTATTGTTGTTCCTCTATATTCTGTAAGGCCATATAGTAAATCATTTTCATTTCCCGGTTCTAAAATTCTGTTTTCCAAAGGATCGTTACCTTTTATTACTCTTTGTACTATTGGATTAGTAATTGTCCCTGTACTGTAATTTTCATATTTACTGTCTTCCTGCGCCAAATGGGTGAACTCATTTGTTTTTCTTTGAACCATATCTACCGTAGAAACACCAGACCGAGGTGGTGCTTTGAGCTGATGTACAGGTGCAATATGAGCTTCCCCTTGCTGACGCCTCGGTACTTGTAACTGCTTACCCTCCATATAACTTGGAGGCGGTGAAGAATTTGACTGAGAAAGATTTCCCATTACATTCGCTATCATTTCCCCAGTTTTAGGTTTGCGGTATTCTGATAAGTCAGTTGTTGCTGAGGTATCTGCAACATTCTGAACAACCGGGGGAAATTTACTTTCCTGAAAAATGCTCTTTCTGTGACCAATATTTGGTACTTGCCTAGATCTAACTTGTTGCTTACCGAGATTTCCCATAATTTTATCCCTCTTTTTTGTATTTTTAAAATATTTTGCTGTCAATAGTAGCTTAGTTTACCATCCTTTGCCACCCATTAGAGCGATCGCTAACTTTGTAGAGCGATCGCTTTCTATTATAATGGCAATTGTGATTATCACTTGTATCTTCATCCAAATATAGACGAATTTGAGTCATTCTTAAGGTTGGGTTTGTTGATATAGCATTTTTCAGTAAGCGTGAGGTACACGGTGCAGGAGATCCCCCCTAACCCCCCTTGACAAAGGGGGGAACCGGAAGTCCCCCTTAAAAAGGGGGATTTAGGGGGATCGTTGATGTACCTCACCAGTGTGAAAACCGCTATAATGTTGTTTAGCAAGTTCTTCATAAGCAGTTTGTTCAGCAGCTATATCTTGGTCTATTTCCAGACGATTAGCATGATAGTAGGTTAAAGCTGCATAAATTTGCGTAATTATTAGCTGATTTAATCTTCTAGCTATTTCTTCAGCATTGTTACCTTGATTATATAAACCAGCAATTCTCCGAACAGATGTTCTTGTTCCTGTAATAACAGGACGATTACTATGGGAGTCTATTGTGATTAGTTTGCCAATATCGGTAAGGGTTGTCATTTCAGTTATCAGTTATCAGTTTTCAGAATGTTTCCTAATGCTAATTCTTGGCGAATTTCTTGAAATTCTTGGGATATAATACTTCTTCGTTGTTGATACAATCGCTTTTGAAGAGTATCGATTAATATTTCTTGCTCTTCTAAAGACAATTTTTCAACTGTTTCAATTGCTTGTTAAAAGACTGAAGTCTCGATCATAATTCCTCAGTAATTTTGATTGAATATTCTTTCTATTTTATCATATTTCAGCTATTGAGCCTCATTCAGATAAAAAGGATAAACCATATTAGACCTAGTATTAGTTGCCCGCACAGTATAACTCACACCAATTAATAATAGTCCCTGTTCTTCTCCTTCTTCAATACTAATATCATTCACTTCTATGCGAGTTTCATTGTCCAAAATAGCATCGGAAATTGTACCTCTAATTCTAGTAATTAAACTTTGAGTAATTTCCTCAAACATAAACTGACTTAATTCACAACCAAAGTCTAATTGCATGACTCTTTCTGAGGAACCAGTTGAGAGAATAATCTCTAAACTCTCTTGAATATCTTCCTCATCTGATACCATTTCTACTGTTCCTTTCTCTTGATAAAATCTAGGTGGAAAACTCCATCCTGTTCCTAAAAATAAAGGTTTTTTTTCCATAGTTTACTCATCCTTTTTTTGTATATTTTCAATCAATAAATATAGGTAGTAATATTCAACCGAATAATATAGAAATTTTTCAATCTGTGAGGTACAAATATTAGATTCACCCTACTGCTTTTCTTAAGGGGGTAACTTCAAAGTCCCCCTTTTTAACGGGGATTTAGGGGGATCGTAGGTATGTCTCATCAATTCGATAATTGCTATGCCAAATACAGTGGGTAGGGGCGAATGGCTATTAGCCCTTTTCTTTAGTTCCCAGTCACGATATAACATTTTAGCTATTCCTTATTGCATCAAATAACATTGACTTTTGACCCTTTAATCTCAATTTTTTTACCTTCAATTGTAATATTTTTACTTGATTTAATCTGAATTCCTTTATTATCCATAGTAATCATATTACCATTTTCATCTTTTAAATTAATTCCTTTACCCTTTTCTGATAATTCAATCTTATTACCTTTTGGGGTACTAATTTCAATTAACTTATTTTCATCATCAAAAACTATTTGTAATGATTCTTTAGTCACAATGCCTTTCTTATAATTTTTTTCAGTTACTTCAAAACCAGGAGGTAAAGCATTTTTTTGACTATGTACAGCTCCTAAAATTATAGCTTGTCTAGGGTCATCATTAATAAAACCAACAATCACTTCATCACCAGGTTCTGGTCTAAAGAAAATACCTCTTTTATTACCAGATTCCACAGAAGCTAATCTTGCCCAAACAATACCATCCGTTTCAATTGATGGAATTTTTACTTTTACCCTAAACTGTTTATCTGGGTCTGCTTCATACTTATCAATAATCCCCATTTGCAAACCATTAATTGCTGGAATTAATCCTGCTGCTGGAGTATCAAGAATATCGTTATTTGGTCGAGCAAAAAAGTCAGCAGATAAGCCAAATTGTACATCAGTTTGCCAACCCTTTACATCAACTTGATGGCGAATTCCTGTTACTAATGTACTCCCATTGAAGCGTTCACTAACACCAGCAACTTCCATCATATCTCCTGGTTTTATCTTGGCAAAACCAGGTACTTTTAGACGACCTTTTAACATCGACAAACTACTTTTTAATAATTTTGCATCTGCCCAAGCTTGTATTTCTTGTTCCTCTATTTGAGTTATGCTTGTCAGATTAAGTTTGTCTCCACCAACAGCTTTTGATAATAATAAATCTCCTTTTAAATTACCTTGCTTAAGATTAAATTTTTTACCTACTGATTTTAAGACTTTCTGATTTTTAATATCCCATGCGTGACTTTTTACCTCCCCATATTGATGACGAATATCAGCTTCCATTTCTAATTCATAAATCTCATTCTTACCATATTCAAATGTATGTTTTGGCGAACCACTTAAATCTGGCTCTTCTACAGTAATTTTACCATCATCAACTATAACCCAGTTACCATTAACATCAGCACGAGATAAAACAAAATCCCAATCGGTGCAGTAATATTGCACCATTTCTTTGTGCTTTGCTTTAGTTGCTTTAGATTTAACTTGTAACCCTGCTTTTTTAATAATTTTGTCGATAATTTCATTGTCTTTCATATCTCTAAAAACAATACTTTTTCTTTCCGTACTAAGTTTAATCGCTGCATCTTTTAAATCAATAGTAAGTAAAGAACCAAATCGATCTGCTTGCACGGAGTGCTTAACTACAATTCCCTGAAAAACTATTTCTTCCTCTGCAACTTCACCTTCATAACGAAGCTGAATTTCAATTTTTTTAGCAGGCTTAAAAAAATCCGTGTTACTAATAGCAAATTCCTGTTTTGCAGCATCACCATCTAAGAGAATTATTTGAGCCGTGGGAATTTTATTCACCTCTTTGATAATATCAATTGACATAATACTGTATTCTGGATCTATGGTCGATCCTTCACTCAAAACTGTTGCTGTAACGACACTTTCATTTTCATGTTTTTCCATTATTTTTGGGTTCTTTTAACTGGAGGAAATTTCAGATTCATACCTGTTTTTAATTTTCTAAAATTATTGAGATTATTAACTTTAGCAATCTGAATATAATAGGCAGGATCGCCATAAATTTTTTGTGTCATCAAAGGCAATTTATCTCCACTTTTAACCATCCTAGAATGATATACATCGGGAGAATTTTTATTTTCTTTTTTAACCCGTTTGCAATCTTCTATATCTGCAACAAAAACAGTATTTAGTTCTGCTCTAGTAGGTTGTCCGCTGCGATTAAAAAGAGTATAATTAACCTCAAGTGATTGGAGGCGACAACTAAAATTTAAGTCTCCCCATTCAATTTTCAAATATTTAGGCTCATGGATGTTTCCATCCATCTCAGTAGTTAATTTCAGAAAATTCTGGACTCGTTTATAAACATCATTCTCTCCCGAAGATAATAAATTTGTTATTCCCATACTTGTTACTCCTGTATTATCTAAAATCAACTTCAGAGACAATTCTTGGGGTTTAGAGAGAGAATATCTAGCCATACGTCCGCTAGTATTAATCCCCTGATAACCTTGAAAAACATTTTCATATCTTAAGGAATATGATTCGGGATTAAACATTACTTCAAAGGTGTCTTTTGGGGCACCACTTCGAGCTGCTTTGTCATAAACATTAATCTTGAGTTTTTCTAATTTAAAAGGATTTTTAATCATTATCTATTTTTTTACCTCTCTCGTTTACGTTCCAATATTTTTAGAACTTCTGCCACACAAGCAGCAATAATTTCTTGTTTCTGTCCGGTAGTTTCTTCACTTTGAGATTCTGAATTTTCATCATTATTATTGACAATATTGGCACGAATAATTAATTCTTTAATTTCTACAGGCATAACTAAATCCTTAAACTTTGAAATCTGGCATAAGCTAATTCCATTGTATCAATTACAATAGCATTATTATTAGCATCTAAATCTGATATACTCCATTTAACTGGGTAAGCTCTCTGAAATAACCAACCAGCAACAGGAATACTATCTGCATTCAGAAGTATAACTAACACATTGCTAGGAGCAAATTCCATCGTACTCATAGCAACATTAAATTCCACATTTAGAGGAGAACCAATTACCATTCCTCTTTCTAAAATTAGATTATTATAGGTAACGTAATTTGGCAAACGATGTCTGAATATATTCTCCCCTCCTTCTCGAATATCTGTTGTTTCTATTTCCGCAGAAATTCCAGATACTTTTTGAAAGCGAATATCTAAAAGATTAGGAACAACTCCACCTACTAAAAAATTAACCATAAAATGAAACCCTAGAGGTGGATTTTCTGTCAAAGTAGTCTCTGGAGGAACGATAAAACTACCAACCATAATATTAAGAAAAAAAGTTAAAAGTTAGATATTTTGCCTAAAACTTCCATTAACAAAATTTTCAGGCAATTACTTCGTATCCACGACTTGCGCATTTAAAGAAAACACCAAGATTTACAGCAGATTCCAAGTATATGAAGTACAGATATTAACAATTAAATGAATGCAAGTGCGGGCATCTTGCTCGCGTAGATGTACCTCACCAAAGTGGAATCCGCTGTAAGATTGTTTCCTATTCTTGTAATAACTTTAATAACCTAAGTTTTGCGTAATTCCTGATATTATTAGGATAATTTTAAAATCATCCTGGATAGTTAACTCTGAGACTACTAGCCATTAATTCTAAACTCTCAATAGCAACTTCATTGCTAGTAGCATTAAATGATGGTGCATCTAACTTCTTGGGGAAAGCATTTAGCACAGTCCAAGAAACAACTGCTTCACCAGCTTCATCTAATAAATCAACCTTAATATCGCGCTTTTCTACAGTATTTAAGTTAATTGTATTAATCCAGTTCAACAAATAGCTATCTTTTCTAACAATACCTTTTTGGAGAGTTAAATTAACAGGTGTATCTAATCCCGGCATATACTTTGCCCCTTCTTTATAACTTAAGCCATCCCTATAGGTAATAGTTTCGTATTCAATGCTTAGTCCCGACACTTCTGAAAATGCGTGGGAATCATCATCTCCTATGGTGACTCGATAGTAAAACACTGGAATAGGATAACTAGCTTTGATTTGATCTGGTGTAGTTGCCATGATTTATTTTTCCTTGATTTGAATATTTGTCTTACCGAATCTTACGATTAATTTTACCAAAAAACTAAAGAAAAAAATTTCCTTTTTAGTTAATTTTATTAGTAGGGGCGAATGCCATTCGCCCTCTCTTCTACTGCCATTCGCCCTCTCTTCTAGAGAATATAAAAAAACCATATTCTGCATTCTAAGTCACCAACTAATCTCTGGATATACTGATAACTGATAACGGCTTTGTTGCAAGAATATCCTGGAATTATTGCAGTACAATACTTTGGCATTAATGATATTTATTGGTAAATATTTATTTCAGGACTTACGCAAACTCCTAGATAATACACTATCTGTAGAGGGCGAATGGCATTCGCCCCTACCATATATGGTGTTTGTGCGTAAGTCCTGTATTTCATAATGCTTCTAGCACCTTCATGGAACAAAGCCACTGATAACTGATAACTGATAACTGATAACTGATAACTGAAATTACGCCTCCTGTAATTTATGAGAAAACCTAAGAATAATAAATTCCGCAGGACGAACTGCTGCAATACCTATTTCCACAATCATCCGTCCTTCTAAAATATCCTGTTGTGTCATGCTTGTACCTAATCCTACATTGACAAAAAAAGCTTGTTCGGGAGTGCCACCAGCGATCGCTCCTTGTCGCCACAACCTCTCCAAAAAATTATCACTCATAGACTTTACTTTGAGCCAAGTAATGGTGTTATTAGATTCAAAAACAGCAAATTCTGTGGATTTTTTCAGCGACTCTTCAATATAATTAAACAGTCGGCGAACGGATATATAACGCCATTCATTGTCATTACCTGCTAATGTTCTCGCACCCCAAACCAAAGTACCTCTACCTATAAAACTGCGAATCGCATTCACAGACTTACCTGTAGGGTGAACATTGAGATTCTCTTGTAATTCACTGTTAATTTTAATTGTAGGCTCTATTACTGACACTAAACTGACATTAGCGGGTGATTTCCAAACACCCCTATCCCTGTCTACTTTAGCATATACCCCTGCTACAGCAGCACTAGGAGGTAATATAACTCGCTCTTTGCCTATTTCTGTTTTAACTTTATTATAAAAATCTGTATCCTCAAATTTATAATAATATAAAGGACAATCAGTTAATTCTTGGATAGATAATGGAACTACATCAGCGCTACCATCACCATCTTGCTTAATCTCAAAATTCTTTTTATTGGTTTGCTCTTCCCATTTTTCAACAATCTCTTCTACAGTCGTTTTCTCATCTTTTTTGATTATTATTTCTAGGGTTAAATCTGTAATGTCAAAAGATATGTAATTCTTATCACTTTTGGTAATAGTTACTTTAGGCTTCCTATCCTCTCTCCCTTCATAAGTAACTATAAGACCATTAGGGGCTGTTCTATAGAACTTCAATAATGATTTTAAAAGAGCAAGTGTTTCTTCTTTTTCTCCAACAATCTTATCATTATTACCACTTGACCTGATGTCAAAATTTTCAGCACTATCCTTCAGTGGGGTTTCACCCCATTTTGTAACAATTTCTTCTACAGTTGTGCTTTCTGATTTAATTCTTATTGTTAGAATCTGAGCTATAGGCTCAAAAATTATATCATCAGTACCATCATCGGTATCATCATCTTCGACAATATCATTTTTGACAATTTGTACTTGAGGTTCATCTGATGAGAACCCACTATAACTGATTTTCAGACCTTCAACCGTTGATTGAAAGTACGATTTTAAGGGAGTAGTTGCTAAGGCTTGAATATTACCTGCTTTAATGTCAAAAGGAGAACCCTGATTATTCTCCTCATTCTTCCATATAGTCCACGCTTCAATAATTTCTTGTACGCTTGTATCGCCTTCTCTTTTAATTTTTATCACCAACACCAAAAGGTCTTTTTCATCGTCTTGATTCGGCTCAAAACCTATATCATTATCTTTGTTTACAATAATTTGTAGCTTAGGCTGAAGTTTAGAATCATCAGCTCCAGTATAAATGATTTTTAGACCTTCGACTGTAAACTCAGAAGTAATCCTTTTGAAATCTAAAAACCGTGTTGAATCTAGTGAAATAAAAGTATCTGACCCCGTTTCCTGCTCCGGTGGAAGCGTGATATTGAAATTCTCAGGATTATTTGCTGCATCCTTTTTCCAAAGCTCCCATTCTGTAAACACTTCACCTGGGGTTGTATTGCTTCTAGACTTGATAGTTATTACTAAAGTAAGATCATTAACAGAAAAGTCTATAGTGTCTTCTTCTTCCTCCCCATAATCATTCCTAGATATCTTTACTTTAGGTTTGTTTCCATTTCCAAGTTCTTCATATTCGTCGTAAGTAATCAATAATCCTTCAATTATTAATTCATAGACTGGAATATCTGTTAATCCTTCCCCTCCTTCTTCTGTTGGTGTGAGAGGATGACTCAAAGCAGAATCTTTTTCTGACTGAAAATCTAAACTTGGATCTAAAGCAATGGTATACTCACCAATGTTTACACCCTCGTCGTTTACTTTATCAATTACATCTTGCACCGTCACTCCATCTTTATAACTTATACATAAATCACCTGGATACATTCTATCTTTCTTTTCTGTGACGACAATAAGAGATACATCATCTTTATCTTGGAGATCATTTTTTTTCTTGATAAAAACAGTTTTCCTATAAGAAAGAGCAGTAAACAACATATTTTGGACTATCACAAAATATTTTTCAGGATTGTTGTCTGTGTTTTTTAAAAGATCTTTCTCTACCACTACCTTGAATTCTAATTCTCTTTCATAACCTTCAAGAATATCAATACTAAAACTACCACGATATTCTACATCTACATTACTCCAAGCATCAATAATATTTCCAAAAGTTATCTTAGTCTGTGAATTAACTTTTATTTCTAAAATATTATTATCGACTTCATTGACCTTAACTTCAACGCCATGTAAAAAATCACCGTTTTCGACTTCAGAAATTTCTACTCTGGGGTAGGGTTCATTTAGATCATTTTTACTATAACCAATTACGAGACCTTGAATTAGCAACTGAAACTCTGCAGTAAAAGGCATTGAATGAAGCCTTACAGTATTGACACTAGATTTAATACCAAAATTTTTTTTCTGCTCTTGTGAGTCTTGTGAACCTGTGGAGTCAAAATCACTTTTCCACTTATTCCAAGCGTCAATTATGTTTTCTACAGTAATATCTTTAGAGTCAGGTTTAATTCTTATAGACAAAAGGTTATTATCGGTAATATCGAAGTCTAAATTGTTTGGAGCAGACGAGTCATTTACTACGATTTCTACCTTAGATTCGTCTATATTATTACCAATATAATCAACCATCAAACCTTGGAATTTTAATTCAAAATAAGACTTTTCAACCCTAACAGTTACAGAATCGTCGGTATAAAAATATTTCAACGAAGTCTCTAAATAAGGATAATAAGCCGCACCGCATTTTAAATTATTTTGACCTATACTGACACGAAAATCAATAATTTTCTGTCTATTTTCTTGATAAGAAATACCATTTAAAACATCAAAAATACTAAATCTATCCTGTAATTTATTACATTGTGCCAAAGCCTTTTGACAAAGGTCATAATAATCTTCTTCTAATAAATTAGTTGCATCTGTAAGCAAAATTAAAGTAGGTTCATCTTCCTGTTCTAAAGCAGCAAAACCATTCTCAAAATCTTTTTTATCCTTTGTTCCCGTACATGAACCAACTGAAACTATATAACAATTACCACCACCATTATCAAAAAATATTTGTAAGGCATAATACATTAAATATTGAGGAGTTGATTCAACGGAAATTTCATCTTCGATAGCCTTAACAACAAAACCAGCCGTTCCAGCCTTTCCAAAGAAAGTTTCATAGTCCAATAAAGAAGTAATTAGAGTAGGTTTATTCGTTAAATTTTTCTTTCCATCTTGAGCTTTTTCAGTATAACCAATAAAAGCAGGTATTGCTGTAGATACAGTTGACACTGAGGGAGGCGATGTAGAAATTTCCTCAATATAAACGTTAGGAGTTTTATAAACTTTAGCCATAGTTTAATGTTTTACTTAACTAATTTTTTCAGATTTTTCTAATGTAGTATTTTTCTGTTTAATAAGGTAGATTTACGATCCCCCCCACCCCCCTTAAAAAGCCAACAAAAAGTCCCCTTTTTAAGGGAAGATTCTTCAAAGTCCCCCTTTGCAAGGGGGATTTAGGGGAATCGTAACCAATAACTAAAATTACATTTGCTGTAGTTTATGAGAAAACTTAAGAATAATAAACTCTAGTGGACGAATCACCGCAATACCTATTTCTACATTTATCCGACCTTCTAAAACATCCTCTTTTGTCATAGTAGTACCTAGTCCTACATTTACAAAAAAAGATTTTCGCCAAGTAACACCCGACAACGCACCTTGCCTCCATAGTCCCTCTAAAAAACTTTCTGCTATAGACTTGACTTTTAACCAAGTTCTACTGAGATTCGGTTCAAAGACTGCAAACTCTGTGAGCCTTTTCAATGATTTTTCAACATAGATAGACAGTCGTCGAACTGAGACATGACACCACTCACTACTGACACCTGCTAGTGTTTTACCTCCCCAAACCAAAATTTCTCGATTAGCAAAATAGCGAATCACATTAACAGACTTGTCCGCACTTGCTAGATTAAGAAGCTCTTGCTCTCGATCGCCGATCTTGATTGTAGGGACAACGACTGATACCAAGCCCACATTAGCAGGAGTCTTCCAGACTCCTCTATTTCTGTCTACTTTAGCATAAACTCCTGCCACTGAAGGACTGGGAGGCAAAATGACACGCCTTTTAGACATTTCTGATTTGACTTTGTTATAAAAAAATGTTTGATTCTTATAGTCAGACAACAAAAATGGGACAGACAAAGACCACTTTTCATCAATAGGCTCATCATCTAAATAATTTAAAGAATCACTACCGTCACCACTTTTCTCTAATTGAAAATATTCTTTTTTAGACTGAGGCTCCTCTTCCCACTTGTCAAGAATGCCTTGTACAGTCATGTCCTCACAATTCCCTTTTATAAACATCTTCCAAGATGAAGAATCAACAGTCAAATTCTTAGCAGACTGGATAGTTATTTGTGGTATTTTTTCTTCTACGCCCTCATGAATAACCAAAAGACCATTAGGGGATGTCACATAAGACCTCATCACTATAAGTGATAATGAAACGGGTCCTTCACCTACATAACCAATACCATCGGACATTGTGTAATTACCATTACCCCTCTGCAAAATGTCAAAATTATTTTTATTGATAACTTTTTTCCATTCTGCGACAATTTCCGAAGCAATTACCAATTTTTGAAGCTTGATTATCAAAACTCGCGAATTATTGACAGAAATATCAAAATCAAAATCGATTCTGTTCCCATAATTATCATCGACGAGTATCTGTATTTTTGGTTTGTCTAAATTTATACCGACATAAGTAACTACAAAAGCATTAACATCAATTTCACGTTCAAATTTTTGATAATAAAAAGACTCAAATACTACAGAATCATCGGTATAATAATAACTCAATGAGGTTTGTAAATAAGGATAATAAATAGCACCATAACTTAAATTTTCACCACCTATTTCTTCTCGAAATTTATCGACACTTTCTATCTTTTCAAACAAGGGGTCTTCTTTGCCTTGACAGACATCAAAGATCAAGAACCTGTTTTTTAATAGACCACACTGTTTCAAAGCCTCTGTACAAAGAAAATAATAATCTGCTATATTCGGTAGATTGACAGCATCAGTCAACAGAATCAAAGTAGGTTCATCTTCTTTGCTTAAAACACCCAGACCTTCCAAAAAATCATACTTTTTTTTGTCTTCGTCGCTATAAGTCCCGATAGAGACAATATAGCAAACACCACCACCATTATTAAAAAACATTTGCAAAGCATAATGCATCAAATATTTAATCTGAGCAACTTCAGCCATATTAGTAATTGAAATTGCATCAGGAGTATGCCGAATTTTAAACTTGGTAGGTTCGGCTTTTCCAAAAAAAAGTTCATACTCAAAAAGTGACGTAATTCGAGTAGGTATATTTGTTAAATCTTCACCGTCACTTTGAACAACTTTTTCAGTATAACCAATAAAAGCGGGGACTGCTGTGGAAATACCCATAGCCGAAGCAGCAAGAGTAGAACTTTCTTTAGTATAAACATTAGGAGTTTGATAATTTTCCATGATTAATTCCTAAGTTTTTATATTTAAAATACAATGTGTTTTCACCTACTCTAGAAATAAATTTTAAATAAGGAAAAGTCGAAATCTACTCAGGACTTACACAAAACACGGAATTATACACCATCTGTAGGGGCAAATTAGATATGGCGCTTGGTGCGTAAGTCCTGTCTACTTTGAATTAGCGCTTGCTGAATAAATTTAAAAGCCTTTATATGTAAATGCTTTAGCTTTTAAGCAGCGAAAAAAGTGCAAGGTTTTCGGTCTAAAGAGCTGCATAAAGTTAGGATTTTAGGCTGCATAAGGCAGAAAAATTCTCCCCCATCTCCGCGTCTCCGTGTCCTACTCCCACCAACCAATTTTTTCACCAGATCCTAATTACGCCGTGTGCAACTTTTTCCAACCAGTGAGGTTCCGGGAGTTTTAAGAGCCAGACTTTCCGCCAAAAAAGCAGAAACGCTTATTACTTCATAGAAAGTTGAACATCGCGTCTTAATTGAAATCAACTAAGCTTCCTGTAATTTATGGGAAAACTTCAGAATAACAAACTCCGCAGGACGCACTGCTGCCAGACCTATTTCTACAATCATCCGTCCTTCTAAGATGTCCTGTAATGACATGGTTGTATTCAGTCCCACATTCACAAAAAATGCTTGTTGAGCAGTGCTACCCGCTAACGCTCCTTGCCTCCATAACCCCTCTAGAAAATTTTCTATCATAGATTTGACTTTCAGCCATGTTGTACTGACGTTCGGTTCAAAAACTGCAAATTCTGTAGCTTTTTTCACCGACTCTTCAACATAAATGAATAGTCGGCGCACTGGTACATAACGCCATTCGTTATCGTTACCTGCTAATGTTCTAGCTCCCCAAACTAAAACTCCTTTGCCTGTAAAATAACGAATAGCATTGATAGATTTACCTCCATTAGCATCGACATTGAGATTTTCTTGTTCTTCGTTAGTAATTTTGATTGTGGGAGCTGTGACTGAGGATAAACTCACATTTGCAGGTGCTTTCCAAACTCCTCGATCTCGGTCTACCCTGGCATAAACTCCTGCCATGGCAGCACTAGGAGGTAAGATGACTCGCTCTTTAGATATTTCTGATTTAATTTTGTTGTACAAACCTGTGTTGGTTTTGAAATTTGATAAAGTATATGAGACAGTTACTTCTTTTGATTTTTCTAAAAGTTCCTCTGATTCAACTGGTGTTAAAGTCTTGTCTTCCTTCCCTGCTTCTACATCTAAATTAAAACCACAATCGTCAAAAGAAGGTGATGCTCCTTCTTTTTTCTTGTTCCATTCTTCAATAACTTGTTGTACCGTTGACGTACTCAATACTGTTATTATAATGTTTGGTAGTGTGCCATCAGGTAAACTAGCATCACTAGGAACAATAGATATATCCCCACTAGCAACAACTTTAATAGTTACTGTTGGATTGTCTTCTTTTTCTTCTCCACTAACTATAATACTTTTATGACTAACTATAAGACCATCAGGTGTTGTGTAATATTTCATTACCACAGGTTCTAATACTATTTGCTTGTCTTCAGTAAAAGAACTAGAGGTCTCTTCGGAACTATCAATACTATCAATAAGTTGAAAATTATTTTGATTTTGATCACTGAAACTGCCCCACTCCTCAACAATGGTTGACACTGTTGTTGGATTGTTTTGAACTATTATTACTAAAATTTCTTTATTAGTTCCCGAAATATAAAAAATTACAGACTTACTTATAGAACTCTCAATAGAAATATATACTTTCGGTTTATCTGAATTTTTTCCCTTATAATTAACTGTTAGTCCTTGCCCGGTTGTGCTTTCAAACTCGCCATTTTCAACAGAAGAATAAATAACAGGAGAATCATCTGTACAATAATAATTCAGTGAAGTTTGCAAATAAGGGTAGTAAGCAGCACCATAATTTAGATACTCTTGACCAATTCCATCTCGAAATTTACCAACATCTCCTATATTTTCCTCTGATTCTTCTCCTGTATTTTCCTCTGATTCTTCTCCTGTCTTTTTCTCTGATTCTTCTTCTTCTTTCTGAACATCAAGGATAGCAAACCTATCCTGTAATTTATTACATTGTGCCAAAGCTGTTTTACAAAGGTCGTAATAATCAGTTTCAGACAAATTAACAGCATCAGTTAACAATATTAAAGTAGGTTCATCTTCTTTCATTAAAGCTGCCAAACCATTCTCAAAATCAATTTTTTTCTTAGCATCATCACCATCACTATATACACCAACGGAAACAATATAACAACCACTCCCACCGTTGTTAAAAAACATCTGCAAAGCATAATGCATTAAAAACGTGGGTTCTGTAATAGTCAAATCAGTTAATTCATCTTCAGCATTAGTATGTAACTCAAAATCAATCGGTTTTGCTTTTCCAAAAAAAGTTTCATAATTAAGCAAAGAAGTAATAAAAGTAGGTTTGTTTGTCAAATCATTTTTTCCATCTTGAGCTTTTTCAGTGTAGCCAATAAAAGCAGGAATTCCTGTCGAGACACCCACAACTGAAGGAGGCAATGTAGAAATTTCCTGAACATAAACATTAGGAGTTTTATAAGAAGTAACCATAATTTTGTCCTGTACTTTGCTTTTTGTATTTGTTGAAAATTTTAGAAGTTTTTGAGTAGATTAATTACTTGATACCGAACCGTCTCTTCATTGTGTACTTGAATTATATTACCATTCGGTGGATTAGGTAAATGTTCTATCAAAACTTCTAATTCTTCCAATGTTTTTTTTTCTTGAGATGCACCCTTTTCGATTGTAGATATTAAAAGCGCAATGTTTTTTATCCCCATTTCCTGACAGGGAATTTCTGAAGTCGATTCAGAAAAACGTTTCACAGTTTGCTTATCTGAAAATTGCTGCTCAAAAATATTTAACATTGGGTCTCCAGATTGAAGCTCCTGGAAACTAGAAAAACTTATCTCTTCTCGTCTACCTTTTATCAATAATAATTTATCCCTGGGCAAATTAGTTATTAAGTAATAACGCCACTTTTGTTTTTTTGGCTTAAAAGTAATTTGATAATCACTGTTTTCACCCAAATTAGTAGACATAGAAGAGTTATTATCAATAATCACGAGACCCCAAACAATCTCTCCTCCTGGCAAATCTTCATAAGATAATTTGATTTTTTCTTTTCCTAGTAATTCTTTAGCAAGGCATAAAACTTCATATTTTTCATGTGGTAAACCTTCATATAATATGACTTTATTTTTCAGTTCGTCTGGTAAGTCTTCATATAATATGACTTTCTCCTGCAGTCCTTCTGGTAAGTATTGTTGGGTTAATTCGGTTGGTTTTTCTAGTAATGTTTGAGCCAGGGATAAGACTTTTTGTTTTTCTTTTGGTAAGTCTTCATATAATATGACTTTCTCCTTCAGTCCTTCTGGTAAGTATTGTTCGGGTAATTCGATTGTTTTTTCTAGTAATTTTTCAGCTAAGGATAAAACTACATATACTTCTAACAATAATGATAAAGCTTCTTCTAGTTCCTGTGGAATGCTTAATTCTATAAATGATATGAGTAAAAATCCTTCTTTTAATAGTACAACTCCTAGTTGACTTTTATTACTAAAAGAAAGACATTTCAAATCATTCTCTCCCTGCTCCTCTTGAAGATTGAAAAAAATACTACCTTTTAAATTTCCTTCTGTAAAATTAAGAAGTTTAGGATTCTTAAGTTTTAAGACAAAAGTGAATTGCAAATCCTCAGCAAGCTCAATCTGGGGTTTATTTTCATCATCTGGATTTACAGGAGTAATAATTACTATTCCATTAACTTTATTTTTAATAATCAAACGATGACCACTTAATATTTTCCTGCATTCAATTGTTGGCTCTAAAATGAAGTCTGAACACAACTTATTAGCATAATACTCGTGCAAAATACTCAACTCAAATAGCTTTTTATAATTCATAATCTAGACTTCATTTAAGTAGATAGGTGAAAAAATTTACAAGTACGTCATTGCGACTGGAGCGGAGCGGAAGGAAGCAATTTCAAGGGTTTCAACTACTTTAACATTTCGTTACATAGTGACATTTATTCGCACCTACCTATTTAGACCGAAAATTAAACATTTGTAGGAACAACTTTCTTTTCAGTTATATTAGAAACAGATTCTACAGTATCCGTATCTGTAAAAACAACCATTCTTACTTTATAAATCACAGAAGGTAAATAAGGTAACCCTAAACCTGCCCACACCTCCCTTTGTTCAGTAAAAGGCAAATTTACCAATTCCATAGTCAACTTTTCAATCTCTGGATGAAGTTCTGGAGAATTATGGTGGTCAAACAACCTATGACTTTGAAAATATTTGATAATTAAAGATAAGAACTTCAAAGAATAACTGTAATTATTAAAATATGGAACAAAAAGAAGATATAAGTTGAGATAAAGATTAGGGTTTTTTTGATCTACACGACCTCCATTCGGCATCCTTTCATAAGCTGCACCAGAACGAAAAGTATACTCTTCTTCTAGGTTGATTAATAAGGTAGTAATAATCCCTTCTTTTAACTGTATCTCTTTGGCATTTTTATTCTCAAGCAAGGTGACAACTCGATTCCCTTCATTCTCAGCAAAAGTGAGCTGGTCTCCTATTTTTATTTTGATGTAGGTGTCTAGTTTTTCCTGGAGAAAGGACACAACATGGTCAATCATAAATAACAAATCATTGGATTTAAAAGCCAGAAAAGTTATCTTATTTTTTATTTAATTAACTAAAGCAATATTGATTAAATATTACTTTAGTTAATTAAAACAAATTTATAAGTAATTTAAGGTATATTTTGCAGAATATTCAAAAGAATTTGAATCTGGATGCAATTTTACCTCGTATGTTTGATATTTCTTAAAGCTATCAGTTTCCAAAACAACAAATCCACGCTGCATTAAATCGCCACTTGCATAAAAAGGTACTTCTTTTTCACCCACTGGTACAAAATCGCTATCTATTGAAATTAAAAAAGTCCGACTTTTTTCTTCTTGAGAATTCTGTTCAACAGCCTCTGACTTTTTTTCTAATACACTAGGATCTAAAACACTATAATATACATTTGTATATTGCTTATTTGAATTTGCTACTACATCTGAATCTGTTACTACTAGCCAACTATCAAACGACTCAACAGGTGTTCCCTCAATCAAAAGTTGCGCTGCCGACAAAGTATTTTCAGATGTCGTATTTTCAGATGTCTGTGTGGTAATTCCTATTATATATTTTCCATCTACTAAATTCAATCTATCTAAATCGAATTTTTCTTTCATTTCCTCCCACTTTTCCCCACTCAAGACAAACTTATATTCCATCCTTCCATTTACCCTTTTCTGGAAATCACCTTCAAAAGGGTATCCTTCTTCAAACTTTTTTTCTGAATCTGAAATATGTTCTCCAGTTATTTCCCAAATATATAATCTTCCTTGATTCTGATCATCAGATAGTATATAATCAAATTCTATAGAATCTGGATGCACTTCTAAATTTTTTATCGTTGAAAAGGAAACTTCTTTTTCGCAATCAAACAAACTAGAGCTTGCCTCCGATACCAACGTCACTCCTAACAAAACAGTGAGACACAAAGTCAAACACAATATTGTCATATATAAACTTTTTACTTTTTTCAGCATAAAAATCCTCATTTATTTTTTTAATTTTGAACAAAAGCCAGCACTTTAAAGAAAAGAACCCAACCTTTTTAAATTTTAAAAGTCAACTTAGATTTTAAAAAATTAACAAGGTCAGGCACTAACACAAATCACGCTTTAGTTTATGAGCTTAAAATTAAATGTCTAAGCTTATGGAAAAAGCAACAAGAACTCGTTTTAACTAATCCCAATAAACAAACCTAGTAAATGAACGAAAACTCTGCCACGGGAGTCCCATCCCTATCGTTATCAACGGAATATAGTTCTGCGGCGTAATTCTCACCTTTGTCTAACCTACTGGTTTTAAACTTAACAAAATTATAATTTATGAAATCATTGTCCTCAGAAGAGATAGTATACAATTTACCATCTTTATATTCTCCATCTTTACTCACTGTAACTGTGTATCTTCCTGGCGAATAGGAATAATTAGATTGATTTAGCACACTAGGACTCAAGACGCTTGTATAAAAATACAAATCATCGTCGTCTTGATCTGCCAATACTATTGTGCTATCAAATGACTGAACAGGCTTTCCGTCAATCAAAAGTTGTGCTGCAGCTAAATTTTTAGTAGCATAGTCTCTATCATTATTAGAGGTAATTACCACTAAATACTTTCCGTCTCGTAAATTAACTTCATTAATTGTCTGATTAAAGGTTCCAGTGATCCTATTCAATAATTCAGGATTAGCAGGATTTTGATCGCCTAAGTCATATCCAAAAGAATTTGGGAGCTTTGACGTGAAAAGACCATTATTTGAATCTAATCCTGTTATTTCCCAAATATATACTTTACCAGGAACATCATTTTTGGGTACTGTATAGCTAAAACTTAAGTTTCTTCCTTCTACTTTCACATCATAAATACTAGACGGCCTCGCTTCATCCCAAACTTCTCTTACAACATCTGCATCTGCCCAAGAATTCGCGGGCAATCCTAATAGCATAGCTAGACACAAAGCTAGGGATAATATTTTAGCCTGTAGGCTTTTCATTCTTTTTATTGACATAAATTTCACTGGTTGATCTCCATTTTCAATTTCAATTTCTTCTCAGACTTTATACTCTGAATACTTCAGAATTACTAATTAATTAGACTGAGAGAATTTCGCGATCGCACAAAGAAAAAACTTGTTTTGAGTGTTGTTCTCTGAGCTGTTACCAATATACTTGCACCAAAAGTAAAAACACAATCCATAAACTTTATATAAACTTTATATGATTTTTTAGACAACTTTATATAAACTTTATATCGTCCCCGGAAATTTACTGAAAGCCTCATTAATGCGGCCACATTGTAGAATTTTATCCCCTAAGCAAGCTCGGCCATCTCTACCCAATTACTGTCAAATACCCATTCATAAATACGGTTATAAACCTTGATAACTCTCCCTTCCTTTACCACTAACCCCGACAACAACAACTCTTTTTCTTCTGGACTATTAATTGCCATTACCGACCCTTCTACTAATATTTGTCTATACAATTGCAGTAGTTTATTCCTTTGCTGTGTACTATGAAGAATGCGATCGCGAATCGTTTTTAAATGCTCCGGTTCATCTTGAGCTTCCCAATTTGTCAGAATTTTTTCTTGTACTAAATTCTCTATCCATTCTGCTTCACCATTAACAGGAATAGATATTTTTGAATCACGAATAAACCGACATAGTTTTTGAGTTAAAAAAGGCTGTCCTCCAGTCCAGTTTAATATTTCTTGAAGAATAGTTTGAGGATTACTAACTTTTTCAGCTATTCCCAATAATAAAGGTTGTGCTTCATGTGGTTTAAAGCTTTCTAATTCAATTGCTTTACCGATATTAAAAGGAGTTCTCCTAATATCAGTCATTAATTCGGAAGGAGTTGCTACCCCAAAAAAGGCAAAGGTGAGATGCTGATATCTAGATTTGGG
Source organism: Okeania sp. SIO2B3 (assembly GCF_010672525.1). Lineage (GTDB taxonomy): Bacteria > Cyanobacteriota > Cyanobacteriia > Cyanobacteriales > Microcoleaceae > Okeania. The sequence continues at coordinate 26,189 of NZ_JAAHGH010000034.1, read as the reverse complement.
ATTAATCATTCGTTTATTGTAACAAGACCGAATCATGGCAAAAAAGTTATCCACCGGAATTTTTAAGCCTAAAATACTATCAATTTCATCAATAAAAATGAAGACTTTTTTTGGAGGTTGACTTTCGTTATTATTCAGTTCAACTAATAAAATATCTTGTAGAAATCTATCGAATCTTTGTAAGGGAGAAATATCTAATCGGTCATTCCACCAAGCTTTTAAATTAACTGTGGTTACTAAATCAAAACTGCACCATAGATCGACGGCTAATCCTTTATACCATTGTTCTATGGTCATATTTTTACCACCGATGCTGGTTAAATCTATAGCAGCACAATGATATCCTTCATGGTTGAGATGGTGTATCATCCTCACCATAAGACTAGATTTACCCATTTGTCGGGGATTCAAAACATAACAAAACTGACCTTTTTTTAAGGCTTGATAGAGAGTGCGGTCTGTTTGTCGGACTACATAAGTAGGAGCATCCATCGGCAAACTTCCTCCTACTTGATAATCAAAATTAGAGCTAGATTCGGCAGTTTTTAGTAGCTCATTTTCAAAGATAAGTTCTGCTTGAGTTTCTTTAAGAATTTCTAAGGTTTGAGACAGTTCTTTTGTGCGTTCTTCGACTCTTTGTTCTAGAGTTTGATACAGTCTGGAATTGTCGATGGAAATTGCAGCTTGAGCGGATAATATTTTTAATAGTTCGACTCTTTTTGTTGTGAATGTGTCTGTAGTTAAATTATTTTCTAAATAAACAATTCCTCTTAATTGACTTTGATTAATTAATGGAATACAGAGAATTGATTTAGTTTGTGTGGCAATAATATAAGGGTCATTAATAAATAATCCTTCGTGAGCTGCATCTTTGAGAACGATATTTTCTTGACTGCGGGCTACATAATTGATAATCGTGGTTGGTAAAATCGGAATTGATGTTTCTGGGTCTACAAATTCGATAGGAATTGATTGTAAGATTGTAACTTCATCGCTATCTATTTTTCCTTGAGCTTCAATAACCCAACTATCTTTGTGGTTGAGAATTAAAAAGCCTGTTTGCGCTCCAGCATTTTCAATGACAATTTTCATTAAATTGTGCAGAAGATTTTCCAGTTTTATTTCACCAGAAATTGCGTTATATACTTTAATAACTGTAGCTAAGTCGAGAATTTCTCCATCAGTTTCAGAGGTAGAATTACTTGTATCAATAATTTTTGATTTAGTTTTATTTGCTATTTCTAATAAATACTGGGGATATTCTGATTCTAATTGTTTGACTTTAGCTTTAGCACCCCAACGGATGTAACAATGATGAGCATTTCTGAGATAAATTTTCCCAATTTCTTCTCTTCCTACTGCTAAATAAAACTCGGATGCTCGTTCGTAAGCTAGGGCTTCTTCGTGGATAAATTCATATTTTTTTGCTCCTTGAATTGCTCTTTCATAAAATTCTTCTGCTTGCCAATAGTTTCCTAGCACTCTTGCCTTTTCTGCTTCTACTAAATCGTATTTGTGCTGGAAATTCATTGGAGCATTTTCAGCCCAAAACTTCATAGAGTTTTGATTGATTGAAACTTTTTTTAAATATATATCCTGCTTAGTTTTATCCCGATCAATACAAACAGCGAGGAGTGCTAAAGAATAGTAAAAATTATTTTGAGAAAATGTAATAAGACCACCAGCATATTCTTCGTATTTTTCTCCTACTGTTGCTACTTCAACAGAATTATTAAAGTCTTTGAAAAAATAAAGCAGTAACAATCTAGCAAAGTATAAAACATTTAACGTAGAACCATCTCCTATTTCTTCTAAATTTTGTTGCAATTTCAATTCATCAAAATCTTCAGGAAATAAATTTAATTTATTTTCTGATTGTCCTAAAAAATTTAAAGCGATTTGCAGGCATACTTTAGTATATGTAACTGCATAACTCTGTCCTAGCTTGACTATTAAATTAATATAATCATCATACTTCTTTCTCACTACTTCAAGATTTTCTCCTACCAAAAATGAGTGGAAACAATAATTAATTGCACAATAACTAGCAAATTCAAAATCTCCAGTTTCAATACCGCTATTAATTCCATCAAGCAATGGTTCTATTGTTCCTCGAATATGCTCTTTATAGTACCTAGCACAAGAATTAAATGCCAAACAAATTCTAGCTTTGAATTGATTAGCATTGAATTTATCTAAAAGCTTTAAAGATAATTTAGAAAGCTGATACGCTAAATCAATTTCTTTCATTTCAATTAGACGAGAACTAGTAGAAACATAAGCTGCTGCTGCAAATGATGAATTACCATATTCAATACAGAAATTGATTATCGTGAGTAAAATAGGACCATGCAAGGAGGGAGCTGCAATATGGGTAATAGCATTAATAGAAAGCATAATTCTCAGAGCTGCAAGTTTGTAGGGATCGGTCATCGTTGGTAAATTTACTAAATCCTCAACTTGCTTTCCTTCTAATGACAATTTTCTTTTAAACTTTGCTAGTAACGTCTGAGATTTAATATGTTTTTCAGGAAGAGGAAATCCTAGCTCCTCTAAAACTTCTTTTGCAGTTTCTATGGCATCATTAAACTTAATCCTACATAGATACGAATGAATTTTAAATTCATAAACATTGACTCTCTCAATGTTAGTTTTGGCTTTTTTTAAAACATAATCAGCTTGTTTTTCTGCTTCTGGAAAATCAGTATTTAAAAAATATAGTTCTACAGCTTCTACATAAATATTTAAAGTTAAATTATATTGTTCAGTCCAGCTATTTGATGGTAAGAGTTCAAGACTTATTTCTACATATTGGAGAGCTGATTTATAAGCGCTCGCTGCTTTAGCTTTTTTAGCAGCTCTCAAATTTAATTCAGCCAACTTATTTCTCTCTGATTGAGTTTCGCTGAGTTCTCTGCTAATATTTAAGTGGTTGACAATCTCAAAAATATTTTCTTCCCAATCTTTTCCTTTAGTTCTTTCTAGAAGCCATTCGCCAATTTTTTTGTGAATTTCTTTTTTCTTGTCATCTGAAATTAGAGCATAAGAGGCTTCCTGAACTCGGTCATGTAAAAATTGATAACGAATATAATTTAGCTCTTCAATAGACTTAATTTCCCTGTGAACTAGAGGAATTTTGTAGGCGTTGTTTAAAGGTAAAATCAAACCCTCTTGGAGAGCTGGCCACAGTTCAATTGCTGTTTCTGATGAAGGTTTGCTATTAATAAAACAGAGAATATCGAAAGTAAACTGATTACCAATACAGCTAGCTAATTTGATGATTTTTATTGCTAAATCATCAAGTTTATTAATTTTATTGAGCATTAATTGAACTACATTATCTGTTATCTCCACTGTTTCAATTCTTTCAATATCCCACTCCCAGAATTCCTCTTTATTTTTAGACTCAGAAGGATTAAAAACGACCAGTTTTTCTTGAGATAAGGATTGGAATAACTGAATTAAAAAAAATGGATTGCCATGAGTTTTATTCAGCAGCAATTTAGCTAAAGGTTTTGACCTTTCTAGTGAACAATTCAGGGTATCGGCAACTAATTGGTTTATATGATCAATTCCTAATGGATGAAGAATAATATTATTAATCTTGACTTTGAGATTTTTCATCCGCTCGAAAGCAACCATTAAAGGATGGGTTGCATCTACCTCATTATCTCGATATGTTCCTATTATTAATAAGTATTGACTGTCTGGATTAGTGATTAGTTTTTCAATTAGTTCTAGAGAGGCTGAATCTGTCCATTGCAAATCATCTAAGAAAAGAACGAGGGGATGTTTTTGTTGACTGAAAACACCAGTTAATTTTTGAAAAACTAAGTTGAAACGATTTTTTGACTCACTTGAACTAAGTTGAGGTACAGGTGGCTGTTTGCCAATAATTAGTTCTAATTCGGGAATTACATCAATAATAACTTGACTATTACTACCAAGCTTATCTAAAATTTTTTTCTTCCAAGTTTGGATTTGGATTTCAGTTTCTGTTAGTATCTGCTTAACTAAATCTTGAAATGATTGAATTAGAGAATCATAGGGGATATTTCGCTTATATTGATCGAATTTACCAGAGATAAAATATCCTTTTTTTTGTACTATTGGGTAAGAAATTTCATTGACTAAACCTGATTTACCTATTCCTGAATAACCAGAAACAAGCATTAACTCAGTTGCACCTTGACTCACTCGTTCAAAGGTGGCTAATAATTGTTGTACTTCTGCTTCGCGACCATAGAGTTTGTGGGGAATTTGAAACTTATCGGTAATATCGTGATAGTTTAGGGATAAATCTGCAATCTCACCCTTAGTTCGCAACTCATGTAAACAAGCTAACAAATCTGCTTTTAATCCCCAAGCACTCTGATATCGAGCTTCTGGAATTTTAGCTAACAATCTCATCACAATTTGAGAAATTGACTGGGGAATCTCAGAATTTTTCTCAGAAGGAGGTATTGGTTGTTGAGCAATATGACAATGTACTAACTCCATTGGATCGGTTGTAGTAAATGGTAGTTGATGAGTTAGTAATTCATAAAAGGTGACACCCAAAGCATAAAAGTCAGTACGGTAATCTACTCCCCGATTCATCCTACCTGTTTGCTCCGGTGATATATAGGCTAAAGTTCCCTCTAGGAGATTGGGGTTGTCAATCGTAGAATTTTCCCAAGCTAAACGAGTAGAGATACCGAAATCAATAATTTTGAGTTCTTTAGTTTGGCGGTTATAAACAATATTAGCAGGATTAATATCTTTGTGAATAATGTTTGCTTCATGGATAGAAGCTAGACTCTCAGTGATTTGAATTGCAATAACTAAAAATTCTTCTAAGTTGAATTTATTTTCCAACATTAGATGATTTAAAGAACTACCACCAAAGTCTTCTATAAGTATTGCTAGACTATTCTCATGTCGCTGTATATTATAAGCCTTAATGATGCGATTTGAATTCAAAGACTTAGTAATTTCATATTCCTGTTGATATCTAATTAGCTCTGATTTTGTCGGGTAGTTTTCCTTGAGAATTTTTAAAATAATAGGACTTTTATCGGTCTTAATAGCTCGATAAATTAATGAGTTTGCACTTTCATAGATTTTACTAATAATTTCGTAATCAATTTTGACGTTCATAGTTAGAGTTAGTAACTGTTGGTTATACTTTATAACCTATGATAATCTCTAACTGAATTCTCTGTGGACATTGGCCAACTTCCCTGGCAAGAGCTCGGAACGACATTATCCTTTTATGTAGGGTTGCAGCGACTCGCTGCAACCCTAAGACTTTTCACACAAACAGGTTGTACTCACAAATCTCAACTAATTAACAACAAGAACAACTCATTGGTACATAAGGATAAGGAGAAGTAACAAATTTGACTTGGATTCCAGCTTGATCATCCCAAGGTCTTTGACAAAATGGTAAATCTTCCGTCTTATCTGAGATGTCCTTTGCATTTGCCCATTTTTCTACCATAGAATTGTGATAATTCTGAGCTTCACTATCTGTACCAAAATTAGGGCGTGGAGGATAAGGAATTGATGCTGTGTAGTAAGGAGGCCGAGGATTGGCTATACCTTTCTGTTTGATCTCTTCTATCGTGCCTGTAAAGCTATCCGGATTTATCGATAAACTGTAGAAAGAACACGCTTCATAAGTGGAAAGAATAGGAACCCATAGGGGTATATATTTTCCTTGGTCTTCATCCAGTAAATAAGCTTGTCCACAAAACAGTAGATTCAAAGAAATACCATCCCAATTTCTTTGATCTGGCGCTATAACATAAGGCTCTCCTTTTAGTTGTGCCCATTTCTGATCAGTATCAGAAGCATCTTCATCAGTATCAGAAGCATCTTCATCAGTATCAGAAGCATCTTCAGGAAGAAGTTTTACTTCTGTATTAATATCAAGTGGTTGGTCGCCAGTAAGAAAAAGTTTCCTGATAACCCTCAATCTTTTAACATTATCATCATGTGTATAATATCCATCATTTTTATATCCCTGACTTTGCCCTTCTAGCCGCTCCTGAATATCATTCTCTGGGAGCCATGACTTGGCAATCAATTGAGATAGTTTTCTAGATTGATAAAGTCTTCGCACCAAATTATATTGACCTACTATCTCGTCTGTTACAGACAAACTTTGAAAATTAGAAAATACGCCTGTCATGTCTATTCCTTTAGAAGGCATATCATCAAGCAGACGAATATTTTCTTCTAACGCAGTTTCTAACGCAGTTTCTAACGCAGTTTCTAACGCAGTTTTTAACGCAGTTTTTAACTCAGTTTTTGTACCTATATATAGTGTTCTTGTTAATCCTAGGTTAATATCGTCAGAATCCTTTTTTTCTGTAACTATCAGGATCTGATACTTCCGATCGTCTGTTGAACCATTTCCTAGGGGAGCATCTTTTAAACGCATCCCTGGTAATGATATATTATTCCCATTAGCTACATTGTTAAACATACTTATTACTACCTCTTAGGAAAAATGTGCTTAAAGTGAGTAATTGTCTCTATTTCTTACAGAAATAAGACTTCGTACAGAAATAAGACGTTTTTGAGGTCAATTAACTGACTTCAAAAATATGGTTAGGCAAAAATTTGTACTAAAGTGGGCTAGATTAACCATTTAATCGACATAAACCAATAAATAAGTTGAAAATTGGCCATGGCAGAATTAAGATTCGACCGTAGTGTAACATAAGAAGGCAACAATATTCTGATGGGAGTAATTTTACTGAAAAATTGGGTTTAAAGCCTCGCCCTTTTTTTGTAAGAAAAAGCCATTATTAATTGTTAATTATTAATTATTAAAAGGTTATTGTTGACTTCCAAAATACTGTCGATACAAATCACAAGCTAATGTGGCCTTATTTCCATCGGACTTAATTAACCCCATACTACTTAACTTATAAGCAATAATAGGCTCTAATAATATAGGTTCATTAGTATTGACAAGATTTTGCACAGCGATCGCTAATTCTGGCTCCTCTTCCAACTTTACTTGATGACGTCGCAAATGATAGGCATAAATTCCGGTAGATGTTGCAGCAGTTTCTAATAATTGTCTCATTGTTACATCTTCTCGACTCAGATGATAAATAGCCAGATGCACCAGTGCTGGATGTCCTCCAGTGGTTGCCATCAAAAGATGTGCTTCTTCTCCATCACTCCAGTTGATCCCGTAAAATTGGGCTAATTCCAAAACTGCTTCTAAGCTAAAACTACCTAACTGAATTGGTAACCCCACATTAAAAGGTGACTGTTTCAGTTGCAGAGGTACATAAATTTCAGTGGAGTGAACTACCACTAAACGCAGTTTTTGCCACACAGGTTGTCTTTTTGCTTCCTCATACCACGATCGCAATAGAGGAAAAAAGTCTTCTGCTATTTCTGGATACTCAAAAATATGATTGACTTCATCTAAAGCTAGAAGTAGGGGAGAATTAATTGACTGTAATAAATAGTTGCGGAAGTATAGACGACAACTAATTTTGCTCCCAAGAGCTTCATCCCAATAGTCATCTAAGTTTGGCTCTAGGTTTAGTTGATAAGCAATATTAGCACAAAACCAACGTAAAAACTTGTTGATATCATCACTCAAAATTTTTTTGTCTACCTGTTGTAAGTCTAAGTTAACGGTGCAATAGTCCAATCTTTCTGCATAGCTTATAACCCTCAACATAAGGGAAGTTTTGCCCATCTCCTGCGGTGCTTTGATTCTCACCAATGCTCCTGGTTTCTCAATTTCTGCATACACTTGCTTCTCAATATCAGATCGTTGTATGTAAAATGGGGAATTTAGAGAAATACATCCACTCGGAAAATTTGGTGACATTAGTTGTGTTATACTGATAGAAAGTTTTTCGGAATGTTGAGGTCGGACATTTTTTTTTGAGGTAGCTTGTGGGATGAGACATATTTGCAGTTGCATCCGACAGTTTTTCTTTGTCACCCTTTGACCAATAATATCAGAAATTCGTCTAAATAACTCAGGAGCAACGACACTACTTAGATAACCATAGCTGTAACCTGCCTCTTCAGCCACAATATTATAGGTCTTATTATCCCAGATACCTTGGAGAAGCATAATTTCTGCAGTATTTAAAGGAGGATTTTTGGTTTCTAGTAACTTGCAGTTGATAGTTTCTAAAATAAAATCTAGCTTGATAGAGTCCGCAGTTCGTTTTGTATCCATCTGTAATATATATTCATAATATCAGGACTTAGGCAAAGACACTACATGCAGTGATAATTCTTCCATCAGAGAATATTTTAAATTGAAGCGATCGCTTGGTTAATTTAGCGATCGCTCACTACCTTACAGTCTTGTAACACCTGTTTCAACAGCTTCCAAAACTTGACCCAACCAAGGTTGACCACAAAATTGAATCTGCTTGAAATTAGAGTGAAACTGCATACGCTTCAATCTGAATCTACCAGCTTCGATGTCAAAAAACCATCGCCAAGCTTGATATTCATATTCCACCAACTTCTCGCCACTCTAGCGGTGCGATAATCCAACTCTTCTACATCGTTCAAGTCATAAGCATTGCCCTGAAGAAACATTTCAGGTGGCTGTCCTTGTGCATTTAGAGCAGTATGATTAGCATATAGTTTTTTCTGAGTAGCGATCGCATTAATATATGTAGGTAAATCAGAATCTTCCAGTAATTGTAAGGTAATTAATGGTTCAGGAACATTGATAAGCAATTCTGAACTTTCTGATGGTTCTTGTGGTGGTAGTGATTCACTACTACTCCCACTTAAACTAGCTAATATTTTATATTGTCTATTATCTGAAGCATACAATAACGCTTTGGAATAACCTTTAGCAGCACAAGCGTCAGCTATTTTATCCCAAGCATTATCTATAAGATAGTGAATTTTATCTACTGGCAATGGTTCACCATCGCAGCCTACGACGGCCACCAAATCGTTTGATAATTTCACCCAATGCAACCCTAAAAGTGAGTAGTCCACAGGGGTCATCACCTTATTAAACACCATTTATCCTTCTTCCTCCTATTGCCTGTCTCAACATTTCCCTTAGTTCTGCTGCATCTGCATCAAAAATTGCACAGAGCTTGATTAATTCGGGTTCTGGTGGAACCCGACCCTCCAAAAGCATTTTCCAACATCCCAGAGCGATGGCACAGTCCTGTTTTGCCTGTTGATTATCTATACTTTCTTTTAAGGTATCTGTGCCATGCTGCCAATTTTGAATGTCCAATTTCAAAAGTTCTAAAGCTCTAGCTCGCATATTGGTGTTATATTCAAGTACCAATTTTTTAAAATCAGCGTGTACACTTTCAGGTGGATCTACCTTAAAAGCTTTTGTTCTTTCTCCTCCTATGGCCATAATCTCCTATATGCCCTACATAAGTATTATGACCCAAGTTACTCTTTTGACTTTTTAAATCTTTACAAATATGTTAATTGACATATTTAGTATACACGGGTAAAGTAGGTACAGTAAATAAAAACAAAACCGTGACTCACAAAAGCCACGGCGTAACAACTGTATCTTGACCAGATACAGACAAACTCATTTAAGAGTTGCCCGTATGGGCCTCTACGGAGGTACTTGATGAACAAAACTACTCAAATTTCCGAGTCAAACCATAAAACGTGGACGGACACTCACTACGCCTTAACTCCCGACGACTGGCTATTTTCAGCAAAAACGACTTGTGAAGATGGTGAGGAAGGAGTAGCCTTAAATTGTCCGGGGTATAGCCGGGACGGAAACGGGTTTGTAATTAACTTTAAGGTGGAGCATTTAGATGTTCTGCAAAGTTTAGTTGCAGAATTAAAAGCTCTCAAAGTTCAAAAATAACTTGTAAAATTTAGTTTTCAAAAGCTATTTTTTTCAAGTGAGTTGAGCTTTGAAAAAGTCCTAATTGTGGCGATCGCTTGATTCCTCCAGAATAAAATATGTACCTAATTAGTATTATTTACGAGGATTTAATACTGAAAAAGTACATAATAGTGATTCGAGTAAATCCAGTAGTGGTTGATAAGAGTGCTGATAATGAATCTGTACCTTATTAGTGGAATTGAATGCAGCCAAAAGACTACTGTGCGAAATGGGTCCCCAGAAAATACGGGATAACCCCCGAACAGTGGGGATACAAAGCTAAATGTCTTGAGGAATTAGAGCAAGTAACAGGTTTAGCTCGAAACACTCTCAAGAACTGGAAAGATTTGACTACCGAAGCAGTATATGTCCAAAAACTACTCTTCTATGCTGATTTCTACAACGAGTTATCAGATTTTTTCAAAAAATATTCTGAGAAAAAGGTTGACAAGAGTACTACTTAATCAGTAATATTAAATCAGAAAAAATAACAACTAACTGCTCCGTGGCTAATTCAAAAATCATTAGTATAAGCTCAAGAGTAATTCATGCTAATTTGGTTGCGATTGCCTAATCATCAACATAATTGGGAAATTCTCTATCCCTTATCTGTCTAAGCTTCTGAGCATCCAAACCAATGATTTTTAGCTCCCTGGCAAGCAGAACTAATTCTGTATTGGTGGGTGGATACTGGCCTACCGCTATATCTGCCATGCGTTCCAGCTCAATACCTGTAAGTCCGCTCAAAGCTTCGGGATTCAATTTATTGATAATTTCTGCGATGGTCATATCAAAAAATTTTTGACACAGTGCTTCCTTAAGTAATTGGTTCCCGTAGAGAGCTAACGAATTACCGTCAGCCAAAATCTCCAAAAAATGTCTTATATCACCAACTTCTACTTGATGTCTCCAGGGGTTAAAACACCCTGGATTCTAAGCGGATGTGATGGCTGCGGGCGCTATTGCCACGCAACGCACTGCTTACGATATTTTTTGGTTAGACAATCTAACTTATATCGTTGTGGGAGCATCAAAACTCCTCTACCAACCTTGGCTAAGTCCATACTTAGCTGTGTTGCTACTTTTTTGATAATATTGGCTGCACCATTACAGTCAGCATTGATAACTTGACCTTTTGCTGAATGATACAAGCCACGATTTACACGCTTTCCTGATGCTTTCCACCTTTCGGGTTTTTCACCAAATGTCGGTAGAAAATCATCATCTAAAAAACTAGCTTTACTCGTATAGCTTTCCTCAGTTTCAACAAACTTAATCCCATACTGCTCAGATAATTCAGCTATCCTGGTTTTTAACTTGGCTGTTGGTATTTGAACAAACTGTTGGTTATTTTTCTTGCCAATGTTAATACTATCTTTTTGGCGTTGATTCCACCCAAAAACTACTGTGCCTACTTGATGCTCAATGCACCAGTTGATAACAAACCTAGCTGCTTTGTTCACATTATCCCGCATCTGACGGTTACGCTTTTCAGTTATAGCTGCTAAGTTATCGTCCCAGTAGTCAGCAGACTTACCTGATTTGATTTGGGCTAGTTGCTTGTTGTACCATTGATTTTGAGATTTTACCTTTTTGCCATCAACTATAAAAGCCTTACCTACATTGCTCACGCAGGTTAACCAATTGCTCAAGCCAGGGTCAATACCCAAAACGTTTTCTGCTATAGGATTGCCTGTTTCTGGTTTGGATTGCTCATAAACAAACTCTAGATAGAAACAATTATTTCTAGGGACGAACCTATACTCTTTAATTTGATTAAAATCTAAGTTATTAGGCATTGGTAATAAGAAATGGTCAATACCAAACCATATCTTGACTTGCTTACCTAGAGGAAACTTAAGCATACCATCAACCAACTTCACCCAACGCGCCGGGTAACTAACAACAGTTAAACCATCTTTTTTACGGTATTTTGGTGGTTTTGGTTTCTGTGTCAGTTCACCTGATTTAAACATCTTGGCTAATCTAGCATAAGAGTTGAAGGACTCAATTACAGAGTGCAGTGTTTGTTGGGCACAAGCTGACCTCATAGCTTTGAAATGCGGATTACTTTTTAACTCAAAATCTAGTTCAGCTTTAGACAGAAAGCGTCCTGCTTTAAATAGCATTTGACGACAATAGTAAATCCCGCAGTTAGTAAGCTTATTAGCTTCTGTGCATAGGTACTCAATAGTTGCCATTACTTCTGGACTACTTTTTACTAAGTGTTGCTGACATCCGTACATTAATCATCACCTCCTGTAGATATAATAGCAATATATTAACAATTGTTAATTATTTGGTTAAACTAACTTTACTGAAACCATAGAAGCAGTAATAGTAGCTTCTATGGCTGTAATGGATCACTCTCTAGAATTCGTCGAAATCATCTGGAGAACCTGATGCTATGAAATCGTCTACTTCCTGCCAGATTTGTTCTGATGTCTTCACAGGAGTTGACCAGTCATAGCATCCCAAGTCTTCCTCATACTGTGGGAGTTTATAGGCAGTAGTGCTTGCTTCTGTACAAATGTTGTAAGGAGCTTGAGAGTAGTCTGTATACAACCAAGCATCATCAGTCCCGTCATAAAGCCAATTATCGTTGCTTTGAGGTGGTTGTACGGGTGGTGCGACTAGCTTCAGTTGAGGTGGGGCTGGCCTTTTTTTCTGTATTTGTGCTATCATTAGATTTCTCCTATGTCTTATTAGGGGGCGGGACATCACACAAGCTTTGGACGGTGCGTGGTGGTGTCCCTTTTGGTTTTTGTAGAGAATTTGTTTTTCCTCTATAATTAAATTATAACCGATGTGCGCTTCGGTTGCATTGTTATAGTATTGAATTTATTTATGATTATTGTGTATATTGATAATCTGCTTTAATTAAAATCAGGCGTGCGCTTCGGTTATAGTCTAGTTAGGTCTAATTAGAGCTATTTGAGAAAAAAAATGAGCAGAAAAATCTACCAAAACGAGAAAGGACAATGGATATCAGAAACTGAAAATGATGAAGAAAGATTGGGTCCTGGTATGGGTATTAGATTGCCATTAAAAATTGATGCTTATGTGCGATCGCTTCCCAACCGTAGTGAATGGATACGAAAAGTTATTACTGAAGCTGCACTGGCTGAAATAGCATCAAAATCCGATACTCCATAGTGGTTGGTAATTGCAATAATATCATTACAATTGTTAATTGTTGAAATACTTTGTAGCTAGATCAAGAGCAAATGACAAATTTAAGCATTACCAACACACTTATGATCATTTTGTTGGCTTTACGAAGGTTGAAAAATCCTCTATCTGAGGATGAATTAGACACCTTACGAAACGAAGGCTTTGCTCTAGAAACTAGCCCTGAATATTGGGAAGATATTGAAGAAACTTTAATGACAATTGTAGAAGAAAATGAGGAATTAAATTGGCATTTTCAAACAATTAAAAAAGAATTAGAGTTAGTTGAAGAAATACCTACAGAATTTTTACCAACTTGGGAAGAACTAGAAACAGAATTAACTTATGGAGATTCTGAACCTGTTACTTTTGGTGTAGAGCCTGATGATAATCCTGATATTACACCTACTATAGTTGCAGCAAGTACAATTTTAAAATCTGGCGATCCTACTCAATTAGTTCTTAATTTAAGTTCTCTTAAACGATTACAATTTGCTCTAGATGAATTTTCTGCAACTAAACCTCGTTATATTAATACAGGTTTCTATACATTAGATAATACAGAGTTAATTGAAACAAATCAACCTTTAGCTTTACATAGACCATTAGGTAATAGAGCCCACAATTTCTCTTCTGTATCTTATATTTTGAAAGTAAATGTTGGTGATTTTTGGGGTATTTGTTCACCGAAAAAAAGCATTCCAGAACAATTACTTATACCTTTTTATGAAAAAGAAGAATCTTTAGAAATGGATGTGGTTGTTAATTCTTTTGATGTTAGAGTTGATTCCCCTCAACAGAAATTACAACTTCCAAAAAAGGGTAATAGTGACTTTGTTGATTTCCGAATATTCCTTACTCGTACTGGACGACAAACTATTGATATTGACTTATTATTTCATGGACATTTATTACAATCAAAAAGAGTTGAAGTTTATGTAGTTCAACATTCGGGAGATGTTGCACCTGAATCAGCTTTTCCGGTGCAAGATGCTTATATTACTTGGACTCGTAGCGCAATTCTCAATCCTGATGAATTGAAAATTTTCAAGGAAAAACCTCGCAGGTTAACTATAGTAACTGAAAGAGATATTGACTATAATCGTATTGGTTTAAGGTTCTACGATACCACAGGAAAAGATTTAGGTTGTCAACATTCTAGACTGACTGATGATAGTTTAACTCAAATGTTAGCTGCATTAAGAACTCAATTAGTTAAAAGTATGAATGCTTATGCAGGAACAATTGGTAGTACAGAAGGTGTTTTAACCAAACATTTAGGTCAATTGGCAGCTATCGGAAGAAAGTTTTATTTAGCTTTATTACCGGGGTTAGCTAAACAGGAAAATCGAGTAGACAGAAGTGATAAATTAAAGGTTGATTTAGAACCGGAAACCATTATTCAAGTAGCACCTTTATCGAGTCAATTAGGTGTTCCTTGGGAGTTACTTTACGAGCGTAAAATTGAAAAGTATCGTGAGGGAAGAATTACACTTTGTCCCACATGGAAGGAACATGGTTCAAAACCTGAAGATTGTCCTAGTTATGGCACAGAGGAGGAAGCAAGGGTAGTTTGTCCTCATAGTTTTTGGGGTTATCGTTATATTATTGAACAGTTACCTTGTAAAATTACTCCTCATACTTCTGCACCTCAACATTCTTTACCTTTATTGATTCGGAATCAGTTACCTTTACAGTTTAAAGCGATAGTTTTTAATGATTTTAAACAGTTAAATAATCATTGGGAAAAGTTACACACTTTAGCATCTGAAGATTTACTTAAATTCTTACGGATTGATAGTTTAGATAAACTTCAGCCTGCTTTATCTGATAGTAATAATCCAGCAGATATATTATATTTCTATACTCACGGAGGTAGTGATGATTTTGGTACTCCTTATTTAGAAGTGGGAGATGGGGAACAAATTGAATTAATTGATTTGGATGCTTGGAATGTTAACTTTAAGGAGCATCAATCTTTAGTAGTATTAAATGCTTGTGATTCTGCGGATTATACTCCTGATAATTTTGAGAATTTACTACAATTTTTCTGTGACAGAGGTGCTGCTGGTGTAATTGGTACGCAATGTGAAGTAAAAGAGAAGTTAGCTGATGCTTTTATCCTGAATTTTTTCCAATCTTTCTTACAACAAAATCCTGCAGGAGAAGCTTTATTTAAGTCTCGTCAAAGTTTATTACGAGAACATTTAGATCCTAGAGGATTAACTTACAGTTTATTTGCTTCTGCTGATGTTAAATTAGCTCAAAAAGTTATTGAGTAAATTTTAGAAAATTTATAATTGCAAAATTAGGAGTTGTTAAACTGGTAATATGAAGAAAATAAAGCTATTAATTTGGCTAAATCTTTAATTTCTCAAGCTAAAGAGGAAATTACTGAGCCAAAGATTCAACAAAATTTAATCGTTTGAATTGAAACAATTATTATCTATAAGTTACCTCAAAAAACTAGAAAGGAGATTGAAGCGATGTTGGATTTAAGTGAATTAAAACAAACTAAGGTTTATCAATAAGCTTTTGCTGAGGGAGAAGAAATTGGTGAGCAAAAAATTCAATAAAAAGCTATATAAAATATGATCCGTTTAGGTTTAAGTTTAGAAATTATTGCTGAATATTTAGATTTACCGCTAGAGAAAGTTCAAAAATTGGCAAAATCTACCCAAAAAAGAGATTGAAAAATATACCTATTCGCTCCACAAATTTTCCGGTTTTTATGAGTAGCTAGAGAAAATTAATTCAAAGATTAGCAGATGAAGATTGGAGGAAAAAGTCTTTGTTACGTTTCATTGTCATTATTAGCTGCATTTTCCTGATATTTACTTCATCAGGGGTTGTTTTAGCTGCGGAATTACCTCGTCTTACTGTTGATGAGGGGGATACTCCTTTAGTTATCAAGGGAACGTTGGATAAGGACACTACTTCTTTTAGCGGTAATGTGCGGTTGACGGTGACAGGGGGTGAAATTAAGGACTTACAACTACTTCCTTCTGACCTCAATAATACCGATGATGATAGTGTTGTGATTGACCGTAGTGAAATTAGAATTCCTACTGGAATAAGTTTAAGTGACGGTCAACCCCGTGATGTGAGAGTGAAGGTGAATAATATTACTCATCCTGGTGAGTATAAGGGTAAGCTTAACTTTATGCTTTCAGGACAAACGGAAGGTAAACCTTTAGAAATTCCTTTAGAATTAAATATTGATGCTGAACCTAATGTTGTTCCTGTTTCTGACAACTTAAATCTCCAAGTGGTTCGTTGTCAAAATTTTCTCAGTTGTGGGTTAGCAACTTGGTTATTACCGGATGGTGTGGTACAGGATAAATGGACGGTACAACTGGATAATCAAACTTTAATTCCTGTTAAATTAACTGATGCTACGGTAGTAATGCAAGGGGAAAAAACGGGCAATCCTGTTAATAATAATGATATATTTTTTCCTGTCCCTAAACAAGAGTTAAAAGCTCAAAAAGTTGAATTTATTGATTTAAAAATTAATGGGAATCAACTATCACCAGATCGTTATCAAGGAACGTTACGATTTAAATTGGAAAATGCTGATGAACCTGTCAAAATTAATGCGACTGTAGTAGTAAGAGATGCACCTATTTTTGCTTTAATTGTGATTCTTGTGGGGATTCTGGTAGGAAGATTAGCACAGGATATGGAAAATCCTAAAGCACAAAAGCAGGTTAAGCTTTATCCTCGTTATGTTCAATTGCGTGGTAATGCAGCAAATATTAAAAATGAGAGTGCTTTTGCTTATTTAGAACAGCAATTTAAAGCGGTTAAGGAGAAAATTGATAAGGGAGAAGAAACAGAAGAAGCTTTAGAACAAGAGTTAAATAGGCTGGAGATTAATGTTAGTTTTTTAACTAATTTGGAAGTATTAGAAAGCAAATTGAATGAATCAGAGTTAGATGCACTAAAAGCTAGACTAAATCCTCAAATCAAGGGAGCTATCAACTCATTAATAGCAGGTAATATTGAACAAGCACAACAGTTAGGCAAAGAAGTTGAACAAATTTTAAGGGAAGCACAAACAGATGGTTCAATGGGAATTGCTGATGATATTATTCAGCCTTTATTGGATGGCTTTCGTGCAAGTAGGGATAAATTAGTTGATACTATTCAAGCTTTAAAACCTAAACTTCCGGGTAGTCGTCGTTGGAATTGGTTAGCTAAGTTTTTAGCTGCATTGTCAGGTGTTCAAACTTTGAATACTGAAGTCCGTTATTGGTTAATTCGTCCTATTTTGTGGTTGGTTTTATTGATTGTTTTAGTATTGTTAGGATTACAAACTTTGTATGTGAATGCAGGTGCTACTTTTGGGGTTAATGGATTATATGATTATTTGGGATTATTTTTGTGGGGTTTGAGTGCTGATATTGCTAATCTGGGGTTGAGGAAGTTGCAGAGTGGTGGTAAAAAAGAGGAGGGTGAAACAAATTAAAATTTATCATCTAAAATCAATCGGTCGAAATTGTCCAATCTTCTAAATTTAAGTTGGGAATTTGGAAAAAATCACGATTTTTATTGTCATTTGAAAAAGTTTCATTGTTGTGTTTTATTTCAGAATCTAATTCCTGACGATAGAATTCCATTTATCCTAAAATTTCATCAAATTGAGAATCATATTTAAACATTCCTGCATATTTAATCCAAGGATTATCTGATGAAATATTCTCTTTCTTATTTTGTAGTTGTTGAACTAACAAATTTTTATCTTCTGGTGATAAAGTTTCAATCAATTTGAGAATATTTTTGATATTGGTAGAAATATTCATAATTTCTGTATGATTTTGTTTTTTAGGGGAAAATAATTTATAATTTCTGTACGATAATTGATTTTATTTTTTATTTTTGGAGATGTCTAATTATTATTACTTTTTTCTAAAACACTAGGATAAATTGGTAAATTGGGACAAGTTTTTCTATATGGTTCATTAGGTAAATACTGTTGCCATTCTTCTAGTGATAGGTTTCGAGTTAAACGAGTACAAGCTTCTGTAATTAAGTCTTCTGACTCTAATAACCATACCCTTGTTATATTATCTGTGGCAAATGTTGTTAAGTATTTACCATCTGGACTAAAATCAACATACTCTACTGGACTACTGTGTTGTAAACGAATAATCTCTTTACCAGTAGTAACTTCCCATACTCGTGCTGTGTAATCTTGACCTACTGTTGCTATATATTTACCATCAGGACTTGCTTTAACATCCCATACTTCTGGTTGGTCATGTTTTAAACGGAAAATTTCTGCCCCAGTAGATATATTCCATATTCTTGCAGTATTATCAGCTCCTGTTGTAGCTACATAGTTACTATTTGGAATGAAAGTAGCACTCATTATTAAATCATTATGTTTGAAATTATTAACTTTTTTACCATTTTTTACTGACCATATAACTGCTTCTCCACTTTGAGAAGTTCCTGACAATAACTTTTCCCCATCTGAACTAAACTTGATAAAGGTAGAACTATATCCCCCATCTATAAATGATGACTCATAATCATAATCTATACTTCTAGTTTCTTTGCCATCAGGTATTTCCCATATTTTTATTTCTTTATTTATGGTTCCTAAATTTATGGTTGCTAAATAATTTCCATCTGGACTAAATTCAAAATTAAAATATGAGCCTTGACTTTGTTGTTCTAAAAGTTTTTTCCTAGTTTTTAGTTCCCATATCTTCAAAATGCTAGATTCTCTAATAGCTAAATATTGATTATTAGGACTGAATAAAAAGCCCCCAACATTGTCCTCATGTTGCATTTGAAAAATTTCCTGGCCAGTACTGATATCCCATACTTTGACAGTATTATTTTTTTCTAATGTAGCTAAGTATTCATCATTAGAGCTTATCCGAATTGCCTGTATATCTTTTAGTGTAAATATTTTCTGATTACTAGATTTTTCCCAAACTGATAGTGTATAGTCTTTTTCAAGCCTAGCGATATATTTTCCATTTTGGCTAAACAAAATACCATAAGTTTCATCCAATATATTACTACCAGTAAATTCCCAAATTCGTGCAGTTTTATCTCCACTCCCTGTGGCTAAATACCTTCCATCTGGACTAAAAGCAATATCTAATACTATATCTTCCGGTTTAAAACGCATAACTTCCTTGCCACTAACTAATTCCCATACTTGTCCTCCTGTGCTAACAGTAGCCACATATTTACTATCCGGACTGAAGGAAAATTTTCTCACACCACCAAATTCTATATCTAGACGGGCAATTTCTTTACCACTAGATACCTCTAATATATTTGTTACGGAATCATCTGTCTGTAATGCTCCTCCTGGTGTTCCACTAGATGCAACCAAGTATTGACCATTGGGACTGAATGCAACAACATGTACCCAAGCTGCATATTTGATCTTCTTGATTTCTTTCCCGCTATTAACTTCCCAGATTTTTATTGTTTTATCCCAACTTGATGTAGCCAAATATTTTCCGTTTGGACTAAATACAATATCTGATACTCCATCTTCATGTTTAAGGCGAAAAATTTCTTGCCTAGTAGCTACATCCAAAAGTCGTGCAGTGTCGTTACTGCCTGTAGCTAAATATTTTCCATCAGGGCTAAAACTGATATCGTTGACTCCACTCTCATATTTAAAAAGGAAAAATTCTTGACCATTATTTAGATCCCATTTTCGTACAGTTCCATCATAACTTCGGGTGGCTAAGTATGTTTCACTTGGATGAAAAGCAATAGCTCTCACCCTATCTTCATGCTCAAAGCGGAAAACTTCTTTGCCACTGGCTACATCCCAAATTCGTGCAGTTTGATCGTCACTAGCTGTAGCTAGATATTTTCCATTAGAGCTAAATATAACAGCAAATACAAAATCTTTATGTTCAATACTAAATAGTTCTTTGTTACTATCAATATCCCAAAGTCTAGCAGTTTTTCTATTTTGATCAATTGTAGCTAAATATTTGCCATCAGGACTATAGGCAACATGGGTGACAGAACCTTTGTGCTGCATCTTAACTCTAGAACTCCTAGGAAGGAGAGCTAAACTAGAACGTAAAGCCTGATCTGTTTCTAAGGACAGAAATCTTCGCATAGCTTCTAGAGATAGCAAAACACTTCGTGGTAGAAGATTAACCTGTTGATCTTTTATTACTTCAGCTTGTGCAGCTAATTGACGAGCATGAGCAATTTCAGTTTGTCTGACAGCTATTTGACGCTGAATTAAAGAAATAATCGCTGCTAAAGTTAGTCCTCCAATAAAAATAGCTAAACTACCAAACTGAAATATTTTGTTTCTCTTTCTTTGAGTAACACTTTCCTCAATCAATTCTCTCCCTAAAACCGAAACAGGTACAATTTTACTCCCATCCTGTAAAAACTCTTCAGCTTCCCCTAACCTCAATCCCGTCAACAAATAATCCTTAGATTTTCCCTTGTCTTCCCATTCCTCAGCAGCAGTTTGAATTTTTCTTTCAGTACGAATCGCGTCTCGATTATTCTCCAATAACTCCTGCAACCTCCCCCAATAACGAATTAACGCTTCATGCGCCACATCAATCACAATTACATTTTTTTTCTCTTGAGATTTTGAAGAGTCTGTAACAGATAGGTTATGAGTAACAATTAACCTAGCATCAGCCAACTTCTGCACCACCCGTGTTACTACTTCCTCCGATTCCCCCGAACTCACCAACACATCCATAGAAACCTGCTTACGAGTATCAGGTGTACCTTCTCCTAAATTAGTTGATTTAATAAAAATCTGGTCAGCAATGCGTTGTTCTGTCTCAGAAAGCTTATTATAAGCTTCCTCTGCCAAATTCTCCAGAGTCTTGCGTACCCCACCCAATTGATTATAACTCTCTAACCTTAACCAATTCAAAGTCTGCCTATACCATAACTGCTCTAAAGTATAAGACAACAAAGGTAATAATCCAGGTTCCGCTTCTGGAGTTTCCTGCCCCGAAGATTCTACTCTCAAATCCTTAAGTATAACATCAATTAAATTATGCTCAACCTTACGGCCTAATTTTGTTGCAGGTTTTTCAATAGCATCTCGTAATTCCCCCTCATTCATGGGTGTCACCATCAATAAATTCGACTGAATTAAAGTTGCTAATTCCTGATATGCTGCACATTTACCAAAGAAATCATCCCGCATGGCAAAAATCAGACAAAGTTTATCCCCTGTCTGTGGCAATGCGCCTAAAAGAGTAGTAATAAAATTAGTTCTATCTTTAGGACTCTTACATACTGTAAACACTTCCTCAAACTGATCCACTATCAATAGAGTACGGGGTACTTGAGACACATTAATATAGTCAGCAAAACCATTTGCACCCTTGTCTATTGCCTGTTTTACCCTTTGTAATTCCTCATACCGTTGTCCATCCGTCCATTCTTTCTCCAGAAAAGCGATCGCTAAACTTTCTAAAGGTTTTTCTCCAGGAGTAAATATACTAATCTTCCAAGATTGAGTTTGAGGCAATCTATCTTTATGCTGCAACTGATAGATTAAACCTGCCCGAAGTAAGGAAGATTTACCACTGCCTGATACTCCTAATACGGCTAAAAAATTAGCTTTTCCTACCTGTACTTTGTCAATTAATTCTTGAGTTAATCTTTCTCTACCATAAAAATATTCAGCATCATCAACATCAAAGAAACGTAAACCTTTATAGGGACAATCCCCATTAATATTGCTAAATATGGTTTTTCCTTTAGTTCCTGTTAACAGAATTTGCCGACTCGGATTAGCAAAAATAGGTTGTTGAGGAGCATTTAAAAGATGTTCTTTTAAATAGGAAATTAAAGTGTCATTATCAACTAATCCCTCTGGATTATTATTCGGATTTAATCCTTCCCAAAGAGTGCGAGAAAATACATTAGCTTCTGCCAGTTCATATTCCCGTGATGCAGCGATAAAAAAGCGGGTCTGTTCCCGATCTCCTGTACCTAAATCTGCTTCAGTAAAATTAAATAATTCTCCTGAATAACAACAGTCTAACCAGATAATTTGTTCTTTAACAGGGCTTTTTTGTAATAATTCCCGTAACCATTTTAAGGAAAATCCCCATTGATTACGACTAGGGTTAACATCGCTAGTGGCTAAAAATCCTTCCGTTACGCCATAACTAACTTTTCGGAGTCCATGACCAATAAAATATAAGAGAGCGGTATGGGGTACATTTTCTCCTTCTGGATTAAACAGTTGTCCAATAGCATCCTGTAATTCTTCTGCTTTTAATGTACTGTCTGAGTCAATTTGATGATTACCTTCACAGAGTTTTACTGGCAATCTTCTTACTTTAAATTCTCCTTTAGTTTCTAAAATATGAGCAATTTTTTCCGCATCACTAGCTGGAGTAGTGAGGTTTTGAACCTTTCCATTAACTTTTAGAAAGGGATATTTATTTATTCCAATAATTAGTGCATCTCTATTCATATACTGGTGCAAGTCCCACAAAAGACTAAAGTAATAATATAACTTCACCCTGACTTGTTAAAATTGGCTATAACTCTACTTTTTCACAGTAATAGTGTCGCTCTCTCGTGCTATTTTTGTACTATATTTTCAAGTACGAAATGCGGGTTTAAAAGACGTTTTTCTCCCCTACTAGCTGAATAAATTGTGTCAGGAATGATCAAATCCATAGTTACATTTTTATGTTACTGTGTCTTTCCGATAGCATTTGCTATCGGAAAATCTCATGCTATTGAACTACGGGTGATGCTATTTCTCTAGAGCCAAGGTTTCTAGCAAGTCTATTTCCGGAATCATCGATTATTTCATAAACGTTCGTTAACTGCACCCAAATATCAGAATCATCTTCATTCTTCTTAAACCCCATACGGGCGCGGTAAGTATATTCAAAAGATGTATTCTTACTCGTCTGACGGATTTTTTGATAGAAATCAGCTAGAGTCGCTGGATGCAAAAAATCCGAGGTTTTTACCTGTACAAGCTCCTGACCACTCGCGTGACACAGTTGTTCGGATTGACGATTGACCCATATCTGCTTGTCATCAGGTGTCACTAAACCGCAAGGTACCTCGTATTCGACCATTCTATTGAGAGTTTTGATTAAATCATAATTTAAAGATGTTATAGGTTGGGTAATAATTTCATTATTCAAATTTTTTTGCGATCGCCGTTCTCAACAAAGGGTTTGTCATTTACCATTCTTATCAATGAATCTACAGATACGTTGAGCTTTCTGGCCAAAATTAAAAATTGTCCGTGGGTCATTTTTTGACCTTCACCCTTCAGTAAATTCAAAAAATTGATAGACAAATTTTCTGGATTTTTAGCTCTTATGGGCTGTGGTAGTCCAGGTATTTCGTAGCCATCCCTAATCAAATTGGCAATAAGCTCCAAGACAAAGCCACACATATTAGCGGTGCCCCTGCCTTGCTCCTCTGCCCATTCGTCATAAAAGGCCATGGTCTCGTCACTCAAAGTTGGGGTAACTTTTGCCGTCATTCAATATATTATCTACTATTTACATTAACCATAATAGCCACCCTACAACTTTATTCCCCTACAGTTGATTATTTGAATATTCAATCAACTCAGTATGCTAGACTAAAGTTGATTGACATTAATTATAGTAGATGCTAGGATCTTATTGTAGTGTAAATCTATTGATAGAACAATCTTAGATTAATCAGCAAAAGAGCCTTAGCACTTTAGTGCATCAAGACCCAAGCATCAACTGTGCAAATTCTTAAAGCTCAACAAATTCGCTCTAAAAATAGTTTTCAAAAGCGGTTTTAGTAAGTGAGTTGAGCTTTGAAAAAGTCCTATTGTGGCGATCGCTTGATTCCTCCAGAATAGATTATGTACTTAATTAGTACTAATTCCTCAGAAACAATACCGAACAAGTACATAGTAGCGATTCGAGTAAATCCAGTAGTGGTTGTCTCTAATGCTGATAATAAATCTGTACCTTATTAGTGGAATTGAATGCAGCCAAAAGACTACTGTGCGAAATGGGTCCCCAGAAAATACGGGATAACCCCCGAACAGTGGGGATACAAAGCAAAGTGTCTTGAGGAATTAGAGCAAGTGACAGGTTTAGCTCGAAACACTCTCAAGAACTGGAAAGATTTGACTACCGAAGCACTATATGTCCAAAAACTACTTTTTTACGCTGATTTCTACAACGAGTTGTCGGTTTTTCTGAGAAAATATTCTGAGAAAGAAGTTGACAAGAATACTACTGATTAGGTAGTATATTGAAATTAACAGCACAGTTTTGTGCCTTTCCAAAAAATAAAGCTACCAGGAAGATCTCAACTTCCCGATAGCACACGAAATATTAAAATTCTTGAATTATGAGTATAGCACTTTTCGAGGAGACAAATCCAGTCTCCCTCCTTTTGCAATTCCAGTGGCTATCGCAAACGC
Organism: Okeania sp. SIO2B3; assembly: GCF_010672525.1. Taxonomy (GTDB): domain Bacteria; phylum Cyanobacteriota; class Cyanobacteriia; order Cyanobacteriales; family Microcoleaceae; genus Okeania. The sequence goes on along the minus strand of NZ_JAAHGH010000034.1, from coordinate 1,725 downwards.
AGCTAGCAAAAGCCCTGGGAGTAAATCCATCTGCCGTATCGAGATGGATGTGTGGCTCAACAAACCCAAGCCGGACTATTCAACGACTAGCGTGGGAACTTTTACAGATTTTGAATAAGTGGCCACTGCCGTTCCCTCCGAAAATCGAAACAGCAGAATTGGACCCGCTACAACTGCTCAAAAATTTCAATATTTCCAGAGATACATTAGCTGAAGCTCTAGGGGTTTCAGTCCGAGCCATTGGCCACTGGATTAATGGCCAGAACAAACCATCTCGAAAAGTACGCCGATTGGCCCATCAATTGCACAAAAAGTGGGTTATAGAAAGCGGATAGGATGTAGCGATCGCTCCCCCGTGTAACCAAGTGCAACCAACTACACTTGAGCCGAGCATCACTCCATCCGTATCTCCGTTGCATCACAGTGATATTGCATTCATGTTAAAAATCTTGAACTACTGATCGATTGATAGCATAAAAACTCAATATATTTTATATAGCTGCAGTTGTGTTATTTCCGATCGCGAATCGTATATACAAGATTTTCAATTAACCCCCGCAACCCACCACTCTCTGATGTACACGGAATTCCCACTGTCTGCAACCAGGAAATTCTGTAAACGATATAAATAAAATTCATTATGATACATCTACAAAGCCAACAAGAGCTGGTGAGAATTCTTCAAGTCCAGCTACAGCAAGAACAAGAACGTCTAGAAGACATGAGTAATGCGGATACGAAAATTTCTGCATTAACAGGAGAATTGGCTCCAATACTCGCAAAATATCCCGTATATCGATCCGAAGTTGCCGAACAACTCGGATTAATCTTACCAACATTACCGTCACCAACACTGCGAGTAATTGAAATAGTTGATGGCGATTATCGAAAAGACGAACAAAAAAATGTAGTCTCGGACACAAAACCCTCAAAATATACCGAAAGTAGTAATTGTCTAGATGATAATAGTCTAGACAATCAGACAGAACTGCCTGCAACAGAGAACGCATCAAAAGATGTTGATGTAACTTGGTACAACTCCATCAGTGGAGAAGTAAGTGTAGGGAACGAACGAAGGTATTTCCGGGTACTTTGGAACAACAAACAAAATCAACATCAAGTAGGTCTCAAAAAATCTGAATCCGCCAAGAGGTGGAGTAAAGATATCAATCCCACTACTCAACCCTTAATAGATAGGGTGGAGAAAGAATTCAAACTAGGAAAACCTGCTGAAAATTTTCGACAGAAATTGTACGAAGCAGCAGAGGAAGTAGGAGGTAAGTTTACTGCTTCTTTATGTAATTTAGGTACTTCCGGCACTTTCCATCTAAATGAAACTTTTGGCGTTTTTCAGATCGAGAATGAAGATATCGAGGTAGGTCATAACGACGGTAACTTTTGGTATATCCGTCCTGGTCGCAACAAAGTTTACTGTTCTGGAAATATTCATGCGTTTACTGAAATATTGAAAGGCTTAAAGACAGATATAGTTTTAGAGTCACAGAAATCAAGCGATCGCGTAACTCCTCAACATAAGACAGCAGCAATCACCCAAATAGAAACTGCTGAAGCGAACAAAGCTCCCAACTCCTCCAAGCCTTCCGACTGTTGGTACACACCACCAGAGATTGTTGAATTAGTAGAACTTGTGTTAGGAAAAATAGACCTAGACCCCTGTTCCGACGACGGAAAACACATACCAGCAAAATACCACAAAACCATAAG
>NZ_JAAHGH010000033.1 GCF_010672525.1 Okeania sp. SIO2B3 | reverse complement strand
TCCCCCTCTTCCCCCTCTTCCCCCTCTTCCCCCTCTGCCCCCTCTTCCCACTCTTCCCCCTCTTCCCCCTCTTCCCCCTCTTCCCCCTCTTCCCCACCCTCCTACAAGGGTTTCAGGAGTTCCTTATAAGGGATAGTCCTGGGAGGGGGGCCGCGGGTGGGTTGGGAGAGGCCCGCGGGTGGGTTGACTCGGTCCTCCTAATTCTATACTACATTTTGTGGTGCGGAATGTGGGCTACAGCGCTTTTGCTGATTGATAAACCACATCATCATCACCAAAACCCTTTAGGGATGAATGGCCATTTGCTAACATAGAAGCTCTCCGCTTTATATGTCGCGGAGTGTTAACCGAGTTATGCGACAGCAAAACGCCCCTACTGTGGTCTACCCAAATGAAAACCGCTGTAAATGAGGTGTAATGAGACAGTCAGACTTTAGGCATTTAAGCTGCGAAGCAGAAACACGAAGTAGTAAATTTATCTGTCTGGATAAAAATTAATTATTTGGTTTGGCCTATCTTGAACAGTCTGACATCAACCTTTAACTAATCAGGAATCAGGAGTTACGCATAACCACGACTTATGGTAGAGGTTAACGGCCATGAACCCCGACAAATGGTGTATAATTTTATCTCTTGCGTAAGTCCTGGTAATAATTAAGTACGAAAAAAGAATATTACAAATAATTTGAGTCATTGAAAGATTTTCGTTGATTACGACTATTTGACTAATAAAGAGATATTTACCCAAAGAAATACTTAAAGACTATTCCTCCTAACTCTTGGCGAAACCGGAGTATTTGTAGCATTTTAAAATTGGTCTTTCTTTCCTCGTAAACGGGCAAAAGTTTGTACTGGATCTTGACTTTTAACCGCTAACTGTAAATCAGGTCTGTCCCAACCCAGAAAAGGATTTGTGCGTTTTTCTACACCAATCATTGATGGCACAGTAGCCTCATTCCGACTGCGTGCTGCCTTAACCTCAGCTAAACGAGCTTGTAGGTCTAAATTTTGCTCATCGACTGTTATCGCAAACTGCAAATTCTTCAAAGTGTATTCATGGGCACACCAGATTCGTGTATTTTCAGGTAAATTACGCAGTTTGCTCAAAGACTGTACCATCTGAGCTGGTGTTCCTTCAAATAAGCGACCACAACCACCAGCAAATAAAGTATCACCACAAAATAATTCCCCCGCTTCTCCAGCAACTACAGGAGGAAAGTAATAAGCAATATGGCCACTTGTATGGCCAGGTACAAATAGAACCTCTCCCTGTCGGTCAGAAAATTGGACTCGATCGCCTTCCTGTAAAAATACCTTTTGTCCAGGAATTCTTCCTCGGTCTTCCACTCCTCCATAAACTGTAAGTTGAGGAAACTTCTGAATTAACTTTTGATTAGCTCCTACATGGTCTGAATGGTGGTGAGTGTTGAAAATAGCCACCAACTGAGCACCCAATGATTCTAGTTTTTCAATCACTGGCCTAATTTCTGCTGGATCTACTACAGCCGCAATCTTTTGATTTGGGTCATGTAGTAAGAAGATATAGTTGTCTGAAAGTGCTGGCAGTCGATAAATCTTCATAGAAACTAAGTTAATGCCTTACATACAAAATTTTCACTTGGGGATATTATTTCCCTCTTAAACTATTAAAATAACTTAGGAACAAAAACAAGGGTAATATTTATTTCTGAGACTACTTCGACCGGGTATATTACTGAACATATAATCAATATCAACAATTATATATAGGAGATAAAAGATTATGTTATGGAGTGAGCAAAATCAACCAAATGTGACAATCAATCAAATGGTGAACAGAGTTATTACATCAGGCAAACTTAGTCGTCGGGAGCACCTACAACTTACTTCAGCAATATTATGTGGTAAAAACATAACAGATGAAGAACAACATCAAATTAATCAAATATTTGACTTTATTCAAATTGGTAAAATTAAGTTGATTGATGAGAGTTAGTCTATATTTCAGAGTTAAAAAAAATCAGCAATCACTTGATAATTTGTATTTATTTTATCAAGTACAAAATTAAATATTCTATGGAGTATATCATAGGAAAGAGATAGTATAATGTCTCAATAAAGGTAGCTATATTAGGTGATAAAATTTTCCTATTCTTTGCTTTCTCCTGGTTCATGCTACGCCAACAGCTATTCCATAACTATTAGCAGTAATTTTGAATTGGATATTTCACCTGCCTTAAAATATTAAACATATTTTTTTAAAAGTAAAAATAGTCTCAATATTGCCTTCATAACTAAAGAAAGAGATACGCTGGGAAATTAAATTAATAAAGTACAGTAAGTAATAATTTGCAACTTGATATAAATATAAACCTGACTATATTCTGATTTCTGTTAAATCCACAATTAACTAATACCTCAGATAGAGAAAATTGATAATGAGTGCAACTAAACCAAATTCACTACTAACAGTACCAACAGGTTTATTACAAGTTCCTGCTGTAGTAAAAAATACTATAAAACCAGATAGTCCAGAAATAAAACTTTCTCTGGTTATTCCCACATTTAAAGAAAGTAAAAATATCCCAAAGATTGTCCAAAGACTAACTCAGTTACTAGATGCTCAAATTCCCGATGCTTATGAATTAATTGTGGTAGACGACAATAGTCCCGACTTAACTTGGGAGACGGCTCAGAATATGACACCAGAATATCCTCAACTTCAGGTAATGCGTAGAGAAAAAGAAAGAGGACTTTCCACTGCAGTCATTCGTGGTTGGCAAGTGGCAAAAGGAGAAATATTAGGAGTAATAGATGCAGACTTACAACATCCTCCAGAAACTCTCTTAAAACTATTGACAAAAATGGAGCAAGGTGCTGACTTAGCAGTAGCTAGTCGTCACTTTGAGGAAGGAGGGGTCAGTGAGTGGAATATTATGAGAAGATTATTGTCTCGTGGTGCTCAAGTTTTGGGGTTAATTATTTTACCTGGGGTAGTAGGGCGAGTCTCAGACCCCATGAGTGGCTATTTTATGGTCCGTCGAAAGGCGATCGCAGAAAAAATTCTTCGGCCAGTAGGGTACAAAATTTTGATTGAAGTTTTAGGCCGAGGCAGCATTCATTGGGTGGGAGAAGTGGGCTATATTTTTAATGAACGTATAGAAGGGGAAAGTAAAGTTACCTGGAAACAATATATAGAATATTTACACCACCTACTAAATTTAAGGTTGGCTAGATGGCCTAGTAGATTTATCTGTTTCGGTACAGTTGGTTTGATCGCTGCGCTCGAAGTCAGAAATAGGAAGTCAGAAGTTTTTTCTATGATAATTTTCGGTAATAAAATATCTATTTCTCCGTCTAGAAATAGGGTGAGGCGACCCCCGCTATAAATTTCATTTTAGCCATTGAAAATTAGTGGTGAGTAACAACCTCCCACTAATTTTAACTTCTGACTTTCAGTCCGAATGCTGCGCAAACACACTTGTGATTTCTTACTTCTTAAATGTTTTTAATATATCAGGACTTACGCAAAATATTAAATTATACTCCATTTTTAGGGGGTTAACGGCCGTTAACCACTACTTATGGTAGAGGTTATGCGTAAGTCCTGATATTTACGCTGTGAATTATCTGAGTCCAAGACTATGTACAATTTATAAGTTATAACTTACGCATTACATTTTTTAGTATAGCACTATAGTTTCAACTAGATTTATGTAATGTTTTTGCGTAAGTTCTATAAGGAAAAAAAAGTTATAAATTTTTCATACTCCTTATTGCCTCTCTTGATAACTAACAGACTTTAAACCAGATGTAGTATCAGTATTGACATCTCCAGGGGTTGAAACACCCTGGATTTTGTGGTTAGTCCACCGCAAATGGGACGGGGCGTTTAAAGTGCGGAAGTAAATTCCGCACCCAGCCCCTCATAAATCCACATTTGCTTAAAGCCTGAAGGGCAGACTCCTAAACTCCTCGGCATAGACGGAAATCTAGCTGTGAGTTTACTTTTTTTTGTTAGCTTTCACGAGTGGTTTTACTCGCGCTGGTTGGAGCAATCTTCTCGCTACTCTAGCTGCCTACTTGCTTTTCCTACGGAATGCCGAGCTAACAGCCGTCGTAGGAAGTTAATTCCCCGTCTCCTGTCCACCGGAGTTTCACCGCAAAGCGCGGTCATGTCATGGCGACAAACCTTGTTCCTTATTCCGCTAGTATACCAGACTTTTACTCCGCTTTATTACCCGCGTGTCGTTATTCAACCAGCCGTTAAAACGGGCGCTGCGTACTTCCTCCCGACGCTTTTTCATCCCTGAAGAACAGGGCATTCAAATTTCCAATTACTCTTGGGCAATGAACTTTGGTAGTCCCACCCTACCACATAAGATTTTTCTTCGTCTTTAATTTCATCAATAGATACCAACATTGAATCACTCAAACGCACTACCATCTCTCCATTCAAAAGCGCCTGTCGCCATTGCTTTCCTGTCTTCCAAGCATAATATTTGACTCCACTCCAACGAGGGTTAACTGGGTATCCTGCAAACCCAGAACGTAATGCAGGAATATAAGCACTTTTGAGTTGAGTATGAACGAATATTCCTTCCTCTAGTTTAACTACTTTAAGATGTTGACGATCTTGCTTAAACATGGGACTCACCTCCTACTTTAGAATATGCTTAATCTTTCTTAACTTATCAGACTAAGGCTATTATATCACTCAGAATTTCAGATTTTTGATACTGAGGAAAATTTATCTATACAACAATACAAGTAGAAATAATTTCCCATTTTCTCAGCCTTAGCATTTTTGATTGAATGGTATTACACAAATTTAACTCTTTATAGATGTAAACTTCATTCACCTTAATACTAATTCAGGAAAATAATGCCCTAATTTATGAGGGTGGCTTCTTGTTATGAAATTAAGTGGCGATCGCCCACTCCTGCAAAACAAAACAAATTTTTTATATTAGTCAGGAAAAAATAGTGATATTATCATCAATAACTAGCTATAATTCACATATTTATGATTGAATATTAGGGAAAGAGATGATTCATCAAAAATGGATTCAAGATGCAATTAAGCTACTAAGTAGGAATGTAACTCAATCTATATTTTCCACTGTAGAGAAATTAAATTTAACTATTATACATTTTTACAAAAATTGCTTTTTAATTAAGTTTTTACCAAAGTGGATAAGTAAACTGGTATACCTTTCACTGATATTTATGGTCAGTTTAGGTTTGACTGCTGCAGCTATTAAATCTCCGACTGTCAAAATTCCAATTTTTGGTTTCCATGACATTATTGATTTACAGAATAAAGCTGATTTACCACCATATCGCCGTCTCTATGATATGGATTATACTAAGCAAGATTTAGAAAAGTTTGTAGAGTATTTAATACAGAAAAATTACTGGTTTTTATCCTCTCAAGATTTATTCGTATATTTTATTAATAAATCTCAACCTATACCAAGTAAACATATAGGTCAAAAACCTGTAATGCTAACTTTTGATGATGGCTATGAAGGAGTACATCAAAATGGAATGCCAATCTTAGAAAGGATGGAAGAAAAATATGGTAAAAAAGTAAAATTTGTTCTATTTATTAATCCGAAAACTCTGGGAGTTAATAATGAAAAAGATTTACCACATCTTACTTGCCAAGACTTAAGAGAAGGATATCAAAAAGATTTTTATGATATTCAATCTCATGGATTTACTCATAAAAATTTAACTAAAATTAGCTCCAAGGAATTAGAAGTAGAACTATATTTTGCCAAGTTAGCTTTGAGAAAATGTACTAATGATTTAGATAGGAATAAAATTGTCGCTGCTCATATTGCTTATCCCTATGGTGCCATCAATACAAAGGTGGAAAAAAAGTTACCTAAATATCATCTAACTGGATTTATTTACGATGATAAATTTTTGAAAGTAAATTATCTCAAAAATAAGTTCCGCATTTCTCGAATTACAGTTGGCAGTCGCACATCTCCTTATAAATTAATCCGGTTAGCAACTCGAGCTTCAACACTCAAAAAAATTTCTAATGAAGAAGGAAGAAGGAAGAAGGAAGAGGCAGGAAGGAAGAGGCAGGAAGGCTGAATATCAAGTCTAATTAATCAGCGGTAATAAAAATGTGTTCTCTGTTATAGCAGAAGGAAGAAGGAAGAGGGAAGAGGCAAGAGGCAAGAAGGCTGAATATCAAGTCTAATTAATCAGCGGTAATAAAAATGTGTTCTCTGTTATAGCAGAAGGAAGAAGGAAGAGGGAAGAGGGAAGAAGGCTGAATATCAAGTCTAATTAATCAGCGGTAATAAAAATGTGTTCTCTAGACATCTCCAATAATAAAAAATAAAATCAATTATCGTAGATAAATCATCAATTCTTTCCCTCTACTCTGTACGGAAGTTGCATGCAACGTTCCCACTCTCCTACTCCTCTACTCCCCCACTCCCCCGCCTCATTATTTACGAGCGATCGCATAATAGCGCCAAGGAGCAGGATAACCTTCAACTGTCAACGAAGGGTCTTCAGAATTAAGAAATTCTGACAAACTATCAATATTTGCCCAAGAAGTGCGCCGTTGTTCTGCCACTGATAAAGGTTCGGCAAAAAAACAATTAATATCACTAAACCCTGCTCTCCCTATCCAATTTTCTAAACAAGACTGAGTGGGGAGAAACCAAATACCTCGTGCTTGAGCATAACGTTTCCGAGGTGTTAGAGCTACAGGTAAATCTCCAGGAATACCTTGGCAGTCAATAATAATTTCCCCTTTGGGTGTTAAAGCTTGTCGCATTTTGCGTAATAAACCAATGGGGTCAGTGTGATGATAGAGAATACCCAAGCAGAAAATAGTGTCAAAAAATTGGGGGTAATAGTGAATATGTTCAACTCCCAACAGTTCAAACATCAGCATTTTTTGTTGCGCAATATTTTGAATAAGTTGAAAATTCCAAAAATGTTTGGCATAAGGTTCAAAACCAATAACTAACTCCGGTTGTTGAGCTGCCATGCGAAACATAAAATAACCATTGTGACAGCCAATATCGGCGACTCTACGATTTTTCAGAGAACTAATATGTGGCAAAATGCGTTCCCATTTCCAATCAGAACGCCATTCAGCATCAATGTTTATACCAAATAGTTCAAACGGACCTTTTTTCCAAGGACAAAATGTTTGCAAACTGTTCCGGAACAATTGTTGTTGCTCTGAGGATAGTTCCTCAGCACGACCGACTTTTATCGCTGCATCAGAAAAGTCGAAAAAGTCACTTTTGATATCTGCGACTGTTTGTACTGCTTCGCAATACTTTTGAGTAGAGGTTTCAAATAATTTTTTGTGTTTTTCCTGACGGGTTATTAATATTGCTTCTGTATCGATCGGGATATCATATTTATATAAATAATCTGAGGGAATATAACCGATTTTATGATTAAACATTTTGCTAACTTGAGTTATTCTTGCGTAATGGTGAAGATACAGTATATTTCAGGTAAACAAGGTACACACAAGAATAGTAAAGTGTTTCCAGTGCGGGCATCTTGCCCGCGACTTGTGTACCTTATATCATGTCCGGTTGAATACTTACACTTTGGAGGAGGTAAGGCAGGAGGCAGGAGGCAGGAGGCAGGAGGCAGAAGGAAAGAAAAGGTTAGAAGGGAAAAGGTTTGAGGTAAGGCAGAAGGCAGGAGGCAGGAGGCAGAAGGAAAAGAAAAGGTTAGAAGGGAAAAGGTTTTTTGATCACGCTATTATCCGGACATGATCTTACTAATATGAAATACGCTGTATATATTTTTTAATTTCTCCCCATCTCCCCATCTCCCCATCTTCCCATCTCCCCATCTCCCCACCCTCGCAAACTTACTCATTAGTAGATTTCGCTTCCTCAGGCAACAGAACCTTCGCTCGAATAAACCGTAAACCACTTACTCCCTGTAGAGGCTCAACCAAACCACTATCAAATTTATCCTCCACCCAACCTTCACGAACTAAATAACGGAAATACTGTTGATATTCTTGCCACTCTTCATCAGTAGAATAAACCACAGTCAACATCCCTGGTTGAGTGATCCGCTCCTTTGTTTCCCGATCCACACCTTTATCAATTCTCTTTTTAACAATTTCATAACGAATATCGCGACTACCTTTGACATCAAACAATCTTTCTGTACTTTCATTATGATAAATATCAATTGTAGAATTCTGCACTAAGACCAGATGCACAACTCCCAAAGTAACTTCCTCAGATTCAGCTTTCAGGCGCAAAATTGTTCTAGCACAATCACAGATTGCCCGTAGTTGCTCGTAACGTAAACTACAGAGATGAAATTGACTAAATTTAGGATTAATAGATTTCCCCAGATACATCATGTGGTCTATACCATCAGTAGCCTCAAAATCACAATGATGGGGTATAATTTGCTGCATCTGTTGTTGCCACTTTTCCCAAGTGTTTTGAAGATGGTAGTTAATTTTGTGCAACATCTGGTCGTAGCGATCGCGAGCTTGATACACGCTATTATGTTCGTTGCTACAAGCAGCTCGATAAGCTTCTACAGCAGTTTTGACCGCATCTCCACATTCCAAAAAATAATCAAAGTAATTTTCTAGATGTAAATTTAGATATTCTCTTGCTGTAATTTCACTATCCACCGATACTTTTTCTTCTAGAGACTTAATATATTCCAACATATCTTGTCGTAGTTGCTGACAAAAAGCGCTATCTTTTATTTGACAAACAGTTTCGACAATTGTTAAACCTAAGCAAAATTGTGTTAGCAGATCGGTTTGAATTGCACGATTACGTTCGGTAGAAGAGCCGCGAATATCACAGATACCATAAAGAGGATAGACATCTTCAAAAACGATTATTTCTGGTGGTAATCCCCAACTACGCCGTTCTGCTTCTTGCAAAAATCGCCATTCAACTGCAGGGTGAATATTACGAATATTTGTGAACCGTTGTTGAATTGTTTGACGAACTGCAGTTGTCAAAGCTGGAATAAGTTCCTGAGCGTGTTTATAATCAGAGGTATAAAAATTGCTGGGGTGCTTGCTAGTTAATCCTACTATTCCCAAAACTGCTTGAAGTCCAGAACTATCTTCTGGAGAGGCAGTTTTAATTACTAAAGGAATTAGTAGCAAGGAGCGGACTCCTCTTTGATATAGATTTTGTTCGCACTCAGTTTGACAATGTATCTTAAGATCGAGAATATTCTGAATTTGATTATTTTTAGCAGTTTTCAAGATCGGAGAATCCTGTAGACTCTTTGTGGAATATAGTCCAGGATAGTTGCTGGTTGTTAAATATTCACTGCTGATAAATAATTTTAGTTGTTTTTCTCCTTCATTACGCAGTAGAATCATATCATCTGCCCGGAATAGCGAACGCATTAGTTTGTCTATTTGCTGAAATTTCTCTTGCTGCATCAATGATTCTGGTTCTACTAACAGTTGAGTTAGTCTTCGTTTTTGTTCTTGAATAGTTACATCTAAGCCTTCGAGTAAAAATAAACCCTCTAGTTGGAAATTTTCCAATTTTAACTGTTGGGCTAAAATTTCTAGATTTCCCGGTTGTATGAGCCAAGCTATTTGTTCAGATTTTGACATTGATTGGAGATTGACATCTGTAAAATCATCTACAATTTTGCCAACTCTTTGTACTTTTTGTTGTGAGCAACAAAACCAGAATTCTATATGCCGTGGTTCTGAGTTTTGTGGGCAATTAATAGTTGATATAATTGAATAATGTTGAAATTGTAGATTTGCTGTGTCTATTTGATAAAGTTCTTTGAGTACCCAGCGCAAAACTTGTAGGCGGTAAATTTTTCCTAGTTCTGTTTTCTCCCAATCACTTACCGACTCATTGAGCTTAATGTTTTGCTTTGATTCTATTTCATCGATCCGATCTATTCCCATTAGCTGGCAAAAAGCATGATTGGCATATTTTATGCTGAGGCTACTTGGCTCTACAATTGCTGTTAATATTCTGCTGTGATGTGGAAAATTTTCAAGTCGCTCTATTATTTGTCTCCAAATTTTTAGTTGCTCGACTTGATTTTGATGATTGGATAGTTGAGATGTTAGAGCTTGCAATAGTTGCTCTATATTTATATCCTCACTGTTTTGATGGTTTGGGATGGCAGAAGTTTTTCCTGGTAAAGCTTTTGTATTATATTTATGATTTTTGTCTGTAATTTTTTGTTTGGAAATATGCATATTTTTGCACCTGATGTTTTGAATCTTTATTTTATGTATCCATTATATTAACCAGGCCAAGTTTTTAATAACAGGCCATAAAATCCAAGATGGAAGCTATATATCTGGACAAGCAAGCTTGATACTGGACAAAGATTTACTGATAGGTTAATAATATTATGGGTCAAACCCCACAAAATTGAAACTATTGACAGAAGATATATATTATGATATGAATGATTTAATTAAATAAAAAAATAGATTAATATTTACGGTTTGGTTTAATATTGAGTAGACTTAACTAGCTATCAGCTATCAGCCTCAAAATTTGATATGGATAATGGTATCTGTTTGTGGAGTATTCCGGACTGAAAAGCTGGGGTAAAACATCCCCGACTTCTAGCTTGTCTTTTAATTTTAGGAGGGATTTAAGCCCCTTTATAAAAAGCTGATTGCTGAAATGCTGTTTGCACAGCATTCCGTCAGGAAACGCTTTTTCAAGTTAAAAAAATATGGTTTATGTGGCTTTGAAGAAGTAAATTATCAGTGATGACATAACTGACAGATGTGAAAAAAAGAATATGCGCTGAATTTGCTATAGAACTATCAGTTGAACAAAGAACCAAAATATTTATTGATTATGGGAATAGGAAATTAGGTCAGGAATAAAGGATTATATTGTTATAAAAGAGAAAAAGCAAGAATTTAACGGAAATATTTTTAAAACTTTGAAGAAGCAATAAATAAAATTTCAACAGAACCTAACTGTCTATATAAGAACACTTTGGGTTGTACAATTGGAAAAAAAATTAGGCAAAAAAAAGAAAAAACCTTTCAGATGATATATAATAAAAAACTACTACTAGCTAGCTGAAATTGCTTTATGTTTGAAGCCCTTGCCGACCGCTTAGAAGTCGCCTGGAAAAAACTAAGGGGTCAAGATAAAATAACAGACTCCAATATTCAAGAAGCCCTACGAGAAGTCCGTCGTGCTCTATTAGAGGCAGATGTTAACTTACAGGTTGTGAAAGACTTTATAGCCGAGGTTAGCACTAAAGCTAAAGGGGCAGATGTATTAACAGGAGTAAGGCCAGATCAACAGTTCATCAAAATAGTCCACGATGAGCTAGTGCGTGTAATGGGAGAAACCAATGCTCCCCTAGCAAAAGCTGAACAAGCACCAACTATTGTTCTGATGGCAGGTTTACAAGGGACAGGTAAAACCACTGCCTCAGCTAAATTGGCCTTACATCTACGGAAGCAAAATAGAAGTACCTTGCTAGTTGCGACTGATATCTATAGACCTGCTGCTATAGACCAGCTAGTTACTCTAGGTAAGCAGATAGATGTATCTGTATTCGAATTAGGCATAGATATAAATCCTGTAGAAATTGCTCAAAAAGGTGTTGAAAAAGCCAAGAAAGAGGGCATAGATACTGTAATTATAGATACAGCAGGTCGGCTACAGATTGACCAAGAGATGATGGCGGAACTCGCCAAGATTAAAGCAGCAGTTAAGCCCCAAGAAACATTGCTAGTAGTGGATGCAATGACAGGTCAAGAGGCGGCAACATTAACCCGTACCTTCAACGATCAAATTGGGATAACAGGGGCAATCCTCACGAAAATGGACGGGGATACAAGAGGTGGGGCAGCTTTATCAGTACGTCGAATTTCTGGTCAGCCAATAAAATTTGTGGGGGTGGGAGAAAAAGTAGAAGCTCTACAACCTTTCTACCCAGAGAGGATGGCTTCTCGAATTCTGGGCATGGGAGATGTACTGACCCTGGTAGAAAAAGCTCAGGAAGAGTTTGACATAGCTGATGCAGAAAAAATGCAAGAGAAAATTCTCTCAGCTAAGTTTGACTTTACTGACTTCCTGAAGCAAACGCGACTGATGAAGAACATGGGTTCTCTGGGAGGAATTATGAAATTAATTCCAGGAATGAACAAATTGAGTGACGATCAGTTGCAGCAGGGAGAAACTCAACTAAAGCGCTGTGAGTCTATGATTAATTCAATGACAAAGCAAGAGCGCCAAAACCCAGAACTTTTAGCAAAATCTCCTTCCCGACGAAAACGTATTGCCAGTGGTTCAGGTTATGCTGAGAAAGATGTTAGTAAACTGGTAAGTGACTTCCAAAAAATGCGATCGCTCATGCAACAAATGGGCCAAGGAGGAATGCCAGGCATGGGAATGCCAGGAATGCCAGGTATGGGAATGCCAGGAATGCTAGGAGGTAGAACACCTCCAGGAATGCCAAACTACCCCGGTATGGGTGGTGGCAAAAAGAAAAAGAAGCAGAAAAAGAAAAAGGGCTTTGGGCAACTTTAAGAATGCGGTAGCAGGTAGTAAGAGTCCTAAAATATCTAGTGGCAAACTGTAAATTTGACAAAAGATGCCTAATACTTTCTTCGTTACCATGAAACACAATAGCTTACAATTCCAAACAGGAGTATAATCACTCGAAATGATCAAACTGCGATTAAAGAAATATGGAAAAAAACGGGAGACTAGCTACCGGATAGTAGCAATGAATAGCAGTTCCCGACGTGATGGCCGTCCATTAGAAGAACTCGGCTTTTACAATCCTAGAACAGATGAAACTAGGCTAGATGTACCAGGAATTACCAGACGTCTTGAACAAGGCGCTCAACCAACACAAACAGTGCGTGACATATTGAGAAAAGCTAATGTCCTTGAATCACCAAGAACCGGAATTAACACCCAAGAGAATGTATCAGTTTCCCATGCAGAATCGACAGAAGCCGTTGCCAATACCCAACCAAGCGAAGAAACTGCCAATACCGAAGCCAGCCAAACCAGTGACAGTGAGTCAACTGAAACAGCAGTTACCGAGCCTGAGGAATAATTCTCAGTCAGCTAACCCTGATTACGCGGAAATAGTGAGATGTTTAATTGAGCCATTTCTAGAATCACCAGAGTCTTTACGAGTGGACTGTGAAGTAAATCCTCGGCAAGCAAAAGCCTGGATTCGTCTAGCTTTTGATGAACTTGAAAAAGGACGAGTATATGGTCGTGGAGGACGTAATATCCAAGCGGTTCGTACTGTGTTAGCAGCATTAGCTCAAACAGCAGGTCAATCTGTGCATTTGGAGATATACGAAGACCATTCAGAGACACCACGCCCTTCTCCTTCTTACTCTTATAACAATCGAGAAGAAGGGACTTATGATAGAAGGACTATGCCAATTACTCGCCCATCCTACAACAGACAAAGAGTATCTCGTAGTCGTAGTACAACTCCAAGTCCAATTAGATATAAACGAGACGAGCATGGAATGAGGTAAAAATTATCAGAATGCCACCACTAAAGCTTTCATTAGGAATAGTGGGGCATTACTTTAATTATTCTAAAATTAGGAGGATTATTTATCGGTCAAAGTAGATAGATGATATTCTAATTGAAAAACTTATAGGATATATTTTTGTTGGGCAGTAAATAAACAACTTGCTTTACTACTGCCAACAACTGTGAAAGCCTTTGAGTTATCTAGTGCTAGCACTTTGAGAAAAAAGTAGAAAGTATTTGTTAGCGAGTCTTAGCAAATATGGAATGGAGAACCATGTTCGCATGACAGAGACACTAAGAGTAGAGTTGCCTAGTATTGATAGCGCGATCGCTCTTTCTGGTTATCAGGAAGAAAATATTAAACTATTGGCACGACACACAGGGGCAAATGTTGTACTGCGTGGACAAGAATTATTGATCAGTGGTACAGCAACTCAAGTAGAACGATGTCAACAAATTGTGCGATCGCTCGAAAGCCTCTGGAAACATGGTAAAACCATTACTGGAGTAGAAATTCTCACTGCTCGCCATGCTATTGATACTAACCGTCAAGATGACCTACAAGAACTTCAACAAGACGTTCTGGTTAAAACCCGTCGTGGGTTAGAAATTCGTGCGAAAACTTTCCGTCAACGAAAATATGTACAAGCTATCCGCACCCGCGATATGACTTTTTGTGTGGGTCCTGCTGGTACAGGTAAAACATTTTTGGCAGCACTTTTAGCTGTTAAAGCACTTTTAGATAATCAATATGAACGTTTGATTTTAACTAGACCTGCTGTAGAAGCTGGCGAAAAATTGGGATTTTTACCAGGTGATTTGCAACAGAAAATTAATCCTTATTTACGACCTCTATATGATGCTCTTTATGAATTAATTGAACCAGAAAAGGTGACAACTTTGATGGAGAAAGGTACTATTGAAGTTGCGCCTTTAGCATATATGAGGGGTCGAACTCTGAATAACTCTTTTGTGATTCTGGATGAAGCTCAAAATACTACTCCTGCTCAGATGAAAATGGTATTAACTCGTTTGGGTTTCCGCTCAAGAATGGTGGTAACGGGAGATATTACTCAAACAGATTTACCTCTAAGTCAAAAATCTGGTTTAACAGTTGCTATGAAAATTCTGCGAAATGTAGAGGGTATTGCTATTTGTGAATTATCTCAAGCAGATGTGGTACGACATCCTCTAGTACAGAGAATAGTTGCTGCTTATGAGCAGTATGAAAATTGAGCCGTTGTTGAATTAGTGTATGATATTAGTCTTAATTACTTAGGAGTCAACCCACCCCTCGCCCCTCCCCCTCCCAGGAGGGGAAGGACCGAGTCAGGAGGGAAGAAAGAAGAAGAAGGAGAAAGTTTTTTTTATCACTAATTATCCGGACATGATATAAAAGACTTTTTCAGCAAACCCTAATTATTGGGACATGAAATCATACCTCAAATCACCAACGCCAAAAATAAATAATTAAATAATATTTCTATCTTATGAGTACTAACCTAAAAGATTTTTTAGAAGCTTGCGAACAACTGGGAACTTTACGCTTAATTGTGACAAGTAGTGCTGCGGTATTGGAAGTTAGGGGCAAAATTCAAAAGTTATTTTATGCTGAACTTCCTAAAGGTAAGTATGCTAATATGCACACTGATATTGTTGAGTTTCATCTAAACATGGATCTGATTAAACAGGTAAAGTTTGAGAGTGGAGAGGCAAAAAGAGGAAATTTTACTACTTATGCAATTCGTTTCTTGGATAGTGAAGATAAAATTGCTTTGAGTGCATTTTTACAGTGGGGAAAACCAGGAGAATATGAACCTGGACAGGTAGAAACTTGGCAAGCTTTGAAAGAAAAATATGGTGAAGTTTGGGAACCTATTCCTGTAGAAAGTTTGTAATATCATGTCCGGTTGAACAGTTATAAATAAAGTACTCAGAATTCAGCAATTCTGCAATTTCCTACGGAATGCTACGCAAACAGAATTCAGGAGGGAAGAAAGAAGAAGAAAGTTTTTTTATCACTAATTATCCGGACATGATTTAATAGTTAAAGAGCTGAATAGTTTATTATAAATTATTTATACTGCTGTGTTAATAGTTATTAATTAGGGTTTGCTGATTAAATCTAAAAGCATTTATATATAAAGACTTTAGTCTTTTTTTTTGTCGAATTGCAGTCCGCTTGTTTCAGTCTAAAACGCTCAAAAAGCTAGTATTTTGGGACTATTATGGCAGAAAAATCACTCTTACAATTCTTACCCCTACCTCTTCGCTCATTCCCATTTCTCCCCTCCTGGGAGGGGTTAGGGGTGGGTTGTCTCCTGTCTGCTATCTCCTACTAAAAGACTTTTTCAGTAAACCCTAATTCTTACAGCAGTTTTGCAGTTGATAGGGTACAGAGTTTTACGAGTTTAGGGAATAGGAAATAGGGAAGAAAGTTTAGTATTAAACTGTACCTCACTATCCTCAAAAGTGCTGTAATTGCTATGGGAAAGGAGGCTAAATTTCGTCGGAATTTTGAGATGCCAATTCAGAAAGAGAATAGTCAGGTTCAGTCAATTGTTTTAAAGAAGTTGATTCAACCTTTTATTCTCAGGCGAGTAAAAACTGACAAGGATATTATTAAGGATTTGCCGGATAAAGTTGAGCATAAACTATAATGAATAATTACTTTTTTATTACTTCTTTTTTTTATCAGTTATTAGCTATTGCTGTTAGTTGCCTATAAAGGCTTTATTGAAACCTCACTCAATTAGCTAGGGTCTTATTGAACCAAAGTTAAATCTTACTACAAAAGTAGAGTATTATTGCTGATATCTGAAAGCTAATAGCTGAATGCTTACTAATATAATTTGCGTAAGTACTGAAAATAAATTATGTTAATTCTGTAATTTCATTTGCTGCTTCCCAGTAGTTATCAAATTCCTGTTTGAAATAATTAAATAGGTCAATATCATTTTTTTTATTCAATAAGATACTAGGAGCTACACTAGACTCAGAACGAAAAGAAGCTAATAAAGCAAATAGTTTACCATCGCTTGATTCTGGATCGGAAATGGAAAAACCAATAGAAGGCAAGTATTGTATTTCTCGTATTTTTAAAAGATATATTTGAGACTCATTTATTTTTTCTTTTAAGCTTGTTAGATTATTAATAGAATTTTCTATATCGCTAAATATTTTATTGGGGTTGTTTGTCTTATGACCTCTAAAAGCCATTGAATTAATTGTTTCTGGATTTCTAGCACACAAAATAATGCGTACTTGACAATTTCTCATGATAGCTTTTTTAATCTCCTCATCAAAAGATTTTAATGTACTTCCAGAGCGAACAAGTATACAAATCTCTTCTTTTGCATTACTGATAGATTCTAAAATATTATTATAAAAAAAAGCTTTATTCCTTTGAGCCAAAATATCATTTTGTTTGATAGTTAAACCTTCCAATAGTTTTGATACTTTTTGAGTATTTTTTCTATCAATTAAAATTCCTAATGCTAAGAAAGTTAGCACTGTGGAAATAGCTGTAAGAACATAATCTTGTGAAACATCAAAGATTCCTATAAATGAACAAATCAATCCTAGAATTAAAGCCAAATACCCATCTATATTTTCGCCTTTTTTTATGTCATCTAAAATGTCTTTTATGATTTTCATTTTTACCAAAAATTATTAATATATAAAATATTTTGTATATTTGCTTGACCTTATCATAGTTTGATTTTATTTTCAATAGACCTTATTATATGCTAGCTGTAGTTTAGGGTGCACTCTAACGTATTCTAAAACTGGAATCTCTGTGTAAGTTATTAAAAAAAGCATCGCTATTTAATACAGAGAAAAATAGCGATCGGCTTCTATACTCTGGAGCAACTTCTCAACTTAATATATAGATATTTTAAACATTAAAATTAGACCATTGACTATTGAAATTTTTCTTCTATTGCGTATAGAGCAATAGTCAATTCATTTGCTGAAGCACCCAGTCAGAGGAGATGAATAGTCAAATTTCTCTTCTATTGCGTATAGAGCAATAGTCAATTCATTTGCTGAAGCACCCAGTCAGAGGAGATGAATAGTCAAATTTCTCTTCTATTGCGTATAGAGCAATAGTCAATTCATTTGCTGAAGCACCCCGGTCAGAGGAGATGAATAGTCAAATTTTTCTTCTATTGCGTATAGAGCAATAGTCAATTCATTTGCTGAAGCACCCAGTCAGAGGAGATGAATAGTCAAATTTCTCTTCTATTGCGTATAGAGCAATAGTCAATTCATTTGCTGAAGCACCAGGCCAGAGGAGATGAATAGTCAAATTTTTCTTCTATTGCGTATAGAGCAATAGTCAATTCATTTGCTGAAGCACCCCGGTCAGAGGAGATGAATAGTCAAATTTTTCTTCTATTGCGTATAGAGCAATAGTCAATTCATTTACTGAAGCACCCAGTCAGAGGAGATGAATAGTCAAATTTTTCTTCTATTGCGTATAGAGCAATAATTAATTCATTTACTGAAGCACCCATTCAGAGGAGATGAATAGTCAAATTTTTCTTCTATTACGTATGCGGAGACGCGGGGACGGGTCGATTTGTGGGGAACAGGCAATGGTTTCGCCATTTTATGTGAATAAATTTTCTTGAATTTCAGCAGAAAATTTCAGTATTTTGAGCCAAATAAGAGCCAATAACTTAGGAGATCAATTGAATATAAAAAGCTCAATTACCTTAACTATCCTGAGTTTTAGCTTTAATGAGTGCAAGCCCTACTTAATTATCTCCAGCACAGCAAAATTCTAGTAGAGAAGCCAATTTTCAATAACACCTTTTTTTGACAATCGTTTAGTTATTGTGTATGATTATCAATAGGCGTACATTTTTGATAAAGTACAGTGGCCCTTTACACACCATCTTCATTTAAAGCAGAACTAAATGACAAAGGTTGGCGAATGACTCCCCAACGGGAGACCATTTTGCACGTTTTTCAAAATCTTCCTAAAGGCAATCATCTGAGTGCCGAGGATCTTTATAATATGCTACAACATCGGGGCGAAAGAATTAGCCTATCTACCATTTACAGAACTTTAAAGTTAATGGCAAGGATGGGAATTCTACGAGAACTAGAACTAGCGGAGGGACATAAACATTATGAGATAAATCAACCTTATCCTCATCATCACCACCATCTTGTCTGCGTACAATGTAATAAAACTGTTGAATTTAAGAATGATTCTATTTTAAAAATTGGTCTGAAGCAGACAGAAAAATCAGGGTTACATCTATTAGATTGTCAATTAACTATTCATACAATTTGTTATGAAGCCCTAAGAATGGGCTGGCCTTCTCTCGTATCTTGTGAATGGTCTTGTCCACGAGCACTTGCAGATGCAGAAAACTCTGAATAAAAAAACTCTAAATAAAAAAATAAACAACCCCACTTAATAGATTAAATGGGGTGATTAACGAAGTCAAAAATCAGAAGTCAGAAGTTACCCTCCCAACCCACCCCTCGCCCCTCCCTCTCCCAGGAGGGGAGAGGAAGTAGGGGATTTGATCCCCCCTCCAAAAACATTTTGCCTTAAAAGGCGGGGTTGCGCGACCCAATTATTTTGATAAAAAAAAGATTTATAAATCTAATAATTAGTTTCCAATATCTTTAGTACTTAAGCCATAACGCATTTGAGCTTTTGCCACTGCTGCTCTTGTTTGTGAGTTGTAAACTCCATTCAATGGACCAAAATAAAATCCCTGTAGTCGAAGCCTCTTTTGTAGTTCTAAAACATTTGCTTTACTACCAATATAAGTAGCTCGGTGATGAGAATCACTCGAAGCGATCGCCATAGGATGTCTTAGAGCTTGTAATGTATTTCTTGTCGCGACTCCACTGGCGCTTGTTCCCACATCTTGCTGAAAACATTTTACAGCAAACTCAGTCCCCGATCCAAAAACACCATCAATTACACCAGGATAATAACCCAATCTTGTCAATAAAATCTGGAGTTGTTTTACAGCCAAACCTCGATCGCCTCTTCTGAGGACACTTGAGTAGGAGTATTGCCTGGTGGTGTAGTTTTGTCTGGAATAAGACACAGGTCCTGGTGGCAGAACTTGACTAGGATTAAATAGAAATGCTTTAGTTGTTGGTCCTACTATACCTGTAGGAGTAATTCTATTTCTCTTTTGAAATTCAATTACTGCTATCTCAGTACTTCGATCAAAATAGTTAGTTATTTGTCCTTGATAATAACCTAAATTTTTTAAACGTTGTTGTAATCTTCCTATCTCTAGACCTGTTTCTCCAGGTCGAAGAAATACTCTCTCCACAGGAACTGGTCTAGTGCCAAACAAAAATTCTCTCGTGGTAATACCTACCTGACCCGTAGGCGTAATTCTGTGAGCATTTTGAAATCTGATAACTGCAGTTCTAGTATTTTGGTCATAAATACTATTGATTGGACTTCTGTAAAACCCTAGTTCTGCTAACCTTCTTTGAATAATTGCTATTTGAGGGCTAACTTGTCCAAAAGATAATACTTTTGTTGAAGAATTTAATAGGGAAGAATTAATTTTGTTAGACCTCTTACCTGCAAATAGTAATGACCAGGTAGTAGGTTCAATTTGACCTGTAGCTGCAATACCCTTGTCTTGCTGGAATTGTCTTACAGCTCTTTCTGTAATAGGACCATAAAAACCAGTTAGATTAGCAGAAAAATAGCCTAACTCTCTAAGTTTTCTTTGAACTGCAGATACTGTTGCGGCTCTATCTCCACGTCTTAGATAGACTGCACTATTAGGAGAAAGAATTGCATCGCTTTCTGGTCTAGAGTTAGAAGAGCCAGAAAAAAAAGAGTTTGTTGCTATTTGTCCTTGGTTTGTTTGACTAACATTAAAATAACTATTTGTTTCAGGACTAGGAATTTCTGGCCCTCTAGCCCAACTAGAATCAATAATAATTAAATTAATAATTACTGCTGATAAAAAGTTTATGTAAGCGAAGCTAGACAGTTTTTCCCAGTTAAGTCCTTCAATAAGTTTGAAGTCTTTGTTTTCTTGATTAGCCAGAAAAACTTCTATATATGCAAGGGATTCCATAAATTTTCCTGGGGGAATTTAACATTTTAATACTAACAAACTAAATTGATTGAGCTTGTTATCTTAAAGAAGTTATACCAATTTTATGTGAGGCTGCACAAAATTATGAAATTTATTATTTGTCTGTCTCAATCTACAGTTAACTCTGATTAAAATATTATTCTATAACAACTTCATATTAATTTGGTATTACAGCAATTCTCAACAGAGTATAATCAGAAAATTATTATGAATATAAATTGATACTTTATATATAAAAGTAATAAAATCTCTAGCTCATCAAGAGAGGGAAGTATTTGAAGTGATAGATTCAAATATTCACACAAATTTCCCCATTAACAGAGAGGCACTTTTCTCTCCTTTTCAATAATGGATAATGGATAATTGATAATTGATAATTACCTCTCCCTAAAAGGAAGAGGATTGAATAAAAGGAAAATTTTTTATCTCTTGGTCGATTGGATATGGCGCAGGTTTCTTCGCCATCCCACCCTACGGGAAGCTGCGCTTTTTCCTACGGAATGCTCCGCCAACATGTCGCGTAGCGTTAACGGAGTTGTGCGCCAGCAAAACGACCGCTTGTTTCTCCTTTAAAGGAGAGGATTTTTACCTTAATTATTCGGTAAAGACTTCTCTATTTTAGTTTATGTTTATTCGTTATTAAACTGCTATTAGTGTATTAAATTATTAGTAGAATAACGTACTGAAAGAACATATATAGGTTAATTTAATTTAAACTTTCCTATCTAATGTTCTATCATTTTGTTGTACTATAAAATGCTTAAACTAAACCTGCCCGGTCAAAAATCAGAGCTACTAAAGCAGCAAAAATAGTTATTCCTAAAGCAGTTAAAGGATTTTGACCTTGACTAACAGCAAAGGAAGTCACTACACCAGCTCCTAGAGCAGCAGTAACGGCAGCAACTAATGGATCGCGGTTTGAACGATTTTTGTACATAATTATTAATCCCAGATAGATTTTTTAAACAATTCATAACTAACAACGTTGTCTCAACCTATCACTGAATTAATAATTAAGATGGAAATTATCCTGGTTTTGCAATTAAGATTAAAATTTCTCTAAATTTCTTAACAAATCAAGACTATTTAGGGTTTGCGCTCAAAAGTCTTTTAGTAGGGGTAGGAGACAGGAGACAGGAGGAACGGGGAATGAGTGAGGAGATAGGAGCTAAGTTTTGTAAGAATGATTTTTCTGCCCAACTATGCGCCTAAAATACTAACTTTTTGAGCATAAAGAGCTGAAAACCAAACACTTTTTTCGACCTAAAAAAGGCTCAAGTATTTATACGTCAATGTTTTTAGATTTAATCAGTAAGCCCTATTTAATGATAAATTTTTTGCAGAAGTTGGGAAAAGGTAACAGAGAAGATAAAAAAATTAAATAATTACCTAGAAATATGTTTTTATACTCAAAATTTATATTTATTAGGTAAATTTTCAATGATATTAAAGAATAGAGAATTTACTCCAATTTTTCAGTATTACCACCTGATACCCACCCTGTACGATTACTCCCATCATCTACTCGAATCCTTTGCCATCTTTTATCTGAACTTTCTTCCAAAACTATAACTTTCTCTTGATAAGAAACACCACCAATACGATTAGCATCTCTGCTAGGAGTATCCCGTAAAATCAAACCAATAGGTTCAACTACAATAGCTCTGTAAGCTCCAGGGTCTAATTGATTAGATAAATTTTTATTTGTAGCTTCTGCAGAAGACGTACTCACTTTTTGGGCAACAGGTTTTTCATTAGTAAATATTGGTTTTTCAGGCATTTTCGTTAGTTTTGCGGCAAAGTAGAGAACTGATGCTGCACTAGCACCAATGAGCAATAGTATTGCTAAAATAAACCCTACTAAAAATTTGAATAAGCTATAAAAATTCATAATTTTAATAACCAATTTCATAAAATATTACTACAGTCACAATACAGGGAATAGGGAATAGGGAACAGAGAAAGAAAAACATAATCAAAAAGGTTTATTTTTTTGATTTTATGAAATATAGATTTTTTTATTGTAGGAATCAATCACAAATTAAGATGTAATACCAAGGCTGAAAAAAGAATGTTAAAAATCAACTGGCTAGTAAATAATTAATAATTAACAATTAGTAATTAATAATTTGCCTAATACCAATTTAATATGAAGCTGCATAGAATAAAAGATAATCATAATTAACTCCAGATAAAAACAGATAAATTCAAAAATTAATAATTCTGTGCAGCCTCACATAAAAATGGTATAACACCTAACAACTAGAAAGTTATTTGTAGGAAACATTTATCAATAACAGGACTTACGCAGAACCGTCATATCCAGTAGGGGCGAATGGCATTCGCCCCCTACAGATATGGCATTCGCCCCCTACAGATATGGCATTCGCCCCCTACAGATATGGCATTCGCCCCCTACAGATATGGCATTCGCCCCCTACAGATATGGCATTCGCCCCCTACAGATATGGCATTCGCCCCCTACAGATAGCGTATTGTCTAATAATTTGCGTAAGTCCTAAATAATTTAGTATCACTATTTTCTTCTTCCCTCTTCCTTCTTTCCTCTTCCTTCTTCTGCTATTCTAAAAATTACCTTTTAAGCCACCATATCTAGAAGCAAGACGTGCTTTACCTGCTGCTGCCCAATCTTGTAAAAATTTAATTTGTTCTTCTGCAGTTCTAGCTAAAGGTATAATTTGACTAGCAGACTCTAAAATATCCTCAGTAGTAAACTCACGATTTTGACTAAATCCAATGTGCATAGCTTCAATGAGAGATTGTTCTATTTCTGCACCAGAAAAATCTGGAGTTTCATAAGCTAGACGATTTATATCATAATTTTTGATATTGTGAGGTCTTAACCGAGATAAATGTACCTCAAAAATAGCTGTTCTTTCTTCTTGGTTAGGCAAACCAACAAAAAATATTTCATCAAACCTGCCTTTTCTTAATATCTCAGGTGGTAAAGATTGAATATTATTAGCAGTAGCTACTACAAATACAGGAGATTTTTTCTCAGCTAACCAAGTAATAAAAGTACCAAAAACACGACTCGTAGTACCAGCATCTCCTTGACTTTTCAACCCTGCAAAACCCTTATCAATTTCATCGATCCAGAGAACACAAGGTGCTAAAGCTTCCGCAATAGAAATCATCTGTCGGGTACGAGACTCCGACTCTCCGACCAACCCTCCAAACAAACGTCCCACGTCCAAACGTAGTAGAGGCAAATGCCAATGATGAGCGATCGCCTTAGCGGTAAGAGATTTGCCAGTACCTTGTATTCCTACCAAAAGTAAACCCCTCGGATGAGGCAAACCATATTGTCTCGCTCGCTCAGAAAATGCTCCTCCACGTCGCAATAACCAATCTTTAAGATTATCTAAACCCCCAATATCAGAAATATTTTCACGAGCAGGATAGAAATCTAATATTTGAGTTTGGCGGATAGTTTGGCGTTTTTCTTCTAAGATTAAATCAACATCATTAAGCTGTAATTCTCCGTGAGTAGCAATTGCTTTAGCCAAAACTCTTCTAATTCTTTCAATAGATAATCCTTGAGCTGCTCGAACAACTTCATCTAATAAACGTTTGTCTAAAGATTGACCCATTGCCACTAATAGACGTTCTACTTCTTGGGCAATTTCTTGACTATTTGGCAGTGGGAATTCTATGATTGTTAAAACTTCAGTTAAATCTTCTGGAACAGATATTTGAGGAGCAAGAATAACTAGATTTTTAGGTTGAGATTTTAATTTTTTTGCCAAATTTCGTAATTTTCTCGAAATAGAAATATCTTCCAAAAATCTTTGAAAATCACGCAAAATAAAGACCGCAGGAGCAGATTCTGGCAATTTTTCCACAAGCTCTAAACCTTGGAGAGGATTTCTTTTTCCCCACCCTGTATCGTTAGGATTATTTTGATATCCTTCGACAAAATCCCATGTATAAACTGCTCTATTACCTTGTTTTTTTGCTGATTCAGTAATTGCAATTTCTACTCGTTCTTCTTCCCTCGTCTGAATATAAATTATTGAGTAGCGCGAGCGGAGTAGTAGTTCAAATTCTTCTTGAAAATTCATCAATCATCATAAATATAAATAGTAATTTAGATAGACTAAATAATAAAAACAATTACTTAACTGCTTCAATATTTAGGCTTATTGGATTTCTATAGTTATCATTAAATATAGTCATTTCACATTAGCCTGCCTGCCATTTTTCAACCTCCTTAAATCCTGTTTTTTTTGAGAAGTAACTCTAAATTTGATTGATTAAATACTGTCATGTGAAAGTTAAACTTATAGTTTTGTCCACCCATTAAAAAAATGATAATCTTATTAATATTATTTCCACTTGCTCTGTATTTATCTATTAACAAATCAAAGTCAGGCACAGAAAGACGCAGAATACCACCTTCCTTCAGGACTCGGAACCATTCATTTAAGACTTGAGAAACCATACGATGGGAAAAATGTTCTAGACAATGAGAACCATAAATCAAGTCTACACTGTTATCTTTAAGAGGAGCTAAATTATCTATTGGGCTTATGTAGTGAATATGAGGTGCTAGTAATCCATCAATATTAATAAATTGTCACGTTCTCCTACATCAAATCAAAGATTATGATGTAGGCTTCCCCACCTCACGGACGCGGGCTTTCTGTTTTGCTGGCGCAACGCTGCGCGTTACATGTCGCGGAGCGAAACACAGGGAGTGCAACCACGCGAGCCCTCCGCAGACAGAGACGATAGGACCAACCGCCTTTTTGTACTGAACAATTCTGTACTCATCCAGGACCCTCAAGAGTTTTACCTTTTCACGGGCTGACTAGAACTTCTGAATTGAACCCCATACTCTATGTTGTTTTCTATGTAATGTTATCAGGTGCGTATTACCGCCACTCCTGATATAATCACCATAACACAAATATGCATACAATGACAAGAAATAAACGGATAGTAATTCGAGTAAATCAAGTAAATTATGAAAAAATTAATTGATACGCTAAAAGGAAAGACTTATCTGTTGCCCAAATCATTCGAGACTACATCAAGGGTTTACCGAAAAATCCCGCTCAAGCGGACGCTACGCGGTTTATTTGTTGGTCGGCAATTCCCCTCCCGTTAACATTCGTATAACGGGAGACCCCTTGCCGACATCAAAGTTGGATGATTAATAGAACCACATCCAACATGAAGGTTGATAGCTCCATTATCTAATTTTGGCAATGCAGGCCGTCCTAAAATTTGTCTTGTTAGCTTACCATAAATAATTTTCACTTCCTTTTTTAAAGGGCTATATTTTTTCCGAAATGAAGCAGGTAAAAAATCAATTAAATTTTCGATCAATCTATTATTCATAATCTTTTATTTGGTAAAAAGTTTTTTTGTTAATACTTAATAACCAACTTTAATCGCTCACTCTCAACTATTATTTAGTTGTTTTTTAATAGACTCTAAAGCCGCCCATCGTCGGTCTAGAATTGATGAGGAGCCATTTATATCAGATAATTTAATTCCCTGGCAATTTTTATCGCATAACTTTCTTGGAGGAACTGCCAAACACAACTGTTCATATACCCATTCTCTAGGGTTAAAATATCCATCTGGAGGTAAAGTTTCTACCAAATCTTCCACAGAATTTTCTACTTCTATGTGAAATAAATCTTTTTGCTCTTGAATTTCTTTAAACCAAATTAATTCTTTTGGAGCGATCGCCAATTTGTAGTTGTACTGTTTTAAACATCTATCACAAGTGAGAGTAATAATTGTTTCTAATTCTCCTTTAACTTCCAGATAATTGCCATGATTAGTTACTTGTAAATAG
Organism: Okeania sp. SIO2B3; assembly: GCF_010672525.1. Classification (GTDB taxonomy): domain Bacteria; phylum Cyanobacteriota; class Cyanobacteriia; order Cyanobacteriales; family Microcoleaceae; genus Okeania. Next base: position 40,799 of record NZ_JAAHGH010000033.1, on the reverse strand, counting down.
CCCCTAACTGGAGTCAGTGTTTCCAAGTCTGATATAAATTCCTCAAACTTAATAGCCTCAGTCTGGTCAGTTTTTTTTAGTAGACTGGGAATATGTATTACTTCCATCTTCTTTTACCTCACTTATTCCATACCAGCGATTCAGAATTCTATACTCAGAATTCTGAATTTGCTTTACCTAACTAATGATTTTAATCTCTATAATTCATTCTTTTCTCCAAATATTTTCTATATATTTTCTATTGGTCATTAACTTCTAATTTTTACTACTAAACGGCGGTCTGGTTCCTGTCCATGACTGTAAGTTTCTAAATCTTCACAGTCTTGAAGCATAGTATGTATTTGACGACGTTCGGCAGAAGATAGAGATGTTAACTCATGCTCTTCACCAGTCAAACGTACTTTTTTGGCTGCATACTCTGCTATTAATAGGAGTTCTTCTTGACGACGAGCTCGATAACCAGCTATTTCCACAGTGTAGGACAAATGTTGTTCTGAATCATTACCTATATTCAGAATTGTATTAACAAGGTACTGAATTGCATCAATTGCTTTGCCATCGAATCCTACTAGAATAGAAATTTGTTCTTGTGTCAGATTAGTCTCATCTATGATTAACCAATAGCCGTCTTCTTGTTGTTGACCTATGACTTTTGCTGGAATTTCTGCTAAAATCAGCAGTTTCTCTAGCCATTGCTTTCCTTGGTCTAGTCCTTGCTCTATATAATAACTATCGTTCATTACTAGCATTAAGCTTTCTTCTTAGAACGTCCTGGTTCAAAGGGTAGTGCTTCTCTTCCCTTTCCTGTTTTTGTTGTTTTTGGTTGTGACTCTTCTACTAATTTCTGTAGGTTTTCAGGTAATGGTTCTTTAGATAGAATAAAAGCCTGAACCGTTTGAAATATGTTAGCGATAAGCATATAAAGTAACACACCTGCCGGTAAAGGAGTAAACAGAAATATTCCTGAAAACAAAAAGGGAGTGATTTTGTTGATTGAGTCTTGATTAGGATTAGCATTGTTAGCCCCAGGTCCTTTTCCTGATATAGTCTGACTAGCATAGATACTAACTCCAAAACCAATCACCATAATTAATATATCCCAATGAATCGCCCCATTTTCATCAAAGGCACCGACACGACCTAGAGCTTTAATAAATAGAAATCCTTTATTTGCTGCAATTCCTGGGATAGTACCTTGAATTGTAGCTTCACCTGATTGTAAAGCTACCAAGTTACCATCTTGATCGATTTGAACTCTTTCTGAACCTTTAGTTATAGTCCATGTAGGTTTAACTTCGGTTTGATTATATTCCTGTTTGAGAGTTTCTAGAGATTTACCCTCTACTGTTTGAAATTCGACCTGAGCTTTATCTCCAACAACTAACTTATTACCACTAGGCATCAAGGCAAAAATAGGAAAGTGGACACCATCATTAACATATATATTTTGAGGTGAAGTTATATAAGCTTGTGGTTGAATTCGCTCTAGTTGTTCTTGAGGAAATATTTGTATATCTACAGTGTAATTAATATTAGTAAAGGGCGATCCACGCAGAGTTGCAAACAAGGCAAACAGTATAGGCATTTGAAATAGCAGTGGCAAACATCCTGCCAATGGATTAAACTCTTTCATCAGTTTACCCATTTCTTCCTGCTGTTTTTGTGGATCGTCTTTATAGCGTTTTTGAATCTCCTCTTGTCGCTTTTTCATCAAAGGTTGCGTAACTTTCATCTTACGCATATTTCTAATTGACCCCGCATTTAAGGGGTAGAGACTTGCGCGAATTACAAGAGTTAAAGCTACGATCGCTAGACCATAACTTGGTACGATCCCGTAGAAAAAATCTAGGATCGGCAGCATTATATTGTTGGAAAGAAACCCTATACCAAAATCCATTATTTTATGTCAACCTTGGGGCTGGTGATATTTCTAATTTCGACTATTTTTAATTTTTGATTACTATATAATAAAGGTATCTAGTTCAATACATATAAATTAGTCATTTATAAGAAAATTTACTAGGTCGATATTATAGTAGTAGCTAATTGAAAGACACATAACGAATGAAAAATAATAGTTAAATAACTATCAATTACTAGAACTATTAGTTTTTTGGGCTTTTGCAGCCATTTTTTCAGTTATGTAAGATTCAATTTCTCTAAATCTTGGTATTGCCCTGAGTTCTAAACGAGTACCATTTCTGAGAGTAACTACCAAGTCCCCCCAAGCTCCTAATCCTCTGGGGACTTTTGCTATATTGACAATTTCTGAGTAAACAATATCTGTTCGATCTTGTCCCATCCAGCCTCCGATCACGGAAACTCGACGATTAGTAATCCTATACCGTAACCATAAAGCTCTAACAATAGCAGCAACAGTTAGAGGTAGGCCAATAATTGTTAAACCAATTAATAAGTTAAGAATTAAATCTCCTATGTGGGGACCACCTTCATAAAAGGCTTCCTCTCGAATACCCATCCAACACCTCCAGTTGTGTCAATAACTCTTCTAATTGTTGCAGAAATTGAGAATAATTGCACTGTTGAGCTGTTGGTTTAACTACAATCACAATATCCCATCCTTTGGATATAAATGGCAACATTTGACGTAAACCTGCTCTAATTTGGCGTTTAATTCGATTTCTGACTACTGCTCCTTTGCTCACTTTTTTACTAATAGTAATGCCTATCCGAGTAGGTCGCAGAGGTTCTAAGTTATCTACACTTTGAGGTAACTTAGGCTCTTGCTGATGACGCAGAGCCTTTAATGTCAGATAAGAACTATTCTTGCGAATTCCTTTCTGATATACAACACCAAAATCTTTATAATGACGCAGCCTGTTTTCGATAGGCAACATATTGAGATTATTTAAAACTTGTCTATAATCATCAGAACTATTTCTAATTTTCTTTTTCTAATAGACTGCTAGACGCTCCCGCCCTTTTTGCCGACGTGCTTTAATTACTGCTCGGCCATTTCTAGTACGCATTCTTGTTCTAAAGCCAGATACTCTTCTTCTTTTTCTACTTGTACCATGTAAAGTCCTTTGAGTCATTTTTTCTACTCCTTAGCCACTAATCTAATCACAATTTAAAGTCACAATCCCTAATCGTAGCACATATATCATATAAAGTAAAACAGGGCAAATCTATTGTCAATTTCTCAATCAAATATCCTATTCTATGGTCAAAAGCCATGTGCCAATATAACGCAGTAAAGGCACATCACCAGGAGTCCTAATATTGGCATTAAAGTGGTACATTCCACCAAATCTTGGATTTCTGACATTACTGAAAACTACCTCAATTTTATTACCCGCAGGAATAGGTTCAGCAGGGTAAATTTCGACAAAATTATTTTCTTTGTCCCATACTATTTCATCAATAGGTATTGATTCTGGTTTTTTTGAGCTTCCTCCCCCAACACGAATTTCTATTTTGTCTGTATCAAATGAACCTTTGTAGTAATTGGGATAAAAAATTGATAACTGGGCAACTGCTAAATTTAATTTGTTTGCTGGTATCCGCAGTCGATAACGATCCCAAGTCCCGGACCTACCAGAATCTAAACGGAAGTTTAACTGATTTTTTTGTTGTGGGCCACCAAATAGTGTAAATCCTGGCATCCCTTGAGCCAAGCTAGCAATTGGGATACCTGTTAATAAGCAACTACTAACTAGCAAAGTAGAAAGTATACGTTTCATAAAATTTCCTCTAACTTGAAAATATCTTAACTAAAACTTTATCAATATTTTATAAGTACAGCACAGGATTTTTACAATAAACATCTGAGGCAGTAGGCAGTAGGCAGTAGGGAGTAGGGAGTAGGGAGTAGGGGGGAAAGAATTGATGATTTATGTGCTAAAATTGATTTTATTTTTGATTTTTACTAGATGTCTAAAAGAGGGAACAGGGAAAAGGGAGGAACAATTGAGAATTTATAGATAATAATTGATTTTATTTTTGATTTTTACCAGATGTCTATTAGAAATTTCCACCAAAGGAAGGAGTAGGGAGTAAGGAATAGTATCTCTATTCAAGCTGACAAAAAAATATTGACTTTGAGAGCGGTCTCCACAATTTTAATATCCTCTTTAGCAATTTTTTTGAATTTGTTACAGCTTCAATAATAACCAATATTTAGTATTAAAAATTACATAACTTCTTGATGGCCACCTTGAATTCATAAGACAAGTTTAAAGATAGCAACAAGCAACTAAATATCAGCCTAATCTAATAATAATTAGATAACAGCTAAAAAGAACAATAAAATTGCTAGCTAACTCAGGCCAATTATTTTAGGTACGGTTCCTAGTTAAGAAAATCAAACTTTAGCTAAACCATCGAGAAACCTGCGCGCGAAATTTTCAATTTGGTGTGAGATGAATCGGCGGTAAGCGTAAAATCTGATTGCGGAGCTAGGCGCTTAGTTTTTCGCTCTGCAAAAAGGGCGGCGGGGCATCCCGTCCTTAAAGCTTGTGGAGTCCGATGCAATAGCAGGACTGCGAAGCGAGAAGCCCACACTATACCGAATGGTTAGTGTTGGAATATGTCACTAGACAAGGAGAATTTATGAGAATAGCAGTAGCTAAGGAAACTCTGGTTGATGAATCCCGTGTGGCTTTAGTTCCCGATGTGATAGCACGATTAGTCAAACAGGGATTAGAAATCCAGGTAGAAGCAAGTGCGGGAGAAAAGTCTTTCTTCTTTGATGGAGCTTACGAACAAGCTGGAGCAAAAATAATTTCTGATAGTGACGCCCTGTGGCGTGAAACTGAGGTACTTCTAAAAATTGGGGTATTACAGGAATCAGAAATTGATAAATTACGAGAGGGTACTGTTTTAATTAGTTTCCTCGATCCTTTAGGCAACCCTGCTATCGTGCAGCGTTTAGCGGAACGGAAAATAACTGCATTCAGTATGGAGTTGATTCCTCGTACCAGTAGAGCGCAAGTTATGGATGCTTTATCTTCCCAAGCTAATATTGGTGGATATAAAGCAGTTTTGCTGGCCTCTGCTGCTTTACCCAAGTTTTTCCCAATGTTAACTACTGCAGCAGGTACTATTAAACCTGCCAAAGCATTAATAATGGGTGCAGGGGTTGCAGGTTTACAGGCGATCGCTACTGCTCGTCGTCTAGGTGCGGTAGTAGAAGCATTTGATATTCGTCCAGAAGTTAAAGAGCAAGTACAAAGTTTGGGAGCAAAGTTTGTAGATGTAACTCTCCAGGAAGATACTGTTGCTGAGGGTGGTTATGCTAAAGAACTTTCTGAGCAAGCTAAACAACACACTCGCGAAGTTCTCACCCAGCACGTTGCTGCTTCAGATATTGTAATTACTACTGCTCAAGTTCCTGGTAAAAAAGCACCATTGCTAGTAACTAAAGAAATGGTAGACCAAATGAAACCAGGTGCAGTCATAGTTGATATGGCAGCATCACAGGGTGGAAACTGTGAATGTACTGAAGCAGGCAAAGATGTACAGTGGAATGGTGTGACTATTATTGGTCCGGTCAATTTGCCAGCAACTATGCCAGTTCATGCTAGTGAATTGTATGCCAAAAATATTTCTGCTTTGCTCAAGTTGATGATTAAGGATGGAGAGCTAAATCTTGATTTTGAGGATGATATCATTGCTGGTGCTTGTGTTGCCCATGGTGGTGAAATTCGCAATCAAAGAGTCAAAAATGCTTTAGGTGTTGCTGTTGGTAGTTAGTTAAGCAGTCAGCACTCAGCGTTCAGCACTCAGGAAGAACATTTTTTCTTGTTGAGAAGGAATTTAAAACCTTGCTAATGCCCCATAAAAGTCAACCATTAACAGTAAAAGGACTATGAGTGAAACATTAATTGCAGCTTTATTTGTATTCGTCTTGGCATCATTTGCCGGATTTGAAGTAATTAATAAAGTGCCACCAACTCTGCATACACCCCTGATGTCTGGAGCTAATGCTATTTCAGGGATTGCAGTTTTGGGCGCACTAATTATCGCTGGTGACAAAGATTGGAATGTCACTGTAATTTTAGGTTTAATTGCTGTCGTTTTTGCCACCATTAACGTAGTTGGTGGATTTTTGGTTACAGACCGGATGTTGCAAATGTTCAAGAAAAAGGAGGCTGCATAATGAGCGATTTTATACCAACCGGAATCCAATTAAGCTACTTGGTAGCGGTATCCTTGTTTTTCGTGGGGCTGAAAAAGTTGGGTTCTCCCGCTACAGCTCGTAATGGTAATTTGTTGGCATCAGTGGGAATGTTGATTGCTATTGTAGCAACCCTGCTAGAAAAGGAAGTAATCAACTATGAGATGATTTTGGTAGCAATTGTTGTCGGTTCTATTATTGGAGCGATCGGTGCTTACAAGGTAGAAATGACTGATATGCCTCAAATGGTTGGTTTATTCAACGGTTTGGGTGGTGCTGCTTCTGCTATGGTGGCAGTAGGTGAGTTTTGGCGGTATTTGGCTGTTGCTCAGTCTCCTCCATTGCCTACTACTATTACAGCTTTATTGGGCGTATTAATTGGTGGTGTAACTTTTACAGGTTCTGTAATTGCTTTTGCTAAACTACAGGGTATTATGAGTGGTTCTCCAATCACTTTCCCATTGCAACAACCTGTTAATGCTCTCCTATTTGGTGGGTTTATTGTTGGTAGCGTTTATCTATGTGTCACGCCATTCAACTTACCCGTGTTTTTAGCATTGGTAGGTGTATCCCTAATATTAGGTGTAATGTTTGTTATCCCTATTGGTGGGGGTGATATGCCAGTTGTGATTTCTTTGTTGAACTCATTTTCTGGACTAGCGGCTAGTGCTGCTGGTTTTGTGGTGATGAACAATATGTTGATCATTGCTGGTGCATTGGTTGGTGCTTCTGGTATTATCCTCACAGTAATTATGTGTAAGGGTATGAACCGTTCTTTGACTAATGTACTGTTTGCTGCATTTGGTACTGGTGAAGGTGGCGGTCCTGCTGCTGCTGGTGGCACGACTGATAAGTCTGTCCGCAGCATTGACCCTGAAGAGGGTGCAATGATGTTGGGTTATGCGCGTTCTGTGGTAATTGTACCTGGTTATGGTATGGCTGTTGCTCAAGCACAACACTCAGTCCGTGAGTTGACAGACCAGTTGGAAGGATTGGGTGTTGAGGTTAAGTATGCTATTCACCCAGTTGCAGGACGGATGCCTGGACACATGAATGTATTGTTGGCAGAAGCTAATGTGCCTTATCCCCAATTGTATGATATGGATGACATTAATCCTCAGTTTGACCAGGCAGATGTAGCTTTGGTAATTGGAGCCAATGATGTTGTCAACCCAGCGGCGCGTGCGGATCAGAATAGTCCAATTTATGGGATGCCTATTCTTGATGTTGATAAGGCAAAGCATACTATTGTGATTAAGCGTGGTCTCAGCACTGGTTTTGCTGGTGTGGACAATGATTTGTTCTACAAGGATAAAACTATGATGCTGTTTGGTAGTGCTAAGGATATGGTTGCTAAGTTGGTTTCTGAGGTTAAGCAACTTTAACATTGGATCTAGCTGTGGTAAGCGTATAATATTTGTCTCAAAGCTCTTACCTCTAACCCTTTGATACTGAGCATTGTTCATTGAGCAATGCTCGTTTTAAGTTTTCCAGAGCAAGTTATTTTTCATTATTTTGTTTGTTTTTGCCATTCCCTATAGAAGCTACACGAATTTATACCAATTCACTTAAAAAATCTCACAAATAGTTGGTAACTGATGAAATCAAATAATAAGCTAAAATTGTGGAGTAGAGGATTGACTTAATCCAAGAATAACGATATAATAAGTTATAAAGCGTACTTTTAAACAGACTCTGTAGGGCGGCACAACTAAAGATAGCCAGGTTGCATATAAAAGTAGCAAACATCCGTAAAGACGCACTTCATAAATTGACAACATACCTAGCCAAAAACCACGGCACTGTATCAATTGAAGTATGACAATGTCAGCGGAATGTTACGCAATCATAAACTAGCGAAAATCAGTTAGCAGATAGTGATTTTATGAGTTTAGAAGACAGCTTGGATATAAGTGCCAATGGTACGGTTCAGAGTTAGTAGTAGTTGACAGGTTTTTTCCATCATCAAAAACTTGCTCACACTGCAGTCACGTTCAAGATATGCCATTAAATGTAAGGACTTATGATTGCCCTGAATGTGGCTTGTCAATCTTCGCCAAGATTTAAACGCCAGTATCAATTTGAGAGATGCGGTCGGGCAAGACCCGTGAATGCCTGTGGATGAGTAACCGCCGACGGCCTCAGTGGAAGCAGGAAGTAAACATTAAAATGTCACTTCCCGATGACGTTTTATATCGGTTTTATGAAGCAGGTTTTAATATAGTATTCGGATAATTAGTTATTGTATGATGAGAGGAGTCAGTAAGAAGAAAGGATGAGAGTTGGAATTATCTGGGGATATTCCGGCATTTTATGTCTGCATTGAATGGAAGTAGAAAGTGCGATAACTGTATGACCGGATTTTATATAAGTGTCTAAAATATCACTTCTGACTTCTGACTTTTGACTTCTGACTTTAGTGAAACGTACTTAGTTGGCCATTTTTTCATCTTAAATATTTTCAATATTTTCAAAAAAGTCTCTGAATATAAATATCTATTGTGCTATTATAGAATACGAGAATAAATTCGGTTATAATGTTTGTTTATATTGAGAGCTACTTTCCTATCGCTATTGACAAGCTTCTCTCCGAAATCTAAATCTCTACAAAAATCTTAATTTTGGAGAATATCTATGTCAATTTATGTAGGCAACTTATCTTACGAGGTTACGCAGGATGACCTATCTGAAGTTTTTCAGGAATATGGTTCTGTCAAACGGGTTCATTTACCAACTGACCGTGAAACAGGACGCATTCGTGGTTTTGGATTTGTGGAAATGGATACTGAGGCAGAAGAAGAAGCGGCCATTGCTGCACTTGATGGTGCTGAATGGATGGATCGCGAAATAAAAGTGAACAAAGCAAAGCCACGGGAGGAAAGACCTTCCTTTGGTGGTGGTGGTCGCAGAAACAACTCTCGTCGCTACTAAATTTAATTCATTTTAATGAAAAGTTAATTATCAAGAAACAATTCAGGTAGGGGAAGCATCGGATTAACAATAACAAAGTGCAGAATTTTGAATTGAATTCTGTAATTTTTGTGTGTTTCGCAAGTCCATTGAGTACCCCCTACCAAATCTTAATTTTTGTTAGTCTTGAATGAGTGACGAGTCTTATAGTGCCGGCTCATTCATCATTTTTCCTGTCTACTAACTCATAACATCCTTATTCAAGACTTCCAATTGACAAAACGGGTATAAAAGTAAGCGATCGCCTCTCCAACAACAGTCCGCATACCTGCGCTGGACTGCCACCATCTGTTAGGATTATACCCTTTAGGCTCAAGAGCAATCACACCTACCTGAATATCTGGACTGAAAATATTTCGGTAAATCATCCAGCTACGACGAGCGTGAGGTCCTAAAGTATAGATATTGATAGAGTCTACTTTGAGATTAGAAGTTGCTAGCCATTCTTTAACCGCAATAGCAGAGGCAGCAGTGCGATACTTAACCACTTGAGGAGTAGGTATTGCAACAACTCGGTCTGGATCGACACCCAAGGCAATTAAAGTTGCGGCTGTTAGTTCGGCAAAGTTATTATATTCTGATAGATAATATCCCTTACCTATGGGCGAACCTGTGGTAATTAATTTTTGATAAGCACCTTGATAAAATTCAGCGATCGCTAATTTTACTGCATAGTCAGACATCCAACCTTCAACTATTAGTATATCCGCTTTTATGGGGGAGTTTACTGCTAAGAATGAATAAATATTAAAGCAGCAAATCGTAATTAGAAAGATAATTAATCCTAGAATTAATATCCATACCTGGATTATTAAAATTAATTGTTCCTGCCATTGTAAGAAAATGTTTTTTTGAGGCATTTAAGTGATCAACATAGATTCCATATAACACTAAATCCAGTTAATAAAATAGATTTATATTTTTTTCTATTCTTTACTATTGACTTTATATAAGTAATTTATTTGAACTGAATTTTAGGTAATATCAAAGGAAGAGGAAAGAGGAAAGAAGGCTTAAAAGCAAGAAAAAACTTAAATTTATTTGTAGATATTCACGCTAACTTTTACACAAATAATAAAGTGCGAACATGAGATAATAGATATCTCCAGAAAATAAACTTGCTATTTATTTAAAATAAGCTACTGTTGTAAAAGTAATTTACAAAATCATTTTTTGTAGTCTTTTGCCGTGAAAATCTATTCCCTGTTCCATATTTCCTATTCCCTACTATGAGCAAAAAGTATATATCTTTATTCTCCAGATGTCTAATATTGACTGTTAATAGCTCTTTCTAGTGCAGGATAGCAGAAATAACTAACCAGTTACAAAATCCTAAAAGCCTTACCAATCAAAAATGATTAACTTTTAACTTCCGCGTAGCGGCGCTAGCTATGAGCTACTTCTTCCTGTTTTTTGTGTAAATATTCAAAAACACTCTTATCTCCAATGTCTGGAGGTATTGCTTGGAATACCTTTCGCATAGCAAAAACTATAAATAGAAACGCCCAAATTCCTAATAGAAATTCTTTGACTTCAAGTAATAAAAAGTCAGCCATATGAGATAGGAGTAAAAAAGGTACTAAAGGTGTGAGAAATTTTGTTTCTAGGCGGTTAAAACAAAAAGCTTCTTTGAAATAAATACCAGTCAAGGCCGCAAAGGTAAAACCAACACCTAAAATGGTAATTGGATTGGTGTACACTACTAAGAACAGGGGTTGAGTACTATTAATTGCTAAGATTACTGTAGTAATAGTCCCTATAATCCAAAATAGTTGGAGTAGTCGGTGTAAAATGGCCATATAGATATGAATAGTGGCTAAACTTAGACCTAAAGCTAGACAAAAACAGCCATAGATAGGTGTTAGTGCTTTAATCACTGCTGGGTTGTTGCCTTGCCATAAGACTAAGGCGCTACCTAATGCAAAACTCAGGGCAGCTATCATCAGGCCACTACGGTAAATAAGGACACTAAGGCGATCGCTTTTTGTGATAGTAAATTCTCCAAAATGTCCTTGATAAACTATGGGTTCTGGAGATTGTAGTATTTGTGTCATAATTTACTCCTAAAGAAATATAGATCGACTGATTTTTTTTACTTATAGATATTTTTAATCATAAACCTGGATAAGGGGAGAACTTCATGCCAAAATCTAATCAAAAACAAAATAAAAATAAGTCTCAACCTGATACCAGAAAACTCAAACCAATTGAAATTGATGAGACTATTATATCAGGGAAAACTGGTAAGCTGAATAATGGAGAAAATATAACTATTAGTGTACCTATTGAGGATTTTTTACAACAGATCGGTGCTTTTCAAGGGATGGCAGAAGAAGATGAAGCACAACAAATTAATTTAGAAGTTTTTGAGCAAAAGTTAGAGGAAATTTTCAATACAAGTAATTTAAAAGTTAATCAAAGTAATTTAAAAAAATATTTTAAATATCTCAAGCAAAATATTGATTTTCCTTGTTTAGTGACAGGAATAGAAGAATTTGAGTGGGAAGAATATTATACTATGGGTCCAGGAAGTGAAAAAGAATATCAAAAGTTGAAGAAGAAAAAACCATCTTATACAGATGTGTTTAATCTGCTGAAATTAGACGACCGATTAAATTTAGAGTCTGGAGTTTTAGCAGAATTGGAGCGCACTACAGATAGTCAGAAATTTACATTGCCACTAGCTGAATTAGAAGCTGTTATGGAAGATTCTGAGAATGCTGAATTGTTAGAGGATTATTCTATGTGGTTTTATACTTATCTATAGAAAGAAAAAAGAAAGAAAAAAAAATTTTCGTTGCCCTAAAGCGCCAGCAATTTCAATTATTAGTTATCAGTTAGCCTCCTGCGGAGGAACTGGGCTAACAGTACCTATGCAATAAGGAGGGTTGAAATCAGGAATATTCTCTTTCTCTTGGTCGATTAGATATGGCGAGGAGACCTCGCCATCTCTCGACCGCTTTTTATCCCCTTAAAAGGGGAGGCGCATACCCAAAATTTTGCGGTATAAAGTATATATAACGTCATGTTAGGATGGGTTAGTTATATTAATTTAATTTAATTTAATATGAGGTTGCATAGAATAAAGATTTCCAGAATAATTGACTGTAGATAAAGACTGATAAATTAATGAATTTCATAATTATATGCAGGTTCACATAATATTGGTATATTCAAAATTTTAATAAATTTAGGGCTTGCTGATTAACTATCAAAGTATTGACATATAAAGGTTTCAGCCTTATTAGGGTTAAAAAAAGTGCCAGCTTTTCGCTCAAGAAAGCTCAAAAAACTAGCATTTTGTGCAAGAGTTGGGCAGAAAAATTAAGGGACAATTCTTCCAACTACATCCTCTGTAATTCCCATTCATCCTGACTCGGTCCTCCTGAGTTCCCTTCCACGGTCGGGCCCCGCGGGTGGGTTGACTCCTACCCTCACCCATAAGACTTTTGAGCGCAAACCCTATTTAGGATTACCTATAGCATGCAAATGGGGCGCGGACATTTATAAATAGTCAAAGTTAGTCAGTGATTACTTCTGACTTCTGACTTCTGTACGTCGCCAATTCGACGGATTCCCTATGCGCGTAGCGCTATAACTTCCTTGATTGAGTAGTAATTTTCTTGTTAATTTTTAATCTGAAATCTGAATAGATTTTGGTGGAGATTTTAAAGTATATATCTGAGTTTCTGTGGCGATCGCCTGTCGTAAATTCAAAGGTATTTGCAACATTCCCAACAAAGAAATACCATCCATAACTTTTAAACCACCGATAGTTTTTTCTGCTAATAAAAGGTCTACTTTTTCTGGGTTTGGTGTAGAGGAAAGTTCTTGCTGAGAAGCAACAACAAATCCTAATGGACATCCATAACTGGTAGAATAAGGCTCTACAGAATGAGCATAGTTAAACACAGTTTGTAAAGTTTTAAGTACGCGGACATGAAGGTACATTTCGGCAGGAGAAATTGAGCCTCCTTGTACAATAAAAACTCCATCAGGAGATAAAATTTGGCGAATTTTTTGAAAGTATTCCTGAGTAAATAAAGGAAAAGATGGACCAGACTCAATAGGGTCAGTTAGATCGGAAATAATCACGTCCCAAGTTTCTGAAGAAGAGTTTAAAAAATTCTGGGCATCATCAATAATTAATTCTACGCGGGGGTCTTCAAAAGAATTTTGGTGCATTTCTGGCAAATACTTTTTGCAGGCATCTACTACTTCCCCATCTATATCAACCATAACTAATTTTTCTACAGTTTTCCAGCGTAGTACTTCTCGTAATGTTGCTCCTTCTGCACCTCCAAGTACTAAGACTTTGCGTGGAGACCCATGAAAAATCATAGGTGGATGTACTAAGCATTCATGGTAGAGAAATTCTTCTCTGGTGCACGACTGCCACTTATTATCTAGTATTAAAGCTTTGCCATAAATACCTTCAACAATAAACATTTCCTGATATTTAGTTTTTTGATAAACCAGCACCCGATCAATGCCATGTTTATAAATATCCCAAGGTGTAATTTGTTCAGCGAACCATAAGTTTGTATTAAGTTTAGCTCCTGCCATTGATGTTTTTCCTCCGAATAAAATAGTTGGGGGTGGGGAGTGGGGGAGTGGGGGAGTAGGGGAGATTGAAGGCTTGAAGTAATTAGGGCTTGCTGATTAAATCTAAAAGCATTGACATATAAAGACAAGTGCCTTTTTGGGGTCGAATTGCAGTGCGCCTATTTCAGTCTAAAATGCTCATGCATGGAGCGTATTTTGGCGCATAGTTGGGCAGAAAAATCACTCTGATAATTCTTACTCCTACCTCCTCGCTCATTCCCCGTTCTTCCTGTCTTCCCCTCCACGGTCGGGGTTAGGGGTGGGTTTTTTCCTGTCTCCTACCCCTACTAAAAGGCTTTTTCAGCAAACTCTAATTATAGAATTATCAACATATATTATATAACCGGATTTTACATTAATGACAATTATTAATAGTAACATTCTTTTTTTATCCCTTTATAAAGATGAGGGTTGAGACGGGATTTTTTTGCCAACATATAAAGAGAAAAAGGATGATTTTAATTCCTCAAAACCTAACACTATATCCAAGTTTGATATATATTTTTATGCCTACCTAATTAATAAGTAAGGATCGAATTTTGAGGCATAGATAAGGAGGTATTTATGTTTCCAGATTTTTGTTTTTTTATCAAACTAAGAATGGTACATTTCAATATTTGCATCTTTGCAAAAATACTTTTTTCCAATTCCCAATTCCCAATTTCCAATTCCCTGTTCCCTGTTCCCAATTCCCTATTCACTATTCCATTTTTGAGGCATAGATAGGGAGGTATTTATGTTTCCAGATTTTTGTTTTTTTATCAAACTAAGAATGGTACATTTCAATATTTGCATATCTGTAAAAATACTTTTTTCCAATTCCCAATTCCCAATTTCCAATTCCCAATTTCCAATTCCCTGTTCCCTGTTCCCAATTTCCTATTCCATTTTTGAGGCATAGATAGGGAGGTATTTATGTTTCCAGATTTTTGTTTTTTTATCAAACTAAGAAGGGTGCATCTCAATATTTGCATATCTGCAAAAATACTTTTTTCCAATTCCCAATTCCCAATTCTATTTTTGAGGCATAGATAAGGAGGTATTTATGTTTCCAGATTTTTGTTTTTTTATCAAACTAAGAAGGGTGCATCTCAATATTTATATATCTGCAAAAATACTTTTTTCCAATTCCCAATTCCCAATTTCCAATTCCCTATTCCATTTTTGAGGCATAGATAAGAAGGTATTTATGTTTCCAGATTTTTGTTTTTTTATCAAACGAAGAAGGGTGCATCCCATATTTGCATATTTGCAAAAATACTTTTTTCCAATTCCCAATTCCCAATTTCCAATTCCCTGTTCCCTATTCCCTAAAATTGAGATGCACCCACTAAAAAAGGTTATATTTTTTCTAGTGCGGGGATTAAATATTGAGTTAAGGTAAAAGCATCTACTCCTAACTCGGTGCGTTTTTTTGCTGCTAATATTGCTGTTTGAGCGTGCCACCAAACTGCTGTTTTGACAGCTTCGAGTGGTGGAGTTTTAGTTGAAGTAATAGCTAATAAACCTCCAACTAATCCTGTTAATACATCTCCACTACCTCCTCTTGCTAATGCAGGGGTACTGTCTGGATTAATCAATATTTTTTGACTATTGGCAATAATTGTTTTTGCTCCTTTGAAAACTAAAATCAGGTTACTATTTTTAGTTACTTTTTGAGCTGCTAATATCCGATTATTGAATTGATTTTCTAGTTGGGGAAAAAGACGTTTAAATTCTCCTTGGTGGGGTGTAATAATTGTTGGTGCTTGACGTTGACTAACTAAATAATTTTTTTCTAAATTATCACAAATATTTAAAGCATCAGCATCTAGAACTATCGGACAATTTACGGATAATATTGTTTCTATTATAGATTTAGGTTCTGTTGTTAAACCAGGTCCGCAGGCGATCGCTTCAAATTTACTTAAATCTATATCTTTTGGTAATTGTTTTATTGTTCCGGTTTCTGTTTCGGGACAACCAATAATTAGTGCTTCTGGTAAGTGATTATTTAGTATGGGTTTAATTGATTTTGGTACGGCAATTGATAACATTCCGACACCTGTTGCTCTGGCACCTAATCCTGTTAAAATTGCTGCTCCGCTATAACGATGGGAACCTACGATTAATAATAAATTACCGTTTTTATATTTATAGGTTGTTGGAGAAAGAGGTAAGGGAAAATTTGCTGTGGCAGATGTTTTTGTGATTCTTTCAATAGTGGGAAATTCTCCTAAAATTGCTGTAATATCTGCTAGAGGAATATCAAAATCTATTAGTTCGGATGTACCTATATATTCTAAGGCTTGGTCTTGTAAAAATGCTTGTTTCCACAGACCTAAACAAAATGTGTGGTTAGCAGAAATTGCTGTTCCTAAAACTTCTCCTGTATCTGTATGAATTCCAGAAGGTAAGTCGATACTAAATATCTGTTTTTTCCAACTATTAATTTCATTGATTGCTTTAGCTAAATCTCCGGTAATTTCTCGTTCTAGACCAAAGCCAAATAAACCGTCTATGAGCAAGTCGCAATTTTTGAGAAGAGAAATATTATTAACAAAATCAACTCCTAAAGATTGGAGATAATTACTATGAGCATTTGTTAATTCTTTAAGTTTTTGCATCGGGCAGTAAACTATTATTTCATAACCTTGGAAATATAATTCTCTAGCTATAACCAAAGCATCTCCGCCATTATGACCAGGACCTACTAATATACCAATTTTACTAATATTAGAATTGAATAATTTTACGATTCTTCGTGTTACTAATCCAGCAACTTTTTCCATTAATGCCGCTACTGGCATTCCGGCAACAAATATTCGTTCTTCTATTTGTCGCATTTGTGCAGCAGTAACTACAAATTTTTCTTTAGTATTGTTCATTTTTACTGATCTATTATTCTAATTTAATTCTCTTCACTAGAAAAAAGTAAAGCTAAGAAAGAGGGAATAATACCATTTCTCAAAAACTTTTCTACATTTTATTGAACAGGGGAGTAGGAGAGAAGTAAAAAGTAAGAATAATTAACATTAACTGGGCTATTTTTAGCAAAAAGGTAATTATACTTGTTTTGATTAATTAATAACTAAAGTCTTACCAAAGTATAGGGTTACTTTTAGGAATTGGTATAACTGAAGTTGGAATAAAAAAAACAAAAATAATGATAGAAATAAATAGATTCTCTAATCCTATCAGCTACTTCTAAGTTAAGACATATTTTTACTGATATATTATTCTAATTTAATTCACTAGAAAAAGGAAAGTTCATTAATGGATAATGGATAATTACCTCGGGTTTTAACCGTTACGGAATTGAATATAAGGAAATATTATTTCTTGATTTTCCCCTTGTAGAGCGACAGCTCGCGGCGCAGCCAAGGGGAGGCGGAATTAGCTGAATTATTTAATTAATAATGATTAATGATTAATTATTCGGTAAGGAAGAACTGAAGTTGGAATAATAAAAAACAGAAATAATGATAGAAATATAGCAGAAGGAAAAAGCAAAAAGCAAAAAGCAACAAGGAAAAATCTGGTATTGTCTGAATTTTATTTGATATGTCAAATACAGTAATAGCGGCTGCTATAAATAGCTCATTTTAAGCTAAGACCAACTTAGATTTTATCGCATTACCAAGGTAGGTTAGGAGTAAGCATTTCCTGCGGAATGCTGCGCAAACAGCTATTAGCAGTCAGCTCTTACTGCGGAATGCTATGTAAACAGCTTTTTAATGAATGAAGCAAGCATTCGCTTAACTTTTACTACATTTTCAACTAGGGAATTGAAACACAATGATAACGAGTTTGAGTTGCTAACTTAAGGTAATGAAGCTGATAGCTGATAGCTGACTGCTGAATGCTTACGGTTAGGACATAATTTGTTTACTTAAAAGCCTTAATTGTATATGTTTTCTGTTTTCCGTTTTCTTTGACAAAAAAGTTATATATATAGTTTAAATTCTCAATAGCTTAGGTGAAAAATTTGAACTTTCTTTTTTGTAGCATTCATACATGATAATTGGTATAAGACCAATTATTACGCATTTTTGCTATATATTCCCGAATTTTTTTTGTGAATACCCTGCTATTTTAAGGGGATAAAAAGCGGTCGAGAGATGGCGAGGTCTCCTCGCCATATCTAATTGACCAAGAGAAAGAGAATATTCCAGATTTAAAGCCTCCTTATTACAGGAGGTACTGATAACTGATAACTGATAACTGATAACTGAAATTACTGACTTTTAACGACCAAAGTAAATAACCACATTAACAAACCCCGAATCTAATAAATAGCGTTGCCACTTTTCTGCTATTTCTTCTTTTTCAAAAGGTCCTATAGCTACATTTTCGGGAATTTCTGTCACCTGAATACCTTGGTTGGGAACTCCTAATAATCGCAATTTATATGTAATTAAAGCTAAATCTGTTGACTTACTAGGAATTAATAAATAATAAGATTTACTATTATTTAGTCCATAAGCAATTGAACGTTTAACTGGAGGATATACACTAGCTGCTAAAATTGCAGGTTTTACAGGTTCACCAAAAGCTTCATTTGAATCAAGTTTTTCTAGTTGGGCATTAATTCCTCTTTCTTCTAAATAATCTAATAAATCTAAAGCAAAAAATAACTGAGAAAAACTTCCTATTTGAATTACAGTATCGCCTGCAAAAGAACGCAATACTGCTCTTGGTTCGATTTTTCGCCGAATAATTCCTAACAATAATGCACTGTCTGATTCAATATAGACAACATATCGTAAATTGGGAAATGGATTTACTTCGATGGGATTAAATATTGGTTCTTGTTGCGGAATTGATGGTCTGATTATTGATGGAGGTAATGCTTCAGGATATTTTGGAAAACTGGAATTTTCTGTTATTAATGGTGTCTGTTTTTTTGTATTGCTATTGGAGCTAAAATTCTTGGTTTTGCTTTGCCTTTGATTTGTGGCTGAAATTTGAGTTTTAATTACTTTTCCCTGGGCGATAGTTTGGTGATTTATAGCTAAAAATCCTCCTAATATAATTGATAAGAATGAGATTTTTGAAATTCTGTATTCTAATATTAAAGATAATTGGTTTAGCATGGTGAGTCAGTCGAATAAATGATGATTTTTAGCAGACGATCAAACATAGTTTATTACATGGGCAAAACAAAGTGAAATTATATATAGCAATCCTAAATTATCTTTTTATTTTGGGTTTAATACCCCACCATCTACACGGTGTTGACAATTGGTTGGGGTTTGAGTCCCCATCCATTTTTTCTTTCTTCTTCCTTCTTCCCTCTTCCTTTTTAAATCGTGAAAATTTTATTGCTTGCTATTTGACATTCCCTATTTACTTT
Organism: Okeania sp. SIO2B3; assembly: GCF_010672525.1. Lineage (GTDB taxonomy): Bacteria > Cyanobacteriota > Cyanobacteriia > Cyanobacteriales > Microcoleaceae > Okeania. The sequence continues at coordinate 21,750 of NZ_JAAHGH010000033.1, read as the reverse complement.
TCTCTAAAAGTCTAACGTCAAATTCATAATAAATTGCATAGAATAATATTTTAATCGGAGTTGACTTGAGATTAAGACAGACAAATTAATAAATTTGATAATTCTGTGCAGTCTCATATATAGCAGTCGAAATAAAGGTTAACAAAGATCGAGAATTTAAAACTCAGACAAAGTAATATTTTCCCTCTTCCTTCTTCCTTCTTCCTTCTTCCCTCTTCCTTTTTATTAATAAATTTGATAATTCTGTGCAGTCTCATATATAGCAGTCGAAAGAAAGGTTAACAAAGATCGAGAACTTAAAACTCAGACAAAGTAATATTTTTCCCTCTTCCCTCTTCCTTCTTCCCTCTTCCTTCTTATTAATAAATTTGATAATTCTGTGCAGTCTCATATATAGCAGTCGAAAGAAAGGTTAACAAAGATCGAGAACTTAAAACTCAGACAAAGTAATATTTTTCCCTCTTCCCTCTTCCTTCTTCCCTCTTCCCTCTTCCTTCTTATTAATAAATTTGATAATTCTATGCAGTCTCATATATAGCAGTCGAAAGAAAGGTTAACAAAGATCGAGAACTTAAAACTCAGACAAAGTAATATTTTTCCCTCTTCCCTCTTCCTTCTTCCTTCTTCACTTCTTCCTTCTTCAAAAAATCTATAATCAAGATAAATACATATAGTTTTGATTTTATAACCTCAAATTCAATGAATAAAATTATAGTCGGTCTTTCCGGTGGAGTTGATAGTTCCACAACCGCAGCAATACTACATCATCAAGGATATCAAGTCGAGGGTTTAACTCTTTGGTTAATGAAAGGAAAAGGTCAATGTTGTTCCGAGGGAATGGTCGATGCGGCTCATATTTGTGAACAGTTAGGTATTCCCCATCATATTGTGGATAGTCGCGATTTATTTCAAGCAAATATTGTTGATTATTTAGTAACAGGATACAGTGCCGGAATTACTCCACTACCTTGTTCTCAATGTAATAAAGCTGTGAAATTTGGCCCGATGTTGGCTTATGGCCGTGAAAAATTGGGTATTGACAAAATTGCCACGGGGCATTACGCGCGAATTGATTATGATTCAGAAAGCAATCGCTATCAATTAAAACGTGCTGTTGACCGTAACAAAGACCAATCTTATTTTCTGTACGATCTAACACAGGACTTATTAGCTGGTTCCGTATTTCCTCTAGGGGAAGTTGTAAAAAGTGAAACCCGACGCATTGCAGCAGAATATGGTTTGAAAACTGCTGATAAACCGGAAAGTCAGGATTTATGTCTAGTGGAAGCTAGCGGTTCGATGCGGGCATTTTTGGATAAATATATTACACCCCATCAAGGTGAAATAGTTGACCAAGAGGGGCGAGTATTAGGAAAGCATGATGGTGTCCATCATTATACAATTGGCCAAAGAAAAGGTTTAGGAGTTTCGGCCCCTCATCCTCTATATGTAATTGATTTGGACCCAGTGATGAATCGGGTAATAGTGGGCGATCGCGACAGTGCGTCAAAAATGGAGTCCACTGTGAAGCTGGTTAATTGGGTTTCTATTGTCCCACCAACTATACCTATACGAGGGGAGGTGCAAGTGAGATATCGTAGTTTACCTGTAGCAGCAAATATTATTCCTTTGGGTATTAATGAGGAGAAACCACAGGATGGTTTTCGAGTTAAGTTAATGTTTGAAGAGGCGGTTTTTGGTATAACTCCTGGGCAAGCTGCTGTTTGGTATGAGGGAGATATTTTGTTAGGTGGAGGGATAATTGAAAAGGAGGGTTAAACAATTAATAATTAATAATTAATGATTAATTATTACCTCTTCTTTTCAAGGAGAGGATTGACGCTTAAGGATTTTTTTTTCTTCTCTTGGTCGATTGGATATGGCGAGGAGACCTCGTCATCCCTCGACCGTTTTTTCTCCTTTAAAGGAGAAGCTTTAAACCTTAATTATTCGGTAAGTGTTAGTTTATAGTCGGGATTTTAGTTGATTATTGAAGTAGAAAATCCCGACTACTAAATTATCTATTAGTAGATTTATTAAATTTTGCTTTGTGAGAATTTTTTTAAGGATCAAGTAAAAGTAATTATGGATTATTCTGGGGATTTTTTGACGCTTCAAGGGAAAAATCTAGAAATAGTAAATTTTCCATCAGTCGGTTTCTCAAATTTTGGCTGGTGCAAATTTTTTCAGGGGATAAAGTCAGGGTAAGTATGAGTTCCTCTGGAAATTTTTTGATGGTTAGAGGGGAAATTTCAGGAGTAGTAGATTTTCCATCAGTGGGTTTCTCAGATTTTGCCTAACTGCCAATTTTTTCAGGAGCTAAAGTCAGAGTAAGTATGGATGAGTCTGGAAATTTTTTGATGGTTAGAGGGGAAATTTCAGGAGTAGTAGATTTTCCATCAGTGGGTTTCTCAAATTTTGCCTAACTGCCAATTTTTTCAGGAGCTAAAGTCAGAGTAAGTATGGATGAGTCTGGAAATTTTTTGATGGTTAGAGGGGAAATTTCAGGAGTAGTAGATTTTCCATCAGTGGGTTTCTCAGATTTTGCCTAACTGCCAATTTTTTCAGGAGCTAAAGTCAGAGTAAGTATGGATGAGTCTGGAAATTTTTTGATGGTTAGAGGGGAAATTTCAAGAGTAGTAGATTTTCCATAATTGGGTTTCTCGAATTTTGGTCGATTGAAATTTTTTCAGGAGCTAAAGCAAGAGTAAATATAAGTTCCTCTGAATATTTCTTGATGCTCAAAGGGGAAAATCTAGAAATAGTTAATTTTCCATCAGTGGGTTTCTCTGATTTTGCCGAAGTTCCAATTTTTTCAGGAGTTAAAGCAAGAGTAAGTATAGGTCAGTCTGAAGATTTTTTGATGGTCGGAGGGGAAATTTCAGGAGTAATAAATTTTTCATCCGTGGGTTTTTCAGATTTTGCCTAACTGCCAATTTTTTTAGGAAGTAAAGTCAGAGTAAGTATGGATGAGTCTGGAAATTTTTTGATGGTTAGAGGGGAAATTTCAGGAGTAGTAGATTTTCCATCATTGGGTTTCTCAGAAGATTTTTTGATGGTTAGAGGGTAAATTTCAGAAGTAGTAAATTTTCCATCAGTGGGTTTATCCGATTTTGACTGGTTGAAATTTTTTCAGGAAGTAAATTCAGAGTAAGTATGAGTTTCTCTAGAACTTTTTTGACAGTTAGAGGGAAAAATTCAGGAGTAGTAGATTTTCCATCATTGGGTTTCTCTGATTTTGCCTAACTGCCAATTTTTTCAGGAGCTAAAGTCAGAGTAAGTATGGATGAGTATGGAAATTTTTTGATAGTCGGAGGGGAAATTTCAGGAGTAGTAAATTTTCCATCATTGGGTTTCTCTGATTTTGCCTAACTGCCAATTTTTTCAGGAGCTAAAGTCAGAGTAAGTATGGATGAGTATGGAAATTTTTTGATAGTCGGAGGGGAAATTTCAGGAGTAGTCAATTTTCCATCATTGGGTTTATCTGATTTTGACTGGTTGAAATTTTTTCTGAAATCTAGAAATAGTCAATTTTCCATCAGTGGGTTTATCTGATTTTGCCTAACTGCCAATTTTTTCAGGAGCTAAAGTCAGAGTAAGTATGGATGAGTATGGAAATTTTTTGATAGTCGGAGGGGAAATTTCAGGAGTAGTAGATTTTCCATCATTGGGTTTCTCTGATTTTGCCTAACTGCCAATTTTTTCAGGAGCTAAAGTTAGAGTAAGTATGGATGAGTATGGAAATTTTTTGATAGTCGGAGGGGAAAATTCAGGAGTAGTAAATTTTCCATTATTGGGTTTCTCAGATTTTGCTGAACTGCCAATTTTTTTAGGGGATAAAGCAAGAATAAGTATGAGTTCCTCTATAAATTTTTTGATGGTTAGAGGGGAAAATTAAGGAGTAGTAGATTTTCCATCATTGGGTTTCTCAGATTTTGCTGAACTGCCAATTTTTTTAGGGGATAAAGCAAGAATAAGTATGAGTTCCTCTATAAATTTTTTGATGGTTAGAGGGGAAAATTAAGGAGTAGTAGATTTTCCATCATTGGGTTTCTCAGATTTTGCTGAACTGCCAATTTTTTTAGGGGATAAAGCAAGAATAAGTATGGATGAGTATGGAAATTTTTTGGTAGTCGGAGGGAAAATTTCAGGAGTAGTAGATTTTCCATCATTGGGTTTCTCTGATTTTGCCTAACTGCCAATTTTTTCAGGAGCTAAAGTCAGAGTAAGTATGGATGAGTCTGGAAATTTTTTGATGGTCGAAGGGGAAATTTCAGGAGTAGTCAATTTTCCATCAATGGGTTTCTCAGATTTTGCCGAAATGTCAATTTTTTTAGAAGGTAAAGTCAGAGTAAGTATAGGTAACTCTGAAGATTTTTTGATGGTCGAAGGGGAAATTTCAGGAGTAGTCAATTTTCCATCAATGGGTTTCTCAGATTTTGCCGAAATGTCAATTTTTTCTGAAGCTAAAGCTAGGGTAAGTATGAATGAGTCTGGAATTTTTTTGATGGTCGGAGGGAAAATTTCAGGAGTAGTAGATTTTCCATCAGTGGGTTTTTCAGATTCTGCCGAAATGTCAATTTTTTCTGAAGATAAAGCAAGACTAAGTACGAGTTTCTCTAGAAATTTTTTAATGGTCAAAGGGGAAAATCCGGAAATAGTAAATTCTCTATTGAAGTTTTCTTAGGAGGTAAAGCAAAAGTAAGTATGAGTTTGTACTTATAATTTACTTGACTGTAAAATCTGTAAATTATAAGTATCGAATCATCAATCAACCTCTAAGATTTTTGTTAAAAGCTTTGCAGGAGGATTTTTTATGAATCAGTCTTCAGAAATTCAAGAAGTCAAAAAATATAAACCATTACTTTATATTACCCCTAATAATAAATCCAGTTTACAACAATCTCTATCTTCAGCAATTACTACTGTAACTACTGAAGATGATAAATCAAGTAATCTGACATCAAATTTATCATCTATCTTAAGAGCGGGAATTTTAATGTCGGAAATTTTTATAGATATAAATTTATCTCCTTTTATTTTAATACCAGCAGTAAAAACAATTCTTGCTCGCCAACAAAATACTCAAGGTAGCAAACAGGCAAAACCCGACGAAAATACAAAATTAGCTTTAAGTGAATTTAATTTAGAAGGTTGGTCAGAATTTATTACAGAAACTCCCTACTCAGATATACCAGAAGATTTTGACTTTCCTCCAGGTCATCCATTACCAGGAAAATTATATAGAGCGCATCCCTTAAAATCTAAAAGTAATAAATATATTCCTATAGAAGTATTTGACTCTTTGCTTTATGCAGAAAGAGAAGCGGAACTAATTCGCTTATTGGTAGATTTAGGAGCAACTCAAATTACAATTAAAGAAAAAAAAGTCGGTAAAACAGCAACAGAAATAGAAGCAAATGCTAAACTTACCGGAGTAGGTGGAGTAGAAAGCAAAATAGAAGGAGATATTAATAAATCAGATGAATCAATCAGAAATTTATCACTTGGAGGACAACCCTGGAGTTCGGAAATAGTAGAAAAATTTGACGAAAAAAATTATAGTTGGCTTGCTTATGAACCAGCATGGACAGCAGTTGCTCATAGTCGTTTATACGGAAAATGTTTAACAGCTTCTATTGAATTAACCAATGATGATTCTTATTCTATTTCAGGAAAAATAGGACTAGCAGAAGGATTACTACAAAACTTAACTGACTTAAATTTAGGAGCATCATTTATCCGCAATCAAAACAAAATAAGTCTAATTTATGTTGAATTTGCTCCTCCAGAAAAAAATGGAAAATCATAATTTTTATCTAAGCTTCCTTGACATAAATATAGGTATGAAAAAGAATGTAGAGATTTTCCATGGAAAATTCCTATAAAAATTTATCGAAAATCCAAATATTGTCTGAATAACTAATAATTTTTGCCTAATACCAATTCCTAAAAATCATTCTCTACCTATTGAGCTTTTCAATTATTAAGTAAGAAGTAAGGCTCATTCAACAATTAATAATTAATAATTACCTCTCCTTGAAAACGGATAGGATTTACTAATAATGAATTTTTTTTCTTGTTTCTCCTTTAAAGGAGAGGCTTTAAACCTTAATTATTCGATAATATTTTTAGCAATGATTTGTATAAAGTAAAAATATTTTATGCATTATTTACCTACTCCCTACTCTCAAGAATATTTAGCAAAAATGCCTGATATTTGGTATGAGCTTCCTTGAGAAATTGAATAATTTCTCTCACATCATTCAGAAATTATCTATCTGTTCAAAGTTGATAGCGCTACTATTATCTAATAATTAATTTTTCAACCCTCTATCCATCAACTATCAAAAGGAAAAATTTTATTTGAAATAATTCAATTATTGAAAGGAGAGGTAATTGTTAATTGTTGAAAATTCTTAATTTTTCAGAGTGCCAGTAAGAAGATATTTGTACAACGAGATAAATAATCAATTTTTACTGATAACTGATAACTAATAACTGAAATTACCAATCATAATTCCTAAGTCTGAGACTATACCAAAACTATTGAGTTATTAAACTTGTGAGAAGTGTCAGGAAGCAGTAGCAGTTTTTTAACAATATTTTCTGATGATTTATACAGTTTTTATTGGAAATTTATAGAGATATCAATTTTATCTATGGTCTGATAGGATATATAGCAGTCGAAAGAAAAGGACTGGAAAATATCAAAAGCTTAAAACTCAGACAACGTAATATTTTTCCTTCTTCCTTCTTCCTTCTTCCTTCTGCTGTAAAATTGTGAATTAAAATTTCTAGAACATAGGATAAATAAAATAATGACTGAATCTCAAACTGGACGAATGTTGCTTTCCCACAATTTTGAACTCTCAGAAAATACTCTGCCTGAATTAAATAGGGAAGAATTTGCTCAAGTTTTCATTAATGGTTTAAGCAAATACCCACAACTTAAATGTCGGCAATTAAATCATCCTCATTGGATGGTAGAAGTTTTATTTGAAACTCAAGTTTTTTCCCCACCTAAAGTTGGTGAAAAATGTGCTGAAGCTTTAATAGAAAAGCGAATAATTCAAAAAAATGACAAGGATTTAATTGTTGATGTCTTGATTCTCGGAGGTTTGAAAAAAACACCTCCATTAAGTGATTCTCCTGATACTCTCCAAACAGGAGAATGGGGTATTGATGTTGTGGAAACTCACTCAGCAGAAACTTTTCTCAATATCCTTAACTGGGAGGAAAAAACTGCCGGAAAAACTATTGAAAATATTTTTAAAATAGAAATGAAAAATATTCTGAGTTAATTTATTTACTGAATCCATTTCTCGTCGAAAAGTTGTGCGAGGTATGTTTCAATCTGGGTGCATCTCAATGCATGAATAAAGCCAAAAATTTATCGCTTTTAGGGAATAGGGAATAGGAAAAAAGTATTCTGGCAAATATTGAGATACACCCTTCAATCTTTAAATCAAAGTGGTAGATTCAAGATTGAATAAAAAAATTATTTATAGCAGTCGAAGCAAAGGTTAGAACAGTTCAATAATTGATAATTGATAATTACTTCTCCCTAAAAGGAAGAGGATTGAATGAAAGTAAAATCAATTCATTTTTTCTCCTTTAAAGGAGAGGATTTTTACCTTAATTATTCGGTAAAAAGTTAAAAATTCAGACAACGTAATACTTTTCCTTCTTCCTTCTTCCTTCTTCCTTCTTCCTTCTTTACTTCTGCTATAACAATTTTTTGAAGAGGAAACAGAAAATATATTTGAGACTCAATTCAATGCCCGTAAACTATGTCCATAAATTATTTTTTAAGGCTGATATTTTTCCTTCTTCAAATTGAAAAAATATTGGTATTCTTGATGATTCTAAAGCTTCCAGAATAGAGACTAATATGAAACTGATTTTAGTTGCTCCAAATAAATTATTATATGATGCTTTTCAAGAACATTTCTATTATTTACCCAATCTAGAAATCATCAATAGTTATTTCGAGAATGTACCAGAATATGACTGTTTAGTAAGTCCAGGAAATTCTTTTGGACTTATGGATGGTGGTATGGATGCAGCGATCGTCAAATATTTTGGTGATTTTTTAATGACTTCGGTTCAACAAAAAATATTAGATGAATATCTAGGTGAACAACCAGTTGGCACATCTACTATTGTCGAAACTGGTCATCCTCAACATCCTTTTCTTGCCCATACCCCCACTATGCGCGTACCTATGTCCATTGCTGGCACTGATATTCCTTATATAGCAATGTGGGCAATGTTACTGGCAGTGCGACACTACAACCGTCAGCAACAGCAACAAATTCAAAATGTTGTCTGTCCAGGTTTGGGTACAGGAATAGGAAAAGTTTCTTACCAAGAAGCAGCTAGACAAATGGCTCTCGCTTATGACCATTTTGTTTACCCGCCCAAATCAATTAATAATTTTATTGCTGCTGAAAGGCAACTCCAAATTTGGGAAGAGGGAGACTTGAAAAAAAGATATAGTTAAATTTATGACTATTACCGATAAGTTAGTTATTGATTTGGCTAGGCGATCGCTATTTTTAGCTAGACTATAAAATGTTAAATTTAATTATATTAACTAATATCATGTGGATATCGTAATTTCATTTGAGTTGCATAAAAAAATTGGTCGCTTTTAGGCAAAAGGCTGGGGTCAATATGTAAGAAGGTTTGTTAGACTTTTTACTGTTAGTAAATAACCTACTCTTGTTTGACATCTCATTTGATAAAGCTATAAATATTTGCTAAAAATTCTAGTTTTTGAGCTGGCTATAAACACAGTTTTTTTGTCATATTCTTTGATCGAATTAATTTTAACAAGGAGCTATTAGCTAGAGGACAAAATTAATTAGTAGTAGCTCTAAATATCTTACTAATTTAGAGTTGGTAAAATTATTACTTTCTCTTCATTTTACAGTCATGTTAAATCTACTTAGTTTCACAGAGATTAAATTACCCCATAAACCCCATAATTAGAATATTAATTGATTGTCAGGTTCTTTCATCAAATTTTAGTGAAAATTGTTTTCCTAGTGATTTAGCAGGTCTAGTATTATTAGGATATAATTGAGCAAATTTTTCGATTTGCTACTCCGTTCTCAATAGATTTGTCACTAAATATTTAGTCTACTTCCAGGTGTATAATTTACCTGGATTATATGAGTATTATCAATAATATTTATGGGATATTTTTTGTAGTTATATCATGTCCGGATAATTAGCGATCAAAAAACTTTCTCCTTCTACTCCTCTTTCTTCTTCTTTATTTCCTCCTGACTCCTGTCTCCTGTTTCCTGACTCCTTCGTCGTTTATTTATAACTATTCAATCGGACATGATATTATATTATATCTGTTGGTATAGTTTGTGTAAAAAACTTGGGAAATATCTACTTTTTCTTTCTTTCAAATCTTCTCTCCTAGATAACTAAAACTTTCTTCCTTTCCTGAACTTTATAATACCGATGCTGCTGGACTTGATATTAATTGAAATTTGAGGTGCTTCAATAGATATAGGTGATTTGATATTAATTGGTAATTTATTTTGACCAGTCTGAAAAATCTAAGATTCTGGCGATCGTTCTGCCCAATTTTCTGGTCTACTTTTTCCTATATAACCCCAATTAATATGACTTCTTTCTCCGACTATAGTTGTCTTTAAACTTTAAAATCAAACTCAGAGAAATACCAACAGTTACTATTGGTAGATATAGCAGTAGAAGGAAAGAGCGCGGACATATCAAAAGCTTAAAACTCAGAAAACCCAAGATTTTTCCTTCTTCTTTCTTCCTTCTTCCTTCTGCATAGAACTAAGAGAAATACCAATAGTTACTATTTATTAGTAGATATAGCAGTCGAAGGAAAGAGCACGGAAATATCAAAAGCTGAAAACTCAGACAATTCAATATTTTTCCTTCTTCTTTCTTCTTCCTTCTTACTTTTTCCTTCTGCATTGATAAATACTATTGCTGTTAAATTTTGAATTAGAGATATTCTCTACTCCTTAAATCCAATGTAAATTACTACATTTATAGGACTACCTTAATATGACTAAAAAATTAAATAGACGCTCATTTATTTCCTATGGTACAGCAACTTTAGTAACTAGCTTATTATTAAAAGCTTGTGCTGATTCTCCCTCTACAATGATTCTGACAGAAAATCCTAGTAATGATTCTATAAATAATTCTGAAACTTTTAAAATTGCTATTGCTTTACCTGGAGTTATTACCGATGGAGGATGGAATAAATCTGGTTATGAAGGGGTAAAAAAAGCAGCTGAAATTCTCAATGGTGAGATGATTTATGTGGAAAATATTGCCCAACCAGACCAGGTAGAAACTCTTTCTGATTTTGCTAGAAAAAATTATGATTTAGTGGTAGGTCATGGCGGACAATTTGATGCAGCTATTCAACAAGTAGCTAGTCAATTTCCTGATACATTTTTTTTGGGGGTTAATGGTAATATTGCTGGTGAAAATTACGCTTCAGTGACAACAAATTATTTCCAAATGGGTTATCTTGCTGGTGTAATTGCTGGTTTGATGACTAAGAATAATAAAGTTGCTTATCTTACAGGTTTATCTTTTAAAGGAACTAATTTACAAGGTAAGGCATTTGAGTTAGGTGCTAAGTCAGTAAATTCTAGTGTTGAAGTTGTAATTAGTTACACTGGAGATTTTAATGATATTGCTAAAGGAAAAGAGGCTGCTTTGGCTTTAATTTCTACTGGGGTTGATGTGATTTATCACTTATTAGATAATGCTGCTCCAGCAGTTTTGAAAACGGCACAAGAAAAAGGAATTTATGCGGTGGGTAATACAACAGACCAGCTTGATGTTGCGCCAAAAGCGGTGCTGACCAGTGCAGTACAGGATGTTGGAGGGGCGATCGCTTATGTTGCTAATCTTGTTAATAATAATCAAGTTAAGGGAGAAAAATATATTTTAGGAATTGAAAATCCAGATATTACTAAGTTGGGTCGTTTTAATGATGTTTTGCCAGAGGAAGTTCAGCAAAAAGTGGAAGAAGTTCAGCAACAAATGTTAGCTGGAAAACTGAAGTTTGAAGATTGTACAGAAAGTGGTCGGGATAAAGTTTGCGTTCAAAAATGATGGAAGAAGAAATAAGGGGGAAGTAGATAAGGAAGAAGATGTTTAGCGATCTAGGAGAGAGGGAAAAATCTGGTGTTGTCTGAGTTTTAAGCTGTTAATATGTCCGCGCCTTTTCTTTCGACTACTATAATTAAAGTTAGAAAAATTTTTGAATAATAAATAATACGGATAATGTGGAGGGAAAATATCTACTTCCTCTCTCTATTGCCACATCCGCAATAGTCAAATCATTTTATGAAGCGCATAACTTGAGAGTGTGTAGTAGAGAAAATATCTACCTCCCCTCTCTATTGCCACATCCGCAATAGTCAAATCATTTTGTGAAGCGCATAACTTGAGAGTGTGTAATAGGGAAATATCTATTCCCTCTCTATTGCCACATCCGCAATAGTCAAATCATTTTGTGAAGCGCATAACTTGAGAGTGTGTAATAGGAAAATATCTACTCCCTCTCTATTGCCACATCCGCAATAGTCAAATCATTTTGTGAAGCGCATAACTTGAGAGTGTGTAGTAGAGAAAATATCTACCTCCCCTCTCTATTGCCACATCCGCAATAGTCAAATCATTTTGTGAAGCGCATAACTTGAGAGTGTGTAATAGGGAAATATCTATTCCCTCTCTATTGCCACATCCGCAATAGTCAAATCATTTTGTGAAGCACATAACTTGAGAGTGTGTAGTAGAGAAAATATCTACCTCCCCTCTCTATTGCCACATCCGCAATAGTCAAATCATTTTGTGAAGCGCATAACTTGAGAGTGTGTAATAGGAAAATATCTACTCCCTCTCTATTGCCACATCCGCAATAGTCAAATCATTTTGTGAAGCGCATAACTTGAGAGTGTGTAATAGGGAAATATCTATTCCCCCTCTCTATTGCTATTGCCACATCCGCAATAGTCAAATCATTTTGTGAAGCGCATAACTTGAGAGTGTGTAATAGGGAAATATCTATTCCCCCTCTCTATTGCTATTGCCACATCCGCAATAGTCAAATCATTTTGTGAAGCGCATAACTTGAGAGTGTGTAATAGGGAAATATCTATTCCCTCTCTCTATTGCCACATCCGCAATAGTCAAATCATTTTATGAAGCGCATAACTTGAGAGTGTGTAATAGGAAAATATCTACTCCCTCTCTCTAGTGCGGATGTCGCAATAGTCATTAGTCAAAACTGCTAATTTTTGCCCAGGTACTTATTTTCCCATCTATGGACGAACAAATCTATTAAGTTCTTTAACCAATAAATGTACAGTTGTGGAAGGATTATCATTAACAGGATTAGGTGGATTATATTGCTCTAATAACTTCTCAGCATTTTTAATTGCTTGAGGTTGCTTACTTTCCAATATCTCATACATTTTGTTGCTATTTTTTTCATATTTTTTATTCAGCTTTTTAGTCAAAGCTTTTTTATAATCTTTGCGAGACATGGCGGTATCTCGATATTCAAAATGTAACAAATACCAAATTTCAAATGCTTCATTTGAATAAGCAACTTTAATATTATTATTTTCAGCATCTTTTATCGCTTGATTAAAATTTTTTACCGGAAATGAATCACGGTCAAATACACACCAAACTTGATTGTAATCACCGTCTTCTTTCATAATCTTTAGAGCTTCTTTGACCAAACTAATTGTATTTTGACCCAATCCTCTCACATCAATCACATCTTTAGGTACACGGAAACTCTGAAAATAATTTCGTTCCGTTTGTTCTCCCTCACAAACTATCAAAAAACGCTGAATAACTTCTCGTTTTTCTACTGTCTCATTTCTTGAATAACGACTATATTTACTTTTCCCAGAATGTTGATAATTTCTCTTATATTCTTTTTTTTTAGCCATTTTTTTCAAATAATTCAGTGAAATTATCAAGAAAAGGTATAGCTCCATATTTACCCTTAATATAATCACTTTCAAAAGTCGCATCATTCGGTACTTTGTATTCAACTAAAGAATATAAATCAGTCGCTCCCTGCCGATTTTTTTCTGTAAACCATATCTGGTCTCGTCTAAAAATTTTATTACTAAGTAAATTAGTATCGTGAGTCGTAAAAATAAGTTGGGCGTTTTTAGGATTTGTTTTCTTAGAGTTAAATAAATCAATAATTGCGCGAGTGATGATTGGATGTAACCTAGCATCAAGTTCATCAATTATTAAAATTTCTCCATTCTTTAAAGTATCTAAAATTGGCACGGCAAAAGCAAACAATTTTTTAGTTCCTTCTGACTCATTTTTCTCAAAATCAAATACTTCTAAAGATTCCACTTTTCCTTCAGAGTTATACTTCTTATGAAAACTTTGAATATCATCAGTTAGTGCTCCAGAATCTAGCATGAATTTTCTAAATTCCTCTGAAATAAAATTAGGTAACTGTTCTTGTAAAACCTTTTTGGTCTCAATTTTAATATCATCAATACCTAAGTCCCATTCCTTAATTAATTGAATAATTTCATTTTTGTATTTACTATCTTTAAAATATTCAACTGTTACTTGTTGATAAAAATTGCTATGTAATCCGGAAATTATATTCAAATCTCTAAACCACCGCAAAATACTTGTAGAGATTTTGCTATTAAATTGAGCATTTACAGACAGAAAAAGAGCATTATTTCTCGTCTTATCAGCAATTAATTTACCAAAATACTGATTTTCACTAAATACATTAGTCATCTCGATGCCATTTTCATCACGTTCAAATAGTCTAGTCTCCCTAACTTTTGGCACATAAAATAACCATTCAGAAACCACTTGTTTTTTATCGACTTCAAAACCATACCTATATAATTTATGGTCTAAAATAAAAACTATTTCAAAAAAAGAAGGTTTTCCTTCCGTTGCCGTACTTAATCTAAACTCCTCTATATTAATAGCATCTTCTATCTGAGTTTCTTTTGAAGAATTAAGCACAAACCGACGCATAAAATCTAATGCTTTAATTAGATTACTTTTGCCACTAGCATTGGCGCCATAAACAGCACAACTTTTCAGCAAATTTAATTCATCATCAACTTGAAAAATATTATTTTCATCAACACTGTTATTTTGGGCAGTCACCTCTGTCGCCACCATACTCAAAGTGACATTTTTTTTAAAAGATAAATAGTTACCAACACTGAATTGAATCAGCATAGAATTATAAAGAATAGATCGAGTGGTAAATTTGTGAAAAAATTACAAATTTACACTAATTATACTATTGATGATTACTTTATATGAAATAGAATAATTATCGCTACGGAATATCTCACATAACCCCCTGAAAAAGGAGAAAATATATAGCCAATATTTTAATCTTTCAGATTATATAAACAATTTTGGCGTTGCTGAATAGCGTGTATGATATTAACCTTAATTACTTAGGAGTCAACCCACCCGCGCGCTCCTCCCAGGAGGGGAAGTCAGAACTCAGTCCTCAGGAAGGAATAAAGAAGAAGAAAGAGGAATAGAAGGAGAGGCTTTGCATATTTGTGGGATGAATTGTATGCTTGGATAAAAAAGAAGTATTAAGCATGAGATTTACCTGTTTAAAAAAGATTCATCCCGCCCCTCAGCAACGCCACAATTTTAATATATGTATTGTATATAGTAGGTAAAAATCATAGTACTATAGCAATCATAAATCATTTGTAAAAAATTTTAGGATATATAAAAACTCTCAAGCTTTTACCCCTATTTCCTGTTTCTTAAATTCAAAGATATTTTTACCAGCAACCGAAATAGGATTACTATATATATTTAGAATAGATAAATTCTCATTCCCAGGAGTTTTGCTATAGTATAGAAATACTCAAGAATAAAATTATAGAAATGACATCAGAAAAAGAATCCTTAAATCAACCAATAACAACTAACTCAACAACTCCCTGGTGGTTAAAAATATGGCAAGAACAAAAAGAAAATATTAAAGTTTTGGCGATCGCTTTATGCTTATCTTTATTAGTCAGAATATTCATTGCAGAGCCAAGATATATACCTTCAGACTCAATGATACCTACTTTAGAAGTAGGCGATCGCCTAGTGGTGGAAAAAGTATCTTATCATTTTCATCCACCAGTAGCAGGGGATATTATTGTTTTTCAACCACCCCAACAGTTACAACGCTATGGTTATGTTAAAAATCAAGCTTTTATCAAAAGAGTTATTGGCCTGCCAGGAGATACTATTAGAATTGAGAATGGTCTAGTGTATATAAATGACCAACCGCTGACTGAAAATTATATTGCTGAACCTCCTGAATATACTTTGCCAATTTCAGTCGAAGTTCCTGAAAATCAATATTTTGTGATGGGAGATAATCGTAATAATAGTAATGACTCTCATGTTTGGGGTTTTTTGCCTAAGAAAAATATTATAGGTAGGGCTATATTTCGCTTTTGGCCTTATCCAAGATTTGGACTATTAATTAGGGAGTAGGGTTCAACAATTAATAATTAATAATTAATAATTAATAATTAATTATTAACAATTCTTTCCTTTAAAAGAAGAGGATTGACTAAAAGGAAAATTTTTCTTCTCTTGGTCGATTGGATATAGCAAGGAAACCTCGACATCCCTCGACCGCTTTTATCCTTTTAAAAGGCTATGCTTTATAAACATTTTTATTAACATAAAGATTGACAAAATAGACAAGTTATCTATAAGTCTTTCCAAGGTTTTTGTGAGAGAAAAAGTGTGTGAAAAAGTACATTTTTTTTGATAACTTAAGTAGTTTTTCCTATCTACTATGATTCTTTCTTCCCTTTTCCCCTGCTCCCCTGCTTCCCACAAGATTTTCAGGAGTTCCTGATCAGGGATAGCTTTAAAAACCACATTCCGCACGTCAAGAGCGTAACATTAAAAGTAGTATATAAATCCGTAGCTTGGTAGATATTTATACTATGCAAATCATCTTAATTACTTTTTTCGTTGATCAAATTCCGAGTAAAAAATTTACGCATAAATACTTGCTATACATGATTACTCAATCACGGCAGCTATGATTTTCTTCTAAAATTCTGTCTCCTGAGTTCCCCTCCTGGGAGGGGCGGGGGTGGGTTGTCTCCTGACTCCTTCTTCGGTTGCTACATTTTGTCGTGCGGAATGTAGGTTAAAAGGGGATGCTTTAAATCACAATTTTTCGGTAAATAGTCTTTCAAAATTTATGAGGGTAATCTCTATTTTCAGTCAAACAGACATAACGAATGAAAATCTTTTAATTACTCAAATTATTTGTAAAATGCTTTGTTTCAGACTTGTTATAAAATCTCAATAATAACACCTCAGACCTAATTCCTTACCATTGTTGTTTATCTAAAACAGAAGGTAAACTTAGTTTAGGAAATCTGTAGAATGTATCTCCTTGCTCGTCAATTTCTAAAGTTGCGGTAAAAACTTGTGCTTGACGTTCAAGATATTTCTGAGCTATTTGAGCATCAAGTTTAGCAGCAGCAGCTAATTGAATCAAAGAAATTTTACCATTTTGTAGTTCTAGTAATCTGTAAAAAGCATCATCTAAAATACGCTGTTGTTGCCTATCATTAGATATATTAAAAATAAATCCACCTAATATAATTCCTAATCCTGTGAGTATTACGAATTCGATAATAGCCATTCGATCAAAAAGAGAAAGAAGTAAGAAGTAATAAATCAGAATAAACCAAAAATCCGAGGGATAAATTTAGAATATTAGGTAGAGCAAAATGCAGAATAAAAAACAAAACTAATAAGCATTCAGGTGTCAGCTATCAGCCATAAACTATTAACTTAATTGCCCTTAAAGAAGGAGTCAAAGTTAAAAGATTTAACAGAATTAAAAGTTTGAAATAAATTAGCTACTTGCTCATAACTCAATATTACTCAAATAATGGCTGAATCCTTACCAAAACTATGGATGTATAGTAATTTTTTTTTACCTATTAAGCTTATTAAGAGTAGTGCAATAAAATAAATGAATATTTATTATCTTTGCCCTAGTTATCCTAAATTTTTTCTATTTTTATAGCTAGAAATTTTATGATTTAAACTAATTAGAGTAATTGGTAGCTTAGTCTTAAAATCTCAAGATAATTTTAGTCACTAAATTATCCAATTACCCTAATTTTAGACTCAGTTTGACCTAATTATTTTAAGCTTCAGGTTCAACAAGATTTTCTAATCCAGCAACTACCTTCGCAGAAATAATTTTGTCTCCTTTACCTAATTTTTCCAAAATCTTTTTCCCTTCCACAACATAACCAAAAACCGTATAACGACCATCCAGTAAATTTACTCCTGCAGGCGTTAACTCTGGTTGGAATAAGAAAAAGAAAAATTGAGAAGAACCACCATCATTTTCAGATTCAGGACGAGCCATTGCCACTGTACCATAAGCAGAAAAAGGTAGAACAGGTTGTTCCCGAAAACGACCAATTTCTTCTAAAGTAAAACTATATATTGGTTCCTCATCTCCCTTGACCAAAATTTCCAGTGGGATATTACGATACTCACCACTATCAGGGTCAATAAAACCAACTTCTGGGCCAGGAGGATCTCCAGTTTGCAAAACATAAGACTGTTCTGAGCGAATAAACTCTAGGCCATCGTAAAAACCCCTCTGAACTAAATCTACAAAATTACCAGCAGTAATAGGGGCACTATAACCATCAACAACCAAAGTCAAAGAACCTTTTTCCGTTTCCATCTTAATAGTAGCGCGACCTTTGAGTTGAGGTAAATTAACAAACTCTGAAGGAACTTCAAACGGAAACCCTTCTAGCATCAACTCTTCAAGCTGACCCACTAATGCCAGTAGTTGTGCCCGTTGCTCCAATACTTGTTCCCCATCTTTAGCTTCAGCAACTTCTCGAATATTAATAATGCCCTGATCAAGTTGTTCAATTATGGCCTCTGCCTCAGATTGTTTCGACTCAGGAACACTAGCTAATAACTTAGATTTACTAATATTAAGAACCCTAGATGCAGCAGCAATATCACTACTAACAGGAGTCCAACGTTTACCTCGCAGTCTATTAGAAATATCTTCCAGACTGCTTTGTATTTTACGCACTGGTTCATTGTCTATCGGTAGAGCATACCTTAATAATGCCTTACCATCGGTAATCGGATCGCCCTGGGGCAAACGGCTTTCACGAGTTGTTGTGCCACCACCAAAGTCCCACCAAGCAGCACTAAGACCAACAGACAAAGTGAAAAGTAATAGTGCTAGAATGCCAGTTTTAAGCAAGCGTTTACAAGTGTTAATTACGGAATTGTGTAGATTTAGCATACTTATGAATTTTTATTCCCTTACTAATATTACATGGCTGTCCACACTCATAGGATTTTTGGGGGGAAAAATTAGGTTTTAGATTTGGTCGCCAGTTAGTTTTGTTGATGTATGGCAATAGGCAATAGATATAGAGATATAGTGTTATGTCATGTCCGGTTGAACAGTTATAACCCACATTCCGCACCACAAAATGTAGTTTATAAGAAGGAGTCAGAACTCAGAACTCAGAACTCAGAATTTAGGAGAAAATCATAGCTGTCGTGATTGAGTAAACAATCAAGTAAGTATTTATGATTAATTGTTTACTCAGAATTTGATCAACGAAAAAGTAATTGAGATGATTTGCATAGTATAAATACCTACCAAGCTACAGAATTATATATTACTTAGAATATTACAAATTGAAGTGCGGAATGTGGGTTATAAATAAACGACTCAGGAGTTAGAATTCAGAAGTCAGGAGTCAGGAGTCAGGAGAAAAGAAAGAAGAATAGAAGGAGAAAGTTTTTTTAATCACTAATTACCCGGACATGATATTACGCATTTAAGGTTAAGACATTTTGCCTTCTAGAGTTGTTGCCTTTTCCTAGGGGAATGCTGCGCAAATAACTCAAGTTTATTGTCTTAAGAACATAACGTACTATTATATGCCTTAATATGTCTGAGAGAAAAAAACTTTTGATTTTGATCGCCAGACATCAGAGATTTTACATAAAATTATTTTGACGAGGTGCTAAAAATTGCTTTCTACTCCCACGATATTTGACAATTTTTCTGACTCCCGAATATTGTACGATGTCTAATGTTAAGTTCTAATCTGATAATTTAATTAAAAACCGCAATAACGTTGTTATATGATTTCTAGTAATGATTTTCGCCCCGGTGTGACTATTGAATTGGATGGTTCAGTTTGGCGGGTGGTAGAATCTCTGCACGTTAAACCAGGCAAAGGTTCTGCTTTTGTCCGAACAAAGCTCAAAAATTCACAAACTGGTAGTGTAGTGGAAAGAACATTTAGAGCTGGTGAAACAGTACCTCAAGCTACTTTGGACAAGAGAGAAATGCAGCATACTTATAAAGATGCTGACCAATTTGTGTTTATGGATATGAAAACCTATGAGGAGGCCAGTTTAAGTTCAGAACAAATTGGCGAAGGTGTTAAGTATCTAACTGAAGGTATGGAGGTTAATGTTATTCAGTGGGGCGAACAAATAATAGAAGTGGAACTACCCAAATCAGTAGTTTTAGAAGTAACTGAAACTGACCCTGGTGTTAAAGGAGATACTGCTACTGGTGGTAGTAAACCTGCTATTGTCGAAACAGGGGCTCAAATTATGGTTCCTTTATTTATATCTAAAGGAGAACGGATTAAGATCGATACTCGAAATGATTCTTATTTGGGTAGAGAGTAATAGTAGAAAACTAGATTT
Organism: Okeania sp. SIO2B3; assembly: GCF_010672525.1. Classification (GTDB taxonomy): domain Bacteria; phylum Cyanobacteriota; class Cyanobacteriia; order Cyanobacteriales; family Microcoleaceae; genus Okeania. Next base: position 1,929 of record NZ_JAAHGH010000033.1, on the reverse strand, counting down.
ATTGTAGAAGGTAAGTTATGCATTGATTGCGTAATTCTGAGGTCTGTTTACAGGGCTTAATAAATGTGCGGAATTACTGCCGCACAAAGCCCCTTGATCATATTTTCAGATGTACTTGAGAGAGAGAAAAAATAGGTAAAATTTTAATTAAATAAATTAGAATTCATTTTAATTTTGGTTTTATTAAGAAGTATAATTCAGTATTTATGGCAGGAATTAAGCCCCTTGTATTTTTCTAGAAACTTCTACATTGTTTTTTGATTAATAAGTATATGGTAATTATGCTATCACCTAAATTTCAAGCTAACTTCTGTAAGTAAAAAAAATTATGGCTTTGAATTTCACACTTCTACATCTATACTAAGACAGTAATAAACTCTTCTTTTTATTCAATATTAATTAATTGAGTTGAACGCCGATTAAATGAGGATATAAAAACAGTGCAATTAGATTTACATCAACTGCGAGAACTACTAACAGCAATAGACCAAACTAATATTTCGGAGTTGACTTTAAAAAGTGGAGATTTGGAATTAACAGTACGTAAAGGAACTTCATTTAGCGATCGCCTCTCATTGTCTTCTGCCGATGGGACTGACCCTTCCGAATTTGTTTCTCCTGGTGCTACCCAATTAAACACAACAGCAACCAAAACTTCTCCTATGACTCCAGGAACACCTCCTACAGTCTCAAGCAAATTTGAAGAAATTTTATCTCCAGTTGTGGGCACTTTTTACCGCGCTCCTGCTCCTGATGAACCATCATTTGTAGAAGTGGGCGATCGAATTACTTCTGGCCAAGTAGTTTGTATTATTGAAGCGATGAAAGTTATGAATGAGATTGAAGCAGAGGTATCTGGACAAATAGTAGAAATTTTAATCGAAAATGGGCAACCTGTAGAATATAATCAGCCTTTAATGTTAGTTAACCCCAACTAGAGTGTATAAAAATCATGCCACAATTGATTGAAAAACCAACTCGGATTGAACCTACAGGTAATAAACCGAAGCAAATTGATGAGTATATTGGTCGTGTCAATAGTCAAACAGATGCTATTAGTATTGCTCAAATGCGCTCTCCAAGTGGTTGGATGGAACCAGGTCAAATGCCAGAATTTGATGAATTTACTCTGGTACTAAAGGGAAAACTATGTGTTGAGTTTGAAGGCGGTCAGTTAGAAGTTAGTGCTGGCCAAGCAGTAATAGCTCGCAAAGGAGAATGGGTAAAATACAGTACACCTGGTGCTGAGGGAGCAGAATATGTTGCCATTTGTCTGCCTGCTTTTTCCCCTCATACTGTAAATCGTGATTCTGATTGACTACTCCCCGGATTCAAGTCACAGGGATTCTAAGTAGATACCACGCAACACGGATTTATCCTGTTGCTTCGTCTATTCTTAGCTGACCAAAGATATATTCTTTGGGGACAGGTAAAAGTGCCCCTACACAGTTGGCTAAGGCTAATACCTAGCATTCTACTTACTTTTTGTTAAAAATGATAGCACAGGAAAACTTTAGTTGTCTAGTCTAAACGACTCCCTTGTTTTCATCCCCCGGTTAAAACACGGGGGCATTCAACGTCGCTTTTCGGTAAATACTGAAAAACTTTACTATGGTAGGAGCGGCTTTGAACTATCTGTTTACTTTAAAACCGCTCCTGAAATGATGTATGATATGTGACATACTCCCACGCCAACCTTAAGGTATGGCGTAGGCTTCTCGTTTCTCAGTCCCGGTACCCCGTCGGACAAGCGCGTGCTTTAAAAACGGAATGCCCTACCGCCCTATTTTTAATATTTATTACTGCATTTCCGTTTGTCATGCTCCGCAAACAAATAGCGGTCAATAATCACACAGCAATTGGCACAATAATGAGTTCTTTCTGGTAATTTTTTGGGGACCCCCTCACCACAATTTGAACAATTTTGGC
>NZ_JAAHGH010000032.1 GCF_010672525.1 Okeania sp. SIO2B3 | reverse complement strand
TTATTTCTACATCTGAGAAAATATTTGACTCTATCTCTAGCGGAAATTTCCTCTAGTCACAGAAAAATTATTAGTTAATCAAGAATCGAAAAATTAATTGTAAAAATGACTATTGCGACATACGCAACAGTAGAACATCAAACCTAGAAAGTAAGACAACTGAGGGTTTATTTCTACATCTGAGAAAATATTTGACTCTATCTCTAGCGGAAATTTCCTCTAGTCACAGAAAAATTATTAGTTAATCAAGAATCGAAAAATTAATTGTAAAAATGACTATTGCGACATACGCAATAGTAGAACATCTAACCTACAGAGCAAGACAACTCAGACTTTATTTCCACTAACAGAAAATATCTGAGTGTATCTCTCTACCCGGAATTTCCTCCACTCACAGAAAATTTATTGGTCAATCAAGAATCGAAAAATTAAAAATCTTCTCTGACTATTTCCCCATTCGCAACAGTAGAACATCAAACCTTGAAGATGACTAGACTAAAAGTCGATTTCCATACCTGAGAAAATATTCAACCAAATCTCCTGACCAAGAATTTCCTCCACTCATAGAAAATTTATTAGTCAATCAAGAATCGAAAAATTAATTGTAAAATTTCACTATTGCTCTATAGAACCCCCGATCGTATCTTCTATAAATATTAATTTAGCTAGGAGACAGGAGACAGGAGACAACCCACCCCTAACCCCTCCCAGGAGGGGGAGGTAAGAGGGAAGATGTGAGGAGAAATAATACAAAAAATTCAACATACCAACAGAAGATTTTTCCTCACTCATTGATGCGCGAAAAGACTTGACTACCATAAAGCGATCAAATGGGTTCTATACACAATGATAGAAAAATACGCCGATATCCCCACCTTTTCCACACTCCCCATCTCCCTATCTAAGTTCTGACTTCAGCTATAATTACCTGGAATCTTCAACTATAGAAAGAAAAAGCCTTACCAAAAAAAAGAGGTCCAAAGCCTCCCCTTCGATAGGGGATGAAAAGATAACAGTTGATTATTTCAACCCTCTGGGTGAGCGCCAGAGGTACTGATAACTGATAACTGATAACTGATAACTGAAATAACCCTATGCTAAAAAACGACCCACTTTGGTTCAAAGACGCCATAATTTATGAAGTACCAGTTCGAGCTTTCGCTGATAGTAACGGTGATGGTATTGGAGACCTTCAGGGACTTACAGAAAAATTAGACTATTTGCAAGACCTGGGAGTAACAGCAATTTGGACTCTACCATTTTTCCCCTCTCCCCTCAGAGATGATGGTTATGACATTGCTGACTATAGAAGTATTAACTCTATCTACGGCAACATAGAAGATTTTCAACAACTTCTAGATGCTGCCCATGACAGAGGAATTCGGGTCATTATCGAACTTGTAGTCAACCATACTTCTGACAAGCACCCTTGGTTTCAGAGAGCACGTCGCGCTCCCAAAGGTAGTGTAGAAAGAGATTTTTATGTTTGGAGTGACAGTGCTGATAAATTCCCAGAAGTTCGGATTATTTTCCAAGACTTTGAAAATTCTAATTGGGCATGGGACTCTGTAGCTCAAGCTTACTATTGGCATCGCTTTTTTTATCATCAACCAGACCTCAACTACGAAAACCCTGCGGTACAAGATGCTGTTTTAGAGTTGGCAGACTTTTGGTTGAGCATGGGGGTTGATGGAATGCGCCTTGATGCAGTTCCCTATCTTTGTGTTGAAGAGGGTACTAACTGCGAAAACCTGCCAGGAACCCACGTCTTTCTCAAAAAATTACGGGGCCACATAGATTCCAAATATCCTAATCGAATGTTATTAGCAGAGGCTAATCAGTGGCCTGAAGATGCGGCTAAGTATTATGGCAGCGGAGATGAATGTCACATGAACTTCCATTTCCCTTTGATGCCTCGTTTATTTATGGCTTTGCGGATGGAGGATAATTTTCCAATCTCTGATATTCTCAAACAAACTCCTTCTATTCCCAATAACTGTCAGTGGGCTTTGTTTTTGCGTAACCATGATGAGTTAACTCTGGAAATGGTGAGCGATGAAGACCGAGATTATATGTATAAGGCTTATGCTCAAGACCCACAGGCCAGAATAAATTTGGGTATTCGTCGCCGTTTATCCCCTCTATTGGGAAATGACCGTCGGCAAATAGAGTTGCTGAATAGTTTATTGTTGTCTTTACCAGGGACTCCGGTTTTGTATTACGGCGATGAAATAGGTATGGGAGATAATATTTATTTGGGCGATCGTAATGGTGTGCGGACTCCGATGCAATGGACTGCGGACCGGAATGCAGGTTTTAGTCGTACAAATCCACAAAAGTTATATGCTCCTGTTATTGTTGACCCTGAATACCATTACGAAACAATTAATGTGGAGGCTCAACAGGCTAATTCTAATTCTTTGTGGTGGTGGATGAAGCGTTTGATTTCTACGAGGGAACGTTTTCAAGCTTTTGGACGGGGTTCGTTTGAATTGTTGCACCCGGAAAATAGGAAGGTCTTGGCTTTTACTCGTACATATTCTGGTCAGCATATTTTAGTGGTTGCTAATCTCTCTCGTTTCGTGCAAATAGTAGAGTTAGATTTATCAGCTTTTAATGGTATGGTTCCTGTGGAAATTTTTGGTCGAACTAAGTTTCCAGCTATCGAGGAGCATCCATACTTTTTTAGTTTAAGTCCTTATGCTTTTTACTGGTTTACTTTACAGCCACAACAAACTTATATTGATACTCCAAAACCTCTGAGTAAACTTCCTGTTTTGACTTTAGCGGGTAATTGGAAAGATATATTTTCTCAGGCAGAAATCAAGAGTAGATTAGAATCAATTTTACCTAATTATTTGAGTAGCTTCCCTTGGTTTGGAGGTAAAAATAAAGTGATTCAATCTACAGAAATTACAGAAGTAATTCCTATTGATTATCAACAAAAAGAAACTGCTTTAATATTTTTAGATTTTAATTATACAGAGGGGTCGCCAGAAACATATTTGATTGGTTTGAGCTATTTAATTCCCACAGAAATAACCCCTCAAATTCCCAGGGAAAAGATTATTGCAGAGTTGCAAATACAGCAGCAAGAAAAGTCGGGAATTTTGTTTGATGTGTTGGGAGATAGAGAATTTTTAGATATGCCTTTTGATGCCATCGCCCAAAACCAAAAATATCAAGGAAATAAAGGAGTTATTCGAGGAAAATATACCGATGTGTTAGCAGAGATAATGCAGACAAATACAGGAAATATTAATCCTCAGATTTCCTCAGAAAAACATGATAAAACTCTGATTAATTTCGGTACAGAATTAATATTTAAGTTATTACGAAAACTAGAAATTGGTATTAATCCAGATTTAGAAGTAGGCAAATTCTTGACAGAGAAATCTAGGTCTCAAAATTCAGAAATTGCAGGAAATATTTCTCAAACAGCAGGATATCTGGAATATCACCAACAGGGAACCAACTTAATGACCATTGGTATATTAGAAGAATTTATTCCTGAAGCAAGAGACGGTTGGTCTTATACTTCTGATGTTTTGAGGGATTATTTTGACAGAATAATGGTAGAAAATACATCTGTAAATGAGTTAGAAATTCCTCAAATTACTGTTGATAATGTTTTAAATATTGAGATTACTGAAGAAGTCTCCGATCTGATTGGTTCTTATATAAGTTTCGCTGAAAATTTAGGTAAAGTTACAGCAAATATTCATCAGACTTTAGCCTCTGATTTAGAGAATCCAAATTTTGCTCCCGAACAGTTTACACCTTTTTATCAAAGGTCAGTTTATCAGTACATGAGAAACCAGACAGGAAGAATATTATTAAAGCTGAAAAAACACTTATCAGGATTTCCACAAGATACACAACAATTAGCGAAAAATGTAATTAATCGTCAGGACCAAATTATGAGACATTTAGGTTCTGTCGTAGAACGAAAAATTACCGCAATGCGTACTCGTTGCCATGGAGATTATCATTTAGAAAACGTATTATTTACAGGTAAAGACTTTGTAGTTGTTAACTTTGAAGGAGAAGGAGTTCGACCTTTAAATGAACGTCGCATGAAGCGTTCCTTACTTCGAGATATAGCAATAATGTTAGAGTCATTCTATTATGCAGCTAATGTTGCTCTCCGGGAAGAAATAAAAAATGGAATGATTCGTCCAGAAAATTTACTAGCCATGGAACAATGGTCTACATTTTGGTATAGCTGGATAAGCATATCCTTTTTAAAAGCTTACCTAAACAATACAATGTCAGGTTCATTCTTGCCTAAAACCGAAGAAGAAATACAAGTACTTTTAGACGTTTATCTCTTAGAAAAAGTTGTCTATGAACTTGATTATGAACTTACTTATCGTCCTGAATGGGTAGAAATTCCTTTGGCTCGAATTCAACAATTAATTCCATGATTTATCAACAAAGAATTCAGTCCTCAGTCCTCAGGAGTCAGAATATAATTCTGTACAACAGGGGATAAATAAATGGGTTTAATATCTCCACCAAGTTTGATGATTTGCTAGTACTCAATTAGGGCTTGCTGATTAAATATAAAAGTCTTTATAGATAATAGTTTTAGCCTTTTTAAGTATCAAAAAGTGTGAGGTTTTAAGTGGTAATGGTTCAAAAATTGAGGATTTTGGTCAAGATTTGGGCAGAACAATCTTGGGACAAAACGCCCGCTCCTACCTCTTCGCTCTCGTCCCTTTTCTCCCCTCCACGGTCGGGGGAGGGGGGAGGGGTGGGTTGTCTCCTAGCCCTACTAAAAGACTAGTGAAGCGCAAACCCCAATTAGTGGCAGGTCTGAATACCACTAATTGATTCTGACTCCCTCTTCAAGTCAAAAAAACTTCTTTTATTTAGAGCCAATTTAGGAATAATAGCTGTGAGTTGATTTTTAGTTGACATCCTCCCGACGCTGCTCTGCGAGACAGCGCGGGATTCCCATCCATCAATCAAACAGACCTTTGCTGAAGGAATGACTCAGGGCGGGTTGACACATCACAGGAATCTGCTGGCTTTTCAGTCTGACGTTTCCTCCGTGTCCGTTTAATTGTCTCCGGTTGACCCTCGGCGACTTCATTAAAAAGTGATAGCTGTACAGGATTTTTTGCTACTGTTCCTTTGACTATTTCAACCTTGGTTTTCGGTTGAACAGCTTCTAAAATATTAACTGCTGCATTAATATCTCTGTCGTGAAACGTGCCACAATTTAAGCAAGTCCATTCTCTAACATTTAGCTCTTTTTTGCCTCCTTTGAAACCACAATTAGAGCACTTTCGAGATGTAGGCTCCCACCTAGAAATAGTTCTAAATTCTCTACCATATTTCTTGCACTTAGCCTCAGTTAAAGTTCTAAATTGCCTCCAACCTAAATCACTAATTGCTTTCGCTAATTTGCGGTTTTTAACCATGCCGGAAACATTTAAGTCTTCTAATACGATAGTATCGTAATTTATGGCTAAATCAGTTGATAGCTTGTGTAGAAAATCCGTACGAATGTCTTTGACTTTTGCGTGAAGTTTAGCAACTCTAACCCTTGCCTTTTCACGACGTTTGCTACCTAGCTCAGTTTTGGCAAATTTACGTTGAAACTTACCTAATTTCTTGAGGTTTTTTTTAAGTGGTTTAGGAGCTTCAAACTTCTCACCATTACTCAAAGTTGCAAAAGTTGAAATGCCCAAGTCAATGCCTATTGAGTTTTCAGTCTTAGGTAAATGTTCAGCACAAGTTTCTACTACAAAGCTAGCAAAGTAACGTCCTGCACTATCTTTAATTATAGTAACTGAGCTAGAATTGCGCGGCTTAGGTCTTGACCAAATAATTTTAATTTTTCCTACTTTTGGCAGATAGATTTTATCTTGACCAATTTTGTAATTAGCTCCGACAAATCTAACTGCTTGTCTAGACTTTTTACTCTTGAATTTAGGAGGTTTAACTTTAATTCCTTTACGTTTTCCAGTACAACTGTTAAAGAAATTCCTGTAAGCTTGGTCTAAATCTTTGAGAGACTGTTGCAATGGAGTAGATGCTACTTCCTTTAACCAAACTAATTCTCTTTTAGCTTGAGTTATAAATTGTTTGCTTAAGTCCACATAGCTAGGTCTCTTGTGACCATTAGTATACAGTTGGTTACAGTGTGCTAATGCACTATTCCAAACGTATCTGCAACAACCAAATAGTTGATTTAATTTGATTATTTGAATATGATTTGGATATATGCGATACTTGTATCTGGCTTTCAATGTTTTAGCCTGTTACTAATATTAAGTAGTATTATTATAGCACGGGTTGGCATTCATCCCGACGCTCCCCTACGGGAGAGCGCGGGTCTTCTGCCAACATTTAGATAAATTTATCTAAAATGTTGCCAGAAAACCCCCACCATAATTTAAAATTTGGTGTCAGGATGAACGCCAACTATCACTGACAAACAAATCATGCTATAATAATAGTATATAATACTGCTAGACAGTTAAGTCTTAGTGTTAATAAAGGTCGAAAAAAATGAAAGCAAGATACAAATATAGTATATCTCCATAACAGATTTAAATAACTAAATTAAATCAAGTATTTGGCTGTTTGCGATATGTTTGGAATCAATCATTAGTGTATTGTAATCAAATGTATGCTAATCATCAAAAAAAGCCTAGTTATGTTGATTTAACCAAACAACTCATAACTCAAGCTAAGAAAGAGCTGGTCTAGTTGAAAGAAATTGCATCTACACCATTACCGAATAATTAATAATTAATAATTAAATAATTCGCGCCTTGAAGCCTCCCCTGGATCGGGGAAAAAGCGGTCGTTTTGCTACGCAACATGTAAAGCCTAGCTTCCCGTAGGGTGGGATGGCGAGGTTTCCTCGCTGTCCGACCATCGACCAAGAGAAGAAATAATATTTCCTTATATTCAATCAAGGACGGTTAAAACCCGAGGTAATTATCAATTATCAATTAATGAAAACAATCTCTTAAAGATTTAGATATTGCATATAAAAACTTCTTTAATAGCTATTGTGGCAAAGATAGAGGTATCAAAGTTAAACCTCCTAAGTTGAAAAGTAGAAATTCCAGACAATCTACTAGGTTCGTAGGAGCTAATTACAAGATTGGTCAAGATAAAATTTACTTACTAAAAAATAGGCAAAATAAAAATTGTTTGGTCAAGATCCTTAGCAAGTAAGCCAACATCAGTAACTATCATTAGAGATTCAGCAAATAGATATTTTGCGAGTTTTGTAGTAAAAACTTGTGCAGAGTATTTGCCAAAGTCTGATAAGTAAATACCAATTGACTTAGGTATCTCTACTTTTGCTACATTAAATAATGGTGAGAAAATTAATGCACCAAAACCACTTACAAAAAATCTCAAAAAGTTAGGTAAATTTCAACGTAAACTATTAACTGATAACTGAAATGACCCCGTAAATTTCAGAACATTAATCACCGAATCTGCTGTAATTTTCTGGCAAGATATATACTTTATTAATTAGCAACATTGTAGTGCTAGAATACAAATAAAGTATATAAAAATTGGGATATTAAATATATAGGTGGATAATAAATATCAAAATGGGACAAAAAGCCTTCAACTAAATTCTATGAAATTGAATTTCGCAGGTACTACTGATAAAGGTTGTATTCGCTCAGTTAATCAAGATTCTTACTACATAGACCCTGAAGGACGATTTTTTATTGTTGCTGATGGTATGGGAGGACACGCAGGTGGCCAAGAAGCTAGTAGAATTGCTGCGGAAGTAATTAAAAACTATCTTGTTAGCCATTGGCAGGATGTTATAGAATCACCAAAGTTGTTAGAAGATGCTTTTCTCAAAGCCAATGAAGCAATTTTATACGACCAACTAGAAAACCCAGAACGTTCAGATATGGGCACCACTACTGTAGTGCTGATCTTCCGAGAACAAGAATATTGGTGTGCAAATGTAGGTGACTCTCGCTTCTATCGACTTCGAGACCAAAAGTTAGAACAAATTACAGAAGACCAAACTTGGGTAGCTCAAGCAGTGAGACAGAATGCTTTAACTCCCGACCAAGCTAGAGTACATCCTTGGCGTCATGTACTTTCTCAATGTTTAGGTAGGGAAGATATGGGTAAAGTAGATATCTTACCTGTTGATATTCAAACAGGCGATCGCCTATTACTTTGTAGTGATGGATTGACAGAAGACTTATCTGACACGCTAATTGTCCCGATCTTAAGTTCTAGTGATGATTGTGAACCTATTGCTAAAGAACTTGTAGATGCAGCTAAAGATGGAGGAGGTCGCGATAATATCACAGTAGTAATTGTCATTGCTGGTAATGAAAAATGACCAAAATTATTGGTTTGATTAGTGGCACTTCTGTCGATGGTATAGATGCAGCTTTGGTTGATGTTGCTGGTGGTCAAACAAATTTAAAAGTTGAACTACTAGCAGCAGCTACTTATCCCTACTCAGAAAAATTACGCTCGCAAATTCTGAGTGTTTGTGGGGGTGCATCTCTATCAATGGCTGAACTGGCAGAACTTGATGATGCTATTGCCCAAGAATTTGCCCAAGCAGCATTTACAATTAATCAAAAAAGTGATATACGAGCAGAAATTATTGGCTCTCATGGTCAAACCGTTTATCACCGTCCACCATCTCAACAATTAGGTTATAGCCTTCAGTTAGGACGTGGTGAATTAATTGCTAACATCACAGGTATTCCCACTATTAGTAATTTTCGGGCTGCTGATATTGCTGCAGGAGGTCAAGGCGCACCCTTAGTTCCTTGTGTAGATATTCATTTACTGAGCCACCCTAAATATAGTCGCTGCATTCAAAATTTAGGTGGTATAGGAAATGTCGCTTATATTAAAAGTCAAAAATCACCAGACTTCAAAAATAGTATTTTAGGTTGGGATACAGGTCCGAGTAATACACTATTAGATTTAGCAGTACAACACTGTTCTCAAGGTAGAAAAACCTACGATAAAAATGGAGAATGGGCGGCTAGTGGAATACCATGTCAAGACTTAGTAGAAAAATGGTTAAAACAAGACTTTTTCCAACAAAAACCACCAAAATCTACAGGTAGAGAATTATTTGGCAAAGACTACTTATTTAACTGTCTTGCTGATGGAGAAAATTATAATTTAAGTGCTGCTGATATACTAGCAACTCTCACAGAATTAACAGCAGCTTCTATTAATCATAGCTATCGAAATTTTTTGCCAAAATTACCAGATCAAATATTATTATGTGGCGGTGGTAGTCATAATTTATATTTAAAAGAACGGATACAGAATTTATTAGTACCAATTCCAGTAATTACCACTGCTGAAGTAGGTGTAGATGTAGATTTTAAAGAAGCGATCGCCTTTGCAGTTTTAGCTTATTGGCGTTCTTTAAAAATTCCTAGTAATTTGCCAGAAGTTACTGGAGCTAAAGCCAAAGTAATGTTAGGAGAAATTCATCAACCAATTATTTAATTAGGAGTCAGAAGTCAGAATTTAGAATTGAGAATTTAGAAGTTATATAAAATCCGGTTTATATAGTTGGAGAGAGTGGGGAAGTAGGGGAGATTGGATATTGAAGTAATTATAGAATTATCCACATATACATATACTGTATAAGCAGATTTTAGCTAGAGCGTCGAGAAGCCTCACACCATAATTGAAAATTTGGTGACCAGATGAATCGACGGTAAATTAATGGGACATTGAGTCCCATTAATTTACAAATTTTATGTTATGATAAATTTAAGCTGGTTTGAGTTAACAACCGCCAGCGATCAACCATGAAAATCAAATCAGATATGGTGTGAGATCCCAGAAATCCTAGTAATCCGTTGGGAATGTCAAATCTGATGGCGGCCCTAGGTGAGCAGCTTTTTGATTGGAAGGGCGGCGGGGCATCCCGTCCTTAAAGCTCGTGGAGTCCGACGGAATACCGGGACTGCGAAACGAGAAGCTCACACTATAGCTTCAGCTTAGTGTGGGAGTATGTCACATTACGCAGTAATATCATGTCTGGATAATTAGGGTTTACCGATCTAATCTAAAAGCATTGACATATAAAGATTTTAGCATTTTTTAGTCAAAAAAAGTCCAAGCTTTTAGGTCGTAATGGTTCAAAAAATTAGCATTTTAGGCTCATAGTTGCGCAGAATAATCCCTTGATTATTCTTCCTCCTACCTCCTCTATAATTCCCCGTTCCTCCTGTCTTCCCCTCCTGGGAGGGGGAGGGGCGAGGAGTGGGTTGTCTCCTACCCTTACCCATAAGACTTTTTCAGCCAACCCTAATTAGTGATAAAAAAACTTTCTCTTTCTTCTTCTTTCTTTTCTCCTGACTCCTGACTCCTCCCTTATGAAAACAACCAATTATTTTCAAAGATTATCTCAATATAACCAATGGATGAACGAAAAAATTTACCAAGCTTGTGCATCCATACCCGATGAAATACGTCGGGAAGATAAGAGAGCATTTTTTAATTCAATTCACGGCACACTCAACCATATTTTATTAGCAGATAAATTGTGGTTAAGTCGTTTTGAAAATTATACTTTTGAAATTGAATCTTTAAGATAATAATTAATTGCTGAATTTGATTTATTATGGGAATAACATCAAAAAACGGACAAAGAAATTCAGAGTTATATTGATTCATTAAAAGAAGAAAATTTGTCTGAATCTTTGACTTTTATAAGTAAGTCTCAGAAACGAAAATGTACATTTCCAGTTTGGTTTTTACTCTTACATTTTTTCAATCATCAAACTCATCATCGCGGTCAACTTACTACCTTAATTAGTCAATGTGGTAAAGATTTCGGAGTAACAGATTTATTGTGGTTACCAGAGGCTGAATTTTAGGGAAGTCAGAAGTCAGAAGTCAAAATTCAGAAGTTGTTTTTAAGCAACCCTCCAAAAAATTTCGCCTTAAAAGGCTGGGTTTTAGACCCAATTATAGGGAGGTTTTAGACCGCAATTTTTTGGTAAATAATATACAGCATATTCCAAGAATGAAGTACAGATATTAATAATGAAATGTAGCTTTGTTGCATCAAAGTAGGGTTCTTAACATCCATTCCGCAGCTATATTGCTCTCTTTCGCGATTATTGATGTTCTATTGATCTATTGTCCAATAGTTAGAGCTTGCTGATTAAATCTAAAAGTATTTACAGATAAAGATTTGAGCCTTTTTGGAGTCGAAAAAAGTGCCTAGTATCACGTCTAAAACCCTCAAAAAGTTAATATTTTAGGTGCATAGTTGGGCAGAAAAATCATTCTTACAATTCTTGCTTCTACCTCCTCTAAGTACCAATTTATCCTGTCTCAAGTATAGCTGTCTCCTGTCTCCTACCCTCACCTATAAGACTTTTTCAGCAAACCATAGTTATTGCTCTGCTGATTAAATATCAAAGCATTGATAGATAAATGTTTTAGCTGTTTTAGATTGAAAAAAGTGCGCCTGTTTTCGGTCAAGAAAGCTCAAAAAAACTAGCATTTTGTGCAAGAGTTGGGCAGAAAAATTAAGGAACAAAACTTAATTCCTACCTCCTCTACATTCCCATTTCTCCCCTCCTGGGAGGGGCGAGGGGTGGGTTGTCTCCTGTATCCTAACCTCACCCATAAGACTTTTTCAGCAAACCCTAATTATTAATTATTCGGTAACTCTACACTGAAAAATTTAAAACTAAAATTTCATTAACTTTACCTCTTTTCAAACCTTTAGAATTGATATTTCGTGCTGCCTTAACTATGTGAATTTTATCCTGATAATCTTGATATAAATCCATAATAAAATCAGTCTGAGAATTACTCAACATAACTCGGCAACCTCTCTCTGTTAAATCATCAACAACTTGCTTCAATCTTTCCTGTTCATTCCGGTTAAAACCATTAGCATCATATCCAGTAAAAGATGCTGTATCAGAAACCGGATCATAAGGTGGATCGAAATAGATAAAATCACCTTTTTCTGCCTCCTTAACAGCCTCAGCAAAATCCATCTTTAATAGTTTTACTTGAGGTTTGTTCAAATATTTACTCACAGCTTTTAAAACATCTTCATCCAAAATATTAGGTTTTTTGTATCTACCAAAAGGAACATTGAATTGACCTTGAGAATTAACTCTAAATAAACCGTTGTAACAAGTTTTATTTAAATAAATAATCCTAGCCGCCCTTTCTACTGCTGACAGACTTTTATATTCAGACATACGGTCTAAATTTCTCATGTCATAATAATAATCCGAACTATTTTTTTCTTGATGTTTTTTTAACTCCACAATTAAATCATCCAATGAATCTCTAACTACTTCGTAACAGTTAATTAATTCCGGATTTTTATCATTAATAACTGCCGTAGTTGGTTGTAACTCAAATAAAAGCGCTCCACCTCCAATAAAAGGTTCATAATAGGTATGCTTTTTTAGAGATTTTTCATCAATATATTTGATTAATTCAGGCAATAATTGTCTTTGTTAGAGTCGAATGAGATATCACTATCCCAAACTCTCCTTCAGAACCGAACATGAAAGTTCCCCTTCATTCAGCTCCTCCTAGCTAGTTTGACTTGCGATCGCAACCTGTCTTCACTGGTAAAATATCCTCCACATAAGGCACATTCACCTTTCTGTCTTTTCATCAGCATTGTGACTTCTCTTTATTACTTATAGGACTTACGCAGATACGCTATATATAGTACTCATAACTATTGTCCAATAGTTACTGGACTCTATACACAGTGTCTTTGCGTAAGTCCTGACTTAGAACTTATGCAGTAGAACTTATTTCAGTAACCCTGCTCGCATAATGATAGGTGGAGACAAGGAACACTTAGAACGGGAGCAAGATGCTCCCACTGTACCATTACAATGCAGCACTACTCGTATTTCGGTCATTGCGACCGAGAGGGAAGCAATCTCAAACCTTACTTTTTCGTGCCTCGTGCGTAAGTCCTATTACTACAGGACTTACGCCAAGGCACTATTTATAGAGTTAAAAGACTATTGTCCAATAGTTTTGAACGCTATATATAGCGCATCTGCGTAAGTCCTATACTATTGTCTAATATAGAATCCGGTTGAATAGTCGTTCCTATCGACTATAGGAAGCAATCTCAGAGGTGCGCGGAGATTGCTTCCTTCCACTCCGTTACAGTTGCTGCGGACTTGAATATAGTAATTATCCGGATTTGATATAATCAGGACTTACGCAAAGGCACTATTTATAGGGTTTAACTACTATTGGACAATAGTTACAAGCGCTATATATAGCTTATCTGCGTAAGTCCTAATCATAAGAAAGTCATCATCTCCAGTACACCCAGTCTTCATCAAATAACGATTTCTTCTCTTGGAGTCTGATCGCTCTTTTGATGGGAGTGTCTTTATGGTTTCGCAATACTTTCCCGTCTGGCGTGATGAATTTCCATCCTTTTCCCTTATCGACTCCCCAATATTTGTTTACTATATGCTTTTTACCCTGCGTGGGCCCACGATAGTATCCCCATCTGAGAAGTTGATGAAATAAGATATTATCCATCTTTGCAAAGACTCTTGAACTTACCACAGAGTCATAATAATTGCACCACTCCCTAATTTTAGGTGTTAGCATTTCTATTAATTTCTCTTGCGGTGCATTGCGATACAGTCGGATTGTATGTTTTAGGACTCTGGTATGGCGTTTGATAGCTTCCTTTGCAGGTTTTATTAGAGTTTTAAACCCTAATTTTTTACCATTTCCATCCGTTGCACTGTTTATATCTTTGACTGGATATTGCCTGATATTAAACCCTAGATAGTCAAATCCTGTCTGGACTTTTCCATCTCCTAGAGTGTGAGCAACTCTTGTTGTTGAGTCTTTTAGTTTTAGACCAATATTTTCCAAGTAGTCATTGATAATTTCTTGGCATTCCTCTATCACCTTTTTGCTTTCGTGTAAGATGACAAAATTATCCGCATATCTGTGGAATAGAGGTGGATTGAAATTGATATTGGGTTGTATCTCATAGGTAGTATATTTCTGGGAAAATACCTCTTGTAATGCCTCCTCCATTCCATGTAAAGCTATGTTAGCTAATAACGGAGAAATTACACCACCTTTTGCAGTACCATTTTCAGTTTTGTAGAAGACATCCTTCTCAATAACACCTGCTTTGAGCCATACTTTAATTTGACGGCGCATAGCTGGATAAGTATTGAGTTTATCTAGTAACCTTCTATGGTTTATTTGGTCAAAGCACTTTTCTATTTCAGCATCTAGAACATAGTAACTCCTTCTTTTGATGTCACTATAGATAGCTGCGATCGCATCTTTGGCACTTCTTCCCGGTCTAAAACCATAAAAATTAGCCTCAAACTTTGCTTCCCATTCTGGTTCCAGAGCTATTTTAGCTAATACCTGTTTAGCCAGGTCTTCCATTATGGGAATTCCTAATGGTCTTTTCTCCTGTTTGCTTGACTGAGGAATTTCAATCCTGCGGATAGGTTTAGCTTTGCCATCCAGTTGAATTTTTTGGGCTATTTTAGCTATCCCATCCATTCCTGGAATATTTTTACCCCTATTGTCCTGTGTTACTTTCCTGACTGCGAGTAATTTAGCTGATTTAGACTTTACCAGTAATTTCTGTAATTTCCTGACAGTTTTGGTATCACCATTTAGCGA
Source organism: Okeania sp. SIO2B3 (assembly GCF_010672525.1). Lineage (GTDB taxonomy): Bacteria > Cyanobacteriota > Cyanobacteriia > Cyanobacteriales > Microcoleaceae > Okeania. The sequence goes on along the minus strand of NZ_JAAHGH010000032.1, from coordinate 53,997 downwards.
CGCTTTGTAGATTCTTTTCTGAAGGCGAAATACTGCTCTATTAACCAATTTCCAGTTAATATCGCTCCATTTCATTTCCACCGTAGTTGTTTCACTCGTATTGGTCATTTTGCCTCTTACTTAATACCAATTCACTTCAAAAATGTCACAAATAGTTTCGCTCCTTTACCTAAATGTTAAGTAATTTCCTGAAATTACCGTATCATCAAAGTTTTGAGCTTATAAAATCTTACTTTTAACTTTTAACTTTTGACTTTTGACTTCCGTGAAACGGTATTATTTTCTACTCTCTAGTCTTAGGGATGTCCGTCTGCATATCCTGGAAATTACTCCAGACATTCGCTTTTGACATCATCCTTCCCCAATAAAGTTTATAGCTTGGCTAGCCTACTCAATGAGAACTTTATTCGGGTTACTTCGTTCCGTAGAGGTTTTGTCTGGTCGGGTTGGGTTCTGACTATACGCCGAGGAATGCTCTTATGGGTAAGAAAAGGATGTTAATCAGAAAGAGGAAATTCTCTGATTCTCATTCCTATAGCAGGGAATAGGGAACAGGGAATAGTAGGAAAAACATTTCCCTGTCTAAAGATCATTATCACTATGTCCGTGCCCTATCTGTCTATTGCTATATTTTCGATAGAGACTTGACCTATCGTATCTCCATCTTGGACTAACGACGCTTCCATCATCAGTTCACCAATGTTAACCCTTTCGACCTCCCTTGCAGGGATTTAACTTAGATAGGTTAGTTATAGCAGTCGCCATTACTATTAGGACATTCTCGCTCCTCTCAAATTTAGTCACAGCAAGAGTTTGACTTCTGACTTCTGACTTCTGACTTCAGCTATATTACCTGCTTTTTATCCCGCTTCACTAATTCGAGCGCCACTCTCCTTAATGGGGATAATGGATTCAATCGAACATCTCGATGCTAGGACTTAAACCTAGAAACTCTCTACAGTTGTAGTCGATCTAAAAAAATCAACCCAGGCCATCCCCCGCTTTAAAGCGGTTTCGACCTAACGAGTCGCACTACCTCCTGCCCATTTTAAAAAAGGTCTAGCTACTGAATTTTTGCTCACTCAAAAACCTCATATATCTAAGAAAAAAAATTATAGCAGTCGAAGCAAAGATGATGACATCAGGACTTACGCAAAGACACTGTGTATAGAGTCCAGTAACTATTGGACAATAGTTATGAGTACTATATATAGCGTATCTGCGTAAGTCCTTGACATATCAAAAGCTTAAAACTCAGACAACACCAGATTTTTCTTTCTTCCTTCTTACTTCTTCCCTTCTTCCTTCTGCTATACAATAAAAAAAACAGGGAATTTATCTGCTAGTTTTCCTTTAAATTCCCTGAGAATTTTGTATTTGTTATTACTAATTTTTTAGTCTGTACAATTTTCACTTTACGTATCTACTGACTTGCCTGTAATATCCTTTGATAAATCCGATTCTAAATTCTTATTTTCAGATTTTTCCTCTTTTTCCTCAGAAGAAATAGAAGTATCTTTTACTTCCAAATTTTCACTATCTTGAGGAGTTATTTCATCTGATGAAGCCGAACTATCTTGAGTTTCAAGAATTTGTGTATTAGTCTCTAAAGTGGCTTTTTCAGCATCCGTAGATGTAGCCTTTATATCTGAAGATAAGGTTGATTCTTCCTCAACTTCTTCTAAAGTAGTCTCTTTTTTTACATCAGATACTACAGGTGTTTCTTTTTCTACTAAAAATTCTGGCTCAGATGAATTTTCTTTTCCATCACTAACTAACTTATCAACTTCAGAAGTAACTTCTTCAGTAGAGGTTAATTCTTCTGTCTCAACTTGATTTTCTTTGGATACTAAGTCAGAATTTGTATCTGTATTTTTACTCTCTTTACCTTTAATTGCGTTTTTAATATTACTCAATAAACCACTAACAGGTGTCAATAACTGAGAAAAACCACCACCTTTTTTAGATGAACTTTTCTGTGATTCCTGAGGCATTTCTGAAAAATCTTTAGTCGTATCTGTTATGACATTTTTTTCTGTTGTACTTTCAGTTGTGTCTACCTCAGAATCTTGTGTTATATTACTTGAGTCTAAAATAGTTTCAGATGATACTAATTCAGATTCAATTTCCGCAGGTTCGACTTCATTTTCTACCTCTTGAGTAGAGGTTACTGTTTCTGTAATATCTGAATTTGGAATAGTGTCTACTTCGTCAGATGATCCTTGAGGAATAGTAGTTGGTTGTTCTTGAGTTATGTCTTTAGTACTTTTCTGAGTAGATACTCTTGTTTGCTCTGCTACTGGAGTAACTTGGCGACGCAATGTCAGGGTTTGCCAACCAAAATAACCCAATAAAGCTACACTTGCCACTTGACCCAATAACACTGCACCTGTAATTCTACCTGCACAGAACCATAATATTAAGGCATAGAAAAGACCCAAACCACTCCAGATAAAATCATTTTTTCGATGGACTTCTGGAAAGAAAAAGGCCACCAGATATAAGGCTAAACTACCAAGACCAACAGCTAAGGCCAGTATTTTTGTCAGCATAAGTTGAGGTACTCCCATTATATGTTTGGTATATGGGGTAATTTTATCGTTCAATAGCAGAAGGAAGAAGAAAGAAGGAAGAAGAAAGAGGGAAGAGGGAAGAAGGAAGAAGCAGAGAAGGCTTTAGTTATCCAGGATAGAAAGAAAAATCTTGCATTGTCTGAGTTTTAAGCTTTTGATTCTATCCTAACCTTTGCTTAGACTGCTATAACTTCTACATTTTTAACTTCAACCGATCGTAGTGGACTAACTAGGCATATGTAGCTATGGCACTGCGCAAATAGGACGCGGACATTGATAAATGATCAAAGTTAATCAGGAATTACTTCTGAGTTCTGAGTTCTGGGTTCTGAGTTCTGACTTGCGCGTAGCGCTATAGAGTTTCCCCACCTTACATCTGAATCATTTGAATTAATTGCTCTTGATTAATTTATTAATTAAACAGTGATTAAACTCACTATTTGACCTACTTTCAAGTCACAGACAATTAGTAGATTTGTTTTGTAATATCTATTTATTACCGAAAAATTGTGGTTTAAAGCCTCTCCTTTTAAGGGGATAATAAAGAAAAATTTTCATAATTAGTCAATCCTCTTCTTTTCAAGGAGAGTTAATTATTAACTAGTGGTTGTCGAAGGTAGCCTCCAAATTAATTGTTCTATATTTTAATTGCATTTAAAGGAGGGTGTGAGATGTGGGAAAAAATTTGGTTAGCAGTTGCTGTTACTTTATCTTTACATATATTTGTAGGGATAGATTTATCTGATATTAAATTGCCTTTTGTTTATCTATCTTCTGCTAATAAAGCAGACAGTGAGATGCCAAAAATATTACTTGTGGAAAAAACTTTTACTTCTTCAAATCTAACAAACATCAAGGCTTTGATTAACCGATAATCAAAATTTATTGCTTAAAAGGATAAATAACTTTGCGTTGATATTATTAGTTAGCAGCGAGAGAGTAATTCTGAAGTTATAATAAATTAGAATATAATGTGTTTAAAATTTTACTAATTTTTTTGATAGGAATGACTCCTTGGATATTTTCTTTGTGGATACTTCACAAGTTTAGAGCAAGAACTAGACAAAGACTTATATCTGTTAGATTAGCAGTAAACTATACAGGAATACCAACTATATCTAGTCAACCAGAACAACAATATATTGATGGATTAGGATATATCATAGGAGACCTAAGTTGTAAGTTCAATGCTAGGTCTCCTCTGATTCGTTGTGCTGTTAACCCTTTCGGTCCATGTAAATATTGTTCTGATTATGAGTCCATAGATATCTCCGCAAAAGAGGGAGTAGGGAGTAGGGAGTAGGGAACCCACCCCTAACCCCTCCCAGGAGGGGAAGAATTGATAATTTCCACGGGATAATTTATTTTATTTTTTATTATTGGAGATGCCTAATAGATACCTAATAATTTAACTGATTAATCCACAGTTAAAAATCAACATTTAGAACTGTGCAAATATTCCAATCCTAAAAATATTGCTGCTACAGTTCCAGAAACACTTATTTCTCCTATCAATACTCTCTTAATAACTTCATCGACAGGTATTAGCACTACTTCAATTTCTTCTGTAATATCAAGTTTTTGTTGCTGAGATTTAATAACATTTTCTGCTATAAATAAGTGAATCGAATTTGTATCTTTAACCGGATTATCATATAGAGTTGCTAATTTAATTAATTTCTTAGCAATATATCCAGTTTCTTCAGTAAGTTCCCTAGCAGCAGCAACTTCACCTGTTTCTTCTATAGGACTAAAAGCACCTGCAGGTAGCTCTAATAAAACTTCTTTGACTCCATGTCTATATTGACGCACAAATACAATTTCTTGTTGAGGCGTTACAGGAAAAACAAGTGCAATATCTGGTCTAACATTAATAAAAAAATCATCTATAATCGTACCATTTGATAACTCTACTTTATCTTGTCTGACCAGACACCATTTATTATTAATTACTAACCGAGATTGTAAAAGCTTCCATTTTTTTAAATTAGTCATCAAATTAATTTACAGCAGTTTTCAGGTTGATAAGGTACAAAGTTTTATACTTTTAGGAAACAGGTAAAAAGGAATTAATAAAAGTGTAAGCATTTCCTGCGGAATGCTGCCCAAACAGCTATTAGCTGTCATCTCGAGCGCAAAAGAAGGAGGTTTTAATTAATATAGACTGTTTCAGCCAGCTAGAGAGCGTAAGTATAAATTCTGACTCAATTAGTAAAGCTTTTATTTAAAATTAAAAGCAATAGCTGTTAACGTAGTTCCTCCGGAGGAGGCTGACTGATAGCTGACGGCTGAATGCTTACATAAAAGTTATAGATTAGTCTTAAACTGTATATCGCACTTCCGGAAATTAGCTGTATATTGAAAAAGGCATTCTTTCATTTCTTTTCCATTGCAAGTTAGAGGTTTCCACTGTCAACTGTTGAGTTTGAAAATATCTGCTCAAAAGTATGAAATTATAGACTATATTTCAGATAATTTCGTTTCAAGTTAATATAGCCCCTACCAAAGTAAAATTTCAATTTTTTTTTCCTTCTTGACCTAGAAATTTTCGTCTAAAGTCTCCCCCTTTTAAGGGTATAAAAAAAAGAGAATATTCCTTTGTTTTTCTTTTCTTTTATCTATCAATTTCTACTGTATTTTTTTCTCGTTCCAACTTAAATAAATTATCTTCCAGATTAAGTGGAATTAACTCTCTAAATCAATCATTTAACTCTTGTACCAATTTTTAGGTGTTATACCAATTTGATAAATGTTTGCTACATTTTCGCATTGCGGGGGACCCACCCCTAACCCCTCCCAGGAGGGGAAATAGGGGAGTGAGTAGGGACGCCCTTATGCAACGTCCGTATAGGGAGAGGTAAAAATAAGAATAATTAACAATAACTGGCGTGCTAATTATCAAAAAAAATATTCAGTCTGTGTTAATTACTTAATAATTGAAGTGTCACTTAAATATAGCATTCTTTTTTAAAATTGGTATTAGGTCTTAGGTTTTATACCAATTTTATGTGAATTGGCACAGAATTATTTTTTCCTTCTTCCTTTTTCCTTCTTCCTTCTTCCTTCTTAGTAACTTAACCACTGTATTACCATCTTTGGTGCAGGCAATAAAATCATTACCAATAAACCTAGCATTAATAATCCTAAAAAGTCACGTTTGTTATCTAGTTCACTAACATCATTGAGAGCAGGTTCATCGGCAAGAGGCATTAAAAATAAAAAGATTGCGAGAAATAAAAATTCCTGATTTATAAAAGCTAATAGTAATAACAAAAACCGAGAAATTTGACCAATAACCATCCCAGTTCTTTGCCCAAACATTGCGTGTACTATATGACCGCCATCCAGTTGTCCAATAGGCATTAAATTATATGCAGTTACTACTAAACCTACATAACCTGCTACTGCTATTGGATGTAAATCTATGCCTTTGTTATAAGTTAATTCTGTACCTAATGCTAATTTACTTAATACAGCTAATAAAAAAGAAAAAGTGGGATTTAAAGAGTCTATTGATAATATTCCTGATTCCTCAGATAAAGGAACTATGTTAGATTGTGATAAACCCCAAATTAATAATGGTATTGTCACTACTAATCCGGCAATTGGCCCTGCTATACTAACGTCAAATAGAGATTTACGATTAGGTACGGGACTTTGCATCCGAATAAATGCTCCAAAAGTCCCTAAGAAAAATGGTACTGGAATAAAATATGGTAGAGTAGTACGAATCTTGTATATATGAGCTGTTATGTAGTGGCCAAACTCATGTAATCCTAGAATCAGGATCAGAGCAACTCCATAAGGTAAACCCTGGATTAATAAATTAGGGTTAGATTGTATGGCATCTTCAGAAATACCAACTATTTCTCTAGCTCCTACTAAAGTAGTGGTGAATAAAGTTATGAGCAATAATCCTAAAGCCAAGAGTACAGGTTTTTGAGACTCCTGAGAAATCTGAGCTTCGTCATTTTTGCCACGGGGGTTAGGAACTAGAGCAAAAAAAGGTTTACCTTGAAAGCTATTTTGAAACACTACTAGGAAGCGATCGCCAAATTTTCCTTCTATATTTTCTCTTACTGTTTGATAAGCTTTTTCTGGGTTTGAGCGTAACTGACCTCGACAAATAACTGCTTGAGGTCTAAATTCAAGATTCCTGAGATAGTAAACTGTCCAAGGAAAACAATTTCTCAGACTAGCTTCTTCTGCCTTATCTATTGTTAGTTTGGGTGGAGTTTGATTGAGAGTTTGAGTAGGAACTATTTTTGCTTTAGTCTGGGAATTACTATTATCTTTTGTGGATCGATCTGATTCTGATTGACTGGGTTGATGATGTCCCCATTGCACCAGTAACCAGTATAAATAAGGACAGAAAATAAAGGGAATGATGATTAATACTGGTGGTATTTGCCTTTCACCATAAATTAACATCCAAGTTGTCCATATTAAAGCTGGTGTCATCATCACTAGCCATAATATCCAGATAGGAGTGCGAGTAATTTTACTTACGCTGCGTTGTAACATGAAGTATGTCATCAACCCTAATAAAATCAATAAAAAGAGCATAATAGTTTAATGAGTTCAGTTTATTTTTAATCTGAGAATACTGCTTTGACACAACAGCCTTTTGTCTCTAAATATCCCCAGTTTGTCCTAGAAAATATTTTTGCCTTTTCGCCAAATCGGGATACTTTAGGAGGAACATCTTATTTTATTGTAGATAATCAGACCAACATTCTCATTGATTGTCCTGCTGATAATAAAACCAATCAAAAGTTTCTAGTTGAACAGGGAGGAGTAAAGTGGTTGTATATTACTCATCGTAGTGCTATTGGCAAGGCACAAGAGATTCAAAAAGCTTTCAACTGTGAGATTTTGATTCAAGAACAGGAAGCCTATTTATTGCCTAACCTTAAAGTAACAACCTTTGAGCAAGAGTTTAGTTTAAGTCAATATACTACTGTTTTCTGGACGCCTGGTCATTCTCCTGGTTCTTCTTGTTTATACTATTCAGAAAATGGTGGGGTCTTATTTACAGGCCGTCATTTGTTGCCCAATAGTCAAGGGCAACCGTTGCCATTGCGTATTGCTAAAACTTTTCATTGGCCTAGACAGCTTCAGAGTGTTAAATTTTTGATTGACCGATTTTCACCACAGACTCTACAGTACATCTGTCCTGGTGCTAATACTGGTGCTTTGAGGGGTAAACGAGTAATTGAGTCAGCTTTTGATAAGTTGACATCTTTGAATTTAGAAGTTCTTTCTGGGGTTAAACCTTAAAGAAGGCAGAAGGCAGAAGGCAGAAGGCAGAAGGGAAAGTTGCTTATGGACATCAACAACAAGCCACTTTGTGTCTACAAACCCCAAGCCATTTTAAGCGCTGTGTAGACGGTGGGGTATTAAACCGATAAAAGAAAAGATAATTTTTAACTGATCGTTCGGGTCTGTTCTATTACCGAATAATTAAGGTAAAATCCCTCTCCTTTAAAAGAGAAACAATAAATTAATTTCACTTTTGTGTCAATCCTCTCCTTGAAAAGAAGAGGATTGACTAATTATGAAAATTTTTCTTCACAGGAGTCGATTGGATATGGCTCCGAGACCTCGCCATCCCTGGAGCGCTTATTATCCCCTTAAAAGGGGAGGCGCATACCCACAATTTTTCGGTAAATATACTAAGCTTATGGGTACAGCTGTAGTATCTAATATATTTTTAGTCAAAAGATAGACCATAATAACTTACATAAGCTTATTTTTACACAAAATTTTGGTTTGGTCAATTTTAATATCAGATTTTTTTGAGGGCTGAGTTCCCTAAGTTGGTAAAATAAGACTTAGTATCTAAAGAATTAAAAATTAGAATAGCTTATGGCAACTGTTTCTGCTTATCCCAATGCCCCAGATTTATCTACTGATGATTATTTGGTTATTGGTTTGGCAACCTGCTTTATTAAGGAAGATGGTGAAGTTTCTCAAGTAAAAGTTGTTGAACCAATACCCTCAGCAGCTCTCGAAGCTATTGTGAAAGGAATTCCTACTTCATATCAAATAGCTTGTGGGACTACTTTGGGTGCAGTTTTATCTGGGGACACACCCATACTACCTCAAGATTTTCCTCCTGAAGCTCAATTCTCTGATAATTTTGCTTCAAGAGCGATCGCTACTACTCGTACATATAAAATTCACCCAGAAGTTAAATCTTTAATTCCTCTAGGGACTCGCCGTGATGATTTGAATTATTCTTTGGAGCGTAAACGGATACTAAATGCTGAAAATATTGTCAGTTCAGAAGATAATGTGAAGCAACATGAATATACTCACAAAGTTCTTTAATATTTCTGTTAATTTATTTAGGTAAAATTGTAGAAGTTACTGTTCTGAAAAATTAGGTATATAGTCGTGCTAAAACTTTATGGTGGCGCTCGTAGTCGAGCATCAATCGTTCATTGGTATCTTGAAGAAATAGAAGCTGATTATGAATTTATTACTCTTGATATGCAGTCAGGAGAGCATCTCAAATCAGATTTTTTAGAGATTAATCCGATGGGAAAAGTTCCTGCTATTGTTGATGGAGAATTTAAACTTTGGGAGTCAGGAGCTATTCTGTTATATGTTGCAGAAAAATATGGCAAAATGCCTGATTCTTTAGAACAGAAAGCTGAAATTTTTCAGTGGGTATTGTTTGCTAATGCTACTGTCGGACCGGGAATTTTTGTAGAGGCAAGTCGTGAAAAGGAAACTCCTCGTTTATTAACTCCATTGAATAAAATTTTTGAGACTCAATCTTATTTAATGGGTGAAGAATTCAATGTAGCAGATGTAGCATTAGGTTCAGTTTTAGCTTATATTCCTATGATGCTAAAGTTGGATTTAAGTTCTTATCCTCATGTTTTGACTTATATCAAACGTATATCTGAAAGACCTGCTTTTCAAAAGACAATTGGTAATCTATCTTAGATTGATCTAAGTTTTTTTAGCGACGATAATCAAATGATTTTCCAGTAATAAATAAGTAGAAAAAAGACATAAATCAAGAAAAATGATTAGTGTTGCATATTAAATGGAGAATTGGTAATTGCTAATTTTCAATAAGCAATTAATTATTCCCTAAAAGTAGTTTTATCCTCCTATATGCAACACCAAATCACTTTGGAAAACAAATTATCAATAGATGATTGACATCCTCCCCGGCCTAAAGGCGCGGGTATTCCTACCGAGCCGTAGCTCTTCAGCGAGTTGACATCTCACAGGCTGCTGCACCCACCCCTCTTGCTCCCCTCCCGGGAGGGGATGGGGGTGGGTTACGCTTGCCTCCACGTCCGCGCACGAGTCTCGGAATGCCCTCCCGCGACAAGAGCAAAAATTCTTATGGGTGCTTATTTGTGCTTTTAATGAGCAGTTCGCTCCTTGACCTGAAAGCTTCCCAAGTTCAGCTCTCAACTGAAGGAGTTTCGACAAACATCTTCTTTTAATCAGTATTTATGAGACAAGGCGGGTTTATAAACCAATTTTAATATAACATAAAAAGTCATAATATGAAAAGTCGCCCAAGAAGGGCGAGGCTTTAAACCCAATTTTATGGTAACTGATAGCTATCTTTGAGATTAGTATTTATTTAAAACCAACTGCTGCTTGCCACACAAAAGCTAACAACAAGAAGAAAACAGGAATTACTGGTAAAACATCAACTAACGGGTCAAAAACTGAGTAAGCTTCTGGCAGTTTTGCCAATAACATTGCTAATTCCATAAAATCTACCTACCTTTTTCACAAAATTTTTATGATACTTAGTATATCTTAACTTGAGCAATTAACATCAAAACTTATCTCTTCATATCTAAATCTCAACTAATGGAAATATTGGTGTTGCTAAATCCAGTAATTAATATATATTCGAGGGACAAAAACCTTTCAAAATTTCAGGTAGTAAATGAACAGCTGACTAAAGAGCTTATTTATGATTTTTATGATTAATATTAAGTCAGAAGCGATTGAATGGGAAGAAAGAATTGTTGCCCGAATGCAATAGTTGACTAAAAAAAATATTAGATGTTTAACTTGTAACTGAAATGACTTTTCCACCGTAAATTATCAACCTATATTTTCTTTTCCTTTTTTCAAAGACTCTAACCAAATAGGAATCAAAATCCAAGCTACCACTAATACCAAAGCACCCACACCAAATTGTGCAACCCAAGATACTAATTTTTCTAGAGGTACAACTTGTCCCAAAAAGAAGGATAAACTGACCATTGTCAATGCCCAAATAGTCGCTCCACTAGCATTACATAATAAAAATTTCCAGTAAGGCATTTGAGCAATTCCCGCCAAAGGGCCAGCAAAAATCCGTAGTAATGTAATAAACCGACCAAAAAATACTGCTTTAGCTGCATTTTTACTAAACTGATTTTTCGCGTCTATCAGTTTTTCTTCTTTAATCCGAAATATCTGACCTAACTTCAACATAAATGGCCAGCCACCATACTTACCAATCAAATATCCACAACTGTCGCCGAATACTGCACCTATAATTGCACAGCTAAGTACATATCTATAAATTAATTCCCCACTACCTGCAAGAAAACCACCTACGAGTGTCACTGTTTCTCCAGGTAAGGGGACTCCTGCATTTTCGAGGGCTATTCCTAAAAAAATGGCTAGATAGCCGTATTTATGGGCTATTAATTGAATTGTTTCTAATGATACAAATTCCAAGTGCATTATAGGGTAATGTTTAAGCGAACTCAATAGAGTTTATCATTTTTTTATATTTTATTGGGGGATAGTGGTCCTTCAACAATTAATAATTAACAATTACCTCTCTTTGAAAACGGATAGAATTGACGCGGAGCGTGAAAATTTTTTCTTTTATCTTGGTTGATGGTCCGCCAGCGAGGAGACCCGAATAGTGACAGAGCCACTTTGCTTTACATATTGCGGAGCAAAACGCCATTCCTCGACCGCTTTTTTCTCCTTTACAAGGAGAGAGAGGCTTGAAACCTTAATTATTCAGTAAAGATGGTTTTGATGATTGGCCAATCTTGAAAAGCATTGCCCAAAAATTACACGTTACAAAATCTATCCATCATTTCAAAGTTGATAGACCAGTAGTTATATTTCAACAATGAATAATGAATAATGAATAATGAATAATTACCTCTCCTTGAAAAGAAGAGGATTGACTAATAATGAAAATTTTTCTTCACAGGAGTCGATTGGATATGGCTCCGAGACCTGCTCTTGACAGAGCCGCTCCGCTAACGCCATCCCTGGAGCGCTTATTATCCCCTTAAAAGGGGAGGCGTATACCCACAATTTTTCGGTCAAGGGAACTTATTTATCACTCAAGTGGTCTTTATAGATTATAGATAATTCATAAATGTACGCAATAACTTTTAAATATATAACAAAAGTTAACAACTTGCACTATAATTGATAGTAATTATTGTCAATTTTGTATTTTATACAGGAAACTCTATTCCTAGAAAAGTGAATTTCCTGTGTATAGTTACAACTTTTGGATTGTGAATAATTAGGGTGTAGTGAACGATCTTCAATCTAAAGCAACTTATATTTCAGAGCAAAGTCAAAAATTATTTTTTTTCCTTTTAATTAAAGGTGATACCTATGAAAGCTATTGATGTCAGTCAACATACGATTATAATTCCGAATCACCGCTTAGACTTAGCTGGAGCAAATGCGATTAAGCAGGAATTCGTATCTTTACTAGAAAAAAAATATAATCTTTGGATTATTGATATGGGCAATGTAGAGTTTATAGATAGCTCTGGTTTAAGTGCATTAGTTATTGGTTTAAAAAAGGCTCGTGAACATGGCTATAGTCTAGCTATCTGTAGCCTTAATCCCACAGTTAGATTGGTCTTTGAAATTACTCAGTTAGATAGGGTCTTTCAAATTTTTGATACTATTGATGATATTTTTTTAGATTCTCATAAAAAATTACTAACTGCTTAAGTTAAGCAAATTTAAAATTATCGGCTCAGATTCTAAATGTAATAGTAACTGAGCCGTTCTTATAAATTAAAATCAATAGGATTTTATCGCAGTTCACTAATTATAAAAACACTATTCTCTTGAGGTAAAACTTGATAATAATGCTAAGATAAAGTTTGTTACCTATCTCAGCAAATATTTACTTAAATTAAGCATTTCCAAAGGTCGGCATTTCTACAGAAGAACCTGTTTGTCCCTGGCCAAAAGCAGGTAAGTCTAGGCCATTAGCACGACGATTTCTCACTGCTAGACGATAACTAACGCTTTGTAATTCTGCGTGTAATTGACGATTTTCCTTTTGCAAAGTTTCCACTTTCTCAAGTACTTCTGCAAGTCGTTCGGAGAATTTTTGACGATAGACTTCTGGTAGCTCTTGTACTACTTGTTCTAACATTTGGGAGCGGTCTGTTAACTCTTGCACAGAATGGCGTAAATTATATACTTCTGCATCTCGTTCAGCAATTTGTTCTTGATAAAAATTTACTTGTTGTTCAACTTCATTGAGTTGTTCCTTTAAGCTTTGCATTTGAGATTGGTAACTTTCAGGAACTGTTGATGTTGGTACTATACTTGTATTTCCCTTAACTAATCGAAAAAGTTCTTGAGACAATTGTTGAATTAATTGGTCTCGCATTTGTAATTCTTCGTTAAGACGAGATACTTCAAGTTGCAGCTGTTGTGAATTTAACTTTTGCATCTGGTTCACTTTAGGTTGGCTCCTAATTATTCAGTAGTTCTTGTATAATTTTATATTTAGAAATAGTATAGCCTCATAACTAATATAATTAAGGTTTGCTGAAAAAGTCTTTTTAGGGAGTAGGGGAGTAGGGGAGTAATTTTTTTGCCCAACTCTTGCCCAAAATGTGTTCCATGCCTGAGCATGAAGAGCTGAAAACCAGGCACTTTTTTCGCTCTAAAAAGCCGAAAACCTTTATATGCAAATGCTTTGAGATTTAATCAGCAATCCCTAATTAATAATGTATGAGGAAATAGGAGAGTAGTCTCCCCTATTTGAGATGCTCAAGTTCTACTTTTTTGTTGAGCTTGCCTTTTTTGGGTGAATCAAAACTCTCAAATCTTTTAGTCCAAATAATGTTGGCTGCCGTGAAATATTACTATTCCACTGATGCTGCTAATGGTTCTGGTTGATCTTGAGTATCTGGTGTAGTAGTATCTGGTGTCGTGTTTTTGGGTACTTCCTGTTTAATCGTTAAGTAACGAATAACCTCTTCACTCAAACGCATTGCCCTCTCCAATACAGCTATTTGAGTGGGAGGACCTTGATAGTTCATCTGAATATATGTACCTTCTCGATGATCGTTTATCTCATAAGCTAAACGACGCTTACCACGATGTTGAATTTCTAGGTCGTAAGCGCCCTGTTCCTGCAATAAATCTTTATATTTTGCAATTGTCTGTTCTACCTGTTCTTCAATCAGGTCTGGACGCAGAATATACATTGTTTCGTAAATGAATGGTTTCATGGAAATAATCTCCTTTTGGACTACATGGCTTCTAGCAAATTTTATGTAGAAGCAAGGATCTTTTATCTTACAAAATTTTCACCCGCATTGACAAAATAAAGGGTGTGAGTGTGAAAAAAATTTAGCGCACTTGCATATAAACAGCTTCAGAAATAGTAGGTATTTCTGCGTAGCGACCCATAACTGATTGAACTACTGCATAGATAAATGATGCTAGAATTCCAATGAATATCATATTAGAGAAAGTTTCCAGAATAAATCCTCCTAAACTTGCTCCCAAGATTTGCAGAATTAGACCACACAAGATTAAAATAATATCCAGTAAAATTGCTTGCATGGTATTGAAACGAATAAAGTGAGATATATTTTCATTTCTCACAACTAACAAGAACAGAGCAAAGAAAACTATTAAGCCAAAGAAGGGTATACCTCTATAAATCTGTAATAAAGGGGCTAGAAGAACTGGTATTATCTGTATGGGAGGGAACTGTTGAAATAAATATCTCCCATATACTAACCCATCTAGCAAGGGTAATAGGTAAGGTAAGCTAGCAAAAATTCGGTCTTGAACAGTTGTAGAACCACGCCAAGTCATTGTCAAATACTCCTGAGTTTGATGATAATAAGTACATATAAATTCAGGATAGCGCAGTAGTTAGATAACTTCAGCCCTGGAAAGTGTTTTGTGGCCTAAAAAATCACTAAACTTTCAAATTTTAAGTAATTTTAAGGAAAAAAGAAAAATACTTTCTTTGGGAAAAAGTAAAAGGTAGGCCTTTCCTGACTCTTAACTCAAGTTCCAAGCACAAGTGCCTAGTGTTTCACTATAATTAGGTAGATAGTCACCATCTAAAAAATGATGCAATAGAAGGAATACTTGTATGACTCTACCTGTTGGTGTCTCTAAAAATATTATTCTATATTCTTCAAATAAGTAGTCCTAAATAATTGATCAAAAAAACAAAAAAGTAGATAATTAAAGTGTTAAGTGTTTAAAGCTGTGTTTTGCTCACTAATTAAGATATTTTCTACGCAACTCAAGTCTGAGCGAACTATTTTGTTGACTTTTAAGCTATATTTAAATTATTAGCTTCAAGGGTAAACTCACTATTTTAATCTACTTTTAATTTTCATCCTTACCTTTGTTTTAACTATGCTACTTGTCTTGAGGCGATCGCTTAAAATTTATAGCGATCGATCTGTTGACTATGCGCTATATGTAGTGTCTTTGCGTAAGTCCTGAACCTAATAATTTTTTGTGATTTTTGTAATTATATGAAATCCGATTATACAATTATCGCAAAATTACCTACACTCAATGTAGACCTTTCACCGAATACCTCTAGATAATTCCCATGCAATTCTTCTTTTCTCCTGAGTCCTGACTCCGAGGGCGATACGATAACTAATTATCCAGATTCTATATTATTCTATACTGGCAACGCGGAAACCCATTTGACACTCATACTGATCTGCTTGAGTATCTGATAACTTAGGAACTGGATGACCACAACGTAATTGACCACCTTTCCATCGGGGTTGACCACTTCTATCGGCTAACAAACAACTTTGACAAACTTGTTGAGGGGCAACTAGCTGATTTTCCATTAAAATAACTAACATAAATTACACCTCCAGGAATATCCCATATGGTGTATCTATTGTAAGCGATGATTATAGCAGAAGCAGGTATATTGGTACAGAAATTAACATTTACTGAAGATGCAGTGATGATATCGGGAGAGAAGGAAAAGAATAGAACAGAAAAAGAGGACTTAAAATACAGTAAGTTAATGATGAAGTCAAAACTCAAAAATCAAAAGTCAAAAGTCAGATTTTATCGGCTCGAAACTTTAATCTCATCATAATTTCAGGAAATTATTTCATCTCTAAAGTATAAAAGTTTTGACTCACTTCTACTGAATTTAAAAAAAATTTGTAGTAATTAACTATTTATTTCCCCGCAATAGACCAAATTTTATTAATCCTCTTTCATATCCACTACTCATTAACTCCAGGGAAAGGGCGGCTTGAATTGTTGTCCAACCACTAAAGAGTAAATTCATAATCACTTTAGGGTCAAAAGCTGATTCAATCACAACATCCCAGAAAGGAGCAGCAGCAGTTGACCAGTCCGCAGTGCAAATATTTTGAAAGCCGATATTTTGGGCGATCGCTTCATATTCTGGCAAAGAAATAACATAAGGCAGAGCATAGACCCGATAAATTTCGGCTAGATGTCTCCTTTCATCGTCAGTTAGTTGTCCATTAAGGCCGCCAACTGGACGATGGCACCAAGTAGCCATAATTATACTTCCACCTGGTTTGAGGACTCTATAGCATTCTTGCAAAAATTTCTGTTTATTGGGCATATGTTCTCCACTTTCGAGAGACCATACTAAGTCAAATGATTCATCAGCAAAGGGCATTTCTAAAGCATTTGCCACTATAAAATTAGTAGATTGACTTAAGTTGGCTGCATCAGCTCGTTCTTTGGCTCTTTGGGCCTGGACGGGAGAAAGGGTAATACCTGTGGCAGTGGCATGAAATTTTTCGGCCAAGTATAGTGTACTACCGCCAATACCACAACCGACGTCCAGGATAGAGGTGGGAGGCCAGACACTTGATTTTTCATTTAATGCTCCCCATTGAAGTAATTCTTCAATCATGTCTATTTGAGCTTGTCGTCTATTTTTTTTCTCCTTACCATCTTGTCCATAATGGCCATGGTGCATATGTTCGCCCCATGCTTGTTCCCAAAGACTGGAGGAAGCATCATAGAATTGTTGAATCTGTTCGATTAAGGTTGAGGTCATAATTGTTAATTAATTAAGGTTGAGGATTTATTTTCCTGAACTATTATATATGGCATTCCTAAATGATTTGTGATAATTTTATTGCTTCGATGTTTATCATTCCCAGCTCGGGTTTTCCCTGTTCCCTGTTTCCTAAAATCTACAATATCTCACAACTTAAATAAGATTGCTATGTTTAACACAAAAGTCAAAGGTTAAAAGTTATTTTGTTATAAGCATTCAGCTGTCAGCTATTAGCTAGCCTCCTATGGTCGGAACTGCGAACTTCAGCTATTAATTTTGAGTAAGATAAAAGCAACCTTTAAAATTGAGAAAGAATAAAAGTTATTGGCAAAGTCCCCTTCCTAAACCTTAGAGGTAATTACTCATTACTAATTACTGACAACTGACTGCTAATAGCTGTTTGCGCAGCATTCCGCAGGAAATGCTTACATTTTGTTTAGCAAAAAAAGTTTAAGTGTTTGTAAGTTTAGGCGGTAATTTATGCCGTTATTAAGGTGAGTTTGTGTAAGTTATTTGTGATTTAAATAAGGTAAGTATTCAGCTTGAGGGCAGTCAGCACTTTAGCAAATAATGAATAATTATTTCTAAGGTTGAAGGAGTGTAGATTGTCATTGATTAATGAATAATGGATAATTACTTCTCCCTTTTAGGGAGAGGATTGACCAATAAGGAAAAAATTTATTTTTTTCCTCTTGAAAGGGGAGGGTAATAAAGCTGAATTGTTTAATTATTTAATTATTTAATTATTAATTATTCGGTAACTTTTAATTATCTCTCAATTTTTCAATTGCTTTTACCGAAAAATTAAGGTATGAAGCCTCTCCATTCATGGAGAAAAAAGCTGTCGTTAGCGGAGCTTCCCGAAGGGTGGGATGGATGGGTTTCCTAACCATATCCAATCGACCAAGAGAAGACAAAAAATTCTTTTAGCCAATGGTCTTCTTTATAAGAAGAGGTAATTATTAATTATTAATTATTAATTGTTAATTATTAATTTTTGAATTTCTCCTCTCATCAATAGTTGATGGCTGAATGCTGACGAAGTAACTCGTCTAAATTTTAAATATACATACTAAAAATTTGAAATGAGTGTAGCTAGAACTGTATGTCAAGGTTTTATTGCTGTTATTATTATTGGTGCGATATTACTCATGTTACCTATTTCTATGAGTAATGGGAATTGGAGTCATCCTGTGACTGCTTTATTCACAGCAACTTCTGCTGTTTGTGTGACGGGACTTTCTGTTGTGAATGTGGGAGAATATTATTCGTTTTGGGGGCAATTATTTCTATTGTTATTGGTTCAAGTTGGAGCTTTGGGTTATATGACTGCTACAACTATTCTTTTGTTGTTGCTTGGTCGTAAATTTCGTCTTCGAGAAAAAGTTGCTCTTCAGCAATCTTTGGAACAGGTAGGGTTAGCTGGTGTAGAACCTTTAATTAAGTCTATTTTGGCTACAACAGTTGTGTTTGAATTGACTGGTATTTTGTTGCTTTTGTTTGTTTTTGTTCCAAATTATGGGTTTAAAGATGGTCTTTGGCATTCTATTTTTCATAGTATAAATGCTTTTAATAACGCTGGCTTTAGTTTATATACAGATGGGTTTATTAAATATGCAAAATCTCCGTTACTAAATTTGGTTATTACTGGCTTGATTATATTTGGCGGATTGGGTTATCAAGTGATTATGGAAATGTATTTATGGTTTAAAAGTAGTTGGCAAAAAGAGCAAGTTTTTCACACTTTTTCTCTACATTTTAAAGTGGTTACTAATACAACTATTTTTTTATTGATTTTTGGTGTTATTACTTTTTTTATTGCTGAATTTAACAATCCTCAGACTCTAGAAAGTTTAAACTTAGGGCAAAAATTAATTGCTGTTTGGTTTCAATCTGTTACTACTAGAACGGCGGGTTTTAATACTATTGATATTGGGCAATTGACTGATGCTGGTTTATTTATCACTATTGCTTTAATGTTTATTGGTGCAAGTCCGGGTAGCACTGGGGGGGGTATTAAAACTACAACTTTTAGAATATTATTTAACAGTACAAAAGCAGCTTTACAGGGTAGGGAAGAAGTTTTATGTTATCAACGTAAGATTCCAGTGATAGTTATTATTAAGGCTATTGGTGTGGTTTTTGCCTCAGCTTCATTAGTGGCGATCGCTACTACTTTAGCTGCTTTTGCTGACCCAGAATTAGAGTCAATTCAAGTTTTTTTTGAAGTTGTTTCTGCTTTTGCTACAGTTGGTTTATCTACAGGTATTACTTCTAATTTTACAATTCCAGGACAGTTAGTATTGATTTTAACTATGTATATAGGTAGGGTCGGTGTCTTACTATTAGTATCTACTATTTTTGCTGAAAAAAATCCTAGTGTGGTTCAGTATCCAGAGGAAAATTTATTTGTATAGCAATTCTCGTATTGGTGAGTTCAATAATGAATAATTAATAATGAATAATTAATAATTACCTCTCCTTGAAAAGAAGAGGATTGACTAATAATGAAAATTTTTTTTTATTATCCCCTTAAAAGGGGAGGCGCATACCCACAATTTTTCGGTTAAAAATTCGTTTGTTTTAGGGAGTAGGGGGTAGGGAGTAGGGAGTAGTAACTCGAGAAACAGGGGATAGAAAAAAAGCAAAACAATTCTATCCCACTAATTTGAGAAACGCTATATAATTGTTTGAGTTTATCCAAGCAAACAGCTATTAGTATTTCCTACGGAATGCTCCGCAAACAGAATTTTCGTTTGTCATGCTGCGCAAACAGCTTTTTAATTAATGAAGCAAGCATTTGCTTAACTTCTACTACATTTTTAAACAAAGAATTGAAGCACAAAAAAAATTAGCTTAAATTGTCCACTAAAGCTGATAGCTGACCGCTGTTTGCGCAGCATTCCGTAGGAAATGCTTACTTATTCATGCTAAAGTAAAAAATACAGCTAAAAAACTAGGAGAATAAAGTTAGTTAATTGTTCAAAATTTTTCTCAGTATTGGTAAAATTTGAAAATAAATATTTGGAGGCAACGTTGTGTTTGCTATTGTAAGTATTCAGCACTCAGCTATCAGCTATCAGTTATCAGTTATTATCTGAAAAGGATAATTCAAAATTATCTTGATGCAGCATTCCGCAGGAAAGAAAAAGGTAACAAGTTAACCTTATACCAAATTGAAATGAAGCTGTATAGAATAATATTTCAAGCAGAATTGACCACAGATAAGCGTAGATAAAGATAGATTGATTTAATGAATTTCATCATTCTATGCAACCTCATATCAAACTGGTTTAGTAAGTTATTACTTTCAAAAGCTGTTTGCGTAGAATTCCTCAGAAAATGCTTACTTGCTATTTACAATATAGAAGCTATAACGTTGAATTTTTAGTGAAATTATCGTCTTGGAATTTTTGGCAAAATTTAAAATCTGAAACTAAACAATTTGCAGTAATTGGTTTGGGGAGATTTGGTAAAGCAGTATGTTTAACTCTGCATAATTTAGGCTATGAAGTTTTGGCTATTGATAGAGAAGAAAAAAGAGTAAATCAAGCTTTAACTGACAAAATATCTTCCCATGCTTTAGAGCTTGATGCAACAGAAATTAATGCTATTAAACAAGCTGGTATTTCAGATTTTGATACAGTAATTGTCGCAATTGGCAATTATTTGTCGGAAAGTATTATTACTACTCTTAATCTTAAGGAAGTGGGAGTAAAATTTGTAGTAGCTAAAGCTTCTTCAGAGACTCATGTCAAACTTTTAAACAAGATTGGAGCAGACTATGTGGTATTTCCAGAGAGAGAAATGGGTTGCGAACTAGCACGATTATTGAGTAAACCTAGAATACTCGATCAATTTGATATAGACCCAGATCATAGTATCGTAGAAGTTATTGTACCAGAAAAATTTGATGGTAAAACTATTGCTGATTTAGAACTACGGAATAAATATGGTTTAAATTTACTGGCAGTGAGCGACCGAGGTGAAAAATTTAAAATTAATCCGAAGCCTAGTACAATTTTAACTAAAGGAATAATAATGATTGTACTTGGCTCTAATCAAGATATTAATCGGTTGCCAAATTAATGGGTGCATCTCAATTTTGAATAAAGCCAAAAATTTATTGCTTTTAGGCAATAGGCAACAGGCAACAGCTCATCTGGCAACATATAGGAAAAAAGTATTTTTGCAAATACTTAGATGCACCCAAATTAATATTACCGAATAATTAATAATTAATAATTAAATAATTCGCGCCTTGAAGCCTCCCCTTTTAATGGGAAAAAAGTGCTAGGATATTTCCTTATATTCAATTCTGTAACGGTTAAAACCCGAGGTAATTATCAATTATCCATTGTCAATTATAAATTAATGAAGGCGCTTTTCATTTAAGTAGACTACAAAATTATTTTTGCTTAGGGAGTAGGGAGTAGGGAGTAGGGAGTAGGGAGTAGAAAAATGCTTTTATTACCAAAAAAATGTGGTTTAAAGCCTCCCCTTTTAAGAGGATAAAAATAAAAATTTTCCTTTTAGTCAATCCTCTCCTTTAAAAGAAGAGATAATTATTAATTATTAATTATTAATTATTAATTATTGAATGTAGTCTATCTATGTGAAAACTGCTATAAAATTATCGTAAATTAAGAGAAAAATCATTCAAGGTAGTTATGGGAGAAATTTCACATTATCAGGAAGCAAAAATTACAACTAATTTGGTGCAAAAATATTTCCCATGGCTATATAGTTTTTGGAAGTTTGCACGTCCCCATACAATTATTGGCACAACATTAAGTGTATTGGCAATATATCTAATTGCTCTAGGCGATCGCTCTGATTTTTTCAATCAATCTTTTTTCATCTATAGTTTAATTCTGTTATTGGTAACTTGGATAAGTTGTCTATGCGGAAATATTTATATAGTAGGATTGAATCAATTAGAAGATGTGGAAATAGACCGAATTAATAAACCTCATCTTCCTATAGCTGCTGGTGAATTTTCCCGATTTTCTGGTCAACTAATTGTGGCAATAACGGGAGTTTTGGCTTTAAGTTTTGCTCTAGTTGGCGGACCTTTTTTATTAGGTACGGTGGGAATAAGTTTAGTAATTGGTACATTTTATTCTTTGCCTCCTATTAGATTAAAAAGATTTCCTTTTTGGGCAGCGTTATGTATTTTTACTGTGCGGGGAGTAATTGTTAATCTAGGGTTATTTTTAAGCTTTGTTTGGGGATTAGAAAAAGTTGAGAAAGTTTCAGGAAGTTTGTATGAATGGATAGAAGGAGTAGGTGAAATAATTCTCCTCAAAAAAATCTTGGTAATTCCAGAAATTACTCCCACAGTATGGGCGCTAACTTTGTTTGTGATAGTCTTCACTTTTGCTATTGCAATTTTTAAGGATATTCCAGATATTGAAGGAGACCGTAAATTTAATATCACTACATTTACAATTAAATTAGGAACATTTACTGTATTTAATTTAGCAAGGTGGGTATTAACAATTTGCTATGTTGGTATGATTATATTTGGTATGACTTGGTTGGCAAATATTAATTTGATTTTTTTGGTAATAAGTCATGTATTAGCTTTGGGTATAATGTGGTGGCGTAGTCAAAAAGTAGACCTGGAAGATAAAAGAGCGATCGCTGATTTTTATCAATTTATTTGGAAACTATTTTTCCTAGAATATCTAATTTTTCCGATGGCTTGTCTTTTTTAAGCATTCAGCCGTCAGCCATCAGCTATCAGCTATTGCTTTTAGTTTAGGATAAAAGCTTTATGAATTGTCTTACTGCAAAAGTTGCCTTCCTTTCTCTTAAAGTCAGTTGTTAATTTAAACACTGTCCAATAACATAGAGTCTTTTTGCTGATAGCTGACAGCTAATAGCTGAATGCTTACTGTCTTTTTTAAGTCAAAAGTCAAAAGTCAAAAGTAAGAAAGTTGATAATTTTGGTAAGGTACACACATCGCATCTTTTGTAAGTCAAAAGTCAAAAGTTAAAAGTAAGAAAATTTATAATTTTGGTAAGGTAGATACATCGCGTCTTTTTTAAGTCAAAAGTTAAAAGTTAAAAGTTAAAAGTAAGAAAGTTGATAATTTTAGTAAGGTACACACATCGCGTCTTTTTTAAGTCAAAAGTCAAAAGTTAAAAGTTAAAAGTAAGAAAGTTGATAATTTTGGTAAGGTAGACACATCGCGTCTTTTTTAAGTCAAAAGTCAAAAGTCAAAAGTCAAAAGTAAGAAAGTTGATAATTTTGGTAAGGTAGACACATCGCGGGCAAGATGCCCGCACTGGGAATATTTAATTTTTAATATCTGTATTTCTTATGGGATAGGTTGTCTGAGAAGTCCCATTTACTACATCCAAGCCCCCGCGCATCCCCCAAAATTGGGGGAATTTTAGAAGCAAATTGACTCTTATTCCCCCCAAAGTTGGGGGGTTAGGGGGGCAAAATTAAGTATCAAAAAACTTTTCAGACATCCTCTGAGGAATATGCTGTATAAATCATGCAATTACTGATTTTATTTATTGGTAAAAATGAACAATTTGACCAAAATAAACTGGTAGATATTGTTAAAAACATCCCAGGAATTGAAAATATTCGAGAAGGAGAATTTGTCGGTTCTATCCTAGAGTTTGAATTTAGGGAGGGAGAGGATTTTACCACAGTGCGTTTGAGTGGTGATCGCGAAACTATTAGTATTTCTGAGCTAGGAGATGCTAGTTTAAAAATTGCTTTGTCAATTCAAAAACGCTATCCTCAACCAATTATCACTGTGGATTCAGATTACTGTTTCGAGCTAGTTTTAGATAAGATAAATTCGCTGGAGCAAGTGCGTCAAAAAATCTTAGAGTCGTCTTATCAAACAGTCAGTTAAGATTAATATTTTGAGTAATATCGTCGTAGAAAATAATGTACAAAACCCAAGCAGCAGATACAACAATAGAAGCTGAAAAAATCTGGTTTGAACTCATAGGTAAAATGCCTATAGAAACGAGAATAATGCAACATCATAGAGCATCTATTCAGTCACAACAAATCTGGTGGGATTTATTTAAACAGCAACATAATAATTTAACCAATAAACAACTAAAAATAGAGTATATAAAATTAAAATTAGGAGAGCAATATTGCTCAATAAATAAATTAATTGATAAGGATTTTAT
The DNA here is from genome assembly GCF_010672525.1 of Okeania sp. SIO2B3. Classification (GTDB taxonomy): domain Bacteria; phylum Cyanobacteriota; class Cyanobacteriia; order Cyanobacteriales; family Microcoleaceae; genus Okeania. Next base: position 29,937 of record NZ_JAAHGH010000032.1, on the reverse strand, counting down.
GATTGTTTCTGAAATAGATTTAGTTGTAAATCTTGGTGAAATATTAGATAATTTGAACATTCCTTACTATTTAGGTAGTGGTCTTGCTAGTTCCTTCTGGGGAGAACGGAGACAAACAGAAGATGCTGATATAGCAGTAATTTTAGAACCAGAAAAAGTACAACAATTAATAGCAGCTTTAGCAACAGAATTTTATGTAAGTGAAGTTGCTATAGATGATGCTATGAGGCGTAGTACTAATACCTTTAATGTTATTCACACAGCATCAGTAATCAAAGCTGATATCTATCCTATTAAACAATCTAATGATTTTGATTTGTCAGCAATGTCGCGCCGGAAACAAGTGCAACTATTTTCTACAAATAAATTGATTTATATTGTTTCCCCTGAAGATATTGTTTTACAGAAATTAAGATGGTACAAAATTGCAGATAATTATTCTCAAAAAAAATGGCGCGATGTATTAGGAGTTTTAAAAGCTAGACGAAAAATATTAGATTTTAACTATTTGAAACTGTGGAGTAATTATCTAAAATTAACTCCAGAATTAGAAAAAGCTTTTGATGAAACAAACTTGACTTGAGATTACTAAACTAGGAAACTCTATATTCACCTTTAAGTCAAAAGTCAAAAGTCAAAAGTAAGAAAATTTATAATTTTGTCTGACTTTTAACAACTAAACTACATTCAGAGTCAGATGAATCTATAACCAGGAAAAGTATATATTGTGGAAGCTAGACCTGGAAATAAAGAATATTTGGCTGTCAAAGTACATTCCCTAATTACTCGAATAAAAAAATTAGGTATAACTACTTGTTGTATTCTGCGCAGAGAAGAAAATATTATTTATTGTGTACAGCATCAAAAATTAGCTGAGTGATGAAAAACATAAAATCAATAGTGCTGACATTGGCTTTAGCCTTTCTGTTTTGTTTCATTAGCCTAATACCTGTTGCTTACGCTTGTACAGGTATCACCCTAACAGCAGAAGATGGCGCTATGGTCTATGGTCGAACACTGGAATGGAGCTCATTTGATTTTAAATCTCGAATATTGCTCCTGCCCAGGGGCCATGAGTTTGTTACTGAACTCTCTGATGATGAGAATGTCCATTTACCTGGTATAAAGTGGACTGGCAAATATGGAGTAGTAGGATTAGATGGTCTAGAGAAGCCAATTATCCTTGATGGTATAAATGAAAAGGGATTGGCTGCCGGACTCTTTTATCATCCAGGCTTCGCTGAATATATAGATTATGATCCAACCATCGCAGACAAGTCAATGGCACCCACCGATGTTGGCAACTATCTTCTTTCCACTTGTGCCACAGTAGATGATGTCCGTGAGGCAATAAACTCGATCGTAGTGGTAAATGTTGTGGAACCAGCTCTTGGGATACCTGCACCAGCTCACTTGATGGTTAGCGATCCTTCAGGCGAACAGATCGTCATCGAATGGTCACAAGGCAAACCAAAAATCTTTGATGCGGAACTAGGGGTTATTACGAATGCCCCAACATATGACTGGCATATTACTAATTTACGAAATTATGTCAATATATCTCCTGTAGCTCTTCCAGATCAGGAAATTGGCTCAATTGATTTTAGCCCATTAGGTGGCGGTAGTGGAATGATTGGGCTTCCAGGAGACTTTACACCTCCATCACGTTTTATCCGTGCTGTTGCTTTTTCTCAAACTGCAAGAGAAACCACTGACGGACCTGAAACGATGTATGAATTATTTCGTATACTTGACAATTTTAATGTTCCCCTTGGAGCATCTGAGGGAAATGACGATATAGACACATCAGGTATGCGGAGTTCAACCCAATGGACAACAGCTCACGATATCACAAACAAGGTAATCTATTACCATACTCAAAACAACCGTCAAGTCCGCAAGGTTGATGTTGGTAGCTTAGACTTTGAAAGTATTAGTGATATACAGACTTTCCCTCTTGATCGGCGGAAGAAGCAGAAGATAAAGGATCGGACTCCCAGGAAGCTTAAGGTTTCATCCTAACTTTAGGCAATGCTTTTAGATTTTAAATTGAAGATTGAAAATTGAATAAATAAGGAATGAGGATTTTATTATCTATACAAGTTAAATTTCTTAAAGTCCATACTATTTGAGTTCTTTCAAAAAATTCTGGACTTTATTGAATCCTCATTCCTAAATATTGGGATCTAAACAAGTCCCACTATGTGACATACTCCCACACCCTCGCTGACGCTATAGTGTTGGCTTCTCATTTCTCAGTCCCGGTATCCCGTCGGACAAGCGCGTGCTTTAAGGACGTCTGGGCCCTACCGCCCTGTGTTTTACATTTCTGGCAGCATTTTGATCGCGACACATCACAATACCATAATGCGGACAGGAATGAACTCTATCTGATATTTTTTTTGAAACCTTTTCACCACAATTTGAGCAATCTTGGCTTGTACCATTGGGATTCACAGCTATTGTTTTCTGCCCAGCTTTCTCAGCTTTGACAGCAAGAATAGCTAGGAATTGTCCCCCAAATCGCATCATTGATTGATTTACTCAAATGAGTTTTAGCTAGTCCTTTAATATTTAAGTTTTTATAAGCAATAACTTCACGTTTTGATAAAAGTTCGTTGGCAGTTTTAATCCGCATAACGGCAAATTTCCGAGATTATAAAACATAATAACACAAGTTTTTTTCAAGACCAAAACTTTGGGATAATATTTGTAAATTAATGGGACATCGAGTCCCATTAATTTACCGCCGATTCAGCTAACTTTTGATACGATCTAGAAATTAAGACCTCTCACCCAAGCTCCCTGTTTTCTTAAAGGGAGGGGGGTTGAGGGGTTATACAATTTTTCAATGGGATTTTATTTTCGATGCTATATTTCTCTCAGGAATTTAGAAATTTGGTATTAGGTTCTTTTTATACATATTGATATTGAGCAATTATATAGTCAGATTAAACAATCTAATGATTTTGATTTTTCAGCAATGTCGCGCCTTCAATAAGTGCAATTATTGTCTACAAATAAACTTATTTATATTGCTTCTACTGAAGATATTGTTTTACAGAAATTAAGATGGTACAAAATTGCGGATAATTACTCTCAAAAACAATGGCGCGATGTATTAGGAGTTTTAAAAACTAGACGAAAAATATTAGATTTTGACTATTTGAGACTGTGGAGTAATTATCTAAAATTAACTCCATAATTAGAAAAAGCTTTTGATGAAACAAACTTGACTTGATATTACTAAACTAGGAAACTCTATATTCACATTTAAGTCAAAAGTCAAAAGTCAAAATTCAAAAGTAAGAAAATTTATAATTTTGTCTGACTTTTCACAACGAAACTACCCCGAAATTTGAGATAAATATCTCGTAACAATTTGAAAAAATAATGTTATAAATTGTGCAATTACTGATTTTATTTATCGGCGAAAATGAACGATTCGACCAAAATAAACTGGTGGATATGGCCAAAAATATCCCAGGAGTTGAAAATATCCGAGAAGGAGAATTTGTCGGATCTATATCTGGAGTTTGAATTTAGGGAGAAAGCTCACACGGATTATGGCACGGATGTACGGATTAAGAGTCTACTACAGTGCGTCTGAGTAGCGATCGCGAAACTATTAACATTTCTGGGTTAGGAGATGCCAGTTTAAAAATTGCTTTGTCAATTCAAATTAGTCATATATTTGAAAAATTTTATTTCAGTGTGTTTTCAATATACCTTCATTTGTTTTGTTAGAAAAAATCTTATATGAAAATGTTAGTTTTATATGAACTTTTAGATGAAAATGTTAGTTTTATATGAACTTTTAGATGAAAATGTTAGTTTTATATGAACTTTTAGATGAACTTTTTTGCTTGCTTTTCTATTGGTTGGAGTTTATTCTAATTATTAGAAGATCTAGAGATTGATTATTATTCTGGTAGTACTGTTTCACTTTTAGATACAGAAAGAAATGCCATTGATAAGTTCTCTTATATAGGTCTTGTTGGATTTTAATTGTTTTTTTATCTAGTTTAAAATCTTCATTGATGAACTACTGTTTATTGTTTATTGAATATGGAAAATCCTAAATTTAGAATTTATCCCTCCATAGGTATTGCACGCCTTGGGAATGGTCCTGCTGAAAAAGACCAGGTCATCTTCAGCCCGGAAATCCCATGGGCAAATCTATTTGAAACAGACAATGAATATTTGACCGATAAAGGCGAGATCAAGAAACAGGCCCAGCGGTTTTACATTTATCAATGTGATGAAGCAGGCAACCCTATAAAGAAGATTGACCCAGCGGAATATGACATTGAGTGGACTGCAGAAGTGGCTAATAAAAAGCCTTTTTGGTACAATTTCAACAACTGTCTAGACCTTTCTATTCAGTTGGAAAACCACCAAAACCTCAGTCCTAATTTTTACGATGAACGCATTGCTCCCGCCATCAGCACCACATACCGCAACCCTAATGTCCTGAATGAAGGTCTGCGCAAACATGGAGGAGAAAATTTCCGGAAGGAATTAGTCAATAGCCCTCCCCCGATAACAGTTTCTTCCCATTGCCCCCGGCAGGAGATTTGCGGTATGTTCCCTTATCCACATCATTCAAAAGATGGTGGAGCCAAAATCAGCAGAATCGCTGCAAAATTGAAGAAGTCTTCTGTAAATGTGAAGTTAGGTACCGTTGAATACGATGAAGGAACCCTGATTTTTTATGGAGCAGACGGCACTTCGGCTTCTTTGAATCCTTCCGATCTGAACACTGATTTTGCCGATAATTCCAATTGGTACGATGATATTTGTGATGGTATCATCACGGCTAAAATTACCCACAAAACTACGAAAAAAAGCTATGATTTGACTGATGCCAAATCCGCTGCTTGGATCGCAACCACTCCGCCAGATTATGCTCCCCAAATCCAGCCCCTTTCTACCCTTTTTGACCTGATCGTAGGGGCAGCAGACGAGACATTTACTCCTGAACTGAGCCTGGTTTTCCCTTTGCTATATCGGCTCTACCGCATGCAATGGGTCAATGCCAGTGATTTCCTTGCCCCTTCTTTCCGGGAAACTATCGATCAACTCTATGCTCAGAATAAATTTCATTGCATTTATTCCAACAGCCCAGAATGTGAGGAGGTTCGCAAACAAATTTTTAACCTGTTTCGGAATCCTATTTACGATTACGACAATGAACCGGTGATTCCTAGCAATCAAAAGACAGACCTCACCCAGTTGGGTACTGAAACAGACGAACTGAAATACCCAACTTATCCCGGGGACGGAATCAATTATCCTGGTAGTCCAGCCCAGTGGTTTGCCATACCTCCTTTTCTCTACGAACAATTGAAACAATGGAGAGACGGCAAATTTACCACTCCACCCGATTTCAATTTTAAGGACATGGATGAAATGGGCTGTTTTTACCAACGTCAATTTCTGGAAGCAGCTCAAGATCCTGCCAGGAGTCCGTTGCTGATGACCAGAGCTGTTCTGGAGACACTGTATGGAGGTGGTTTCCACCCAGGGGTAGAGCTTACCTGGCCTATGCGCCATAATCAGATGTATGCCGAAAACCATCGCATCTATGAATTTGTCAACGAGGGCAAAGAACTCTCCTATGGATTTTATGGTTTATGGGAAGTTCGCATCAATGCTGCCAGTCCAGAACGCAAAAAAGAGATTTTCTACAATGATTTTGGATTTGAAATGGTTCCCTATGATGTCCAGGAATCTCTTGACCCATCCAATCCCAAGCATTGGCTCTGGGAAGCCACTCCTGGAGACTTGACTAAATGGATGGGAATTCCTTGGCAATCGGATGCAGGAAGTTGCCAGACTGTATTCATTGATATGCAATATCCAGTACCTGCTTGGTGGGCAGCTAATTTACCTGTTACCATATTGACGGCTGAAAGCCTCAAAAAAGTCCAGGATCAAAGTCTCATTCCGGAAACCCGCCGATATATTTACGCTAACCGCTTGCCCTGGCTTCATAGCGCCGATACTGGATTTGTAGGTTACCACGCTGAAGCTGGCTACCAGAATGGGTTGATTGCTATGGTATATAAATGGAAAAGCGTTGGTATGGTGACAGGTCGAAAGTCTGAGGTGGGTCCTGAACTCGAAATTCCTGATATCGTCTATGTAGCTTACGACGGAAAAGGTGGTATTCATTAGATGGCTTCGATCCATAGTGATGTTGCGATCGTTGGTGGAGGGATCGCCGGGTTGTGTCTTTCTGTGCTTTTGCAAAGAAAGGGGATTGAATATTTCCTTCTGACAAGAGAAATGCAGCAGAAAGTCATGGCGCTAGCGGAAACTCTGCCACCTTCTGCATTGGCGATGATACAGCAACTTGGGTTGCGGGAGGTTTTTGAGGAAAGTGCTCTGGAAAAAACTTTAGGATATCATTCCCTATGGGGAAGTTCTCAGGTTCAGGATATCAATTTTTATTTCCAGCACCCCTATAATTATGGTTTGAAACTGGACAAACAGTTATTGCTGCACAAATTGGAGGGCTGTTTGGACAGCCACAGGAGTTTGCAGTGCAAGGATTGGTCTTGGAAGGAAGAGGACCGATGTATTCGGGTAAATTCAGTAGAAAAGCCTTTTGATCTATATGGGCAGATTTTTGTGGATGCCACGGGAAGGAAGAAAGCTCTATTGAGGAGACTGGGAATTGGCAGCACGGTGTATGACCAACAGATCGCTTTCAGTTGTCATCTTCCTCGTATCCGACACCCTAAAATCAAGCATGGAGTATTTACGGAGGCATTTGAAGGTGGATGGGGAATTGTATCCAGTTTGGATCAAAGGACTAATGTGATGACACTTTATGCTGAAAAGGGCAGCCCTCAAAGCTTGAAAATGCGGGAATATGATCATTGGCAAACTTTGCTTTCCGAAACACAGATATTGCAAGCTTTTCTGGCTGGTGAAGTTTGGTCTCCAGTCTTTGTATCGGCTGCCAATTCGATTTGCAGTAATGAAATTGCTGGCTCGGACTGGTTGGCTTTGGGCGATGCGGCGATCGCTTTCGACCCCTTGTCTTCACATGGGATAACCAATGCGGTATACACGGCCTGGCAAGCGGCGGAGGCTATTGAAGAGCGCTTGGGCAGCGATTCGGATTTTGCATTGGGAGTCTATTCCGAAAAGTTGCGGAAAATTTTTGGGGCTTACCTGGCGACACGGCAGAGATTTCACAATAATTTGGTATGGAAATCAATGAACTGACTCAGGTTTTTTCCCGTAATATCATGTCCGCGTTGGGTGGGGGTTTGGGAATTTGTATGAGTTGCAAGTTGAGTGATTTTTTGGTGGTGGCGATCGCTCCAACAAAGCGGGCAAAAGAGTCATGGTGGACTAATTGCACGCTTTGTTTGTTTTTGGTGTCGTAGAGACCAAACCCCAATAATTTAAAGAATGCTAGTCTACTTTTATTTGTCTTCTCTGAAAAAGGTTGATTTAGGGGGATTGACAAAAGTTATTTTATGTAGTAAAGCTTAAAAAGCATATATATATTGGGTTACAAAAAAAATATTTAGGGGTTGACATAGACTTAAGTTGGAGATAATTTGGAGATATACGACTTCACTTCAACGTTTGCGGCTCCTTGCTTTTAACATCATTTGAGCGAGAGTTGTTGGTTGGGTTTAGTAGTGGAGAAATCCCACTTTTTACGAGGATATTCTGCTTTTGGTTGGTTTGAGCAATTGCTTGCGCTCAATAAGATGCTTTGAGGTCAGTCGTTCGGGTTTACCCAGAAGAGTAAAATTAGGATTAAAGGAGAACACACATGGAATATAGCGAGTTCGATAAAATAACAGAAGAGGTGAGAGAATCCAATAAAGTCACAGAAAAATGTCGGCGTCACTACGACCAAAAGACTTTCGATAAAGAGATCAGAAAGCTTAGTGTGGAAATATGCTACAATTCAGTTCAGTATTACACATATTTGTGCGGGATTTTTAAAGTAGTCCCAAAAAGTCTGACTAACAATGACGTTATCCAGTACTTTTTCATCGAAGGCAAAACTAACCGCATCGAAAATATGGATCAACTAAAAGGCTTAACTGCAGGATTTGCCCTGATATTTACTGGAGTCAATTCATCGGGCCAGCCTAATCAAGAATATGTCGCGCATGCCATGGTTACATCCGGTTCTTCAAAGGCAATGGGTTCAAATAATGGGTTTATTGTCGGACCGGCTAATTGGACGGAATTGGATCTTCAGGATTATGTCGAATTTGATGCTAAGGGAGTCGCAAAAAGCAAAAAAAATCAAGACATTTTCGGCTATGTATGTGCGACCAAATTATGTTACTTGGAATGTAAAAACCAGGGAGGCTGTAGGTGTGCAATATCCTGATACTGTCAAAGTAACTTTGTCGAGTGCTTGTAGAAAGAGAGCACTGTAAGTGGTTCGCCATGAAAATTACGATCTCTTAAGTTTTGCAATGCTTCTGATAATTCAGCGGTCCGTTGTTCTACCCGAATTTCTAATTCCTGGGCAAGTTCTTGGAGAGCAATTTCCGCACGTTTGCGTTCAGCAATTTCCTGTTGCAATTGTATATTTTGTTTATCTAGTTCTGCCTCAGCTCGTTCACGACTTTCTTCACTTAAGACTAACCACCACACCCCTATACCAATAGGTAAGAGTAGGGTTTACTACTGAAGCAAAATAATTGGACAAAGTTAGACAAATATTAATAAATATTAAAAATATGCTGATACTCTCCTATTTCTATATTATAGTAACTTTTGTTATATATAAAAAAGCTTTTTTTGTTGCTGCTTACCAGTTCCAATGAAGTCAATTAAGACCAAGTTAAAAGTTAACAATTACCAAAAGACGCTGCTGGCCAAACACACAGGTGTGGCTCGTCATGCTTATAACTGGGGATTAAATACTTGTATCGAGGAATATAAATTAACGAAAAAACGGCCTAGTGCAATTACCTTGCATAAGCGCTTAATTGCTGAAGTTAAAAGTGAAAATCCTTGGTATTATGAAGTATCAAAGTGCGCTCCCCAGCAAGCATTAAGAGATTTAGACAGGGCGTTTAAAAACTTTTTAACTATTCCTAAATGTAGATTTCCTAAGTTTAAGAAAAAAGGTCAAAAAGACAGTTTTTATCTAGAAGGAAATATTAAAATTTTGCACGGAAACTACATACAATTGCCAAGGATAGGAAGAGTCAAAACTTATGAAATCTTACCATCTGTACCAGTCAAAAATGTGACTATCTCAAAAAAAGCAAATAATTGGTACATCAGCTTTAAATATGATTTGGAGCCAGTTCCTAATCTTACTCCTACTCCTAAAGAACGAGCTGTTATTGGTGTAGATGTAGGTATCAACACCTTAGCCACCTGTAGTGATGGAACCAAATTTGCTAACGTTAAACCATATAGGCAAGCTAAAAAACGACTAACTCGTTATCAACGGCGTCTCAAGAAAAAAGAACTTGGTTTCCTGCGGAATGCTACGCAAACAAAAAACAGAGCTAAGGCCGTAAAAAAACTAGCCAAGATTCACAAAAAAGTAGCCGATACTAGAGCCGATGCACTACATAAATTAACAACATGGTTAGCTAAAAACCACAGCACCATAGTGATAGAAGACTTGAATGTCAGTGGAATGCTCAAGAATCACAAAATAGCAAGTGCGATAGCAGACTGTGGCTTTTATGAGTTTAAGCGTCAGCTAACATATAAGTGCGAGTGGTATAGAAGTAAGTTAGTGATAGCAGATAGATTTTATCCAAGTTCTCAGATATGTTCTCAGTGCGGGCACAAACAGAAAATGCCATTGAGTGCGAGACGATACGAATGTGGAGCTTGTGGTTGTGAAACTGACAGAGACTTTAATGCTGCGGTCAATCTAGAAAACTATGTGAATAAGTAGGTGGAGTTCCCACCGATTTTAAGCCTGAGGAGAAGATAAGTTACAGACTGCGGTCAGTGATCTTCTGTGAGACAGGAAGCTAGCTCCAAAACTCTTATGGGTAAGTTTGGGTAAGTTTAGTAGAACGGAAAAGAAAACTACTTCAATGATACTCGCTACAAGTTGCTTGGTGTAACTTGAGATTCCCCATAACTGTTCTATCTGTAGATAATAAAGTAATCCCAAAAATGCAGCTAGAATGCCTGCAATAGAAAGAAAGATTCCCAAAAATTTGATAATTCTTTGACCTAGTAGAGGTGAAGTTTTGCTCCTAATTAGTTTCTGGCTAAAGCTATTTTTATCCTCAGCAATTTCAGGTGTTTCTTTCTTACATTGATCGTCACAGCGAGCATCTAAACTACAGCATAGTGAGCAAATATATCCGTCATAAACAGGACAAAATGCCATATCTTGGGCTTCATAGCTTTCAGTACAAATAGAGCAGGTGAGTAAAGAGTCACTGAGGTTAAGAGTCCGGACGGTGTTTTGTCGGGCAATGTAATATTTGCCTTTGGTAACTAAGGCGATGATCGGGGATAGACAGAATGCAACAGTAAGGGCGATAAAGGGGGAATATGCTTGTAGGAAGGGGCCAAAGAACCCAACAAATGCCATAATGGCAACAACCGAAGCGATCGCCATTGCACCAAAGCCTACGGGATTAATGTTATAGAGGTAAGGGCGTTTAAATTCAATGTAGGAGGGACTGAGTTTGAGGGGTTTATTTACGACTAGATCGGCGACTATCGTTCCTATCCAGGCAATGGCAACATTAGAATAGAGACCCAAAATAGATTCTAAAGTTTCAAATATTCCTAGTTCCATTAATAACAGAGCGATCGCTACATTGAAAATTAACCAAACTACTCTACCAGGGTGAGAATGGGTGAGGCGAGAGAAAAAGTTAGACCAAGCGAGAGACCCTGCGTAAGCATTGGTGACGTTAATTTTGATTTGGGAAATTATTACAAATGGTGAGCCTCAATTTATCCCTGGGATTGTAAGTAAAGCTTATGAATGCTTGAAGACTGAAAAAGCTAAACGTCAAAACATGAAAATGGGCAAAATTAAATCTCGCTATAGCAAAACAGTTAGAAACTCATACACTTCATTTGGTTGTCCTGATTGTGATGCAATATTTGGAAATCATTTTTATTTTCAAGAAATTTGCAATGTTGAGTATGAGGATGTTCAATATATTGATTTTGAAACAACAGTTAATATCTCTTCCGAAAAACAAGATTTTCCTCATTGGTGCTATTCAAAAAATCGGATTTTTTGTTGCAACTGCTAATTTTTAATCTTATTAATAGCAATTTTTCAAATATTGTTATAGTTATGAAATTATTAATAGGAAAAAAGAAAGATAAATTTATAAAAACGGTGACGTAGTGTCGGTGCTAGCTCCTCTGTAAAAGGCTATACATACCTGGTAGATCACTAATACCATTTATCCATGAAGTTGCACTTAATATAAAGATGAGAATAGTCAGTGTAATAAGGTCTGAACGACAATTACTAAGTGCATTGTTGGAGATAAATGGTATAAGATAAAAGAGTAAAAATTTACAATATTAGCAAGGGAGGAAAATTGATACTATAGGCACAAAACATAGATAATAAGATATAACTCCTTTGGCGTGAATTTTGTATAATACCTATTTGGTAAAAAGCTAAACTTCATAGACAGCGTTACCTTGGTTTCAGATTGAAATAATACTGAATTGATATAATTTTTCCGTCAAAATATTTGAGAGCAAAAAAATGTATCAATACTGTAAAAATATTTTTATATAGCAGTCGTCATTGCTATATTTATTTTATATCATGTTCCCCCTCCGGGGGAGCTACGCTAACGGACGGGTCAGTTATAAAAAAAACTTTATCCCTTTTAACCTTTTCTTCCCTTCTGCCTTCTGCCTTCTGCCTTCCTTTAAGGTCTGAACGACAATTATTAAGCGCATTTTTGCAGATAAATTGTATAAGATCAAAGAGTAAAAATTTACAATATTAGCAAGGGAGGAAAATTGATACTATAGGCACAAAACATAGATAATAAGATATAACTCCTTTGGCGTGAATTTTGTATAATACCTATTTGGTAAAAAGCTAAACTTCATAGACAGCGTTACCTTGGTTTCAGATTAAAATAATACTGAATTGATATAATTTTTCCGTCAAAATATTTGAGAGCAAAAAAATGTATCAATACTGTAAAAATATTTTTATATAGCAGTCGTCATTGCTATATTTATTTTACTTATGAAAAAGCTTCAAACTTGAAAGGATCAATGTAAGCATTTCCTGCGGAATGCTTACGTATCAATAATCAAGCTTCCTTCAATTTCAGCCCTTCCTTCTTGCTTTTGCTATATCAGCTAAAAATTTGGAAGTTAACTATTATATATGCCATCTAATATGGTCGATTAAACTTTCCGATAGAACTAAAATTCAAAGATATTTATTTATAATCCGGCTAATTAATTATCGTGTGTTCAAAGAGTAAGAATTCAGGAATTAGGAATAATTTTTAGGTGGGAATTTGCAGAGATACTCCTTAAAAAGTCTATATTTAATGAAGAAGCACAAGTACAATAACTGTATAACCGAATTTTATATGATTAATATAAATATGACTAAATTACCAGGAAAAGTATATATTGTTGGAGCTGGACCCGGAAGTAAAGAATATTTGACTGTCAAAGCACATTCTCTTATTACTCAAGCTGAAGTCTTAATTTATGATGCCTTAGTTGATGACTCAATTCGACAATTAGCACCAGAAAGTTGTTTGAAAATAGAGATGGGTAAACGTGGTGGTAAACCCAGTATGTCTCAGTCAGAAATTAATAGCTTGTTAGTAGAAAAATGTAAATTAGGCAAACAAGTAATTAGGCTAAAAGGAGGAGATCCTTTTATTTTTGGTCGTGCTACTTCAGAAATTCAAGCATTAATTGAAGCTGGTTGTGAATTTGAAGTTGTACCAGGAATTTCTTCTGCATTAATTGCACCTTTACTAGCAAATATTCCTCTGACAGATGCAGTTATGAGTAGAGCTTTTGTTGTCTTGACTGCTCACGATATAGAAGCATTAGATTGGGAAAGAATTTCTCAGATTGAAACTTTAGTAATTTTAATGGGGGCACGAAATTTAGATGAAATTGTACATCAGTTATTAAGACATAAAAGAACATCTCAAACTCCTGTGGCAATTATTCAAAATTGTGCAACTTCAAAACAACAAATTTGGATTGGTAGTTTGGGGGATATTGTTCAACAAACTTATGCTGAATATTTGTCCCCTTGTGTGATAATAGTAGGAGAAGTAGTCAGGTTACGAGATTATTTAAAATCTCCAAATAATATGCTTAGAGAAAAGTCAGTAGCAAAAACAGAAATAGCGCCTTTAGCAAATAAAACTGTTTTAGTGACTCGTGCAGCAGGTCAGTCTAGTAAATTTAGCGATCGCTTACAAAAAGCAGGGGCAAAAGTAATTGAGATGCCAGCTTTAGTGATTACTCCTCCTTCAAGTTGGCATGATTTAGATGTAGCTATTAATAATATAGATAGTTTTGATTGGTTAATTTTGACTTCTACAAATGGGGTAGATTACTTTTTTGAAAGGTTGGCAGAGAAAGGTAAAGATAGTCGTGCTTTATCTGGTGTAAAAATCGCAGTTGTTGGTAAAAAAACTTCGGGAAGTTTGAATGCTCGTTGTTTGAAGGCGGATTTTATTCCACCTAATTTTGTTGCTGATTCTTTGGTGGTAAATTTCCCAGAAAATTTGAGTGGAAAAAAGGTTTTATTTCCCAGAGTAGAGACTGGTGGTAGGGAAGTATTAGTGAATGAGTTAAATAGTCAAGGTGCGGAGGTAATAGAAGTAGCTGCTTATGAGTCTAGTTGTCCAGAAAATATTCTACCGGAAGCTTTATTAGCACTGCAAAATTGTCAGATAGATATTATGACCTTTGCTAGTTCTAAAACAGTGCGAAATTTTTGTTATTTAACGACTGAAAATCAGGATAATTTACCGCAAAATTGGTTAGAAAATATTTGTATTGCTTCTATCGGACCTCAAACTTCTCAAAGTTGTCAAAGTTTGTTAGGTAGGGTAGATGTGGAAGCTGAAGAATATACTTTGGAGGGGTTGACTGAAGCTATTATTAAGTGGGTAGGAATTCAAAGTCAAAAGTCAAAAGTCAAAAGTTAAAAGTTAAAAGTAAGAAAAAAGGAATTCAAAGTCAAAAGTCAAAAGTCAAAAGTTAAAAGTAACAAAATCTAACTCCTAATTCCTACCCTCACTCATAAGACTTTTTCAGCAAAACCTAATTAGTATATAAAGACTAAAAGATATTGAGTTTCTTAGCAGAAGGATATTAATTAGGGTCTGCTGAAAAAATTGGTTGGTGGGGGTAGGACACACCGGACGCACCAGACGCACCAGACGCGGAGATGGGGGGAAAAGGCAACAGTTTCGACCATTTTATGTGAAGAAATTTTCTTGAATTTCAGCAGAAAATTTCAGTAAATTGATGCAAAACTAGCTAATAACTAGGATATAAATTGAATATGAAAAGCTCCTAAGTCTTAGCTATCCTGACTTTTAGCTTTATGAGCGCAAGCCCTAATTATACCAAGCGTGATAAATATTTGTTACAAATGGTAGGGACGTTGCATAGTCCGTACGAAAGAAGGAAGAGGGAAGAAGGAAGAAGAGGTAAATATTGAAAAAAATGGAAAAAAGATAGAGATAACTATCTTAAATGAACTGGAGCAGCTATTTTTAAGCATATCCGATCAATATCTACCTTTTTGTAGCATTCTTTTTTCAAATCGGTATTATTGAGTAAACATTTCCTGCGGAATCTGGAAGCAAACAGATGGATGAACGTAATAACTTACTAAGATTAGCCGATCACCTCTTTCTTTCGGTGCGATAATGAATTAATAACTCATAGCTGATAGCTGATAGCTGACCGCTGAACGCTTACATTATTGAACTGCTATTTTATCTTTTAAATTAGCTAAATTGTATGTGATATAAAATCCAGTTATACAGTTATCGCACTTTCTACTTCCATTCAATGCAGACATAAAATGCGGGAATATCCCCAGATAATTCCCACTCTCATCCTTTCTTCCTACTGACTCCTAACTCCTGACTCCTCTCATCATAAAACTTGAAGTAACATAAAAATATCCAAGTCAATGTACAACCTAATATATAGTACAAAAAATCCCACCAGACAAAAGTATTTCCTAACAACAGTCTGCCAATTAAAGTTGCTCGAATAGCTTGTAAAAAAGGTGCTTTCCATAACTGCATAAATTCTAGAAAACAGGTAATAATAAATACCCAAAAAGCCACTAAACCAGGTTTAAGTCGAGGTCGAAGAAAAATCACTAAAAAAATCCAGAATGCTTCATAAAAAATTGAACTAAAAGAATTATTTAGCCATTCCGAAAATAGTCCTTCATAAAATTTAGTTGCAAAACCTAAAATTACAGTAAATATCAAA
Organism: Okeania sp. SIO2B3; assembly: GCF_010672525.1. Lineage (GTDB taxonomy): Bacteria > Cyanobacteriota > Cyanobacteriia > Cyanobacteriales > Microcoleaceae > Okeania. Next base: position 14,466 of record NZ_JAAHGH010000032.1, on the reverse strand, counting down.
CAAATTAGAATTGTAATTCTATATCTTTTCATCTTTTGATAAAAATTATAAGTTGTAAGTTTAACAAATTTCTTCTACAATCCCACTCCTTAACTCTAAAAAAAACTAAAACAATTAAGTTCAATACTCTGGTTAAGAAGTAAAACTTATTCCTTAGTTATATAGCATTTCTCAGTAAGCGTGAGGTACACTCTTGCCTTTACTTCACTATTGCCTTCCGGAGCTGTTGCCTAGAGTTTTGTACCTCACGCTTTTTGGGAATTGCTATATAAGTTACCATTACTGTATTTGACTTATACCAATTTGATAAATGTTTGCTACAAATAGTGAGACTTTTCATAGTAGTCAGAAGTCAGAATAAATAACTTAAATATAACGCTACGCAAATACCTTAGGACATTCTTCTGTTTCCTATTCCCTATTCCCTTTTCCCTTACAACCCAAATTTATTGTCAAACACCAAAAGACGTAGTGCTATATCATTTATTAGTCTGAGTATCCCTTTTTAATCAAAGAGATATCCGAACAATAATCTTTTAAGTCCCATTATTATTCTAAACATTCTTTTTTGAAGCTTGGTATTATGAAATAGCTCAAACAACGGAATGAATATCAATAATAAAAGTTCTTTCTTTTTGCTTCTCCCCTCTCCCCTCTCCCCTCTTCCTTCTACTATATTAATATGGTGAAGGTATACAAGAATAAGTAAACAGCCACCTAGTATAACCTTGTTGATAAGCATCAAGATAAATTAACTGTTCTCTTAATTCTTCTAACCCTAATTTATTCATACCTACTTCTGGAAATTCATTCATCCCTATTTTTGCCCTCAAACAACCATCTTTAAACGCAATAACTTGTAGCTCATGTTCATTCTGATTAATACTTATGTACTCGCCTAAATCAAGTTCAAATTGAGTATAGCCTTGTAGATAAGCATCTGCATAAATGTTATTTTCAATTGTTTCTACTATGTTTAATTTTTCAAATTCTGCTTCTATAGATGGCTCTAAACCAGATTTAGACCTTTGATAACCATCAATAAATCCCTTTATCTCTAGTTTTTTTCTCAGCTCTGGAGAAATAATATTACTTCTAATTTCTCCAGCAAAAACTAGGGAATTTAAAACTATTACAGAACCTAAAAGTAGAAAAATTTTTGTGACAATAACAAATAATTTATATAATCTTTTTTGCATTTTTTTTATTTCTGTGTTTAGCTCATCAGTCAATAGTGTCAGAATAAAGTAAAAGAAAAAGATAAATAGTATTCATAATCAGTAGTAGTTAATATATTAATTATACGAGCAACTTTTATCTTAAAATAAATTATACCAATTTACTAAACAAGTGCCCAGGGGAGAGTTACCCTCTACAATTGATTTATCAAGAAATTGATCTATAACAATAATCCATAAGAAATTGTATAATACCAATTTCCAAAAATAATGCTCTTCTTCATAAAGACTTCAGTTATTAAGTAATAATAATGGTTAAGCAATGTTTGTAACGATTATCGGCATTAAACCAAGATATCTTATGCATTTGAACCCTAATCTCTCTCTCTACTCCCTACTCCCTACTCTCAAGGAGATGTAGCAAGAATGCGCGAAATTTGATATAATACCATTTTGAAAAAAGAATATTACGAATAATAAGTGCGACCTAAAGACTTTGCAGCAGATGTCCCTTTGATAAAAAAGAGAATTTCTGAATCTAAAAATTGGTATTGAAGCTATTCATTCTAACTTCTGACTTCTGACTCCTGACTTCTAAATAAATACCCTAGCTATTTGTAGCAAACATTTATCAATTTGGTATTACTTTAGTCCAGTGTTCTGAAAATAGTTCTAATTATAGATTTTCTGATCGCTATTGAAGAAAGTTTTAGGTTTTAGGTTGTAGGTTAATTATTTAGGGCTTGCTGATTAAATCTAAAAGCATTGACATATAAAGACAAGTGCCTTTTTGGACTCGAAAAAAGTGCTTGGTTTTCGGTTCTTCATGCTCATGCATGGCTCTTATTTTAGGCGCATAGTTGGGCAGAAAAATCATTCTTACAATTGTTACTCCTACCTCCTCGCTCATTCCCATTTATCCTGTCTTCCCCTCGACCGAAAGAGCCCGCAGGTAGGTTGTTTCCTGTCTTCCCCTTCCCTCCTGGGAGGGTGAGGGGCGAGGGGTGGGTTGGAGGGGCCTGCGGGTGGGTTGTCTCCTACCCCTACTAAAAGACTAGTGAAGCGCAAACCCTATTTAGTGGTAGGTTAAATTCATCAATATAACTATACTGTAGAGAGCAAAAGTGATGAATAATTAACTATTACTAACATCTTGCTACAAAAAATTTAGGATGACTATAAAATATTCATTTTACCGAATAATTAAATAATTAAATAATTAAACAATTCAGCTTTATTAGCATCCCCTTTCAAGGGAAAAAAAATAAATTTTTTCGGCGTTGGTCAATCCTCTCCCTAAAAGGGAGAGGTAATTATCCATTAATGAACAATAAGCTTTATTCGGTCAAAACTGAATCCAAAATTGCTTGAGCTGCACGACCACAAACTCCTTCTTCTCCCAAAGCATGACGCATTTCCTGATAATTTACTCTCATTTTTTCTCCGTGCTGAGAATCTAATAGAAGTTTCAAAGCTTCAGAAACAATATTTTCAGGAGTAGCATTTTCTTGAAATAATTCTGGCACAATAGCCTTCATTTGTACCAAATTTGGTGGTGACATAAATGGAATCGAAAATCTCAAAATATTCCTGGCAATCCAAACAGTTATTGGATTAACTTTATATACTACTACTTGCGGTACATTTAGCAAAGCTATTTCCAAATTCACAGTGCCAGATTTAGCGATCGCTAAGTCGGCTGCAGCCAGAATTTCTAAATTTTTACTTTCTTGTATTTCTTGATTATTTTGTGGCAGAGATGGATAAATTTTTGCCTGTAGTTGATACTTCTTAATTGCCTCTTCAATAGGATGACGATAACTTTCTAAAGAAAGAGAAATCAGAAAATGAACTTGAGGTAATTTTTCCTGAATTATTTGTGCTGCTCGAAATATTACTGGCATTAAATATTTAACTTCTTGTTGTCGAGATGCTGGTAATAAAGCGATCGCTATTGTATCTGAATTTATGCCCAGATTATGACGTGCTTTTTCCCTACTAGGAGCTATTTTTATTCTGTCAATTATGGGATGACCTACCCAAATAACTTCAGCTCCTTTTTGTTGAAAATAATTTGCTTCTTCCGGAAAAATTGCCAAAATTTTGTTTGCTAAATTTACTATTTTATTTGTTTTACCTTTTCCCAGAGACCAAACCCATTCTTGAGGAGCAATGTACCAAATAATAGGTAAATTTGGTTGGGTTTTGCGGATATAACTACCAATACTAATATTAGGTCCCATATAGTCAATCAAAACAACTATATCAGGGGATTCATTATGTAAATATTCCTTTGCTTTTTGTTGTACTTTCAGAGTAGGAAAAACAAAAGGCAAAGACTCAATAATTCCTACAGCACCAATTTTTGTCGTATTTCCTAATAAAGTAGCACCAGCAGCAGCCATTCTATCGCCCCCCAAGGCAACAATATCTAAGTTTAAACCTTGAAGTTGAGCTTGACGATAGAGTGCTTCAACTAATAGAGACCCTTGTAAATCTCCAGAAACTTCACCTGTACTAATAAAAATTTTCATAAGACATAGGGGACTGGTTATTTCAGTTGTCAGTTATCAGTTATCAGTTATCAGCAAAAGAGGTACAAATATAAAAATTCAAACCTCAATTACTTCATTCCAACTGAAAGAAACTATATACCAATCGAAGCAAAGATTAAGACATTCCTAAATGATTGAACTCAATCATAGATTATTTTTTACTTTTGCCTTGTCCATAGCGCAACAAGACTTTTAAATAATAGTATATTAATTAAACTTATAATTAATTGATTAACCTATTTATAATTTAAACTGATTTTGACAAAAAAAGTTCAAATGAGCTATTGAAAGCCAAATTTGAGGGAAAAATCGCGATTTCGCGCCTGTATGAGCAATCTTTTCATAAACGCTACAAGTCTTGATATGCAATAAATACAGGATTTTTGCCACTCGGTCAATTTTGATGTATATTGATAACAAGTCTGTCGCTCTGCGTTGGAGCTTATTAAAATGAATAAAAATATTATTTAGAGCAGTTGAAGCAAAGGTAGCAAAATAACCTGAACAAGTTACACAAAAAATTAGGCGTTGCATAAATGCGGGATGATTTTAATAGGTTTGTGGAAGTGGAAGTGGAAGTGGAAGTGGAATGGGCATCTTACCCGTTCCTGATATTTTCACCCCAGGCAGGGACAGGCAGGATGCCTGCCCCCACTTACGACTTATATTCATCCCGCCCCTCAGTAATGCCAAAAATTAAGGTTAGCCCAAAAATAACTTTCTCATAAAATCAAAGGATCTAGTAACTATCACAAAGCAAGGATCAAAGTAGCTAAGATACACGCAAAAATTAAAGATTCAAGGCTTGACTATACCCAACTGTAAGGCCGGAAGGGAATAAATCCTGGAAGGCAAGTGCATTGTGAGCGCAACTCCTCTGTAAAGAGGCAGCAGAAACCCTATTAGCGATGGCGCCGGAATCCCGCCCTGTCTCGTAGAAAAGCGTCGGGAGGATGTCAATCCAACTCAAAGATACTATAATTCTTGATATAAAATGACAAATCTCGCCTCTTTTCCATAGCATTACGAAGAGCTTCAGATAAATTTACGTCTTTGTCTCTATCTATAATACCGATGATAATGATTCTACGTTGAGGAGCTGTCTCTTGTTCAGTCTTTGGTGAACATTCTCCTTTGTACTTTCCTAGGTTCAAAGTGTATCTTGGTTTGTGTTTGAGGTTGTGCTTTTCTAGAGCTTCCTGCAACCATTCATCCAACTTGCCAGCTCTAATTTTGGATCTCTCATTTTCTGTGGCTGTTCCTCCCTCGCATGAAGCAGTACCAACACTAATTAGTTCAGAAACTTTTCTAAAGCCCAAAATCATATATTCTCCAGAAAGCAAATTACGAATACTAGCATCTTTTCCTTTCAACTGAGTTTTATCATCGCTACTAAACTCCCAGTTGTACTTGTCTGACAAGACAGTGAATTGAAACTCAGCTTTTTTGTTGTTTTCATCTACTCCTTTAACTTCGGGTATATTTTTAAATTCATCTGCTGTTAAAATTGCCTGAAGCTTGATTGGCAATATACTAATCTTGATTAGTTCACTGAGTTCACAATCTTCCTCACTATTTAAATTTCTCTCAGAAACCTGCTTTTCCACCAAGCTTAAAATTTCCTTCCTTCCACGTTGTCCAAGTTTAGGTTCATGCTCTTTAAGTCGAGCAATTATTGCGTCATCTTTTTCTTCCTGTATTTTTTTCCCAGAAACACTTATATCTGAAGCACAGTATGGCACTTCAAATTCTATAGGCTCAAACATCTTATCTTCAAGCTTTTGAATTGGCTTGAAATATATGCAAGACTTACCCAAATCACTCTTGCTGTTCTCATATTTTTCTTCTTCTAGAACTACAGATTCTTTGAGAATAGGAATCAGTTCTTCTCTTTTAGAAGTAGCATTATCTTTACCTATAAAATCTTTAAGTTTATTTTCTGGGAATAACTTTTCGACTGCCTCTGCCTTAGCTCCCTCACGCAAAACCGCCTTAAACTCATCAATGTTATTGTATGCTGATGGATAAGAATTCTGGCAATAACGCTCCTTATCCCCTATATAATCCTTGGAGAGAAAAAGTCTATTAATTAAAATTAGCGCTAATGCTAATTGAGATAATAGATAATGTAAGATTAGTAACGTTGTCAAAAGTCTACTTGCCTTATCTAACGTTGTCAAAGGTTTACTTGCCCTATGATTTGATAATTTTGTATTTTTTATTTTGTATGTTGAATTGTTTGGAGCGCTTTTGTATGTTGAATTGTTTGGACTACTTGTTAATATTAACTTTTCCCTGTTCCCTATTCCCTGTTCCCTATTCCCTGTAAACCTACTTTCATATTTTAATTCAGCAATGCCACTTGCCCATTGTTTTTCTAACGCTCCAGTTAACTTATGCCAAATGATAAAAGTATAAGCACAAAATACCAATATAAAATGGCGTTCTAGGCTCCATTCATCTCTAAGTTGATATTCATCTCTAAGTTGATATTCATCTCTAAGTTCATACTCTTTTAACTCCAACCACCCTTTGGCTTCTCGGTAAAAAACCTCTATCCAATTTCTGTTTGAGTAAGTATTTACTATCCACTCAGATGTCGCTTTTGAATTCTCAACATTTGTGATAAAATAATCAATTTCTGTTGCCTCTTCTAGAGAACTAGCATTCATAACGATAGTAAAAGCTCTTTCTCCTTCGAGGGGTGAAATCGGTGCTCTAAATGTGGTAACCCAAATTATTTTTGGTTTTTCTACACTTAAGATAACTGATTCAAATGTATCTGCTGGTAAGCTTTCTGCTAATTCATCTATTCTAATTTCTGTTTCTGGTTGGGATTTTTGTTTAACTATTACTTTTTCCTACGGAATGCTACGCAAACGGTTTTTTGCAATTCCTCCTAGATATTTTAATTTCCTTTCTTCTAGTTTCTTCAGAAATATTGTATTATTGCCATAGTCTGTATCAATTAAAACTATTCCCGGATGATGACCTCTGTTTAGGGTTTGGTCTATTAACTCTATTCCTATGCTTGCCTTTTCTTCTAAAGAATAGGAGTGTTGATATAATTTAATATCTAAAGGTAAACTTTTTTTGCCATCATAATAATGAGTTGTTACCGTTACTATTTTATTATTTGTTTTATCAATTTATCCAATATATTGTCGGCCTACTCCAGATGTAAAATCACCACTTTTTCTATGTCCAGAATCATTTAAAATCAAACTAAATCCTCTACAGAAATTGGTTTGAGAAAATTTGTTAATTATTTCCAAGCGACGTTTATTAATTTGATCTGTATTCCAAGAAGAATCTGCGATGAAATGATGTAATCGATTATAGACTATTCCAATTGATTCATTGGCCATTTGAGATATGTTTTTCTTTTCATTCTCTCCTAGTAAACCACCTAAATAATGCCTAAATCCTGTTTTCTGGGACTGGTTTTTCCAACAATCATCAAACTTTTTACACCATGTTTCAAAGCAAGGAGGCATAGCACTAGGAGTGATCTTTTTCATGGAAATGAATCTTTGAGATAAAATCTTTATTTTATAGGTATTATAGACTAATTTTCTTCATCTACTTGTGTAAGTCCCAATAGACAATTTAATAAGTGCTTAAGCAAAATTAATTACCTAATTTTATTCTCTGTAATTTTTACAGCATCAGCTTTTTATCTTTAGAGTATGTGTAATTAATTTTGCAAGCCCTACTTAGATAATGATATACATAATTGAAAAAGTCTGAGAATTATTGCTTTGTATCAGTTGGAGCAATTTTTTACCTCCCTCTACTTAACAAAAACTTGATTAATTATCAACTTCCTCTAACTTCACTCCCTTCGACATTTTTCCCGGCATCGGTCCACGACGTTTAGACCCAAGAGACATACTTAAGAACTGATGTAATTCTTGGATATACTTATTCTCTGAAAGTAACTCTAATTCCTCTAAAGCTTCACTAAAAAGTTTATCCGAACGATAGAGAATCCGAAAAGCATTTTTCAATATTGCTAAATCTGCACTGTTCAAACCAGCACGCTTTAATCCTAATAAATTGAGCGATCGCACCAAACAAGGATGTCCTTCGACCAACATAAATGGTGGTACATCTCTAACGACACGACTCATACCACCCACCATTGCCATTTGACCAATATGGACAAACTGATGAATACCCAATACCCCACCAATTACAGCTTTTGACTCAATTTTGACATGGCCTGCTAAAGATACAGCATTAGCTATGACCACAGAATCTTCAATAATACAATTGTGCGCCACATGGACATAAGCCATCAGTAAATTGTCATTACCAATAACAGTACTCTCACCTGCATAAGTAGCGCGATTAACTGTAACGTATTCCCTGATTTTGTTATTGTTGCCAATTTTTACCCAACTTGGAGCACCTGCATATTTCAAATCTTGTGGTTCTATACCAATAGCTGCCCCAGGAAAAATCCGATTACCAGAGCCAATTTCTGTTGGCCCTTCGATCACGACATGAGCGCCAATGGTAGTTCCCGCACCTACCTTAACCTGTTCCTCTATTACAGCATAGGGACCGACTTGTACAGTGGGATGCAATTCGGCACTTTCAGCAATAACAGCTGTTGGGTGAATCAGAGTAGGCATACTTCAATCCATTATTGAAAACATCAAATTTCCTTCTGCGGCTTTTTGACCATCCACTTCTGCAAGACCTTGCACTTTACCAAACTTGCCACCTTTAACAGATAATAATTCTGTCTTTAATATTAATTGGTCTCCTGGAACTACTGGGCGACGAAACCTAACCTTATCCATACCTGCAAATACAAATAATCCTTTCTGAAGCTCTGGCATTTGAGCAAAGACTATGCCTGCAACCTGAGCCATTGCTTCTATGATTAATACCCCTGGCATAATTGGTCGTCCAGGAAAATGCCCTTGAAAATGGGGTTCATTAAAAGTCACATTTTTAATACCTACCGCTCTTTCTGCTGGTACATATTCTATAATACGGTCTACCAAAGCAAAGGGATATCGGTGGGGTAACAGTTTGTGAATTTCTTCAACTGTCATAATATTTACCCCAGTAGTCGCAGCATCCTGATTTTGCTGAGTTGAAGAATTTTCTGTGGTTTGTGCTGAATCTGTTGTAGTTTTTTCAGAGGTTGACATTATGTACAGTTCTTGATTGGCAGTCTTGATTTTACCATTAGACATCTCCGAAAAAGATATAGACTTTTTGCAAGATTAGGGAATAGGGAATAGGTGAATAGATTTTTATGGCCAAAAATTACGAAAAATGATTTTATTTATTTTACTAATTCTCAAATCAAAAATTATTTTTATCAAACATCCAAAATCATTCGTCGCTGTGCAACGCAATAAATTTCATAATTCTGTGTCATACCAAGCGTGAAAAAAGGATGCTACAAAAAGGTAGATATTGATCGGATATGCTTAAAAATAGCTGCTCCAGTTCATTTTAGATAGTTATCTCTATCTTTTTTCCATTTTTTTGAATGTTTACCCCTTTTTCCTCCTTGCCTCCTTCTTCTTTCGTACGTACGTTGCATAAGGGCGTCCCTACCATTTGTAAGAAACATTTATCAAATTGGTATCACCTCAAATAAAATATGTCAGGACTTACACAGAGACTCTACATATAGCAAGAAAGAATATTACTTACCCTTACAAATGGTGCTTTAATAGTCAATTTGCGTAAGTCTTGATATGTAAACACCTACAACCTCAGACCTCAGACCTCAGACCTCAGACCTACGATCTAAAATTAGTTTTACTTACAAATAACTCGGAAATTTTTTGAGCTAATTGGATATGTAATTTATGGCTAGCTTTGTAAGCCAGATAATGAGCTTGAGGAAAACTACCTAATAAACTCAAATCTCCTACTAAGTCCAAGAGTTTATGACGTACAGGTTCATTTTCAAATCTTAAGGGTGGATTTAACCATCCCGACTCATTACAAACTAGAGCATTATCTAGACTACCACCTTTAATTAAACCAACTTCTCGTAATTGGTCAATTTGATGTGCTAAGGCAAATGTACGAGCTGGGGCAATAAACTCAGCAAAACTTTCTGTTTCTGGAGACCAACTATGCCACTGATTACCAATAGCTGGTAGATTAAAATCTATTCCGTAAGTAAATCTAGTTTCTGGGCTAGGTAAAGCAGCGACAAAAGCATCACCTTGGTTGATCCAAATTGGTCGGTTGATCGAATTTTCGGTCCTTAGTTTTGGATTAAGAATGTGCTTTATTGGCTGTGGGCGATCGGTATTGTTAATATTTTTTTGCCCCATCTCCCCATCTTTCCATCTCCCCATCTCCCCATCTCCCCATCTTTCCATCTCCCCATCTCCCCATCTCCCCATCTTTCCATCTCCCCATCTCCCCATCTCCCCATTTCCCTCCTCTGGTTGAGCAACTAATCCTACAGAAGCGATCGCCTCTACCCAGACTTTAGACGAGCCATCCAGGAGAGGAACTTCGGGGCCATCAATTTCAATTCGAGCATTATCTATTCCCATTCCAGCCAAAGCAGCTAACAAATGTTCTACAGTACGAATACGAATATTTTCAATACCAAATTCAGTAGAGAGAGTAGTAGAAACTACAAAGTTTATTAGAGCTGGAATACTAGGAGTCTCAGGTAAGTCAACTCTAACAAAATATATACCTGAATTTTTGGGGGCAGGTATAACTTTAATATGAGATTTAATACCGCTATGCAGACCTACTCCCCACTGTAAAAATTCTGCTGCCAAAGTATATTGGTTATCCATATTTTTGTCATAATTATTGTTAGTGATTAACCTATATTTAAACTGTACTTAAACTTTACTTCTTCTCAAATAATTATAATAATACTCTGAATAACAATTATTATTTTTAAATTATATAAATGCTTAATTGTCTAAATATCCGATCAAAACTCTAGGAAAACAAGAGTATGGTAACTACCAAAGTAAAGAATTTGAAGCTGAATAAGCGGAAATTAGCTAGTGTCTTTGCTCTAGTAGCTACAACATTAGCTATAACTATTCCTGTAGTTAGGTCTCAAAGCCCGTCTATAATTAAAATTGATGGTTCTAGCACAGTTTACCCTATTACCGAAGCAGTAGCAGAAGAATTTCAAAAAGAGAAAAGAGGTGTTATGCGGGTAACGGTTGGAATTTCTGGAACAGGGGGAGGCTTTAAAAAATTTTGTTCTCTAGAAGATTCCGTTAGAACAGATATTTCTGATGCTTCCAGAACTATTCAACCATCTGAAATAGAAAAATGTAAAGCTGCAGGAATTGAATTTATTGAATTACCTATTGCTTATGATGCTATTACTGTAGTTGTTAATACTAAAAACTTTGTTGATACTATGAGTGTGGAGGATCTCAAAAAGATGTGGGCACCGGAGGCCCAAGGTAAAGTTATGAAGTGGAATCAGGTGAACTCTAATTGGCCTGATGCAGAACTGAGAATGTATGGACCAGGTGCAGATTCAGGTACATTTGACTATTTTACTAATGAAATAGTTGGTCAGTCTAAGGCTAGCCGTTCTGACTATACGCCTAGTGAAGATGATAATGTTTTGGTTCAAGCTGTTGCTAATGACCCTAATGCTATTGCTTATTTTGGCTATTCTTATTATGAAGCGAACCGAGACCGAATAAAAGCAATAGCTATAGACAATGGTAATGGACCTGTTAAACCTTCACTGGAAACAGTGCGAAGTGGAGAATACCAACCTCTGGCCAGACCAATTTTTATTTATGTTAATGCTAAAGCGGCAGAGCGTCCTGAAGTTAAAGAGTTTGTTGAATTCTATCTCAAGAATGCTCCTCAATTAGTTAAAGAAGTAAATTCTGTACCTCTTTCCGAACTAGAATATCAGCAAGCAATGGAACGTTTTAAAAATCGTGTTATTGGGAGTGGTAGTTAAATTTTAAATCTTATAATGAAGACTTAAACTATTTTTAAGTAGAGTAATTATTTGATTTTTCATACTAAACTAGATTCAAGTGGCAAACATATTTCATGATGTAAATTAATGCTGAAAATTAGGCATTGCTGAAATGTAATGGTAAGTAGTTGAAGGTAAAATTGAAAAGCTTATGTTGCGCCTTGATACTTAATCTAAAAATCATTACCACTCAGCAACACGGATAATTTATCTAATTTTCGGCTAATGTCTAAGCATCAATTTTATGTGAGGCTGTACAGAGTTATGAAATTTATTAACAAGTCTTTCTCGATCTACAGTCAACTCTGATTAAAATATTATTCTATGCAGATTCATATTAATTTGGTATAAGCATCAATTATTATTGATTATTGTTAGTAAGCATTCAAGATTCAACCGTATAGCAGAAGGAAAAAGGAACAAACGAAGTTGGAAAAATCTGGCGTTGTCTGAGTTTTAAGTTTTTGATACGTTCCAGCCTTTCCTTCGACTGCGATATAAGTAAGCGTTGAGAGAATGAGGCAGAATTAAAAGTATTAAGAAAAGCAGATCGGCTAACTTTAGCTATATAACGAATCATCACCCTAATTCATTTTTACTACTGAATGTTGACCGCTAATAAGTAGGTAAGCATAAATAAATGCAACAAGTGTACGCCGGGTTTTTAGGACTATATAGCTAATTTATCAAGGCTTTAGGCTAAACCCGCCCCTACAAATTTTTTAACGTTTAATTAGAAATACCTACTTACTTAACTGAATGCTGACCATTATGCTGACCATTATTATTTACTTAATCACTGGGTATTGAATGAGAAAGAAACTTTTAAAATCAATAAAATTACCAAATTTTTCACCAAGATTAGTTCAAGATACACGAGAAAAAACAATTGAATATATTTTGTTTTTAGCAGCTTTTTCTTCTGTAGCAACTACAATAGCAATTCTGTTTATATTAGTCAGAGAATCAGTTTTATTTTTTCAAGAAATATCCATATTAGACTTCCTGACAAGTACACAATGGACTCCCTTATTTCAAAATCCACAATATGGAATTTTACCTTTAGTCTCAGGAACCTTAGTAACTTCAATTGTTGCTTTAATGATAGCTATTCCACTGGGGACTATAGCAGGAATTTATCTGAGTGAATTTTCTCCCATAAAATTTAGAGAAACTCTCAAACCTTTCTTAGAATTATTAGCTGCTATTCCCACAGTAGTTTATGGTTATTTCGCACTCTTATATGTAACCCCATTATTACAAAAAATATTTCCAAATTTGCCAACTTTTAATATGTTGAGTGCAGGATTAGTAATGGGGGTAATGATTATTCCATTTATTAGTTCTATAAGTGAAGATGCCATGCGTTCTGTTCCACTAGATTTACGAGAAGGCTCTTTTGCTATGGGAGCAACTAGGTTTCAAACATCATTATTAGTTGTATTTCCGGCTGCTATTTCTGGTATTTCTTCTGCTTATATTCTGGGAGCTTCCCGTGCAGTAGGAGAAACAATGATTGTTGCTATTGCGGCTGGTTTGCAGCCTAATTTTACTTTGAATCCCACAGACCAAGCTGCTACTATTACAGCATATATTGTGCAGGTTAGTCTTGGTGATTTACCTCATGGTACTTTAGCTTATCAAACAATTTTTGCTGCTGGTCTAACTTTAGTATTGATAACTTTAATATTAAATATCATCGGTAATTTGCTAGCTAAACATTATCGCGAAATATATTAAAATAAGGAAGAAGGAAGACCGAAGTTGGAAGAAGCTGTTATGTTTTTAAATTGGTTATTGATGCTAGCCAACAGATTTTCATAAAATTCGTGCATTGAGAGGGTAACTATGAAGTTATATTTCCGATAAAAATACTATGATAATAGAATGTAAAACAAATCCAAGACATTCAAAAATATAAACCGTATAGGTTAAATATTTTAACTGAAAATAATTTCCAGAAATTATTGTACATTGAAGCAAACATTTTTAGCGATATAGCGTTTTCATTTGAGATGTCAAACAAGAGTTGGTTATTTACTAACAGTAAAAAGTCCGGCAAACTTTCTTACCGAATAGTTAAGCTTTAAAGCCTCTCCTTTAAAGGATAAAAGCGGTCGATCTTCGGAGCTTGGATGGCAAGGTCTCGGAGCCATATCCAATAGACCAAGAGAAAAGAAAAAATTTTCACGCTACGCTTCAATCCTCTTCTTTCCAAGGAGAGGTAATTGTTAATTAGGGTTTGCGCTTCACTAGTCTTATGGGTAAGGGAAGGAGACAGGAGACAACCCACCCGCGGGCCCCGACCGTGGAGGGAGAGACAGGAGAAATGGGAATTATAGAGGAGGTAGGAGGAAGAATAATCTCTTGATTATTCTGCGCAACTATGCGCCTAAAATGCTAATTTGTTTGAACCATTACGACCTAAAAGCTTGGACTTTTTTAACTAAAAAATGCTAAAACCTTTATATGTCAATGCTTTTAGATTAGATCGGTAAACCCTAATTATTAATTATTAATTATTAATGGCTTTGTTGCACAAAGAGAGCTTAGAGGGTAAAAATAACAGTGCGTGGCACAACAAACCTAGACCAACATAGACATGAGTAAGTCCAAGTCCAAGTCTAAGTACCAAATCAGCAACTGGTCTGAGTATGATGCTTCCTTAAAACAGAGAGGGAGTCTGACATTTTGGCTCAATGATGAAGTGATAGAGCAGTGGGTAAACCAACAGAAAACTGGACGTAGGGGAGCATCTAAT
>NZ_JAAHGH010000031.1:22669-68760 GCF_010672525.1 Okeania sp. SIO2B3 | reverse complement strand
CACGGGAAGACTACCCGTTTATAGGTGTTCGGTGGAAATGCAGCAATGTATGCAGCCTAGACACACTAACAGACCGAGGACTTGACCTCATCATTTCACTTCTTACTTCTGACTATGCAGCCTTCTTTGATTCTTTTTTTATTCCTGGTGTTTCTAGGGCTATGGCTCCACTCCAACTCCATCTCGAACTTGGTAGTGAAACGTAGTACCGGCGAAGATACTTTAGGGGAAGCCCTACGGGAAAATAGCTCGATGCCAGGATGATAATTAGCAAAACCCTCTTTCCAATTTATGGGAAGGGGGTTTTGTTGTTTCCTGAAAAAAAATATAAGCAATTTTTTACTAGGGCGTGTCATCAATTAAGAAGGTTGACAAAATTAGTATTTTATGATGTATGGAGATCGTGGCGATCGCTATGCTAGTAAAATGACTGAGGCTACCTGTAGGAATTCCCCTCAGGAAGTTAACCGAACGTTTATCATATCTAGTCGCGATATAGCTGCCGCTAGGCTCCGCCAACGCGAGGGTACTGTTTGAGTTTAGCGAAGAAATTTTCGATTCATAGACGTGCTTTGTACAATATCTCATTTCCTGTGACGGCTTTCTTTCCGGTTTTTCGTAAGGTGGAATCACTACCTCTATTCCTCTGTTGGTTAAAGGTCCAATTACTCGCTCCTGAGCATCATAAGCGTAATTCAGCCAAAACTGCTTGAGCTTCTACAACTGGTAAGAGAATATCTGCTCCATCTAAGTCGCATGCTTGACCCGGAGTTAAAAAAAATGGGTGGGATTACCCAGAGCATCTACTACTCCATGTATCTTGGGAAATGCCTCTTTTATTTTTTGAAATTCCTATAACTTATGATACAATATCTAAGTATACTTTAAGCTGTTAATTAATTTCTGAGTTTTAATTATGACTCTGACATTTAAGGATGTAAAAGTAGTCGGCTTTAGTGCTAACAACCCAACTGTTAGTTCTTCAGCAACGTTTTCTGGAACTGTTAGCCAAGCAACTGTTGCGATTAAGTCATTTTCTTTGACTAATGACAGAGATCGTGAAGCAAAGTTTATAAAAGTTGGGATTGATTCTACGAGTGTTAATGGTAGTACTGTCAATTTTGTGGCTTCTATGTCCTACCAAAATGCAGGTATCGGAGATAATGATTGCCTAGAGAGTGGAATAATGGATGTAGTTGTTATCGCCGATATTGGTGGGCTTCCATAGGTCAGTAACATCGAGGTAACCTTAAAATGAGCAACCCTAGGTTTCAAACCTTGCTCGTTATCACCCACATTAGGTTGTTCTAATTTTTTTGACCACAATAGAGTCTTTCTAACCAAGGAAAGACCTATTGATAAGTAGAGCAGAAATCTCTGTAGGCTACTTACACTGTCGATATATTCCTACTAGAGAATTCCACAATCTTTCGGCTCCATTTCTAGTGCGATCGCCTAGCCTCCTGGAGGAAAATCGCCAATATCAGCTCCAACAATTGTTTTAGTAACCAACTTTGTTTTTAGTCAATTAGGACTTACGCAGCAATCATACCTGTAGGACACCTGCAACTACCTTACACAACAGTTAGCATATAACACGAGGATTTTGCGTAAGTCCTGCCAATAAAACCACAAAAAATTAATTAGCCTTTTACACAAACAACTTGTTTAAGACTTGCCACAACTTCTACTAAATCAGTTTGTTGATTCATCACTTCTTCAATAGACTTATAAGCACCAGGAATTTCATCAATAACACCTCCATCTTTCCGACATTCTACTCCCTCAGTTTGCTTAACTAGATCATCAACAGAAAAACTCTTTTTAGCTTTAGTTCGAGACATTAATCTGCCAGCTCCATGACTACAGCTACAATAACTTTCATGGTTTCCTTTTCCTTTGACAATGAAAGATTTTGCTCCCATTGAACCAGGTATAATTCCATAATCTTCTTCCTGTGCTCGCACAGCACCTTTACGAGTTACATAAACTTCCTCGCCAAAATGTACTTCTTTTTCCGCATAATTGTGATGACAGTTCACATTTAATAGTGGTTTTGTTGGTTTACCTCCTACTAAATGCTTTTCAACAATTCGCTTAAAACGAGCCATCATTACATCTCGATTAAACCGAGCATAATTTTGCGCCCATTGTAGATCGCGCCAGTAAGCTGCAAATTCTGGTGTTCCAGTGACAAAATAGGCTAAATCTAAATCTGGCAATTTTGTATCTGCCAGTTTTGCTAATTCCTTGGCAGTGTTAATATGACATTGAGCTAATTTATTTCCAATGTGACGAGAACCAGAGTGTAGCATTAACCAAACATTGTTCTCTGTATCCAGACAAAGTTCAATGAAGTGGTTGCCTCCACCAAGAGAACCCATTTGTTTGAGAGCTTTACTTTCTAAATTTTTTACTCCTGGATGTAACTCTTTGAAGTTTTTCCAGCGCTGCCAGTTGGTGACAGATTTTTCGATTTCTTTGTTGTCAGAAAATCCTACAGGAATAGCTGCTTCAATATCTTGTCGGATTTTTTTGAGTTTGCCTTCTAGTTGGTCGGCAACAAAAGGCATTTTTATTGCGCACATTCCGCAACCAATATCTACGCCTACAGCAGCAGGAATAATTGCTTCTTTTGTGGCAATGACAGAACCTACTAATGCACCTTTGCCTAGATGCACGTCTGGCATTAGGGCAACGTGCTTGAAGACAAATGGCAAGGATGCTACATTTTTGGCCATTTGGTGTTCTTGATTTTCTAGGGGATGATTTGCCCAAGATAATACTGGTTTTGGGGTTGAGAGTTTAAGTTTTTCGTATGGCATATTTGATTTTAAGTTACTATTGCTTGTTAATCTATACTACATACTACAATGTAGCATAAAAAAACGGAATGTAGTTCAACAATTAATAATTAATAATTGAAAACGCTCAAAATACTAGCTTTTTGAGCTGACTATGGCAGAAAAATCTTGGCACAATTCTTACTCCTACCCCTCGCTCATTCCCCGTTCCTCCTGTCTCCTGTCTCCTGTCTCCTACTCCTACTAAAAGACTTTTGAGCGCAAACCCTAATGAGTTAGACAAAGCGATGAGGAGATAATTGCTTGATAATTTCATCATTTTCTCCGACTATATAATTAGCGAATCTTTTAGCTAGGGGAGGCACAAATGCAAAGGGACTACTGAACCCAGAAAAAATATGTATCCCTTCTTGATTAGGAATAGCTCCGATGAGGGGTAAGTTATCAGCACTGTATGCTATTAAGCAGTGATGCCAGGTGGCGGTTAAATGTTCTAATGCAGGTAAAATTTTCCCGATCTCCGATCGCATAGCAACTTCACTTTGAACAGGATCAATTTTAGCGTGAGGGTCAGTGAGTACGCGAGAAATTTGACCTATTCTGATGCAACCGTTGTTAAATTGAATTGCGCCAGCATCTAAGCTAAATGGTACAAACTCGTGACCAGGTTCATCCCACATTTGTTCAAACTCAGCTGTACTTGTAGTAGCTTCACATTGAAAACGTTCTTGTACTGCTGGCATTACATTAGTATGTAGTTGTAAGTCTGTAGGAGGAATTTCTAACATCTCGGCATGGGTGAAATAAATACGGGTATGGATACCTACTGATTTTAGGAAATGACGAGAAATTCCACCTGCGCAAATAACAACATTAGCAGCGTGATGAGTTTTGCCTGTGGTGTAAACTCCGGTTATGCGTTCGTGATAGCGAGGGGTTGCATTATCCCCAGTTTTGACTAACCCAGTTACCTCTGCAATTTCAATTTGACCTCCTAACCTCGTAAATGCTTGAGAGTACGCCAAAGTCGTTGCTTCTGGAGAAACATGACCGTTACGAACAGTTAAAGCTCCTGCGATCGCCTCTTTATTGAGTAAGGGTTCCATTTCACAGGCTTCTTGGACACTTATTAGGTGGGGTATGGTATTGTAGTGGTTGAAGGTAGCAGCTATTTTTTCTGGGTCATCTTTGAGGGCGATAGTTAGTAATAAATCTAACTCTCTAAATTGGGTACTTGTTTCTAATTCTTCAGATAGGCAATGATAACGTTCTTTTGCTTCCTGAAAAAGTTGATTGGTCAAATCTGTAGTACTAGACCAGTAGGGTAAAATAGCATAACTATAACGGGTTGCACCTTTTAAAGTAGGGTATTTTTCCAACAGGAGTACGGTAAAACCTTTTTTTGCTAATTCATAACTGACAGCTGCTCCTGTTATTCCGCCACCAACTACAATCCAATCGTAACTTTTCATAAACGATTTACTCTAACATTTTCCTGATATAATAATAGGTATTTAACTAATAACAAAATATTTAGATTATTTAGGCAAATAATTATGCAGTTTTTGAATCAGTTATTCAGCATAAATACTAGACTAAAGAAGCAAATTTATGGGCTGATAATTATATTGCTATCAAGTATAACTTTACCTAGTCTTAGCCTAGCACAATTGCCTCGTTTTGATTCTCAACCTTTAAAACAACCTTCACCAGAAAAACCTTCTTCGACCATATCACCATCAAATACTGTTCAAACTCAGCCTAGTCAACCCTCAAAACAACCTTCACCAGAAAAACCTTCTTCGACCGTATCACCATCAAACACTGTTCAAACTCAGCCTAGTCAACCTCCAAAACAATTAATTGTTAATGACTCTACAGCTCCTTTACCTGGAACCAGACAATTGCCTATTGGAATTATTCAACCTGTAAATGGTTTGGTCAATATCAAACTTGCAAATAATACTGCTGCTACAATTTCTTATGAGATAATTGGAGATACTACACAACGCCAGTTGTCAGGAAAGTCTGAAGTGATTTTAAGGAAATTAAAAGTTCCTATCAATATTACTTTTTATCGGGATAAGGGAGGTTTTTTATTGATACAACCCCAGTTTATTGTTGAAAATGGTCTTTTAAAGTTAACTATGACTGAGACTAATAATTTTAATTTGGATAAATCTAGTTTGTTAATTGAAGAAACTGGAAGTGTCTTTTTAAATTAGATAAGGTTTAAATTTTGGCTTTTTTCAATTATTTTGTTTCTTGAATAAGTTTAATGATAAAAATCCTCAATGATTTTTTATAAAAAATAAACATAAAATTACTAGATATTGATTAGTCTCTTGTATTCATATTTATAATCTGAAACTTCCAGATTAAGTAAATTATTGATGATAATTATCAATTATTTGACCTAGATAAATTAAATTTTTATCAATTAATAGAATTGCCAAAAATATTTGACTTTTTGTCTATAATTATAGACAATACCATAAGTGGTAGATAAACGGCTTTAGGCTTTCAAGCGCGATGTCTGCTTGAATTTCGTCCCTTATCTAGGTATTTAGTTAATATGTATAGCAATGATAGAGAAGATAAAGTTCGGATCGATTTTAAATTAGCTCGCGATAAATGGCAACGCTTCCAAGCAAAATGTAAGGAGAATGATTCTACAGCTTTTGAAGTTTTAAATTTGTTTATAGACCTTTATTTAGGAGAAGAAATAGATGGCGATCGAGGTATGTTGTCGCTTAGTTTGGAAACTAAAATTAATGTGGCAATAGGAAAGTATATTGGAAATAAATTGGATAGTTATATAGACAAATATATAGAAAATAAATTGATTCAAGAAGTTAAAAAAATAGATGATGCTGAAGATTTAGTAACTCCTAAAGAAAATCATAAATTACACAGTATAGAAAAAGAAGACCTTGCATTCAAAGATCGATATGAATATGAACAATCATCAATGACAACAGTTATCGAACAAAAAGAAATGACAAAAAACTTGTTGAATAATGGTGTTGAAGAATTAAAAACTGCGCGGGAATTAGGGAAAGTTTTAGGTTGTTCTCCTGCGTATATAACTACTCTTAATAGATTAGGCGATCTGGAACAAAGAGGGTGGAAAGATTCTGGAAAAAGACAAGGTAAGGCTATTCTTTATCAACGGATAACAACCTAATTAGGGTTTGCTGAAAAAGTATGAGTAGTAGGGCTTAGGAGACAGGAGACAGGAGACAGGAGACAGGAGGAATGGGAATGAGCGAGGAGGTAGAAGTAAGAATTGCCCCTCAATTTTTCTGTCATAATCATCCCAAAATACTAGCATGCATGAGCCTTCTTAGCCGAAAACATAGTACTTTTTTTCAACCTAATAGGGCTGAAACTTTTATATGTGAATACTTTGATAGTTAATCAGCAAGTCCTAATTATTTTCTTGAGCAGGGGAGTGTGGGAGTGGGGGAGTAAGGGAGTAGTGGAGTGGGGGAGAGGGGGAGTAGGGAAGTAGTAAAAATAAGAATAATTCACAATAACTGGCGTGCTAATTATCAAAAAAGTAAAGTTATTCAGCCTGGGTTAATTACTTAATAGTTGAAGTATCACTTAAGCATAGCATTCTTTTTTCACATTGGTATAAGACATGAAGTGGCGTGTCGAAGACTATCCTTCATTAATGGATAATGGATAATGGATAATTACCTCTGGTTAAAACCGTTACGGAATTGAACATAAGGAAATATTATTTCTTTATTTTCCCTTTGTAGAGCGACAGCTCGCGACGCAGCCAAGGGGAGGCAGAGTAAGCTAAATTATTTAATTAATAATGATTAATTATACCAATTCCCATGCATTATTGCTATACTTGGGCAAGACTTCAGTTGTGAACTGATCGGTACAAGCAAAACCACTTTTTTTGCTAATTTCAGCTTGCGTTAATGTTAATTATTCTTATGTTTGTTTCCCCTCCTGGGAGGGGTTAGGGGTGGGTCCACTCCCCCACTCCCCTATTTCCCCTCCTGGGAGGGGTTAGGGGTGGGTCCCCTACTCAACAAAATGTAGAAAAGTTTTTGAGAAATGGTATTATTCGGTAAGCAATTTTTCCTTCTGCCTTCTGCCTTCTGCCTTCTGCCTTCTTCAAGAAATACCTTGGGGAATAAAACCTGCCCAGTAGTAAGGATGAGTAAATGGAAGACTCTGTTGACAAAACCATGATAAGAGTTCTTTTTTTTGTTGTATTTTTTCTGAATTTTCGTGTTTCATGTATTGTTCTAGATATCTTTCTAGCTGCTTTTTATAACTACTAAGCTGAGTTCCTGTTAAATAACGAAGTTGATTTTGTGCTTTTTTAAATGCTTCCGAACGGCTATATTTTTGGCGATGTTGATAGTAGAAAATGCAAAATAATGCTGTGGCTAAATCTTCTACTAACCATAATGAACTAATTACATGACGGGCACCTGCACTAATAAAAGCACTGGCCAATGTGAGAATTTCGTCATAAATTTTAGTTTGATAGAGATTAATTTCGCAACTGGAAAGAAATACATCAAATAATTCTGGTAAACGCCAAGCAAAAACTTTACTAAGAACTATATCTCCATCAAATAATTTTAGTTTTGATGCTAAGGGATTGACAATATTTAGTTGAGAAGTATGACTGGAATGCAGCATTTGTACTTGCTGAATAAAGTTGTGGTAATTATTAATTTTTGCCTGACTATATTGCAGACGCTTTTGGGGAGAAATTAAGTACATATTTGCTAGAGTTTCACATTCATATCTTGTATAAAACTTATTTGTTATAGGAGTTTCCACAATTCCTATTTTGCGGGGATTATTAATTAGCGTTCGCTCTGAGCAATAATTGAGAATTTGACAACTAGGTAAAATTCTTAAACGGAAATAATCACACAAATACTTTGTTTCTTTTTCTCTAGTAACTGGTAAAGCAGCGTAAGGTATTTGATGTAGATATAAATGGGGAATAATAATTAATTCTTTTATCTCATTCAGTTGTTCTATCGGTTGATTTAATTCTAATTTTTCTGATAATTTTGAAAGAAAATCCTCCATTTGATTCTGCCATTCACTGCTATTTTCTGCATGGAGTTTCAACCAATTATCATGTATCCAAGTTTGTAATTTATCAATTCCCTCCCCTTGACAAATATGAACAGTAAGTTGCTGCTGAGTCAGAAGGAATATATAGGTATTATTTCTGGTTGAATAAAAATCTATAATTGCAGTTTGTCCATCCTTTACGAACTGCTGAATATCTGAAAAACTCAGATATGTAACTTGTAATTGTTCTGCTAGTATGCGATCGCTATTCCAAATTTTTTGCCAAATTTTTTGCTGTTTTTCTTTCAGTAAATAAATTTTTTCTTGATTCTCTGATTTAATTTCTTTGATGCTAAACTGACTTCCCACTGTAATTGGTTTATTAATTCTAGTAGTATCAAAATTGAGCTGATTAATTTGTTGTTGTAAATCATAATATTCTTCTAGTTCTGCTGGCTTTTCTTCATTTTTATAAATGTCGTTTATCATCATTAACTCTACTAAACGACGAGAGCGAGAAGCTTCTACATATTCTAATGCTTGTTCATATTCCTCAATTTTGACATAACATTCTACTATGTTGCCATACATATAAATTGATTCAACTAACATCTCTTTGTAAGATATTTCGGTATTTACCAAACTTTGAGTTATTTCTAGCAACTTAATTGCTACTTGATAACTTTCAATAGCAAGTTGCCAATTTTCCTTTTGAAATCCTAAATCGCCTAATTTACGATAAATTTGTAGACATTCAAGTGGAAAATTTTCTACAGTAAAAATATTTAATGCTTGTTGATATGCTGTAATTGCTAATTCAATATTTTGATAAAAATCAGCAATATTTTCTATATTTTCTCTGACTTGATAACTATAAGCATCACCAAGATTTTTGTGAATAATTCCCCACCATAAAGCAAATTTTTCTGGATTAATAACTTGCAGCACTTGTTGATAAACTGCAATTGATAATTCAATATTTTCCACTCTTTCTGCTGTGTCTCGGTGGAGGTAAGCAGTGCCAAGATTTATGGAAATTATTACCCAATCTAATAGAGAATCAATAGGAGTAATTTCTGTTAATGCTTGTTGATAAGCTGTAATAGCTAATTCAATATTTTTGCTTTTTTTTCCTATGAATCTATTTAAGTAAGCAGTACCTAGATTTTTTTGAATATTTGCCCACTGGTAAGGTTGATTTTCCCTATTAATAATTTTTAATGCTTGCTGATAAGTTGTAATTGCTTGCTCAATATTTTTCTCTACATTTTCTGTCATTCTATTTAGATAGGCATTACCAAGATTGCTTTGAGTTACTGCCCAGTCTAGAGAATTTTCTTCCCGATCGATAATTTGTAATGCTTTTTGGTAAGCATCTATTGCTAATTCAATATTATCGCCGACTTTTCCTGCAATTCGCGTTAAGTAGGTATTAGCTAAATTATTTTGAATAGTTGCCCATTGTTGGGGAAATTTTTCTTTGGTAATAATTTCCAATGCTCTTTGATAAGCGACTATTGATTGTTCAATATTTTTGGCTTTATCTCCTTCAATTCTACGACTATAAGCATTGCCTAAGTTATTTTGAATTATTGCCCAATCTTGGGGACTATCTTTTCTATCTATTACTTTTAATGCTGGTTGATAAATTTCTATTGCTTTCTCAATATTTACAGATTTATCTCCATAAATTCTGTTGAGATAAGCAGTACCAAGATTGTTAATAATACTTACCCAATGATGAGTTTTTGAAGCATTATTGTATACAGTTAATGCTGTTTTATATCCCGTAATTGCTATTTCTAAATTATTTGCTTTATCCCCAAGAGTAAACTCTTGTATCTGGTTACTGAAGTTAACTATATCCGCAGCAATACTATGAGCTTCTTCTGGTTTAATTTCTACTAAGGTTGAGGTCGCCCAAGTTTGTAAGATTTCTACTAAACCTTGGTCTAGTTTGTTGAGGTTTTCTTGCAAAATAGGGTGAATAATTTGAGGATTGTTTTTGCTTTCGTGGGTTGCTTGTAATACCTGGGTTAAGAATTCTAAATATTCTAAAGGGGTTGCTGTTGCTGAGGTGTTTTCTGTAATTGAAATGTCTAATTTTTCTGATAGTTCTACTGCAAAGGTGAGTAATAGTTCTTGAGCTTCCTGCTTCCCTTTTTCTGCTGATGTCTGTGCCATCATTATT
Source organism: Okeania sp. SIO2B3 (assembly GCF_010672525.1). GTDB lineage: Bacteria > Cyanobacteriota > Cyanobacteriia > Cyanobacteriales > Microcoleaceae > Okeania. The sequence goes on along the minus strand of NZ_JAAHGH010000031.1, from coordinate 58,698 downwards.
ATTGTTTGGAGTAATCCTTTATCTAGTAATTTTTGGTTAGTTGCTAGGATTTTATCTTTTCTTTCTGTGGGGCTATTTAATAGTTGTTGAATTAGATTTATATAGGCTTGGATGCGGTTTTGATTCATCTTTATATATACTTTTTGTCTACCTACTAATACTTAGGTAGTACAGTTAAGTGACTCTAAAATCCGTAGAATCTATTGTCATGCTTAAAACTTTTGGTTTGGGTTGACCTAGTTGGTGTATTAATATTGAATAAAAAGTCAAGTGTATAGGCGTAGTTACCCTTATAGAATAACTATATCATTATTTTCTGATTTTTCAGCAGATTACGATTTTTGTCGATTTTTTTAAAATTAAAAATAAAAAACATATCAATATTATATTTGTTTGAATAATTATGAGAGGATCATTGTTCTGATCGTAATATCAAGTCTGGGGAAATAAGTAGGAATATTGTTCAATTAACTCAAATCAACTGTTTATCTGTTCATCTTTTGAGTCATCAGCTGTATGTCGTTTCAGTTATCAGTTATCAGTTATCAGCAGCTCGATTTTTCGGTAAAGACCATAACCAGATCCGATTGGTAAAGCAATTATTTCTGGTATTTCATCAGAATGTAATTCTTTCAATTTTGATTCTAGAGTTTCAAATTTATCTAAATCTGTCTTAATCAATAAGTTATATTATGTCCAGTTGAACAGTGATAAATAAATAACTACGGAGGAGTCAGGAGGGAAGAAAAAAGAAGGAAGAGGAAGAACTGGAGTTGAAGGAGAAAGTTTTTTTATAACTAATTATCCGGACATGATATTATAGAAATCTTTCTGAATATACCTCTCATTTTAAATTAGAAATTGAACGAACTGGAAATACAGCAGATTACAGGTAAAATGTTTGTAGTGCGGGCATCTTGCCCGCGACTGGTGTACCTTACTAATATGAAATACGCTGTATATTTACCAAATAATTAAGGTTTAAAGCCTCTCCTTTAAAGGAGAAACAAAAAAAATTTTCATTATTAGTCAATCCTCTTCTTTTCAAGGAGAGGTAATTGTTAATTGTTAATTATTAATTGTTGAAGCAAGGCACTTTTACCTCTATTAAAGATTTGGCAATTTACTTAGCTTTATCTAGATAAATAAATTTACTAAAACAACGCCTCAATTGCTTGTAGTTATAACTAGGGTTTGCTGATTAAATATCAAAGCATTGACTGATAATGGTTTCAGCTTTTTTTGCTCGAAAAAAGTGCAAGCTTTTCGGTCGCTCAAGCTCAAAAAGCAAGTATAGCGCTGTGCGCAGGCAACAGCTCATCTGGGGGAATAAATTACTGATAATATAAGACTTTTAGCTATTTGGCCTCTCCTGCAATTTGTAAATATACCAGCGCTCATTGCTATATTTCGGAATGATTATGGCATAACAATCTTGGGACGATTCTTCTGACTACCTCCTCTATAATTCCCATTCTTCCTAACTCCTGTCTCCTGTCTCCTGTCTCCTACCCCAGCAAAAAGACTTTTTCAGCAAACCCTAACTATATTTTTAACTATTTAACCTGTATATCTATCTTGTCAGTTAATCTTTCAACTCAAGAAAAATTGAGATTAATTAAAAGCTGAATTATCTGGCAGTAGCAAAACTAAAATATAACCTTGTTGATTCTGGTAATGTTGTATTTACGAACTTTACTTTTTCTAGATTTGCTCCGATAAATGTTGCTCCATCCAAATTAGCTTCACTGAAATTAGCTTCATAAAGTTTACTCCAATTCAAATTTGCTCTGACTAAATAAGCTTGTGTTAAATTTGCTTTTGTTAAATCTGCACTATTTAATTTAATACTACGCATTAGAGCATTGCTGAAGTTGGCTGTGATTAAATTTGCTCCTTCTAAATTTGCCCCATTTAACTTAGCTTCACTAAAGTTAACTCCATTCAAGTCTGCTCCACTCAAATCTATTCCATTCAGGTAAGCTTTTCTAAAGTTAACTCCTGTCATTTGAGCTGCAAATAGTTTAGCTGCCATTAATTTTGCGTCGTACATATTAGCCCAATTAAGGTTAACACCCGTGAGATTAGATTCTCGTAAATTAGTAGATTCTAAAGTAGAACTACATAGGTTGGCACTCCATAAATTAGCTCCTGTCAAATTAGCTCCTGTTAAATTAGCTCCTGTTAGATTAGCTCTAGGAAGTTTTGATTTTATTAAAAAAGTTCCACTGAGATTAGCTTTTATCAGGTTAGCATCGGCCATTTTAGTTTCAGCCATTTTGGCAAAGCTGAGGTTAGCTCTGTGTAATAATGCCTGATTGAGTTGAGTTTTTGTGAGGAATGCTCTACTTAGATTTGCTCCTGTTAAATTAGCTTTGGAGAGATTAACGCCTATTAGAATTACTCCTCTCAAGTCAGCTCCCGCTAAATTCAGGCCACTAAAGTTTCTTTCTCCTTGTTCGTATCGCTGGATCAGTTCTTGTTCTTTCATGGCTCTATATTTTCTGACTTTAATGATAAGTTATTCAGTCTTTACTTAATATTTTATTATAGCTTTCTTAATTTTAGAAATAGGTTAATTGTATGAATAGGATAAAATTAACTATAAACTATAGATTGAGTCATTTTTTAAGTATCTTTCTATCAAAATTATCGCGACAATATCATCTACTGGTTTAGGTGGAATTCTCATTCCTAGAGGAATTAGACGAAAAATACCTTGAGGAGGATACATTTGCCAATAGCGATCGCGAGCTTCTAAGCTAGAATAACGTTCATCTATTTTGATTATTGGTACTGTTTTTGAAATTATTTTTGTTAGGTTTTGTTTCCAAGTTTTTGAGGTGGTTTGGTCGCCAATAACTATTAAATCAATGTCAAACTTTTGATGTAAGTTTTTGATTGTTGTGACAACTTCTAGAGATTCTATAACTTGGTGGTAGTGTAGTTGTTTTTCTCTATCCATCAGTGCAATACCACACTTTTGGCTACCTGGATCAAATCCTAAAATCATGTTTGGATATCTTTAATTTGCTGACTAGATTAATCTTTTTTATTGAGATTTTACTTTTTGTTGTAACTTTTCTCAGTTGCATAAATTAAGCAATTAATAATTAACAGTTAATAATTACTTCTCCTGAAAATTCTCGGATTGACGAACGGCTTTTTTATACTAAATGTGATTACCGAATAATTAAGGTAAAAATCCTCTCCTTTCAAGGAGAAACAATGAATTAATTTTCCTTTTATTCAATCCTATCCGTTTTAGGGAGAGGTAATTATCAATTATCCATTATCAATTATCAATTGAAAATTCTCGGATTGACGAACGGCTTTTTTATACTAAATGTGATTACCGAATAATTAAGGTAAAAATCCTCTCCTTTCAAGGAGAAACAATGAATTAATTTTCCTTTTATTCAATCCTATCCGTTTTATACCAAATTAAAATGAAGCTGCATAGAATAATATTTAAAGCATAATTGACCATAGGTAAGCGTAGATAAATATAGATCGATTTAATGAATTTCATCATTCTATGCAACCTCATATAAAACTGGTATTAGGGAGAGGTAATTATCAATTATCCATTATCAATTATCAATTATTGAAAACAACCCCTTGATCGTAGTTAACTCTATTCCATATTATATAAAAAATTTTGTCTACTAAAATAAGGGTGGTATGTTCAACAATTAATAATGAATAATGAATAATTAATAATTACCTCTTTCTCCTTGAAAGGAGAGGCTTTAAACTTTAATTATTTGGTAACCGGATTTAATATTATTTATTCTATAAAAAAAATGCTTTAAACCTTAATTATTGATTAATTCGGTAAAAAAATGTAATTTTAGGGAGTAGATATAAAGGTAAGGTATAGCAGTCGAAGGAAAGGTTAGGACAGTTCAAAAGTTTAACACTCAGACAAAGTAATACTTTTCCTTCTTCCTTCTTCCTTCTGCTATAAAATGCTATATTTTTAATCTTTTAATATTTTTTGACGCTCTATTTGCAATTGTTCAATTTCTTGTCTCAGGGTTTCTTTTTGTTGTATTATACTATTCAATTGATTTTGAGTTAAATTAAGTTCGGCTTCAGTTCTAGCTTTTGCTTTTTGAACTTGCTTTAGTTCTTCTTGAGTACGGGTTTTTACTACTTGAACTTGATTTAATTGCTCTTTGGTTATTTGTAGTTGGAATTCTGTTTCTGATTTTTGGACTAAAGCTTTATCCAAAGACTGATTAACTTGATTCAATTGCTTTAGAGCTAATTCTAAATCAGCTCTTGCTTTTTGTAATTCATTTTTGATTCGAGTTGTTTCAAATTCAGCTTTTGTCACTTCCTTGCGAGTTTCATTAAGTTTGGTTTGGATTTCATCTATTCTGAAAACACCCTTTCTTAATGGTTTGCTCGTTGCAAATAGGATAGTTAAAGTTAAAGCTGAAAGAATACTGCCAGTGACCATGGTCACCAATGCGGCAGTATCGCGGGGCCTAAGATTAAAAAGTCGTAGTCTTGCTTTACCTACTTTTGTACCTAGGCGATCGCTAATAGTAGCGATGACACCGCCTAAAACCAGAATTGCTAATACTAAGATAATACCGGCGGTCATTAATGGCTGCTGGTAGTAGTTTGATTTTGAGGTTGCCTTTAGTTTATTGTCTCAGGCTATATGCCTAATATTAAAAATTATAGACAGTAATTATTTATTTGGCTAATAAATATCATATTTTCTGGTTTTTATAAGGCAATCTTTGTGACTTAATTAATACTTTAAGAGAAAATAATGTTATTTTCTCAGATTGCCATTATAAAACTATTGGAGTTTACCTCAAAAGTTATTTCATTATTTGTGTCTGTAAATCAGGTAAATTGTTGACTTAAAGCCACTGGGTTATGTACTGTAATTTTCTTCTTGTGAATAGATATCATTCCATCTTGCCGCAGGTCTCCGAGCAGACGAGTAACTGTCACCCTTGTTGACCCAATTGCTTCTGCAATTGCTTGGTGAGACAATTTCAGGTCTATAGTAATCCCATCCTTGCTAGGAACTCCAAAATCTCGACAAAGAATTAACAAAAAGCTAACCAGTCTAGACCCCATATCCCGGTGTGCCAAGGTTTCAATCATCATCTCTGTCTGTAAGATTCGAGATGAAAGTCCACGCAATAAAACAACTGACAAATCTGGATCTTCTCTGAGAGCTTTCTCCACCTGGTCAATTGGCACAGATATTAATTCTACAGCGGTAAAAGCTACTGCATGGTAAAAACGGTCAGACTTATGGCCTGTAATTAGAGACAATACTCCAAATACACTATTTTCCCGAAGTAAGGCCACTGTGATTTCATCTCCTGCTTCATACACCCTCGATAGCTTCACTGCGCCTTTAATGAGAACGTAGACGCGCTCTGCAGGGTCTCCTGGAAAAAATATTGTCTTGCCCCGTTCAAAAGTTTCTACAACTGGTGGATATGACCCACCAGATATATTACGGAAAACTGCTGCTAGCGGTCTATCATGCGTCACGACCAATTTCCTTACTCTCTAATAACTAACTAAACGTCTCTTAAACCTTAATAGCTCAGTTTCTGAAATATACTATTAAGTTTCTACATATTGCTATATATCTGTTAATACTTACTTTACCTTTATATTCGTATAGATTAGGGCAGTGAAACTGAGAAATTTAATTTCTAAATTATGGCCATAGGTGCTAATATTATCTATAAATTTGCCTAATGTCAAAGATGCTATGTATTATAGCGTCATAGTATGAAATTAAATTTTAGACTTTTTATTTGATTGAAAATTTTACTATAGTTTCTCTATAAATCAAGGTATTATGTTAGATTTAACAGGAAAAAATGCTCTAGTAACAGGTATTGCGAATAATCGTTCTATTGCGTGGGGAATTGCTCAACAACTCCACAAAGCTGGAGCAAATTTGGGGGTTACTTTTTTGCCGGACGATAAGGGTAGATTTGAAAAGAAGGTTTGGGAATTGGTAGAACCTTTGAGTCCTTCTTTATATTTACCTTGTAATGTTCAGGACGACGAACAGGTGAAGGCTACTTTTGCCCAAGCAGGGGAAAAGTGGGGTAAGTTGGATATTTTGATTCATTGTTTGGCCTTTGCAGGTAAGGATGAATTGTCTGGGGATTTTAGTAATACTACTCGTGAAGGTTTTACTCGTGCTTTGGAGATTAGTTCTTATTCTCTGATTGATTTGAGTTCTGAGGCGAAGGAACTGATGACCGAGGGAGGAAGTATTGTCACTCTGACTTATTTGGGGGGCGTGCGGGTAGTTCCTAATTATAATGTGATGGGTATTGCTAAGTCTGCTTTGGAAATGAATGTTCGTTATTTGGCAGCGGAACTTGGCCAGAAAAATATTCGGGTCAATGCTATTTCTGCTGGTCCAATTAAAACTTTGGCTTCTTCGGCAGTGGGTGGTATTAAGGATATGATTCATCATGTGGAACAAATAGCTCCATTGCGTCGGACTGTTACTCAAATTGAAGTTGGTAATACTGCTGCTTTTCTATGTAGCGATCTGGCGAGTGGCATTACTGGTCAGGTTATCTATGTGGATGCTGGTTATGAAATTATGGGAATGTAGATATTGAACTCAGAACTCAGAACTCAGAAGTGAAGAAAGTATAAATTTCATTAATGGATAATTGATAATGGATAATTGATAATTACCTCTCCCTAAAAGGGAGAGGATTGACGCTTAAGGAAAAGATTTATTTTTTTCCCCTTTATTGGGGAGGCTTCAAGGCGCGAATTATCTAATTATTTAATTGTTTAATTATTAATTATTTCGGTAAGTCAAAAGTCAGAAGTCAGAAGTGAAGAAAGTAAGTAGATAGTAGTAGAGTTTCCTAAATGACTTACAGCAGATTCGATTAAAAAAAGTACAGATAGCAACTGAGTGTCTACAGTGCGTACATCTTGCCCGCTATGGACGCACCTCACGCCTGATGGAATTTGCTGTAAGTTAAAGTTGGGTTTGGTAAGTTGAGGTTAGAATTTGATATTTTGGTAGTCCTGCTTGTGTAATAGTATACAGGAAAAAGGAATATCTGGCACGGGAGCAAGATACTCCCACTGTTCTGGTAACAAAAATAATGACAATGCACGACCATTACAATGCACCATCACCGATATTTTTCATCATTCTCAACCTACCTTCCTTTTAAAAATCAAAATTCAAAATAAAAATCTATATTTATATTATGCAAATAAGCGATCGCCTTTCTCAATCTACTCCGATAAAATTGGATTTACCTGCTAGAGTGGCTTCGGTAAAACGAACTACTGGAGAAACTGATGTAACTGTTAATCTTAATCTTGATGGTGTGGGCAATTGTAAGGCTAATACTGGGATTCCTTTTCTGGACCATATGTTGCATCAAATTTCTTCTCATGGACTAATTGATTTGGATGTCCATGCTGTGGGGGATATTGAAATTGATGACCATCATACTAATGAGGATGTGGGGATTACTTTGGGCCAGGCTTTAAAACAGGCGTTGGGCGATCGCAAGGGTATTGTCCGTTTTGGTCATTTTCTGGCTCCTTTGGATGAGGCATTGGTTCAGGTGGCCTTGGATTTTTCTGGTCGTCCACATTTGAGTTATGGTTTGGAAATGCCTACTCAACGGGTTGGTACTTATGATACTCAGTTGGTGCGGGAATTTTTTGTGGCTGTGGCTAATAATAGTTTGATGACTTTGCATATTCGCCAGTTGGCTGGAATTAATTCTCATCATATTATTGAGGCAGGGTTTAAAGCTTTTGCTCGTTCTCTACGGATGGCTACGGAAATTGACCCCAGGCGAGTTGGGGAAATTCCTAGTTCTAAGGGAGTTTTGTAAGAAAGGAGTCAGGAGTCAGGAGTCAGGAGTCAGGAGTCGGGAGTCGGGAGTCGAGAGAATCATAAAACCGTTGTAGTGTGGGCATCTTGCCCACGAAGTTAGGGGTCAGGAGTTAGGGGTCAGGAGTTAGGGGTTAGGAGTTAGGAGTCAGTTAGTTAGAAGTCAGTTAGTTAGGGCGAATGCCATTCGCCCCTACAAGTCTGGGTGGAGTTGTTAATATTAATGAATTTAAAAAGGAGTACCATTCTAAAATGTTAGATAATATCTTGTTTTAATTTAGGAAGGTATATCAAATGAAATTTAATAGAAAAAGACGATATAGATAATTTACTCATCTTAAAAGATGATTTAAGCTATTAGCCAAGGATTTCAATTCTTGGTGAGCCAGAGGAAAAAGCTACGAATAGATTAATTACTCTATATGTTCTGAAAAGTTTTTTGATACTGAATTTTGCCCCCTAGCCCCCCAACTTTGGGGGGAACAAGAATTAATTTGCTTCTAAAAGTCCCCCAATTTTGGGGGATGCGCGGGGGCTTGGATGTAGCAAATGGGACTTCTCAGACAACCTCTAACTACAATCGATAAAGTTACTGCTCTGATTAATTTCCTTTCGGAAGAGAAACGGGTGGAACTCTTAAACTTTGCTCTAGGTCTAATTGAAAAATTCTAGAAAAAACTTTCTGCGTTCGATTTGCTATTCCTAACTTGAGGTTTAATTTATGTTAGATAATATTGTTAAAACGATTATTAATACTGCTAAATCTGCTGTTCCTCAAGCGATCGATGCAGCTCAACGAAATGAACTTGTTGTTAATACTTTAAAAAAATTAAAGCTTGACCCCACACAACCTCCGAAAGATGTTGATGGGGTTTATGTTTATGCTTTGGTGGAATATGGTGTGGATAAAAATGAGCCTATTTTGAAGCTTTTTCGGGAAAAGGAAATAAAAAATGCTTTTTGGAGTGCCTATACTTCTAATAATCCAATGGGTTTTTATAATAAAGTTGAGGAATTTCTAGACTGGAATATTTTAGGGGATGAAATACGAGAATTGGGGGTTGATGTTCGGTCAGAATTAGAAGAGTTTGGTCGAAAATTTATTGATGTGGCGAAGCGGACTAAATCTCCAGAATTTCGCCCTTATCCAGATTGGAATTTTGACGAATATCCGGCAGAATTTAAGTCTTTAATTATGGAAAAAATTAAGGGTTTTTGTGGTCGGGAATTTGTGTTTAAGGAATTTGGGAATTTTATCAATAAAAATTCTAATGGTTATTTTACTGTGGTTGGGGATGCGGGGATGGGGAAAAGTGCTATTGCTGCTAAATATGTTTATGACCATAAGTCTCCCTGTCATTTTAATATTCGTGCTGATGGTCGCAATAAACCTGAACTTTTTCTAGAGAGTATCCGCAAACAATTAATTAGACGCTACGAGTTGCAAAATACGGATAAGGTGAATTTGTCTGCTTTGCTGCAAAACGTTAGTGAAAATCTTGGGGGGCAAAAGTTGGTTATTGTGGTTGATGCTTTGGATGAGGTGGAGCAAAGTGGAGGCGGTAATATTCTCGATTTTCCGACGACGCTGCCTGATGGGGTTTATTTTTTCTTGACTAGGCGACCTTATGAACGTGATAACAAACGTTTGAGTGTTTCTCCAGGGGTGGGGATGACAGAATTAGATTTGAGGGGGAGTGAATATCGGGGTTTGAGTCGGGATGATGTGAAAGAATATATCGGTTTTATGTTGAATGCAGATCCAGACTATGGGGTTAAGTTGCAAAAGTGGGTGGAAGAGCAGAAGATTAAAAAGGAAGATTTTATTGAGCAGGTGGCAGACAAGAGTGAAAATAATTTCATGTATCTGCGTTATGTGTTACCGGATATTGCTAAAGATATTTATCGAGATTTGAGTTTGAGGGAATTGCCTGATGGTCTGCAAGATTATTATCAAGACCATTGGAAGCGGATGGGAATGGAGGATAGACCCCAGAAGGATAAGGTTATTGTTTTGTTTATTTTGGTGGAAAGTCGGACGTTGCCTAGTCTGGAAGTGATTGCTGAGTGGGCCCGACAGGATGAGTCTGATGTGGAAGATGTTCTGAAGGAGTGGGTGGAATTTTTGAGTAAGCAGGAAGTTGAGGGGGAGGTTTGCTACAGCATCTATCATGCTAGTTTTCTTGATTTTCTCAAGGGGAAAAGGAAGTTGGATAGTGCTCGCAAGTTGTTTGAGGAAGTGAATGCACGGATGGCTGATGATTTGTATTCGGATGTTTAGAGGTTGTTCTGGAAGTGCTACATGGAACTGAATTATACGCCATCTGTAGGGGCGAATGGCATTCGCCCTAACTAGATATAGTGCTTCTGTATAAGTCTTGAGTTTCTTAGAAAGGAGTAATATTATGGGGAAATTTGCTGAAAAATTAGCTTCTGCAACGCCTGCGCGTCAACGTGCGATGTTGGGTAATATTCATACTCTGGTGGAGTCAAAGCAATTAGAGAAGTATTGCAAACTCCTGACTAATTTTGATTTCCTGGCAGCAAAAATTAAGCATCCTGACTTTGGCGTGCAGGGGTTAATTGAAGATTACGATCTGGTTAAGGATAACAATGAGAAAGTTAAAACTTTGAAATTAATTCAAGGAGCGTTGCGACTGTCTGCTCATGTTTTGGCAAGGAATGAGAAACAACTGGCGGGTCAGCTATTGGGGCGGATGCAGCATTTAGCAGGGCTAGAAATTCAGGAGTTACTGTTAGAAACAAAACAGAACAAACAAAATATTTGGTTGCGACCTTTGAAAACAAGCTTAACGCCTCCCGGTGGTCCGTTAATTCGTACTCTCCAAATTCATATTGGCTATGTAAATGCTGTACCAGTAACCCCCGATGGCAAGCAACTGATTTGTTCAGAGGACAATACTATCAAAGTCTGGAGCTTGGAAACCGGGGCAGAAATTCATTCCCTTACTGGTCATAGCAACTGGGTAATGGCTGTAGCAGAAACCCCCGATGGCAAACAAGTTATTTTCCGTTCAAGAGACAATACGATCAAAGTCTGGAGCTTGGAAACCGGGGCAGAAATTCATTCCCTTACTGGTCATAGCGACGAGGTAAATGCTGTAGTAGTAACCCCCGATGGCAAGCAAGTTATTTCCGGTTCAAGAGACAATACGATCAAAGTCTGGAGCCTGGAAACCAGGGCAGAAATTCATTCCCTTACTGGTCATGGCGACTCGGTAAATTCTGTAGTAGTAACCCCCGATGGCAAGCAAGTTATTTCCGGTTCAAGAGACAATACGATCAAAGTCTGGAGCCTGGAAACCGGGGCAGAAATTCATTCCCTTACTGGTCATGGCGACTCGGTAAATTCTGTAGCAGTTACCCCCGATGGCAAGCAAGTTATTTCCGGTTCAAGAGACAATACGATCAAAGTCTGGAGCCTGGAAACCGGGGCAGAAATTCATTCCCTTACTGGTCATCACAATGTGGTAATAGCTGTAGCAGTTACCCCTGATAGCAAGCAAGTTATTTCCGGTTCACATGACAATACGATCAAAGTCTGGACCCTGGAAACCGGGGCAAAAATTCATACCATTTCTGGTCATAGCGACCAGGTAAATGCTGTAGTAGTAACCCCCGATGGCAAGCAAGTTATTTCCGGTTCAGATGACGGTACTATCAAAGTCTGGAGCCTCGAAAGCCTGGAAACCGGGGCAGAAATTCATACCATTTCTGGTCATAGCGACTCGGTAAATTCTGTAGCAGTTACCCCCGATGGCAAACAAGTTATTTCCATTTCAGATGGCAATACTATCAAAGTCTGGAGTCTCGAAACTGGGGCAGAAATTCATACCCTTTCTGGTCATAGCGACTGGGTAATGGCTGTAGCAGTAACCCCTGATGGCAAGCAAGTTATTTCCATTTCAGATGACAATACTATCAAAGTCTGGAGTCTCGAAACTGGGGCAGAAATTCATACCCTTTCTGGTCATAGCGACTGGGTAATGGCTGTAGCAGTAACCCCTGATGGCAAGCAAGTTATTTCCGGTTTATATGATGACGATACTATCAAAGTCTGGAGTCTCGAAACTGGGGCAGAAATTCATACCCTTACAGGTCATGGCGAATTGGTAAGAACTGTAGCAGTAACCCCCGATGGCAAGCAAGTTATTTCCGTTTCACATGACAATACTATCAAAGTCTGGAGCCTAGAAACTGGGGCAGAAATTCATACCCTTTATAGCGAATGGGTAATGGCTGTAGCAGTAACCCCCGATGGCAAGCAAGTTATTTCCGGTTCAGAAGACAATACGATCAAAGTCTGGAGCCTGGAAACTGGGGCAGAAATTGCCAGCTTTACTGGGGAAAGTCCTATAAAATGCTGTGCTGTTGCCCCAGATGGAATAACTATTGTGGCAGGAGAGACTTTAGGAAGATTACATTTCCTCCGCCTCGAAGGAATGGAGACACAACCATGAACAACCAACCTCAACTTCCAACTCCACCCTCCCCCTACCCAAAAATATTCCAAAAATTCATTCGACAAAAAACCGAGAATTATCTCGATCGCCCCCTCATCTCCACCACCATCAACAACTTCCTCCAAAACCACAACAACGGTTACTTCACCCTCATCGGTTCCCCCGGTAGCGGTAAAAGTGCCATCCTCGCCAACTACACCATCGAAAACCCCCAAACTGTTTATTACACTGCCGAACTTGAGGGCAAAAACCGCGCTGACGAATTTCTAATTACCATTTGCACCCAACTCATCCAAAAAATAGACGACCAAAACCCCACCCTTCCCGATAACGTTACGGAAGGCAGTTGGTATCTATCCCTATTACTCCAGAAAATTAGCGACAACCTCACAGCAGAGGAAAAATTGATCGTAGTAGTGGATGGATGCGACAACCTCGATCGCCAAAGTCAACCACGAGACTCCAATATATTCTACTTGCCCAGATATTTGCCGAAACAAGTCTATTTCCTCCTCGCGCGCAGACCATTTCTGAGAGCAAAGTCTGGTTTATTAATTGAAACTCCTGCGGAAACACTGAATTTAGAAGAATATCCAGAACAAAACCGGGAAGATGCACGAGCTTATGTTGAGCATTATTTGGCAATTCCGGGAGTGGGAGCAAATATTAAATCTTGGGTTGCTGAAAATTATCTGAGTGAAGCGGAATTTTGTCGAGAGTTGGTGGTTGAGAGTGGGAATAATTTTATGTATTTGAGTCGGGTTTTGGGTGTTATCCCCCCTAACCCCCCTTTGGAAGGGGGGGACCGGAATTCTAACCTCCTTTTGGAAGGGGGGGAGACGACTGTAGGGGCGAATGGCATTCGCCCTTATGGCATTCGCCCTTGGGAGGTTCCATGGAACGTCCTTACGGCAGGTTTAGAGGAATATTATCAGGGTTTGTGGGAAAAGATGGGAGGTGAGGGTTTGTCAGAAATTGAGTTAGGAGTGCTGAAAGTGTTAGTGGAGGAAGAAGAAGCAGTTTGTGTGGAGGCGATAGAGCGATCGCTATGTTCTGGCAATGCTCAATTCATAGATGTGGATGAATATGATATAGAAGAGGTGATGGAAAGTTGGGTGGAATTTTTACATCAGCAAGAAATTGGGGGAGAAATGTGTTATAGTTTGTATCATTGGAGTTTCCGTAACTTTTTGCGGCTTAGGGTTTAGTATTCTCTACGATAAAAGTCTTTTAGTAGGGGTAGGAGACAACCCACCCCTAACCCCTCCCAGGAGGGGGAGACAACCCACCCCTAACCCCTCCCAGGAGGGGGAGACAACCCACTCCTGACTCCTCAGTATTGCTGGCCACTACAGCTATAATGCTCCTTTGACTCGCTCAGTTTGTCTGACATTAGTTTGAGAATTTTGCTGATTATTGTTATGAAAAAAACCGCCCTGACGCATTTCTGATACACTTTCTTTGACAGCAGAAATAATATAATCAATATCCTCATCTGTATGAGCTGTAGAAATAAAACAAGCTGGTCCGTTTCTTCCTTCCCACATATAAACACCCTTTTCTATTAGTTTATAGAATAGTATGTCTAATTCTATTGGTTGAGATAGATAGCTATAATTACTTAATGGTACAAACCTAAATACTGAGCCAAAATTTATCATTTTTATTGGTAAATACTCTTGTTCAAAATAAGTATTTAGTCTTGTTATAAACTTTGAGGTACGTTGATTTAGATTTTCTTGTAATACTTTTCCTTGACTTTTCAAATGTTGCAGTACTGCTCGTGCTGCTGCCATGGTTAAAGGATTTTTATTGAAAGTTCCAGCGAAAAATGTCTGTAGTGCTTCTGGATAGGTGTCATCTCCATAATTCCACAAACCTCCATCTATACCATTCATATAATTTGCTTTACCAGCAATTACCCCAATAGGTGTACCACCACCTACGCATTTACCATAGGTAGCAATGTCTGCTTCAACACCAAACCACGCCTGAGATCCTCCCTGATGAATACGAAAACCAGTGACTATTTCATCAAAAATTAGCGGAATACCAGCTTTTTTCGTAAATTGTCTCACTTGTTGCAAAAATTCTTTTGGTTGTAAATCTAGTCGCCGACTTTGAACGGGTTCAACCAGAACAGCAGCTAATTCATCGCTATGAGTTTTGAGAATGTCTAGGGATTCGTTTGTACCATAAGTTAGAACTATTACATCATCAACCATACGTTGCAATATCCCAGGTAGTACTGGCATTGATGCTATCTCTTTTTCGTTGCTTGTTGCCATAGCTAAAACTCCATCAAATTGACCGTGATAAGAATCATTAAAGATCACAATTTTGTCACGACCTGTAGCTAGTCTGGCTAAACGTAATGCAGTCATAACTGCTTCTGTACCAGAATTACAGAAGGCAACTCGTTCCATACCTGTTAGTTCGTGAATTAACTGCGCTACTTCTCCAGCAAGTTTAGCTTGTGGACCAATTTGCATTCCTTGTTTGATTTGATTTTGCAGAGCTTCAGTAATAAATGGTGGTTGATGACCCAGAAGATGTACGCCAAACCCCATAGAAATATCTATATATTCGTTACCGTCAATATCCCATATTCGAGAACCACTGGAAGATTCTCCAATAATAGGATATTTGATTTCTTTGAGTTCAATGCGAAATCCTACTGCTGGTCTTTTATCCGCTAGCACTGGACGACAAGTTATAGCTGTTTGCTTAGATTTTTGAGTTTTTTTGGTGTAGGTAGTAATAAATTTCTCTAGATAACTCTGTTGCTGTTGATTCAGTGCTATTTTATTGGCAGTTCTAGTCTGAGAACGAACTTTTTTTTCTCCCATTGCTTCTGCTTGAGCAATAATCACTGCTTCTTGAGATAAAGCTGTAGATGTTCCCTCAATTTGAGGAACAATGACAACTTGAGTAAAACCATTTTCACTTAGGAATTGCTTCCACTTGGATTTACTTAGTAAGGGATAATTAGGACGTAAGTCTCGATCGCTGAATTTCTGCCATCCTTCTAATAACCCAAAGATTAAATCTAAGAACCTCTGGGGAGTTGTCTTTTCCCACAACACTAATATTCCTCCTGGTGCTAACAGTTGTCGCACGTGGGATAAGGTCTCGCTCATGGAAGTGGTAGCGTGAAGCACATTGGCAGCAATAATTATATCATAGGACTGAGACTCAAACCCTTGATTTTTTGGATTTTTCTCAATGTCTAGAGTTTGATAAGAGATATAAGGGTAATCTGGGAATTTCTCTCTAGCTCTGGCATTGAAAAAACCTCCTATATCTGTGAATACATATTTGGTTTGACTGGGATTGAGATGAGGCAGAATATGACTTGTAGTCCCTCCAGTACCTGCTCCTATTTCCAAAAATCTTACTCCACGATCTGATGGTAATTTCTCTATAGCTATAGCGATCGCTTTTTGTGCAATATTGTTCATTACCTGAGATGGAGGAGATTCTTGATAGAATTGAGTTGCAGTAGTTAAGTCTCCATCTGGGAAAATTAGTTCTAATGGATTTAATTTTCCTTGCAGTACACTACTTAATTGTGAAGCACAGCGATGAAGTAGGGTAAGTTCAGCGTGAGCATTGGGATATTGGTTCAATAACTTTTGACTTTTTTCTTTGGGATTATTTCCCTCTAAAGTTTTCATTACTTGCCATTGCTGCTGGTTTAACTGTAAGATTCCTACTTCTGCTAGTATTTCTAGGAGACGTTTGAACAACCGCTGATGATTGCTGACTATACCTAATTTTTGGAATGCTGATTCTGTAGAAAAGCTTTCTCCTAGTTGGTAAGACCAACCCATTTCTTGTAGTCCCTGCACTATGTAATCTACACTCAAATTTTCTAGCTCAGTTGGCATTTCCCGATAACTGTCTAAATCTGACTGAGCAATTAATTCTGGCAGAATTGAGTTGAGTCGCTGCTCAATTTCTACTGGAGTTCGTAAATAATCTCTGGGTGATAATTTATCAAAACTAACGGTTGAAATTTCTTGTTGGAGTTTAGGAGATGTTGGAGTAGATTTTGATTTTGGTTTGACTGGAGGAGCAGAATATTCTCTTTTGTTCTGATTGAGTTTTGGTTGTGGAATTTCGTGAAGAGAATCATCTAAGACAGGTTGCTCATTGTTCGATACATAAATCTGCTTCTGTTGTAAAACTTCTAACTGCTGAGACATAACCTGGAGTTGCTGCTCCATAATTCTTTCGATAACAGTTGGTACTCCCGATATCTCCGATTTGACAGGTGTCAATTTTAGATTAGATGAGGGAAGTTGTTGTAACACAACAACTTCTTCTGATTTCGGTTGTAGCGATCGCTGCTCAGGAGTCTCTTTTTCCTCTGACTCAGGCGGTAAATTTTTATCTATGTACTCTGCTAAATTAGCAACTGTTGTTAATTCTTCAAAAAATTCGCGAATAGTAATATTAATTCCATAGTTTTTTTCTATCTTCTTTCCTAATGCTATGAAAGTTAAGGAATCTGCTCCCAACGCCAACAGTTGATTATGAATATCTATTTGTGATGATTCCTCAAAACCTAACTCCTTGGCGATAATTTCACAAATTTCTGCTATGATTTTCTCTTGGCGTTTGTGTGTTTCTATTGGTGTTTTCATTTCCATAAATTTATCTTGAATAGGTAAGGTATTTTGTTCTAAATTTGTTCCTTTGTCTTCACTCCAATAATTGCTCGTTTGAATATCCAACCAATACCGTTTTCCCTGGAATGGATAAGTCGGTAACACTACTTTCTGGTGAGGATAATCTTTGTAAAATTCTAACCAATTTATCTTCATCCCTTTGACATACAACTGCCCCAAACTCTCCAACATCTGCTGCCAATCTCCTTTTTGCGGACGCAAAGAAGGCAACCATAAACCTACATCCCCAGGCAAACATTGCCTTCCCATCCCCAATAATATTGGTTTCGGTCCGATTTCTAGAAATAACTCATACCCCTGTTGGTGTAATGTTTTCATGCTTTTGACAAACATCACTGGTTGTCGAACATGATTTACCCAATATTCAGCTTGAGTTATCTCCTCTGTTACTTGTTCTCCAGTGACATTAGATATTAGTGGTATCTGAGGCAAACTATAGCTAATTTCTTTCGCTACTTCCTCAAATTCAGACAACATAGGTTCCATCAACGGCGAATGGAAAGCATGAGAAACCTGTAAACGCTTAGTCTTGATTCCCATACTGTCTAGCTTACTACAAATAGTAGCGATCGCTCGACTCTCACCAGAAATTACCACACTTTCTGGTCCATTAATAGCAGCTTTTGTTACTTGGGAACTATAATTCCCTATAACCTCTGTTACCTGAGACTCTGATGCCATCACAGAAACCATTTCTCCACCACTGGGCAACTGCTGCATCAACTGTCCGCGGGTAGCAATTAATTTCAAACCATCTTCCAAGCTGAAAACTCCTGCAACGCAAGCTGCCACATATTCGCCCACGCTGTGACCCATCACTACATTAGGTTTAATCCCCCAAGATTCCCATAATTTAGCTAGACCATACTCAATAGCAAACAAAGCAGGTTGAGTATAAGCGGTCTGGTCTAGCAAAGAAGAACTTAAGTTTTGTACATCTTGAGGATACAGAATTTCTAGGAGCGGATGTTCTAGATACTGACTTAGGATTTGGTCACATTTATCTAAAGCTTGACGAAAAGTAGGCTGAGTTTGATAAAGTTCCCTTCCCATGTTGATATACTGGGAACCTTGACCTGTGAATAAAAATCCTACTTGTATAGAACTACTGCTATTGGATAGTTTTCCTGAAAACACCCCCACCAGTTCTTCCCCTACTTTTTGTTGCTGTAGTTTTTCCCTTAACTGTTGTTGGTTTGAAGCAATAACAGCGAGTCGATGGTTAAAGTGAGCGCGTCCAGTGTTAGCTGTATAACATACATCTGCCAATTCTAATTCGGGATTAATTTCCAGATAATTTTGATAACAACTAACTAACTCATCCAGAGCTTTTTCAGTTTTTGCTGACAAAGTTAACAAATAAGCTTTTCTCTCTTGCTTTTGACTCTTAACCTGAGTTGGTACTTCCTCCACAATAACGTGAGCATTTGTTCCACTAAAACCAAAAGAACTTACTGCTGCCAGACAACTCTCATCTCCATCATATTTTTCCCACACTTTCCCCTCAGTGGGGACCGCTCCAGGAATATCTGCCAAACTAATATAAGGATTCAATTCTTGCAAATGTAAATGAGGGGGAATATATTTATTTTGCAGTGACAACACTACCTTAATTAACCCGGCAATACCTGCTGCTGCTTCAGCATGACCAATAATTGTTTTCACCGAACCAATTGTTAAAGGTCGATCCATGCCACGATTCTTTCCATACACTGCTTCCACAGCTTTAATTTCCACTGGGTCTCCCAAGGATGTACCAGTACCATGAGCTTCTAGATAAGATACTTGGTTTGCCGAAATTCCTGCGACAGACAAAGCTTTCTGAATCACTGCTTCTTGAGCTGATTGATTTGGTGCCGTTATTCCATTGCTAGCACCATCCTGATTAATTGCCGTGCCTCTGATAACTGCTAAAACCTGGTCTCCATCTGCTATTGCCTGTTGCCAAGATTTGAGGACTACAACTCCACACCCTTCACTCCGCACATAACCATTAGCAGAAGCATCAAAAGTTTTACAGCGTCCATCTGGCGATAACATCCCTGCTTGAGAAAAACTAATACTCAATTCAGGAGACAACAAGAAATTCACCCCTGATGCTAAAGCTAATTCACATTCACCATTGCGTATACTTTGACAAGCTAAATGAACCGCACTCAAGGATGAAGAACAAGCAGTATCTACTGTTATTGATGGTCCGTTCAATTTGAAAAAGTAGGATAATCTTCCGGCACCGATAGCGCTAGAACTACCTGTAGCAAAATGAAGGTTTAAATCTTCATCCTGACGATATTTGTACTGTAGCTGTTCATAATCATGGAAAGCAAGACCCACAAATACTCCTGTTTCTGTTCCCGCTAGAGATTGTGGATTTATTCCCGCATTTTCTAATGCTTTCCAGTTCTCTTCTAATAGAATTCGCTGTTGTGGGTCTATGTATTTAGCTTCACGAGGTGAAATTTGGAAAAATTCGGCATCAAATTTGTCAACATTAGAAATGAAACCCCCATAACGACTGGATATTTTTCCTGGTTGATTTTTATCGGGGTGGTAATATTGTTCAATATCCCAACGACTCGGAGGTACTTCCGTAATTCCATCAATACCATCACGGAGCAATGACCAAAACTTTTGGGGGTTATCAGCACCTCCAGGGAACCGACAAGCTATACCAATAATTGCTATCCCGTTTTCTAATTCACCTATCGGTCTTTTGATTAGCATCTCTTCTTTGCTTGAGAATGAGATAGTGTCTAATGCTGTTTGTTCTGGTAATAACTGAAAATTCTGCTTTTGTGTAACTGGTGTTTCCCCTTTAAAATAACTAGCGATCGCTTCTACTGTTCCATATTTAAAGAAGAAATTTGGCTCTATTTCTACCTCAAGCTTTTTCTCTAATAAATATTTTAATTCTAATAATTCTAAGGATTCAATCCCCATCTCCATCAGCGCTCTACTTGAGTCTAAAGAGAATTTTGGGTTCATCACTTTCCTGACACAATCAGCCACAATTTCATCTATATTTGTTATTAGCTTGACTTTCTCAGGCTGTTTTTTAGCAACTATTACACTATCAAAACGCTGACGGTGTTGAACATCATACTCTACTAAAACCCCATAACCTTGATTTTCTATATCTTGGGGACGATATCCAGGCATAACTTTCTGAATTTTTGCCCCATGAAGCTGATGGAAACGCAAAAGTTGGTCTACCAATAACCCCGATTCACTTTTATGATGGATATATTCTGTGATTGACATTGAGGAATGGTCTTGATAGTTGCGACAAAGAGTCACTGCCACAATTTTTTCCGCATTACCCATCAATGTACAATACTGAAGCATAAATTCTAGCAGGCGATCACCTAATCCCTGACTTTGCATTTCCGGCAAGATATTCACTGCCAAAAGTTGAATAACATCTCCTGATTCAGTATGTAGTGATGGCACTTGTAGATAAGTTTTCCCCTCCAAAAGCTGAATGCTATTAATTCGTTGGGAATAGATTGCACCTATAATTTTATTCTCAACTGCTAAAACAAACTGTCCTTGTGGATACTGTAAAATTCGCCTCTGGATTTCCTCATTGTCAACCCGAATATTTTCTGGCCAACATAATGCCTCTAGTGCAATTAAATCTGGTAAGTCTTCAATTGTGGGATGGCGCAACTGGTAAAACTTGTTCTCAAAACAATTTAAACTAATATTCCTGATTAGAGTTCTCTCTACTAGAGATTTACCGACAGCAGTCAAACCTAAATAATTTTCACCGGACTTACGCACAGATGCTAAATTTGGTGAGGGCGAATGCCATTCGCCCCTACAGATGGGGTTTTCAAGGTTAATTTCCGTAGTTCCTGTTTCATCCTGAATTGACTTTTCCTTCTGTTGTTCAACTATTCTGACATTTGGTTGCGCTAATCCTTTCATCATCAACAGTGCTGACAACTCTTCCCGCACCAGGATATTCAAATTAGGAAATAAAGGAGCTTGTTCCTGGTAAACTAACAAATTATGTTTGTGCAGTGCTAGCATAATTGATATTATTAGCACCCCATCTAGGAAATCTGCCAGAATTCGATCTTTAAGATGCCATTGTTCCTGGGAACGAGCAAGCCAATTTTTGAGAAAACCTGGTTTTTCTTTGCCTAGTAAATATGAATCCAGGGGCAGATTATATAACTCTAGGATGTCTTTGGGAATCGAAAGGTAAGCTTGAGATTTTTCTATAAAGAAGTATTCATTAGCCTCATTTCTCGATAACCAACCTAGAGATTCCATCATTCTTAAAGCTACTTGTAAATTATCTGTATTAGCTCCCAGAACATCAGCTATTTGCTTATGGGTCATTTTTTGACGTTTTAATAATTCAAATAACCCTTTTTGTCTGCAAACTAAAATTACAGGAATAGAAACAAAACCTTGTTCATAACGATCGATTAAGTCTAACATTTTATTTCACTGCCTCAATTATTTTTTTGCTTTTGCTTTTTCAATGCAAGCCATCAGGTTTTCAGCTAAAATTTGAACATTTGGCTCCGTTATCATTGAGAGATGATCTCCTGGAATTTCATAAATATCTACTGTTTTAGGAGAAAAAAGACCCCATCCCAAATCAGGAGCGCTTCTATTTTTAGGACGAATAGATTCATCAAAATTATCCTTACCCGTGAGAATTTTAGCTATCAAACTATTAACTTTTGTCGTTTCTGCCGATTTTTCTTTGCAGTTAAACACACTAATTTTAATAGGAGCAACTGTCTCTGGAAAATAAGAACATAAAGCATTTCCCTTCATCACATTCAGATAACCATGAAGTTGTTTACTGCCTTTTCCAGGAGGGAAAAAACTAATTTCTTGCAGGCGATCGTAGACATAGTTAAATTGTTCGTCCGGAGTCAGTTTTGTAAGTGCTTGATAATATGTTTCTGGCTCCCCCAACATCAAATCTGTGCCAAATAAAGTGCCGAGAAAATCACTAATTATAGTTAACCACAGAGCATTATCGTTACAATCTAAAAATGGATTTACTTGATTTTCTATAGGTTCTGGTGCAGCAACATCTATTATTGCTAATAAAGCTACTTCTTGTCCCTGTTTGTGTAACTGTTGAGCCATTTCAAAAGCAACTGTACCACCAAAGGAATGTCCTCCTAAAAGATAAGGACCTTGAGCTTGAATTGATTGTATTTCTCTAATATTGTGAGCCGCTATGTCCTCAACTCTGGTGTGAGGTTCTGATTCTCCATCCAGACCAACAGACTGTAAACCATAGAATGGTTGGTCTGAACTAAAATATTTAGCTAACTGAGAAAAATAGATGACGTTGCCTCCTCCTCCAGGGACTAAAAACAAAGGCGGCCGAGACCCACGAGGTTGAATAGGTACAAGGGAAGACCAAGAAATAGAATCTGTTGACTGACGGAGAACATCTGCAAGTTGTTCGATAGTCGGAGCTAGAAATAAGGAGACGAGGGGGAGATTTTTGCCAAAATGTTTCTCAATTTCAGCCATTAAACGCACAGCTAAAATGGAATGACCTCCAAGAGCAAAGAAATTGTCTTGAAGTCCTACTAATTTCAGGTCAAGAATTTCTGACCAAATTTGTGCCAATTTTCTTTCCACCGGATCGCGAGGTAGAACAAAACCTTCTGTTAACTGTTCTCCATCTAACTTAGGCTGTGGTTTGACTTCTGGAATTTGAGTTTCAGGAATTATACTTTTGAGAGAAAAGAGGTTTGACTCTGGCTTTTGGGCAATTTTTTCTAACACATTCAGAAAATGCTCAAGAATTTGAATAATACTGGTATTATCAAATCGATGTGTGCGATAAACCATAACTAACTCTAGTTCAGAACTAGGCATGGCAAGAATAGTTAGAGGATAGTTAGTTTGCGCCCCTAGAGCAAAGGATTGATTGAGGTTCATCTTCAGACTAGGAACTTGTTCTGCTGATGTATTAATTGGATAGTTCTCGACAACCAAAATACTCTCGTACATAGGTAAAGAACTTGATAATTCACTCCAGTTGTGAATTTGTCCTTGAGAACAATATTCATAGGATTTTTGTGGCAATTGTTCCTGCTGTATCTCTTGCAACCATTTCCAAATAGAGGCATCAGGATCTATTTTACACCGTATGGGAACAGTATTAATAAACATTCCTGCCATTGATCCAATACCAGAAATTTCAGACGGACGACCAGAAACAGAAGCACCAAAAATTACATCTAACTCCCCACTATAACAACTCAATAATAAAGCCCATACTCCTTGTAAAACAATACTTAAAGTCAGACGATTTTGTTTGACTAAAGACTGTAGTTTAGCCATAGTTGAGGCTGACAGATAAGCAGTTTGCCGACCATAGGATTGTTCTAGCACAGCACAATTATCTACCGAAACAGTTTTCCCTAATGCAGTTGGATTAGTAAATCCCTTGAGTCTGTCTTGCCAAAAAGTTTGAGCTGCTGCTAAATTCTGCTGTTGTAACCAAGTAATATATTTCCGATAAGGATGAGTCGGTTTTAATGACAAATTTTGCCCCTGACTCAATTCTTCGTAGCACTGCTGCACTTCCTGCATAATTATTCCTAAAGACCATCCATCCAAGAGAATGTGATGAAATGTCCAGACAAACTGATAAGTATCGTCACCAACTTGAAAAAGAGCTAAACTCATAATCGGTACTTGAGTAAGATTAAACCCCTGCTGACGTTTTGTCTGGATATAGTCGGTTAATTTTTCTTTTTGATGAGAGGGTGAAAATTCTCGCCAGTCTTCTGTTTCCAGTGGAATTTTCACTGTCTGTAGAACAAATTGAGCAGGTTGGTCTTGATTTTTCCAAACAAAACCAGTTCTCAGAATTGAGTGTCTCTCTATGATTATTTTCCAGGCTTTTTCCCAAGCTATTAGGTTGAAATTTCCCTGTAAACTCAGAACGGTTTGTTCAATATGTATTCCTGACCCAGGAGAGGCAAGAGTCTCAAAGAGAATACCCTGTTGTGAAGGAGAAAGAGGATAAATTGCTTCAATTTTTTTTGTGTTCATTGTTTAGATTTTTAATTAAGGTTTGCTGAATAAAGTATGAGTGCTAGGGATAGGAGTCAACCCACCCCTAACCCCTCCTGGGAGGGGAAGTTAGAAGTTAGTCCAGTAGGGTGTGTTAGCGACAGCGTAACGCACCGAAACTCTATTGTCAGTGTGTAATTCCTGATAATGATATCTATTGTCAGTGCGTAATATCATGTTCGGTTGAATAGTTATGATTAGGGTATAGATGGAAGAGAAATCTCAAGCCCTTGAGATTGCTTCCTTCCACTGCGTTCCAGTCGCAATGACTTTATAGTTAGTGTTTAACCGAACATAATATAATTACTCCCCTAATTCTATTTCTGCTAAAATCTGGTCTAGTTTTTCTTGAGTTAAATCTAGATCGGAAAAATCTGAAGGAGTATACCCTCCGGTATTTGGAGATTGACAGTGGCTAATCAATGCCTGTAAATTTTCTATATACTTTTGTGCAAGAGTTTCAATTGTAGAACGCTTATGGATATAACTACTGTAAATCCAATTAATTCCTAACTGACCCTCTACTACCAATCCAGTTACATCTAATATATAGGAACGAATGCCTTGAGAATTTTGGATTAAACCCGTTGACTCAGAGGCAAACTGCCAACTTTCTTCTTGAGACTGGTCTTGGTTAAATTGACCCAAGTAATTAAAACTAACTTCTGCTTGAGGAATATCTGTTAATTGGCGACGAATTTCGCTGTCTGTACTCAGATAACGTAAAATTCCATACCCAATGCCACGATTAGGAATGGCTCGCAATTGTTCTTTGATGGATTTTAGACTTTCCCCAGGATCGTTGTTTGCGGACTGTTGTAATCTTGCGGGAAAAATACTGGTAAACCAACCTACTGTGCGTGATAAATCTACATCCACAAACAGTTCTTCTCGCCCATGTCCTTCTAAATCGATAATAATATTTGATTCTCCTGTCCACTCAGTTAAGCATTGTACTAAAGCAGTCAAGAGTACATCATTAATCTGAGTATTATAAGCAGAGGGAACTTCCTGCAACAGCGCAGTTGTCTGTTCTACACTGAGTTTTACAGATACATAGTTGGTACTGCCTACAATATTCTTGGGTTTGCCATCAGTATAATCTACGGGTAAGTGAGTTTTACTTGACTCAGAGTGGTGCAACCAATAATCTAATTCTTCTAGCGGTGCTTCTGAACGACCGTAGTCTAAAAGACGCATCGACCAATCTTGAAAAGCTGTAGTTTTCGGGGGTAGTTGTATCTGTTCTCCTTTCTCCAATTGTTCATAAGCTGAAAATAGGTCTGCCAGCAAAATTCGCCATGAGACACCATCCACAGCTAGGTGATGAATGACTAATAGTAAACGAGCTTCTGTTTGATTTAATTGATATAAAACTACTCGCACCAGAGGACCGTGGGAGAGATTCAGACTTTGTTGTTGCTCGGCGATCGCTGCCTCTAAAACACTTGTTTGTTCTATTGGCGACACCTCGGATAAATCTACAAGATGGAAAATAGTATTATCATCTTGTGCCTCATTAATTTGTTGCCAAGTTGTATCTTTCATCAAAAATCGCATCCGTAAAGCATCATGGTGAGTTAATAATTTATCTACAGCTATAGATAATAATTCTGGCTGAAGATTCGCAGACACTTTCAGGAGAAAAGATTGATTATAATGGTGAGATTGAGGTAGATTTTGGGCAAAAAACCAATGTTGAATGGGAGTTATAGGTACTTCTCCAGTAACTAAACCTTGTTGAGCAGAAATTTTAGTTGTCGAACCAGCTACAGTTGCTAATTTAGCGAT
This sequence comes from Okeania sp. SIO2B3, assembly GCF_010672525.1. Classification (GTDB taxonomy): domain Bacteria; phylum Cyanobacteriota; class Cyanobacteriia; order Cyanobacteriales; family Microcoleaceae; genus Okeania. The sequence goes on along the minus strand of NZ_JAAHGH010000031.1, from coordinate 32,773 downwards.
CGTCTGACATTCCAAGACTTGTTTAACAGTAATTGAAATATCTGCTTCTTGAGCGCGAGCGACTACTTGAATGCTAATAATAGAATCCCCTCCTAGCTCAAAGAAATTATCGTGGATACCAACTTTTTGGAGATTAAGAATATCTTGCCAAATTGAAGCTAAAGTTTTTTCTATTGTATTGCTGGGAGCCACAAATTCTTCTGTCTGCATCAAATTTCGGTCTGGTTGCGGTAAAGCTTTGCGGTCTACTTTACCATTAGGAGTCAGAGGTATAGCATCTAACCTGACAAAAGCTGATGGCACCATATAATCTGGTACTTGCTCTTGTAAAAATTGACGCATTTCTTGGGAATTGAAAGTTAGATCCTCACTAACAATATAAGCCACCAGTTGTTTTTTACCGATTTCATATTCTTGGGCAACGACAACCACTTGTTTGACTAGAGGATGTTGAGCCAATGTTGCTTCAATTTCTCCTGTTTCAATGCGGAAACCCCGAATCTTCACTTGATGATCGATGCGACCTAAAAATTCAATATTCCCATCTGGTAAATAACGTGCTAAGTCTCCCGTCCTATAGAGGCGAGCATTTGGTTGCTGACTAAATAAATGAGGAATGAATTTTTCTTGAGTGAGTGTAGGGCGATTCAGATAACCCCTGGCCACACCACCACCACCAATGTACAACTCTCCAGGAACGCCCACTGGCATTAGCTGACTGTTCCGATCTAACACATAAGCTTGCATATTGTCAATGGGGCGACCAATGACACTGCCTTTGTTCTCCTGAAGTTTTGCCAAAGTAATAGGGTAGTGGGTGACGTGTACTGTTGTTTCCGTAATCCCATACATATTAACTAACTGGGGTGAAAGATCCCCGTGGCTTTCAAACCAGGGTTGCAGACTGTGAAAGTCTAAAGCTTCTCCGCCAAATATGACCAGTCGCAATGAAAGATTACTTGACTTAATCAAATTTTGCTCAATATAAATCAGTTGCTCAAAAGCAGAAGGTGTTTGGTTGAGTATGGTGACTTTTTCTTGGCAAAGTAACTCATAGAAAGCATCAGGGGAACGGCTAATCCAGTAAGGTACGATAACTAATCGTCCACCATACAATAATGGTCCCCAGATTTCCCAAACGGAGAAATCAAAAGCGAAGGAGTGGAACAGAGTCCAGACATCTTGAGAATTAAATGAACACCAACTTTCCGTTGCCGAAAATAGATGAGTAACATTTTCATGTTGAATCATTACCCCTTTAGGTTGACCTGTGGAGCCAGAGGTATAAATGATATAGGATAGATGATGGGGTTGTACGTTACTATGAAGATTAGCTGGATTATTTTGAGCAATTTCCGACCAAGCGGCATCTAAACAAATTATTTGTGCCTCGTGACTTGGTAATTTTTCTACTAATTTTTGTTGCGTCAGGAGTACTGGCACAGCAGCATCAGCAATCATGTATGCAATGCGTTCTACCGGATAGTTGGGGTCTATGGGAACATAGCCTCCTCCAGCTTTGAGAATACCAAGAATGCCAATCAGCATTTCTAATGACCGCTCTACACAAAGGCCAACTGGCATATCTGATTGAACACCAAGGGTTTGCAGATAACAAGCTAGTTGATTTGCTTTACTATTTAACTCAAAGTAAGTTAGCTTTTGTTCCTCAAATACTACTGCTATTGCATCGGGAGTTCGTTCCACTTGTTCCTCAAATAACTGATGGATGCACTTAGAATCATTTGAAGGATTTATTGTTGTTTGATTCCATTCTACCAACAACTGCTGTTGCTCTGCTTCTGTTAACAGCGGTAATTGAGCTAACTCCACATCTGGGGTCGTTACCATTGCTGTCAACAAAGTTTTGAGATGGCCTAACATCCGCTCAATAGTATCAGTTGCAAAACGACTGGTATCATAACTAATCTTCAACAGTAAATCTGCATTCATTACTACTGATGTTACTGTTAGGGGGTAGTGAGTTTCTGTAAAAGGTTCTAATCCTGTTATCTGTAGAGGAGAATTAGACTGTACTCCAGAGCTATCTATGGGATAGTTTTCAAAAGCTAAAATGCTATCAAATAGAGCAACTCCAGCGGGAATGTCACTCAACCGTTGAATTTCAACTAAGGGAGTGTAAGAATATTCTTGTAACTCTAACTGTTTTTGGTTTAACTGCTGTAACCAGGCGATCAGTTTTGTCTGTGCTGGTACTTGCACCCGTAGTGGCAAGGTATTGATAAACATTCCTACCATATTTTCTACTCCCACCAAATTGGCTGGACGACCAGAAACAGTTAACCCAAAAAGGACATCTGATGTGTTACTATAGCGACTGAGTAATAAAGCCCAAGCTCCTTGCACTAGAGTGGCCATTGTCAGACGATTCTGCCGAGCTAATGATTGGAGGAGTTGAGTAGTTGTTGTGCCTAGACTCAGTTTTTGTTCTTTGTAAGATGAAGATTGTTGTGATAAACTCTGTCTGGGCGATCGCTCTACTGCTAATGGTGTAGCTTCTGTAAACCCTCGCAAACTTTCTCGCCAAAACTCTTCTGCATTCTTGGAGTTTTGTTGCTGTAGCCAAGCAATATAATCTTGATAGGGGCGCACAGGGGGTAAATTAATACTCTGAGCTTGGTTATCAGATTGGTAGTAGCTGAGAAAATCTTTAAAAATTATCGGCCAGCACCAACCATCTATTATGGTATGGTTTATGCTCCAGAGCAACTTATAATTGAGATTGCTCAACCGAATGAATGTAAATCGCATTAGAGGTGGCAGATCCAGTTGAAAGCCTTGCTGACGGTCTGCTTTCAATAACATTTCCAGGTTTTGCTCTTGCTCTGTGGAGGGTAGGTTTTGCCAATCTAGATAGCTCCAAGGCAACTCAACCTGTTTTTGCACTACCTGCAAAGGTTGTCGAATACCTTGCCAAACAAACAAAGTACGCAAAACTCCATGTCGCTGCACTACTTGTTGCCAAGCTTGTTTGAATGCTTCTACATTCACTTCTCCAGAAAACCCGATTAACATTTGCTCGATGTACACTCCTGTATCGGGAGCATAAAGAGTGTGAAATAGTATCCCCTTTTGCCCTGGAGAAAGGGAGTAGATCGATTCAATATTCTTGCTGTTAATTTTGGCAACTATCTTGTCAAGCTCTGGTTGAGTCAGATCGACTGCTGAAAAGTCGGAAGGGGTAAATCCTCCCGTGAGGGAAGACTGACAGTGAACAATTATATTTTGCAGAGCCTCTGTATACTTTTCTAGCAGATTAGTAATAGTTGCATCTTGATGAATGGAATTATTGTAAGTCCAGATAATTTGTAACTCACCTTCGACAATTAAAGCATTAATATCTAATAAATGGGCACGATTTCCTTGAGGACTTTGATTTGCTCCTGCCGACTCTTCTGTTCCTTGCCAACTCAACTGTTGGAATCGATCGTTATTAAACTGCCCCAGATAGTTAAAACTAATTTCAGGGTGGGGTAATGCTGCTAACTGAGTGCGGATTTTTTCATCCTGACTCATGTACCGCAAAATACCATAGCCAATGCCGCGATCGGGAATCCTTCTTAATTGTTCTTTGACTGATTTGAGTGCTTCTCCTATATCTGCTGATGAAAGTTGCAGTTGCACTGGAAATATACTGGTAAACCAACCTACTGTCCGAGATAAATCTACCTCTGGAAACAACTCTTCTCGTCCGTGTCCCTCTAAGTTGATCGACACTGTTTTAGTTCCCATCCAGTCGGCTAAACTTATAACTAAGGCAGTAAGTAATACATCATTGATTTGAGTATTGTAAGTTGAGGGAACTTCCTGTAGTAAAGCTGTTGTTTGCTCTTTAGTTAATGATTTGCTAATATTAACTGCATTGCCTACAATGTTATCTGCCTTTTTGTCTGCATTATCTACAGGTAAGGAAACTACATTATCCCAAGGTTGATTTAACCAATAATCAAGTTGTGCTTGGAGTTCCTGAGATTGTCCGTACTCCAGCAAACGAACCGCCCAGTCTTGAAACGCTGTTGTTTTTCCTGGCAGTTGTACGGTTTGTTTCTGCTCCAGTTGTTGGTATACCTCAAATAAGTCTTCCAACAAAATGCGCCACGAAACACCATCGACTGCTAAATGATGAACGATAATTAGTAAACGTCCTGGAGTTTGGCTACCCAACTTAAACAATATTACTTTAATTAAAGGACCATTGTTGAGGTCTAAACTTGCCTGTTGTTCTATTGCGGTTTGCCCTAACAGGTTGAATTGTTCTGGCGTTGATAGTTTTGATAAGTCTACCACCTGAAATGGAATACTTTCAGGTTTACCATAATTGATTTGCTGCCAAGATTTGGAGGTTTTATGGAAGCGCAGACGCAAAACATCGTGATGCTCTAGAATTTTTCCTACTGCTGTTGATAGTAGCTCGGGATCGAGTTGGGGTGAAACTGACAACATGAAAGATTGGTTGAAGTGGTGCATTTCAGCAAGATTTTGCTCAAAAAACCAATGCTGAATAGGAATTAGAGGTATTTCTCCTGTGACTAAACCCTGTTGATGTTGAACAATATCGATCGTACCTGCTACTGCTGCTTGTTCGGCGATGGTTTGATTTTGGAATAGCTGTTTGGTTGTCAGTTTTATTCCGGCTTTTTGAGCCAGAGCTACTATTTGAATGCTAATAATTGAGTCTCCACCTATTTCAAAGAAATTGTCATGAATACCTATCTGTTCTAACCCTAATACCTGTTGCCAAATCTGAGCTAAAGATTCTTGAGTAGGAGTCTGAGGTGCGACAAAATCTGTGGAGATGGTACTGGTGTTATCTTGTGCTGGCAATGCTTTGCGGTCGATTTTGCCATTGGGAGTCAGTGGTAGTTGTGCCAAGACTACAAATGCAGAAGGCACCATATAATCTGGCAACCTCTGTTCCAGATATTCTCTCCATTCTGGTATGAGTTGTTTCACAGTCTGAGTCTGCAAGGGATTATTGCCGTAACGATGCCAGTTAGTTTCTGCGATCAATTGTTGAGTTAATGGTGTTAACACTATTGCTTCTGCTGCTAACTCATCGCGCACGAACACTGCATCAAAATCTCCTATTTTACCCTCGGGCGACCAACATAACTCTAGTTTATACCCCAGTTTAGTGCTTAGTTGATGTAGTTGTTCCGGATCTACTGTCTCAATTTGCTGTTGGTGTAATTTTTGTCTAAACTGTTGCACGTTCAGTTTTAAATCTGGTTGTGAGAGTAATTCTACTGTACTCATGTCAGCAGCTACCCTACTATTAACTAGACTACTAAAACAGATCGATTCTGGTTGCTTTTCTCTCAGATATGTCTCAATTTCCCCTGTTGACATACCAGTTTTTTCCGAGATTTGTGTAGCGATCGCCGATTTATTTTGCGATTGAATGTGTAAGAACACACTATAGCGATATTTATTAAGTTCATTAAGTTCACTGCCTCTCTGTAAACGTATTTGTACATGAGTAATTTCTGGATATTTCTCTTTGAGGGCGACAAAAAATTCCGGCGATACAAACAATTCATTTTCCTGCTGGATAAGTCTGTCTATGCGTTCTTTTAGTTGGTTCGCTGACAGAGATGGGGTAGCTTTATAGAGTTCCACTGAACTATGAAATGCTTTCATTAGTGGCAGACTACGAATATCTGCGAGTACAATTACTCCACCAGACTTAACTACCCGAATGCTGTTTTCTATAACTTCCAACAGATAATCTGTACTGGGGAAATACTGAACAATAGAACTCAGAAGCACTACATCAAAGCTATTGTCACTAACATCTGCCATATCTTGTGCTTCTTTCTGAGCCAGAGTTACATGAGCATATTTATCTGGATGTTGTGCTATTTGTTTTTGAATATACTCCAGAGACACATTAGAAATATCTGTACCATAATAAACTTCCGCGTGGGGTGCAATTTGGAATAGTAGCATTCCGGTGCCGCATCCTACTTCCCATACCCTCTGAGGTTTGTTGGCTAATACTTGGCTGACAATATCTTTAGCCCAAACTCGCATTTGAACTTCTGGTATGGGTTGGTTATCATAGTGGCTTAACCAACCTTCGCTATTAAACAGAGGATCGGTGATTTGAGTAAGTTGAGAGTAGACTTGCTGGTTGAATATTTCTTGCCAACTTTTAAGTTGAGTATCTGATAATTCTAGGTTAGCAGTAGTAGTTTCGTTTTCCGGCACTATATATGCTACTAAACGTTTGTCCCCAGGGTTGTCTTCCCTAGCTACGACTACTGTTTCTTTAACCGTGGGATTTTGACTGAGAGTCGCTTCAACTTCCCCTATTTCAATACGGAATCCACGAATTTTTACTTGCTGGTCAATGCGACCGAGAAATTCGATATTTCCATCAGATAAATAACGTACTAAATCTCCTGTCTTATATAATTTTGTAACTTTTGAGCGATCGAAGGGATTAGAAATAAATTTAGCTGTTGTGAGTTCGGGGCGATTATAGTAGCCTGTTGCTAGTCCATCTCCAGCAATATGTAGTTCTCCTGGCACTCCTACAGGTACTGGTTGTAAACATGAATCTAGAATATATACTTGGGTATTAGATATGGGTTTACCGATAGGAGGTGATAATTTACTAAGTGGATCGGGAGATACCCATACCGAAGTAGTAACAACTGTATTCTCTGTCGGGCCGTAGTTATTAACTACACGAAAAGGTAAGGAAGCAGGTGGACGATGATGAAGCTTATCCCCACCTGTTAACACAGTTCTCAATGGGATGTTTGCCGGCCATTCCAGGACATACAAGTTTTCTAATAGAGGGGTTGGTACGAAACTAATACTGATTTTTTCTGAAATTAGCCAATCTCTAAGTTCTTCTGCTGAAAGACGAGTTTCAGAGTCGATCAAGTGTAAACTAGCACCAGCACTTAAGTAAGGCCAGATTTCCCATACAGAAGCATCAAAACCTACTCCAGCTATTTGAGATGCTCTATCTGATGGAGATACTTCAAAAGTACGTTGATGCCAGAAAACTAGATTTAATAATCCTTGATGGGGAATGGTTACTCCCTTTGGTTGACCTGTAGAACCTGAAGTATAAATGACGTAAGCAAACCGATCGACTGTTACCAGAGTTCCTAAATTTTCAGTGCTTTCTTGACTAATCATTTCCCAATCTGTATCTAGACAAATGACAGATTCTATGGTATCTGGCAAATAATTTAGCCATTGTTGTTGAGTTAGCAATACAGACAGTTGTGCGTCTTCAATCATATAATTGAGGCGCAATTGTGGATAACTTGGATCTAATGGCACATAAGCTCCTCCGGCTTTGAGTATGGAGAGTATACCGATTATCATCTCCACCGAACGCTCGACACAGATACCCACTAGCACTTCTGGGCCTACGCCCAACTTTTGCAAATAATGAGCTAGTTTGTTAGCTTTCCTATTCAACTGAGAATAAGTGAGCTTTTCTGCTCCAAATGCTACTGCTACTGCATCGGGCGTTGTTTCTACAATGCTCTCAAATAATTCATGGATACATTTTTCCGATGAGTAATCTGTTTTTGTATTATTCCATTCTACCAACAACTGTTGCTGCTCTGTCTGACTCATCAAAGGCAGTTTCCCAATAGGTAACTCTGGGTTCTCCACTGCTGCCGATAACAAGTTTTGATAATGTGACAACATTCGGTTAATAGTTTCCGCCTCAAATAAATCTCTATTGTAAGCACATAATCCTTTGATTTCTTCTCCCTCTACCCACAGGTGTAATTCCAAATCCAACCGCACAGTCATTTCTCCCCCTGTTCCTTGATACCAACTCACGTCTAAATTCGGTAAGCTAAAGGATGGCTTTCCTACTCCAGACTGCTGCACAGCAAATGATACCTGAAATAGAGGATTTTTCGAGAGAGAACGTTCTGGTTGTAACTCTTCTACCAGTTTCTCAAAAGGCAAGTCTTGGTGAGCATAAGCTTCTAAAGCTGTCTGCCGCACTCTTTTGATAACTTCTATAAAACTTGGTTCTCCCTCCAAGTCTGTATACATAACTAGGGAGTTAACAAAAAAACCGATTAACCCTTCTATTTCACTGCGGTTACGGTTCGCAATGGGTGAACCTACTGCTATTTTTTCTTGACCACTATACCGATGTAGTAATACTTTGAACCCTGCTAAGAGGGTCATAAATAGAGTTACACCCTGCTGTTGAGTCAGTTGTTTTAATTTTGAGGTTAGTGATGGTGATAAATTTATTGGTAAACCTGCTCCTTTGAAGCTTTCCACTGCGGGACGAGGATAGTCTGTGGGTAGTTGCAGTTGAGGTATTTCTTTGAGCTTTTGTTTCCAGTAGTCTATTTGTGTTTCCAGAGTCTGACCTTGTAAATAATTCCGCTGCCAGACCGCAAAATCAGCATATTGTATGGGGAGTTGTGACAGAGGGGATGGTTTTTTAGTTACTGCTGAAGTGTAATTAGCTGATAGTTCAGATGTCAATACATTCAGAGACCAACCGTCAGAGGCGATGTGATGTAATGTAATTAAGAGTACGTGTTCGGTAGCTCCTAGTTGAAATAGTCTTGCCCTTATAGGTGGTTCTACTTCAATATTGAATGGTTGCTCAATTTCTTGTTGAAGTAAAGGTTGTATTTGTGCAATTTGTTGAGAAGGGGTTAACTCACTGAGGTCTTGTAATGGTAGTAAAAGTGCAAAAGGAGGTCTAATTACTTGTACTGCTTTATCCTTGATAGAACTAAAAGTAGTTCTGAGAGTTTCATGGCGAGCAATGATTTGATCGAGACTTTGTTGTAAAGCAATTTTGTCTAATTTACCCACTAAATGTAGAGTTAAAGGCATATTGTAGGCATTACCACTTAACCCGGTTTTTTCGATAAACCACAGTCTTTGTTGAGCAAATGACAATGGTAATTCTTGTTCTCTTGATACAGGTTTAATAGATGTTACTGTTTTCCGACTAACCTGTTTGAGAAAATCAATAATCTCTGGCTTTTTCTCCTTAATTTGTTGTAGTAATTCAGGAGTCATTGTCCCTTGAGGTGCAGTGTAACGTAAACGTTCACCTTCCAGCCACAATTTGATTTGAAGATTACGAAGTTCAGTTAAAAAAGTTTGTATATTGCTATTTTCTTGATTCATTTTTACCTTTAATAATTGAATTGTTTATTGATCTAGTTTTTCGAGGTCATATCTAAGGAGTCAACCCACCCCTCGCCCCTCCTGGGAGGGGGAGGGGTGGGTTAGTTATATCATGTCCGGTAGCATCGGAGCGTGTATAAAATTAAGGTGACACTCTTGAGAAAACCTCCTGCCTCCTGCCTCCTGCCTCCTGCCTTCCTTCCACCAAAGTCTAATTATTCAACCGGACATGATATTATTTATTTATAACTGTTCAACCGGACATGATATTACCTCTTTAGGTTATCAAAATCATAAGGGTCTAAAACCCCGCCTTAAAAGGCGAATTTTTTTTGAATCCTTGCTCAAATACCCGTTACAAAAATCACTTCTGACTGTCTTGAGTGTGTCTTACATTCTGAGGGAACCTCAGAATTACACACTCGCTTCTGACTTCTGACTTCTGACTTCATTAAATTTCTCCTGATTCTAAAATATCGCGATCGCCTGAAACTGTAGCCGAATCTGCCCAAATCATATTATCAATGATGTTGGATAATTCTTGAATAGTAGGTGACTCAAACAAATTTATCAAAGGAAATTCGACTTCAAAAGTATCACAAATTCGAGACACAATTTGAGTCGCGATCAAGGAATCTCCCAAATCAAAGAAGTTGTCATGTATACCTACCTTTTCTAGATCCAGAATTTGTACCCATATATGTGCTAATTCCTTTTGCGTTGCTGTTTCCGGAGCCACAAAATCTTGTGACAGACTGCCAAAATCGATTACTGGCAATGCCTTACGGTCAACTTTACCATTAGCAGTTAAAGGTAAATCCTCAAGCAAAACATAAGTAAGCGGAACCATATATTCTGGCAACTTCTGCTTCAGGTAAGACCGTAATTTTTGTGCTGGCAATACCCGCAGCTGACTACTACCATTCTCCTGATTTT